>CP110830.1:0-1200000 GCA_026239495.1 Spiroplasma phoeniceum | reverse complement strand
ACTAAAGAAATTGTTGCTGTGCAGTGATTAAAATATAATGATAACAAAATTGTTGTGAATAATTTAGACGCTGCAATTAATAAAATTAAACAAACAACCAAAATCTCAGTAACACAATAATTCATTCAGATCATGGATTTCAATACACATAAAAAATATATAATAAATGTATATCTAATGAAATTAGAATTTATATGGGTAAAAATTATCATTGTGCTGATAATATTAGACTTCTTGCATAATCCATTAAAATAATTTCAAATATTTGTAAAAAGGGGTTAATATAAAATTATAATTTTAATTAATTATGTCTTTTATTTAAAAATTTAATATTTTGCCACAACGAAAAATTATTTTATTATTCAAATTCGTTAATTTTAAATAAATCTTTTATGATAACTATAATAATTGTAAATTATAAATTGAAGCAATTAAATTAAATCTTAAACTAAATCGTTTCCTTCGATTACGATATTTTTCTGTAATAATTTTAAATTTTTTAAGAATAGCAAAAATATTTTCAATAATAATTCTTATTTTTGAAACTAGTCTATTATGTTGTTTTTGTTCTTTATTTAAATGTTTTTTCTTAGTTTTCTTTGTGGGCATTATAACATTATTGTGAATTTTTTGTATTCCTTGATAACCACTATCAACTATTAATTTGGTATTTTTTAAAATTGCGATTTTTGATTCTTTAAATAAAGCATAATCGTGTTTTTTACCAAGTGAAAAACATGTTGCAATAATTTTTTTGGTTTCTTGTTCGATAATTACTTGTGTTTTAATAGTGTGTTTTTTCTTTTTACCAGAATAAGATTGTTTTTGTCTTTTTTTGGGCGTTGGATTGGGGTTTCGGTGGCATCAATAATAATAGTTTTATCATTAAAATAATCATTTATTAGTGCTTTTTTACCAGCAACTTGCTGAAAATCAGGGTGTTTAATTAAAATATCTTCAATTCACTTGATATTGCGATAACAATTAGCTTCACTAATTCCGAAATTTTTTCCAAGATGAAAATAAGTTCGATATTCTCGTCAATACGATAAAGTCATCAATAATCGATTTTCTAGTGATAATTTATTAGCTTTGCCACCTTTTTTAAATTTTTCTATTTCAGCTACTTGTAAAATATCTAACATTTTATTAAAAATATCTTGTTTTATTCCTGTTAATCTTAATCATTCTTTATCATTAATATTTTTAAATTCATCAAATTTCATAATTTAATATCCTCATAAATTATATTTTATAATAATATTTTAATAATAAAACCAGGTATCGCAAGAAGTCTATTGTTATTGAAAGTTTTCATTCTTTATTAAAAAAGCAACAATTCATAACAATATTTATTTATCTCATGATGAATATATTAATGATGTTAAAAAATAAAATAAATGATATTCAATTCGTAAAGAAAAATATATAATAAATAAAAGCTTATAACTATTTTTTATTAATATTTACTAAACTGGGCGCAGTCTAGAAATGAAGTTATAATCTAATGACAAATTATTATTTAAATTTTATTCTTATTTTGCAAATAATTTGATAAAAATAAATTATAACTTTTTTTGTTTGACTTTTTTATATAATTATAAGTAATAGTTTAAATTATTTATGCTATTAAATGCTATTAAATTTTAGAAAAAAACTTATATTTTTTTAATGAAAAAACTATTTACATATTTAATTACCTTAGGAATAAATCATCATAAGTGGAATAAAAATTGTTTCTTGTGCTTGTGGTTATCCAAAAAAACAAATTGGAAGAAGAAAAGCAAAGAAAAGATTAAGATATAGCTCCTTTGTTGCCGATAAATAATAATAATCCAAAAAAAGAGGAAATAAAATTACAATTTCCAATTGATATTAGTGGCATTACTAAAATTAACCCAATTAAAAAAGTTAATGTTAAGAATATTAAAGATGTTCATTTTTCTGAATGATAAGAGCCAATTCGTGATTCAATTTTAGCAACATTGCATGCAGAACTAAGCACGAAATTAACAAAAAATGATTATGATGTAACTCCTATCTTTCCAAAAGAGTTTTATATCAAAGATAATAAAATTGATACTCTTTCTTTTGATTTAACAATTCCAAGAAAAATAGAAACTACCTGTTTGGTAAAAAATAATGCAAAGGGTAGATTTAATACATATGTCATACTACCGATAGGCACTGTAAAATAACGATAAATTAATTAAATAATATAAAAAAATAACATTTTAAAATGCCTATACAATGTTTCTTTTAATTGAGAATATGAAATAAAAAACCTTTCTAGGTTATTATTAAATATATAAAGCTAGGATAAACATTTTTTATATGGCAAAGGGTAAAACTAAAGGGTCAAAAGACCATGATATTGAATTTAAAACTAAAATTATTAACGAATATTACGAATATAATAAATCAATATCTTTAATATCTAAAGAATATCAAATAAGTACTGCAACTATTTCTAGGTGAATTAATGTTTTCAATAAAGATAAAAAATTTGATAAACGAACATATATTAAAAAAATGCCAATTTTTAATAATCCGCATTATGAAACTATATATTTATTAACAAAAGAAAATGAACAAATAAAAGCAGAAAATAATATTTTAAAAAAGCTTGAATCTCTTCCAAAAAAAACAAAGATGAATATTAGAAAAAAATTGATTTTATTAAAAACGAATTAAATAGCAACTCAATCTTACCATTAAGATTATTTTTAAAAATATTATGCATTTGATATGATACATTAAATAAATATAAAAATATTCATGAAAAATATGAATGAAAAATTGATTACAATATATTAGAAATAATTAAAATAATTTGAAAAAACAATAAAAATAAAGGTCATCGACAAATAAAACTTGATTTGGAAGAACAAAAAATAAAAATATCAGCAAGTACTGTACATCGTTATATGAAGATATTACAAATATGTTCTGAAGTTAGAATTAAACATAAAAAACGAATTAAAAATTTTAATAATATGTTATATGAACATAAAAAATACCCCTATTTACTTAAACGTAATTTTTATTCTAATCAAATGAATCAAAAATGATCAATTGATATTACAATAATTAAAATATATTCAGAATCAGTATATTTATTTGCTATTAAAGACTTATTTAGTAATGCAATTGTTGGATACTCATTAACAGTAAGGCCAACAGTAAATTGAGTAATTAATTGTTTAAAACAAAGCTTAATTAATCGAAAAATTAAACCTGGTCAATTAATAATTAATTCTGATCAAGGCATTCATTTTACTTCACATTCATATTGTGATTTATTAAGAGATTATGGAGTAACTATAAGTATGTCTTGACGTGGAAATTGTTTAGATAATTCACCTATTGAAAATTTGTTTTCAATTTTAAAAACAGAAAATAAAAATATAACAAAATAAAAAAATTTTAATGAGCTAAAAAATATGATAGATAATTATATTGTTGAGTATAATAGTTATAGAAGGGTTTTAAAATTAAAAATGCCCCCCCAATTTAATTTGAATTAAAAAGCATTTTAAATTAAAAAAATAATTCTCAGTTATTTGAAACTGTGCACATTTAAAATGATGTTTTTTTATTTTTTTAAATACGGTATGATTGATAAATATGGTAGAGGAGCGTGATTAAAAAATGTTTAATTTAACACAAACAACAGGATTGGTTTATTTTATTTTTATTATTGTAATTGGACTGCTTCTTGTAGGTTGATTAATATTTGGTCTTATTTTATTAAGGTTTAAAAAGAAAAAAACAACATTAAAACCAAGGATATTATTACGGAAAATGTTAGATGACAATGATTTACAAGATGTTAATATTGGAGAACAAAACCATATTGTTAAAGCACGGAATTTTTCAAAAATAAGTAATGCTGTAATTATTCGTATTGCTGATGATAAAGACCAAAGCATTGTAAAAATTTATGATATGATTTTTCATTTTTATTATATTTATAACCAAAAAACAAAAAAATCAAAATGCCTTTTTTTATTAAAATTTTTGTCATGATTTTTGTTGTTTACAATATTTTTATTTATTGTAGCAATAATTTTAGTTATTTTAATACAGTTTTTAAAAGACAATACTGTTATTAATGGAATTGACATTACAATTAAAATTTTATCTATTATTGGTGTTGTTTATTTGATTTTGGGATGATTTTGTTGAGCGAATTTAGTAGAAAATTATCGTCAAGACTTAATAGCATTAGCAATAGACTATTTACCAACAGAATTTATCAAGTCTTTTAAAAGTTATGCTAGTTTTAAAGCATTTTTTCCTTTTTCTGAAAATGTAATATGTTTTTATTAAAGGGATTGTAATTTTTTATGAATTTTCGGTATATTTAAAAATTAAATGTATTAAACAATTAATATATATATGCTAGTAATATGGTCTAGTATCTCTACGTATTACCATTTATAAGAAGACGCTATAGGTTAATACTTCATTTTGCATTAACTTATGTTAATTAAACAAGATTAATGTTTTTTATTTTTACAAATAGAGATAGATGGAGAAATAAATTATATGTTTAAAAAAAGATTGAATTTTTTTAGTTTTGGTGATTTAAAAACAAATTTTAAAAAAGAAATTATTGGTGGCTACAATGTTTCTTTTAACTGAGAATATGAAATAAAAAACCTTTCTAGGTTATTATTAAATATATAAAGTTAGAAGAAACATTTTTTATATATGACAAAGGGTAAAATTAAAGGGATAAAAGACCATGATATTGAATTTAAAACTAAAATTATTAACGAATATTACGAATATAATAAATCAATATCTTTAATATCTAAAGAATATGAAATAAGTACTGCAACTATTTCTAGGTGAATTAATGTTTTCAATAAAAATAAAAAATTTGATAAACGCACATATATTCAAAAAATACCAATTTTTAATAACCCGCATTATTAAACTATATATTTATTAACAAAAGAAAATGAACAAATAAAATCAGAAAATAATATTTTAAAAAAGCTTAAATCTTTTTCAAAAACAAAAACAAAGATGAATATTAGAAAACAAATTGATTTTATTAAAAACGAATTAAATAACAACTCAATCTTACCATTAAGATAATTTTTAAAAATATTATGCATTTCATATGATACATGAAATAAATATAAAAATATTCATGAAAAATATGAATGAAAAATTGATTACAATATATTAGAAATAATTAAAATAATTTGAAAAAACAATAAAAATAAAGGGCATCGACAAATAAAACTTGATTTGGAAGAACAAAAAATAAAAATATCAGCAAGTACTGTATATCGTTATATGAAGATATTACAAATATGTTCTGAATTTAGAATTAAACATAAAAAACGAATTAAACATTTTAATAATATGTTATATGAACATAAAAAATACCACTATTTACTTAAACGTAATTTTCATTCTAATCAAATGAATCAAAAATGATCAATTGATATTACAATAATTAAAATATATTCAGAATCAGTATATTTATTTGCTATTAAAGACTTATTTAGTAACGCAATTGTTGGATACCCACTAAAAGTAGGGCCAACAGTAAATTGAGTAATTAATTGTTTAAAACAAAGCTTAATTAATCGAAAAATTAAACCTGGTCAATTAATAATTAATTCTGATCAAGGCATTCATTTTACTTCACATTCATATTTTGATTTATTAAGAGATTATGGAGTAACTATAAGTATGTCTTGACATGGAAATTGTTTAGATAATTCACCTATTGAAAATTGGTTTTCAATTTTAAAAACAGAAAATAAAAATATAACAAAATACAAAAATTTTAATGAGCTAAAAGATATGATAGATAATTATATTGTTGATTATAATAATTATAGAAGGGTTTTAAAATTAAAAATTTCTCCAATTCAATTTGAATTAAAAAGCATTTTAAATTAAAAAAATAATTCTCAGTTATTTGAAACTGTGCAAAATTATTGGTGGCCTAACAACATTTTTATAAATGTTATATATTTTATCAGTGCAACCTAATATGTTATCTTCTGCACCATATATTAATCATCCAAGTGATCCAATTCAAAATATGGCGTTTGGAGGGATTTTTATTTCCGCGGCAATTGGTGCTTTTATTGCTACTTTAATTATGGGTTTATCAGCTAATATGCCAGCTGGATTAGCACCTGGGATGGGATTAAATGTTTATTTTTACTTTTAATGTTGCTAATAATGGATTAGGATATCAAGGGGCTTTAATTTCTGTAATGCTTTCAGCAATATTTTTCTTCCTTATTTCAATAACTAAATTACGAACAATTATTATTAATGCGATTCCAGATTCATTAAAATTAGCAATTGGTGATGGAATTGGTTTTTTATTTATTATATTGGTTTACACAATATTGGATTTGTTGGCGATAATGCCGTTGTTCCGGGCGTGGTTGTCATTAATGGCGGAATTCCGGTTGCAACATTAGGAAATTTAAAAACTAACTGACCAATAATTTTAATGGGATTTGGCATTTTAATGTTAATTTTATTTTTAAATTTTAAAAAAATTCCGGGAGCAATTGCCATTGCAATTTTGGGAAGATTAGGAGTTTCTTTGATTGTCGGAAATGTTGTTGATAATGATTTCATTCACCACAATTTTGCGAATTGAAAGGGATGAAGTTATAGTGATTTTAATGGCTTTAATACCACTTTAAAATCAACATTTGCAGCATTTGCTAATCCAAAAATTTGAACATCACCAACGATGTATATTTCAATTTTTGTTTTACTATTTGTTGATTTTTTTGATAAAACAGGAACGTTATACTTTGTTTAAATTCAATTTTCATTAACAACTGGTTAAAAATATGAATTAAAATCACGTGCTTTAATGGCAGATTCAGTAGGAACTTTAACTGTAAGTCTTTTAGGCTGTCCTCCGGTTACTAGTTTTGTGAATCAACAACGGGAGAGTTTCCCAACGAGCTCAAAATGGTTTTTCTGCTATTATTACAGGGTTAATGTTTTTAGTAGCAATTCCACTTTTTCCAATTTTTAAATTAATTACTCCGGCAATTGCTGGAGCTGCCGTGATTTTTGTTGGCACATTAATGGTTAGTCAAATTAAAGATATTGAGTGAGTTAAACCAGAATTTGGGTAGTAAGAAAAGGGTTGAGGTTTTGGTATAAAAAGTATTTTTTTAATGTTATTGATGAATTTAAAACACTAATAAATCAGGATTTTTAAAAATTTATCCAATTATTTTATTTATATTTTTTATAAAACCTCAACTTTTGTAATGCTATCAGAATTTGGAATTTCAGTCTTTTTTAATATTATCATTATGATAGTTACATTTTCAATTACAAATGGGTTGGCACTTGGATTTATTGCTTATGCCTTTATTTGTTTAATTACTAAAAAAGATAAAACAGTTGCCATTCCAATTTACATTTTAGTTCTTTGTTTTATTGGTTATTTTATTGCTTTTGCTTTTGTCCAAACTGGTTAAAAACAAAATAAGATAAATAATGATTTAATATATAAAGATTATTCTAATTAATTTTCTATAAATAACAATGTTTTATAATTTTATTATGGATAATAAAGCAAGAAAATATTAATAAATCAGTAGTATTATCCTGATTTTATTTTATTTAAATAACCACCGCAAATTAAAAAGCCAATGATGCTATTTGCAATAAAAAAACTTGTTTGAATTAACATATTAATATTAATTGTTATTGGGTAATTAGCACCAATACTATTAACTCCTGCAAACGTTGCAAATTGTAAAATATTTGAAATTAATCATAAAATTCATTGTTCTTTTAGTCGTAAAAACATTAAAATTGAAGCAACAATTGCGATGCTATTAACTGTACTGTCAAAAATATGAGCAATAGGATGGTTTAAATAAGAATAATATGTTTTTACTAATGCATAATGAAAAGCTTGAATTTCATAATATAAAGCAATCGCAAGAATAGAAAAAATACCTAAAGAAATTGGTAAAATTATTCATCATTTTGAGTTTCGAATGTTTAATGAGGAATCTTGTTCAAAAATAAAATTTTTTTGTCATGTATATCAACCAATAAGTTGAAATGGTAAATAAAAAAATAAATTTAATTGAGAATAACCCAGTATAACCAAAACTAAATGAAAAAATACCAAATGTAGTTACACTAATTAATCCTCAAAAATAATTGCTTATTTTACCAAAACTAATTAAAACAACATTTAAAATACTTGTAAAACTGACTAAACCACTTAATAAATAAAGTGTAGCGGCAATTCATCTAGAAATATTTCCTAAATAAGGTTTGGTAGTATTTAAGATATTAACAATACTAAAAAAAAGAAGAACAATAGACTGCACCCAGTTTAGTAAGTATTAATAAAAAAGAGTTATAAACTTTTATTTATTAGACTTCTTGCATAACCTATTAAAAAATTGCAAATATTTTTAAAAAGACACTAATAGAAAAATATAATTTTAATTAATTATGTTTTTTATTTAAAAATTTAATATTTTGCCACAACAAAAAATGAATTTATTATTTAAATTCTTTAATTTTAAATAAATCTTCTATGCTAACTGCAAATTATAAACTGAAGCAATCAAATTAAATCTTAAACTAAATCGTTTTCTTCGATTACGATATTTTTCTGTAATAATTTTAAATTTTTTAAGAATAGCAAAAATATTTTCAATAATAATTCTCATTTTTTGAACTATTCTATTACGTTTTTTTGTACTTTATTTAAAGGGTTTTTCTTTGTTTTTTTGTAGGTATTAGAACATTATTGTGAATTTTTTGAATTCCTTGATAACCATTATCAACTATTAATTTGGTATTTTTTAAAATTGAGATTTTTGATTATTTAAATAAAGCACAATCATGTTTTTTTCCGAGCGAAAAAATTGTTGCAATAATTTTTTTGGTTTCTTGTTCGATAATTACTTGTGTTTTAATAGTGTGTTTTTTCTTTTTACCAGAATAAGATTGTTTTTTGTCTTTTTTTGGGCGTTGGATTGGGGTTTCGGTAACATCAATAATAATAGTTTTATCATTAAAATAATCATTTATTAGTGATTTTTTACCAGCGAGTTGTTGAAAATCAGAGTGTTTAATTAAAATATCTTCAATTAAATTGATGTTGCTATAACAACTAGATTCACTAATATCAAAACTTTTAGCAAGATGAAAATAAGTCCGATATTCTCGTCAATACGATAAAGTCATCAGTAGCCGATTTTATAGTGATAATTTATTAGTTTTGCCACCTTTTTTAAATTTTTCTACTTCAGCTACTTGTAAAATATTTAACATTTTATTAAAAGTAGCTTTTTTTGCTACGTTTAATCGCAATAATTCTTTATCATTAATAAAATTAAATTTATCAAATTTCATAATTTTAATCTCCTATAATTTCTATTTTAATTTAAAAATATTTTATAGGAATTTTAAAATAATTAGATTAGGTTATGCAAGAAGTCTAATACTTATTAAACTGTGTGCAGTCTATTGTTCTTCTTTTTGTTTTTTTGCAGCCTCTTTACGAGCCAAGATTTTCGCCGATTTTTTTTCTGCCATTAAACGACGACGTTTCTTCATTGACATTGCCATTTTTTATTCACCTTCTCCTTTTTAAATTATTAGTAAAAACTTTATTAACTTAATAAATCTTGTTCAATTTCGTTAGCAGTTACAAATCCTGTTTTACGTTTTAATTCATTTCCATTTTGAAAGGTAATTAATGTTGGGATTGATAAAATTCCGTAATGCTGAGCAAGATCTTGTAAAACATCAACATTAACTTTAATAAAATTAACATCACTAAGCGTTTTTGCTAATTCATTAATAATTGGAGCAATCATTTTACATGGTCCACATCAATCAGCATAAAAATCAACTAAAGTTAACTTTGCATCACAAATTGTTTTTTTGAATTCATCAATATTTTTTACTTCATTTACAGCCATTTTAATTCTCTCCTTTACTGAATTATCTTACTTTTTTATCATATCATAAAAGTACTATTTTTTTAAGAAAAACTGTTGCAAATATTTTGCTGGACCATTTTCACGATTTGATAATGTTACTTCATTTGCCGTTGTTTTTAACTAATCAACCGCATTGCTAACCACAATCTTAATTCCAGCTTGGCGAATTAATTCAAGATCATTATAAGAAAATCGCCAAATGAATAAGTTTGACTAATATCAATTCCAATATGATGAGATAAAAATTGCAAGGCACCACCTTTTTAAATCCCCTTCTTTCAAGCAATTTCAAAACACGATTATTATATTGAGTAATCTATAATTGCGGTAATAATTGTCGTAACTTTGTCATTAATTTACTAGTACCCTTATCATCTAAAGACTGATGGGCAATAACACTAGCATGTGTAATATCTTATATAATATAAGTGACCTTGGTGATAATTTTATATTTTGTTCGCATTATTTTTGATCAAAAATAATAATTCTCACCATATTCGTAAACATAAGTACTATTTTTACTAAAAAAATGAACTTTATATTTGCGATAAGTAAAATCAAAAATGGCTTTAATTTCTGCTGTTGTAAAAATCATCATTAATAAAAAACTGTTAGTCTTAAAAGAAGAAGCACTTGCCCCATTATTTGCCAAAACATAATCATCATAATTATTAACTTTTAGTTTTTGTGCTTGACGAATTGCATCACCATCTAGGCGCCCTGTTGTAAAAACAAAGGGGATTCCTTTTTTTGAATTGAATTAACTGTTTTTTTGTTAACCAACTAAACCGATGATTGTTCTTCAATATACTTCTTGCATAACCCATTAAAATAATTTCAAATATTTGTAAAAAGGGGTTAATATAAAATTATAATTTTAATTAATTATGTCTTTTATTTAAAAATTTAATATTTTGCCACAACAAAAAATTATTTTATTATTCAAATTTGTTAATTTTAAATAAATCTTTTATGATAACTATAATAATTGTAAATTATAAATTGAAGCAATTAAATTAAATCTTAAACTAAATCGTTTTCTACGATTTCTATATTTTTCTGTAATAATTTTAAATTTTTTAAGAATAGCAAAAATATTTTCAATAATAATTCTTATTTTTGAAACTAGTCTATTATGTTGTTTTTGTTCTTTATTTAAATGTTTTTTCTTAGTTTTCTTTGTGGGCATTATAATATTATTGTGAATTTTTTGTATTCCTTGATAACCACTATCAACTATTAATTTGGTATTTTTTAAAATTGCGATTTTTGATTCTTTAAATAAAGCATAATCGTGTTTTTTACCAAGTGAAAAACTTGTTGCAATAATTTTTTTGGTTTCTTGTTCGATAATTACTTGTGTTTTAACGGTGTGTTTTTTCTTTTTAGCAGAATAAGATTTTTTTGTCTTTTTTTGGGCGTTGGATTGGGGTTTCGGTAGCATCAATAATAATAGTTTTATCATTAAAATAATCATTTATTAGCGCTTTTTTACCAGCAACTTGCTGAAAATCAGGGTGTTTAATTAAAATATCTTCAATTCACTTGATATTGCGATAACAATTAGCTTCACTAATTCCGAAATTTTTTCCAAGATGAAAATAAGTTCGATATTCTCGTCAATACGATAAAGTCATCAATAATCGATTTTCTAGTGATAATTTATTAGCTTTGCCACCTTTTTTAAATTTTTCTATTTCAGCTACTTGTAAAATATCTAACATTTTATTAAAAATATCTTGTTTTATTCCTGTTAATCTTAATCATTCTTTATCATTAATATTTTTAAATTCATCAAATTTCATAATTTAATATCCTCATAAATTATATTTTATAATAATATTTTAATAATAAAACCAGGTATCGCAAGAAGTCTAATAAAGTTCCGTCCAAATCAGAAAAAAATGCCTTTTTCATCTACTTATGTTCCTTTCTCTTTCCTTAAAATTTGTATGATTATATTATTTAGAAATATTGATCAAACATTAATTTTATATTTTGTATTATGTAAATCTAAGCTCCAAATTTATCTCTTTTTATTTTGATAATAAAACTTTTTTAAAGAAATGCAACTATTTTTAAAAAAAAATTATTTGTTAAATTATTTGTAAATTTATCTTAATTTTAGCACACTGAAAAATAGTTTATTAAATTATTCAAATAACTTATTTAAAATTCTCTAAAAACATCTCTTTTGCCGTTCTTCAATTTAAAACAGGCTTTAATTTTTCATTTATAATATAAACTACTAAATTTATTTCTTGTTTTGTAACAGGATTAAAATCTGTTCCTTTACCATATCGTTTTCTAAATTCACGGTTCATTCTTTCAATTAAGGGTTTTTGTTTAGGCGAACATGGGCCACAATAATAAACATTAGAACCAGTAATCTTTCCCGTTTCTTCAAACTTACTAAATTCTCTTCCTCTATCTGTTATTATTCCTTTAATTTTTCTAACTAAACCATTAATTCTAACTAATTTTTCAAGTTTTTTTAAAACTTCATTAGCAGTATGTTCTTATAATTTCATTGCAAAGTATTTTTTACTTGATTTCTCTATCAAAACTAAACAACTAGATTGATGGTCTTTACCAACTACTGTATCCGTTTCAAAAAACCCAACATCAGATTCTTTATTTTCAATATCTCATATTGATTTAAATCTTTCATTTAATTTTCCACGATTATCAGGTCTTTTCTTTGTTCTATTTCTTCTACCGCCATTTAATAATTTTTTCTTTAACAAACCCAAAAGACCTAAAAAAAATTAATTTATAAAATGTTTTAAGGCAAGCGGGAAATTTGATGCCAAACTTTATTAAAAATCGCTGAATAATTTCTGCTGATGAATCACTCAAAATATTAAATCTTAAATTTAAAAATTATTGTTTTTCTTCTATAAATTTAGGTATTTTTTTAATACACTTCTGTCGTTTTTTATAATAATCATCATGCGCCTCACGGGCATTATAATCTTCTATATTTGTAAATATATTAATTTCTCTTTTAACAGTATTAATATCTCCTCCTGTTTGTCTTGATATTTCAGATAAATTAAGTGTGCCATTTTTCTTTTTGCAACTATCAGATAAAATAAATCCTTAAAAAATTTTCGTTCATCATATTTTACATGTATATAATATTTTATGGCTCTATATTTCCTCCAATTTTTTTATAAAAATAGTTATACATTAAATTTATAAAAAAATAAATTTTCACATTTTTTATTTAATTTTGTAGAAAACTCTTGATAAAGTCAAAAAATCTTATAAAATATAGCAATTTACAAAAATATTAATTTAGTAAAAAATCAATAAAATCAAGGTTTTATTAAAATATCAAGAGTTTTCTACAAAATTAATAAAATTATTGACAAATATATTATTAATTAGGCTTCTTGCATAACCTAATCTAATTATTTTAAAATTCCTATAAAATATTTTTAAATTAAAATAGAAATTATAGGAGATTAAAATTATGAAATTTGATAAATTTAATTTTATTAATGATAAAGAATTATTGCGATTAACCGGAGCAAAAAAGCTATTTTTAATAAAATGTTAAATATTTTACAAGTAGCTGAAATAGAAAAATTTAAAAAAGGTGGCAAAACTAATAAATTATCACTAGAAAATCGGCTACTGATGACTTTATCGTATTGACGAGAATATCGGACTTATTTTCATCTTGCTAAAAGTTTTGATATTAGTGAATCTAGTTGTTATAGCAACATCAAGTGAATTGAAGATATTTTAATTAAACACTCTGATTTTCAACAACTCGCTGGTAAAAAATCACTAATAAATGATTATTTTAATGATAAAACTATTATTATTGATGTTACCGGTACCCCAATTCAACGCCCAAAAAAAGACAAAAACAATCTTATTCTGGTAAAAAGAAAAAAAACACCATTAAAACACAAGTAATTATCGAACAATAAACCAAAAAAATTATTGCAACAAGTTTTTCGTTTGGAAAAAACATGATTATGCTTTATTTAAAGAATCAAAAATCTCAATTTTAAAAAATACCAAATTAATAGTTGATAGTGGTTATCAAGGAATTCAAAAAATTCACAATAATGTTCTAATACCTACAAAAAAACAAATAAAAACCCTTTAAATAAAGTACAAAAACAACGTAATAGAATAGTTTCAAAAATGAGAATTATTATTGAAAATATTTTTGCTATTCTTAAAAAATTTAAAATTATTACAGAAAAATATCGTAATCGAAGAAAACGATTTATTTTAAGATTTAATTTAATTGCTTAAATTTATAATTTGCAGTTAGCATAAAAGATTTATTTAAAATTAAAGAATTTAAATAATAAATTCATTTTTTGTTGTGGAAAAATATTAAATTTTTAAATAAAAAAAATAATTAATTAAAATTATGTTTTTATATTAGTGTCTTTTTACAAATATTTGCAATTTTTTAATAGGTTACGCAAGAAGTTTATTATATAATTACATTGTAAAAAGCTCCAATTTATTTCTATATGCTTGTATACTAAAATAAAAAATTTAGTAAAGTTCTTTTTTAATTTTAATTACTTTTTGGTGTGCAGTCTAAAATAGAATTCATTGAAAACCACCATTGTTAGTTACGACAAAACTACCACGTTGTAAAATCTGATTATTAAAAATATTTCCACCAACATTACTAATCAAGGTAGAACTAAATTCAATTGCAATCGAAATAATAGTATGGCCAACCAAAACAGCATAATAAATCGGAATAATAATCATTAAAGTTGCTTGAAACCAACCCATAAAGTGACTAAAGAGAACAATTTCTTTATCAAAAATGTTAATTACACTTTTACGTCGAAGATTTCCTAAGTTAAATTCAAAAATTAATATTGGAACTCCCGCAATTAATAATACAAAAATATATATTAAGAAAAAATAAAATCCACCATATTTATTAATATAACCAGGTAATCCTCAAATTACCCCTAATCCAATTGCTGCACATAATGATGAAACAATAAATCCAAATTTTGTCATTTGTTTTTTACTACTCATTTTTTCCTCCTTTATTTTTACCATTTCTATTTTTTTTGAGGTCTAATATTACGAATAGTACCTAAAACAACAGCAATAATAATAATTGTGGAAAAAGCACCAAACATAATAATTAAAACAATTTTAATAATTTTAACATTTTGATTATAACTTACAATATCATCATAGCCAAAAACGTTACCCTTATATTGTCCTTTAATTCTTAAACTATTTAGAAGATTCTTAAAATATTTTGGTGCAAAATTTCGTGCTTCTTTAATCATCCCATAGTAAACATCAACAGCATGCCCCATCTCATGGTTCAAAGTACAAAAAAAATTTAGTGAGCTTCATCATCCAATTAAATATTGATAAAGATTTTTTCCCTTAAAAGCATTATCAAATTCTTTTGCAGAAATAACTATATAAGCCCGTCTAGTTGAAATAAAACGATTTGACCCTGGTAATGATTGAAAAGAATAATTTGTATAAGCTGCTGTTTGTCTGCCTTCTTCTAACAATGGATCATCAGGAGAAAATAAAAATCCAGTTAAAAAATATTTAAAATTGTCACCAGTTATTGCATAAGTCATATTAAATAAATTTAAAATTTGTTCTTTAAGAAAATCCTTCCGTTCATCAGTTCATTGATAATATTTTTGCATTGCTTGCACGCTATCTTTTAAGAAAATAGTGCTCCCTTTTTCATTATAATAATTATTTTCATATTCTGTTATCTTTTTTAAATCTTCATCTAACTTATCAAATGATGAATAATATTGCTGTTTACTAGTATTCATAAAATTTTCAAATTTTATAATCGCTGATTGTGATGCCGGCGTATATGAATCATTCATCATATTTCCTAATTCCGCTGTTAAATCCTGCTTACCATTATTAATAATGCTATTTCGTAGAATATTTCCGTTAAAAATAACGTTATCATTTTCAATATCTTGCTTTCGAATTGACTGCCACACAATTAAACTTGTTTTAAGAGCATTAAAAGTATAATTCTGTGTTCATAATTTGCTATTTTGGGGAATTAATTGTTGTAAACCAAGTTCAAAAGATGGCAAAAAATATTTTAAATCAACTGCATCAATTGGTTTAGTTGTTAAATTAGTATTATAAATAATATTTGACTTTGCAACATACTGATCAATTTTAGCACGTTGTTTTTGTAAAGAAGTAATTTGGGGACCAAAATTTTCTTTTTGAAGCGGAGCATAAATATCAATAAAAAAATTATTTAAAATCTCTCAGCTTTTATTTTTCATTTCGTCTGACATTGTCATTCATTTTGAATATGATTCGGCAAAAAATTCTTTCCAAGTTTTCATTCCATAAATACTAGTATTAATAATCGAAGCCATTAATGACATTTCAAATAATTCTTTAGTATCCATTCTCACATTATTAATATTAGTTTTAGTATTATAAATTATATTTTTATTAGCAACAATATTGTTTTCCATCATTTTTACTGTTTTGTTTTGGTCAATATTGGAAGACTTATAAATAAAATACTGTAATAAATAGCCTGAATAAATAAAATCATCTTCTTCAAGTGATGAAACTGCTGTTGGTGATAGTTCTGTAATATATCCCTTTTGATCAATAAAACTATAAGTAGGTAAAAATGTCATATTAATAGTTCCAAACACTAATAAACTACTTGCTATTGTATGAAACTTTCCCATAATTTTTTCTCCTTTTAATATATTAAAAATTTATTGTTGATAACCAACATACTAATTAAAAATAAAATTAATTGTAATAAAAAATACTTTTAACAAAGTATAAATTTAAAACAACAAATACTAATTATTAATAAATCTAATTATCAAATATTTTCTAATTGTAATAACGATGCTTTCATTTCTAACCCACCACGATAGCCAAGTAAAGCATTATTTTTACCTAAAACACGAGGACAAGGAACAATAATTGTGACGGCATTATTGCCAATTGCTGCCCCCATATCTCGCATTGCTTGGGGATGTCCAATTTTTTGGGCAATATCAGCACAACAAGTTGTTGTTCCATATGGTATTTTAGCAACTTCTGCTCAAAGCTTTTTTTGAAACAAAGTACCAGTGAAATCAAACGCTAAAGTAAAAAATGTTCGTTTTCACATTAAACATTCCGTTAATTGCTCCATAATAAGGTTCGTTTTTCCTTCTTGATCAGAAATTAATAAAATATTTGGTCCCTTTTTCTTCAACCGAGGATTATAATTCATTAAACCCTTTGTTATTATAACCAATAAAAGTTATACCTTGTTCAGAAACAGCAACATATAAATTTCAATTATTAACCTTTAAATTGTTATAATACCATTTAGTTAACTTTTGTTTGGCCATATCTTATAACCTCCTAATGATTGTTGTTTTTGATTAAAATAAATTATTTTGTGCTTTAAGGTATTTAAATTATACTATTAATTTATGAAAAAATATTTATAATTAGCAAATTTTTTTATTTTTTATTAGTATGGAAAATGTAATATGAACTGCAACAAATTAAAATTTAAAATAAAAATAATTTTTATTATAAATTATCATATGAAATAAAAAAGATTAACTAAAGACTGCGCCCCAAAAAGTAAGTAAAATTAAAAAAGAACTTTACTAAACTTTTAGAGGAGGTGCATTTTTATATGGCAAAAAAAAGGACAAAAATTTAAAACATATACTGCAGAATTTAGAAAAAATACAGTAAAACAAATTGAACAAACATTGCTTACTTACATTTCAAAAAAATATAAAGTAAATATAAAAACACTTAATTCATGACAAATAAATTTTAAAAAAGGAATTTTAAATACACCAAAAGGGCCAAAAGAACCATTTGGTAAAAAAGATTTAAATTATTACAAAGTTAGGTATGAATTATTAAAAAAGCTCCATAACTTTTACAATTAAATAAACAAAAAAAATAGTATCTTTTATAAAAGAAAATAGTGCTAAATATTAATTAAAATTATTGCTTGATATAGCAGGTTTAAAGCGTAGTTATTGAGATAAATATAAAAATTATTTAAGTAATGGTAAAGTGCACAGTTTCAAACAACTGATAATTATTTTTTTAATTTAAAATGCTTTTTAATTCAAATTGAATTGGAGGCATTTTTAATTTTAAAACTCTTCTATAATTATTATACTCAACAATATAATTATCTATCATATTTTTTAGCTCATTAAAATTTTTGTATTTTGTTATATTTTTATTTTATGTTTTTAAAATTGAAAACCAATTTTCAATAGGTGAATTATCTAAACAATTTCCACGTCGAGACATACTTATAGTTACTACATAATCTATTAATAAATAAAAATATGCATGTGAAGTAAAATGAATGCCTTGATCATAATTAATTATTAATTGACCAGGTTTAATTTTTCGATTAATTAAGCTTTTTTTAAACAATTAATTACTCAATTTATTGTTAGCCTTACTGTTAGTGAGTATCAAACAATTGCATTGCTAAATAAGTCTTTAATAGCAAATAAATATACTGATTCTGAATATATTTTAATTATTGTAATATCAATTGATCATTTTTGATTCATTTGATTAGAATGAAAATTACGTTTAAGTAAATAGGTGTATTTTTTATGTTCATATAACATATTATTAAAATGTTTAATTCATTTTTTATGTTTAATTCTAACTTCAGAACATATTTGTAATATCTTCATATAACGATATACAGTGCTTGCTGATATTTTTATTTTTTGTTCTTCCAAATCAAGTTTTATTTGTCGATGACCTTTATTTTTATTGTTTTTTAAAATTATTTTAATTATTTCTAATATATTGTAATCAATTTTTCATTCATATTTTTCATGAATATTTTTATATTTATTTCATGTATCATATGAAATGCATAATATTTTTAAAAATCATCTTAATGGTAAGATTGAGTTGTTATTTAATTCGTTTTTAATAAAATCAATTTGTTTTCTAATATTCATCTTTGTTTTTGTTTTTGGAAGAGATTCAAGCTTTTTTAAAATATTATTTTCTGCTTTTATTTGTTCATTTTCTTTTGTTAATAAATAGAATTCTTGCGTAACCTATTAAAAAATTGCAAATATTTGTAAAAAGACACCAATAGAAAAATATAATTTTAATTAATTATGTTTTTTATTTAAAAATTTAATATTTTGCCACAACAAAAAATGAATTTATTATTTAAATTCTTTAATTTTAAGTAAATATTCTATGCTAACTGCAAATTATAAATTTAAGCAATTAAATTAAATCTTAAACTAAATCGTTTTCTTCGATTGCGATATTTTTCTGTGATAATTTTAAATTTTTTAAGAATAGCAAAAATATTTTCAATAATAATTCTCATTTTTGAAACTATTCTATTGCGTTGTTTTTGTACTTTATTTAAAGGGTTTTTCTTTGTTTTTTTTGTAGGTATTAGAACATTATTGTGAATTTTTTGAATTCCTTGACAACCACTATCAACTATTAATTTGGTATTTTTTAAAATTGAGATTTTTTATTCTTTAAATAAAGAATAATCATGTTTTTTTTACAAGCGAAAAATTTGTTGCAATATTTTTTTTGGTTTCTTGTTAGATAATTACTCGTGTTTTAATGGTGTATTTTTTCTTTTTACCAGAATAAGATTGTTTTTGTCTTTTTTTGGGCGTTGGATTGGGGCTTCGGTAACATCAATAATAATATTTTTATCATTAAAATAATCATTTATTAGTGATTTTTTACCAGCGAGTTGTTGAAAATCAGAGTTTTTAATTAAAATAGGTTGTATGTATTATTTAAGGGTTTTAATTAATATCTTAGAAATTGTGGAATAATATTACACTTACTTAATTAAATTGTATTACTTTTAATTTTATTGTCAATATATTTTTTCATTATTTTTAAATTTTTCCACGACAAAAATACATGTTTATTAAAGTTATTTAATTTATTTAGATAAAATTAATAAAAATATAAGTTTGATTGTAAACTATTATTTACAAAATTATTAACTAAATAATTAATTCTATTTTCTTCTAATGGTTAATTAGTATTAAATAAATTAATTTTATTTTTAAAATTCATCATACTAGTATTTAATTTATTTTTAATAGTTTTTTCATGATAAGTTGCTTTTTTAACCAAAACACCCTTACAGTAATGTGATATATCACCCTCAATATGACAACCAATATTATTTCATAATGTTTGATTTCTGACACTTTCTTCATTATTTTTAATTAATTTAATTGTCTCTTTTAAGAATTTCATTTTTGATTCTTTTATAAAAGAAGCACTGTTTTCTACGCGTTCTAATAATTCTTCATATTTACCATTAAAAAAATAATCGACTGCTTTATGGTATGTTTCTCTGTTTTCTTTGTTTTTACTTTGATAAGGATATAATTTTTTAAATCTACTTGTAAGGTTAAATTTATCTATCGTGTAATGTACTTTATTTTTAGGAAAATATTCTTGAATAAATTTTACCATATTTTTAATTCAAAGTGCACCATCTCCTAATACCATAAATTCAATATTGTCATTAATGTCATAATAACTGGTAATTAATGTAAGTAATTTACTAACAAAATTAATTAATTTACTATTTTTTTTAATATATTCTGGAATATTATCTAGTTCTATAACACCTAATTTATTTGCAATTACAGGTCTTTTTTTAGTTGATTTTGTTTTATTAAAACCAGTATGAACAGTTGAAAATATACTATGTTTTTTTATTTTTTCTTTCCCCTTTTTATTTTCATTTCACATTTTTAAATAAGTTCCATCAATTTGAATATATAAAGTATGAGGTACCTTTATTTTTTTATCAGTTTTATTAATATAATATTCTTTATCAGTTTTTTCATTTTTCATAATATTTGAAATTGTTTTTATACAAATTTTTACATATTCTATAGTATCTAAAATATCTTGATATGTTTTTTTATTACCAATAAATGATAATATTTTTTCTTTAACAGAATTATCTATTCTTTGTCATTTTTTAATTACTAAAAGTTTATCCAAAGGAAAAATATATTCTTCTTTACCTGTTTCTGGATTAATTTTATAATATTTTCTTCTTTTAAAAGTTATTTTCCCATTTAAAATAGTTAATGTTCTTGGTTTTATTTCTTTTACTTTATAATCTTTAAATTCTTTTAAAGTTTCATTAATTTTATAATTTTTAAAAATTCATTCATCACAATCTTCTAAATTTTGTTGAATTATTTCAATACTTTGTTTATCTAAAAAATTATTAAAATTCTTAAAAAATCTGTTATCAATATTTATCATTTTTTTACCCTCTTTCCTTAGTTCTACACATTAACACAAAAATAATAAAAATGCAAAAAAAAATATTTTAATTTTGTAGAAAACTCTTGATGGAGTCAAAAACCCTTATCAAATAAAGGTTTTTGCAAAAATAGTAATTTAGTAAAAAGTCAATAAAATCAAGGTTTTTTATAAATATCAAGAGTTTTCTACAAAATTAAAAAAAAATATTATTTTTTATTTATTGTGTTATAATTTAATTGTTAATTATTAGCAAATTAATTTAACTGAAAAAAGTAAATTACTTTACTTTTTTTTATTTTGGTGTAAAATATAGATAATAAAAAGAACTTGTGAAAGCTCTTTTATACATTTTTACAGTTATTTATTACTCTTTTATTTAATCATATTGTTTAGATAATAGCAATTTTAATATGCAAAAAGGAGTAAAAAATGAAAGAATTTAATCCAAAAAAAGCAAGTTTACGAACATTTTATCGTAAAATAGATGAATTTTGGCAAAATAAATCACCTAATATTCCATATACTTTGAATGATTTAACCAATAAATTGAACCTTTCTCGTAAATGACGATATGATACTTATGCGAGCGAGAAGATAGTTCCTTTACTTGAAAAACAAGTTGATAGAATTGAAAGTGAAATAATTAATTTTATGATGAAATCACCTGATTGTGCTAAATTATATTGACAACGAGCATTTAATTATAAATATTCACTACAAGAAAAACAGTTAGAACAAGAATTAAACTTAAATAATCAACAGCCAATAATAGTTAATTTACAAACGGATATTAGAGATATTAAAAAAAGAAAGTGATAATAATGCTTAATCATTTTACTTATTTGTTAGAAACTCCTTATTGGTTATTACAAAATAGTAGTATTGGTAATAAATATCCATTTGCTAAGAAATATGAATTAGTAAATGAAATTAATCAAATTGGGACACGATATAGTGGTAAGACTATTTCAAATATTAAAATGTTTGGTGAATTATTAAAAATTAGTTTATTAATTAAAGAACCAATTTGTATAATTGCTAGTATGTATTGGAGTAAAGATTTAAAAGATAGTGTATTTCAAAATATATGAAATATGTTAGATGAAAATAATATACCTTATACTATTAATTTATCAAATTTTACTTTTACTTTATTAAATGATAGCAAAATATATTGTAAAGGTTTACATTCACCAAGTCGGAAAGAAAAATTAAAAGCATTTGCTGATTTGAATAAATATAAATTAGTTATTGATTGACGAGAAGAATGTGACCAATTTCAACAAAAAGATTTAAGTGATTTAGAATTTGCTATTCGTGGTTATCAAAATAAAATAACAATTAATACATGTAACCCTGAAAGCTTAAAAAGATATATTGTTGGCTATTGTAATGAATTATTACCTTTTAATGAAGAAATAATGCGTAGTAAATATGAACAAATTAAATATATTTAAAAATGAAATATGAAGATTATTATTCATTATTCTAGTTGAAGACTTAATTATGAATTACCACAAGATAAAGTTAATGAACAATTAAGATTAGAACAATTAGATATTGAAAGAGCAAGAGTATGAAGTTGAGGCTTACCAGGCAATACTAGTGGGTCAATCTTTGCAAGATATATTGATATTATGCAAGCAACAGATATTATTCAACCAACTAAATTATTAGGTGGTGTTGACTTAGCAAATTCTACTAGTCCCAAAGGACATACAACAGCAGCGAGTTTTTGAATATATAATTCATTTGATAAAAAAGCCTATAAAGTTGCTGAATATACACACTCAAATGCTACTCAACAATTTAAAGGACCATTAGAACAAGTTAAAGATATTTTATAATTTTACAATAATCAATTAAACCAATATTTTAATTTAATACAACAAGGAATATCAATTAATGTTGATGATAGTGCTTAGGCAACACTAGAAAGTTTAAATAGAGAAAAATATAATTATACTTTTGGTCAATACATGCATTTTAGACCAGCACAAAAGCAGAAGTTTAAAATAAAACATCGTGTAGAAGCATTTACAATGTTAATAAATACTAATCAATTAAAATGATTATGAGAAAAATGTCCTGTAAGTAAAATCCAATATGAATTAATTCAATGAGAAGATAAACCAGATACCAGAGAAGAACGAATGTTAGACTTATATGATGATACATTTGATAGTGATTTTTATGCATTACACTTTGAATTAATACCAATGGTTAAACACAATAATTCAGCAGATTATAAATTATGACAACAAAGGGAGTGAATAACTTAATGAAAAAAGATATTTATGTAATAGACTTCTTGCGATACCTGGTTTTATTATTAAAATATTATTATAAAATATAATTTATGAGGATATTAAATTATGAAATTTGATGAATTTAAAAATATTAATGATAAAGAATGATTAAGATTAACAGGAATAAAACAAGATATTTTTAATAAAATGTTAGATATTTTACAAGTAGCTGAAATAGAAAAATTTAAAAAAGGTGGCAAAGCTAATAAATTATCACTAGAAAATCGATTATTGATGACTTTATCGTATTGACGAGAATATCGAACTTATTTTCATCTTGGAAAAAATTTCGGAATTAGTGAAGCTAATTGTTATCGCAATATCAAGTGAATTGAAGATATTTTAATTAAACACCCTGATTTTCAGCAAGTTGCTGGTAAAAAAGCACTAATAAATGATTATTTTAATGATAAAACTATTATTATTGATGCTACCGAAACCCCAATCCAACGCCCAAAAAAAGACAAAAACAATCTTATTCTGGTAAAAAGAAAAAACACACTATTAAAACACAAGTAATTATCGAACAAGAAACCAAAAAAATTATTGCAACAAGTTTTTCGCTTGGAAAAAAACATGATTATGCTTTATTTAAAGAATCAAAAATCGCAATTTTAAAAAATACCAAATTAATAGTTGATAGTGGTTATTTATCAAGTAATTCAAAAAATTCACAATAATGCCATAATACCTACAAAAAAAACAAAGAAAAACCCTTTAAATAAATTACAAAAACAACGTAATAGAATAGTTTCAAAAGTGAGAATTATTATTGAAAATATTTTTGCTATTCTTAAAAAATTTAAAATTATTACAGAAAAATATAGAAATCGTAGAAAACGATTTAGTTTAAGATTTAATTTAATTGATTCAATTTATAATTTACAATTATTATAGTTATCATAAAAGATTTATTTAAAATTAACGAATTTGAATAATAAAATAATTTTTCGTTGTGGCAAAATATTAAATTTTTAAATAAAAGACATAATTAATTAAAATTATAATTTTATATTAACCCCTTTTTACAAATATTTGCAATTTTTTAATAGGTAACGCAAGAAGTCTAATACATGATGAGCGTGTAATAAATGCAAAAAGAACTTATATGTCTGTTTGTGGACAAGTTAAAAAAAGACTTTGTCAACAATTAAAAAAAGATAATATCGCAATATGTAAATTAAATTTATATAACGAATATATTAAAAAATACCAAAAAGTTAAAGTATGTGTACAAGTTTTAGAAAATGAACCAAATTTATTAACAGTAAATATTATTAATTATGCACTTATCTTAAAATTAAAGGAGCAAAATAACCATAAATAATACCTTCCCTAGTTTACCAAACTTAAATGATATTAATAGTGTTTTAAAATTTTATAATTATGATTGAACAATTAATTTAGCAAATATTATTGCTCTTCATCAAATGTGATTAATAAATGGTAAAGATATTTTATTTAAGTCTCATCGTAAAGACATTTTAGAAAAATTAAATTGATGATATGAAACTTATAAAATAAAAGAGAAATTAGATAAAAACGAATTAACAGCAAGTTTAATCGGTAAAACTATCTTTGGTTTATTAGAAACTAGTGATGGCAATATTGATTTATGAATTAAGGTAGTAAGAAAAGGGTTGAGGTTTTGGTATAAAAAGTATTTTTTTAATGTTATTGATGAATTTAAAACACTAATAAATCAGGATTTTTAAAAATTTATCCAATTATTTTATTTATATTTTTTATAAAACCTCAACTTTTGTAATGCTATCTGAATTAATCCATTTAACTTTACATCTCGTGTAAGTAAAATAAACGAAATTGAACAAGGTGCTGATATTTGATTAAATTATCATCAATCACATAGTGGTTTTATTTTAAATTTAATTTGTACCAAAGATAAAATAGTTATTAAAGGTTGACCTAAAAATAATGAAGTAATTGTTGGTCAAAGTAAAACACAAATTAAAGATGATGTTAAACCTGTTTTAGTACAAGAATTTAAAAACAAATTAGGTATAGTACCTTTCTGAGAAATGATTAATGAACCTAATACATTGTTTTTATCAACATCAACTACTTTAAATCTATGACCTACTATGGCAAATTGTTATAAATTACAATTTGATTTAGAAGATAGTTTTAATATTAGACTTCTTGCATAACCCATTAAAATAATTTCAAATATTTGTAAAAAGGGGTTAATATAAAATTATAATTTTAATTAATTATGTCTTTTATTTAAAAATTTAATATTTTGCCACAACGAAAAATTATTTTATTATTCAAATTCGTTAATTTTAAATAAATCTTTTATGATAACTATAATAATTGTAAATTATAAATTGAAGCAATTAAATTAAATCTTAAACTAAATCGTTTTCTACGATCTCTATATTTTTCTGTAATAATTTTAAATTTTTTAAGAATAGCAAAAATATTTTCAATAATAATTCTTATTTTTGAAACTAGTCTATTATGTTGTTTTTGTTCTTTATTTAAATGTTTTTTCTTAGTTTTCTTTGTGGGCATTATAACATTATTGTGAATTTTTTGTATTCCTTGACAACCACTATCAACTATTAATTTGGTATTTTTTAAAATTGCGATTTTTGATTCTTTAAATAAAGCATAATCGTGTTTTTTACCAAGTGAAAAACATGTTGCAATAATTTTTTTGGTTTCTTGTTCGATAATTACTTGTGTTTTAATAGTGTGTTTTTTCTTTTTACCAGAATAAGATTGTTTTTGTCTTTTTTTGGGCGTTGGATTGGGGTTTCGGTGGCATCAATAATAATAGTTTTATCATTAAAATAATCATTTATTAGTGCTTTTTTACCAGCAACTTGCTGAAAATCAGGGTGTTTAATTAAAATATCTTCAATTCACTTGATATTGCGATAACAATTAGCTTCACTAATTCCGAAATTTTTTCCAAGATGAAAATAAGTTCGATATTCTCGTCAATACGATAAAGTCATCAATAATCGATTTTCTAGTGATAATTTATTAGCTTTGCCACCTTTTTTAAATTTTTCTATTTCAGCTACTTGTAAAATATCTAACATTTTATTAAAAATATCTTGTTTTATTCCTGTTAATCTTAATCATTCTTTATCATTAATATTTTTAAATTCATCAAATTTCATAATTTAATATCCTCATAAATTATATTTTATAATAATATTTTAATAATAAAACCAGGTATCGCAAGAAGTCTAATAAAGATACTAAAACAATTGAAATTAAATATCTTCACAAAAAGAACAAAAACACTGACGAACTCGAATACAGTGTCAGAGAATTTAATATTATCAATTAAATTATGTTATATTAACAACGATGTATTTTAAAATACATCACCCTTATAAATTAGGTTTAAATAAAAACACCTTATTAAAATAAGGTACAATGTTTCTTTTAACTGAGAATATGAAATAAAAAACCTTTTTAGGTTATTATTAAATATATAAAGTTAGGAGAAACATTTTTTATATGGCAAGGGGTAAAACTAAAGGGTCAAAAGACCATGATATTGAATTTAAAACTAAAATTATTAACGAATATTACGAATATAATAGACTTCTTGCATAACCTATTAAAAAATTGCAAATATTTGTAAAAAGAAACTAATAGAAAAATATAATTTTAATTAATTATGTTTTTTATTTAAAAATTTAATATTTTGCCACAACAAAAAATGAATTTATTATTTAAATTCTTTAATTTCAAATAAATCTTCTATGCTAACTGCAAATTATAAATTGAAGCAATTAAATTAAATCTTAAAATAAATCGTTTTATTCGATTACGATATTTTTCTGTAATAATTTTAAATTTTTTAAGAATATCAAAAATATTTTCAATAATAATTCTCATTTTTGAAACTATTCTATTGCGTTGTTTTTGTACTTTATTTAAAGGGTTTTTCTTTGTTTTTTTGTAGGTATTAGAACATTATTGTGAATTTTTTGAATTACTTGATAACCACTATCAACTATTAATTTGGTATTTTTTAAAATTGAGATTTTTGATTCTTTAAATAAAGCATAATCATGTTTTTTTTCCAAGCGAAAAACTTGTTGCAATAATTTTTTTGGTTTCTTGTTCGATAATTACTTGTGTTTTAATGGTGTGTTTTTTCTTTTTACCAGAATAAGATTGTTTTTGTCTTTTTTTGGGCGTTGGATTGAGGATTCGGTAACATCAATAATAATAGTTTTATCATTAAAATAATCATTTATTAGTTATTTTTTACCAGCGATTTGTTGAAAATAAGAGTGTTTAATTAAAATATCTTCAATTCACTTGATATTGCGATAAAAACTAGATTCACTAATATCAAAACTTTTAGAAATATGAAAATAAGCCCGATATTCTCGTCAATACGATAAGGTCGTCAGTAGCCGATTTTCTAGTGATAATTTATTATTTTTGCCATCTTTTTTAAATTTTTCTATTTCAGCTACTTGTAAAATATCTAACATTTTATTAAAAATATCTTGTTTTATTCCTGTTAATCTTAATCATTCTTTATCATTAATAAAATTAAATTTATCAAATTTCATAATTTTAATCTCCTATAATTTCTATTTTAATTTAAAAATATTTTATAGGAATTTTCAAATAATTAAATTAGGTTATGCAAGAAGTCTATTAAATCAAAAGAAAGATATGCAAATCGTACGCACTGATATGGAATACTAAGTGATGATTTAATGACTGCTTATAACAAAGGTAATAAAAAAGTACTACAAGATGTATTTGATGATATTTTTGTTCAATCAAGTTCATCAACAGTAGATGGTCAATTATCCCAATCTTTACAAGTAGTACAAGGAACACCAACCTTAGAAACATATACTGAAGACCAAAAATCAATCATTGAGCAAGTATATTTAGTATGTCATTTTTCTAGTCCTTTTGGTGATAAATCAGATAATGACCAAAATAAAACACAGTCATTATTAACTAAAACAAAAGACTTAGAAAAACAAGCATATTTACAAGCATATCGTAAACAGTATTATACTAAAATGTTTGATACTGTTTTAAAATATTATGGTTTATGAGATGGCACTAGTGAACACCCTTATGGTTTTGATTTTGTTAGTGCTAGTTTAGTAGACCAAATGCGACAAAATGAATTAATTACTGTTAGATTAGATAATGGTACAATGGAACCAATACGAGCAATTACTTAATATGATAATATTGATGAATTAGAAGCAACAAAATATTTTGAAAAAGTAGAAAAATGACAAGATAAAATGCAAGCCAAAGAAATAGAAAATAATAACAAATTAATAGAATATGATGAAACTGGTAATAATCAAAATGCTTTACAAGGTAGAACAGAAATTAAGGAGAATTAAAAAATGAGTAGAATTAACCCGGGTGTTATGGAAGAATTAAGAAGACAAGCCCACGATACTTTAATGGATATAAGAGAAGACATCCGAAATAATAGACATTGAATGCTATTTTCTTTTAATGTTTATAGTTCATATATTCCTGATACTGAGACAGGTTGAAAACCTAATAATGCTAAACCAAGTGATTATGGTAGTTATTCACGAATATTTGATAATATGGAAAGTACTATTGCTCAATGACAAGGTGGTTTAAAAATAGTACAAAAATATAAAGGTGAAGAAATTAATATTTTAACGATTGATTATTTTAAAAATCAACCAATTAACTCAACTATATGAGCAAATAATGAAACACCTTTTGGGATAAAATTAAAAGATGAAAATAGCAATGTTTATTGAAAATTAATTGATGGTGAAAACATTTATGATATTAATAAAATGTTAGAATACTTAAAGCAATATAAATTAAGTTATTTTATTAATAATGATAATAAAGCCGATAACTTTTATACAAAAGAAGTTAAAGTTGGTAAATATTGAGATGCTTATATGATTGATGATAGAAGTTCAATTCAATTTGGTGAAGAAAAATTTGAACAATTATTTACTCAACAATCAACTGAACGACAATATACTTTATTAATTTTAGATGAAGATGCCGATAAATTAAATATAAATGATTATTATAATTTTTATACTGTATTTAATGACCGTGGATTAAATATTGGTGGTGGTGATATTAATTCTGCACCCCAAGATAGACAATAGACTTCTTGCATAACCCATTAAAATAATTTCAAATATTTGTAAAAAGGGGTTAATATAAAATTATAATTTTAATTAATTATGTCTTTTATTTAAAAATTTAATATTTTGCCACAACGAAAAATTATTTTATTATTCAAATTCGTTAATTTTAAATAAATCTTTTATGATAACTATAATAATTGTAAATTATAAATTGAAGCAATTAAATTAAATCTTAAACTAAATCGTTTTCTACGATTTCTATATTTTTCTGTAATAATTTTAAATTTTTTAAGAATAGCAAAAATATTTTCAATAATAATTCTCATTTTTGAAAATATTATATTACGTTGTTTTTGTACTTTATTTAAAAGGTTTTTATTTGTTTTTTTTTGCAGGTATTAGAACATTATTGTGAATTTTTTGAATTCCTTGATAACCGCTATCAACTATTAATTTGGTATTTTTTAAAATTGCGATTTTTGATTCTTTAAATAAAGCATAATCGTGTTTTTTACCAAGTGAAAAACTTGTTGCAATAATTTTTTTGGTTTCTTGTTCGATAATTACTTGTGTTTTAATAGTGTGTTTTTTCTTTTTACCAGAATAAGATTGTTTTTGTCTTTTTTTGGGCGTTGGATTGGGGTTTCGGTGGCATCAATAATAATAGTTTTATCATTAAAATAATCATTTATTAGTGCTTTTTTACCAGCAACTTGCTGAAAATCAGGGTGTTTAATTAAAATATCTTCAATTCACTTGATATTGCGATAACAATTAGCTTCACTAATTCCGAAATTTTTTCCAACATGAAAATAAGTTCGATATTCTTGTCAATACGATAAAGTCATCAATAATCGATTTTCTAGTGATAATTTATTAGCTTTGCCACCTTTTTTAAATTTTTCTATTTCAGCTACTTGTAAAATATCTAACATTTTATTAAAAATATCTTGTTTTATTCCTGCTAATCTTAATCATTCTTTATCATTAATATTTTTAAATTCATCAAATTTCATAATTTAATATCCTCATAAATTATATTTTATAATAATATTTTAATAATAAAACCAGGTATCGCAAGAAGTCTAATAAAAAAAAATACTTTAATGCTCATTAAAATATTTTTAAAAATTACTTTCTTTAATTTTGTTACATAATTACATTTAAAATTTATGCCGGTTAATTAACCTTGTTGCTATTTATTCAACTGTTTCTTTCGTAATTTACGATTAGTAGTCATATTGGGAGGTGGCGTAATATTTAATTTTTGTAATATAAAATCAAATGAAAATTCAACTTCACTAATTTTAACAATTTTAATTTGTTTTTTTAATGCATATTGAGTGACATAATATAAATGTAATGGTGAATTTAAAACAAAATTTAACGAATTATTTGCTTGATCATATCAGTTTGATACTCGGTTTGAATTAAAATAACGAATCATTGCTTGGGGATTATTAGTCACTAGATAATAACTATTTTTAATATTAAAAGCAGATAATTGCCCCGTATAAATTTGCGTTCCATTCATTACCATTGTAAATTCATCAATATGGTCTTTAATTTCATCTAGTAAATGGGATGAAAAAAAGACAGTTTTACCGCGGAGTGTTAATTTTTTTAAGTAAAAAATAATTTTTTTTCGATTATTAATATCTAATCCCGCTTCTGGTTCATCTAAAATTAAAATTTCAGGATCATGAATAATACCTTGAATAATCATTACTCTTTTTTTCATTCCTGATGAAAATGAATTAACATCTTTATCACGATGTTCTCAAATTTCTAATGATTTCATTAAATATTCAATGCGGTCACGAAGATATTTCCCTCGTAAACCATTTGTTTTTCCTAAATATTTTAAAAAATTATAAGAACTAATATTTTCAGGAAAAGTAATAAACTCAGGAACATAACCAATCATTTTTTTCATACTAATTTTTGTTGCTTTTTTACCAAAAATTGTAATATCACCATCAAAGCCCTTTAAACCACCAATTAAAGATTTAATGAAAACTGTTTTTCCTGATCCAGAAGCACCTAAAATGGCATGTAATTTTCCACGACTAACAATAAAATTAAATGGACCAACAATACTATTTTTAAACTTTTTGCTAAAATTACGCGAAGCAATTGCCGCATCGCTAAGTACTAATGCATTATTATTCATGCTTTAACATCCCCTTTCCCCCTGCCTTAAGTAATATTTTTGCGACGCAAAATTAAATAAGCATTAATTAAAAATAAACCAGATATTCCTAAATAAACATATAACAATAAATTAATATTTAAAAATGGCGGTACATCAAGATCAACTTTTTTATCTTGTTGTAATGCTATTGGAAAATCTTGATAACTCATTAAATAATTGTTTTGAACACTAAAATCAATATTACTTCGTTGCAATGGTTCAAATCAAAATGGAACATACGATAAAGAACTTGTTCAAATTTGATTTCAATGTTCAATAATATTAATTTTAGAAATTAATTCATAAGTTTGCATTAAATCATCATATTTTTGTCATTCGGTATTTATTTTAATTGGTAAACATTGAAGTAATTTATAATCCATTATTTTTTTTAAAATATTAATTTCAATTTCTCTTAAAACATAAAGTGTTTTAATTTCAAAACCATCTTCAATTCTATCTTCAGCTCCAAAATAATTAAGAATTCAATCTTGAAACTCATTACCATTATCATATTCTCAATCAACTGGCGATATACCAGTTCGAGCAAATTCGGAACGAAAAACATTTACTGGATTAAATCCATTTGGCTCAGATAACTTTCGTTCTCCTGTTCCTACCTTGCTATCAGATGATGATAAACTATAATAGGATTTATCTAAATCAAAGTAAAATAATGAATTTCCATTTAAATCATTTGTTCTAATATACAAGTCTCACGATTTTGCACTTCTTCCAATAAAGTTAATAGCGTCAAGTAATTCTTGATGAGTTTCATTATTTGAATCTAATTCTCCTGGTGATTTAAAAAAGAAATTTGTCGCAAAGTTTACTTTCATTTTAAGATTACTTCCGACAACTTTATTAATAATTTCAAAAATGGTTTCATCCTTATTATCATATTTATATTTTGTTATTTTATCTCACTTATTAAGTTGGCTAATTGTATAACTAGCTTCTTTTGGTTTTATTAAACCTAATGATTGATAAAATTTTAATCGTTTAATTCGCAAAGTAGGATCGCTTTTAATATTTTCATAGTCTCGCGTTTTAAAAACTTTATCTAAATCATCATAATCTCACGAATTATAAAAATCTCAAATTTTGCTAGTTAAATTATCATATTTAATTAATTTTTTTCCTAAATTTCTTTTAAAATTAATTGTACTTTTAATAATATGCACAGGATAAGGCTGCTTAGTCATATTAGTGTCAACAAATGATAAATCAATTGTATTAGCTAAACTCACAATTAACGAATATGGCATCCCACCAACTAAAAATAAACTACAGAAAATAACAACAATTAATAAAACTACTTGTGAATTTAAAAAAGTTACCGCAAATAAAATACCACTTGATGCAAAAAAAGATAATGCTAAAGAATATAAAAATAATTTCAATAATAAATTTTTATAAACTTGTAAATACTCTGGATAATTATTAATTAAATAAACAATATAGCCAATTCCTAAAGCAAATAAAATAATTGTTCCTAAGAAAAAGATAATCAAAATTCAAAGTGAAATTAATTTTAAGAAAAATAAAGTAAATCAAGAATATGGTTTGGAAATTAAAAGTAAATATGTCCCATCTTCAAATTCTCGACCAAAAATTTTAATGATAACTAATAAAACAAACAATAATAATAAAATATTATTAAAAATAAAAACTCCATATTGAAAATTTTTTAAAAAATCATAAATATTTGTTGAAGATAAAAAAAGAGTAATCGCAATTGCACCAAATAAAACAAGTGACAATAACACTAAAACTCAAACTGCCATTGAACGGCGGATTTTAAAAATTGAAAATGATATTATTGAATATCATGAATTTGATTTACCTTTTTTAAGCATTTTATTCTCCATCTATTTTCTTAAATTACTCAATTTATGTCTCTTAATTTTATAGCAAGGTGTTTATACAATGTCTATTTTATCATTTTTTATTTTGTTTTACTAGTATAACTAATTTTTAAATTATATTTAAAATTACATTGTAAGTTAAATTGATCAAACGCTTGTTTATGAACATATGGCATAATATTAATTTTTTTTTCATTATTTTTTAAATTGTAAACTGTAATATGAAGTACAACAAATCAACTCAGAAAGGAGTTAATTTTTTAATGAAAATAGAGCATTATTTTATTTTGCGACCCTTAGTAATTAAGTATGAAAAAGATAATGTTATGAATACTGTTAATAAAATAGTAACTAATAATGTAAAAGAAGATGAATAAATTATCCGGATAATTTATTAGCGGGAATTTATTCAATATTTTTTATTATGAGCGTATCGAACACGCGAAGCGTGCTGCGCGAGCTAAATTTTCTAGTATGAATTAAGTTATGCCAGTATGGTTAATATGAGTATTTAGTATTGTTATTATTTTAGGAATTCTTGCTTGAATTGGTTTATAGATTTATCAAAAAATTCGTCAAATTCAAGGAAAGAAAAAAGAAAAAAAGAAATTAAAAACAAGGAGGATAAAGAATAATGCTATGTATGTATTTAACAACGGCTGTTAATTTTCTAGCTGCAGACACTCCTGCTATTTCAGGCGGAATGGACTCTATTTGAAGCGGCTTAGGACAAGCAATGATGAAAGAGTTTAAAGACGCTGTTTATGCTGTGTGTAGAAACCACATACATTTTGTAATTTTGTGGTATTTACAGTTTTAGAAATAAATTTTATTAGTATTTTAAATAAGGAGTTGAAATTATGCAAACAAAGCAATATTTTATTTTGCGGTCGCTAGTGAAAAGTATATTAAAGATAATGTTATTAATACTGTCAATAAGATTGCAAAAGATATTGAAATTAAAAAGTAAGAGAATAAATTATTCCGCTTAATTTATTAGCGGATAATTTATTCAATAATGTTTTTAAGTGGAGAAAAGCGACAACAAGCAGAGAGAGTTTGCAAATTTCATTTTTTAATTTATGAAAGGTATTACATCATGCCAGTATGATTAACATAAATATTTATTATTTTGATTTTGTTAGGTATTTTTGCGTGAATTAGTTTATCAATTTATCAAAAAATTCGAAAAATTCAAGGTAAGAAAAAAGAAAAAAAGAAATTAAAAATAAGGAGGATAGAAAATAATGAATTTATTAACTGAAACAGTTACAAAAATCGGCTTTGGTGATGGAATGAATTCCATTTGAACTGGTTTAGGTAATGCAATGGGTAAGGCAAAAGATTCTCTATATGGTATTTTACAGCAATTAATGACATTTTTAGGTGATGCGTGAATTATTTTAATTCAATTTGGATTATTTATTAGGCGTCCTGTACGATGAACCAGCAAAAACAATTTTTGTGAAATTGTTTTTTTTATTTTTATATTAAAAAACATAAATTTATTTGCATTATTCATTGGATAGTATCTTTAAATTTATAATTTTTATCATAAAAACAGATATTATTCTGTTTTCCCTACACAAAATAAACGATATTTTTATAAATTTCCTTTTAAATAAAGATATTATCCGATAAATAATGCAATCTAAAACTTAATATTTTGATGCTTAAAGATGGGTTACCCATCTATGGCAAGAAGTCTTGAAGAAAGTGTGAAATTGACTGGATTTATTCTCCTATTTATTTATTTAATTATCGGCAAGATTAATCACTTGCGAAATGTCAGAGCACGTATTTTTGCTTGTTTTCATAATAACAGTGATGTTAAAACAAAAAAACAATATCGGACACTAAAAAAACAAGAGGGTTGGAACTCCAAAAGGTTATTTTCTTTATATAAAGTTGTTTAGGAGTGGATGAAGCGTAATTAATAACTGGGTAAATTTGTTTTAATTCCGTTGGGGATAAACTCTGTTTAAATATAGAATTTTAGTATCGCCATCACGCGTCCACAAAGTGAGGTGGATGGCGAATTAAGATAATTAAATAAAAATACAAATATTCTTACTAAATATCAAAACATTAACCAACAAAGGGATTTTCTGTTTATTTAAAAAAATAAAAATAAAGGAATAAAATATTATGCAAAAATATAAAAGTTTGTATATTAATAAAACTTGAAATGAAATAACAACATCATTTGATTGAGTTAATTGTAAGCCTGTTGATTGTCGTATTTCGCGCCATAAAAATCATTATGATTTAGAATGTTTATAATGATCAAAAATGTATTTAAATTTATTTGAAGATAAATGAGATGTTATTAATTCATATATGCAACATTACAAAATTAACGATATTTTAGATTTGGCTACAGATGGTTGAAAAATATTACAAATTGAGAAAAAAATAAAACAAATAAATTAAAATATATTATTGAAATTGACCCCGCAGGAAGTGGACAAACCGGTATTATTATTTATAATGTTTTACAAAAGAAAATAATTAATAATATTACCTTTCATTCTAAAAATGAAGATGAAGCAATAAATAATATATATTTAATATTAAATGAATTTAAAAATAAAAATTGCTCTTATTTAAATAAAATTCTTGTAATAATTGAAGATTATCAACTTCATAAGGGATTAAAAATAACAAACCCACTATCTACTCCTAAATTTATTGGTGGTTTAAAGGTTTTATGTAAATATCTATTTAATTTAAAATATGTTTTACAATCGCCAGTTGCTAAGAAAAATTATATTTATAAAGGAAATATTAAAATGACAGAGCACGAACACGATGCATGAAAAAATTTACAATATTTTTTAAAAAAAGGAGTTGATAAAAATGTCACAAACAAAAAGCAATTTACCTAAAAAATCAATAAATAATAAACCTAAAATAAAAAATAAAAGAGTTAACAAATTAGAACTAACTGTTAGATTACATGAAAATCCGATTAAAACTAAAATTAAGGCACTGGTTGCTTGTGGTGTTTAAGTTGACGCTTGTTCGGCTAAATGTCAGTGAGAAGGATTAAATTACTCAAAATTATCAACAGACTTCTTGCATAACCTAATATAATTATTTTAAAATTCCTATAAAATATTTTTAAATTAAAATAGAAATTATAGGAGATTAAAATTATGAAATTTGATAAATTTAATTTTATTAATGATAAAGAATTATTGCGATTAACCGGAGCAAAAAAAGCTACTTTTAATAAAATGTTAAATATTTTAAAAGTATCTTAAATGGAAAAATTTAAAAAAGGTGGCAAAACTAATAAATTATCACTAGAAAATCGGCTACTGATGACTTTATCGTATTGACGAGAATATCGGACTTATTTTCATCTTGCTAAAAGTTTTGATATTAGTTAATATAGTTGTTATCGCAATATCAAGTGAATTGAAGATATTTTAAGGTCGCATGTAAAAAAGAAGGGTTTTAAGAAAATAGATAGAAATTGAATAAAAATAATAAACCATTTACTAAAATGGTTTTTTTATTTGTAAAACCAAAATTATTAATTGATTTAGAGAAAGGACAGCATCTTAAATTCTTAAAATAGAAATTTTTTATTACAACTTTTTGATACCCTCTTTAAGTTGTTTACACATTTATTAAATATCTTAGAAATCTTTACAAAGTGTACCTGTTTTTCTCCTAATTTAAGGTGTTGCCCTTTCTCTGTTTCAGTTAATTAATTTGCTAATAAAAAAACTTAATAAAAGAAAGGAGTAAGCAATGGAAATTAATAAGCAACAAACAATATGTGATGTTGGTAATTGCTATAAAGCAATATCATTCATTACCGAAGAATTTTTATCAAATAAAGTTTTATGAACTTGTGAAAAACATAAAGAGTTATTAAATCAAACTAAAAATTGAAAACAAAAGCAGTTTTATCATAAACTGGAAAATTCAAAAATTATCTTTGATTATGAAACTGGTTCTTTAAAAATTTGACTTAATAAAACAACTTAATGCAGAGTGGGGAGGTTATTTTAAATAACTAAGTGTTTTTATTCCACATGAGGCGGTCTAGCACAGCGGTAATCAGTCCGGAAATAATAGACGCTTTAACAAGCGATAGTCGTGATAAGTGCGGGGTCAACATCGAACGACAATAAATATCGAGATGGTCACTTTATAAATAAATTTGCGATAGATATTACTTCTTAGAAGTGGCAGCGGTTTTTAAAACCACAAAGCCAGCACTGGGCTCTTCAAGGTGCAGGTAAATTTATTTTAAAAAATGAACGCTTTGACCTGAAATGGTGCGGATGAAGAGAGAGAAAACTCTCTGGCGTAAAAAACAAAAAACAACTGTGGATTATTAAACATTCAAAAAATTAACATACCGCTACCTCTCACCTCCAGTGAAGCGGGCGGCGTAGTAAATAAATAGATAAATACTTATTTAACAAACTCTCGCTTTGGCGCTTTCACTTGGGGGTGAGCGCCAGCTAGTTTAAAAAGGAGAATTAAAAATTATATGTAATAAAGCATTAAAAATTACAAATAAAGATATTATTTATGCACAAATTAATCGTGGTTATTCAGATAATTTGGAATTAAATTTATATCTTAAATTTGGCAATGAAGAACGATATGTAGGTACTTTTCAACCGGTAGACTTTGATTTAAATTACAATTGATATGAAATTGATGAAATTAAAGGTTTAATTAGTGATTATTTAGAAGATGAAGAAGCAGATTGCGAGGTGATAAATTATGAATAAAAGATATTTATTAGTAATGAAAGATAAATATAGCCTAAATACTATATATTTTTATACATTTGATGAAGCGAGAATTTATTCTGAAAATTTAAATTATTTTAAAACAACAATTATTGATTTAGAAGATAAAAAAATTAAATGACAAGGATGTGAATAATATGTGAAAAGATGAAGAAGGTAAAGTTTATACAGAAGAAGATTTATTTAATATGGCATTAGAAGAATGTCATTCAGAAGATAGTGCATATGAATATATTGATAATTTAATTGAAGAAATGGAATTAGAGTAAATTTAATTATGGTATATTTAAAGTTAAATAATGAAGTTAAAAATATTACCTATCCGTTTTATTTAAAAGGAAATAATTTTAAAGAATTAAGTTTAAAAGCATTAACAATTAAAAAATGAATTGATGAAAATGGACAAGAATTAGCATAATTTATATATCGACAACAAGCTTGATTAATAAATGGAGAATATAAATCACAATCATTAAAAGATTTAAAATTAGTAGTTTCAAAAATTGATTATATTTTTAGAGAACCATTAGAATTAATAGACTTCTTGCGATACCTGGTTTTATTATTAAAATATTATTATAAAATATAATTTATGAGGATATTAAATTATGAAATTTGATGAATTTAAAAATATTAATGATAAAGAATGATTAAGATTAACAGGAATAAAACAAGATATTTTTAATAAAATGTTAGATATTTTACAAGTAGCTGAAATAGAAAAATTTAAAAAAGGTGGCAAAGCTAATAAATTATCACTAGAAAATCGATTATTGATGACTTTATCGTATTGACGAGAATATCGAACTTATTTTCATCTTGGAAAAAATTTCGGAATTAGTGAAGCTAATTGTTATCGCAATATCAAGTGAATTGAAGATATTTTAATTAAACACCCTGATTTTCAGCAAGTTGCTGGTAAAAAAGCACTAATAAATGATTATTTTAATGATAAAACTATTATTATTGATGCCACCGAAACCCCAATCCAACGCCCAAAAAAAGACAAAAACAATCTTATTCTGGTAAAAAGAAAAAACACACTATTAAAACACAAGTAATTATCGAACAAGAAACCAAAAAAATTATTGCAACATGTTTTTCACTTGGTAAAAAACACGATTATGCTTTATTTAAAGAATCAAAAATCGCAATTTTAAAAAATACCAAATTAATAGTTGATAGTGGTTATCAAGGAATACAAAAAATTCACAATAATGTTATAATGCCCACAAAGAAAACTAAGAAAAAACATTTAAATAAAGAACAAAAACAACATAATAGACTAGTTTCAAAAATAAGAATTATTATTGAAAATATTTTTGCTATTCTTAAAAAATTTAAAATTATTACAGAAAAATATAGAAATCGTAGAAAACGATTTAGTTTAAGATTTAATTTAATTGCTTCAATTTATAATTTACAATTATTATAGTTATCATAAAAGATTTATTTAAAATTAACGAATTTGAATAATAAAATAATTTTTCGTTGTGGCAAAATATTAAATTTTTAAATAAAAGACATAATTAATTAAAATTATAATTTTATATTAACCCCTTTTTACAAATATTTGAAATTATTTTAATGGGTTATGCAAGAAGTCTAATAAAAAATTTTAAAGATGAATTAAATTTTATTAGAAAAGATATTTTGAATTTAGAAAATAATATTAAGAGTAATCATGATTCTTTAAAAAATAGTGTAATTAATATTCAATTTCAAAAACAAAATGAAATTATTGAAACTCATAAAAAAGAACAATTTTTAGAAATTAAAAGTGTAGCAAAACAAGAACAAGAATTAAAAATTATTACTAGTAATTTTCGTAAAGATAAACTATTAATTAAAGATATTGAAGTTACAGGTATTAATGATGATTTTTTACAAAAAGCTGATAAATTAGAACTTATTAATTTAATTAAAAATTATTTAATTGTTGATGAACAAATTATTAAAAATAAAATTAAAGAACAACGAGATAGTAATAAAGACATTAATTTAATTGGTATTAAAGGTATTAATTTTAAAATAAATAAAGGAGAAAAATAATATGGCAAATATAGTTGATTTTTTAAGAACAGATAAAGCAACAGAATGAATTAAAAGTAAATTTTCAAATGAAAATGAAATTGCAAGATTTAAAAGTAATATAGTTGCAATATCAAATAGTAATGAATTATTACAAAAGGCAGATCCAAAAACTATAATGACTGCTTGTTATCAAGGAGTATTATTAAACTTACCAATGGAAAGACAATTTGGTTATGCTTATGTTGTTCCATATAACACTAAAATAACAAGAATTATTAATGGTCGTGAAATACAAGAATGAATTAATCAAGCTCAATTTCAAATGGGTTATAAAGGTTATATTCAATTAGCACAAAGAAGCGGGCAATATTTAGATATGTCAGTCTCAGATGTTAGAACTGGTGAATTAGTAAATTATGATCGTTTAAAGGGAACTAGTTTTAATTGAATTCAAGATGAAGATGAAAGAGAAAAATTACCAATTATAGGTTATGTATCTTATTTTAAAATGGTTAATGGTTTTGAAAAAACTTTATATATGACCAAAGAACAAACGGAAAATCATTTTATAAAATATTCTAAAACTTATGCTAAAAATAAATCATTTTATATTGCTACTTTTGATGAAATGGCACTTAAAACAGTATTAACTAGTTTATTGCGAAAATGAGGTATTATGTCTGTTGAATTACAACAAGCATATAAATCAGACCAAGCAGTTATTACAACTAATGATGAAAATATTTATATTGATAATGATAGTAATATAATCATAAATAAGAGCCAAATTAGTAATGAAAATACATCAAATAATAATTTAAACATGAATCAAGTGAAGAATTAACAGATAATAATGTAGTAAAAGAAGAAGATATATCAAATGTAGTTCCAACAGTTAACAATGATGAGGAATGAGCAACTTGATAAAAATAGGTATTGACCCATCAGGAACTGGCACTACGGCTGTTGCTATTTTTGAAGATAATAAATTAATTGATAAATCTGAATATACAAATCGTGATTGAATTGCACAAACCGATATTATTTTAGATAAGTTAAAACAAGATGCAATTATTAATATAGAAGATTGTTTATATACATCTGCTAGTGCGAATAAAGATAGAGATGATTTATTAAAACTTATAGGGGCAATTCAATATAAAACAGAAAAATTATTAAATATTAATTGAGTATCACCACGTCATACTAAATCAGTTGTTAAGAATATGGAAAATTTAAGTAAATATAATGATAGTTGTTTATGAGAATTTGATAAAGATACTAATTTAACCTATCAATATGGTAAAGGTTGATTTTATAATAATGAAAAAATAAGTAATCATTTACGAGATGCCATTATTATTGCTAATTATAAGGGTTAATATTATGAAACATTCATTTAATCAAAAAACAGGAAAATATTATTCTAAATTAATTCGTAATGTTAATATTTACTTAAATGAAAATGAAGAAAAAGTTTGAAATGAATTTAATGATTTTACTTATTCGCAACGAATTGAACATCTTATTAATTTTTATATAAAACACAATAAAGAAAAATAAAAAATAACCTTAATTGGTTATTTTTTTAAATACTATTTGTTAGTTGTCTAATAGCGTCTTTTTGTTGTTGTTTTTTGTCATTTACTTTAACTTGTTTTTTAACATTTTTAATTTGACCTGTTTTTAATGCTAATTCTGTTGCATAATCAGGTCCCCGTAAATGTTTTTCGTGGGAAATAACAGCAGTTCTTAATTCTCTAATTTCTGCTTTATATTTTTTAATTTTTTTAGCAGATAATCCTAGAATACCAAGACTACCCATTCCGCCTGCACCTGCTAATACAAGTAAAGCAATTACTATTTCATTACTAATTTCCATTTTAATATTTCCTTTCTTATCCTTACTCAAACAGTGACCATCTATTCTTTCAAAACAAAATAATTTATAAATTAAACTATATAACCACCCAAAAATATCAACCAACCCTATATATAGTCTATTTTAAATTTAATTCTTTGTTATTTTCTTCTGTTATACCATCTAATTTGTTTCATGCTTTTGCTATTCTTGGTTGAATAACACGCGGATTAATACGGCAATCTAAACAATGTCTTAAATGGTCTTTTTTTCATTTTGATTTATCAATTCAAATAATAATTAAAGAAATTATTAAAGTAATTAAAGGTAATATTGTAAATACTAATCCCATTTTAGATATTTTTAATCGTGGGATATCAATTTTCATATCAACTTTTGGTTTACTACTAGCAACAAATATACCTTGAATTCCGTGTGTAAATAAAGGTGTTAATAAAATAGCAATTCCATTACCTCAATATTGACCATAATTATATCAATTAATATTATCTTTTATTGCATTAATCATCCCATATTCTAATCAACAATTTAATGCTAAAAATATCAATGTATAAAAACTAACTACTCAACTACGAATTTTATATTTTCTTTCTCATTCTCTAATATCTTTATGAGTTCAATTATAAGTCGGAATAGGGTCTTTTTTAAATCAATTTCAAGGTAAGGCACCCTTTAATCAAGTTGTTTTATCTTGTTTCATTAATTAAAACCCCTTTCTAACTTACTTTTTTTCTTTCAATACTTAATGTTTGCATTTCATATTTAATTCCATTTTGATTTAATAGACTTCTTGCGATACCTGGTTTTATTATTAAAATATTATTATAAAATATAATTTATGAGGATATTAAATTATGAAATTTGATGAATTTAAAAATATTAATGATAAAGAATGATTAAGATTAACAGGAATAAAACAAGATATTTTTAATAAAATGTTAGATATTTTACAAGTAGCTGAAATAGAAAAATTTAAAAAAGGTGGCAAAGCTAATAAATTATCACTAGAAAATCGATTATTGATGACTTTATCGTATTGACGAGAATATCGAACTTATTTTCATCTTGGAAAAAATTTCGGAATTAGTGAAGCTAATTGTTATCGCAATATCAAGTGAATTGAAGATATTTTAATTAAACACCCTGATTTTCAGCAAGTTGCTGGTAAAAAAGCACTAATAAATGATTATTTTAATGATAAAACTATTATTATTGATGTTACCGAGACCCCAATCCAACGCCCAAAAAAAGACAAAAACAATCTTATTCTGGTAAAAAGAAAAAACACACTATTAAAACACAAGTAATTATCGAACAAGAAACCAAAAAAATTATTGCAACAAGTTTTTCACTTGGTAAAAAACACGATTATGCTTTATTTAAAGAATCAAAAATCGCAATTTTAAAAAATACCAAATTAATAGTTGATAGTGGTTATCAAGGAATACAAAAAATTCACAATAATGTTATAATGCCCACAAAGAAAACTAAGAAAAAACATTTAAATAAAGAACAAAAACAACATAATAGACTAGTTTCAAAAATAAGAATTATTATTGAAAATATTTTTGCTATTCTTAAAAAATTTAAAATTATTACAGAAAAATATAGAAATCGTAGAAAACGATTTAGTTTAAGATTTAATTTAATTGCTTAAATTTATAATTTACAATTATTATAGTTATTATAAAAGATTTATTTAAAATTAACGAATTTGAATAATAAAATAATTTTTCGTTGTGGCAAAATATTAAATTTTTAAATAAAAGACATAATTAGATAGCATTACAAAAGTTGAGGTTTTATAAAAAATATAAATAAAATAATTGGATAAATTTTTAAAAATCCTGATTTATTAGTGTTTTAAATTCATCAATAACATTAAAAAAATACTTTTTATACCAAAACCTCAACCCTTTTCTTACTACCCATAATTAATTAAAATTATAATTTTATATTAACCCCTTTTTACAAATATTTGAAATTATTTTAATGGGTTATGCAAGAAGTCTAATAAATTAATAATAGCATTTTGATAACCTTTTATTAAACTAATAGATATTGTAAAAATAGGTAAACCTGAAAATTGAAAGGTATTTCCAACTACTACATCATAATTTTTATCAAAGTTTTTTTCACTAAAAATTAATGAACTTTTATAAATAGTTTTATTTTCTTTTAAATACCCTAATTCAACTTTATATTTATATATTCCATTAGGAGTAATTGGTAAAATATATTGAGTATCATTAGGGACAAAATCGCTAGTATTAACAACTTCTCAATCATTACCATCACTAATAGTTACATCACCACTTCCTAATAATGAATTACCATTAATAGTTTTAATATTTGTTCCACTTACTAATTTATCTTGTTTATTAACTAAAAAATTATCAATCGTATTTGCATCACAATAATATTTACTTAATAAATCTTTTGCTGTTTTTACAATATATTTACCATCAACTTTTTCAATATAATCTTTATTTAACTCACTATCTTTAATGACATCTGATGAAACATCGGCACCTTGTTTTGATTTTCATACATTATTTTCATAATAAATACTATCATTATCAAACGGAACTATTAATTTGATATATTCGTTATAATCAATTTTATAAAAATCATTAATAGTTGGATAAGAAATATTAATACTATTATCAGTTTGTAATCGTTCTTTTAATAGACTTCTTGCGATACCTGGTTTTATTATTAAAATATTATTATAAAATATAATTTATGAGGATATTAAATTATGAAATTTGATGAATTTAAAAATATTAATGATAAAGAATGATTAAGATTAACAGGAATAAAACAAGATATTTTTAATAAAATGTTAGATATTTTACAAGTAGCTGAAATAGAAAAATTTAAAAAAGGTGGCAAAGCTAATAAATTATCACTAGAAAATCGATTATTGATGACTTTATCGTATTGACGAGAATATCGAACTTATTTTCATCTTGGAAAAAATTTCGGAATTAGTGAAGCTAATTGTTATCGCAATATCAAGTGAATTGAAGATATTTTAATTAAACACCCTGATTTTCAGCAAGTTGCTGGTAAAAAAGCACTAATAAATGATTATTTTAATGATAAAACTATTATTATTGATGCTACCGAAACCCCAATCCAACGCCCAAAAAAAGACAAAAACAATCTTATTCTGGTAAAAAGAAAAAACACACTATTAAAACACAAGTAATTATCGAACAAGAAACCAAAAAAATTATTGCAACAAGTTTTTCACTTGGTAAAAAACACGATTATGCTTTATTTAAAGAATCAAAAATCGCAATTTTAAAAAATACCAAATTAATAGTTGATAGTGGTTATCAAGGAATACAAAAAATTCACAATAATGTTATAATGCCCACAAAGAAAACTAAGAAAAAACATTTAAATAAAGAACAAAAACAACATAATAGACTAGTTTCAAAAATAAGAATTATTATTGAAAATATTTTTGCTATTCTTAAAAAATTTAAAATTATTACAGAAAAATATCGTAATTGAAGAAAACGATTTAGTTTAAGATTTAATTTAATTGCTTCAATTTATAATTTACAATTATTATAGTTATCATAAAAGATTTATTTAAAATTAACGAATTTGAATAATAAAATAATTTTTCGTTGTGGCAAAATATTAAATTTTTAAATAAAAGACATAATTAATTAAAATTATAATTTTATATTAACCCCTTTTTACAAATATTTGAAATTATTTTAATGGGTTATGCAAGAAGTCTAATCAAAATAATAATGTTGGATAAAAAGTTTTTTACCAATATGTTTATATTCTTCTTCTCATGAATGAACATAATTATCTATACTATAATTATAAGGCCTAGATACTGTTTTACTAGATATAATATCAATTATTTCACCTGCTAATTTTAAAGCATTTTTAACATCACGAATAATATTTTCATTTGCCTCAGGGCCATTAGTTTGGGAATATGCTACACCACCTTGTGAAAATGATGCACTACCAGTTAAATCATTAACTCCTTTTGGTAAATATCAATTCATAACTGTTAATAAACAAGCAGATTGAATATAACTTAATCATTTATCATATTCAATTAAACCAGTATTATCTTTTTTTACTCAGGGAAATAAATCTTTTTTATTAATCTTATCGGAAATTGTTCCACCTGATAATCTATCCATTCATAAACTAGTTTTTAAAATAGCATTATAAATTAAATTATCATTATAAGCAGATTGTTTTCTATCATTAATAGGTTGTCAAAGTTTACTTTCTTTAACATCTTCAACTGTTATAAATAACAAATTACTTAAATTATTTTCCATATAAAACACCTCTTAATTGATTACGATATTTATTTTTTAAATTAATTGGCTTATAAATATTAACTCTTGCTTTTGCTTTCTTAATTTTTTTAATAGTTTGATTAGTTTTATAAAACATATTTTTAACTGGTGTTTTATATAAATTCTTAATATTTTTAACATCACTTTTTCGCTCTCGATACCATTTTTTATTATTAATTTCACTAGCAAAATTAAAATTAAAATGTCCAATCTTTAAATTATTAATAAACTTTTTAATTTGTTGTAATTTTTGAACTTTTGGTAATGTTAATTTAATATTTCCTTTTGGGTATTTTTCTTTTAATGCTTGTGGTAATCGTTTTTTAATATAATTTCTTAAATGACTAGGTAATCATTTTCTTAATCAATAAAGCCAAAATAAAGTCCCTGCATTAGATACAGCATTACTTAATAATTTTCAAATTTCAACTGGAACACTAGGATAAACATAAGGTCCATAAAATTTCGGATGCTTTGCTGTTTTTGTATATATTAAAATAGTTAAATTACCTGTTAAAGTTAATTTATTAGTTATATTAAACATTCCACTATCAAGCCAACTACTATTTAAAGGTTGTCAATTAGTATTTAGATAATTTTCATTTTTAAATTGTTCTCTATTTTTAATATTATTATCTTTTTCTAATTGACTTAATATTTGTTGTATTTCTTTTTTATGACCTTTTTTAATTAAATCTAAATAAGTAAAAGGATTTAACCATTGATAAGTATCTTCAACTTTATTTGTAATTTTATTATATTTATCAGTAATATAATTAATTGGTTTTAATACTTTATTTTGAATTTTATTAACTCTATTAATTAAATTTACAAATTTACTTATTAAAGGTTTATTTTCTAAATTAGATACTAATAAAGTTAAAACTCTTAATATTAATAAATTCATTGTTTATTAATAATTTTTAATTTTAACATCAATAGGATTTGTTTGACCAGTAGCGTTATTTTTACCTTCAATTTGAACTTCAACAGTTTTATCATTTGTAATATTAATTGGTCAACCTTCACCTTTACTTTCGATAAAGTAATCAAAATAACTTTCAGTTAAAGAACTATTTACTGCTTTTACTGCTTTTAAAACAACATCTTTAAATTGTGGTTTTAATTCTTCTGGTGTTGTACTTGCTGCGTTTGTAACATGAATGATTGGTTTCTCTATTTTATTAATTTTACTAATAGACTTCTTGCGTAACCTATTTTGAAACTATTCTATTCCTTTGTTTTTGTACTTTATTTAAAGGGTTTTTCTTTGTTTTTTTTGTAGGTATTAGAACATTATTGTGAATTTTTTGAATTCCTTAATAACCAGTATCAACTATTAATTTGGTATTTTTTAAAATTGAGATTTTTGATTATTTAAATAAAGCATAATCATGTTTTTTTTCCAAGCGAAAAACTTGTTGCAATAATTTTTTTGGTTTCTTGTTCGATAATTACTTGTGTTTTAATGGTGTGTTTTTTCTTTTTACCAGAATAAGATTGTTTTTGTCTTTTTTTTGGGCGTTGAATTGGGGTTTCGATAACATCAATAATAGACTTCTTGCATAACCCATTAAAATAATTTCAAATATTTGTAAAAAGGGGTTAATATAAAATTATAATTTTAATTAATTATGTCTTTTATTTAAAAATTTAATATTTTGCCACAACGAAAAATTATTTTATTATTCAAATTCGTTAATTTTAAATAAATCTTTTATGATAACTATAATAATTGTAAATTATAAATTGAAGCAATTAAATTAAATCTTAAACTAAATCGTTTCCTTCGATTACGATATTTTTCTGTAATAATTTTAAATTTTTTAAGAATAGCAAAAATATTTTCAATAATAATTCTTATTTTTGAAACTAGTCTATTATGTTGTTTTTGTTCTTTATTTAAATGTTTTTTCTTAGTTTTCTTTGTGGGCATTATAACATTATTGTGAATTTTTTGTATTCCTTGATAACCACTATCAACTATTAATTTGGTATTTTTTAAAATTGCGATTTTTGATTCTTTAAATAAAGCATAATCGTGTTTTTTACCAAGCGAAAAACTTGTTGCAATAATTTTTTTGGTTTCTTGTTCGATAATTACTTGTGTTTTAATAGTGTGTTTTTTCTTTTTACCAGAATAAGATTGTTTTTGTCTTTTTTTGGGCGTTGGATTGAGGTTTCGGTAACATCAATAATAATAGTTTTATCATTAAAATAATCATTTATTAGTGCTTTTTTACCAGCAACTTGCTGAAAATCAGGGTGTTTAATTAAAATATCTTCAATTCACTTGATATTGCGATAACAATTAGATTCACTAATTCCGAAATTTTTTCCAAGATGAAAATAAGTTCGATATTCTCGTCAATACGATAAAGTCATCAATAATCGATTTTCTAGTGATAATTTATTAGCTTTGCCACCTTTTTTAAATTTTTCTATTTCAGCTACTTGTAAAATATCTAACATTTTATTAAAAATATCTTGTTTTATTCCTGTTAATCTTAATCATTCTTTATCATTAATATTTTTAAATTCATCAAATTTCATAATTTAATATCCTAATAAATTATATTTTATAATAATATTTTAATAATAAAACCAGGTATCGCAAGAAGTCTAATAATAGTTTTATCATTAAAACAATCATTTATTAGCGATTTTTTACCAGCGAGTTGTTGAAAATCAGAGTGTTTAATTAAAATATCTTCAATTCACTTGATATTGCGATAACAACTAGATTCACTAACATCAAAACTTTTAGCAAGATGGAAATAAGTCTGATATTCTCGTCAATACGATAAAGTCATCAGTAGCCGATTTTCTAGTGATAATTTATTATTTTTGCCACCTTTTTTAAATTTTTCTATTTCAGCTACTTGTAAAATATTTAACATTTTATTAAAAGTAGCTTTTTTTGCTCCGGTTAATCGCAATAATTCTTTATCATTAATATTTTTAAATTCATCAAATTTCATAATTTTAATCTCCTATAATTTCTATTTTAATTTAAAAATATTTTATAGGAATTTTAAAATAATTAGATTAGGTTATGCAAGAAGTCTAACACAAAAACACTTAATTCATGACAAATAAATTTTAAAAAAGGAATTTTAAATACACCAAAAGGCCCAAAAGAACGATTTGGGAAAAAAGATTTAAACTATTGCAAAGTTAGGTATGAATTATTAAAAAAGCTCGATGACTTTTACAATTAAATAAACAAAAAATAGTATCTTTTATAAAAGAAAACCGTGCTAAATATCCATTAAAATTATTACTTGATATAACAGGTTTAAAGCGTATTTATTGAGATAAATATAAAAATTATTTTAGTAATGGTAAGGATAACGAACCATTAAAGAATATTGTAAAAGTCTATGAAGAAAATTTAAAACAATTTGGATATCGTCGGATAACTAAATATTTAAAAGAATTTTATGGCATTATTTATAATGCTAAAAAAGTATTGCGAATTATGAATGAAAATAATATTCAAGCTGAATATTTAAAACCGATGCATAAAAAAATATTAATAAAAAAGGCCAAAAATAAAAATATAATTAAATATCCTGATTTAGTAAATAGTAAATTTAATAAAATTAAATAAAAATTTAAAGTTTTATTTACTGATGTAACTTATTTAATTTGAAATGGTAAAAAAATTATCAATCAACAATAATTGATGGATATACTAAATAAATTGTTGATGTGCAGTGATCAAAATATAATGACAACAAAATTGTTATGAACAATTTAGACGCTGCAATTAATAAAATTAAACAAAAAAAAGATCTCAGTAACATAATAATTCATTCAAATCATGGATTTCAATATACATCAAAAATATATAATAATAAATGTATATCTAATGAAATTAGAATTTCTATGGGCAAAAATTATCATTGTGCTGATAATATTGTTATTGAAAGTTTTCATTCTTTATTAAAAAAGCAACAATTCATAACAATATTTATTTTTCTCATTATTAATATATTAATGATGTTAAAAAATGAAATAAATGATACTCAAGTCGTATAAAATTATTTATACGGAATAATTGTTTTATAATGATATTGACTCAGATTTTTATTTTGGTCATTTATTAAACAAGAACTAAAAAAAGAAATTAAATTTTATAGTAATGTTAAGTCAAACCTCCCAAATAATAACTATATAACACTATTTAATTTGGTAAGCACGTTGTATGAAAGTACCCCTGTGTTGGAGTGAACGGGCGAGGGGTATCCTGAGAAAAAATTGACAGTAGAAAACTTTTTAAAATTTTATAAAATAAAAATGGTAATACATGGAGATTATTATGTACATGGAATTCTACGCAATTTTATTCCAAACCAAAGTAGAATTGAAATTTTACCATTTACAAAACCAAATAGTGAAATATTTTTTAAAACAGAAATTATAATTTTAGTTGGGAAAGAGAAAGTTGATTTAGATTTACAGAAATTTGCGGAAATAGTAATAGATTTTTGAAATTATTATCAGTTATAAACATATTATGAGAATTATCGTCTTGTTTTTAAGGCGCGGCAAGATGAGTTTGGTGCATTAATTAAAATTGCTAGTGTTTTAGAACAGAAAGCAGAAACAAATAATTTGAACCCAATTTTTGAACCCATTTTTATTTTTTTCTTTAATTTTGTCGAAAACTCTTGATGAAATAAAAAAAATCATCAATATGACAATTTAAAAACTAATTTTGTGTAAGATTATGATTTTGTTTTAAATTTTTTAAACGTTAAAATATAATACCGTTGATTGTTGGTTTGGTGTTAAACCTTTATGTTGGTATTTTCATTTTCAGAGCTTTAAATAATTTTGAATATTAGTGAAACCCAAACCATGATAATGAATTAAGGCTTCTTTAAGACTGGATTGTAATTTATTAATCTTATTTAACTTTCGATAACTAGTATCAGGGTTTGTACTAGTTTTGGTGGAATATAGAGTAGAATTTGTTTGTTTTGCTACTAATAAATATAGTGGTTGCATGTCAGAAATAATCGTTGATTTTTCTTTAATCAATTGCTTATTCATATTTTCAATAATTCATTGTTTTTGTAATCGTTTGGTATTGGTAGATTGAACAAAAATATTATTATTGCTATCAACTGCCATTTGAATACAGCATTTGGTATTGGTTGAAAATGGATCGAGATGAGTTTTTCGTTTATCAAATTTATCTTTAAAATTACCTTTATGGATTTCTTTAATAAATGTTTCATCCATTTGAATTTGACCATTTAATTTTTTAAATTTTAATTGGGTATTTTCTAATTGTTTTGATTGCATTAATTTTTGTCGATTATACCAAGCAGTTTTTGGGGTTGTTTTAATAAAACGAGAAATTATTTTGCTAGATTGTCCTAATAATGCAATTTGAATTAATAAATTTCATTGTTCATAATTTAAATGACTTCAATAAGTAAAATGATGACGAAAAGCATCAAAACTAGCACGACATTTTTTACATAAATATTTTTGTTTTCCTTCAGGATTATGACCATTTTTAACACAATGAAAAGATTTGCAATTAGGACATGTAATGCCTTTATCTCTAAATTTTTGATCAATTTCATTTAAACGTTTTTGTTTTTTGATTACCTTTACTTCTTTTTTTATTTTTTCATAAAATTCTAAAAATTGATCATCTGTAAAACTGTTTTTTAATTCTGTAATTATTTTTTCCATCAATTATTTACCTCTATATATTAAAAATATACCTAAAATTAGGTATATTCTATAAATATCAAGAGTTTTCGACAAAATTAAAGATTTTTTTTAAAAAAATAAATTAAATTTAAATTATAATTTCAAGATATACATAAATAACAACACTGGTAAAAAATATAAAATTAATTTAATAAAAAAGCAAGTTTTTTTGCTATAGAAGTATTTAGACCGTGACTAAAAAAATTTTATCCCTTTTATGATATACATTTTGCCTATAATTCCTTTCTTAAACCTTTAGACAGCCAACATATTGATGGTCAATATGAGTTTTTACAGGTAATATAATTTAAGGTTGGTTAATTTTTATAAAAATAAATTAAATAGTAAAAAAGATAATTACTGAATAAATTAATAATATTCCAGCAATGATTAATAATATTTTTCGTGTTTTTTTAATTATTGCTTCTTCGTCAGTTAAAGTGGTTTGGTAACGGCGACGATGATCATTAAAGTAAGCTATGGATTGCTTATTTTTATATCAGCCTAAAATTAATCAGATTAATAAAATTAAAACAAAGAAGCTATCAACAATTCATTCTGTTTTTTTTATATCTTTAAAGGCAAAAATTCCTAATAAAAAACTAATTCCAAGTAAAAATGTACTATTTAAAATAGCAATTAAATAATGGTATCAAGTAATTTTTTTTATTTTTTTATAAGTTTCTAATTTTATTGTTTGATTATGGTATGTTTCTTCAACAATTTCTTTAACTTCTTTTTCATGAATTTCTTTTTCTTCACGCTTTAATTGATGTAATTCTTTAAAAATATTTTTCTTTTTTGCCATTATTTCCCTCACATTAATATTTTTTAAATTTATTATTAAATTATATTGTTTTTTTACAAAAAGTAAATTATAATTATATAATATAAAATTATATTTTGTATCAAGTACATTATTTTTTAATAAATTATTTTAAGTACATTATATTTTATTAAAATTTGATAAAAGGGACATTTTTTTTCTTAGAAATAGGGAGGGGAAAAAATATATGAAAAATATTAAAAAAGAGAAAGATATTTCTAAAACCAATTTTAATATTAGTAAAGAATATGATAAAAAGTTTGTTAATGTTGATTTAAATTATCAACAAGCAAATAAACGAACACCACTTTTTACTAAAATTAAATATAAAATGGCAATTTTTAATCATCACCGGCGGGATTTTTTTGATCGTTTTCCATTAATGGGTTATTCATTAAAAAGAATCTTTTTTGCAATTATTACTTTATTGCTAGCAATTTGTGTAATTTTTATTTTATTGCGATTAGTAACCCCCAATGATATTTATATTAAAGACATTGATATTGATAAATTAAATATTTTACCAGGTACACGAGAATATAATGCTTTATTGGAGCAAAGAATGAAAATATTTGGAGTATATGGCTCAATTTGAAGTCAATTGGGAACATATTTACGAAATATTATGCCTTTTATTAAAAAAACAATAATTATTAATAGTGTTTTTAATCCAATAACTGGTGAATTAGTTGGCGAAAAAGTTACAACATGATTTTACTTAGGAATTGTTTTTTCAACAGCAGTAGCGCAACCAGGAGAATTAGTGTCAGATATCTTTGCAGGAGCAATTCCTTATTCATTTGGTTTTGGGTCAGTCGCGCTGTTATTAGCTTATTTAATTGGCGTGCCATTAGGAATTATTTCGGCAAAAAATAAAGAACGTGGTGTTGATAATACCATTAATGCTGGGTCAATTATCTTTTTAGCAATTCCACCGGTTGTTTTAGTCGTAGGGATTTATTTAATTTCAATTAATGTTTTTTATGCTCATGGTTTATTTAGTTTGGGAACTTTTGATACTAAATTTTGACCAGTATTTGCAATTTTTTTAATGATAACACCACCAATTGTTATTAATACAAGACGATATGTTATTGATGAAATGACAGCTGATTATACCAAGTTTGCCCTATCAAAAGGAATGACTAATCGTTATATTTTCTATATTCATATTTTCCGTAATGCGGGGATTCAAATTTTTCGTTTATTACCAGCAGCTTTTGTAACAACAATTTTTGGGGCAAGTATCCTTGCCGAACAAAATTGAGCAATTCCAGGGATGAGTAAATTTATTGTCTCAGGCGTTGGAAGCAAGGATTCCTTTATTGTTATGGGATATATTCTACTAACAGCAACGGCTGGAATTGTTACTAGTTTAATAGCCGATATTATGATGGCGATATTAGACCCACGAGTAAAATTAACAAAATAAAGAGAGGATTAAGATGATGTGAAGAGCTACAGATGAAGAGTTACTTGATTTTCAAAGTTATGATATTAATAATTTAGATCCAATTTTATTTGAAATTGTTGGTCCTCAACTAGAAGAGAATGAACGAATTTCAACGAAATCATATCGTTATTGAAAAGTAGTTGGTCAAATTTTAATTACTAAAAAAACGTTTATTATTTTATTATTATTATTATTTGCAATTATCTTATTAACAACGATTGTCCCAATTGGCAAAGTTGCGAACCCATTACCTGATAATTTACCAATTCCCAATTATCAACAACCTTTAGTTCCAAATGCAACTTATTTGTTTGGACTGGGGATGAATGGCGAGAATTATTGAGATAAAATTTGAATTGGAATGTGAACAACCTTATTATTTACATTAATAATTGCCTTAATTCAAATTTTAATTGGCGTTATTGTTGGTTCAATTTGAGGATTTTATAAAAAATATGATATTTTATTTATTGAAATTACACGCTTTTTAAATTTAGTACCAACACTAATTTTATGATTAATTATTATTTTTGTTTTAGGTAAAACAATGCCCGTGATTATTTTTGCCGTATCACTTACTAGTTGAATTACTTTGGCAGAGGTTATCCGAGTCCAAATTATTTTAGTCCGAAATACCGAATATAATCTCGCTTCAAAAATGTTAGGAACATCTGGGCCAAAAATTGTGACAAAAAATATTATGCCACAAATTTTACCATTAATTATTCAAACAGCATCCTTTGCTGTGCCAATGGCTATTGCAATTGATTCAACATTAAATTACTTTAACTTTGGTTTTGTCCAAGGACGTGAAAATACAACATTAGGATTTATTTTAAATGAAGTATTAGCATCTAGTAAGTGACAAGATTATCCACATTTATTAATTATTCCTATTTGTTTTATTGCTGGAACATCGGTTTTATTTTTCTTATTCGGAAAATTATTTGCTGACTCATTAGACCCTAAAAACCATTATAAATAAAAATAACGTATTAAAAGGATGTATTGCTTTATGAAAAAAGAAATTGTTATTTCAATTAAAAAATTAATAATAAAATTTAAAACTCGCGCTAATGTTTTAAGTGCTATTCGAAATATTTCTTTTGATATTTATGATGGTGAAACATTAGCAATTGTTGGTGAGTCGGGGAGTGGTAAGTCAGTTATGACGAAAACATTTACTAATATGTTAGAAAGTAATGGCTGAATTAGTAATGGCTCAATTGTTTATTCTCCTTCAATAAATATTTTAGCGGATGATTTAGCGTATTTTCGAAAACCAGTTCATTTAGTTGATTTCCATAAAATTTTATTAGATAATAACTTACAAAAAAATATTATTAAGTATAATAAAAAACGAATTATTATAACAACAAAAAAAATAAAAATGATTAATAATTTGGAATTAACTAATTTGCAAACAGCAATTATTGATTTACAAAATAAAATTGAAGTGTTAAAAAAACAAATTAGTTTTAGTCATTCCACCCGAATTAATAATAAAATAGGAAAACTTAATGCACAATTAAAAGAATATAAAAATCAACAAGAGATGTTGTTAAATCCTGAATTAAAACAAAAAAAGATTGAATTTTTACAAAATCGAATTGTTGGTTATAAGAATGAAATTGACAAAATTAAAAAATTAACTTGAAGTGAAAAACGATTATTAGGGAAAAATATTCAGTTTTTAAAAAAATATTTTGAGCAAAAAATTATTCCTTTGTCAACAGAATTTAGTAAAATTCAAACTTATTTTAGTAAAAAAACTTATACCGATGGGATTCGCTATCGGATTAACAAATTAAATCAGTTAATGGCGAGTGGAAAACCATTGGATGCTGCTAATTTTGCTAATGTATATGAAGAATGAAATTTAATTAAAAATTTTGAATTTATCAATAAATTAAAAGCGGCAAAACAAATTAGTAAATTACGTGGCCCAACAATAGCAACAATTTTCCAAGATCCAATGACATCATTAAATCCGTTATTATCAGTTGGTTTTCAAATTTCAGAAGTATTACGAAAACATCGTAAAATGTCACGAGCAATGGCAAAAAAAACAGCAATTGAATTACTAGAAAAAGTTGGAATTCCAAAGGCTAAAAAGCGTTATCATGATATCCCAGGAATGTATTCGGGTGGAATGCGCCAACGGGTAGTTATTGCAATTGCTTTAGCTTGTCAACCAAAAGTTTTAATTTGTGATGAACCAACTACAGCCTTAGATGTTACAATTCAAGCACAAATTCTGGATTTAATTAAATCATTACAAAAAGAATATAAATTTACTGTTATTTTTATTACCCATGATTTAGGTGTTGTTGCAAATATTGCTGACCGCGTTGTTGTAATGTATGCTGGTCAGATTATTGAGTATGGAACAGTGAATGATATCTTTTTTAATCCAAAACACCCCTATACTTGAGCGTTATTATCTTCTTTACCACAATTTGGCCAAAAAGGGGAAGACCTTTATTCAATTCCTGGTTCACCACCATCATTATATGCAAAAATATATGGAGATCCATTTGCTGCTCGTAATCAATATGCTATGAAAATTGATTATTTATTAGAACCACCAATGTTTAAAGTAAGTGAAACACATTATGCAAAAACATGACTATTAGATCCACGATCTGCAAAAGTGACAAAACCAAAGCAATTACAACAATTAGAACAAATTAAAAATGATATAAAGGTAGGTGATTAAGATGAACAAAAATGAACAAGAACAGTTTATTATGGTTCGCGATTTGTTAATTCAATTTCGCCAAAAAAATAAAAAAGTAAATGCAGTTAAAAGGGCTAGTTTTGATATTTACCGTGGAGAAATCTTTAGTATTGTTGGTGAGTCGGGAAGTGGCAAAACAACGATTGGCCGCGCCATTGCTGGTGTGCAACAAATTAAAGATGGAACCATTTATATGGATAAGCATTTGATTCGGGGGAAACCACCCCAATTATATAAAATTAATTTAGATATTAACGAAAAATTGCGATTATTACGAAATAATAATATGTTATTAAATAAAAATTTAAGTAACTATATTAATAATTTAAAAATTAGTTATTATCGTTATTTTGAAAATAAAAAATATGTTGTTAATACGAAAGAATTAATACCTTATAGAAATAAACAATATTTAGTAACAACTGACCTTGAATTAAAGAAAGTTGATTTACTAAATTTTAATCATAGTAACAATTATTTTACATTAGTAAAAGAAATGTATGAACATAATTTAATTTTATTAAAAGACATGTTAAAAGCTTATCAACGAATTTTTCGTTTTATGGATAATTTGCATGAATGAATTCCATCATTATCTCTTGCCCTAGAAGAAGAAATCAAAGGCCGTGTCCGCGGAAATATTGAAATTATTGAAGAAAATATTTTATTAGGGCATCAAATTTATAAAGTTCTTTTAAAATTAGAAGAAAATCGTAATGTTCTAAAAGAAAACCTTGTATTAGAACAAGCACAAAAATATTATGATGCTTCTTTTGAACAATTAGCAAATTTATTATCAATTCATACTAAATTGTTAAATGAGATTCATTTTTTACATAAAAATCAACGGGCAGTTTTTATTCTTTTTGTTCCGAAGGGAAAACGAAAAAAATATATTTTAAGTTATAATAAACGTTTTAATGTTTTTAAAAATGATTTTGAAAAGGCATATTTACAGGAATTACAAAAATTGGAATTAGAATCGCAAACAAATCCACAAGCAATTATTGACTTACAGCAAGCATATCAAGTCAGTGCTTTAATGGTAAAAATTGCAATAACAGATATGGCAAAGACATTAAATGAATTTGCAACGACGTCTAATTTGAAAACAAGTTTGGCAGCATTACCAGACAATGAATGAAAAGAAGGATTAATGACTTTGATTAAGAAAAGTGCAACAGTAGAACAGCAACAAATGATGCTTGCTGATTTATCATATTTAGCACGACATGGGGTTTTTCGTGATCAGACAACAATTAAATTATATTATCAATGAGTAGATAAGAAGTATAAAACTTCAGAATCAGACATTATTTCTTCTAATCGTTTATTAGATTTATTAGATTTACCATTAATTGATGAAATTGTTAAAAATGCGGAATTGTTTAAATTACCCACAAGGCGAGAAAATCGTTTACAAAAGAAAAAAATTCAAATGATTTTTCAAGATCCATCTTCGTCATTAAACGATCGAATTTCGGTTGAAGAAATTATTGGAGAAGGGTTAACAAATTTTCCTGAATTATATCAAAATGATACTGCTCGCCAGTTATATTTAACTTATTATAATAATAATTTAGGAAAAAATGAAAAACCATTAAAGTTAGAGCAAATTAAAGATCGTGATGTTAAACATTTCTTAATTTTAAACATTTTAAAAGAGGTTGGATTATTACCAGAACATTTATCGCGTTATTCACATGAATTTTCAGGAGGACAACGACAACGAATTGGTATTGCTCGGGCATTAATTATGAAACCACAATTTATTATTGCTGATGAACCAATTTCGGCATTAGATGTTTCAATTAGAGCCCAAGTTTTAAACTTATTAAAAAAATTTCAAAAACAATATAATTTAACATATATTTTTGTTGCTCATGATTTATCGGTTGTTCGGTTTATTGCTGATAGAATTGCTGTTATTTATCATGGTCAACTTGTTGAGTTAGCAAACGCTGAAGATTTATTTACTAATCCATTACATCCATATACGCGCGGATTATTATCAGCAATTCCGTTACCTAATCCAAATTATGAAAAAGAGAAAGTTCATTTTATATATGAACCAGAAAAAGAACATTGAGATTACTTATTTGATTTACCAGAGTTTACTAAAATTAAAAAGGGGCACTATTTATTTGGGAATTCACGTGAAATTGCTGCAGCAAAAGCTAAACTTGCTATGGCAGTTGGCAGAAAGGCGGGGTAAAGATGTTTAAAAAATTGGCATTTTTTGCTAGTTTTATGGCAATAACAACAGTAACACCATTAGTTGTTTCGTGTGGAATTAGTTTAGATTTGTTATCAAATCGTTTAATTACCGATAATGTTTTTCGTTCTATTTTTAAATTCCCATTAACATCATGGTCAAGTGCATCAACAATGTTATCTGATGATAATAAAATTTTAGCTGATGTTATTGGAACATTAGTAGCAACTGAAAAATATAACCGTAATTTCGGTGATCTTGCTGAGCAAAAATTTAAAACATCAAAATATGTTGGAATTCCTAATGCTGATCAAAGTGAATGAAAATATAAAATTTCACCACAAGCAAAATGATTTGATTATCAAGGCAATTTTCAACGGCAAGTTAAAGCTAGTGATATGATTAATACTGCTAAGTTTGTTTTATTTCCAAAGAATTTATCGGCAACATCAGGGTTATGACGAACTTTTATTAGTGGGGCACAAAAAATTTGAGATTATTTTCAGACAGGTAATTATCAACCAGATTATTATAATGATCCAATTTGAAAAAAATTAGGAATGATAATTAATGAGGCTGATGATGAAATTACCATTAAATTAACAAAGTCAGCAGAATATTTTGATACTTTAATGACTTATTTAGCTTTTGCACCATTGCCAGAAAAGGCGTTACGACAAGGTTATAATTATGGGACCAATTATAAAAATATTTGGTATTCAGGAGCATATTTAGTTAAAAAATATAGTTCAACTTCACAAATTTTATTGCAAAAAAACACTGCTTATCGACATGCCAAATTAACATACATTGATAAATTAAATTATACTTATTTAACAAATAATGATGTTTCACGTGAACGTGTTTTATTTGAATCAGGTGATATTAATGATTTTATAGTTGAACCAACAGATAGTAATGGTTGAAAGAAATATGTTGGCCCTAATCCTGCTAACCCAATTTTTAGTGGTGCATTAAGTATTATTAATCCTGATTCAACAACATATACAATTATTCATAATTATGCGAATAGTGATATTTTAAATTCAAACCCAGTTCGTGCCAAGCAAGCATTAAATGCAAGTAAGGCGTTGCAATATGATAAAGTTCGAAAATATTTAGCAACCCATCTAGACCGTAGTAAATTTGTTAAATATTATTCCGAAACCCTAGATGATTCACCAACTTCCAAGTTTTTACGAAATGTTTATACTGCACGTTATTTTGTTTATAATGGGAATGTTGATTATGCATCATATGTTGAAGAAGCATATGCAAACCATTTTTTAGATGGTAATGCAATGGCTGCCAGCCAACTATTAAAAGATGGTAGTGATGCTTTATATCGCAACAAAGATTTATTAAAAAATGATGATAATATTTTAAATGATATTCGCACTTGATTACAAACAAATATTGGTGCTTCACAAGTTGAATTTCGCTTTTTAATGAATGGAGCACACACATTAACAATTAATAAATTTTTATTGAATATGATTGACTCATTTAACGCTGAAAATGATGTAATTAAAATTATTCCAGATATTACTGTTGACGCTACAGAATATGGAACCCGTCGTAAAAAAGCAGATTGAGATATGCAAGCAGGAGGATGGTCACCAGATTATGCTGATCCATATACTTACTTACATACCTTTTCCTTAGATGGTGATTTACAATATTATTTTGGAACTTCACGGATTTTTAGTGACATAAAATTAACGAATAACCTTGTACCAGATTATGCAACAGTTAAGGATCAATTGAGGAATCCATATTGAAATCTTTTAAAAAATACAACAGAAATTGAAAATTTTTATAATGTTTTTAAAAATTATACTAACCAAGTTGTGGCAAGTGATAAAATTACTGATCCTGTTCGATTAGCTGATCGTTATCGAGGCTTTGCAGAAGCGGAATTTAATGCTATTTATACTAATTTTATGTTTATTCCAATTTATGTTCCAAATGGATCATATCAAATTCGAATTTCATATGTAACACCACGAACACAAGTTACAATTGGATATGGTAGTTCAAAATATAAACATTGAGGAATGGTTTTAAATCCGCACTTACTAACGAAACAAGAAATGCAAATTATTGAAAAACGTTATAAAGAACAATTAGCAATTATTCAAACTGATTATGCGGCGCTTAGGGAGGATTATTAATATGAAAAAGTTTGTTATAACATCTTTATACGGCTTTAATGGTTATTAGTGTTCCTGCGATTGTTGTCAGTTGTGTTAGAATGGAAACGCGCGATCGTAGTAAAATTTCGTTATCTTTATTTAAAAGTGAATTAGCTTTAATTCCTGTTTTTGAAAAACAACAACCAACCACAAAAGTGACTGAGACGGATATTTCAAAATGCAATTTATGATGAATTAGAAACAAATGAATATCATGATGAAATTCCAAATGCGGAATTAAAATTTATTTTTTATGAAAAGTATGGAATTTCAAAATCGTGAACTGATTTACCATAACAATCACTGGCAATTAATGGTGCAAAGACAGCATTATTATGAGTACAAATTATTGCTAATAAGAATAGTATTTATTTTGCAGATAAAACTGATATTATTTCGATAACATTATATCAAACCCAACCACTTGCATTAGATACCATTACATTTAATTATGAAGCAAAAGTGTTAAAAAGCCTTACCAGTTGAGAATATGGTGGCCTATTTTTTTATATTAAATCCAACATTTTATTTTTCACCCCGTAATTTTGCAATTACTAAAACAACTGATTATTTTATTATTAAGGCGTTATAAACCTCAAATCGATATCGTGGTGAACCCCCCATATTAATACTTAGGTTAACTTACAATTTTATAAAATTAAAATATTTGGAGAAAATTTGTTTAAAAGAAATTAGACTGTACCCAGTTTAGTAAGTATTAATAAAAAAGAATTATAAACTTTTATTTATTAGATTTCTTGCATAACCTAGTCTAATTATTTTAAAATTCCTATAAAATATTTTTAAATTAAAATAGAAATTATAGGAGATTAAAATTATGAAATTTGATAAATTTAATTTTATTAATTATAAAGAATTATTGCGATTAACCGGAGCAAAAAAAGCTACTTTTAATAAAATGTTAGATATTTTACAAGTAGCTGAAATAGAAAAATTTAAAAAAGGTGGCAAAGCTAATAAATTATCACTAGAAAATCGGCTACTGATGACTTTATCGTATTGACGAGAATATCGGACTTATTTTTATCTTGCTAAAAGTTTTGATATTGGTGAATCTAGTTGTTATCGCAATATCAAGTGAATTGAATATATTTTAATTAAACACTCTGATTTTCAACAAATCGCCGGTAAAAAATCACTAATAAATGATTATTTTAATAGACTTCTTGCATAACCCATTAAAATAATTTCAAATATTTGTAAAAAGGGGTTAATATAAAATTATAATTTTAATTAATTATGTCTTTTATTTAAAAATTTAATATTTTGCCACAACGAAAAATTATTTTATTATTCAAATTTGTTAATTTTAAATAAATCTTTTATGATAACTATAATAATTGTAAATTATAAATTGAAGCAATTAAATTAAATCTTAAACTAAATCGTTTTCTACGATTACGATATTTTTCTGTAATAATTTTAAATTTTTTAAGAATAGCAAAAATATTTTCAATAATAATTCTTATTTTTGAAACTAGTCTATTATGTTGTTTTTGTTCTTTATTTAAATGTTTTTTCTTAGTTTTCTTTGTGGGCATTATAACATTATTGTGAATTTTTTGTATTCCTTGATAACCACTATCAACTATTAATTTGGTATTTTTTAAAATTGCGATTTTTGATTCTTTAAATAAAGCATAATCATGTTTTTTTCCAAGCGAAAAACTTGTTGCAATAATTTTTTTGGTTTCTTGTTCGATAATTACTTGTGTTTTAATAGTGTGTTTTTTCTTTTTACCAGAATAAGATTTTTTTTGTCTTTTTTTGGGCGTTGGATTGGGGTTTCGGTAGCATCAATAATAATAGTTTTATCATTAAAATAATCATTTATTAGTGCTTTTTTACCAGCAACTTGCTGAAAATCAGGGTGTTTAATTAAAATATCTTCAATTCACTTGATATTGCGATAACAATTAGCTTCACTAATTCCGAAATTTTTTCCAAGATGAAAATAAGTTCGATATTCTCGTCAATACGATAAAGTCATCAATAATCGATTTTCTAGTGATAATTTATTAGCTTTGCCACCTTTTTTAAATTTTTCTATTTCAGCTACTTGTAAAATATCTAACATTTTATTAAAAATATCTTGTTTTATTCCTGTTAATCTTAATCATTCTTTATCATTAATATTTTTAAATTCATCAAATTTCATAATTTAATATCCTCATAAATTATATTTTATAATAATATTTTAATAATAAAACCAGGTATCGCAAGAATTCTAGTATATCAATCAATTATTGTTGATTGATAATGTTTTTTATCATTTCAAATTAAATAAGTTACATCAGTAAATAAAACTTTAAATTTTTCTTTAATTTTATTAAATTTACTATTTTCTAAATCAGAATATTTAATTATATTTTTATTTTTGTCCTTTTTATTAATATTTTTTACGCATCCGTTTTAAATATTCAGCTTGAATATTATTTTCATTCATAATTCGTAATACTTTTTTAGCATTATAAATAATGCCATAATATTCTTTTAAATATTTAGTTATCCGACGATATCCAAATTGTTTTAAATTTTCTTCATAGAATTTTACAATATTCTTTAATTGTTAGTTATCCTTACCCATTACTTAAATAATTTTTATATTTATCTCAATAACTACGCTTTAAACCTGTTATATCAAGCAATAATTTTAATGAACATTTATCACGATTTTCTTTTATAAAAGATACTATTTTTTGTTTATTTAATTGTAAAAGTCATCGAGCTTTTTTAATAATTCATACCTAACTTTGTAATAGTTTAAATCTTTTTTACCAAATGGTTCTTTTTGGGTTTTTGGTGTATTTAAAATTTCTTTTTTAAAATTTATTTGTTATGAATTAATTGTTTTTATATTTACTTTATATTTTTTTGAAATATAAGTAAGCGATTTTTGTTCAATTTGTTTTACTGTATTTTTTCTAAATTCTGCAGTATATGTTTTAAATTTTTGTTCTTTTTTTGCCATATAAAAATGCACCTCCTCTAAAAGTTTAGTAAAGTTCTTTTTTAATTTTATTTAATTTTTGGGGTGTAGTCTTAATTTTTCTCCTTTTTATTGATTTTAATAACTATCTGTTTAAAATTACGATATAATTAAACTACGAATAATAGAAAAGGAAGAAGAAGATGATTAGTGTAAACGATTTCCGCCCAGGACTAACGTTTCAATATGATGGTAATATTTACGTAATAATTGAAGCACAACATTCAAAATCTGGTCGTGCGCAAGCACATGTTAAAACAAAAGTTAAAAATTTGCGTAGCAATGCAACAACAAATATTACTTTCACTGGTGGTGATAAAGTTGAAAAAGCAATGATTGATAAGGTTGAAATGCAATATTTATATGATAATGGTACGAATGTCATTTTTATGGATACGCAAACTTATGAGCAATTAGAAATTCCCTCAACTAATCTAGTTTGAGAAAAAAACTTTTTAAAAGAAGGAGTAATGGCTTCTGCTACCAAATATGATGGTGAAGTATTGGGAATTATTTTACCAGATAAGGTCGATCTAAAAGTTACTGAGGCAGAAGCAGCAGTAAAAGGCGACACTAGTTCTGGTGCAATGAAAAAAGCAGTGCTAGAAAATGGCTGAGAATTACAGGTTCCATTGTTTATTAAAGAAGGCGAAGTTATTACTGTTTCAACTACTGATGGAAAATATTCCGGACGAGCTTAATTTTAACAATTCATAAAAGGAGAGATTGAAGATGAATAATAATTTTAATGAATTAACAATTGAAAATAATCATCGTGGTACAATTGTTGTTAGTTTATTAACAATTAAAAAGATTATTTTATATGCAAAATCTAGACTACACCAAGTTTAGTAAGTATTATAAAAAAATATTGAGTTAAGAATGCACCCCAAAAAAGTAAGTAAAATTAAAAAAGAACTTTACTAAACTTTTACAGGAGGTGCATTTTTATATGGCAAAAAAGGTAGTCAGAAAAAAGCTTTTTTTATAAAAATTATAAATAAATTAATTAAATATAAATTAAAGTAATCGCTTATTAGAGCGATTTTTTATTTGCATTGTTCCTCAGATAGTATCTTTAAAATTAAAAATTAACCAATTAACTCAACAAATTAGTTAATTTTTATAATTTCATTTCTGTGATTTATTATATTTTTTCGTTTTAACAACTAATAATATCATTTTTAATAAAGGTACTATATGATGAATCATGCAATCTAAAACTTAATATTTTGATGCTTAAAGATGGATAACTAATTTTTGGCACGAAGCCCTTAAAGAAATTGTGAAAGCGATTGGATTTACTCCTGTTTATTTCTTTAATTCTCGGCAAGATTAATCACTTGCGAAATGTCAGAGCGCGTATTTTTTGCTTGTTTTCATAAAAAGAGTGCTGTTAAACCGAAAAAACAATATCGGACACTAAAAAAACAAGAGGGTTGGAACTCCAAAAGGTTATTTTCTTTATATAAATTTGTCTAGTGATGAATGAAGCGTAATTAATAACTGGGTAAATTTGTTTTACTTCCGTTGGGGGATAAGCTCTGTTTAAATATAGAATTTTAGTATGGCCATCACTCACCCAAAAAGTGAGGTGGATGGCGAATTAAGCTAATTAAATCAAAATAAAAATATTCTTACTAAATATCAAAATATTAACCAACAAATGGATTTTCTGTTTATTTAAAAAAATAAAAAGAAAGGAATAAAATATTATGCAAAAATATAAAAGTAAATATATAAATAAAACTTGAAATGAAATAACAACATCATTTGATTGAGTTAATTGTAATACCGTTGATTGTCGTATTTCACATCATAAAAATCATTATCATTTACAATAGACTTCTTGCATAACCTAGTCTAATTATTTAAAAATTCCTATAAAATATTTTTAAATTAAAATAGAAATTATAGGAGATTAAAATTATGAAATTTGATAAATTTAATTTTATTAATGATAAAGAATTATTGCGATTAACCGGAGCAAAAAAAGCTACTTTTAATAAAATGTTAAATATTTTACAAGTAGCTGAAATAGAAAAATTTAAAAAAGGTGGCAAAACTAATAAATTATCACTAGAAAATCGGCTACCGATGACTTTATCGTATTGACGAGAATATCGGACTTATTTTCATCTTGCTAAAAGTTTTGATATTAGTGAATCTAGTTGTTATCGCAATATCAAGTGAATTGAAGATATTTTAATTAAACACTCTGATTTTCAAAAACTCGCTGGTAAAAAAGCACTAATAAATGATTATTTTAATGATAAAACTATTATTATTGATGCTACAGAAACCCCAATCCAACGCCCAAAAAAAGACAAAAACAATCTTATTCTGGTAAAAAGAAAAAACACACTATTAAAACACAAGTAATTATCGAACAAGAAACCAAAAAAATTATTGCAACAAGTTTTTCGCTTGGTAAAAAACACGATTATGCTTTATTTAAAGAATCAAAAATTGCAATTTTAAAAAATACCAAATTAATAGTTGATAGTGGTTATCAAGGAATAGAAAAAATTCACAATAATGTTATAATGCCCACAAAGAAAACTAAGAAAAAACATTTAAATAAAGAACAAAAACAACATAATAGACTAGTTTCAAAAATAAGAATTATTATTTAAAATATTTTTGCTATTCTTAAAAAATTTAAAATTATTACAGAAAAATATAGAAATCGTAGAAAACGATTTAGTTTAAGATTTAATTTAATTGCTTCAATTTATAATTTACAATTATTATAGTTATCATAAAAGATTTATTTAAAATTAACGAATTTGAATAATAAAATAATTTTTCGTTGTGGCAAAATATTAAATTTTTAAATAAAAGACATAATTAATTAAAATTATAATTTTATATTAACCCCTTTTTACAAATATTTGAAATTATTTTAATGGGTTATGCAAGAAGTCTAATATTATTAGTTTGCCAATTGATATAGCTGAAAGTGTTGTTTGAACTCAAAGAGATATACCAGTTATTGGTAATTTTTTAAATGCAATAACTTTTGGAGTACCTATTTATTGAAAAATTATAGATACAAATACTAATTTAAATTATCCTAATATTAAAACTGGGCTTCCTTTATTTATTGGCAAAGCAAATTATACATTTTATGATGAAATTTATTGACCTATTGTTGAAGATAGTACTAGACAATCAGCAAAAAATCAAGGAAATACCCCGTTAGATGCTTTTAGATATAATACGCAAGATGAGGTAAATGATATTATTGGTGCTATTGCAAGTAATAAAAGTATGGCTTTTACTTTAACAGATAAAATAAAATTACACAAATATAATAAAAAAATGGCACAAGTTTAGGTTATAAAAATGCATTAAGTGTTTTTTTAGTACAATTTGATTATTAAGATAATAATATTGTTTATTTAGCAGATGGTCAATTTTAAGCATTTAGAGCTTTAAGCGAAAAATTTTTAACAGATATTAATGGGTATACTTATATTATTGATGCAGTTGGTTTTTATAATTTAGGTAAAACTGCATGAAAAATTTATATGTTTACAAATGATATAGATCAATTTGAACCATTTAGTATTATGGATTACCAAATTAGTTTACAAACAACATCTTTATATAATAATTCAGTTCGAGATTAATTAACAATATATCCTTTAAGTTATTTAGACCAATTTATTGATGACAATGTAATACATGAATGACCACAATCTTTTCCACAACCTGAACCTGATTTAAATTTATATCCTATTGAAATTGATTTAAGAAAATTAGCTGTAAATTTAGATATTTATGCAAATATTAATGATAAAGAAGGAAAGGAAAAAACTTATAATGTAGAATATGAATTATATGACTTTTCAAAACAAGGAATAAATACTTGACAACAAGTAGCCAAAAATTATCATAGTTTCTATATAACTAATTTAAACACATCATTACCCAATAATTTAAATGTTTATGCAAAAAAATCTAGATCTGATGATATTGTAAATTTAGCAAAAAATGATTTAAGTTTAGCAAATTATATAGTTTTAAATGATATTACAACAGACGACTATGCTCCTTTAAATTATTCATTTTATAAAAGCGATAATGTTGCTCGTGTAAAAATATTATGTAAATTATTATTTTATAAAGATGGTGTTAAGTTAAAAGTTAAATTTAGTGTAATATTAAATGCTAATATTTATCATAGTGCATTGTTTGGCGATATTCGAGGTGATTTATCTATGGCTACAAATGCCACTACTAAAATTACTCTAAAAAAATAAACAAATATCTTTTTGTTATTCTTTAACAATTACTTTGCCATCTTTATCAATATCTAAATTAGGTAATTTTTGTTCTTCGCCATTTCAACGATAAACTTTTATTCATGAATTAGACCAAGGGAAATTAATATTAACATTTGGATTATTATTTATTCTTTTTGATAATTTTATGTTCTTATAATTATCCTTATATATTATGTAATATCACTTATTATCTACTACTTCAGTAAATGGTTTTTCCTGTTTTTCTATTCATTCTAAAATACCATATTTTGTAGTTATATTATTTTTTTCTTTTTCTTTTTTTAATTCATCTTCACTATATTGTGGTGTATTACAAGCAACTAAATTTGTTGTGCCTGTTCCTATTAATGATATTGCACCAATAATACTTAATAATTTTTTCATTTATACCAACCCTCTTTTTCTGCTATTTTATTAACTGGTCACATTATATATATATGCAAGGGTAAATTGTATAATAAAAAATAAAAAAGTGCTAATAATAGCACACACAGTTTCAAATAACTGAGAATTATTTTTTTAATTTAAAATGCTTTTTAATTCAAATTTAATTGGAGGCATTTTTAATTTTAAAAACCTTCTATAATTATTATACTCAACAATATAATTATCTATCATATTTTTTAGCTCATTAAAATTTTTGTATTTTGTTATATTTTTATTTTCTGTTTTTAAAATTGAAAACCAATTTTGAATAGGTGAATTATCTAAACAATTTCCGCGTCGAGACATACTTATAGTTACTCCATAATCTCTTAATAAATCAAAATATGCATGTGAAGTAAAATGAATGCCTTGATCAGAATTAATTATTAATTGACCAGGTTTAATTTTTCGATTAATTAAGCTTTTTTTTAAACAATTAATTACTCAATTTATTGTTAGCCTTACTGTTAGTGAGTATCCAACAATTGCATTACTAAATAAGTCTTTAATAGCAAATAAATATACTGATTCTGAATATATTTTAATTATTGTAATATCAATTGATTATTTTTGATTCATTTGATTAGAATGAAAATTACGTTTAAGTAAATAGGGGAATTTTTTATGTTCATATAACATATTAGACTTCTTGCATAACCCATTAAAATAATTTCAAATATTTGTAAAAAGGGGTTAATATAAAATTATAATTTTAATTAATTATGTCTTTTATTTAAAAATTTAATATTTTGCCACAACGAAAAATTATTTTATTATTCAAATTCGTTAATTTTAAATAAATCTTTTATGATAACTATAATAATTGTAAATTATAAATTGAAGCAATTAAATTAAATCTTAAACTAAATCGTTTTCTACGATTTCTATATTTTTCTGTAATAATTTTAAATTTTTTAAGAATAGCAAAAATATTTTCAATAATAATTCTTATTTTTGAAACTAGTCTATTATGTTGTTTTTGTTCTTTATTTAAATGTTTTTTCTTAGTTTTCTTTGTGGGCATTATAACATTATTGTGAATTTTTTGTATTCCTTGATAACCACTATCAACTATTAATTTGGTATTTTTTAAAATTGCTATTTTTGATTCTTTAAATAAAGCATAATCGTGTTTTTTACCAAGTGAAAAACTTGTTGCAATAATTTTTTTGGTTTCTTGTTCGATAATTACTTGTGTTTTAATAGTGTGTTTTTTCTTTTTACCAGAATAAGATTGTTTTTGTCTTTTTTTGGGCGCTGGATTGGGGTTTCGGTAGCATCAATAATAATAGTTTTATCATTAAAATAATCATTTATTAGTGCTTTTTTACCATCAACTTGCTGAAAATCAGGGTGTTTAATTAAAATATCTTCAATTCACTTGATATTGCGATAACAATTAGCTTCACTAATTCCGAAATTTTTTCCAAGATGAAAATAAGTTCGATATTCTCGTCAATACGATAAAGTCATCAATAATCGATTTTCTAGTGATAATTTATTAGCTTTGCCACCTTTTTTAAATTTTTCTATTTCAGCTACTTGTAAAATATCTAACATTTTATTAAAAATATCTTGTTTTATTCCTGTTAATCTTAATCATTCTTTATCATTAATATTTTTAAATTCATCAAATTTCATAATTTAATATCCTCATAAATTATATTTTATAATAATATTTTAATAATAAAACCAGGTATCGCAAGAAGTCTATTCAAGAAATTATTATCAAGAAGTTGCCAATATAATAAACTCTAAACTTAAAAAATCTTTACATTGACTATCTTCAAAAGAAGTTTTTATACAAATGTTTAATTTTTAATATAATTACTTATAAAATTTTAATCATTTTATTTTTCGGTGTGTCAAAATTCATAAATTTAAGACAAAACTACTAAATTTTTTTAAAATAAATTATATTGAACATTTATTTTATTGATGTTATAATGAAATCAAATAAAGTGCCACACTTCATAGTACAATTTACACATTAATAAAATTAAATTTATCAAATTTTATAATTTTAATCTCCTATAATTTCTATTTTAATTTAAAAATATTTTATAGGAATTTTAAAATAATTAGATTAGGTTATGAAAGAAGTCTGTTAAAGATATTGATTTATTATATTAGCAATGTTCGTTAATAATTTTAGTTTTAAATTCAATATCATGGTCTTTTTACCCTTTAGTTTTACCATTTCCCATATAAAAAATGTTTCTTCTAACTTTATATATTTAATAATAACCTAGAAAGGTTTTTTATTTCATATTCTCAGTTAAGAGAAACATTGTAATTAAAATTTTAATTGCTTTTTATATTTATAAAATTATTTATTACATTTCCTTAGAAACCGCTTTCATAATCTATTCGATTAGACTCTAATTATTCTACTGCATCAAAAAATTCATCATTATTATCGGTTCTATCATTATCATGTAGAAACCACATACATTTTGTATTTTTGTGGTATTTACAGTTTTAGAAATAAATTTTATTATTATTTTAAATAAGGAGTTGAAATTATGCAAACAAAGCAATATTTTATTTTGCAGTCGTTAGTGAAAAAGTATGGTAAAGATAATGCTATTAATACTGTCAATAAGATTTCAAAAGATATTGAAATTAAAAAGTGAAAGAATTAGACTGCACCAGAAAAAGTAAGTAAAATTAAAAAAAAATTTTACTAAAATTTTATATAGGAGGTGCATTTTTATATGGCAAAAAAAAGAACAAAAATTTAAAACATATACTGCATAATTTAGAAAAAATACAGTAAAACAAATTGAACAAAAACCGCTTACTTATATTTCAAAAAAATATAAAGTAAATATAAAAAAAATTAACTCATAACAAATAAATTTTAAAAAAGAAATTTTAAATACACCAAAAACCCCAAAAGAACCATTTGGGAAAAAAGATTTAAACTATTACAAAGTTAGGTATGAATTATTAAAAAAGCTCCATGACTTTTACAATTAAATAAAAAAAATATAAATAAAATAATTAGATAACTTTTTAAATGGTTGATTTACCAGTTCTTTAGAAATATATTTAAAATAAAGAATAATTTTTATACCAAAAACTAAACTTTTTTCTTACCACCCCTTACTTGCTGATGTAACTTATTTAATTTGAAATGGTAAAAAAAATATCAATCAACAATAATTGATTGATATACTAAAGAAATTGTTGATGTGCAGTGATCAAAAAATAATGATAACAAAATTGTTATGAACAATTTATTTGCTGCAATTAATAAAATTAAACAAACAAAAAAAAGATCTCAGCAACATAATAATTCATTCAGATTATGGATTTCAATACACATCAAAAATATATAATAAATGTATACCTAATGAAATTATAATTTCTATGGGTAAAAATTATCATTGTGCTGATAATATTCTTATTGGAAGTTTTCATTCTTTATTAAAAAAGCGACAATTCATAGCAATATTTATTTTTCTCATGATGAATATATTAATGATGTTAAAAAATGAAATAAATGATATTCAAGTCGCAAAGAAAAAGATATAATAGACTTCTTGCATAACCCAATCTAATTATTTTAAAATTCCTATAAAATATTTTTAAATTAAAATAGAAATTATAGGAGATTAAAATTATGAAATTTGATAAATTCAATTTTATTAATGATAAGGAATTATTGCGATTAACCGGAGCGAAAAAAGCTACCTTTAACAAAATGTTAAATATTTTACAAGTAGCTGAAATAGAAAAATTTAAAAAAGGTGGCAAAACTAATAAATTATCACTAGAAAATAGGCTAATGATGACTTTATCGTATTGACGAGAATATCGGACTTATTTTCATCTTGCTAAAATTTTTGATATTAGTGAATCTAGTTGTTATCGCAATATCAAGTGAATTGAAGATATTTTAATTAAACACTCTGATTTTCAACAATTAGCTGGTAAAAAATTACTAATAAATGATTATTTTAATTATAAAACTATTATTATTGATGCTACCGAAACCCCAATCCAACGCCCAAAAAAGACAAAAACAATCTTATTATGGTGAAAAAAAAACACCATTAAAACACAAGTAATTATCGAACAAGAAACCAAAAAAAATTATTGCAACAAGTTTTTTCGCTTGGAAAAAAACATGATTATGCTTTATTTAAAGAATCAAAAATCTCAATTTTAAAAAATACCAAATTAATAGTTGATAGTGGTTATCAAGGAATTCAAAAAATTCACAATAATGTTCTAATACCTATAAAAAAAAACAAAGAAAAACCCTTTAAATAAAGTACAAAAACAACGCAATAGAATAGTTTCAAAAATGAGAATTATTATTGAAAATATTTTTGCTATTCTTAAAAAATTTAAAATTATTACAGAAAAAATATCGTAATCGAAGAAAACGATTTAGTTTAAGATTTAATTTAATTGCTTCAATTTATAATTTGCATTTAGCATAGAAGATTTATTTAAAATTAAAGAATTTAAATAATAAATTCATTTTTTGTTGTGGAAAAATATTAAATTTTTAAATAAAAAACATAATTAATTAAAATTATATTTTTCTATTAGTGTCTTTTTACAAATATTTGCAATTTTTTAATAGTTTACGCAAGAAGTCTAATAAATAAAAGTTTATAACTCTTTTTTATTAATACTTACTAAACTGGGTGCATTCTATTTTTTTAATCTTTTTAATAATACTGTGACTGATACAGGAAAGATTAAATGACAAATTTATAAACCTAATGTATCAGATTCAACAGAGAAAGAAGTTATTTCAAAATTTAAAATGGAAACAATAAATGATGATAAAAATATTACAATTCAACTATTTAGAAACCATTATCCTAGTGGAAATTATCCAATTTACTATATAAATTTATCTTACAATGATTTTGGCTATAGTTTATTTTTTACTCCTAATTGCGAAGAAAGTAATATTAAAAATGATGATTATTCATTTTTACAAAAAATAGAATTTAAGGTTGTTTAAGCTTAAATTAATTAATTAAATTATAAGAAACAAAGGGGTGTTATTTAATCGATAACACCACTTTTATTTCACAGTTTTTTATTAAACTTAATTTTACATTAATTTATGAATAATGTTATAATAACATTAGTAAAATATAATGAAAGCTGTAAAGGTGATGGTAATGAAAATATATATTCTAAAAAAATATCAAAAATTTATTAATATTTTCTTTATTATTTTTCTTGCTTATATTTTATTTTCATCATCGTTTTCAATTATTGATATTGCTGGTAATTATAGTTTTTTAAATATTACATTAAATTTATTTTATCTTATTTGATCAAGTTTTATCTCTCTCTTTTTTATGGGAATTTTAGTTCAAATTTTGATTAATTTTAAACAATTAAAAAAGACAACAATTTCAGCGTGGAAATTAATTTTATTTTCTAATTGACAAATTATTATTTTATTACTTTGTAATATTGTTTTAATTTCATATATATTATTTTTTGGCTATACTTCAATAATTTTTCAATTGCAAAATATAATTGCATATGAAACAATATATTCTTTTTTAGTTATTTTATGCTATGTTTTTTATGCAATTTTTACTATTAGTTTTATTGTAATGCCAATATTGTTTCGCTTATATATAGGTTATTTAAAAAACATTAATGATGTGATTGCTTCTAGTTACTATACATTTTTTAAATGTACTTTAACTAGTATTGTTATTCCCAAACAAAGTCAATTAAGAATGTCAATTTTATTAATAATTTATCCAAATTATAATTTTAATCAATGATTTATTAAAAAAACTAGTATTGTTGATAATCTTCGTAAAACAGAATTATTAACACAATTTAAAAAACAAATAACACCACCTAATCTTTATTTTAACTAAATTGAAATATTAACAAAAGAGAATAAGAAAGAGTGTGGAAAAATGACAGGTTTTAAGTTATTGTTTAAAAACAATTTTAAAAACACGGTTAAAAATAAAATTCAATTTTTTGGCTTAGTTGTTTTAGTATTTTTGACTAGTTTTATTTTTACAATTATTGAAGTTTCTAAACAACGAGTAGATAATAATTATAATACTTTTATTTCTGAGCAATTAAGTAATCAACATGATTTTGTTGTTAGTTTTACTAATACTACTTATGTTAAAAATTCAAATAGAGAACCAGATCAGTTTGAAAAAATTACAGGTAGTGGGGTTCATCAAAATGTAATTTTAGAATATATTAAAGAACAATTAAAAAATCGAAATGAACATTTTATTTATAATCGTGTTGAAGCACGAACATTTAGTTTGGGAAAAAATAAAGTTATTAAAGCAGTAACATTAAATCCTTATCAAGAAATTGATAAATTTATTGTTGCCAATGGAATGCCATTAAGTTTTTATATGAAATATTTATTATCAATTAATGAAGAAACAATGCATTGGATTTATTTGACGCCCGAGTTTGCTCGTAAAAATAATATTAAAATTAATGATATTATTCGATTACAACCCGATAGATATGGAACAACAATTAAAGTTGCCGATAGTGAATTAAAAGGTGTTGATTTAACTTCATATGAAAGAGAAGATATTAATAAATGATTGCCAAAATCACCATATTCAAATGAAAATTGGTTTCGAGTAGTTGGATTTGGACAATCAGCGGATTATGTTACACCAATTATTGACGCAGGACATCCGTTTCCAAATATGAAAAATGAAGGAATTGCATATTTAGATCCGCGATTATTTGGCTTAGTTGAAGATACAGCTGGTAATAAATATCCTGTAACAAAGTTAGATTTAACAAAACAAATTTTAATTCCAGAAAGTCAATTAGAACGAGAAATTTATTATGTTGGAAAATTTCAACAGACAAAAGTTGACCAAATGCGAAGTAATTATAGTCAAAAAATTAATAATTATTTAAACACTGACCAAGGAAAACATATTGGTTTAAATGGATATTATGTTAAAACACTATCAAATGGTTTACCAATTGCTACGTTTCGGACAGATAATCGTTATGAATTTGCAAAACGAATTACATACTTTACGTCAACATTAAGTGCTTTTATTAGTGGTTCTTATATTTTAATTACAATTTTACTAATTATTTCGTTCTTTGTATTAATTCTAGTTGTTCGTCGACAAATTGATGCAACTGGCCCACAAAATGGATTGTTACGAGCATTAGGATATTGTCGTCGTGTATTAATCTTTAGTTATATTTCCTATCCATTAATGATTGCATTAATTGGGGGAATAGTTGGTTATGGAACGGGAATTAGTGGCCAATTTACTGTTAAATATTTATTTGGTTCGTATTTTAATTTACCATATGGAAATTTTGTATTTGCACCATTAGCACTAGTAACTTGTGATTTATTTATTTTTGCTTTACTAACTTGTGTTACAATGATTAGTGGAACAATTATGATGGCTTCAAGAACACCACTAAAATTAATTCGTAAAGAAAAAACAGTTTCATATGGTCGTTTTAAAAAAATTGTTTATAAAATGTTTTCAATTCGTAAAACATTTGATATACGATTTCAAGCAGTACAATTATCTAATTCAATTGGAAAAATGGTGGGGGTATCTTTAACGATGATTATTAGTACCATTATGATTACGATGTCAACAACAATTCCAATTATCTTACAAAATAATATTCGTTATTCATACGAAGGAAATAATTATAAAACCCTAGTTGAATATAATAGTCCGATTTATAATTTACCAACAAGTTTTTTGCGAACATATGATCCAAGTCAAAGACCATGAGATAGTAAAAACAGTCTTTTAATTAATACAAATATGACAAGAGATGTTAATCAATATCTTATTGATTTTGAAACAGGGCAAATTAATTCTGAAAATTTTGCTCCAACTTATCAAGCAGATGATATGCGGTCATTGTTATATCATAATATTTCAAAAGAATTTTTGCAAAGCAATAAATTAACTTCAATTAATCCGGGTTTATCAAAAGCAATTTGTAGAACAGTATGAGGTGATTACAATGATTTTGCTCTAAATCTTTTATCAAAATCAACCATTGAGAAATATTTACGAACAACAGAAACAGCTCGCGAACATATTGATATTTTAGAAAAATCTCGATTATTTTATTGAAAATATCGAGAAACTGTTGCTTTAAACATTAAACGTGCAGATTATTTTGATTCACGAGGGAATTTAAATTTAAATGATAAGTTAAGAAACAATATTTTTACCCAAAGTGATTATAAACGAGATTTTGGAGAAGGAAATCCAACGATTACATTAGCTAATAATCATTTTCGTCCAGCATTAGAACAACCATTGTCTATATCTTTTTATGATGTTTTAAATTTAGCAACAGGAAATGAGTTTAATACACGTTTAAAAAAACCAATGTATGATTTATATAATTGAATTTATGCTTACTTTGTAGAAAATGTTAATCAATGTTTTATTCAAGGAGTATATTCGCGTTATCCGCAAACTGTTCGGTTAAAAATGCAAGCAGCATTTAATCAAAACAATGGTAATTTTAATTTAACCTTGGGAGTAATTCCGTTTAATCCATTAACAGATAATCGGGGAACAATGATTAATGCTGAATTAAATAGTATTGAGTTTAAGATTTACGGAATTAATCGTACATTTAAAAAACAAACATTAATTAATAAAAATGGTGCAAATTTAAATGAAAAATTATTTATAGCAAGCAATAATATTGTTTTAAATGAATCATTAGCTAAACGCCTAAATGTTAAAGTTGGAAATCAAATTAGTCCTTATTTGATTCGCAAAGCATTAGTTGATAGTAACCAACGTGTTACTTCTGATCAAATTTTACAAGGCTGAGATGGAAGTGATGTAACAGGAGATGATGCTCAAGCACAAGGGCGAGTTGGTAAATTAATGTTTAATGGTGATAATAAATATAAAAATAAGGCTATAGATGAAAATAATGAATATGTTTTAGAAAGTAAAATTGATGCACTTGACCCAAATTTTACAAAACCATCAATTTTAAACGATAAAATTGTTGATGGAAGTTATCGAGTAAGTAATCAAATGAATAATAAAACTTTTACAGTTGTTGGTATTACTAATCAATATGGTTCACCACGAGCTTGAATTAATGAAGATAGGGCACAACAGTTACTAGGATATGATAAAACACAGAATTATTTATTACAATTGTTTTTAAATGAATGAATGAATTCATTTATCAGGAAGAATCCTGAATTAACACCATCAAGAAAAGAAAGCTTAAACTTGTTAGAAAAATTTATTAAAGATCATTCAAGCACGCCTGTTAATAACTTATGAAATGAGTTTGTTGAATATTGAAGCGTACATCAAAGTGCAGTTAATTGAATTGCTGTCTTTGAAAATGAATATCCGATTTTTAATTATAAAATTTCTAATAGTGTTAAAATTGATGATATTGAAACAGGGCTAGGAACAAGTCAATTATTTGGTGACTATAGTTTTTATGGTTTAAATGGTGGTATTAGAAGTGAAATTTCTTATCCACCATATGCAAATAGTACTTTTTGTAGTTTAATGCCAATTGCTGAAGCACAAACAATTTTAGGAAATATTTCAAAAGCAGTTAATGGGATTATTTTCTTTATTATTGGAATTTCGTTTGTATTAAGTTTTATTATTATTATTTTAACAAGTAATATTGTTATTGCAGAAAACCAAACAATTATTGCAACAATAAAAGTATTAGGATATGAAAATCATTATATCACAAAATTAGTTATTGGAATGTATATTCCTATTATTGTAATAATGACAATTGCCGGTTTTGGCTTTGGATGATTATTTTTAATTATTTCTAATATGATATTAATTCGAATTGGAATAGTTTTACCACTGTTTATGAATGTCATGGGTCCATTTATTGCAATTGGAAGTGGATTATTATTATACTTTATTGCATATTTAATTAGTTGATTCAATATGAATCGAATTAATCCACTGATTGCAATTATGAATGCGGATTAAGGAGGAATTAAAATGAAAAAATTATTAGCAACTATTGCCGTTGGAATTCTAGTTTCAGGACCAGTAATGTCTGTAGTTAGTTGTACTAAAAATGATAATTGAAATAATGTTACAGTTGATGCACCAGTTTTGCCAGTTGAAGTAACTGGTTTTGTTGGAGTTGATTTTAAAACAATTGATCCACAAAATAATAAACAAACTATTCCTGAATTATTCCAGCAATTAGCTCAATTTTTTCAAGGAACAAAATGAAACTTTGATCAGTTAATAAAAAATTATAAATTTAATAATCAACCAAAACCAATTGATAAAATTGATTTGTATCGTAATGGTCAATATGAATTGAACTTTAGTGATGAAACAAATTTAAATACAATAAAAATTAATAAAACAGTAATAACTTCAAACCATTTAGCTGATAAAGTAAAGAGCATTGATTTAGGACAAATTGCTGATGGACGACCAAAAACAATTTTAATTGCCACCATTTTTAACAATATGCAACTTATTTCAGAATTAGATAAGTTTGGTGAGTATTTTATTGGACCACAAACATCAAAAATATGAAACCGACAAATTGATAAAGTTGATAAAATTATGATTGAACCTAATCAAACGGGGGCAACTTTAATTTCAGGAAAAGACCATTGGTCAGAAGATAATAACCCAAGAACAGATTATTATGGTTCAGTTAAAGTGTCTTTTTATGTTATCCCGCCCGAACCTCCAACAGCAAAAGAGGATTTAGGACAAATGAAGTTAACAAAAAATTTAGGTAAATTACCAAAAGTAACTATTTTACAAGTAATGATGATGTTTATTAGTGTTAATTTTGTTAGCCACTTAAATTGACTAAGCGCTTTATTAAATGATTTATATTTAGAAATTAACCCCGATAACAAAGGTGGAACAATTACTACTTTTGTTAAATCAGAATACTATACTGGTAATGTTAACATAAGTTTTAGTTAATTACATATTAATAAAAACCACTAATTATCGGTTTTATTTGTGATTTTTATTTTAGTGTGTAAATTGTAAATGCAAGTGCAACAAATCTATTAATCAGACTTCTTGCGTAACCTATTAAAAAATTGCAAATATTTGTAAAAAGACACTAATAGAAAAATATAATTTTAATTAATTATGTTTTTTATTTAAAAATTTAATATTTTGCCACAACAAAAAATGAATTTATTATTTAAATTCTTTAATTTTAAATAAATCTTCTATGCTAACTGCAAATTATAAATTGAAGCAATTAAATTAAAGCTTAAACTAAATCGTTTTCTTCGATTACGATATTTTTCTGTAATAATTTTAAATTTTTTAAGAATAGCAAAAATATTTTCAATAATAATTCTCATTTTTGAAACTATTCTATTAATTTGTTTTTGTACTTTATTTAAAGGGTTTTTATTTGTTTTTTTGTGGGTATTATAACATTATTGTGAATTTTTTGAATTCCTTGATAACCACTATCAACTATTAATTTGGTATTTTTTAAAATTGATATTTTTGATTATTTAAATAAAGCATAATCATGTTTTTTCCAAGTGAAAAACTTGTTGCAATAATTTTTTTGGTTTCTTGTTCGATAATTACTTGTGTTTTAATGGTGTGTTTTTTCTTTTTACCAGAATAAGATTGTTTTTGTCTTTTTTTGGGCGTTGGACTGGGGTTTCGGTAACATCAATAATAATAGTTTTATCATTAAAATAATCATTTATTAGTGATTTTTTACCAGCGAGTTGTTGAAAATCAGAGTGTTTAATTAAAATATCTTCAATTCACTTGATATTGCGATAACAACTAGATTCACTAATATCAAAACTTTTAGCAAGATGAAAATAAGTCCGATATTCTCGTCAATACGATAAAGTCATCAGTAGCCGGTTTTCTAGTGATAATTTATTAGTTTTTCCACCTTTTTTAAATTTTTATATTTCAGCTACTTGTAAAATATTTAACATTTTATTAAAAGTAGCTTTTTCGCTCCGGTTAATCGCAACAATTCTTTATCATTAATAAAATTAAATTTATCAAATTTCATAATTTTAATCTCCTATAATTTCTATTTTAATTTAAAAATATTTTATAGGAATTTTAAAATAATTAGATTAGGTTATGCAAGAAGTCTATTAAATGATAACATAAAAAAATAATTAAAATACAAAATTTTTCTTTAATTTTGTCGAAAACTCTTGATATTTATAGAATATACCTAATTTTAGGTATATTTTTAATATATAGAGGTAAATAATTGATGGAAAAAATAATTACAGAATTAAAAAACAGTTTTACAGATGATCAATTTTTAGAATTTTATGAAAAAATAAAAAAAGAAGTAAAGGTAATCAAAAAACAAAAACGTTTAAATGAAATTGATCAAAAATTTAGAGATAAAGGCATTACATGTCCTAATTGCAAATCTTTTCATTGTGTTAAAAATGGTCATAATCCTGAAGGAAAACAAAAATATTTATGTAAAAAATGTCGTGCTAGTTTTGATGCTTTTCGTCATCATTTTACTTATTGAAGTCATTTAAATTATGAACAATGAAATTTATTAATTCAAATTGCATTATTAGGACAATCTAGCAAAATAATTTCTCGTTTTATTAAAACAACCCCAAAAACTGCTTGGTATAATCGACAAAAATTAATGCAATCAAAACAATTAGAAAATACCCAATTAAAATTTAAAAAATTAAATGGTCAAATTCAAATGGATGAAACATTTATTAAAGAAATCCATAAAGGTAATTTTAAAGATAAATTTGATAAACGAAAAACTCATCTCGATCCATTTTCAACCAATACCAAATGCTGTATTCAAATGGCAGTTGATAGCAATAATAATATTTTTGTTCAATCTACCAATACCAAACGATTACAAAAACAATGAATTATTGAAAATATGAATAAGCAATTGATTAAAGAAAAATCAACGATTATTTCTGACATGCAACCACTATATTTATTAGTAGCAAAACAAACAAATTCTACTCTATATTCCACCAAAACTAGTACAAACCCTGATACTAGTTATCGAAAGTTAAATAAGATTAATAAATTACAATCCAGTCTTAAAGAAGCCTTAATTCATTATCATGGTTTGGGTTTCACTAATATTCAAAATTATTTAAAGCTCTGAAAATGAAAATACCAACATAAAGGTTTAACACCAAACCAACAATCAACGGTATTATATTTTAACGTTTAAAAAATTTAAAACAAAATCATAATCTTACACAAAATTAGTTTTTAAATTGTCATATTGATGATTTTTTTTATTTCATCAAGAGTTTTCGACAAAATTAAAGAAATTTTTTATTAAAATTATACTTTAATTTTTTGTTGTACTCTTTCTTCTTCTTGTAATTCAATATAAATTTTTGGTAGTCGGAAAAAAGCTTAGGTTTTACAAAAATATAAATAAAGTAATTAAATATAAATTAAAGCAATCGCTTATTAGAGCGATTTTTTTATTTGCATTATTCATCAGATAGTATCTTTAAAATTAAAAATTAACCTATTTTTCCTTACAAATTAGTTAATTTTTATAATTTCCTTTCTGTGATTTATTATATTTTTTCGGCTTAACAACTACTAATAATAATAATAATATCATTTTTAATAAAGATATTATCCAATGAATAATGCAGCCCCTAAAAATTAATATTTTTTGATGCTTAAAGATGAACAGCTCATCTATTGCACGAAGCCTTAAAGAAATTGTGGGAGTGATTGGATTTACTACTATTTATTTATTTAATTATCGGCAAGATTAATCACTCGCGAAATGTCAGAGCATGTGTTTTTTTGGCTTGTTTTCATAAAAAGAGTTTTGTTAAATCGAAAAAAACAATATCGGACACTAAAAAAACAAGAGGCTTGGAACTCCAAAAAGTTATTTTTTTTATATAAAAGTTGTCTAGGGATGGATGAAACGTAATTAATAACTGGGTAAACTATTTTTTTGTTTATTTCCCGTATGTGGGTAAAAAATCTATCAAAATATCCTATCCGCACTCCCGCTCACCCCCGAAGTGAAGCGGGCAGCGAAGTAATTAAATACTAAAATAAATTATTTACTAAATATCAAAATATTACCAATAAAGGAATATTATGTTTTTTACAGAAAGGGAAATATTTGATGAAAAAATGAAATAAAAAAATTGAAAGTAAATTACAAGAATTAATGCTACGTGCTTATCCATTGCACAGTTTCAAATAACTGAGAATTATTTTTTTAATTTAAAATGCTTTTTAATTCAAATTGAATTGGAGGCATTTTTAATTTTAAAACCCTTCTATAATTATTATACTCAACAATATAATTATCTATCATATTTTTTAGCTCATTAAAATTTTTTGTATTTTGTTATATTTTTATTTTCTGTTTTTAAAATTGAAAACCAATTTTCAATATGTGAATTATCTAAACAATTTCAACGTCGAGACATACTTATAGTTACTCCATAATCTCTTAATAAATCAAAATATGCATGTGAAGTAAAATGAATGTCTTGATCAGAATTAATTATTAATTGAACAGGTTTAATTTTTCGATTAATTAAGCTTTGTTTTAAAAAATTAATTACTCAATTTACTATTAGCCTTACTATTAGTGAGTATCCAACAATTGCATTACTAAATAAGTCTTTAATAGCAAATAAATATAATGATTCTGAATATATTTTAATTATTGTAATATCAATTGATCATTTTTGATTCATTTGATTAGAATGAAAATTACTTTTAAGTAAATAGGGGCATTTTTTATGTTCATATAATATATTATTAAAATGTTTAATTCGTTTTTTATGTTTAATTCTAACTTCAGAACATATTTGTAATATCTTCATATAAAGATATACAGTATTTGCTGATATTTTTATTTTTTGTTCTTCCAAATCAAGTTTTATTTGTCGATGACCTTTATTTTTATTGTTTTTTCAAATTATTTTAATTATTTCTAATATATTGTAATCAATTTTTCATTCATATTTTTCATGAATATTTTTATATTTATTTCATGTATCATATGAAATGCATAATATTTTTAAAAATCATCTTAATGGTAAGATTGAATTGTTATTTAATTCTTTTTTAATAAAATAAATTTGTTTTCTAATATTCATCTTTGTTTTTGTTTTTGTAAGAGATTCAAGCTTTTTTAAAATATTATTTTCTGCTTTTATTTGTTCATTTTCTTTTTTTAATAAACAGACCTATTGCATAACCTATTAAAAAATTGCAAATATTTGTAAAAAGACACTAATAGAAAAATATAATTTTAATTAATTATGTTTTTTATTTAAAAATTTAATATTTTGCCACAACAAAAAATGAATTTATTATTTAAATTCTTTAATTTTAAATAAATCTTCTATGCTAACTGCAAATTATAAATTGAAGCAATTAAATTAAATCTTAAACTAAATCGTTTTCTTCGATTACGATATTTTTCTGTAATAATTTTAAATTTTTTAAGAATAGCAAAAATATTTTCAATAATAATTCTCATTTTTGAAACTATTCTATTACGTTTTTTTGTACTTTATTTAAAGGGTTTTTCTTTGTTTTTTTGTAGGTATTATAACATTATTGTGAATTTTTTGAATTCCTTGATAACCACTATCAACTATTAATTTGGTATTTTTTAAAATTGAGATTTTTGATTCTTTAAATAAAGCATAATCATGTTTTTCCCAATCGAAAAAATTGTTGCAATAATTTTTTTGGTTTCTTGTTTGATAATTACTTGTGTTTTAATAGTGTGTTTTTTCTTTTTACCAGAATAAGATTGTTTTTGTCTTTTTTTGGGCGTTGGACTGGGGTTTCGGTAACATCAATAATAATAGTTTTATCATTAAAATAATCATTTATTAGTGCTTTTTTACCAGCAACTTGCTGAAAATCAGGGTGTTTAATTAAAATATCTTCAATTCACTTGATATTGCGATAACAACTAGATTCACTAATATCAAAACTTTTAGCAAGATGAAAATAAGTCTGATATTCTCGCCAATACGATAAAGTCATCAGTAGCCGATTTTATAGTGATAATTTATGAGTTTTGCCACCTTTTTTAAATTTTTCTACTTCAGCTACTTGTAAAATATTTAACATTTTATTAAAGGTAGCTTTTTTTTCGCCCCGGTTAATCGCAATAATTTTTTATCATTAATAAAATTAAATTTATCGAATTTCATAATTTTAATCTCCTATAATTTCTATTTTAATTTAAAAATATTTTATAGGAATTTTAAAATAATTAGATTAGGTTATGCAAGAAGTCTATTAATGGTTCAATGGTTTTGTTTATTTTAATTGATTTATTACTTTGAATAATTTCATTAAATTATACTGGTTTAGTATTTTGACTATCATTTGCTTTACAATGTGTATATTTTGTTTGGTGAGTTTGAAAAAATGTTTTTTATCAGTTAATTTTTTTTCGTTTAGTTTACTTTATTCGGGACAATCCTTTATCAGTAATTATTGGTAAATTAGGAACTGGTAAAACATTGCTTTTAACTTTTCTATCAAAAGCTATAAAAATTTTAACGAAGAAATTGGGTAGTAAGAAAAAGGTTGAGGTTTTGGTATAAAAATTATTTTTTTTACTATTATTGATGAATTTAAAACACTAATAAATCAGGATTTTTAAAAATTTATCCAATTATTTTATTTATATTTTTTATAAAACCTCAACTTTTGTAATGCTATCGAAAATTTATAGTAATTATCCAATCGAAGATTATTCAATAAAACTTTTAACTTTTAATAACTTAGATTTTACTGATAGAACTAAATTAGTCCCCCTGATGATAGTTTAATTTTGTTTGATGAGAGTTTTTTTATATATTTATGGAACTAGTCCTCACGAAGTTAAAAAATTTCATGGTGGTAAAAGTGTGTGGATTGTTTTAGCAAGACATTTTAAAAATAGAGCGATTTTTACCGTACAGCGCGAGGGTATGATGTGAAATAATATTCGTCATTTAGCAAGAGGTATTATTGTTCCGATTTCATTGAAAAAAACCCGTTAAGTCAAAATTAAGTAATATCTTTAATCGTAGTTTTGTTATGCGAATTGGTATTTTCCAATATATTACAGATTATGAAATTTGAAAAACAAAATCAGTAGAACGAACAGCAGAAGGTAAATGAGCAAAAAATAAGTCGGATGTTGGATTATGAATTCGGTTTTTTAAGATAATTATTCCGCTTGAATTTGCCAATAAATATGATAGTCATTGATTAAGTTTTGTCCGTGATTTAAAAAATGATGAAGTTGTTAATAAAAAATAATATTTTTGAAAAGATATATCAAAATTAAATAACAAACAACTCTTAGAATTGTTTGATATTGATATTTTGAAAGAAAATTTAAAAGCAAAAAAAAGAGAAAGGAAAGATAAAAAATGATTAATTTATTAAGTGAAAGCTTTAATAACGATAATTGAAATAATATTTTTAGTTTTATTTTTGATACTTTTTTATTTGTTTTTTATGTGATTTGAAATACTAAATTAACAATGACAAATATAACGATTGCTTATTTTTTAATCTTTTTTATGGTTATTAAATTATCAATTTATGCAATTCACGGAACATCAACTAATTATAACGATTTAGGTTCAACAGTTAAAAGTGGTGTTATTAATAGTTCTAAACTATACGGCGCTACTGTTCCGGGTGTTTCTAGTACTAAACAAGGTTTATAAAAACACATTAAAGAACAAAAACAATTTAAAGTTAGTCTCAATAAACAACAGTTATCAAGCTTAGCAAGACAAGAAAAAACAAGAGAATTGATAGCATTACAAAATTTGAGGTTTTATAAAAAATATAAATAAAATAATTGGATAAATTTTTAAAAATCCTGATTTATTATTGTTTTAAATTCATCAATAATAGTAAAAAAAATAATTTTTATACCAAAACCTCAACCTTTTTCTTACTACCAGAGAATTAGGGTTTAAAAGAATTCATATTACTAAAAGAATAAAAAAATAGGCAAGGAGTTGATTTTATATGATTAAGTTAGTTTTATTGGTGGCGGCAGTCGCTATATTCGGAACTGGATTTATTACAGTTATTATTAATCAGTTGACATCAGAAAAAATATTATTATGGATTTATATAATTCTGACACTTGGTTGTTATCTATTTTTGGTAAAATGGCTATTTTATTTAGTCATCCGTTAATGTTAACAATATCAATTTTATATATTAGACTTCTTGCATAACCTATTAAAAAATTGCAAATATTTGTAAAAAGACACTAATAGAAAAATATAATTTTAATTAATTATGTTTTTTATTTAAAAATTTAATATTTTTCCACAACAAAAAATGAATTTATTATTTAAATGGTAGTAAGAAAAAAATTTAGGTTTTGGTATAAAAATTATTCTTTATTTTAAATATATTTCTAAAACACTGATAAATCAACCTTTTAAAAATTTATCTAATTATTTTATTTATATTTTTTATAAAACCTAAGCTTTTGTAATACTATCATTTAAATTCTTTAATTTTAAATAAATCTTCTATGCTAACTGCAAATTATAAATTGAAGCAATTAAATTAAATCTTAAACTAAATCGTTTTCTTCGATTACGATATTTTTCTGTAATAATTTTAAATTTTTTAAGAATAGCAAAAATATTTTCAATAATAATTCTCATTTTTAAAACTATTCTATTACGTTGTTTTTGTACTTTATTTAAAGGGGTTTTCTTTGTTTTTTTTGTAGGTATTAGAACATTATTGTGAATTTTTTGAATTCCTTGATAACTACTACCAACTATTAATTTGGTATTTTTTAAAATTGAGATTTTTGATTCTTTAAATAAAGCATAATCATGTTTTTTTCCAAGCGAAAAACTTGTTGCAATAATTTTTTTGGTTTCTTGTTGGATAATTACTTGTGTTTTAATGGTGTGTTTTTTCTTTTTACCAGAATAAGATTGTTTTTGTCTTTTTTGGGGCGTTGGATTGGGGTTTCGGTAACATCAATAATAATAGTTTTATCATTAAAATAATCATTTATTAGTGATTTTTTACCAGCTAGTTGTTGAAAATCAGAGTGTTTAATTAAAATATCTTCAATTCACTTGATATTGCGATAACAACTAGATTCACTAATATCAAAACTTTTAGCAAGATGAAAATAAGTCCGATATTCTCGTCAATACGATAAAGTCATTAGTAGCCGATTTTATAGCGATAATTTATTAGTTTTGCCACCTTTTTTAAATTTTTTCTATTTCAGCTACTTGTAAAATATTTAACATTTTATTAAAAGTAGCTTTTTTTGCTCCGGTTAATCGCAATAATTCTTTATCATTAATAAAATTAAATTTATCAAATTTCATAATTTTAATCTCCTATAATTTCTATTTTAATTTAAAAATATTTTATAGAAATTTTAAAATAATTAGATTAGGTTATAAAAGAAGGCTATTGTTAAATCAATTTTAAAACAAATTAATGATGATTTTGCTAAAGTATTTCCTTTTTTTGTTGAAACAATTTATGATTAGCATCGTTATTTATTACATTTACAATAAATTGTTCGCCGTAAACCAGCTTCTTTAATTTTATTTACGATTAGTAATGACCAAAATATCGGCCCCCTTTTTAAAGACAATTAATGTTCCAATTATTGTGCATGGTCGTCAATGAGGGTATACTGTTTTTATTAATAATGATAATGAAATGATGTATGCTTTGCTCCAATAAATGGCGTTGAATCATGAATTTGACAAGCAAAAATAAATTCTTTATATTGGTGAGAATCCGCTGACAAATTTGCCAACTGGATTTTTGCGCGATATTATACTGTTGTTGATTGATTTAAACGTCGTAATTATCAGTTTCAATCGTAATTTTTTTCTGAGAATCAAGAACGAATAATTTGAGAATTAGTTAAAACAATTGATTTAAATAATAAAATTATTATTGCAGGGACACATACCTGCTATAAAGTTGTTATTTCCTTTTTAATGAAAAAAATATTACTAATAGTTTACTAACAGATATTTGTAATAGTAATGACTTTTTTCTGCCAATTTTACCAAAACATTATTAGACTTCTTGCATAACCTAATCTAATTATTTTAAAATTCCTATAAAATATTTTTAAATTAAAATAGAAATTATAGTAGATTAAAATTATGAAATTTGATAAATTTAATTTTATTAATGATAAATAATTATTGCGATTAACCGGAGCAAAAAAATCTACTTTTAATAAAATGTTAAATATTTTACAAGTAGCTGAAATAGAAAAATTTAAAAAAGGTGGCAAAAATAATAAATTATTACTAGAAAATCGGCTAATGATGACTTTATCGTATTGACGAGAATATCGGACTTATTTTCATCTTGCTAAAAGTTTTGATATTAGCGAATCTAGTTGTTATCGCAATATCAAGTGAATTGAAGATATTTTAATTAAACACTCTGATTTTCAACAACTCGCTGGTAAAAAATCACTAATAAATGATTATTTTAATGATAAAACTATTATTATTGATGTTACCGAAACCCCAATCCAGCGCCAAAAAAAGACAAAAACAATCTTATTCTGGTAAAAAGAAAAAACACACTATTAAAACACAAGTAATTATCGAACAAGAAACCAAAAAAATTATTGCAACAAGTTTTTCGCTTGGTAAAAAACACGATTATGCTTTATTTAAAGAATCAAAAATCGCAATTTTAAAAAATACCAAATTAATAGCTGATAGTGGTTATCAAGGAATACAAAAAATTCACAATAATGTTCTAATACCTACAAAAAAAACAAAGAAAAAACCCTTTAAATAAAGTACAAAAAACAACGCAATATAATAGTTTCAAAAATGAGAATTATTATTGAAAATATTTTTGCTATTCTTAAAAAATTTAAAATTATTACAGAAAAATATCGTAATCGAAGAAAACGATTTAGTTTAAGATTTAATTTAATTGCTTCAATTTATAATTTGCGGTTAGCATAGAAGATTTATTTAAAATTAAAGAATTTAAATAATAAATTCATTTTTTGTTGTGGCAAAATATTAAATTTTTAAATAAAAAACATAATTAATTAAAATTATACTTTTCTATTAGTGTTTTTTTACAAATATTTGCAATTTTTTAATAGGTTACGCAAGAAGTCTAATATATAAACAACAATTGTTATTACTAACAGCGGTAAATGTAATTATATTAAATAAAATGTAAGTGCAGGGCCATTATTATTAGCAATAAAAGTAAGAATAATACCAATAAATAAATCAGTAGTAAAAATTAAGATTAATGAACTAAAAATAAAATCAACAATAATTGATTTACGTCAAAAACTAGTAATTTTTCGATAATGATTTTGTATATGTTCTTGATGAAGTGCTTTAATTTTATTAACTGCTGTTTCTGATAATACAGTGCTAGTCATTTGTTATTTCACATCGCTTTCTAAAATTAATATTGTTTTAAGTAAATTATAATTTAAAAAAAGTAAGACTACAATTAAGTCTTAAAAATAAATAGACTTTTTTATTTGAACTTGATATATAATAATTATGTATTGTTTTATAATTTAGAAAATAAAAACAATTAAGGAGTGAAAAAATAAATGAGCAGTTTATTATTAACAAGAGTACCACCAAATCCAGAATGAATTACGCCGAGTAATACAACACATAATATTTTGGCAACATATGGCGGATGAATTCACATGTATGCTGTTTTTATTACAATAGGAATGATTTGTTCGGTTTTAGCCTGTTTTATTCGACTAAAATTAAAAAAGGTTCCAATTGAAGCATTAATTTGATCAATTTTTGCTATTATTCCATTTTCATTATTTGGAGCAAGTTTTTTTGGAAAATTTAATAATGATGCTAATCACCCTTGAATTTCAGAACCGGGTGATGTTCCATTTTGGTCTTTATTTGCGTTTTGAAAAGCTGGGATGAGTATTCATGGTGGTGTTTTGTTCGGAACAATTACTGGCTTAATTGTTTTTGAAATTGTTGATCGAAAAGAAAAAGTTTCACTTTTAGTTTATACGGATTGTATTATTCCAAACATTTTATTAGGACAAGTATTAGGACGTTGAGGTAATTTTTTTAATCATGAATTATTAGGAAGCGTTACTTCATATGATTCATTAAGTTGATTACCAGCTTTTATTCGGGATAACTTATGGCAGTGAGACGTTTTATCATCAGAAACAAATAACCTTGGTAAAATTGTCTTTCACCAACCGATCTTTTTATATGAATCATTCTTTAATTTCTTAGCATGATTATTTATTACTTTTTTTATTCCTGTTGCTGGACAATTATTTAGTAAAAAACCATGGGGGAAAGACGCCAAAGAATATCCTTTTGATTTAAAATATAATTTTATTCATTTTTTTAATCGAAAATATCTTAAACTTGATAAAATGACTTGAAAAGAAGTTTGGGATAAAGCATATTTTAACTATGTACCAAACCAAAAGCAATTAGATGAAATGGTTAAAAAAAGTGGGCAAATAGATAGTTCAAAAAAACAAAATAGTTTTACCAATAGAATTAAAAAATGATGACATAATGATAGTGCTGCATTAACAAAATTAAATAATCCGGGTCGTTATTCAATCACGCGTAGCGGGGTACAAACTGGTTTTTATTTCTTTTTATGAAATTTGATTCGTTTTATTTTAGAAACACAACGTGATGATGACACAAGTTTATTTATTAAAAATCATCGTACGCTAGATTATACGGTCTTAATTTTAATTGCACTAATTGGTTTAGGATTAGCAATTTATGCGCAATGATGAGCGCCGAAAAAATCACGTAAAAATGGAATTATGTATGAAAAAGAATATGTTGATTTTCATAATTTGCAAACATGAAAATTTGAAAAATATTTAAATAATAGTATTATTATTGGCGAAGATAATTATGTTAATAAATTACCAGCATTCATTAAGACAAAAGTTATGGAATTCTTAGGATATCAAGGTGAACCTTTTGAAAAATATTTTGAATTAAAATACAGTAAAACAAATGAACAAGAAGCAAGCAAGCATGAAGTTATTAATTATAGTTTTAAAATAATTGTTTTACCAGGAACAAATAATAAATTTATTGATGAATTAGTTGTTAATCAAACTTTTAAATTTAATTTAAGTAAAATTTTACAACAAACAACATTAATATTATCAAAAACTGATGATAATAATTATTTTACCTTAACGAAAAAAAAATTGGGATTATTATTAAATGCTATTATTCATACTCCTGAAAAGGCAAATGAAATTAAAACGAGGTGGTATCAATTTTATCCTCATATTAATGAACAAAAAACAATAATTTTTGATCTTGATTTGAATGATTTAATTGCTTTTGATGAATTAAAAATTAATCCAAAAGAAAAAAAAATTGAAATATCCAAATTCCAATTTAAAGAAAATCAATTTTATTACTTTAATAAAAAAATTGCTTTTAAATTAAAATGAGAATAATTAACTTTTAAGAGTGTACAATAAGAATAGAAAGAGAGGAAAAATTATGTTAACAAAAAACATTGAAAAAGATTTACAACATTATATTGATGAACACATCAAAATGCAATTATTTTGTTATAATTTAAGTTCAGCCGCTGATAATTTAGGGTTTCCTGGTTTTAGACATTATTTCCAAGTTCAAGCACAAGATGAAGTTTTACATCAACGTCGAATTATTAATTTTATTTTAGACCGCGAGGGATATTATCAGATTAAAAATATTGCTGAAGAATATAAAGATATTAAAAATATTATTGAATTAATGGAAACCTATCAAACAAAACGAGCATATTTTGCTGAATTAACAAATAAATTAGCACAGCAGGCCAATACACTTGGTGATTTAGTTACTTATAAATTTTATGATTGATTTATTATTGACTTTTATGAGGAATTAGCTGAAGTAAAAGATATTATTGAATGAATTAAAATGTCAAATAATAGTTATTATAAAATTGATCGAAAAATGGGAGAAAAAGAAGAACCAGATACTTTAACAGTTATTGACCCGTTTAGTCCCCATGCATAAAAAATGTTTTTTCTTAAAAAGAAAAAACATTTTTTTCATTTGTAAATTTTAATTGCAAATGCAGCAAAAAATATTAACTAAGTAATAATATATTATATTTAATATTTATGTATAATAAAATTACTAAATCAAAATAAAAAGGTTTAGGTTGTTAATAATTAAATTATAAAAATAAATTTTATTTTTTTATTAATCATTTAATATCAAACAACCGTAGTATGGCTTCTAAAAAATAATGAATAAAAAAAGAAAGGACACAAAAATTAGAATGTACCCATTTTAGTAATTATTAATAAAAAGAGTTATAAACTTTTATTTATTAGACTTCTTGCGAAACCTATTAAAAAATTGCAAATATTTGTAAAAAGACACTAATAGAAAAATATAATTTTAATTAATTATGTTTTTTATTTAAAAATTTAATATTTTGCCACAACAAAAAATGAATTTATTATTTAAATTCTTTAATTTTAAATAAATCTTCTATGCTAACTGCAAATTATAAATTGAAGCAATTAAATTAAATCTTAAACTAAATCGTTTTCTTCGATTACGATATTTTTCTGTAATAATTTTAAATTTTTTAAGAATAGCAAAAATATTTTCAATAATAATTATCATTTTTGAAACTATTCTATTACGTTTTTTTTGTACTTTATTTAAACGGTTTTTTTTGTTTTTTTGTAGGTATTATAACATTATTGTGAATTTTTTGAATTCCTCGATAACCACTATCAACTATTAATTTGGTATTTTTTAAAATTGAGATTTTTGATTCTTTAAATAAAGCATAATCATGTTTTTCCCAATCGAAAAAATTGTTGCAATAATTTTTTTGGTTTATTGTTCGATAATTACTTGCGTTTTAATGGTGTGTTTTTTCTTTTCACCAGAATAAGATTGTTTTCGTCTTTTTTTGGGCGTTGGATTGGGGTTTCGGTAACATCAATAATAATAGTTTTATCATTAAAACAATCATTTATTAGCGATTTTTTACCAGCGAGTTGTTGAAAATCAGAGTATTTAATTAAAATATCTTCAATTCACTTGATATTGAGATAACAACTAGATTAACTAATATCAAAACTTTTAGCAAGATGAAAATAAGTCCGATATTCTCGTCAATACGATAAAGTCATTAGTAGCCGATTTTCTAGTAATAATTTATTATTTTTGCCACCTTTTTTAAATTTTTCTATTTCAGCTACTTGTAAAATATTTAACATTTTATTAAAAGTAGATTTTTTTGCTCCGGTTAATCGCAACAATTATTTATCATTAATAAAATTAAATTTATCAAATTTCATAATTTTAATCTCCTATAATTTCTATTTTAATTTAAAAATATTTTATAGGAATTTTAAAATAATTATATTAGGTTAAGCAAGAAGTCTATTATTTTAATGATAAAACTATTATTATTGATGTTACCGAAACCCCAATCCAACGCCAAAAAAAGACAAAAACAATCTTATTCTGGTAAAAAGAAAAAACACACTATTAAAACACAAGTAATTATCGAACAAGAAACCAAAAAAATTATTGCAACAAGTTTTTCACTTGGTAAAAAACACGATTATGCTTTATTTAAAGAATCAAAAATCGCAATTTTAAAAAATACCAAATTAATAGTTGATAGTGGTTATCAAGGAATACAAAAAATTCACAATAATGTTATAATGCCCACAAAGAAAACTAAGAAAAAACATTTAAATAAAGAACAAAAACAACATAATAGACTAGTTTCAAAAATAAGAATTATTATTGAAAATATTTTTGCTATTCTTAAAAAATTTAAAATTATTACAGAAAAATATATAAATCGTAGAAAACGATTTAGTTTAAGATTTAATTTAATTGCTTCAATTTATAATTTACAATTATTATAGTTATCATAAAAGATTTATTTAAAATTAACGAATTTGAATAATAAAATAATTTTTCGTTGTGGCAAAATATTAAATTTTTAAATAAAAGACATAATTAATTAAAATTATAATTTTATATTAACCCCTTTTTACAAATATTTGAAATTATTTTAATGGGTTATGCAAGAAGTCTATTTAAAGAATCAAAAATCTCAATTTTAAAAAATACCAAATTAATAGTTGATAGTGGTTATCGAGGAATTCAAAAAATTCACAATAATGTTCTAATACCTACAAAAAAAACAAAGAAAAACCCTTTAAATAAAGTACAAAAAAACGCAATAGAATAGTTTCAAAAATGAGAATTATTATTGAAAATATTTTTGCTATTCTTAAAAAATTTAAAATTATTACAGAAAAATATCGTAATCGAAGAAAACGATTTAGTTTAAGATTTAATTTAATTGCTTCAATTTATAATTTGCAGTTAGTATAGAAGATTTATTTAAAATTAAAGAATTTAAACAATAAATTCATTTTTTGTTGTGGCAAAATATTAAATTTTTAAATAAAAAACATAATTAATTAAAATTATATTTTTCTATTAGCGTCTTTTTACAAATATTTGCAATTTTTTAATAGGTTACGCAATAAGTCTAATGAAATTAAAAAGAAATATGATGTTGAAATTGATTAAAATTAGATTAAAAGTTGTAAAATGCAATATGAAGTGTAACAAATCAACCTAGAAAGGAGTTAATTTTTTAATGGAAAGAAAACATTATTTTATTTTGCGGTCCTTAGTAACTAAGTATGGAAAAGATGTTAGATAGTATTACAAAAGCTTAGGTTTTATAAAAAATATAAATAAAATAATTAGATAAATTTTTAAAAGGTTGATTTATCAGTGTTTTAGAAATATATTTAAAATAAAGAATAATTTTTATACCAAAACCTAAACTTTTTTATTACTACCTAATGTTATCAATACTGTGTAAAAAAAGACGAACAATATATTCTATTAATTTTTATAAAATGTGTTACTATTTAATTAATACAAAATTTAAAAATAATATTACATTTTAGATAGTTAACTATAAGCATAAATGAAAGAAATAGATGTAGATATGAATAAATTACTAAGTTTGTTAAGTACAATAATAATTATTGTAAAGATCATACCAATGGTAATTGTTGAAAGTTTCTATTAATCAAAAAATATTAAAAATAAAAGACAAATTGAAAGTCAACAGCCCTTATTCTATCGCAATTTTCGCTATCAACTGTAATTACAAACCATAACTTAGTAGAACTACCCATTAATAATTGCAAAATAATTCTGACTAGATTAAGTTAATGCAACCCGAATATAGATATAACACAGATAATAGTCACTTTTGTTAGTGATAATGAAGATGGTAGTCAATCATGAAGAATTAGCCCTAGTTAAAATTCAATTTATTATGGTTCAAATAATATTCGTTCTGCAAACAATTATTAAATTTGAAATAAATAAAATAAAAAGAACATTTTTTAATAAAATTTTAACATAATTTTTATTTTAGATGTTCATTTCTGACTTGATTTGTTGCACTTGCATTTACAATCTACAAGTTAATAAAAATAATAAAAAAATATTAAAATATAGGGTTGAAATGAAAAAATATTCCTATAAAATTGAAATCTTACTTTAATTTTGTCGAAAACTCTTGATGAAATAAAAAAAATCATCAATATGACAATTTAAAAACTAATTTTGTGTAAGATTATGATTTTGTTTTAAATTTTTTAAACGTTAAAATATAATACCGTTGATTGTTGGTTTGGTGTTAAACCTTTATGTTGGTATTTTCATTTTCAGAGCTTTAAATAATTTTGAATATTAGTGAAACCCAAACCATGATAATGAATTAAGGCTTCTTTAAGACTGGATTGTAATTTATTAATCTTATTTAACTTTCGATAACTAGTATCAGGGTTTGTGCTAGTTTTGGTGGAATATAGAGTAGAATTTGTTTGTTTTGCTACTAATAAATATAGTGGTTGCGTGTCAGAAATAATCGTTGATTTTTCTTTAATCAATTGCTTATTCATATTTTCAATAATTCATTGTTTTTGTAATCGTTTGGTATTGGTAGATTGAACAAAAATATTATTATTGCTATCAACTGCCATTTGAATACAGCATTTGGTATTGGTTGAAAATGGATCGAGATGAGTTTTTCGTTTATCAAATTTATCTTTAAAATTACCTTTATGGATTTCTTTAATAAATGTTTCATCCATTTGAATTTGACCATTTAATTTTTTAAATTTTAATTGGGTATTTTCTAATTGTTTTGATTGCATTAATTTTTGTCGATTATACCAAGCAGTTTTTGGGGTTGTTTTAATAAAACGAGAAATTATTTTGCTAGATTGTCCTAATAATGCAATTTGAATTAATAAATTTCATTGTTCATAATTTAAATGACTTCAATAAGTAAAATGATGACGAAAAGCATCAAAACTAGCACGACATTTTTTACATAAATATTTTTGTTTTCCTTCAGGATTATGACCATTTTTAACACAATGAAAAGATTTGCAATTAGGACATGTAATGCCTTTATCTCTAAATTTTTGATCAATTTCATTTAAACGTTTTTGTTTTTTGATTACCTTTACTTCTTTTTTTATTTTTTCATAAAATTCTAAAAATTGATCATCTGTAAAACTGTTTTTTAATTCTGTAATTATTTTTTCCATCAATTATTTACCTCTATATATTAAAAATATACCTAAAATTAGGTATATTCTATAAATATCAAGAGTTTTCGACAAAATTAAAGAAATCTTATGCAAAAATTTTTCTAAAAAATAGTATAATGATATTTGGCAATAATTTCATTTCTAGCATTCCACTTATATATTTAAAATTAATACTTCTTACTTAATCTTTTAAGTAAAGGAGAAATAATTATGCAAACACACATATGAGTAATTATACTTATTACTGTTGCAATAGGTTCTTACTTTCTTGGATATTTATTTGAAAAATATTTAAAATTTAAATTAATCAAAAAAACAAAATTAAAAATTAAACAAGCAGAAGATAAAGCAAAAAAAATTATTAATGCCGCTAAAGCAGATGGACGCATTGAAGCAGCACAAATTAAGCAAAAAATGAAAGATGAATTAACTAGCAAACGTGAAGAATTTTTAGCAACCGAAAAATTTTTAGTAGATAGAGAACGTTTAATTGTTGAGAGAGAAGAAGTATTAAATGGCAAAGAGCAAGAAGTGTTTCGCAAGAAAGAAGAATTGCAAGGAAAGATTAACTATTATCAAGAAATGGTAGAACGAAATCTTCATCAACTTGAAAAAGTTACCCGATATTCACTTGAAGAAGCAAAAGATGTCCTTTTTAAAGAAATAAGTGCTCGGCATCAAAAGGAAATTGGTGAATTTTTACGAAATGCTGAAAATACTGCAAAAATTAATGCCAAACAAACAGCCATTAACATTATTACTACTGCAATTGAACGTTATTCAGCAAAAGTTGTTGTAGAAAAAACAACAACTTCAATTTATTTAGAAGATGATAATATGAAAGGGCGAATTATTGGGAAAGATGGACGTAATATTCGTACATTCGAAATAGCGGCAGGGGTTGATTTAATTATTGATGATACACCTAATGTTGTACAAATTTCATCTTTTAACCCAATTCGTCGGGAGATTGCAAAAAAAACTTTAGGAAAATTATTACTTGATGGCCGAATTCAACCAACGAGAATTGAAGAAACAATCAAATTAGAACAAGAAGAAATCGAAATGACAATTCTTGAAGCAGGAAAAGAAATTGCGGCTGAATTAGCAATTGATAATTTAGATATTAAATTAATTAGTCACTTAGGAATTTTAAAATATCGAACTAGTTATGGTCAAAACGTCTTATTACATTCTGTCGAAGTAGCAAAATTAGCAGCAATAATGGCAAGTGAACTGGGGTTAGACCCTAAAATTGCAATGCGTGCTGGGTTATTACACGATATTGGAAAAGCAGTTGATTTTGAAAATGAAGGAAGTCATGTTACTTTAGGTGTTCAAATTGCAACAAAATGTAATGAACATCCAATTATTATTAATGCAATCGCTTCGCATCATGGCGAAGTACCAGTAACTAATCCTTATTCTGTTTTAGTATCGGCTGCTGATACGTTGTCAGCTGCTCGCCCAGGCAGTCGTAATAATACTGTTGAAAATTATATTGCTAGAATGAATGAGCTAGAAAAAATTTGCCAAACAGTCCATGGTGTCCAATCAGCTTATGTTTTACAAGCAGGACGACAAATTCGAGTTATTGTTAATCCAATTATTAATGATGATGATCGTACTCATAAAATTGCGCTTGATATTAAGGAAAAAATTAAACAAGCAAAGGAAATTCCTGGTGATATTGTTATTACAGTTATCCGTGAATTGCGAGTTACGGAAACTGTTATTTAAAGAATAAAATTTCTTTAATTTTGTCGAAAACTCTTGATATTTATAGAATATACCTAATTTTAGGTATATTTTTAATATATAGAGGTAAATAATTGATGGAAAAAATAATTACAGAATTAAAAAACAGTTTTACAGATGATCAATTTTTAGAATTTTATGAAAAAATAAAAAAAGAAGTAAAGGTAATCAAAAAACAAAAACGTTTAAATGAAATTGATCAAAAATTTAGAGATAAAGGCACTACATGTCCTAATTGCAAATCTTTTCATTGTGTTAAAAATGGTCATAATCCTGAAGGAAAACAAAAATATTTATGTAAAAAATGTCGTGCTAGTTTTGATGCTTTTCGTCATCATTTTACTTATTGAAGTCATTTAAATTATGAACAATGAAATTTATTAATTCAAATTGCATTATTAGGACAATCTAGCAAAATAATTTCTCGTTTTATTAAAACAACCCCAAAAACTGCTTGGTATAATCGACAAAAATTAATGCAATCAAAACAATTAGAAAATACCCAATTAAAATTTAAAAAATTAAATGGTCAAATTCAAATGGATGAAACATTTATTAAAGAAATCCATAAAGGTAATTTTAAAGATAAATTTGATAAACGAAAAACTCATCTCGATCCATTTTCAACCAATACCAAATGCTGTATTCAAATGGCAGTTGATAGCAATAATAATATTTTTGTTCAATCTACCAATACCAAACGATTACAAAAACAATGAATTATTGAAAATATGAATAAGCAATTGATTAAAGAAAAATCAACGATTATTTCTGACATGCAACCACTATATTTATTAGTAGCAAAACAAACAAATTCTACTCTATATTCCACCAAAACTAGTACAAACCCTGATACTAGTTATCGAAAGTTAAATAAGATTAATAAATTACAATCCAGTCTTAAAGAAGCCTTAATTCATTATCATGGTTTGGGTTTCACTAATATTCAAAATTATTTAAAGCTCTGAAAATGAAAATACCAACATAAAGGTTTAACACCAAACCAACAATCAACGGTATTATATTAGACTTCTTGCATAACCCATTAAAATAATTTCAAATATTTGTAAAAAGGGGTTAATATAAAATTATAATTTTAATTAATTATGTCTTTTATTTAAAAATTTAATATTTTGCCACAACGAAAAATTATTTTATTATTCAAATTCGTTAATTTTAAATAAATCTTTTATGATAACTATAATAATTGTAAATTATAAATTGAAGCAATTAAATTAAATCTTAAACTAAATCGTTTTCTACGATTTCTATATTTTTCTGTAATAATTTTAAATTTTTTAAGAATAGCAAAAATATTTTCAATAATAATTCTTATTTTTGAAACTAGTCTATTATGTTGTTTTTGTTCTTTATTTAAATGTTTTTTCTTAGTTTTCTTTGTGGGCATTATAACATTATTGTGAATTTTTTGTATTCCTTGATAACCACTATCAACTATTAATTTGGTATTTTTTAAAATTGCGATTTTTGATTCTTTAAATAAAGCATAATCGTGTTTTTTACCAAGTGAAAAACTTGTTGCAATAATTTTTTTGGTTTCTTGTTCGATAATTACTTGTGTTTTAATAGTGTGTTTTTTCTTTTTACCAGAATAAGATTGTTTTTGTCTTTTTTTGGGCGTTGGATTGGGGTTTCGGTAGCATCAATAATAATAGTTTTATCATTAAAATAATCATTTATTAGCGCTTTTTTACCAGCAACTTGCTGAAAATCAGGGTGTTTAATTAAAATATCTTCAATTCACTTGATATTGCGATAACAATTAGCTTCACTAATTCCGAAATTTTTTCCAAGATGAAAATAAGTCCGATATTCTCGTCAATACGATAAAGTCATCAATAATCGATTTTCTAGTGATAATTTATTAGCTTTGCCACCTTTTTTAAATTTTTCTATTTCAGCTACTTGTAAAATATCTAACATTTTATTAAAAATATCTTGTTTTATTCCTGTTAATCTTAATCATTCTTTATCATTAATATTTTTAAATTCATCAAATTTCATAATTTAATATCCTCATAAATTATATTTTATAATAATATTTTAATAATAAAACCAGGTATCGCAAGAAGTCTAATAAAACCAGGTATCGCAAGAAGTCTATTTTAACGTTTAAAAAATTTAAAACAAAATCATAATCTTACACAAAATTAGTTTTTAAATTGTCATATTGATGATTTTTTTTATTTCATCAAGAGTTTTCGACAAAATTAAAGTAAAATTTTTATTCTTTTTTATGTTAATTTTGTTATAATTAATAGGAGTGTATTTGTTATAAAAATTAAAGGAGAAAAATATGATTGGAGATTTTTTAGCGAATCGATTGAAAAAATCAATTGAAAAAAATATTAAAAAATCAACTTTAACGACTGATGCTATTACTGAAACAATCCGTGAAATTCGATTAGCATTATTAGAGGCCGATGTTAATAATGAAGTAGTTAAAGATTTTATTAAAGCTGTTGAAGCAAAAGCGCGGGGTGAATATATTCTTGATGGATTAAATGCGCCACAAATGATGGTTAAAATTGTGCATGAAGAATTAGTTAATATATTTGGAAAAATAGTTAAAGAATTATCATTTACTTCAAAACCAACAATTGTAATGATGGTTGGTTTACAAGGAAGTGGTAAAACAACCACAACGGGAAAAATTGCTAAGTTAGTTGAAAAGAAATATCACAAAAAACCATTATTAGTTGCTTGTGATATTTATCGACCAGCAGCGATTGAACAATTAAAAACAATTGGGAAAAATTTAAATATTGAAGTTTTTGAGCGCGGAACACAAAATCCAGTAACGACCGCGCAACAAGCAATTATTTATGCAAAAGATAATAAAAATAATGTTATTTTAATTGATACAGCCGGACGTTTACATATTGATGCTGAGTTAATGCAAGAATTAAAAGAAATTAAAAATAATATTACCCCGGATGAAATTCTTCTTGTTGTTGATGGGATGACAGGGCAAGACATTATTAATGTTGCAACTGAATTTAATCAGTTATTAAAATTAACAGGAGTAGTTGTTACAAAACTAGATGGTGATGCTCGTGGTGGGGCTGCTTTGTCAATTACACATTTAACAAAATTACCAATTACTTTTATTGCAACTGGAGAAGGAATGAGTAATTTACAAATCTTTTATCCTGACCGAATGGCTGATCGAATTTTAGGAATGGGAGATGTTCAAACCTTAGTTGAAAAAGCAAAAGATGTATTAGATGAACGTGATATCAAAAAAACAATGAATCGAATGATGATGGGACAGTTTGATTTGCAAGATTTATTAAACCAAATGCGCCAAATTTCAAAAATGGGTAAAATGGGCGGAATTATGAAATTATTACCTGGAATGCCAAAATTAAGTGATGAAAAAATTGCTGATGCTGAACGAAAATTAAAAGTAACCGAAGTATTATTATCATCAATGACAGCGAAAGAACGTCGTGAACCACGATTATTAAAACATTTATCAAGAAAAAATCGGATTTTAAAAGGTTCAGGACGAACTGAAAAAGAATATAATGAGTTAATTAATCAATTTGAAAAAACAAAAAAACAAGTTGATGAAATTGCTCGCCAAATTAAATTAGGGCGTATGCCAAATATTCCTGGGATGGATGGTCTAAGCGGAATGGGTTTTAATTAATCTATTAAAAAAAATGTTTAAAAAACATTTTTTATTTTTTGATACAAAATAATGTTGTTTTAACAAAATTATTTTTAAATAATAAAATGACTATCCAAGATCAAACATTATAAATTATTAAAAGTTTTAGAAAAGGAAAAACATATGAAAGAAAATGGCAAAAAATGTTGAATTATTAGTTCAACATTAGTTTTAATGGTAACGTTTTTTGTCATTTTTGTTCTGTATGTCTGATATCTTGGTTATTTAAATCCAAGACCACTTGAGTTAGGGACAATTGTTAATGATCACAATTTAAAAACCATTAAAACTAATGGATTACATATTCCGAAAAAAATACAGATTAAAGAAAAATTAAAACAACAATTTCCTAATTTAAATATTAATAAAATGTATCATGTACGATGAAGCGGAAAAAAACAACTCTTGTTAAATAAAAAAGTTTTTTTATTTATAAAACCAAATTATTTATTGCACAGTTTCAAATAACTGAGAATTATTTTTTTAATTTAAAATGCTTTTTAATTCAAATTGAATTGGAGGCATTTTTAATTTTAAAACCCCTCTATAATTATTATACTAAACAATATAATTATCTATCATATTTTTTAGCTCATTAAAATTTTTGTATTTTGTTATATTTTTATTTTCTGTTTTTAAAATTGAAAACTAATTTTCAATAGGTGAATTATCTAAACAATTTCCACGTCGAGACATAATTATAGTTACTCCATAATCTCTTAATAGACTTCTTGCGATACCTGGTTTTATTATTAAAATATTATTATAAAATATAATTTATGAGGATATTAAATTATGAAATTTGATGAATTTAAAAATATTAATGATAAAGAATGATTAAGATTAACAGGAATAAAACAAGATATTTTTAATAAAATGTTAGATATTTTACAAGTAGCTGAAATAGAAAAATTTAAAAAAGGTGGCAAAGCTAATAAATTATCACTATAAAATCGATTATTGATGACTTTATTGTATTGACGAGAATATCGAACTTATTTTCATCTTGGAAAAAATTTCGGAATTAGTTAAGCTAATTGTTATCGCAATATCAAGTGAATTGAAGATATTTTAATTAAACACCCTGATTTTCAGCAAGTTGCTGGTAAAAAAGCACTAATAAATGATTATTTTAATTATAAAACTATTATTATTGATGCTACCGAAACCCCAATCCAACGCCCAAAAAAAGACAAAAACAATCTTATTCTGGTAAAAAGAAAAAACACACTATTAAAACACAAGTAATTATCGAACAAGAAACCAAAAAAATTATTGCAACAAGTTTTTCACTTGGTAAAAAACACGATTATGCTTTATTTAAAGAATCAAAAATCGCAATTTTAAAAAATACCAAATTAATAGTTCATAGTGGTTATCAAGGAATACAAAAAATTCACAATAATGTTATAATGCCCACAAAGAAAACTAAGAAAAAACATTTAAATAAAGAACAAAAACAACATAATAGACTAGTTTCAAAAATAAGAATTATTATTGAAAATATTTTTGCTATTCTTAAAAAATTTAAAATTATTACAGAAAAATATAGAAATCGTAGAAAACGATTTAGTTTAAGATTTAATTTAATTGCTTCAATTTATAATTTACAATTATTATAGTTATCATAAAAGATTTATTTAAAATTAACAAATTTGAATAATAAAATAATTTTTCGTTGTGGCAAAATATTAAATTTTTAAATAAAAGACATAATTAATTAAAATTATAATTTTATATTAACCCCTTTTTACAAATATTTGAAATTATTTTAATTGGTTATGCAAGAAGTCTAATGTTATATTGTTTAGCATAACTATCTCAATTTTTATATAAATCCATAAATTTATCACTAGGGTTATCAAATGAAATTCCAGTTGAATAAGCATCATTTAAAAAATCTAAATATCATTTATTGTTATAAGTTAATGATTGCGATGTTTTTAAAGTTGGATTAATAAAATAATTTGTTTCCGACCAATTTTCAAAAAAAAAATACTGCGTAAAAACATTGTATTAATAAAATCAGTTTCATTAATACCATTTGCTTTTTGATAACTATTTATTGGTTGTTTTAAAGTAGTTTGAACTCGTTTTAAAAGCAGTTAATAGACTTCTTGTATAACATAATCTAATTATTTTAAAATTCCTATAAAATATTTTTAAATTAAAATAGAAATTATAGGAGATTAAAATTATGAAATTTGATAAATTTAATTTTATTAATGATAAAGAATTATTGCGATTAACCGGAGCAAAAAAAAGCTACTTTTAATAAAATGTTAAATATTTTACAAGTAGCTGAAATAGAAAAATTTAAAAAAGGTGGCAAAAATAATAAATTATCACTAGAAAATCGGCTACTGATGACTTTATCGTATCGACGAGAATATCAGACTTATTTTCATATTGCTAAAAGTTTTGATATTAGTGAATCTAGTTGTTATCGCAATATCAAGTGAATTGAAGATATTTTAATTAAACACTCTGATTTTCAACAACTCGCTGGTAAAAAATAACTAATAAATGATTATTTTAATGATAAAAATATTATTATTGATGTTAGAAAAACCCCAATCAAACGCTTAAAAAAAGACAAAAACAATCTTATTCTGGTAAAAAGAAAAAAAACACCATTAAAACACAAGTAATTATCGAACAAGAAACCAAAAAAATTATTGCAACAAGTTTTTAGCTTGGAAAAAAACATGATTATGCTTTATTTAAAGAATCAAAAATCTCAATTTTAAAAAATACCAAATTAATAGTTGATAGCGGTTATCAAGGAATACAAAAAATTCACAATAATGTTCTAATACCTACAAAAAAAAACAAAGAAAAACCCTTTAAATAAAGTACAAAAACAACGTAATAGAATATTTTCAAAAATGAGAATTATTATTGAAAATATTTTTGTTATTATTAAAAAATTTAAAATTATTACAGAAAAATATCGTAATCGAAGAAAACGATTTAGTTTAAGATTTAATTTGATTGCTTCAATTTATAATTTGCAGTTAGCATAGAAGATTTATTTAAAATTAAAGAATTTAAATAATAAATTCATTTTTTGTTGTGGCAAAATATTAAATTTTTAAATAAAAAACATAATTAATTAAAATTATATTTTTCTATTAGTGTCTTTTTACAAATATTTGCAATTTTTTTAATAGGTTATGCAAGAAGTCTATTATAATAGACTTCTTGCATAACCTAATCTAATTATTTTAAAATTCCTATAAAATATTTTTAAATTAAAATAGAAATTATAGGAGATTAAAATTATGAAATTTGATAAAGTTAATTTTATTAATGATAAAGAATTATTGCGATTAACCGTAGCAAAAAAATCTACTTTTAATAAAATGTTAAATATTTTACAAGTAGCTGAAATAGAAAAATTTAAAAAAGGTGGCAAAAATAATAAATTATCACTAGAAAATCGGCTACTGATGACTTTATCGTATCGACGAGAATATCAGACTTATTTTCATATTGCTAAAAGTTTTGATATTAGTGAATCTAGTTGTTATCGCAATATCAAGTGAATTGAAGATATTTTAATTAAACACTCTGATTTTCAACAACTCGCTGGTAAAAAATCACTAATAAATGATTATTTTAATGATAAAAATATTATTATTGATGTTACAAAAACCCCAATCAAACGCTTAAAAAAAGACAAAAACAATCTTATTATGGTAAAAAGAAAAAAACACCATTAAAACACAAGTAATTATCGAACAAGAAACCAAAAAAATTATTGCAACAAGTTTTTCGCTTGGAAAAAAACATGATTATACTTTATTTAAAGAATCAAAAATCTCAATTTTAAAAAATACCAAATTAATAGTTGATATTGGTTATCAAGGAATTCAAAAAATTCACAATAATGTTCTAATACCTACAAAAAAAACAAAGAAAAACCCTTTAAATAAATTGCAAAAACAACGTAATAGAATAGTTTCAAAAATGAGAATTATTATTGAAAATATTTTTGCTATTCTTAAAAAATTTAAAATTATTACAGAAAAATATCGTAATCGAAGAAAACGATTTAATTTAAGATTTAATTTAATTGCTTCAATTTATAATTTGCAGTTAGCATAGAAGATTTATTTAAAATTAAAGAATTTAAACAATAAATTCATTTTTTGTTGTGGCAAAATATTAAATTTTTAAATAAAAAACATAATTAATTAAAATTATATTTTTCTATTAATGTTTTTTTACAAATATTTGCAATTTTTTAATAGGTTACGCAATAAGTCTAATAAATGGAATAATTAACCCTAAAATCGTTAAAATACCAATAGAAAATATAGAAAATATTTTTTTCATAAAATCAACTCCTAACTATACAATGTTTTTGAAACTATAAACCCAACGATATATAAACTTGATATCGTTAACATTAATGGATGACTAAATAAAATTGCCGTTTTACCAAATAAAGAAAGTAAAAAAGTATCATAGTTATATAAATCCATAATAATATTTTTTGCTGATGTCAACTGATTAATAATAACAGTAATAAAACCGGTACCAAATATAGCAATTGCCGCAACCAATAAAACTAATTTTATCACTACTTATTAACTCCTTTGAATTCAGTACCTCTAATATTTTTTGCTTGATATCTAATACTTTGTCGTTTAAGTTCTTTTTAAACTTGTTGTTTATTACTATTTTGATAAGCACTTTTACTAAAATTTATACCTTTCCTAACAGTTGATGAATATACTTTTAATACACCGCTTTGTATTGTTGAACCTAATTCATTATATTGAGTTATTGCTCAATGGATAGCATAAATAGATAACTTAACAACCATAAAAAAGATAATAAAATAAGCAATTGTTGTATTTGTCGTCGGTAATTTTGTATTTCAAATTACATCAAAAATAAACAAAAAAATATCAAAAATAAAAATAAAAATTTTATCTCAATTACTACTATTTTCAGTTAATAAATTAATCATCTTTGCCACTTCCTTTTTTTAGGTTTTAAATTTTTTTTCAAAATATCAATATCAAACAATTCTAAACGCTCTTTAACACTCAATTTAGTAATTTCTGAACAGTAATATTCTTTATAATTAACTATTTCATCATTTTTTAAATCACGAACAAACTTTAATCACTGACTATCATATTTCTGTGCAAATTATAATGGAATAATTATTTTAAAAAACCGAATTCCTAACCCAACATCTGATTTATGCTTTACTCGTTTGCCCTCTGCTGTTCGTTATACTGATTTTGTTTTTCAAATTTCATAATCTGTAATATCCTGAAAAACACCAATTCGCATAATAAAGAAACGATTAAAAAAATTAAACCCTTTTTAGCAATAGGTTTTTTTAAGCGAAATTGGAATAATAAGACCGCTCGCTAATTGCCGAATATTGCTTCAAATCATACCTTCACGCCGATCTGTAAACAACGCACGATTACCAAAATGCCTTGCCAAAACAATTCACGGAATTTTACCACTATGAACTTTTTTTATAGTCGTGAGGACTATTTCCGTCGATATACAAATAACTTTAATCGAATAATATAACACTATCATCCATTATAGACAAAGCCCCCCCCTTGTAATTGATATAGTTGTTCTGTCTATAAAGTGGATAAAAATCCTTTAATAAAAATAAAATGTGTTTTATCATTTTCTAATTGAAATTTGCAAATCCTATAAACATTATTGGACTCAAAAAAAATTAATTTTAAATAACCCAGTATTTTTTCAGCCATTTTAGTAATCCTTTCTTATAAATATCATAATTTTTGATTATCTAAATAAACATCATTAATAACTCTGCCTCCCAAGACAAACTTCATCATCATAAAAAACAGCAGCTTGTCCTGGCGTAATCGCTTTTACTTTTGTTGCAAATTGTACAAGACATTTATTATCACTTAAAACTGTTACTTTAAAAGGAATATCTTTTTGACGATAACGAAATTTAGCTGTACAATTAAATTCTTTTTCATGTAAAGCATTAATTCAATTAACATAATTAATAATACAACTCGTTGAATATAGTTATTTTTCTTCACTACTTTTTGCAACATATAAAATATTGTTTTCTACATTTTTACCAGCCACAAAATATGGTTCACTCACCCCACCTAAATTTAAACCACGACGTTGACCAATTGTATAATACATCACCCCATTATGATGACCAAAAAATTCTTTTGTTTCAATATCAACAATATTACCATTTTGATTTTTAATATAATTTTGTAAAAAGTTTTTAAAATCACGTTCTCCAATAAAACAAATTCCTGTTGAATCTTTTTTATTAGCTGTGCTTAAATTTTGTGCACTTGTATTTTCTATAACTTCTTTTTTTGTTAAATTTCCTAATGGAAAAAATGTTTTCGATAATTGCCCTTGGTTCAACTGACTTAAAAAATAAGTTTGATCTTTATCACGGTCACCCCCCGTCGTAATAATTGATATTCTTGTGATTTTTCATTAAATCGTACTTGAGCATAATGTCCCACTGCAATAAAATCAGCATAATAGTTATTAATTGCATAGTTTAAAAAATAGTCAAATTTAATATATTTATTACATAAAATATCTGGACTAGGAGTTCGCCCCTTTTGATATTCATTAATAAAATGTTTAAACACATATTATCAATATTCTTTAATAAAACAAACATGATGCAATGGTACTTGTAATGTTTTACTAACATTAACAGCATCATTATAACCAAGCTCTTGTGTACAAATCACATTATTAATTGCTTTATTTTCTAAAATATCATTATTTAATTGACTGTCTCAATTACGCATAAAAAGACCTTCTACATCATAACCTGCTTTTGTTGTAATAAATATAAACTAACTGAAGAATCAACACCTCCAGATAACCCGACAACAACTTTTTTCATTGTACATCACTTCCTTTTTTATAAATAAATAATAACTAATTAGTACTATTATTTTAACATTGAAAATTAAAAATCACAAGATAAGAAATTGGTTTCCTATTGTTTAAATAATTTACTATATAAATTTTAATACCTTTTTTTATTTTTAAAACTGCTGCTAACATTAAAATATTTGCCAACAATAAAAAAATATAACTAATAATTTGCATAATATTACTGGACCAATTAAAAATATTGTTAATAAAAAAATAAATATGTAATGCAATCCCAACCACACTAGATAAGAAAAGTAAACTTAATGGTAAAAAATAATAAAGCTGAATTTTAAAATTTGATACCAAACAAAATGGAAGAACAACAATAATTGCATAAATCCCAATTAAAATTAACATAAATATTCGATTCACGAAAAAATAATGATGATTAACAGCAATAAAATTAAATTTACCAAAATTAACTACAAAAAAATTATATAAATCTAAGGCTGAATTATTAATTCAATTATTAAACACTAAAAATGCACTACATAATACTATTAATCAAATAATCTCCATAAGACTTGCAATTAAAACAATTGGATCACGTCATTTAAGAATATTGTTTTTCTTAATTTTAGTAATTCGTTGACGCCCATTTGATAATTGCTTAATTTTATAATTATTATTAAACATTGTTGTTGCTTGAACAGTAGACCTTGAGCGCTTATTTGTCAAAGGCAAAACACTAGGATTAAGGTTTTTTGCTTTTCTTCTTCCGTTTTGTTTGGTATCAAATTTTAAAATCCAGCTTTATTATTTTTTACCATTAAGTTTACTTTTCTTATCTAGTGTGATTGGTATTGCATTATATAGTTATTTTTTTTTATGAACAATATTTTTAATTGGTCCAGTAATATTATGCAAATTATTAGTTATATTTTTTTATTGTTGGCAAATATTTTAATGTTAGCAGCAGTTTTAAAAATTTAAATTGTACCATGAAGTGTAGCACTTTTTATATGAATGAAAATATTAGTTTTAAGCTTAATATTTAATTTTAGTAATTAATTAACGAAAATAAGCCATAAAATAAAATATATTTTTGCTTTAATTTTTATAACATATTTTTAAAAATTTAAAAATCTTGATTTTATAGTTCATAAAGTGCTACATTTGCATTTACAATTTACAAAATAAAAAAAGGTCTTAAAATTTATATAGTAAATTATTTAAACAATAGGAAACCAATTTCTTATCTTGTGATTTTTAATTTTCAATGTTAAAATAATAGTACTAATTATTTATTATTTATTTATAAAAAAGGAAGTGATGTACAATGAAAAAAGTTGTTGTCGGATTATCTGGAGGCGTTGATTCTTCAGTTAGTTTATATTTATTACAACAAGCAGGTTATGATGTAGAAGGTCTTTTTATGCGCAATTGAGACAGTCAATTAAATAATGATATTTTAGGAAATAAAGCAATTAATAATGTGATTTGTACACAAGAACTTGATTATAATGACGCTGTTAATGTTAGTAAAACATTACAAGTACCATTGAACCGCGTTGATTTTATTAAAGAATATTGAGAATATGTGTTTAAACATTTTATTAATGAATATAAAAAAGGGCGAACTCCTAATCCAGATATTTTATGTAATAAGTATATTAAATTTGACTATTTTTTAAAATATGCAATTAATAACTATCATGCTGATTTTATTGCCACGGGACATTATGCTCAAGTACGATTTAATGAAAAATTACAAGAATATCAATTATTGCGGGGAATTGACCGGGATAAAGATCAAACTTATTTTTTAAGTCAGTTGAACCAAGGGCAATTATCAAAAACATTTTTTCCATTAGGAAATTTAACAAAAAAAGAAGTTAGAGAAATTGCAAGTGCACAAAATTTAAGCACAGCCAACAAAAAAGATTCAACAGGAATTTGTTTTATTGGAGAACGTGATTTTAAAAACTTTTTACAAAATTATATTCCAAATCAAAATGGTAATATTGTTGATATTGAAACAAAAGAATTTTTTGGTCATCATAATGGGGTGATGTATTATACAATTGGTCAACGTCGTGGTTTAAATTTAGGTGGGATGAGTGAACCATATTTTGTGGCTGGTAAAAATGTAGAAAACAATATTTTATACGTTGCAAAAAGTAGTGAAGAAAAATGGCTATATTCAACGAGTTGTATTATTAATGATGTTAATTTAATTAATACTTTACATGAAAAAGAATTTAATTGTACAGCTAAATTTCGTTATCGTCAAAAGGATATTCCTGTTAAAGTAACAGTTTTAAGTGATAATAAATGTCTTGTGCAATTTGTAACAAAAGTAAAAGCGATTACGCCAGGACAAGCTGCTGTTTTTTATGATGATGAAGTTTGTATTGGGGGTGGAGTTATTAATGATGTTTATTTAGATAATCAAAAATTATGATATTTATAAGAAAGGATTACTAAAATGGCTGAAAAAATACGGGGTTATTTAAAATTAATTGTTTTTGAGTCCAATAATGGTTATCGGATTTGCAAATTTCAATTAGAAAATGATAAAAAACATTTTATTTTTATTAAAGGATTTTTATCCACTTTACAGCCAGAACAATTATATCAATTACAAGGGGACTTTGTCTATAATGAACGCTATGGTGAAAATTTTGAAGTTAAGGAAATTCATAAACTTTCCCCACGGAGTAATGATGAGGTTTTAAAATATTTAACTAGTAGTTTATTTCCGACAATTGGTGAAAAAGCAGCACAAATAATTATTGATTATTATCAAACCGATGTGATTACCAAAATTAAAGAAAATTTATCAGTCTTACATGAAATTAAGGGCATTAGTGTTAGGCAAGCTAATATTATTGCAAAGGTATTTAAGTCAATTAGCCGTGATGATGAATTAAATCATCAATTTAATCAAAAAGGATTATCTTTACAAGTTTTATCTTTATTAAAAACAAAATATAATGTTGATCAGATTTATGCTTTATTAAAGAAAGATCCTTATTCATTATTATTAAAAGACAATATTGCTTTTAAAACAATTGATAAGATTTATTTAGCATTTGAACAAGAACCTTTTACTAACATTCGAATTGGTTATTATGCCTGATATTTAGCAAAAGAATTTTGTAATAATAATGGTGATACTTATTTAACGTTAAATGAATTAACAAAAATATTACAAAATAATTTCCCCTTTTTAACAAAAGAACAGTTGTTAGCCGGATTAAAATATAGTAAAGAAATTAAATTATTAATTTTTAAGTATGATAAAATTTATGTTGCAGAAATATATCATAGTGAAATTAATATTGCTGCAATGTTAGTTGGTTTGAATACGATTGATCAATATGATGATCAAAAATTAACAGAAGAATTAGAAAAGTTAACAAATAAAAAACAAATTATTTATAATATTAATCAAACAAAAGCAATAAAGACTGCTGTGCATTCTAATTTTTTAGTTATTATTGGAGGACCCGGGACGGGTAAAACAACAGTTGTTGATGGTATTGTTAGTATTTTAAAAAAAGTTTATCAACAATCAAAAATTGTATTAGCAGCACCAACAGGAAAAGCAGCCAAACGATTACGAGAAAAAACTGGGCAAAAAGCCTTAACAATTCATAAATTATTAAAATATGATGCTTTGAATAATCATTTTTTTTATAATGAAAATAATCCTTTGGAAAATGATATTTTAATTTTAGATGAAGTTAGTATGGTTGATAGTTTGTTATTATCACAAATTGCAAAAGCTAGTGTTAATTTGCGTAAATTAATTTTAATTGGCGACCCAAATCAATTACCGTCAGTTGCTTGTGGTGATTTGTTACGAGATATTATTCAAAGTGATGTTTTTAATGTTATTAAATTAGAAGAAGTTTATCGTCAAGAAGCTGGAAATGACATTTTAGAACTATCTTATGCAATTGAACAAAAACATTTTGAAGGTAATAATTTATTTGACAAAAAAGATTTTACTTTTATTAATGAAACTGATTCACAAAAATTATTAACAATTGTTGGTAATTTATATCAAAAACTTAGTGATGAATATGGAGCAGATTATAATGCTATTCAAGTAATTGCCCCAATGTATAATGGTCCAGTTGGAATTAATGCATTAAATAATTATTTGCAAAATCGAATGAATCATGCAAGTGGTCAAAAAGAAATTAAGATTGGGCATCGTTTTTTCCGAGTTAATGATAAAGTTATGCAACTTAAAAATCGACCTGAATTAGAAATTTATAATGGCGATGTTGGCATTATTGTTGATATTAAAAAAGATAAAAATTTAAATGATGTAATCTTAGTAAAATACGATAATGTAATTGCATATAGTAAAGAACTTTATTGTGATATTACTTTGGCTTATGCTTGTAGTGTTCATAAATTGCAGGGCAGTGAATATGATAATGTTATTTTTGTAATAACAAAAAGTTTTTGAATGATGTTAAAACGAAATCTAATTTATACAGGAATTACTCGTACTAAAACTAAATTATATTTAATTGGTGAATCATCATCATTTTTATATGGTGTTAATAATTTACCACAAAAACGCCGAACAACTTTACAAGAAAAAATTAAAACATTTTTAAAATAAAAATAATTATTATATTTTGCCTATTTTTAATGTTATCGTAAAAAATTTAATATAAAAATTATTAAATTATAGAAGCTTTGCAATGGTGCAAAGATTAGCAGATGCTATTTTAAGCATATTTATTAAATTACGGCCTATAAAAGTTTTATTAGTAGTGCCATCAAAAGCATCACTAACATAGTAAATGGTTTTATCCGGATTATCATCAATCAATATTGCTATTATAATAACAACATGTTTTACTTGACTATTTGGTCATCAAGGCCGACTACCCTTAATGCCAAGTATTACTGGCATATTATTTTTAAGACTAAGTTTAACTAGATTTTGTAATCATAGTTTTTGTTCATCTTTTTTACCAAAATTTTTCTCTAAGACATAGTTTTGATATTCTAAAAAATTTGTATGTAGTTGCAAATTAATATGTTTATTTATTAGACTTCTTGCATAACCTAATCTAATTATTTTAAAATTCCTATAAAATATTTTTAAATTAAAATAGAAATTATAGGAGATTAAAATTATGAAATTTGATAAATTTAATTTTATTAATGATAAAGAATTATTGCGATTAACCGGAGCAAAAAAAGTTACTTTTAATAAAATGTTAAATATTTTACAAGTAGCTGAAATAGAAAAATTTAAAAAAGGTGGCAAAACTAATAAATTATCACTAGAAAATCGGCTACTGATGACTTTATCGTATTGACGAGAATATCGGACTTATTTTCATCTTGCTAAAAGTTTTGATATTAGTGAATCTAGTTGTTATCGCGATATCAAGTGAATTGAAGATATTTTAATTAAACACTCTGATTTTCAACAACTCGCTGGTAAAAAATCACTAATAAATGATTATTTTAATGATAAAAATATTATTATTGATGTTAGAAAAACCCCAATCAAACGCTTAAAAAAAGACAAAAACAATCTTATTCTGGTAAAAAGAAAAAACACACTATTAAAACACAAGTAATTATCGAACAAGAAACCAAAAAAATTATTGCAACAAGTTTTTCACTTGGTAAAAAACACGATTATGCTTTATTTAAAGAATCAAAAATCTCAATTTTAAAAAATACCAAATTAATAGTTGATAGTGGTTATCAAGGAATTCAAAAAATTAACAACAATGTTCTAATACCTACAAAAAAACAAATAAAAACCCTTTAAATAAAGTACAAAAACAACGTAATAGAATAGTTTCAAAAATAAGAATTATTATTGAAAATATTTTTGCTATTCTTAAAAAATTTAAAATTATTACAGAAAAATATCGTAATCGAAGAAAACGATTTAGTTTAAGATTTAATTTAATTGCTTCAATTTATAATTTACAATTATTATAGTTATCATAAAAGATTTATTAGACTTCTTGCGATACCTGGTTTTATTATTAAAATATTATTATAAAATATAATTTATGAGGATATTAAATTATGAAATTTGATGAATTTAAAAATATTAATGATAAAGAATGATTAAGATTAACAGGAATAAAACAAGATATTTTTAATAAAATGTTAGATATTTTACAAGTAGCTGAAATAGAAAAATTTAAAAAAGGTGGCAAAGCTAATAAATTATCACTAGAAAATCGATTATTGATGACTTTATCGTATTGACGAGAATATCGAACTTATTTTCATCTTGGAAAAAATTTCGGAATTAGTGAAGCTAATTGTTATCGCAATATCAAGTGAATTGAAGATATTTTAATTAAACACCCTGATTTTCAGCAAGTTGCTGGTAAAAAAGCACTAATAAATGATTATTTTAATGATAAAACTATTATTATTGATGTTACCGAAACCCCAATCCAACGCCCAAAAAAAGACAAAAACAATCTTATTCTGGTAAAAAGAAAAAACACACTATTAAAACACAAGTAATTATCGAACAAGAAACCAAAAAAATTATTGCAACAAGTTTTTCGCTTGGTAAAAAACACGATTATGCTTTATTTAAAGAATCAAAAATCGCAATTTTAAAAAATACCAAATTAATAGTTGATAGTGGTTATCAAGGAATACAAAAAATTCACAATAATGTTATAATGCCCACAAAGAAAACTAAGAAAAAACATTTAAATAAAGAACAAAAACAACATAATAGACTAGTTTCAAAAATAAGAATTATTATTGAAAATATTTTTGCTATTCTTAAAAAATTTAAAATTATTACAGAAAAATATCGTAATCGAAGGAAACGATTTAGTTTAAGATTTAATTTAATTGCTTCAATTTATAATTTACAATTATTATAGTTATCATAAAAGATTTATTTAAAATTAACGAATTTGAATAATAAATTCATTTTTCGTTGTGGCAAAATATTAAATTTTTAAATAAAAGACATAATTAATTAAAATTATAATTTTATATTAACCCCTTTTTACAAATATTTGAAATTATTTTAATGGGTTATGCAAGAAGTCTATTTAAAATTAACAAATTTTAATAATAAAATAATTTTTCGTTGTGGCAAAATATTAAATTTTTAAATAAAAGACATAATTAATTAAAATTATAATTTTATATTAACCCCTTTTTACAAATATTTGAAATTATTTTAATGGGTTATGCAAGAAGTCTATTATTTAAATCCTTTAATTTTAAATAAATCTTCTATGCTAACTACAAATTATAAATTGAAGCAATTAAATTAAATCTTAAACTAAATCGTTTTCTTCGATTACGATATTTTTCTGTAATAATTTTAAATTTTTTAAGAATAGCAAAAATATTTTCAATAATAATTCTTATTTTTGAAACTATTCTATTACGTTGTTTTTGTACTTTATTTAAAGGGTTTTTATTTGTTTTTTTGTAGGTATTAGAACATTGTTGTTAATTTTTTGAATTCCTTGATAACCACTATCAACTATTAATTTGGTATTTTTTAAAATTGAGATTTTTGATTCTTTAAATAAAGCATAATCGTGTTTTTTACCAAGTGAAAAACTTGTTGCAATAATTTTTTTGGTTTCTTGTTCGATAATTACTTGTGTTTTAATAGTGTGTTTTTTCTTTTTACCAGAATAAGATTGTTTTTGTCTTTTTTGGGCGTTGGATTGGGGTCTCGGTAACATCAATAATAATAATTTTATCATTAAAATAATCATTTATTAGTGATTTTTTACCAGCGAGTTGTTGAAAATCAGAATGTTTAATTAAAATATCTTCAATTCACTTGATATTGCGATAACAATTAGCTTCACTAATTCCGAAATTTTTTCCAAGATGAAAATAAGTTCGATATTCTCGTCAATACGATAAAGTCATCAATAATCGATTTTCTAGTGATAATTTATTAGCTTTGCCACCTTTTTTAAATTTTTCTATTTCAGCTACTTGTAAAATATCTAACATTTTATTAAAAATATCTTGTTTTATTCCTGTTAATCTTAATCATTCTTTATCATTAATATTTTTAAATTCATAAAATTTCATAATTTAATATCCTCATAAATTATATTTTATAATAATATTTTAATAATAAAACCAGGTATCGCAAGAAGTCTAATATATAAATTTAGGAGAAACATTTTTTATATGGCAAAGGGTAAAACTAAAGGGTCAAAAGACCATGATATTGAATTTAAAAATAAAATTATTAACGAATATTACGAATATAATAAATCAATATCTTTAATATCTAAAGAATATGAAATAAGTACTGCAACTATTTCTATTTGAATTAATGTTTTCAATAAAGATAAAAAATTTGATAAACGAACATATATTAAAAAATGCCAATTTTTAATAATTTGCATGATGAAACTATATATTTATTAACAAAAGAAAATAAACAAATAAAAGCATAAAATGATATTTTAAAAAAGCTTGGACCTCTTCCAAAAACAAAAACAAAGATGAATATTAGAAAACAAATTGATTTTATTAAAAAAGAATTAAATAATAACGCAATCTTACCATTAAGATGATTTTTAAAAATATTATGCATTTCACATAATACATGAAATAAATATAAAAATATTCATGAAAAATATGAATGAAAAATTGATTACAATATATTAGAAATAATTAAAATAATTTTAAAAAACAATAAAAATAAAGGTCATCGACAGATAAAATTTGATTTGGAAGAACAAAAAATAAAAATATCAGCAAGTACTGTATATCGTTATATGAAGATATTACGAATATTTTCTGAAGTTAGAATTAAACATAAAAAACGAATTAAACATTTTAATAATATGTTATATGAACATAAAAAATACCCCTATTTACTTAAACGTAATTTTCATTCTAATCAAATGAATCAAAAATGATCAATGGATATTAAAATAATTAAAATATATTCAGAATCAGTATATTTATTTGCTATTAAAGACTTATTTAGTAATGCAATTGTTGGATACTCACTAACAGCAGGGCCAACAGTAAATTGAGTAATTAATTGTTTAAAACAAAGCTTAATTAATCGAAAAATTAAACCTAGTAAATTAATAATTAATTCTGATCAAGGCATTCATTTTACTTCACATGCATATTTTGATTTATTAAGAGATTATGGAGTAAATATAAGTATGTATCGACGTGTAAATTTTTTAGATAATTCACCTATTGAAAATTGGTTTTCAATTTTAAAAACAGAAAATAAAAATATAACAAAATACAAAAATTTTAATGAGCTAAAAAATATGATAGATAATTATATTGTTGAGTATAATAATTATAGAAGGGTTTTAAAATTAAAAATTCCTCCAATTCAACTTGAATTAAAAAGCATTTTAAATTAAAAAAATAATTCTCAGTTATTTGAAACTGTGCATATTTTTATAAAAGTTATTTTATTTTTGTTATTATATCCAATTTTATATTTTTGATATCTATTATCATGACCATTATCTTATTTTTTTACTCGCTTTCCTTCATCAAGTGATTTTACAGCGCAATTACAAAATAATAATAATAAATGACCAAATATTATTGTAATTATTTTGTTATGATTTTTTTGTTCATTTATTATTTTATTTTTATTTTTATTTTATTCTTTAGCGCAATACTTACGATTTTATCAAACATTGCCTAGTGCATTACGTATTTTATTTTGTTTAGCAGGGGTTATTTTATTTTTTCAGAAAGTTTTTAAAATTAAATCTTAATTATAATTAAGTAAGATAAAATAATGGTATAACAGAGAGGAAAGTTTGGATGAAAAAGAAAATTGCAATTTTAGGATATTCACTAACTTTTGGTTATTTACCGATGGGAACTGGCAAAATGGCAGATGCCGATAATTGACCAGTAAAATTAGAAAATTTATTAACAAAATATTATCAAAAAGGAAAAATTGAAATTCAAACTGATGCTCAACCAGGAAGAACAATTATTAAGCCATTAATTGATTTTGGTTTTCCCCAAGATAATGTAATGGACAATTTATCGGTTTTATATCAAAAAACACATCCAATTGATTTATTCATGATTTTTTTAGGAATAAATGATTATTTTGGTTATGATGCTTATGCAAAATTAAAAGAAATCCCAGATTATCCAATTGAAACAAAAATTGTTGACTCATTAGGGGAATTGATTAATAAAATGATAGTATTGCATAAAGATAATAAAGAAGAATTGAACTATCATGTTTTAGTAGTTTGCCCATCAAAAGTATTAACGTTGTATGATGGTAAATTGTTGACATCCTTACCAGAAGCTTATCAAAAATATTGTGCAAAATTAAATATTCCTGCTGTTAATTTACAATTATCAGCAAATCCACATCCCGAAGATCAAAATGAATATGATGGCATTCATTATACACCAACGAAAACAATGCCTATTGCCCAAACCATTTTTGATGTTATTGTTGCAGAAAATTTATTAAATTTAAATTAATTTTAGCAACAAGCAATTAGAAAGGAATTAAGCATAAATGATTATTGGTTTTTATGGTTATATTGGAGTAGGAAAAACAAGTGCCTGTGAATACTTACAAAATAAATATCATTTCACTTATTTAAATGCGGATAAAATTGCAAAAGAAATTATGCAAGAGCCAACCGTTTTGCTTTTTTTAGAGAAAACTTTTCCGGGAATATTTATTAATGGTGTTCTTAATCGTGAGCGTTTAAGAAAAATTATTTTTACTAATCCTCTTGCTAACAATAAGTTGAATAATCATTTATGACCAAAAGTTAATCAACAAATTATCACAATTATTAATAATAATCCAAACCAAAAATTTTTAATTGAAGCAATTGGCTTAAGCACATTATCGCTTTCTTTTACAGCAAAAATATTTATTACTGCTAGTAAAAAGAACATTATTACGCGAATTAATGCTCGTGATCAACAATCATCAGAGCAAACAGAACAGTTATTAAAAATTCAAGCAAGGTTTTTTAAACAGATAAAACCCCATTATAAAATAATAACTAACAAATCACTGCCAGAAGTGTATCAAGAATTAGATAAAATAATGGAAGACATATTAGGAGATGATCAATAATGCACCGTTTTGTTGCCAATCAATTAGAAGATAATTACTTTATTTTAGCTGAAGATGATGTTAAACAAATTAAACAAGTTTTGCGTTTAAGAGACCAAACACAAATTATTTGTATTTATAATGGCGAGCATTATTTAACGTCATTAGAAGTACAAGCACCACAAAAGTACTTATTTAAATTAATTAAAAAATTACAGCAAAACCATGAAAGTCCAATTAAAGTACGATTAATTGCAGGTCTAATTCGGAATGTAAAATGAGATTATTTATTACAAAAAGCAACAGAATTAGGAGTTAATGAAATAATTCCCTTTCAGTTTAGTCGTTGTGTGGTAAAATTAAAAGATAAAAATAATTTTAAAAAAATTGAACGTTGAACAAAAATTTGTAAGGAAGCAGCAGAACAATCTTATCGTAATCAATTACCGTTCGTACATGATGTTAAAAGTGATTTAAAGGTGTTACAACAATATCAAAGTGATGTTAATCTTGTTTGTTATGAAAACGTTGCTGAAACATTATCAATAAAACAGTTTTTACAACAAGATTTTAAAACAATTACAGTTGTAATTGGCCCTGAAGGTGGGTTTACTCCACATGAAATTGCAGCTTTATCTTCATATCAATATTACCCCGTTTTATTAGGACAACGAATTTTACGAGCCGAAACAGCACCAGTTGCACTTTTAGCAATGATTATGTATGAAAAAGAATTATAGGAGAAGGCAAAGATGACAAAAGTAGTATCGATTAAAGCACTAGTTAGTGTTGCAAATATAATATTATATACAGCTTTAGTGCTAATTTTTATAATTTTAGGATTACAAAAATGAGATATTGCATCAGTAACTGGCTACAAAATTGGCTATGTTTTAATTGGTTTGGCTATTATTATTTTTATTATTTATCATTTAGTTCGTATTCATGAGTTAAAAAAGACACCATTTCAATTATTACGCAAACATATTATTTTTATGCAAATTTTTTATATTTGTCAATATTTGATTTTTGTGATTAGTTTATTTTTTTTAATTTTAGCTAATACAAAAGTTTTAAATTCAGTCCAAATTTGTATTTTTTGATATGTGTGATTTCCAACAGTCTTTGTTGGTACAATTGCTTGTTCAATCTTTGAATCAATTGTTCGTGTTGAAGAACGAATTTTTATTGTTAAAAAAAATTGACAAGATTCAGAACAATGAGCAAAATAACAAGGAAAAAATAATACTGTTTTAACAAATGAGCAGCAAGCAAAAAAGAGTTAAAATCCTTTCTTTGATGATTATAAAAATAATAATTAGTTTATAATTAAAAAAAAGAGAAATTAATAACGGAGGATGAAAAAATGAAAAAAATATTAAGTTTATTAGTAGCAATAATGATTGGGACTACTATTGGATCAAATGTTGTTGCATGTGTGCCTCCAAGAAATAGTGGCAACAATAATAATATTGTTGGGGACAAATTAGATTTGAATTCATTTTCTTATGATAAAATTATTTCCCAAAAATTTAGTTTAAAAAAATATAACGCAATCGTTAATGATGAAATTAATTTAACTTCAGCAATTAAAAAAGGAATTCAAAATTTATCTCCAGTATATTTGCCTTTAGATGAAGTTAATATTACGGTTAACTTTTTAAATGATAAATTTACTTTTAATCAAGTTTATGTCAAAATGGAGGCAAAACCAGATGCAAAATCAGTAAAAGGTTCAGTAATGTGAGGAAATTTAGAAACAAAATCTTATGTTGATCTTCGTCCAGATTTAAAAAATTGATTATCATTAGCATCACCAAAATTAGAAGTTAAAGATCCAAGTGAATTAGATGCTGTTGCTACTAAGACATTGGGTGGTCCAGCCTTTAAACAAAGTAATTTGGATGGTCTTGGCTTACAAGGAACATATCATGAAGACCAAAAACTTTATATAGTTTCAGTTAAAAGGGGTCAAAGTAACTTTTTCCAAACAAGTGAAATTATTTTAATGTTGATATGAAATAACTAATTTACCAACACTTAACAAAAATGAAATGTACATAGTGAGGTGCCTTTATGTTAAAGATTGTAACCATTTGTACAGGCAATATTGTGAGTGAATTTATTGATGCTTGTCGTGATGTACAAGGAGTTAAAATTATTTTCCTTTATTCACGTAGTTTGGAAAAAGCTAAAATTTTTGCTTAAAAAAATAATTTATTAGCCCATATTGTAGATAATTTTTAAGATATGTTAGATTATATTGATATTATTTATATTGCATTATCAACAAGAAAATTATTTTTTGCAACAACAAAAGCATGTTTTAGTTGAAAAAACGGCAACTTTTTTTGCACATGAATTAATTGAATTAAAACAGATAGCAAAAATTAATAATTTTTTTGATGGAAGCTTTTAAACCCTTACATTTGTCAGCTTATCAAATTTTACAAACAAATGTTAATAAAATTAAACCTTTTTTAGCTTTTTTTCATTGCAACCAGTATTCAAGTTGAATGAAAGAAGCTTTATTAGACCAATATAATTCTGTTTTTGATGATACTTTAGGAAAAGGTTCTTTATATGATATGTTAATTTATCCTGTTGAATTATCAGTTGCTTTATTTGGGCCAGCCAAAGATTTTAAAGCAATTAGTCATAAGTTAAAGAATGGTGTTGATATTAATAATGCCGTTCTTTTACAACATAGTAATAATATTTTAACTATTATTGTTTGTTCAAAAGCATCGACAGGCATTACTCCTAGTGAAATTTTAAGTTATGATACTACAATTAATGTTACTAATCTAACAAAATTAGAAGCAATTACAAAATATAATTGCCTTACAAATCAAACAACAGTTTTACCATTAGGATCAGAACATAATAATAAAATGTATTATGAATTACAGTATTTTATTAATATAATAAATAGTGAGAACTATTCGGAAATGAAGCGGTTATTAGATTACTCAATTGCGGCGATTCTTGTTTTAGAAGCAGTTCAAATCAATTAAGAATAAAAGGAAGAATTATTAAATGAAATTAAATAAATATATTGATCATACTTTATTGAAACCAGATTCAACTATAGTAGAGATTAAAAAATTATGTGCTGAAGCAAAAGAATATGATTTTGCATCCGTTTGTATTAATCCAACTTATGTTCGATTAGCGCATAATTTATTACAAGATACTACAGTTAATGTTTGCGTTGTGGCGGGTTTTCCATTGGGGGCGAATGCTACCATAACAAAAGTGACAGAAATTTCAACGGCATTAGCCGAAGGAGCAACAGAAATTGATATGGTAATGAATATTAGTCAGTTTAAATCAAAAAATTATGACTTAGTTCGTGCCGATATGGCAGCATGTAAAAAAGCAGCTGGGCAACATATTGTAAAAGTAATATTAGAAACATGCTTATTATCTGATACAGAAATTATTAAAGCGTGTCAGTTAGCAGAAGAAGCAGGTCTTGATTTTGTTAAAACTTCAACAGGGTTTAGTAAAGCAGGTGCAACGATTGCCAATGTTAAACTAATGAAAAAAACAGTTAGAGAACGTATGCAAGTTAAGGCAGCTGGTGGAGTTCGTACTAAAGATGACGCTTTAGCAATGATTACAGCAGGAGCAACGCGAATTGGAACAAGTGGAGGTGTTAATATTATGGAAAATAAACCACATCAAACAGGCTATTAGTTGACATAAAGCAGCAAAATAAAAAAATTTAGAAGCAACTCTTAGTTCTGATTCGTTTGAATTAATTTCATTAAAAAAGTTGGCAAGGAATATATTTATCAACAAGATAGTACTTGTAAAAAAATCGTGACCAATTTGTTTTTCAATCACGGGGAAGTTAATTGATAATGAATATCAATTAGCATATAAAATTTATACGATGATCGGGCACACGGGTTTTTTCGTGCAATTACTGCTTGAAAAGATCTTTCTTATACAGCAGATACACTAGTGGTTGAATATAGAGCAACAAAATAATTTTATCATCAGTATCCATTTTTGTTTAAATTGGAAGTAACATGTCAATTAGAAGTAAATAAATTAATTAATAAAGTTAAGATTACTAATCTTCACTTAAAACCATTGCCATATAATTTTGGTTGACATCCAGCATTTATTTGTGATGAGCATACTGGTAAAATTATTTTTGATAATACACAAATAATTACCCATATTCCTGGTGGGACTTTTTTAGGTTCAGAAATGAAGAAAGAAACAAATTATCAGTTTTTAATAAATCAATATGATTTTACAACTGGACAATTTTATGCGTTACTAAAACAAACAAAAAACAAAGTTTTAATTGTTGATTCAACTCGAGAAATTAGTTTAACAACAAAAAGGTTATCCAAATTTATTGATTTGAAAATGTCAAAATGATGCAAAATATACTTGTGTTGAACCACGAGATGGCCATCAAGATGACATTAATTATCAAACAACTCCGCTTGACCAAAAACTATGAATTAATAATTTACCATAACAACAAACAAAAATTTAGCTAGTAAGAAAAAAATTTAGGTTTTGGTATAAAAATTATTCTTTATTTTAAATATATTTCTAAAACACTGATAACTAAACCTTTTAAAAAGTTATCTAATTATTTTATTTATATTTTTTTATAAAATATAAGTTTTTGTAATACTATCAAAATATATTGTTTAAAAGTAGAATTTAAAAAATAAAACCTCTTAACAAGTAAGAGGTTTTCATCAAAAATGAATATATTATGTAAAAAATTACAATAAGTTAGCAGGGGGATTTGCTTGTTGTCTAAAGAGGATATTAAGATCTTCTATATAATCTTAGATTCTTATTGTAAGAGGTTTTTCATTCTTATATATTAGACTTCTTGCGTAACCTATTAAAAAATTGCAAATATTTGTAAAAAGACACTAATAGAAAAATATAATTTTAATTAATTATGTTTTTTATTTAAAAATTTAATGTTTTGCCACAACAAAAAATGAATTTATTATTTAAATTCTTTAATTTTAAATAAATATTCTATGCTAACTGCAAATTATAAATTGAAGCAATTAAATTAAATCTTAAACTAAATCGTTTTATTCGATTACGATATTTTTGATAGCATTACAAAAGTTGAGGTTTTATAAAAAATATAAATAAAATAATTGGATAAATTTTTAAAAATCCTGATTTATTAGTGTTTTAAATTCATCAATAACATTAAAAAAATACTTTTTATACCAAAACCTCAACCCTTTTCTTACTACCATATTTTTCTGTAATAATTTTAAATTTTTTAAGAATAGCAAAAATATTTTCAATAATAATTCTCATTTTTGAAACTATTATATTGCGTTGTTTTTGTACTTTATTTAAAGGGTTTTTCTTTGTTTTTTTGTAGGTATTAGAACATTATTGTGATTTTTTTGAATTCCTTGATAACCACTATCAACTATTAATTTGGTATTTTTTAAAATTGAGATTTTTGATTCTTTAAATAAAGCATAATAATAGACTTCTTGCGATACCTGGTTTTATTATTAAAATATTATTATAAAATATAATTTATGAGGATATTAAATTATGAAATTTGATGAATTTAAAAATATTAATGATAAAGAATGATTAAGATTAACAGGAATAAAACAAGATATTTTTAATAAAATGTTAAATATTTTACAAGTAGCTGAAATAGAAAAATTTAAAAAAGGTGGCAAAGCTAATAAATTATCACTAGAAAATCGATTATTGATGACTTTATCGTATTGACGAGAATATCGAACTTATTTTCATCTTGGAAAAAAATTTCGGAATTAGTGAAGCTAATTGTTATCGCAATATCAAGTGAATTGAAGATATTTTAATTAAACACCCTGATTTTCAGCAAGTTGCTGGTAAAAAAGCACTAATAAATGATTATTTTAATGATAAAACTATTATTATTGATGCTACCGAAGCCCCAATCCAACGCCCAAAAAAAGACAAAAACAATCTTATTCTGGTAAAAAGAAAAAACACACTATTAAAACACAAGTAATTATCGAACAAGAAACCAAAAAAATTATTGCAACAAGTTTTTCGCTTGGAAAAAAATGATTATGCTTTATTTAAAGAATCAAAAATCGCAATTTTAAAAAATACCAAATTAATAGTTGATAGTGGTTATCAAGGAATACAAAAAATTCACAATAATGTTATAATGCCCACAAAGAAAACTAAGAAAAAACATTTAAATAAAGAACAAAAACAACATAATAGACTAGTTTCAAAAATAAGAATTATTATTGAAAATATTTTTGCTATTCTTAAAAAATTTAAAATTATTACAGAAAAATATCGTAATCGAAGAAAACGATTTAGTTTAAGATTTAATTTAATTGCTTCAATTTATAATTTGCAGTTAGCATAGAAGATTTATTTAAAATTAAAGAATTTAAATGATAGTATTACAAAAGCTTAGGTTTTATAAAAAATATAAATAAAATAATTAGATAAATTTTTAAAAGGTTGATTTATCAGTGTTTTAGAAATATATTTAAAATAAAGAATAATTTTTATACCAAAACCTAAATTTTTTTCTTATTACCATTTAAATAATAAATTCATTTTTTGTTGTGGAAAAATATTAAATTTTTAAATAAAAAACATAATTAATTAAAATTATATTTTTCTATTAGTGTCTTTTTACAAATATTTGAAATTATTTTAATGGGTTATGCAAGAAGTCTATTGAAGCAATTAAATTAAATCTTAAACTAAATCGTTTTCTTCGATTACGATATTTTTCTGTAATAATTTTAAATTTTTTAAGAATAGCAAAAATATTTTCAATAATAATTCTTATTTTTGAAACTAGTCTATTATGTTGTTTTTGTTCTTTATTTAAATGTTTTTTCTTAGTTTTCTTTGTGGGCATTATAACATTATTGTGAATTTTTTGTATTCCTTGATAACCACTATCAACTATTAATTTGGTATTTTTTAAAATTGCGATTTTTGATTCTTTAAATAAAGCGTAATCATTTTTTTCCAAGCGAAAAACTTGTTGCAATAATTTTTTTGGTTTCTTGTTCGATAATTACTTGTGTTTTAATAGTGTGTTTTTTCTTTTTACCAGAATAAGATTGTTTTTGTCTTTTTTTGGGCTTTGGATTGGGGCTTCGGTAGCATCAATAATAATAGTTTTATCATTAAAATAATCATTTATTAGTGCTTTTTTACCAGCAACTTGCTGAAAATCAGGGTGTTTAATTAAAATATCTTCAATTCACTTGATATTGCGATAACAATTAGCTTCACTAATTCCGAAATTTTTTCCAAGATGAAAATAAGTTCGATATTCTCGTCAATACGATAAAGTCATCAATAGCCGATTTTATAGCGATAATTTATTAGTTTTGCCACCTTTTTTAAATTTTTCTATTTCAGCTACTTGTAAAATATTTAACATTTTATTAAAAGTAGATTTTTTTGCTCCGGTTAATCGCAATAATTCTTTATCATTAATAAAATTAAATTTATCAAATTTCATAATTTTAATCTCCTATAATTTCTATTTTAATTTAAAAATATTTTATAGAAATTTTAAAATAATTAGATTAGGTTATAAAAGAAGGCTATTGTTAAATCAATTTTAAAACAAATTAATGATGATTTTGCTAAAGTATTTCCTTTTGTTGTTGAAACAATTTATGATTAGCATCGTTATTTATTACATTTACAATAAATTGTTCGCCGTAAACCAGCTTCTTTAATTTTATTTACGATTAGTAATGACCAAAATATCGGCCCCCTTTTTAAAGACAATTAATGTTTCAATTATTGTGCATGGTCGTCAATGAGGGTATACTGTTTTTATTAATAATGATAATGAAATGATGTATGCTTTGCTCCAATAAATGGCGTTGAATCATGAATTTGACAAGAAAAAATAAATTCTTTATATTGGTGAGAATCCGCTGACAAATTTGCCAACTGGATTTTTGCGCGATATTATACTGTTGTTGATTGATTTAAACGTCGTAATTATCAGTTTCAATCGTACTTTTTTTCTGAGAATCAAGAACGAATAATTTGAGAATTAGTTAAAACAATTGATTTAAATAATAAAATTATTATTGCAGGGACACATACCTGCTATAAAGTTGTTATTTCCTTTTTAATGAAAAAAATATTACTAATAGTTTACTAACAGATATTTGTAATAGTAATGACTTTTTTCTGCCAATTTTACCAAAACATTATTAGACTTCTTGCATAACCTAATCTAATTATTTTAAAATTTCTATAAAATATTTTTAAATTAAAATAGAAATTATAGGAGATTAAAATTATGAAATTTGATAAATTTAATTTTATTAATGATAAAGAATTATTGCGATTAACCGGAGCAAAAAAATCTACTTTTAATAAAATGTTAAATATTTTACAAGTAGCTGAAATAGAAAAATTTAAAAAAGGTGGCAAAACTAATAAATTATCGCTATAAAATCGGCTACTGATGACTTTATCGTATTGACGAGAATATCGGACTTATTTTCATCTTTCTAAAAGTTTTGATATTAGTGAATCTAGTTGTTATCGCAATATCAAGTGAATTGAGGATATTTTAATTAAACACTCTGATTTTCAACAACTCGCTGGTAAAAAATCACTAATAAATGATTATTTTAATGATAAAACTATTATTATTGATGTTACCGAAACCCCAATCCAACGCCCCAAAAAAGACAAAAACAATCTTATTCTGGTAAAAAGAAAAAACACACCATTAAAACACAAGTAATTATCGAACAAGAAACCAAAAAAATTATTGCAACAAGTTTTTCGCTTGGAAAAAAACATGATTATGCTTTATTTAAATAATCAAAAATCTCAATTTTAAAAAATACCAAATTAATAGTTGATAGTGGTTATCGAGGAATTCAAAAAATTCACAATAATGTTCTAATACCTACAAAAAAAACAAAGAAAAACCCTTTAAATAAAGTACAAAAAACAACGCAATATAATAGTTTCAAAAATGAGAATTATTATTGAAAATATTTTTGCTATTCTTAAAAAATTTAAAATTATTACAAAAAAATATCGTAATCGAAGAAAACGATTTAGTTTAAGATTTAATTTAATTGCTTCAATTTATAATTTGCGGTTAGCATAGAAGATTTATTTAAAATTAAAGAATTTAAATAATAAATTCATTTTTTGTTGTGGCAAAATATTAAATTTTTAAATAAAAAACATAATTAATTAAAATTATACTTTTCTATTAGTGTTTTTTTACAAATATTTGCAATTTTTTAATAGGTTACGCAAGAAGTCTAATTTATAATTTACAATTATTATAGTTATCATAAAAGATTTATTTAAAATTAACAAATTTGAATAATAAAATAATTTTTCGTTGTGGCAAAATATTAAATTTTTAAATAAAAGACATAATTAATTAAAATTATAATTTTATATTAACCCCTTTTTACAAATATTTGAAATTATTTTAATGGGTTATGCAAGAAGTCTAATGTTTTTTTCAAGCGAAAAACTTGTTGCAATAATTTTTTTGGTTTCTTGTTCGATAATTACTTGTGTTTTAATGGTGTGTTTTTTCTTTTTACCAGAATAAGATTGTTTTTGTCTTTTTTTGGGCGTTGGATTGGGGTTTCGTTAACATCAATAATAATATTTTTATCATTAAAATAATCATTTATTAGTGATTTTTTACCAGCAAGTTGTTGGAAAATCAGAGTGTTTAATTAAAATATCTTCAATTCACTTGATATTGCGATAACAACTAGATTCACTAATATCAAAACTTTTAGCAAGATGAAAATAAGTCCGATATTCTCGTCAATACGATAAAGTCATCAGTAGCCGATTTTCTAGTGATAATTTATTAGTTTTGCCACCTTTTTTAAATTTTTATATTTCAGCTACTTGTAAAATATTTAACATTTTATTAAAAGTAGCTTTTTTTCTCCGGTTAATCGCAATAATTCTTTATCATTAATAAAATTAAATTTATCAAATTTCATAATTTTAATCTCCTATAATTTATATTTTAATTTAAAAATATTTTATAGGAATTTTAAAATAATTAGATTAGGTCATGCAATAAGTCTATTAAGTCTAATGGTTATCTAAAAATATAATCAATTTTTTAAACTACTAATTTTAAATCTTTTAGTGATTGTGATTTAAATTTTCCATTTATTAATCAAGCTTTTTGTCGATATATAAATTTTGCTAATTCTTGCCCATTTTCATCAATTCATTTTTTAATTGTTAATGCTTTTAAACTTAATTCTTTAAAATCATTTCCTTTTAAACAAAATGGATAAGTAATATTTTTAACTTCATTATTTAACTTTAAATCTGACATAATTAAATTTCATCTAATTCCATTTCATTAATTAAATTATCAATATAATCATAAGCACTTTCTTCTGAATTACATTCTTCTAATGCCATATTAAATAAATCTTCTTGGGTATAAACTTTCCCTTCTTCATCTTTTCACATATTATTCACATCCTTTTCATTTAATATTTTTGTTTTCTAAATCAATAATTTTTGTTTTACAATAATTTAAATTTTCATAATAAATTCTTGCTTCATCAAATGTATAAAAATATTTAATATTTAAGCTATATTTATCTTTTGTTACTAATAAATATTTTTTATTCATAATTTATCACCTCGTAATATGCTTCTTCATCTTCTAAATAATCATCTATTAGACCTTTAACTTAATCAATTTCATATCATTTGAAATTTAAATTAAAATCTATTGGTAGCTCAACACTACTTACATGTCGTTCTTCATCACCAAATTTAAGATATAAATTTAATTTTAATTTTTAATGCTTTATTACATATCATTTTTAATTCGCTGGCACTCATCACTCCCAAGTGAAAGTGCCAAAGCGAGAATTAGTTATATAATTATTTATCTATTTATTTACTACGCCATCCGCTTCACCAGGGTGAGATGTGGCGGTATGTTAATTGTTTGAATGTTTAATAATACACAGTTTTTTTGTTTTTTACGCCAGAGAGTTCTCTCTCTCTTAATCCGCGCCATTTCAGGTCAAATCGTTCATTTTTTAAAATAAATTCACTTGCACCTTGAAGAGCCTAATAGTTACTTTGTGTTTTTTATTAAAACGCTGCCACTTCTAAGAAGTAATATCTATCGCAAATTTATTTATAAAGTGGCCATCTCAATATTTATTGTCGTTCGATGCTGACCTTGTACTTATCGCGACCATTGCCTGTTAAAGCGTCTATTATTTCCGGACTGATTATCGCTGGGATATACCGCCTCTATATGGAAAAAACACTTAGTTATTTAAAATAACCAACCGCCCCACACTGCATTAAGTTGTTTTATAAAATTTAAGTTTTAAAAAACCAGTTTCATAATCAAAGATAATTTTTGAATTTTCTAATCTTTTATAAAACCGCTTTTGTTTTTTATCTTTTGTGTGATTTAATAAATCTTTATGCTTTTTACAAGTTCATAAAACTTTATTTGATAAAAATTCTTCAGTAATGAATGATATTGTTTTATAGCAGCTATCAATATCGCAAATTTGTTGTTGCTTATTAATTTTTACTACTTATTTCTTCCTTTTTATTAAGTTATTTTATTAGCAAATTAATTAACTGAAACAGAGAAAGGACAACACCTTAAATTAGGATAAAAACAGGTACACTTTGTAAAGATTTTTAAGATACTTAATAAATGTGTAACACAACTTTTATAAAGTTAACAAAAGATGTGATAAAAAGTTTCTATTTTAAGAATTTAAGATGCCGCCCTTTCTCTGAATCAATAAATAATTTGGTTTTATAAATAAAAAAACAACTCCTTTATTTAACAAGAGTTGTTTTTTGTCGCTTCATCGTACATGGACACATAATTAATAATAGGAAAACGGGGGAAGTATGAAACCAAAAACGGTTGTTACTTTAACATTTAAAGCAGATGATGTTAATCAAACAATTTTTAATTTTATTAAAAAAATGTTTCAAACAACTCCGTTATCAGTTATTTATAAGTTATTTAGTAATAAAAAAATTAAAGTAAATAAAAAAGTAATGAAAGAACGAAATTATAAACTTCAATTAGGAGACTAAATTATTATTTTTGCTAAAAATTTAGTTGTAACAGAATGAAACCAGACAGCAACTTATAATAATGTTGTACCATTACCATTACAAGTTGTTTATGAAGATGATAACATTCTTGTTGTTGATAAACCACATTGAGTAGCAATCCACTCAAAGTTTCATACTTCATTAGATGCTATGGCGCAACATTGTTTAATCCAAAAAGATGAATATCATCCACAGAATGAACAGTATTTTGTCATTTCCCGTGTTCATCGATTAGATAAATTAACACGAGGATTAGTGCTATATGCGAAAAATAAAATTACATTATATTTGTTATTGGCTAAAATCAACCAAAAAGAATTTATTGAAAAGAAATATTTAACAAAGTGTGAAGGAATTATTCAAGAAACTGATTTTAACCTTAGTGGTTATTTATATAAAGATGAAGATAAATAAAAAATGGTTTTTACTAAAACATAGAAACCACATGCTAAAGTAGCTAAAACACATTTTAAAATTCAAGCTCAGATATCAAAGCAACGTGCCTTGAAGCAACATTAATAATTGGACCACCCCATTATTAATGATGTTAAATATGGAGCAAAACAAGAAACAAAGAAGTATATGATTGCTTTATATGCAACAACCTTAATCTTTCATCAACTGCCAAACCATTTAAGTTATTTAAATGAAAAGATTATTAAAATTCCAGAAAATATTATAAAATAAAAATATTAGGAACGAGGTGAATTAATTGTCAACAAGAAGAGGAATTTTTAGTATTTTAATCGGGGCTTTTACTTCGTTAATTGGAACATGTTTTCAATTTACGCTAATGTATTTATTAATTCGTAGTTATGGTTCGCAGTTTAATGGGTTTGTAAAGAATAGCGTTGCAATTGTTGCTTTTTTAGGAACAGTGGAAGGCGGCTTAGGAGCCATTACTGTTATTTTTTTAGTAAAACCATTGTTACAAAAAGATTGAATTAAAGCAAATGAAATGGTTAATACAGCAAAGCATCAATATAAAATATCAGGGTACATTGGTGTTATTTTATTAATTGCCATTGCTGTTGGTTATAGTGCTTATATTTATTTATTTGAAAAGAATTTTAGTATTTTACAAAATGATGAAACAATTAGTTATCCGTTATGAAAAATGATTTTAATTGTATTTATTATTGGGTCAAAAAACTTAATTGCATTATTTTGAACAGCAGCATATGAAAACTTAATGCAAGCTGATCAAAACAATCATTTGCGACGTTTAATTTTAATGATTTGTGATTTAATATCATATTCAATTGTTTTCTACTTAATTTCAATTGCAGTGGATCCTGTTTTTGTATTTTTAATTTTCTTAGTTTATTCTCTTATGAAAGGAAGTTTAGTTTATTTATTTATTAAGTTACATTATCCTTGAGTTCGTATTGTTTGCCAACGCGATAACATGCAACTAGTTAAATCAAGTAATATTGTTTTATTTAAAAATATTGGCGAAACATTGTTAATTAACGGTGATTTTATTATTACGGCGCTGTTATTAGGGTTACGAATATCATCAACCTTATCGCTATATATGACAATTACGGCTGGAGTTCGTAGCATTATGATGATTTTAATTAATTCCTTTCGTGAGTTTTTTGCCGCATGAACAGCAAAAAATGGTCGGGTTGATTGACAGAGTTATATGAAATTTGAAACATACGCTTTTATGATAGTTGGGTTCTTGTTTGTTAACCAGTTTATTTTATCACCATATTTTGTGACAACATTGTATGCGCCACAAATTATTGAACAAATTAGAACTAGTGATTCAACATTAAATCCATGAACATCACAGGAACGTGAAATTTTTAAAAGCATCTTTTATCAGCCAACCTTTTCATTATTAATTGCCTTAGGTTCTGTTTTTATTGTTTTAGCTGAACCCGCAAATGTTTTGGTATATGCTAAAGCAAATTATAAACAAAGCGCAATTCCGACTTTCATTATTGGCTGTCTTAACATTGTATTTTGTTTTTTTAGCGCTTTACTATGACGCTTTGGCTTTAATAATTTAGCAGCTGCATTATATAGTATTTTAATTATTACTTGCTTAATGATTTTTTTGCGGTTTTTATTCTTATGATGTTATAATTGAATATTTTTAACTTATAATAGTAACTTTAAAGGCGTTTTTCGAAATTGAATGATTTTGTTAGTGCCAATGATTATTGCTATTTTAGTTAATTATTTATTTTTATCAAAAACACATAATCCTAATCAAATTTATAATATTGATTTACAGCCAGTTTGAGGATGACAAAAATTATTGAATTTCTTCTTTGGTTTAATCTTTGCTTCCTTGTTTGTTATTTTTGCTAATTCAATTTTTTGAGCACCCGGTTATGTTCGGGTGATATTCTTACGGTTACAACTTGTTTATAAAATTTGAACTAAACACCAAGATAAAACGCGGATTCTAAGTCGTGAAGAATATGAAGATGATTTTATTACCTTAACAGAACCAAAAACGCCATATCAAAAAATGTGAGAACGAGAAGAAACTTTACGTAAAAATACGAAAAAAATAGAGAAAGATGAACCAAATAAAGAAATTTATAAGTTAACAGGCTAAAAAAAATAAGTTATTCCTAACTTATTTTTTAATATCACTTAAATAACCAGGATGGTATTTTTGACCATGAATAATTTTTGTAATATTATAAAGCGCATTAATAGCTTCACCAAATCCAGTTACCATATTATAATATTTTCCTTCATAATAAGTACTATTTCCAGCGGCAAAGATATGAGGATGACTTGTTTTACCATTTGGTGCAATAATAATTTTTTGCATTGGAGTTGTTGTTAAAGTTAATTGTTTCAACATTGTTGGTGCAACTTTTGCGCCATATTGAACAATAAAATAATCAGCTGTAGTAGTTAATAGTTCATGTGTTGTTTCATGCATTAATGTTAAAGTGGTAATTTTATTATCAATTGTTTCAACTGTTTTAACATGATAAGGTTTTAATTCGGTCACCTTATTTTGTTGTAATTTTTGGACATTGTTTTCTTTGGCTCGGTATAATGTTCGACGATGGATAATTGTAACATCTTTACTAATGTTATCTTCAATCAAATGATTTGCCCAATCAACAGCACTATCACCACCTCCAAGAATAACAATTTTCTTGTTTGTTAAAAGAGTTGGGTTTTTAACAGCGTATCATAAGTTTTCATATTCCTGGCGAGGGTCAAGATGTTCTAGGCGAATGGGGGTAAAAACACCATTTCCACTTGTAATTAAAATTGTTTTAACTGTAAATGTTTGATTAGTTGTTAAAGTAATAGTAAAACCATCAGTTATTGTAAGGATATTACTAATGTTAGTTTTACCAATGTATGTTATTTGCCCCGTATTTTTTTTTGCTTGGTTAATTAAATTCTCAATAAATGTTTTAGTTTTGATTTCACCAAATCCAGGCATATCATATAATGGTTTTTCTTGATATAATTCTCATGGTTGTCCACCAGGGCTATCGTTTCCTTCAATTATATAACCACTTAATCCTAACATGCCAGCACAACTCCAAGCATATAACCCAACCGGCCCAGCCCCAATAATTAAAATATCTTTCATTTATTTATAAAAATCTTTCTAATTTTTCTGCACTTTAATTATTACATATTTTTTTAAAAGTCTAGCACAATAATTAATTCCTAGATATAATTAGTAAAAGAGAGTGGGATATTGATGAAAATAATTGTTAAAAATGAGATAGCAACAAAACTTTTAACTGAAAAAATTGCTCCATTTTTACATCCTAATTTATGCTTATTATTAGATGGACCGCTAGCCGCTGGGAAAACAACTTTTACAAAATATTTATTAAAAGGGTTAGGGGTAACTACTCCCGTTACTTCACCAACGTTTTTAATTATGCAACAGTATAGGACAAATCAGCATGTTATTATTAATCATATGGATTGCTATCGATTGTTAGGTTTAGAACAAGAAGAAGAGTGAGAAATGTATTTTGAAAATTTTTCTGATAGCATTAATATTATTGAATGACCAGCGGGAATTAGTAACCAGTTAAGCTTAAAGTACGAGGTAATTAAAATTACCATTAAGATAATTAATGAGGATGAACGAATTTTTACCATTAAAACCAACAACAAACATTTACAAAGCGCATTAGGAAAAGAGGGATAAGATGTTAAATCTATTTATTGATACTAGTACTGATTTTTTAATTTTAATTTTAGAAAAAGAACAAAAAATCATTGGTCAAGTTCACCAAAACCATGCTCGTCGTCATACTGAAGCAACATTACCAACAATTACCCAGTTATTAGGTCAACATCAACTAAAATTAAAAGACATTAATAATTTTTATTTAACAACTGGTCCAGGTAGTTATACCGGTGTTCGTATTCCAATGACGATTGTAAAAACAGTAAAAGTAATTAATCCAGCGATTAATGTTTATACAATTAATACATTACTTTATCAGGCTGGGCTAGATAATGTTGTTTCAACGCTTGATGCGCGGAGTGGAAAACGGTATTTTGCGGTAATTAGTAATGTTGTAGAGGTGATCCCAAGGCAAGTTATTGATTATGAAACTTGTATTGAAATTACAAAGCAATTTCCAGTTTATGAGTTTCGTTATGATTTACAAGAAATTGATTTTGTTCAAAATTATCTTGTTCTAAAAAAGCATTTTACATTAGTTGAAGATATTTTTGCTTTAGAGCCACAGTATTTAAAAAAGGATTGAAGTTAAATGGTTATTTTAAAACCAGTTAATAATAGTGATGTTTTATTATTATTTTTATTAGAACAAGAAAATTATCCACATAATTATTATAAATATCGTAATTTAATTCAAATGATTAATAGACTTCTTGCATAACCCATTAAAATAATTTCAAATATTTGTAAAAAGGGGTTAATATAAAATTATAATTTTAATTAATTATGTCTTTTATTTAAAAATTTAATATTTTGCCACAACGAAAAATTATTTTATTATTCAAATTTGTTAATTTTAAATAAATCTTTTATGATAACTATAATAATTGTAAATTATAAATTGAAGCAATTAAATTAAATCTTAAACTAAATCGTTTTCTTCGATTACGATATTTTTCTGTAATAATTTTAAATTTTTTAAGAATAGCAAAAATATTTTCAATAATAATTCTTATTTTTGAAACTAGTCTATTATGTTGTTTTTGTTCTTTATTTAAATGTTTTTTCTTAGTTTTCTTTGTGGGCATTATAACATTATTGTGAATTTTTTGTATTCCTTGATAACCACTATCAACTATTAATTTGGTATTTTTTAAAATTGATATTTTTGATTCTTTAAATAAAGCATAATCATGTTTTTTTCCAAGTGAAAAAATTGTTGCAATAATTTTTTTGGTTTCTTGTTCGATAATTACTTGTGTTTTAATAGTGTGTTTTTTCTTTTTACCAGAATAAGATTGTTTTTGTCTTTTTTTGGGCGTTGGATTGGGGTTTCGGTAGCATCAATAATAATAGTTTTATCATTAAAATAATCATTTATTAGTGCTTTTTTACCAGCAACTTGCTGAAAATCAGGGTGTTTAATTAAAATATCTTCAATTCACTTGATATTGCGATAACAATTAGCTTCACTAATTCCGAAATTTTTTTCAAGATGAAAATAAGTTCGATATTCTCGTCAATACGATAAAGTCATCAATAATCGATTTTCTAGTGATAATTTATTAGCTTTGCCGCCTTTTTTAAATTTTTCTATTTCAGCTACTTGTAAAATATTTAACATTTTATTAAAAATATCTTGTTTTATTCCTGTTAATCTTAATCATTCTTTATCATTAATATTTTTAAATTCATCAAATTTCATAATTTAATATCCTCATAAATTATATTTTATAATAATATTTTAATAATAAAACCAGGTATCGAAAGAAGTCTAATATTAAATACATATTATTTATTGCTTCATCTTCATTTTTAGAATGAAAGGTAATATTATTAATTATTTTATTTTGCAAAACATTATAAATAATAATACCAGTTTGGCCAATTACGGAAGGGTCAATTGCAATAATATATTTTAATTTATTTGTTTTATTTTTTTTATCAATTTGTAATATTTTTCAACCATCTGTAGCCAAATCTAAAATATCGTTAATTTTGTAATGTTGCATATATGAGTTAATAACATCTCATTTATCTTCAAATAAATTTAAATACATCTTTGCTCATTCTAAACGTTGTAAATCATAATGATTTTTATGGTGCGAAATACGACAATCAACGGGCTTACAATTAACTAAATCAAATGATGTTGTTATTTCATTTCAAGTTTTATTGATATATTTACTTTTATATTTTTGCATAATATTTTATTCCTTTCTTTTTATTTTTTTAAATAAACAGAAAATCCCTTTGTTGGTTAATATTTTGATATTTAGTAAGAATATTTGTATTTTGATTTAATTAGCTTAATTCGCCATCCACCCCACTTTGTGGGTGAGTGATGGCAATACTAAAATTCTATATTTAAACAGAGTTTATACTCCTACGGAAGTAAAACAAATTTACCCAGTTATTAATTACGCTTCATACATCCCTAGACAACTTTATATAAAGAAAATAACCTTTTGGAGTGCCATCCCTCTTGTTTTTTTGGTGTCCAATATTTTTTTTGGTTTAACATCACTCTTTTTATGAAAACAAGCAAAAAACACGCGCTCTGACATTTCACAAGTGATTAATATTGTCGAGAATTAAAGAAATAAATAGGAGAATAAATCCAGTCGCTTTCACACTTTCTTTAAGACTTCGTGCCATAGATGGGTTATCCATCTTTAAGCATCAAAAAATATTAAGTTTTACGGGCTGCATTATTCGTTGGATAATATCTTTATTTAAAAGGAAATTTATAAAAATATCGTTTATTTTGTGTAGGGAAAACAGAATAATATCTGTTTTTATGATAAAAATTCTAAATTTAAAGATACTATCCGATGAATAATGCAAATAAATTTATGTTTTTTAATATAAAAATAAAAAAAAACAATCTCACAAGAATTGTTTTTGCCGGTTCATCGCACAGGACGCCATTTACTTTATATTTTTTTGAAATATAAGTAAGCGATGTTTGTTCATTTTGTTTTACTGTACTTTTTCTAAATTCTGTATTATATGTTTTAAATTTTTGGCCTTTTTTGCCATATAAAAATGCACCTCCTCTAAAAATTTAGTAAAGTTCTTTTTTAATTTTACTTACTTTTTGGGGCGCAGTCTATGCAGTCTAGATTCATTCCTTTTAATTTTGCTTGTGATTCTAAAATTATAATAAAATTCCTTTTAATTTCTAGGAAAAATACTTTATTTTATTAATTTTTTAAGATATAATCAATAAGTTGTTAAACTTTAATTTATTCTGTTATCTAAAATAATATTAATATGTAAACTCAACAGCTGTAATGTTAAAAAAACAACTAAACTATTTATACTAAATTTTAAAGGAGACTAAATGAATTTTAATACATTAAATTTATACCCAGCATTACAGCGAATGATTGTTAAAATGGGTTATACTAACCTAACTGAAATCCAACAAAAAGCTATCCCAGTGGCTCTTAATAATCAAGATATTATTGGTAAAAGTCATACGGGAACTGGTAAAACTATAGCTTTTATTTTACCAATTTTGCAAAAATTAAATACGAACTTAAAACAACCACAAGCGATTATTTTATGCCCAACCCATGAATTAGCGAGCCAAATAATTGACCAGGTTCGAAAATTAGCAACTTATTTGGAAGGTGTAAATGCAACCTTAATTTGTGGTGGTTCACATATCCAACGTCAAATTTATGCTTTAAAAAAAAGTAATATTATTGTGGGAACTCCGGGACGAATTGCTGATCATATTAATCGTAAAACATTACGATTAGATAAAATTAAAACAATTGTTTTAGATGAAGCTGATGAAATGTTAAAAATGGGATTTAAAAATGATCTTGATAAAGTATTTCAAAATGCTCCTAAACAATATCAAACATTATTATTTTCAGCAACAATGTCAAAACAAGTATTAGAAATTGCTAATAACTATCAAAATAATCCTGTTGAAATTGTTGTTACAAAAAATGTTATTGAACAAAATAATATTAGACAGCAATATGTAAATGCATTGTCTTATCATAAGGAAGACGTTTTAATAGCATTATATAAACATTTGCAACCAAAACTAAGTATCATTTTTTCAAATACAAAAGTTTTTACTAATAAAATTGCTGAAATGTTAACAAATAATGGTATTCCTTGTTGTGTCATTAATGGTGATAAAAGTCGCTATGAACGAGGACGGGCAATGCGTTTATTTCGGGATGGTAAAGTACAAGTTATGGTTGCCACTGATGTTGCAGCACGAGGAATTGATATTGATAATATTGATTATGTTATTAATTACGATATTCCAATAGAACGAGAAAGTTATATTCATCGGATTGGAAGAACAGCACGCGCTGGCGCTACTGGTGTAGCAATATCAATTGTTTCAAATCGTAATGATTTAAGAGAAATTCAACATTTGGGTACATATCAAAAGAAAAAAATTGAGTTATTAGATATTACAACATATGATTTAAAACAAAAACCACAAGGAACAAAAAACATTAGTTATAGTAATAAAAAAGGAACTTTTAATCAAAAAAATAATAGTTTTAAATATGCGTATTCATATTTAGATAATAAAAAGAACCAATCTAGTGCAAAAAATAAATTTAATACCCAAGGTAATAAAAAATGAAAACAAAAAAAACAAAAATTTGATAAATCTAATTTGATTTTTAATCGAATTTAAGTTTGCTTATTTTTTAAAAAAATAAAAACAATAAATCAACTTTTTATAAGTTGTTTTTTATTTATTATTATTTTATATAAAGCAATAATTTTATTTTTAACTAGTATGATAAATTTAAAATCTATTGCTAATTTAAATTAAATATTAGACTTCTTGCATAACCTAATCTAATTATTTTAAAATTTCTATAAAATATTTTTAAATTAAAATAGAAATTATAGGAGATTAAAATTATGAAATTTGATAAATTTAATTTTATTAATGATAAAGAATTATTGCGATTAACCCGAGCAAAAAAAAGCTACTTTTAATAAAATGTTAAATATTTTACAAGTAGCTTAAATAGAAAAATTTAAAAAAGGTGGAAAAAATAATAAATTATCACTATAAAATCGGCTACTGATGACTTTATCGTATTGAAGAGAATATCGGACTTATTTTCATCTTGCTAAAAGTTTTGATATTAGTGAATCTAGTTGTTATCGCAATATCAAGTGAATTGAAGATATTTTAATTAAAAACTCTGATTTTAAACAACTCGCTGGTAAAAAATCACTAACAAATGATTATTTTAATGATAAAACTATTATTATTGATGCTACCGAAACCCCAATCCAACGCCCAAAAAAAGACAAAAACAATCTTATTCTGGTAAAAAAAACACACCATTAAAACACAAGTAATTATCGAACAAGAAACCAAAAAAATTATTGCAACAAGTTTTTCGCTTGAAAAAAAACATGATTATGCTTTATTTAAAGAATCAAAAATATCAATTTTAAAAAATACCAAATTAATAGTTGATAGTGGTTATCAAGGAATTCAAAAAATTCACAATAATGTTCTAATACCTACAAAAAAAACAAAGAAAAAACCTTTAAATAAAGTACAAAAACAACGTAATAGAATAGTTTCAAAATTGAGAATTATTATTGAAAATATTTTTGCTATTCTTAAAAAATTTAAAATTATTACAGAAAAATATCGTAATCGAAGAAAACGATTTAGTTTAAGATTTAATTTAATTGCTTCAATTTATAATTTGCAGTTAGCATAGAAGATTTATTTAAAATTAAAGAATTTAAATAATAAATTCATTTTTTGTTGTGGCAAAATATTAAATTTTTAAATAAAAAACATAATTAATTAAAATTATGTTTTTCTATTAGTGTCTTTTTACAAATATTTGCAATTTTTTAATAGGTTACGCAAGAAGTCTATTGCATTTTGAGCAATATCCTCAATATCTTTGTTTAAGACAAATTTTATTTAACCTTTTCATATAAACCCCCTAAAATATTCCTTTGATTTTTTGGTCAATTTGTAATATTTTTCAACCATCGGAAGCTAAATCTAAAATATCGTTAATTTTGTAATGTTGCATATAAGAAACAATAACATCTCATTTATCTTTAAATAAATTTAAGTACATTTGGGCTCATTCTAAACATTGCAAATCATTAATGCTTTTTATGATGTGAAATACGACAATTAATAGGTTTACAATCTATTCAATCAAATGATGTTATTATTTCGTTTCAAGTTTTATTAATATACAAACTTTTATATTCTGCCATTATAATTCCTCCTAGTTTTAACTCGCTGGCACTCACTCCCAAGTGAAAGTGCCAAAGCGAGAATTAGTTATATAAATATTTATCTATTTATTTACTACGCCATACGCTTCACTAGGGGTGCGCGGTGGCGGTGCTAACATTTACAATTAACTACAAAGTACTACAATGTTCTACATTTTGTAGTTGTTTGTAAATTTGTTACGCCGTATATATTTACCTCTTCATCCGCACCATTTAAGGTAAAAGCGTTCAGTTTTTAAAATAAATTCACTTGTACCTTGAAGAGCCTAATGCTAATCGCAAATTTATTTATAAAGTCTTTATCTATATGTTTATTGTAGTTTGATATTAACCTTGGACTTATAACGACTATCGTTTAGTTGTTCTTACAACCAACGCCGATTTACATTTTTCCTCATACACTATTTCAGTACTTACCTCGGACGGCTGTGGTAATGAGTTAATACTCATGTTCTTATAGAAGCACTTATTTATTTAAAATAACTGTCCCACTATGCATTAAGTTGTTTTATAAAATCAAAGTTTTAAAAAACCAGTTTCTAAATCAAAGATAATTTTTGAATTTTCCAGTTTCTGATAAAATTGCTTTTTTTACCTTTTACTTTATTCAATAAATATTTGTGTTTTTCACAAGTTCATAAAACTTTATTTGATAAAAATTTTTCGGTAATTAATGTTATTACTTTATAACAATCATTAACATCACATATTTTTTGTTGTTTAATTATAATTACCTCCTTTTTTGGGGGTGTTTTATTTCAAATAAAAAACAACCCTTAATAAGAGTTGTTTTTTCCTACTTCATCCTTTATTCTACATTTTAAATAAATCTTCTATGCTAACTGCAAATTATAAATTGAAGCAATTAAATTAAATCTTAAACTAAATCGTTTTCTTCGATTACGATATTTTTCTGTAATAATTTTAAATTTTTTAAGAATAGCAAAAATATTTTCAATAATAATTCTCATTTTTGAAACTATTCTATTAAGTTGTTTTTGTACTTTATTTAAAGGGTTTTTCTTTGTTTTTTTGTAGGTATTAGAACATTATTGTGAATTTTTTGAATTCCTTGACAACCACTATCAACTATTAATTTGGTATTTTTTAAAATTGAGATTTTTGATTCTTTAAATAAAGCACAATCATGTTTTTCCCAATCGAAAAAATTGTTGCAATAATTTTTTTGGTTTATTGTTCGATAATTACTTGTGTTTTAATGGTGTGTTTTTTCTTTTTACCAGAATAAGATTGTTTTTGTCTTTTTTTGGGCGTTGGATTGGGGTTTCGGTAACATAAATAATAATAGTTTTATCATTAAAACAATCATTTATTAGTGATTTTTTACCAGCGAGTTGTTGAAAATCAGAGTGTTTAACTAAAATATCTTCAATTCACTTGATATTGCGATAACAACTAGATTCACTAATATCAAAACTTTTAGCAAGATGAAAATAATTCCGATATTCTCGTCAATACGATAAAGTCATCAGTAGCCGATTTTCTAGTGATAATTTATTAGTTTTGCCACCTTTTTTAAATTTTTCTATTTCAGCTACTTGTAAAATATTTAACATTTTATTAAAATTATCTTTTTTGCTCTGGTTAATCGCAATAATTCTTTATCATTAATAAAATTAAATTTATCAAATTTCATAATTTTAATCTCCTATAATTTCTATTTTAATTTAAAAATATTTTATAGGAATTTTAAAATAATTAGATTAGGTTATGCAAGAAGTCTATTATTAGCCTGCTTTGTAAAATCAAATATTAATTTATCAGATAAAATATTTTTACCTGTAAATTGTCTTACAACAACTTCTAAGTTATTAGCGGTTATTACACCTAATTTTTCAAGCAATTTAGTTTCTTTGGCTAATTTTAAAATTCTAGTTGTTCGTGCTGCACGCGTTAATTTACCAATTCCACCAATTGCTGGTAACAAATTTAAGGCAGTACTTTTTGCTGTCACTTCTGATGTTAATTTATCATATATTTGATTTACGGCAAAATCGGTTGCTGTTTCTACTCCAAACTATATAAATGCTGCGGCAAAATTAGATAATCCCGCACCAAGACCAAGAGCCGAAGCAATACCACCAGTTAAAACTGATAAACAAAGTGCTAAAAATTGAATTCCTAAAAATTATAATAACTGTAAACCAAAAATTTTTTCTTGTTGTTGGATTGACAATTTAGTTGGATTTTTTTAACAGGATAAATCAGAGCAGTTTTGCTTGTTCCAATTGGCATATTTATCAAACGAAAAAGTACTATTTTTTTAGTACTATTAAGAATTTTTAATTTTAACATCAATCGGATTTGTTTGACCAGTAGCGTTATTTTCACCTTAAATTTGAACAGAAACAGTTTTATAATTTGTAATATTGATTGGTCAATCTTCACCTTTAATTTCAATGAAGTAATCAAAATCACCTTCAGTTAAAGAACTATTTACGGCTTTTAACGCTTTTAAAACAACATCTTTAAATTGTGGTTTATCTGCTCTGATGTTGCTTTTGTTGATTCTGTAACATCTATAGTTGGTTTATCTAATTTTATTAATTTTACTAATATCAATTTTTGTAACAATATTTTCAATAATTCTCTTAACCTAACGCAGCAGCACCAACTCTTAACGGAGTATGGTCTTTTTTGCGTAAAATAAGCGGGTCATATTTTTTGCTAAATTTAAAGGCAATTGCATTAACACCATATGATAATAAAATAATTGTTCCTTCTGAATCATCTTTATTAATAATTGGTAATTTTTTAGGAGCCATATAGTATGTTGTTCCTTAAACAGTTTTCATTGCGCCACTTGTTGTGACTACACTGTTTATTTGGTCATTTGCTCCAAGTTGTAACTGTAATTTATTACGAATTACACGAATAAAATAAGCCGAACCCAAGACAATTGTTTCTGATGGAGTAAAGCCATTTTCATATATTTTATCTATGATTTCATCGTGGATTTGTAATGCATTTGTATCATCTGCTTTTTTCCTTTGAATAGCTGTAACTATTCCTTTATTAATAATTTCTAAAATTTTATTGCGTTTATAAGCAACCTCAGTATCCATTGCTTGCTCAATATCGGCGGCCCAAAGATTAGGATTAAAATCACTTTCTACAGGTTCTAATTTACGAGAAAAAGTTAAAATTGTATATAATTAAACAATTCCATCATCAAATTCTACTTCTGAATAATTTAATAATTTATCATCAGTATTAAATACTTGACAATTTGCACCTAAATCTTCATTAGACTTCTTGCATAACCCATTAAAATAATTTCAAATATTTGTAAAAAGGGGTTAATATAAAATTATAATTTTAATTAATTATGTCTTTTATTTAAAAATTTAATATTTTGCCACAACGAAAAATTATTTTATTATTCAAATTCGTTAATTTTAAATAAATCTTTTATGATAACTATAATAATTGTAAATTATAAATTGAAGCAATTAAATTAAATCTTAAACTAAATCGTTTTCTTCGATTTCTATATTTTTCTGTAATAATTTTAAATTTTTTAAGAATAGCAAAAATATTTTCAATAATAATTCTTATTTTTGAAACTAGTCTATTATGTTGTTTTTGTTCTTTATTTAAATGTTTTTTCTTAGTTTTCTTTGTGGGCATTATAACATTATTGTGAATTTTTTGTATTCCTTGATAACCACTATCAACTATTAATTTGGTATTTTTTAAAATTGCGATTTTTGATTCTTTAAATAAAGCATAATCGTGTTTTTTACCAAGTGAAAAACTTGTTGCAATAATTTTTTTGGTTTCTTGTTCGATAATTACTTGTGTTTTAATAGTGTGTTTTTTCTTTTTACCAGAATAAGATTGTTTTTGTCTTTTTTTGGGCGTTGGATTGGGGTTTCGGTAGCATCAATAATAATAGTTTTATCATTAAAATAATCATTTATTAGCGCTTTTTTACCAGCAATTTGCTGAAAATCAGGGTGTTTAATTAAAATATCTTCAATTCACTTGATATTGCGATAACAATTAGCTTCACTAATTCCGAAATTTTTTCCAAGATGAAAATAAGTTCGATATTCTCGTCAATACGATAAAGTCATCAATAATCGATTTTATAGTGATAATTTATTAGCTTTGCCACCTTTTTTAAATTTTTCTATTTCAGCTACTTGTAAAATATCTAACATTTTATTAAAAATATCTTGTTTTATTCCTGTTAATCTTAATCATTCTTTATCATTAATATTTTTAAATTCATCAAATTTCATAATTTAATATCCTCATAAATTATATTTTATAATAGACTTCTTGCGATACTAACAAAAACAAATAAAATTACAAATTAAAAAATTTAAATTAAAATTTAAAATAAGCATTTTTAAAAATTTTAATTGCTTTTTAAGAATAAATAACCAAGTATCGCAAGAAATCTAATAATATTTTAATAATAAAACCAGGTATCGCAAGAAGTCTATTGTATTTAATATTTTTCTTTCTTTTATATGTTAAAACAAATTTATTAGCTTCTTTGAACGCAAATAATGCCTATCAACCTAATTTTTGTTGATAAGTTTGTAAATATCATTGTTCAAATGTTTCTCGGTCTCTTTGTGTTGCTTGATTAGCAATATCTCCGAAAATTCTTTGTGGTTTTTGTGCCATAATTTAATTCCTTCTTTCTATTTATTAAATACATTTTCTATATCTAAAATATAGTTTTCTTTATTTTTTACTTTTGGTACGCCATCAGTATTAACTGTTTGTACCTTAATTAATTCATCATAAACACTTTGCAATTGTGATTTAATGATTTCAATATCATCAGTAATATCATAAGACTTTAATAAAACATTTTTAAATTCTTCATTATCAATTAAAGAATTAATAAAGTCAATTCCTTCAATTTGTTTTAATTGAATTGTTTGTTGTTCAATTTGTGAAGTTAATTCAGTATTTTTTGTTTGTAGTTCGTTGATTTGCTGATTATTATTTTCTAAATTACTTGCATTAAATTCTTCTACTTCAACAGTATTTTCTAAAATAATTTCAGCAGTTTTAATATATAAACTACCATATTTATTTTTAATAGGTTCATTATTTTCATAAATAAGAACATATTTTACATTTTTTAATGCCATTTTTTCCTCCTATTTTTTAATATTTGTATTTGCTCTTTTTCTAATCGCTTTTTGTATAATTTCAAAACTATCTACTCTAAAAGATAAAAAATAGCGTTTAGTTTTTACATTTAACTGATTAAATACAGAACACTTTATTTTTATCTCATCATCTTTTTTTAATTTAAAAAACGAAGATACAACTAATGGGTTATATATTGATAATGTTGAATAATTTAATCCTTCTCATTGACATTTTACCGAACAAGCGTCAGCTTCAACACCGCCGGCAACCAAGGCCTTAATTTTATTTTTAATCGGTTTTTCATGTAATCTAACAGTTAATTCTAATTTATTAACCCTTTTACTTTTTGTTTTTATTTTATTAGTAGTGATTGTTGTTTTAGATAAATTACTTTTTGTTTGTGACATTTTTATCAACTCCTTTTGCTAAAAAATACTGTAAATTTTTTCATGCATCGTGTTCGTGCTCTGACATTTTAACATTTCCTTTATAAATATAATTTTTCTTAATGACTGGTGATTGTAAAATATATTTTAAATTAAATAGATATTTGCATAAAAATTTTAAGCCACCAATAAATTTAGGAGTAGATAATGGATTTTTTATTTTTAAACCCTTATGAATCTGATAATATTCAATTATTACAATAACTTTATTTAAATAAGAATAAGTTTTATTTTTAAGTTCATTTAATATTAAATAGATATTATTTATTGCTTCATCTTAATTTTTAGAATGAAAGTTAATATTATTAATTATTTTCTTTTGTAAAACATTATAAATAATAATACCAGTTTGTCCATTTCCGGTGGGGTCAATTACAATAATATATTTTAATTTATTTGGTTTATTTTTTTGTCAATTTGTAATATTTTTCAACCATCTGTAGCCAAATCTAAAATATCGTTAATTTTGTAATGTTGCATATATTAGTTAATAAAATATCATTTATCTTCAAATAAATTTAAATACATTTTTGCTCATTCTAAACACTGTAAATCATAATGATTTTTATGGTGCGAAATACGACAATCAACGTGCTTACAATTAACTCAATCAAATTATGTTGTTATTTCATTTCAAGTTTTATTGATATATTTACTTTTATATTTTTGCATAATATTTTATTCCTTTCTTTTTATTTTTTTAAATAAACAGAAAATCCCTTTGTTGGTTAATATTTTGATATTTAGTAATAATATTTGTATTTTGATTTAATTAGCTTAATTTGCCATCCGCCTCACTTTGGGGATGAGTGGTGGCGATACTAAAATTCTATATTTAAACAGAGTTTATCCCCAACGGAAGTAAAAAAAATTTACCCAGTTATTAATTATGCTTCATCCATCCCTAGACAACTTTATATAAAGAAAATAACCTTTTTAAGCTCCAACCCTCTTGTTTTTTTAGTGTCCAATATTTTTTTTTGGTTTAACATAACTCTTTTTATGAAAACAAGCAAAAAAAAACACATGCTCTGACATTTCGCAAGTGATTAATCTTGCCGACAATTAAAGAAATAAATAGGAGAATAAATCCAGTCGCTTTCACACTTTCTTTAAGACTTCGTGCCATAGATGGGTTATCCATTTTTAAGCATTAAAAAATATTAAGTTTTAGGGGCTGCATTATTCATTGGATAATATCTTTATTTAAAAGGAAATTTATAAAAATATCTTTTATTTTGTGTGGGGAAAACAGAATAATATCTGTTTTTATGATAAAAATTCTAAATTTAAAGATACTATCCGATGAATAATGCAAATAAATTTATGTTTTTTAATATAAAAATAAAAAAAACAATCTCACAAGAATTGTTTTTTGTCGGTTCATCGCACAGGACGCCTTTATCTCAATGTAAATTGTAAATGCAAATGTAGCACTTTATGAACTATAAAATAAAGATTTTTAAATTTTTAAAGATCTGTTATAAAAATTAAAGCAAAAATATCTTTTATTTTATGGCTTATTTTCGTTAATTAATTACTAAAATTAAATATTAAGCTTAAAACTAAGATTTTCATTCATATAAAAATTGCTACACTTCATAGTACAATTTACACAAAATAAACTTAATAAACTTACAACACCATTATCATTTAAATAACCAATCGTCTTTGCAATTTGGCGGTCTCAAATACTTCCTACAATAAAAAGTGTTATAACAACAGTTAAGGCAATAATTTTTAATATTTTAAAAACAAATTTGCTATTACTATCTTTGTTCATTAATGCAGAGCCGTCAACATAGAACTTTTGTTTGGTGTCTTTCTTAAAATTTTACATTTTCATGAAATTATTATATCATAATAAAAAGCAGCAACTTGTTAAATAAAAAAATGTTTTATTTAAAAACATTTTTAACTTGGGGAAGAAATTCTACTAGTTGTTCTTTTGATAATACTTCGGTAAAAAGATGTTCACGAACCCCATTATCGCTAACTGTCATTATTTTTGTATTAGCAATTTTTTTAATTATAAGACACTATTCCCCATCGCAACAGTATAACCAACAATTTTAGCAAGTTCAAGGTCATTATAATTATCCCCATAAAAAGAAAACTGTTGTGGATCATACCCTTTTAAATCACATAATTTTTTAAAAGCATGACCCTTATTAATATTTAATGCTTGAATATCAAATAAATCTTTTTGGGAGAAAACACCATCAGCTGCAGCTTTAAAGGGATTATAAATCGCTTGGACTTGCTCTAATTCAGTTTATGAATTAAAAGGGAATAAAATTTTTAAAACTTCAATTTCATTATTTTTTAATAACGCTAAATAATCCGTTTCTGTATGAATTGGAATGCGATAATCATCATTATCTAATTGGGCATTATACTTTAGCATAAAAGCAATCCGATCAGATTCATGATTACCATAAACCATATTAGCAGTATAAACAATATGATCAACATTTGATTCAATGGCCTTTGTTAACACCGCAAGAGCTAATGCTTGTGGTAAAGGTTGTTGATATAATATTTCATTTGTTAAACTGGCACGAATTAATGCACCATTACAGGAAATAATTGGTGTTTTAATTTTTAATTTTGCAAAATATTCTTTTGCCATTAAGTCTAATCGTCCTGAAGCTAAAAATAAGTGATAATCACTAGCTAGTTGATATGTTTTTGTAATGCTTCATATGTTTCAGGATTAATTAGACTTCTTGCATAACCCATTAAAATAATTTCAAATATTTGTAAAAAGGGGTTAATATAAAATTATAATTTTAATTAATTATGTCTTTTATTTAAAAATTTAATAGACTTCTTGCATAACCCATTAAAATAATTTCAAATATTTGTAAAAAGGGGTTAATATAAAATTATAATTTTAATTAATTATGTCTTTTATTTAAAAATTTAATATTTTGCCACAACGAAAAATTATTTTATTATTCAAATTCGTTAATTTTAAATAAATCTTTTATGATAACTATAATAATTGTAAATTATAAATTGAAGCAATTAAATTAAATCTTAAACTAAATCTTTTTCTACGATTTCTATATTTTTCTGTAATAATTTTAAATTTTTTAAGAATAGCAAAAATATTTTCAATAATAATTCTTATTTTTGAAACTAGTCTATTATGTTGTTTTTGTTCTTTATTTAAATGTTTTTTCTTAGTTTTCTTTGTGGGCATTATAACATTATTGTGAATTTTTTGTATTCCTTGATAACCACTATCAACTATTAATTTGGTATTTTTTAAAATTGCGATTTTTGATTCTTTAAATAAAGCATAATCGTGTTTTTTACCAAGCGAAAAACTTGTTGCAATAATTTTTTTTGGTTTCTTGTTCGATAATTACTTGTGTTTTAATGGTGTGTTTTTTCTTTTTACCAGAATAAGATTGTTTTTGTCTTTTTTTGGGCGTTGGATTGGGGTTTCGGTAACATCAATAATAATAGTTTTATCATTAAAATAATCATTTATTAGTGCTTTTTTACCAGCAACTTGCTGAAAATCAGGGTGTTTAATTAAAATATCTTCAATTCACTTGATATTGCGATAACAATTAGCTTCACTAATTCCGAAATTTTTTCCAAGATGAAAATAAGTTCGATATTCTCGTCAATACGATAAAGTCATCAATAATCGATTTTCTAGTGATAATTTATTAGCTTTGCCACCTTTTTTAAATTTTTCTATTTCAGCTACTTGTAAAATATCTAACATTTTATTAAAAATATCTTGTTTTATTCCTGTTAATCTTAACCATTCTTTATCATTAATATTTTTAAATTCATCAAATTTCATAATTTAATATCCTCATAAATTATATTTTATAATAATATTTTAATAATAAAACCAGGTATCGCAAGAAGTCTAATATTTTGCCACAACGAAAAATTATTTTATTATTCAAATTCGTTAATTTTAAATAAATCTTTTATGATAACTATAATAATTGTAAATTATAAATTGAAGCAATTAAATTAAATCTTAAACTAAATCGTTTTCTACGATTTCTATATTTTTCTGTAATAATTTTAAATTTTTTAAGAATAGCAAAAATATTTTCAATAATAATTCTTATTTTTGAAACTAGTCTATTATGTTGTTTTTGTTCTTTATTTAAATGTTTTTTCTTAGTTTTCTTTGTGGGCATTATAACATTATTGTGAATTTTTTGTATTCCTTGATAACCACTATCAACTATTAATTTGGTATTTTTTAAAATTGCGATTTTTGATTCTTTAAATAAAGCATAATCGTGTTTTTTACCAAGTGAAAAACTTGTTGCAATAATTTTTTTGGTTTCTTGTTCGATAATTACTTGTGTTTTAATAGTGTGTTTTTTCTTTTTACCAGAATAAGATTGTTTTTGTCTTTTTTTGGGCGTTGGATTGGGGTTTCGGTAACATCAATAATAATAGTTTTATCATTAAAATAATCATTTATTAGTGCTTTTTTACCAGCAACTTGCTGAAAATCAGGGTGTTTAATTAAAATATCTTCAATTCACTTGATATTGCGATAACAATTAGCTTCACTAATTCCGAAATTTTTTCCAAGATGAAAATAAGTTCGATATTCTCGTCAATACGATAAAGTCATCAATAATCGATTTTCTAGTGATAATTTATTAGCTTTGCCACCTTTTTTAAATTTTTCTATTTCAGCTACTTGTAAAATATCTAACATTTTATTAAAAATATCTTGTTTTATTCCTGTTAATCTTAATCATTCTTTATCATTAATATTTTTAAATTCATCAAATTTCATAATTTAATATCCTCATAAATTATATTTTATAATAATATTTTAATAATAAAACCAGGTATCGCAAGAAGTCTATTATATAACCTTTCCCTGCAATTGTGCCATCTAAATCAGTAATTACATAAGGATATTTTTTAACAAGATTCATAATATTTTATTTCTTTTCTACTTATCTACTTTTAATTATAAAACTAAATAAACTGTTTTCGTAGTGTAATTTTAATGTTTTGATGGGTTCCAACCATTATTTTTTGACCACTTTGGCCTTTAAAACTAATTCATCCTAATCCAGCAATAAAGAGCGAATAATCCCCTGGTTTCTTAATTTTGATCATTCGTTCAGTTCATTCTTGATAATCTTGTAATCTAACAACAGCAGTTGGTACGTGCTGGTTAAAATAATAATCTTTATTACTTAATTTGGTACGGTGTAATTTTAAATTATTATTTTTATAAAAATGAAAACTTGTTTTTAAACCTGTAAGATATGAAAAACTAACTAATCCTTCATAAAAAATTGTTTGCTCTGCAGACAATTGAAATGTAATTGGTTTTAATAGTTGTTTAGTAAGCATATTTTTATTATTTTCGGCAAGACATGTAAGCAGACTATACTTATTAATGATACCAGGAGTATCATAAACTTTCTGCTTCGTTCCCAAATTAACAACAATTTTATCTAATGTTGTTGCAAGGTTATTCGAAACAGTAATTTTTTGTTGTTGGTTAGTTAACTTAATTAAACTATTTAATAATGTACTTTTTCCTGTATTAGAACTACCAACAAAAACAAGGTCATTATCTTGACGCTTAATATATCGTCATAATTCATCTAAACCATAATTCTTTAAACCACTCACTAAAATAATATCTTCTAGTTTTGAAAAAAGCACTGAATTTCGAAAAAGTTCACTAATATAAGTAATAATTTTATTAGCATTAATTAATTTATTTACTAAATCAATTTTATTAATAATTAAAGTTACTTTATTATTTTTTAATAGCTGTTCTAATTCCAAATTCCGCGTTCCATCCAAATCATAAACATCTAAAACATAAAAATAATGTCAATTAAAATGATAATCTTGGCGTAACTTTGTAAGAAAATCAACTGCTGTTATATTATAATGAACTAGTTCACTATAATGAGTTAACCGAAAACAACGACAACAATACTCTTGCGTTAATGTTTCCACATATCCAAGATTGTTTGGGGTTGTAGTTTGTAAAATAACCCCACAACCAGCACACTTCTTATAAGATATCATAGTCTAATCCATATTCTCCTTCATCAAAGAAACCTTTATGTAAAATATTTTTTTGAGCTAACCGTTTATAAAGTAAATTTTCTAATAAACTCATTAATCGGTTTGATTCATTAACACCTGTTACTGGGACAACTAAAATGCTTTCCATATGGGCTCGATTAGCGAATAAAACATCCGTAATTAATTGATCACCAACCATAATCATTTCATGGGGATTAGCATTAAATTGCCGTGAAATCACACGAAAATATTTTAATAATGGTTTTTTAGCATTTCAATAATAATGTTCAATCCCTGCTTTTTGAGCAAACCGTTCAACTCGCTTTCGAGAATTATTTGATACTAACACAAAAATCATCCCTAATTTCTTGACCTTTTGAATTAAATTTAAATTATCAGTATTCGGAATACCACGGTAAAATGGAGTTAAAGTATTATCTAAATCACAAATAAAGACTTTAATCCCATTTTTTTTTAATGATTCAAGATTAATTTTATTAACATTTTTCACATAAATGGATGGTTTAAAATAATTTAGTAATAAATTGCGATTCTTTTTTTTAACAAAAATATTCTTTGCCATTATTTAAAACCCTCGTTTCTTGCTATTATTTATTATATCAATTTTCAATAAAAAAGGTTATTCTTTTCTATAAATTAGACTGCACCCCAAAAAGTAACTAAAATTAAAAAAGAACTTTACTAAACCTTTAGAGGGGTTGTATTTTTATATGGCAAAAAAGGCCAAAAATTTAAAACATATACTGCAGAATTTAGAAAAAATACAGTAAAACAAAATGAACAAACATCGCTTACTTATATTTCAAAAAAATATAAAGTAAATATAAAAACACTTAATTCATGACAAAAAAATTTTAAAAGAGGAATTTTAAATACATCAAAAGGCCCCAAAGAATCATTTGCGAAAAAAGACTTAAACTATTACAAAGTTAGGTATGAATTATTAAAAAAGCTCTATGACTTTTACAATTAAATAAACAAAAAATAGTATCTTTTATAAAAGAAAATCGTGCTAAATATTCATTAAAATTATTGCTTAATATAACAGGCTTAAAGCGTAGTTATTGAGATAAATATAAAAATTATTTAAGGAATGATAAGGATAACGAACCATTAAAGAATATTGTAAAAGTCTATGAAGAAAATTTAAAACAATTTGGATATCGTCTGATAACTAAATATTTAAAAGAAGATTATGGCATTATTTATAATGCTAAAAAAGTATTACGAATTATAAATTAAAATAATATTCAAGCTGAATATGTAAAACAGATGCGTAAAAAAATATTAATAAAAAAAGGCCAAAAATAAAAATATAATTAAATATCCTGATTTAGGAAATCATAAATTTAATAAAATTAAAGAAAAATTTAAATTTTTATTTACTGATGTAACTTATTTAATTTGAAATGGTAAAAAAAATTATCAATCAACAATGCTTGATGGATATACTAAAGAAATTGTTGATGTGCAGTGATCAAAATATAATGACAACAAAATTGTTATGAACAATTTAGATGCTGCAATTAATAAAACTAAACAAACAAAAAAAGATCTCATTAACATAATAGAATTCTTGCACAACCCATTAAAATAATTTCAAATATTTGTAAAAAAGGGTTAATATAAAATTATAATTTTAATTAATTATGTCTTTTATTTAAAAATTTAATATTTTGCCACAACGAAAAATTATTTTATTATTCAAATTCGTTAATTTTAAATAAATCTTTTATGATAACTATAATAATTGTAAATTATAAATTGAAGCAATTAAATTAAATCTTAAACTAAATCGTTTTCTACGATTTCTATATTTTTCTGTAATAATTTTAAATTTTTTAAGAATAGCAAAAATATTTTCAATAATAATTCTTATTTTTGAAACTAGTCTATTATGTTGTTTTTGTTCTTTATTTAAATGTTTTTTCTTAGTTTTCTTTGTGGGCATTATAACATTATTGTGAATTTTTTGTATTCCTTGATAACCACTATCAACTATTAATTTGGTATTTTTTAAAATTGCGATTTTTGATTCTTTAAATAAAGCATAATCGTGTTTTTTACCAAGTGAAAAACTTGTTGCAATAATTTTTTTGGTTTCTTGTTCGATAATTACTTGTGTTTTAATAGTGTGTTTTTTCTTTTTACCAGAATAAGATTGTTTTTGTCTTTTTTTGGGCGTTGGATTGGGGTCTCGGTAACATCAATAATAATAGTTTTATCATTAAAATAATCATTTATTAGTGCTTTTTTATCAGCAACTTGCTGAAAATCAGGGTGTTTAATTAAAATATCTTCAATTCACTTGATATTGCGATAACAATTAGCTTCACTAATTCCGAAATTTTTTCCAAGATGAAAATAAGTTCGATATTCTCGTCAATACGATAAAGTCATCAATAATCGATTTTCTAGTGATAATTTATTAGCTTTGCCACCTTTTTTAAATTTTTCTATTTCAGCTACTTGTAAAATATCTAACATTTTATTAAAAATATCTTGTTTTATTCCTGTTAATCTTAATCATTCTTTATCATTAATATTTTTAAATTCATCAAATTTCATAATTTAATATCCTCATAAATTATATTTTATAATAATATTTTAATAATAAAACCAGGTATCGCAAGAAGTCTATTATAGTTATCATAAAAGATTTATTTAAAATTAACAAATTTGAATAATAAAATAATTTTTCGTTGTGGCAAAATATTAAATTTTTAAATAAAAGACATAATTAATTAAAATTATAATTTTATATTAACCCTTTTTTACAAATATTTGAAATTATTTTAATGTGTTATGCAAGAAGTCTATTCAACATAGGGACTAAATCACTTCCCTAATACCTAGTTTTCTACTTAGTTTTATGATATAATTAAACAAAAAATATGTCAATGAGATAGGTCGCCCAGGAGAAACAAACCATATGAAAAAAGATATGATTATTTTATCAGCCGAAGACTTCTTAGCATTAGAACCTGATGAAAATATTCGTGAAGTACGACATGATGCAGAATATCAGTTTGATTATGAAAGCTGAAAAACAATTCTTTATTCGTCAGGAAAATTAAAATTTATTCTTAGTTATGTTCAAGCAATCTTTCAATGAATTAAAGAAGTAACTGATTTAACTGGCTTAAAAATTAGTATTAGCGCCATTATTGTTGATAAGTTTAATTTCTCATTATTTAAAAATCAACAACATTTATTTAATTGTAGTTTATCAACTAATTTTTATTTAATTCCTGAAATAGAATGAGTAGAAAAAATTACAGAAGCACATTCTTCCAATTATGATTTAGTTAAAAATCAATTAATGTATTATCCATTAGAAATGGAACATTGAAAAGGGGAAGAAGGATTTGGTAAATTTATTAATATGCTATTAATGATTATTCGTAACGTGGGGGGACTTGACCCATTAATGTTACCAATCCAGTGAATGATTGAATTTAAAGATAAAAAATTAAAGATGTCACGAATTAGAATGCAAATTCAAGCATTACAAAATCGGACAGCACCAGATAAAGAATTTATAATTGATTCGCGGAAAAAGAATAATAATGTTGAAGACGGAATTGACTTAGAAAAACGGCCATCATTAGAACCAGTTAATAAGAATGATAGTGATGATATTGCATCATGAAATAAATATTATAAAGAAGATGTTTAATACTTTATTAATGTGAAAAAGGTGGTAGTCAGAAAAAAGATTAGGTTTTACAAAAATATAAATAAATTAATTAAATAGACTTCTTGCATAACCCATTAAAATAATTTCAAATATTTGTAAAAAGGGGTTAATATAAAATTATAATTTTAATTAATTATGTCTTTTATTTAAAAATTTAATATTTTGCCACAACGAAAAATTATTTTATTATTCAAATTTGTTAATTTTAAATAAATCTTTTATGATAACTATAATAATTGTAAATTATAAATTGAAGCAATTAAATTAAATCTTAAACTAAATCGTTTTCTACGATTTCTATATTTTTCTGTAATAATTTTAAATTTTTTAAGAATAGCAAAAATATTTTCAATAATAATTCTTATTTTTGAAACTAGTCTATTATGTTGTTTTTGTTCTTTATTTAAATGTTTTTTCTTAGTTTTCTTTGTGGGCATTATAACATTATTGTGAATTTTTTGTATTCCTTGATAACCACTATCAACTATTAATTTGGTATTTTTTAAAATTGCGATTTTTGATTCTTTAAATAAAGCATAATCATGTTTTTTTCCAAGCGAAAAACTTGTTGCAATAATTTTTTTGGTTTCTTGTTCGATAATTACTTGTGTTTTAATAGTGTGTTTTTTCTTTTTACCAGAATAAGATTGTTTTTGTCTTTTTTTGGGTGTTGGATTGGGGTTTCGGTAGCATCAATAATAATAGTTTTATCATTAAAATAATCATTTATTAGTGCTTTTTTACCAGCAACTTGCTGAAAATCAGGGTGTTTAATTAAAATATCTTCAATTCACTTGATATTGCGATAACAATTAGCTTCACTAATTCCGAAATTTTTTCCAAGATGAAAATAAGTTCGATATTCTCGTCAATACGATAAAGTCATCAATAATCGATTTTCTAGTGATAATTTATTAGCTTTGCCGCCTTTTTTAAATTTTTCTATTTCAGCTACTTGTAAAATATTTAACATTTTATTAAAAATATCTTGTTTTATTCCTGTTAATCTTAATCATTATTTATCATTAATATTTTTAAATTCATCAAATTTCATAATTTAATATCCTCATAAATTATATTTTATAATAATATTTTAATAATAAAACCAGGTATCGCAAGAAGTCTAATAGCAAAAATATTTTCAATAATAATTCTTATTTTTGAAACTAGTCTATTATGTTGTTTTTGTTCTTTATTTAAATGTTTTTTCTTAGTTTTCTTTGTGGGCATTATAACATTATTGTGAATTTTTTGTATTCCTTGATAACCACTATCAACTATTAATTTGGTATTTTTTAAAATTGCGATTTTTGATTCTTTAAATAAAGCATAATCGTGTTTTTTACCAAGCGAAAAACTTGTTGCAATAATTTTTTTGGTTTCTTGTTATATAATTACTTGTGTTTTAATGGTGTGTTTTTTCTTTTTAACAGAATAAGATTGTTTTTGTCTTTTTTTGGGCGTTTGATTGGGGTTTCGGTAATATCAATAATAATAGTTTTATCATTAAAATAATCATTTATTAGTGCTTTTTTACCAGCAACTTGCTGAAAATCAGGGTGTTTAATTAAAATATCTTCAATTCACTTGATATTGCGATAACAATTAGCTTAACTAATTCCGAAATTTTTTCCAAGATGAAAATAAGTTCGATATTCTCGTCAATACGATAAAGTCATCAATAATCGATTTTCTAGTGATAATTTATTAGCTTTGCCACCTTTTTTAAATTTTTCTATTTCAGCTGCTTGTAAAATATCTAACATTTTATTAAAAATATCTTGTTTTATTCCTGTTAATCTTAATCATTCTTTATCATTAATATTTTTAAATTCATCAAATTTCATAATTTAATATCCTCATAAATTATATTTTATAATAATATTTTAATAATAGACTTCTTGCATAACCCATTAAAATAATTTCAAATATTTGTAAAAAGGGGTTAATATAAAATTATAATTTTAATTAATTATGTCTTTTATTTAAAAATTTAATATTTTGCCACAACGAAAAATTATTTTATTATTCAAATTCGTTAATTTTAAATAAATCTTTTATGATAACTATAATAATTGTAAATTATAAATTGAAGCAATTAAATTAAATCTTAAACTAAATCGTTTTCTACGATTTCTATATTTTTCTGTAATAATTTTAAATTTTTTAAGAATAGCAAAAATATTTTCAATAATAATTCTTATTTTTGAAACTAGTCTATTATGTTGTTTTTGTTCTTTATTTAAATGTTTTTTCTTAGTTTTCTTTGTGGGCATTATAACATTATTGTGAATTTTTTGTATTCCTTGATAACCACTATCAACTATTAATTTGGTATTTTTTAAAATTGCGATTTTTGATTCTTTAAATAAAGCATAATCGTGTTTTTTACCAAGTGAAAAACTTGTTGCAATAATTTTTTTGGTTTCTTGTTCGATAATTACTTGTGTTTTAATAGTGTGTTTTTTCTTTTTACCAGAATAAGATTGTTTTTGTCTTTTTTTGGGCGTTGGATTGGGGTTTCGGTAGCATCAATAATAATAGTTTTATCATTAAAATAATCATTTATTAGCGCTTTTTTACCAGCAACTTGCTGAAAATCAGGGTGTTTAATTAAAATATCTTCAATTCACTTGATATTGCGATAACAATTAGCTTCACTAATTCCGAAATTTTTTCCAAGATGAAAATAAGTCCGATATTCTCGTCAATACGATAAAGTCATCAATAATCGATTTTCTAGTGATAATTTATTAGCTTTGCCACCTTTTTTAAATTTTTCTATTTCAGCTACTTGTAAAATATCTAACATTTTATTAAAAATATCTTGTTTTATTCCTGTTAATCTTAATCATTCTTTATCATTAATATTTTTAAATTCATCAAATTTCATAATTTAATATCCTCATAAATTATATTTTATAATAATATTTTAATAATAAAACCAGGTATCGCAAGAAGTCTAATAAAACCAGGTATCGCAAGAAGTCTATTATTGAAAATATTTTTGCTATTCTTAAAAAATTTAAAATTATTACAGAAAAATATCGTAATCGAAGAAAACGATTTAGTTTAAGATTTAATTTAATTGCTTCAATTTATAATTTGCAGTTAGAATAGAAGATTTATTTAAAATTAAAGAATTTAAATAATAAATTCATTTTTTGTTGTGGCAAAATATTAAATTTTTAAATAAAAAAAATAATTAATTAAAATTATATTTTTCTATTAGTGTCTTTTTACAAATATTTGCAATTTTTTAATAGGTTGCGCAAGAAGCCTATTAATGAACGCTCATCCTAAAATAGTAAGGCCAACTATTGCAAAAAATAGTTTATAAATTTGCTTTCAAGCTAATTTTATTTTTAAAATAATTGATAACTATTCCTCCTTGTTTTTTAGTTTTTTGTAGTAATTTAATATCTTGCATTACTACTATAATATTGTGGCATTGACTATTTTTAAAAATGCTTTATCAAAGTAGAAAACTTTATTAAAATAATGTTTTTGTTTAAAAAGGTATACATTTTTATAAAAATTGGGTAAAATAATATAAACCTATAAATTTATACAAGGTTTATTAGAAGAGGTGTAATTATGTCAAAAAAAGAGCTAGTAGCGCAAATTGCCGAAAAATTTACTGATGTGTTATCAAAAACACACGCAGAAGAAATTACAAATTTTGTTTTTGATCATATTAAAAATGCTTTAGTTGCTGGAAAAGAAGTTTCAATTGCAGGATTTGGGAAATTTGCTGTAACTGAAAGAGCAGCAAGAGATGGAAGAAATCCATCAACAGGAGAAACAATTAAAATCCCAGCTTCTAAATCAGCTAAATTTAAAGCAGGTAAACAATTAAAAACTGATTTAAACAATAATTAACAATTAGGAAAGATTTAATTGTTATGTTAAATAGTTTATTTAACAAAGGAATTATTAATAAGTGACGTTTTTTGTTAAGTCATTATAAATTAATAAATTTGTCAGAAGAACAGTTAGTATTAATCATGTTGATTATGAACTGTTCTTCTTCTGATAAAAGGTTTATTATGCCATTAGAAATTGCAAATCATTCTAATTTTAGTGAGGCTCAAGCAAAAAAGATGTTAGATAATTTGAAACAAGCTGGTTTTATTGATATTAAAATTAAAAAAGGTGTTTTAGAAATGGATTTATCCCCAATTTTTAATAAGATCATTATTTCAATTGAAAATCTAGAATTAAATGTTGAAAAAAAGATTTTATTTGAACAAGTAAATCAAATTTTACAGCATCCTTTAAATGAACACGAAAAAGCAACTTTAAATACTTATTTAGAAAATAAAATTTCTGATTTTCAATTAACCCTAATTATTAATAATCATCAAAATGCAAAACTAACTTTTAAAGAATTACTGAAGTTTATTGATAATTATCTTAAAAATAAACCAAAATCATTAACTAAATATAATTGATTAATTGATTAATAATTGGTTTGAAATCAAGAAAATTAGGAAAAACTAAAAAAGTTCATGGCCATTTTCAATAAAATATGAAAGTGGTATTTGTTTTGTTGACATTAATTTTATTCACTATATTAATTTTTGATATGATAAAATAAAATAATGATCATAATAATGAAAGTAAATAACAATAAAACTAATGCCATGATGATTATGAAATGATGCTAATCATTGTAAATGATGGGTCTTAAGATTGTTTAAATTAAATTTTTGTTGAGTAATTTCTTTTGCTTCAAATTCAATATAATAACCTTGATAAAGCCCATAATAATCACATCCAGTTTTTGTTTTAAAATAACTTTTTGTGATTAAATGCTGGTTTTTTCAAGCGGGGTAATATTTACTGGTCTTTTAAAAAAAGACCAGTATTATTATCAAAATATTTTTGAATAGTATAATTAAGTAAAGATTCTAAAAACATGCCACGATTATTGGGTAGATAAATTTTTGTTTCCTCCTTCAATAATTAATTATCAAAAAAGGATGTTTTTCCTTACAAATGAGGTGTAAAAAATGAAAACAATTAAATTACGAGCAACGGAGATTATTAATAAGGAATTCCAAGTTGATTATCAAGGCTATGATCCAAATGAAGTTGATACATTCTTAGATATGGTTGCGACAGATTATAGAGTTTTTGAAGAAATTACAAATGACTTTAATAAGGAAATCAAGTACTTGAGTCAACAATTAAATGATTTGCAAGATAAAAATGATGTTTTAAGAGCTCAGCTTGATGAAACAAAAGCTCAAAAAACCCGCTTAGAAGAAGAAGGCTTTTCAAAAGCGGATTTAATAAAGCGTATTCATAACTTAGAAGGAAAAATAAATAACGATTAGATTTATTTAATTAATTTCTAAGATATAAGTATAAATGAGTTATAACAGAACTAGTTGCTATTAACATACTGTTAATAGAGGAAACTCCACGCTCGCACAATCTGTGATGATTGTAGTGTTTGTGCTAATTTAATTCATAAAATTAGGCATAATTTTACTTATGACGGCTGAAAAAAATCCTACGTTATTATTAAATAATATGGAGTTTTTTCTATAAAAGTGCCACAGAAACGAGTTTTTAAAGAAATTTAAAAAATGGAACGGGTAAACCCCACAAGCGAGAAACCTAAATTTTGGTAAGGGAACTTCTTGTTTTGAAGCAGAAAAAACAAGGGGATCAATTTAATAATTGATAGATAAATAACTAGTATTTTATTTCAGAAAATAAAAAACAGAACGTGGGTTATGATGTTGTAACTTTACTAATAAAAATAGATATTAATCTATTTTTATTTTTGTTTAGGTAGTTATTATTTTTTATAAAACTAATAATTTAACTTGACTTTTTATAAAAATAAATTATAATTTTTATAAATAATAAAGGAAAAAAAACTTGAAAAAAAATACTAACGATGTTTTAACAGTGCAAAATGATAAGATTTGAACGCGGATTAAAAAGTCAGTTTTTCATAAGGAATTATATAATCAGAGTTCAATTACGTTTAAAATTGCTGCTTCTGCGATTTTTTTAGCGATGGCCGTTGGATTAAGTTTACTAGAGGTTTTTAGTGTTTTAACTCCTTGGGGGGCAACATTTATTTTACGATTTTTTGATACTTTAGTAGTTATTTATTCAATTGCAATTGTTGGATTATGATTTGCTTTATTAGAAGGAATTGCATTACCTTGAATTCATAATTTAATTGATGGGCATCATACTTGACTTGAAATGGCATTCTTTATGATTTCTAATATCTTAGTTGTGTTAGTAACTTGATTTGTTTACTATATTTTATTTAATGCTTGTCATAAAATTACTGTTCCAGAAAATGTTGCTGACCATACTATTAATGAATATCATCATGTTAAAAAAGCGCATGACCATCATCATAAAATTGTTAATATTAAATGAGGGAAAAAAATCTTGGCATTTACTATTATAGTGCCAATATGCGCTTTAATTGAAGCAATTTCATTTTTAATTGTTGCAAACATTTTAGTAAATATGGTTCATACGCACCCAGATGCTGACCATGCTCATGTTCTACACGAGAGGTTGAAGATATTAGATCCGATAGGAAATATAATAAGTAATCCTATTGATTGGTCCAATCAAGTTGATATTTCACATACTGGCTATGATCATGACCACGATAATAGTGTGATGGCATCTATTTTTGAGTCATGGAAACATACTTTAATTTTTATCGGAATTTTCTTTGGACTTTTTACTGCTAAATATATTATAAACGCCACTTTATTTTTATTATTAGAACAACGAACAAGACAATTAGTTGATAGATATGGAATATATGTATAAAAAATTTTTTAAAATTTTAAAAAATTTTTATTTTTTGATATAATACAATGATAAGAGAGCAAATATTAAGCTCGCATTTTTTAAGAAATGAGGTGAGGTTATGGGGAAAATTAAAGAATTAATTGATATTAATAAAATTGAAAAGAATTTATATTACAATGAATTACATGAAAAAAATCAAGATCGTAAACAAGGAACGCCATTAGAAATGATGAAACGAATCAAGGAACCTCAAATTGGTTTTTTTAAGTTAGTCGCAATTTATTACCGTCGTTATTTATTACGTTCATTTATAATTTTATTTACATTAGTACTAAGTTCAACTTCGATTGTTATAATGACTTTTTTAATTAACCAATTAATGAGTGAAATTTTATTTGAATTTGGAGATGATCAAAGTTCAGTCACAACAGGCTTACGATGATATATATGATTAATTATCATTGGAATTGATTTATTAATTGCCGTAATTACAACAAATATTCGTGAACGAGTAGGTGGAATGCTAGGGCGGAATATTGAAATTGATCTTCGTAATGCGGTATTAAATAATTTAGTTAATTTAAATATTGGCTATTATTCTGATAAAAAAATTGGAGAAACAATGACTAAATTAATTAATGATACACAAGTTATTGGGGATGAATCACAATTAACCCCAGCTAACTTAATTAGTATTCCAATTATATTTATTGGTAGTGCAATTTCATTATTAAATATTGATTGAAAATTAGCACTGATTTGTTTAGGATCAACAGCATTATTTATGGTTGCTGTCGCAGTAACTTTCCGCTCACAAGCATCAGAAACAGAAAATGTTCGTGCTAAAATTACAGATGTTAATGGAGATGTTACCGATCGAATTGCGTCAATTGCACTAATTAAAGCAACAGGGACAGAAGAATATGAACGTGTTCGTTTTGAACAAATTCATAAAGAATATTACCGTATTAATCGTCGTTTAAATCGTATTCAAGCACGAATGACAACAATTATTATTTTATGTGCATTAAGTTTAACAGTGATTGTTGTTTTATCAAGTATTATTTTATATGGTAATAAAGGAGCGGAAAATACTAATAGTATTATGAAAATTTTGCCAGCATTTATTACAGGGGTTAATACTTTGGCGTTTCCAATTTGAACTTTAACTGGATTAGTTCCAGGATTAGCACGTGCAACAGCTTCAACAAAACGAATTATTCAATTAATTCGTGTTGATACAACTATTGATCCAAACCGTAATGCACCCGAGATACAAGAAGTTAAAGGTGATATTATTTTAAAAGATATTGTTTTTGAATACCCTGAAAAACCAGGTGTTATTATTTTACCTAAAACAACAGTTACATTTGAAAAAGGAAAAAGTTATGCTTTCGTTGGAGAAACTGGAACTGGTAAATCAACAATTTCAAAATTATTATTACGTTTCTATGATCCAACCAGTGGGGAAGTTATTGTTAATAACACTAATCTAAAAAAATTAAATTTAGCAAGTTATTTAACACATGTTGGTTATGTTGAACAAGAACCAAAAATTTTATTTGGAGATTTAATTTATAATGTTAAATACGGAATGTTTAATGTAACAGATGAAGAAGTAGTTGAAGCTTGTAAAAAAGCCAACCTGCATAATTTAGTAATGAGTTGAAAAGATGGTTATAATACTATCTTAGGAGAACGAGGGGTTATGTTATCGGGCGGACAAAAGCAACGCCTAGTTATTGCCCGAATGATTTTAAAGAACCCACAAATTTTAATCTTAGATGAAGCAACAAGCGCTTTAGATAATATTGTGGAAAAAGAAATTCAAGCTGAATTAGAAAAAATTATGGTTGGTAAAACAACAATTTCAATTGCGCACCGATTAAGTACAATTAAAAATGTTGATCAAATTTTTGTCTTAGGAAAAGGGCAAGGAATTATTCAAAGTGGTAATTACGATGAGTTAATTGCAGTTGATGGTCTATTCCGTGACCTTCATCGTGCTGGTAATCAAGGCAAATAAAAAAGAGTTATATTAGATTGCACTCAGTTTTTAGTAAATAAAATCGCCATTTTACCAAAAATATATAACAATCAAGTATCAGAATTATATAAATCCATAATAATATTTTTTTGCTGATGTCAACTGATTAATAATAACTGTAATAAAACCAGCTCCAAATATAGCGATTTACGCTACCAATAAAACTAATTTAATCATATAAAATAAACTCCTTACTTATTTTTTTTATTATTTTATTAGTGCTATAAATTCTTTTAAACCATTGTTCTCTTGTTTTAGTTTTTCTTGCTAAACTTGAGATAACTATTATTTATTGCGACTAACTTTAAATTCTTTTCGTTCTTTAATATGTTTTTGTAAACCTTGTTTAGTACTAGAAACACCTCGAACATTAGTACCGTATAGTTTATAACTATTGATAACACCGCTTTTAATCGTTGAACTTAAATCGTTATAATTAGTGGATGTCCCGTGAATTGCATAAATAGATAATTTAATAATCATAAAAAAGATTAAAAAATCATCAATCGTTATATTTGTCATTGACAATTTAGTATTTCAAATTACATCAAAAACAAATAAAAAAAGCCAAAAATAAAAATAAAAATCTTATTTCAATTATCGTTATTAACGCTTTCACTTAATAAATTAATCATTTTTTATCTTTCCTTTCCCTTTTTTTGCTTTTAAATTTTATTTCAAAATATCAATATCAAACAATTCTAAGTGTTGCCTATTGTTTAATTTTGATATATCTTTTCAAAAGTATTTACAATGTTTCTCCTAAATTTATATATTTAATAATAACCTAGAAAGGTTTTTTATTTCATATTCTCAGTTAAAAGAAATATTGTACCTTGTTTTCAATTTATTTTTTATCTTTTTTCTTACCTCAAATTTGACGAATTTTTTGATAAATTGACAAACCAATTCATGTAAAAATACCTAACAAAATCAAAATACTAAATATTCATGTTAATAATACTGGCATAATATAACTCCTTTCATAAATTAAAAAATTGAAATTTGCAAAATCGCCCCGCTCGTTGTCGCTTTGCTATACTTAAAAACATTATTGAATAAATTATCCGCTAATAAATTATGAGGAATAATTTATTCTTTTACTTTTTAATTTCAATATCTTTTGCAATTATTATTGACAATATTAATAACATTATCTTTAACATAATTTTCACTAGCGACCGTAAAATAAAGTATTGCTTTTTTTTTGCATAATTTAAAACTCCTATAATTAACTTAAAAAAGTTAACTAAATTAATAGTTAACTTTTTATCGGTTGGCATTTACAATTTACAATCAAAAATAATAATTGGAAATAATAAAACAGTTAATAATATTCGTCATCAATTAAAACAAAATTGTCGATACCCATTAATAATAATTTTTTTACTTGGTTTTTTGTAACTACTTTCGTTTTTTCCCTTTCATCAATACAACAAGAATAATTTATTTAAGATATTATTTTTTACAAAAAACTTAATTAAAGTTTATTGGTAATGATATTAATAATCTTCATTCTAACCAACTACAATAAAAACATTTGTTCAATTACATTAGCAATACCGTCGTGGTCATTATCATCAGTCACTAAATCAGAAATTGTTTTAACTGCATCAGGAGCATTTCCCATTGCAACACCAATTCCAGCTCATTGCAACATTGCAACATCATTATGTTCATTCCCGAAAGCTAACACATTTTTGGGTGTTAATTGGTACTTCGCACAAATTTTAGCAATTCCCGTTGCTTTATTAATATTAAAACTAGTAATTTCTAACGATGAACGATCTCCGCGAATTTCTTGGGAAATTTCAATCTTTCCTTGTCATTTTGTGACAAACCGATTAATATCAGGGGTATAACTACTAATATAAATTTTATTAACATTAATATTAAAATCAGCGGAATATAAACATGCTGTTACTTCATCTTTAACGGTAGAAAAACTTGCTAAATAACTTTTGGTTATTTTATCTTCAAATCCTTTACAATGTAAAATCATTTTATTAAATGAAGACTGATCAGCATCAAACATAATTAATGTTTCTAAATCAAGTTTAATAACATCTAAATAAATATCTCGCAATAACTGTTGATTCAAAAAATCACAAAACAAAACTTCTTTTGTGGCATTATTTGTTACAACAGACCCATTTAAACTAACAGTAAAATCATTGCTATCAGTTAAACCTAACTTTGCGGCAATATCCTTGCATTGATATAAAGGGCGACCTGTGGCAATGACTAATTTAATATCTTTGCTAACTAATCCTTTTAAAACTTGCAAAGTACGGGGAGGCATTTCCCCGTTAGAATTTAAAGCTGTTCCATCTAAGTCAACAGCAATTAATTTAATATCTAGCATAATCATTTCCCTCCTATATAAAATAATTCTAATATATTTTATAAAAGTTCAAACATTTATTTTTAAAATTGATAAAAACTAAAAAATAATTAAGTCAAAAAAATTTTTATAATATTTTAGTTTATAGTTAGTAAGCAAAGCATTCTGCATAAATAAAATAATTTTTCTGCTAGAATCGGTTTTTATTGTAGTTGTTTTTGAAAGGAATTATCGCAATGAAAAATTTCTCATGAAAAAAATATTTATATTATCTTTTGCCAGCTTTAATTTTATTAACAGTAATTATTTTAAATATCTATTATATTCCTAAGTATTATGAGACAAAACGCCAAAATCATTATGAATGAACTCATAATGTAACAATTTTTGGTCAAAATGAAGACTATAGCATTTTTTTACTAAAGGGTTAAATGTTAAACATATTAATAACCTTGTTGATGTTTTAAGTAAATATCCTGATCATTTTGGTTTAAATAATAGCGCTGCTTGAGGAAATTTCCTTAATCGTGCTGAAAACATTACCTTATTTAATCCAAAAGAAGATATTTGACCCTCAACCTTAAAAATAACTCTAAAAATGACTGTTATTGCTCTTTTTAGTAGTTTAGCATTGGCCCTTAAAATTGCTTTTGCATTTTTACCAAACGTTGAATTTGTCACCTTTTTTAATAGACTTCTTGCGTAACCTATTAAAAAATTGCAAATATTTGTAAAAAGACACTAATAGAAAAATATAATTTTAATTAATTATGTTTTTTATTTAAAAATTTAATATTTTGCCACAACAAAAAATGAATTTATTATTTAAATTCTTTAATTTTAAATAAATCTTCTATGCTAACTGCAAATTATAAATTGAAGCAATTAAATTAAATCTTAAACTAAATCGTTTTCTTCGATTACGATGTTTTTCTGTAATAATTTTAAATTTTGTATAATGTACGATGAAGCGGCAAAAAAAACAACTCTTGTTAAATAAAAAGGGTTGTTTTTTTTATTTGTAAACCCATAATTATTAATTGATTCAGAGAAAGGGCGGTATCTTAAATTCTTAAAATAGAAACTTTTTATTACAACTTTTGTTTTTCTCCTAATTTAAGGTGTTGCCCTTCCTCTGTTTAAATTAATTTGGCTAATAAATAAAAAAATAATATCAAAGAAAGGAATGAGTAATGAAAATTAATAAGCAACAAAAAATATGTGATGTTAATGATTGCTACAAAGCAACATCATTTATTACAGAAGAATTTTTATCAAATAAAGTTTTATGAACTTGTGAAAAACACAAAGATTTATTAAATAAAACTAAAAATTGAAAGCAAAAAAGTTTTATCATAAACTAGAAAATTCAAAAATTATCTTTGATTATGAAACTGGTTTTTTAAAATTTTGATTTTATAAAACAACTTAATGCAGTGTGGGACGGTTATTTTATAAATAACTAAGTGTTTTTTCCACATAGGCGGTCTATCCCAGCGGTAATCAGTCCGGAAATAATAGACGCGCTAACTTGCGATAATCGTGATAAGTGCGAGGTCAACATCAAACGACAATAAACCATAGAGATAGTGACTTTATAAATAAATTTGCGATAGATATTACTTCTTAGAAGTGACAGCGGTTTAAAAACCACAAAGTCAGCATTAGGCTCTTCAAGGTGCAAGTGAATTTATTTTAAAAACTGAACGCTTTGACCTGAAATGGCGCGGATGAAGAGAGAGAAAACGCTATGGCGTAAAAAACAAAAAACAACTGTGGATTATTAAACATTCAAACAATTAACATACCGCCCCCCCAGTGAAGCGGATGGCGTAGTAAATAAATAGATAAACACTTATATAACTAATTCTCACTTTGTCACTTTCACTTGGGGGCGAGTGCCAGCTAGTTAAAAATAGGAAAAATAATTTGGGAGGTTTATATGAAAAAGTTAAATAAAATTTTTCTTAAACAAAGATATTGAGGTTATTGCTAAAAATGCAATCAAGAAAATAAATTACAAGAATTAATGCTTAAAAGTTATCCATTTTTATTTGAAGATATGACTGATGAATATTGAGCATTAGGTAAAAAGAATTAGGAGGAAATAAAAAATGATATGTAATAAAGCATTAAAAATTACCAATAAAGATATTATTTATGCACAAATTGATAGTGATTATTCAGATAATTTAGAGTTAAATTTATATCTTAAATTTGGCGATGAGGAACGACATGTGGGCAATATTTCATTACCAACAGATTTTGATTTAAATTGCAAATGATATGAAATTAATGAAGTTAAAGGTTTAATTAGTGATTATTTAGAAGATGAAGAAGCAGATTACAAGGTGTTAAATTATGAATAAAAGATATTTATTAGTAATGAAAAGTAAATATGGTGATTTTAAAACAAACTTCTTTTATACATTAGACTTCTTGCATAACCCATTAAAATAATTTCAAATATTTGTAAAAAGGGGTTAATATAAAATTATAATTTTAATTAATTATGTCTTTTATTTAAAAATTTAATATTTTGCCACAACGAAAAATTATTTTATTATTCAAATTCGTTAATTTTAAATAAATCTTTTATGATAACTATAATAATTGTAAATTATAAATTGAAGCAATTAAATTAAATCTTAAACTAAATCGTTTTCTACGATTTCTATATTTTTCTGTAATAATTTTAAATTTTTTAAGAATAGCAAAAATATTTTCAATAATAATTCTTATTTTTGAAACTAGTCTATTATGTTGTTTTTGTTCTTTATTTAAATGTTTTTTCTTAGTTTTCTTTGTGGGCATTATAACATTATTGTGAATTTTTTGTATTCCTTGATAACCACTATCAACTATTAATTTGGTATTTTTTAAAATTGCGATTTTTGATTCTTTAAATAAAGCATAATCGTGTTTTTTACCAAGTGAAAAACTTGTTGCAATAATTTTTTTGGTTTCTTGTTCGATAATTACTTGTGTTTTAATAGTGTGTTTTTTCTTTTTACCAGAATAAGATTGTTTTTGTCTTTTTTTGGGCGTTGGATTGGGGTTTCGGTGGCATCAATAATAATAGTTTTATCATTAAAATAATCATTTATTAGTGCTTTTTTACCAGCAACTTGCTGAAAATCAGGGTGTTTAATTAAAATATCTTCAATTCACTTGATATTGCGATAACAATTAGCTTCACTAATTCCGAAATTTTTTCCAAGATGAAAATAAGTTCGATATTCTCGTCAATACGATAAAGTCATCAATAATCGATTTTCTAGTGATAATTTATTAGCTTTGCCACCTTTTTTAAATTTTTCTATTTCAGCTACTTGTAAAATATCTAACATTTTATTAAAAATATCTTGTTTTATTCCTGTTAATCTTAATCATTCTTTATCATTAATATTTTTAAATTCATCAAATTTCATAATTTAATATCCTCATAAATTATATTTTATAATAATATTTTAATAATAAAACCAGGTATCGCAAGAAGTCTATTATAAGAAGCAAAAATTAATGCTAATGTAGAAAATAAAAAAGAATGATTAACAACTATTATTGATTTAGAAAATGAAAATATTAAATGAAAAGGAGTTGAATAATATGTAAAAAGATGAAGATGTCAAAGTTTATACCGAAGAAGATTTATTTAATATAGCATTAGAAGAATGTTATTCAGAAGAAAGTGCTTATGATTATATTGATAATTTAATTAATGAAATGGAATTAGAGGAAATTTAATTATGGAAGATTTAAAGTTAAATAATAAAGTTAAAAATATTACCTATCCGTTTTATTTAAAAGGAAATAATTTTAAAGAATTAATTTTAAAAGCATTAACAATTAAAAAATGAATTGATGAAAATGGACAAGAATTAGCAGAATTTATTTATCGTCACCGTAATTATTATGCTTTAAATGGTTATAAAAATGTGCATTTGAAAGATATTCATAGTATTGTAAGTAAAGTAGATATTGTTTTTCGTGAACCTGCAAAAATAGTTGATGATTGTTTAGATGATGTTAATAAATTAAAAAATCATTTAATTCAATTAAAAAAAACATTTGAAAACAATAAAATAGAAATTAAAAATAATATAACTCAGGCTCGTTTTATAAAGCAACAAGAGTTTTTAAAAGAACAAGAATTAAAAAAACAAGAATTAATTGAGAAAGCAAATAATTTAACTGTTGATATGGGGTTAGATATAGACCAAATTCAAGATGAACAAGTTAGAGTTATGAAAGAAGTTGAAAAAATTGATAAATCACTTGAACCAAAACAACTTAAAAAAGTTGGTATTAATTTAATTAAAGAAAAATTATTAATTAAAGATGTTGAGATAATTGGAATTGATAATGATTTTTTACAAAATGCCAATAAATTATAACTTATTAATTTAATTAAAAATTATTTAATTCTTGATGAACAAATTGTAAAAAAAGAAATTAAAGAACAATGAGATAGTGATAAAGATATTAATTTAATTGGTATTAAAGGTATTAATTTTAAAATAAATAAAGGAGTGAAATAAAATGGCAAATGAATTACAACAATATATTAATGGTGCAATTATTAAATATGAATTAAAAGTTAATGATAAATATTTAAAATAAAATATTTTAGCACTAGAAGAATTAAAAATGAAAAATGGACAAAGTTATATGTCGTTAGTTTCTAATTCTGATAATGCTAAAATTACAGCATTAGGTGTTATTAAATTAAGTAATAAAGGTTTAATTTTTGGAAAAGATTTTAATATTATTCCATTTAAAAATAAATTAACAACTATTATTGATAGTAAAGTTTATTGTAAAAAAATTGAAGAGGCAGGATATAGTCCACGAAAATCTATTATATTTAAAGGTGAAAAATTTGAATGAGATGTTATAAATTCTTGCCCAAAAATTCATGAGATTAATTTTAATGCAAATACTAGTAATTATAACGAAATTATTGGTACTTATGCTTTTGCAAAAGATAAAAATGGAAATTATCAAGGTATTTTATTAAGAAAAACAGATATTGACCGTTTAAAAAATAGTAGTCCAAGTGTAAATAGTGAATATTCGCCTTGAAATAAATGACCAAAAGAAATGGTTGAAGCAAAATTATATCGTAAATTAGCATTAGAAATGGGTATTGATATTTATGATATTGATTTAGATGAAAAAGAAATTAAAGAAGATGGTAATTTTGATTATATAAATTTTAATGATATTACTGTTACCAAAAATATGGGGCAGATGAGCAATGAACCCTTATCAAATAATAGACTTCTTGCGATACCTGGTTTTATTATTAAAATATTATTATAAAATATAATTTAATATCCTCATAAATTATATTTTATAATAATATTTTAATAATAAAACCAGGTATCGCAAGAAGTCTAATAAAAGACATAATTAATTAAAATTATAATTTTATATTAACCCCTTTTTACAAATATTTGAAATTATTTTAATGGGTTATGCAAGAAGTCTAATGATTGAAGTGACATAATTGAATATGATTTAGCTCCTCATTATGAAAATAGTTATATTTTATATGCTTGATAAAAAGACAATTATAATAATTTAATTTTAAATATTTTTGTGGCATTAAAAGTATGAGCTTCTCGAACATCAACAGAAGGAATCGCGGCAGGATATGTAAATGGTGATATTAACATATATTTTAATTAAAACTAATGTGATTTTTTTAATAATTAAATTTATTTTAATGCTTTTTTAATTTAGAAAGACTTAAGATAGGTTTATTAGAATGATATTCTGAATTTAATAGAATCTTCATTTTTTTTATTTTATTTATTGATAAGAAAAATTAAAATTATTACTTCAAAAAATTAATTAGTTAACAATTTGGAACAAATTTTAATAATTTTCATTTTTAAATCATTAAATTTATGTCTCTTAAACAGACACTTTCTTTATTCCAACAAATAATAATGCCTACTTGCACTTTACCTAAAAAATGACTAAAATATATATAATTATATGATTTAATATTAAAGGAGTTACACAATGTTTAAATGAAATCCTCGCGTCCATTTTTATTTACGTTTGGGAGCTTTAATTATTTTAAGTTTATTTTTATTGCTTGATTTAATCATGGCAATTTATTATCCACAACCAAAATTTGTACACTTAGGTTATGGTGAAAGAATTTCTAATTATTATTCTTTTTTTACAACGCAAACGAATTATATTGTTGCTCTATATTTTTTCTTATATTTATTTGAGTCAAAATTTAAAAATACAAAACCACATTATGTAATTCAATTAGCAGTTACAACGTACATTACAATTACAATGTTAGTTTTTTGAGTTGGTATTGTTGGTCAAAAAGATCAAGCAGCACAATATCGCCCTTATCACTTAGTGGCAACAGTTATTTTACATTTAGTGATGCCAGTTATAATGATTACAAGTTATGTTTTAACAGCTGGTGATCATTATTATAATTATGAAGATCATCACAAAAAGTATTTATGATTAATTATGTTATATATGGCATCATATTTAACAATCATTTTAATACGAGGAACTTATTGACATTTAGATGGTAAATACCCTAAAACTCTTTTTCCATACTTTTTCTTAAATTATTTTGAACCGGGTGGTGATTTTATGGTTGCCACAGCATTAGTAGTAATTTGTGTTGTTGCAGTTTCATTACAATATTTTTATATTTTAATTAATAATTTATTGTACTTTCGTTATTATCGGAACAAAAATGTTAAAATTGTTCGAATTCAATATGTGATGAAAACTAATAAGGTTACCATCACTGGTTTTGTTATAGGAATTATTGTTTTGGTCTTTAATATTATCATTGATATTATTGTTCTTTATACTGCACTTATTGCTGATAATGTTATTCCTAAGCAAAGTTTTAATATTGAATCCACTATAAGATATGATTTTATTGAGAATTATAACATTGATAGTCGGGTTTTAATTGCTTTTATTTGTATTGCAATGTTTGCTTTAATTGGTTTTATCTTTTGCTTTATCTTTGCTTTAAAATGTAAAATTGGAGCACGACTAGCTGGTGCTTTATTAATGATTACTTTAATGTTCTTTACTTGAATTTGAATTATTGGTCCGGTCTTTTGTTTGACTGTTGGCTTAATTTTATTTAATGGTCGTGAAAAAGTAACAGATATTACACTAGTTGAAGCCCATAACCTTAGTCGACTAAAAAAGCAGCTAAGGCCCAAAATAAAGTTAAAAAATAAGTTAAATTAAGCAACATTATAATTCCCTGCTTTTTTCTTTTTGCAAAACTAGCAATAAAACAAAACCACTAATTGCTGCGAATAAACCAATTGCATTAATAATTGCTAAACTAATTTGTTTAGCTAGTTTATTAGAAAGATAGCCGGCTTCGTTGCCATAATTTTTTAATAATAGAGAATCAATTTGTCAAAATCAAGCATCGGGGGAAAAAGCAATAAATGAAATTAAACCAACTGAGGCAGCATATTATTTTTGACTAATATTAATTTAATAAATTGTTGTTCATCGATTAGTAACCAAAGCTCAACAAATAATTCCTAGCATTAAGTATAAAATAATAACAATACTTTTATTTGTTTTCTAAAATAACAAATGTTATTTTAAATTAGGATTTAAAGTAGCACTGTCGCTAATATAACCATGAATAAAAGTTTTATCATATAAATTATTAAATACTTTGATATCTTTATTATTTTTAAAAGTTCAAAGACTTAAGGGAAGATTAAGTTTTTTAATAATTGGCACATTCTTTTTTTGTTTTGCAGTATTAATTGAAGGATGTAAATAATCAAAATGCTTAATTAAATTTTCATCAATTTCTTTTAAACTTTCAACTAAACAACCTTTTTTAATTTCTTGTCAAGAGTTGAAATAAATGTTAAAGCAGAATGCCCAAATGAAGAAACAATAATTTCTGCGGTTAGGTTTGATTTCAATATTAATTAGACTTCTTGCATAACCCATTAAAATAATTTCAAATATTTGTAAAAAGGGGTTAATATAAAATTATAATTTTAATTAATTATGTCTTTTATTTAAAAATTTAATATTTTGCCACAACGAAAAATTATTTTATTATTCAAATTCGTTAATTTTAAATAAATCTTTTATGATAACTATAGTAATTGTAAATTATAAATTGAAGCAATTAAATTAAATCTTAAACTAAATCGTTTTCTACGATTTCTATATTTTTCTGTAATAATTTTAAATTTTTTAAGAATAGCAAAAATATTTTCAATAATAATTCTTATTTTTGAAACTAGTCTATTATGTTGTTTTTGTTCTTTATTTAAATGTTTTTTCTTAGTTTTCTTTGTGGGCATTATAACATTATTGTGAATTTTTTGTATTCCTTGATAACCACTATCAACTATTAATTTGGTATTTTTTAAAATTGCGATTTTTGATTCTTTAAATAGACTTCTTGCATAACCCATTAAAATAATTTCAAATATTTGTAAAAAGGGGTTAATATAAAATTATATTTTTCTATTAGTGTCTTTTTACAAATATTTGCAATTTTTTAATAGGTTACGCAAGAAGTCTAATGAAATTAAAACTAGACTTTAAAATTGTTTTAACTCAAATCGAAGGATTTTTTAAGTTACTTATTATAGATATTATAAAACACAAATTATTGATAATGATATTTCCAAAGTAATGGTACATGAAAACACCTATAGTAATGCAGAAATTAAAAATTTTATTTGGTTTACTAAAATTAGTGAATTTCAAACAAACAAAAAAGTAATTAAAGCAGAAAGTCTTGAATATAAAAATGATTAAAAAATAGATAAAAAATATTTTTTTCCAACAGAAACAATTGTTAATGAAGTAACTAATACTGTAACTTGAGAGAATAATTGAAAAATTAATATTTATGTTGAAGCAAACTTACCATTTAAAATTGACCCTAAAGCAACAATTAAAACTGAATATATTGGTAAAAAAGAAAATGTTTCAACAGTTAAAGAAAACAAAGAACGAGTAATTAAAGGTGAATAATTTGATGTTAGAGCGGAACATAAGTCGGATGTTGTTTTAGGAATTCGGTTTTTTTAAGATAATTATTCCGCTTGAATTTGTAAATAAATACGATAGTCATTGATTAAGTTTTGTCCGTGATTTAAAAAATGATGAAGTTGTTAATAAAAAAAGAATATTTTTGAAAAAATATATCAAAATTAAATAATAAACAACGCTTATATTTGTTTTTGACGTAATTTTAAATACTAAATTGCCAATGCCAAATATAACAATTGCTTATTTTTTAATCTTTTTTATGGTTATTAAATTATCAATTTATGCTATTCACGGAACATCAACTAATTATAACGATTTAGGTTCAACAGTTAAAAGTGGTGTTATTAATAGTTCTAAACTATATGGCGCTACCGTTCGGTGTGTTTCTAACAATTAAACAAGGTTTACAAAAACATATTAAAGAACGAAAACAATTTAAAGTTAGTCGCAATAAGCAATAGTTATCAAGTCTGGCAAAACAAGTAAAAACAAGAGAACAAGGATTCAAAAGAATTCATACTACTAAACAAATAAAAAAATAAGTAATGAGTTGTAAATATGAAAGAGAAAATTTTGATATTTTTTAAAAAATGATGATGAAAAACATTGCACAGTTTCAAATAACTGAGAATTATTTTTTTAACTTAAAATGCTTTTTAATTCAAATTGAATTGGATGCATTTTTAATTTTAAAACCCTTCTATAATTATTATACTCAACAATATAATTATCTATCATATTTTTTAGCTCATTAAAATTTTTTTATTTTGTTATATTTTTATTTTCTGTTTTTAAAATTGAAAACCAATTTTCAATAGGTGAATTATCTAAACAATTTCCACTTCGAGACATACTTATAGTTACTCCATAATCTCTTAATAAATCAAAATATGCATGTAAAGTAAAATGAATGCCTTGATCAGAATTAATTATTAATTTACCAGGTTTAATTTTTCGATTAATTAAGCCTTGTTTTAAAAAATAGACTTCTTGCGTAACCTATTAAAAAATTGCAAATATTTGTAAAAAAAACACTAATAGAAAAATATAATTTTAATTAATTATGTTTTTTATTTAAAAATTTAATATTTTGCCACAACAAAAAATGAATTTATTATTTAAATTCTTTAATTTTAAATAAATTTTCTATGCTAACTGCAAATTATAAATTGAACCAATTAAATTAAACCTTAAACTAAGTCGTTTTCTTCGATTACGATATTTTTCTGTAATAATTTTAAATTTTTTAAGAATAGCAAAAATATTTTCAATAATAATTCTTATTTTTGAAACTATTCTATTACGTTGTTTTTTTACTTTATTTAAAGGGTTTTTCTTTGTTTTTTTTGTAGGTATTAGAACATTGTTGTGAATTTTTTGAATTACTTGATAACCACTATCAACTATTAATTTGGTATTTTTTAAAATTGAGATTTTTGATTATTTAAATAAAGCACAATCATGTTTTTCTCCAAGCGAAAAAATTATTGCAATAATTTTTTTGGTTTCTTGTTCGATAATTACTTGTGTCTTAACGGTGTGTTTTTTCTTTTTACCAGAATAAGATTGTTTTTGTCTTTTTTTTGGCATTGGATTCGGGTTTCAGTAACATCAATAATAATAATTTTATCATTAAAACAATCATTTATTAGCGATTTTTTACCATCGAGTTGTTGAAAATCAGAGTGTTTAATTAAAATATCTTCAATTCACTTGATATTGCGATAACAACTAGATTCACTAATATCAAAACTTTTAGCAAGATGAAAATAAGTCTGATATTCTCGTCAATACGATAAAGTAATCAGTAGCCGATTTTCTAGTGATAATTTATTATTTTTGCCACCTTTTTTAAATTTTTATATTTAATCTACTTGTAAAATATTTAACATTTTATTAAAAGTAGCTTTTTTGCTCCGGTTAATCGTAATAATTCTTTATCATTAATAAAATTAAACTTATCAAATTTCATAATTTTAATCTCCTATAACTTCTATTTTAATTTAAAAATATTTTATAGGAATTTTAAAATAATTAGATTAGGTTATGCAAGAAATCTAATATAAAAATAAAAAAAAGAATCTCACAATAATTGTTTTTTTGCCGTTTCATCTTACAGGACGCCATTTTAAAAATTAAAAACAAAAAAAATTATTATAATTTTAACAATTTTAAACATTTTAATATTTGTCATTGATAATTAAGATAAAATACGATAAAATAATTATAGTTGTATTTTGTATATAATCAAATATTAATTATAGTAAAATGCACTAAAAATAAACAATTTTTGGAAATTAAATATGAAAATAGAGGTGGAAAATAAATGATCGGCGTAATTTCAACAGCATATTTCACAATGAAAGATAAGCACAGTATTAAAACAGTAAAAAAATATTGGTGAAAGAACTGTGTAATTCAACATGTTAAATACCATGGAAAAACTTTCATTATAGCAACAGTAGGATATGGTAAAGCAAATGCTGCAATGGCAATTACTTACTTATTAGAAAAATATCCTGGCTTACAAACAATTTTAAATGTAGACTTAGCATTGTCAACAAACGATAAGCATGATACAGGAGACACAACAATCTCAACAAAATTTATTTATCGCGATGCTGACTTAACAGTTTTTAAAGATATTAAATATGGACAAATTGTTAATGAACCTGAATCATTCCAATTCGATGGTGAATTCGCTAAAGTTGTTAAAGGCTTTAAATTAGGCTTAACAGAAGGAGTTACTGGAACAGCAGATATGCTGATTTATAACTCAAAACAATTTAAGGAAATGGTTGATAAATATGGTCATACTATTGATGTAATTGATACTGAAGCAGGGGCAATTGCACAAGTTGCTAAAAAATCAAGTATTAATTATATTGCTTTAAAAATTATTTATAATAATGCATTATCACCATGAGATAATGATCCAATTCATAAATTCAAAATGTATGAAACAGTTAATACATTAAAATATTTATTAAGAAGATTATTTAACTTATTAAGTTCAAATTATATTATTGATTTATCACAATCTTCACAAGATGATTTAGATTCAATTAATGAATTATTTGAAATTAAACATGACCAATGAATTAAATTATTTAAATCAAATACACATAAAGTATTATCGGGGTTTGGGCCTTCATTAATGTTAGTTGATAAACAAGAAAAAACTTCTGTTGCATTAGATATTATTCAAGTAATGCGTTCAAAAACAAAAGAAGAAGAAGGACCAAGTAAAGTAATTTTAGGGGAAGATGAATGAAAAAATGCCCCTAAAAAATGATTACGTAAATTATTATTTTTAGAACAAGTTCGTGTCAATGATGCTGAATTATTATGAAATAAATCAGCAAAATATGATTTAAATAATGAAAAATTATATAAAATTGAAACAGTTGCAAATGAAATTGCAGCAGCAATTGCTGAAAAATGCCAAGATAAATCATCATATACATATAATGGTGCAACAGTACAACAAAAATACTTATTAGTAAATTGTGATGCAAAAGTTTCGTTTTACATTACCCATAATCAATCACACGAATTTGTGGAAGATAAAAACTTTGGAACACAATTAGTAAGTAATGAATTTGTTAAATACTTAAATGAAGCATTGAAAGATGTTGACTCACCATATCAACAAATTGTTATTTATATGACAATTCCAGCATTAGATTATCAAAAAATTCCAGTGTTTATTCCTTCAAACAAAGGAGCAAACAGAGGTGTTAAATTTGGAACTTTAAACCAAAAGTTACAACGAGATTATACTGTAGTTGATATTACAAGAAATGATTATGATCCAATCAAAGTTGGTTCATTCAAAGTTACAATTCGTTTAAAAAGTTAATAATTAATTAATTTTATTAAAAAACAACCTTTTGGTTGTTTTTTATTTTTTAAATAATGTTATACTTATTAGTAATAATTAAGGTTAAAAAAGGACGTAGAATAACGAAAAATGGTTAACGAAGATGAAAAAATATTAACAGCAGAAGTAGATAGTAACAACATTGGAGTTAACCCTGATAGTATTACAAACAAACCATCAGATTTTTATACGAAAGAAAAAAAAACGGAAAGAAAAACCCGTAGTCGTGAACGGATTTCACGAAAAGAATTTAATTTACGTTTTAAAGCTTATTTTAAATCACGTTTATTCCGTGATTATGCTTATATTATTTTTGCTTCTTTTTTAGGAATGGCTAGTTATGATTACTTTATTGCAGCAACAACAAGTAATGGGATTACTCCAAGTGGAATTGGAGGGATTGCCCGTGGAATTGTGGTTGGAATTTGACCAAACCAAGATCAGTTACAAATGCAAACAAGTATGTACTGATTTTTTTATTTTGTATTTAATACCCCATTATTTATTTTTGGCGTCATTAAAGTTGGACTTCGTTTTTCTTTTCGTACAATTGTTTATATTGGTTTGCAAAATTGTTTTCATTTTGCATTTGCTTATATACCGGTTATTAATCCTCAAGAATTATTTTTTATTGTTAATTATAATAGTTTAAATATTTTTAGTAATTATGGTGGAATGTACCAGATTTGATTATTTGTTTTTGCATCGGTAGCAGGAATTTTAAATGGAATTGCTTATGGCTTAGTTTATAAGGGAGGAGCATCAACAGCTGGAACTGATTTTGTTTTTGCTTATTATTCAGCCAAAAAGAAAATTTCAATTGCTAATTATAATCGAATTGTTAATTATATTATTATTGTTGTAATGTTAGCAATTCACACAACATTATTAAGTCGTAGTGAGTTAACAAGTATTTATTTTGGAAAAGACTGATCAACACATATTGATCAAATTCAACGCCTTGGTTTTAAAATTGATGATGGCGGTTTATATGATAGTGATTTCACTAGTCATAAAATTAAATATTTCTTTGGCCCTGCCTTATTTGCTTCATATTTATTTGTCGTAGTACAAGCAATTACAATTGATATTATCTTCCCGAAATTTAAATATCGTAGTTTAATGGTTATTACTTCAAAAGCGGATGCTATTGTCTCAGGGTTACAATATGTTCATTATCCTAATGATATTATTCGTTTACCAGCACTTGATCATTATGAAGGCAATGATCTTAATAATGAAGTTATTATTGTTTCTACCTCAGTTTTAGAATATAAGAAAATTAAAGCTGCGATTATTGTTTCTGATCCAGAAGCTAAAATTTTAGCTCATAAACTAGACAAAATTATTGCTAATTATAAAGTAGATAAATATTAATCTTTTTGTGCAATTAAATTTAATCATACAAGCCCTTTTTGTAATATTTCATAGTCATGTTTTAGCATTAGTAAAATATTCTTTAACATGACTTTTTCATTTAAAGTAATTCTAATATTTAATAAACTATTATAATTATCTTTACTATTATTTATTGCACTAGTTGCTAATTGAAATGATCATGTTTGGTTGGTTACTTTAATATTTGGAATCATTTTTGTTGTTGTTATATTTTCTATAATAAGGTTTTTAAGAGTTAATGTTAAATCCGCATTAGTTTGGTCATATAAAAAAAGTTATCAAAAATTAAATTATTTTTTTGATATTTATTTTTTCGTGTAATTTCAAAATTTTGATCATTAATAGAAGGAGCCGTTATTGTTAAAAATAAATAACGATAATATTGAAGGTTATAAGGTTTAGGAATTAAATTTGGTTGAATATTATCAACAACCGTAGTTGTTGCTTTATTAATAGAACCAAATTTAAAATTATAACCGTGATATTGGCCAATGATAATATTATCATTTACTTTAAAATCAGATAAGTGTGGTAGATTATTCGGTGTAATTGTTCATTGGGAACTAATATCACTAATTTTTAATGTTTTAAAAATGGTCTTAAAGATATCATTAGACTTCTTGCATAACCCATTAAAATAATTTCAAATATTTGTAAAAAGGGGTTAATATAAAATTATAATTTTAATTAATTATGTCTTTTATTTAAAAATTTAATATTTTACCACAACGAAAAATTATTTTATTATTCAAATTCTTTAATTTTGTCGAAAACTCTTGATGAAATAAAAAAAATCATCAATATGACAATTTAAAAACTAATTTTGTGTAAGATTATGATTTTGTTTTAAATTTTTTAAACGTTAAAATATAATACCGTTGATTGTTGGTTTGGTGTTAAACCTTTATGTTGGTATTTTCATTTTCAGAGCTTTAAATAATTTTGAATATTAGTGAAACCCAAACCATGATAATGAATTAAGGCTTCTTTAAGACTGGATTGTAATTTATTAATCTTATTTAACTTTCGATAACTAGTATCAGGGTTTGTACTAGTTTTGGTGGAATATAGAGTAGAATTTGTTTGTTTTGCTACTAATAAATATAGTGGTTGCATGTCAGAAATAATCGTTGATTTTTCTTTAATCAATTGCTTATTCATATTTTCAATAATTCATTGTTTTTGTAATCGTTTGGTATTGGTAGATTGAACAAAAATATTATTATTGCTATCAACTGCCATTTGAATACAGCATTTGGTATTGGTTGAAAATGGATCGAGATGAGTTTTTCGTTTATCAAATTTATCTTTAAAATTACCTTTATGGATTTCTTTAATAAATGTTTCATCCATTTGAATTTGACCATTTAATTTTTTAAATTTTAATTGGGTATTTTCTAATTGTTTTGATTGCATTAATTTTTGTCGATTATACCAAGCAGTTTTTGGGGTTGTTTTAATAAAACGAGAAATTATTTTGCTAGATTGTCCTAATAATGCAATTTGAATTAATAAATTTCATTGTTCATAATTTAAATGACTTCAATAAGTAAAATGATGACGAAAAGCATCAAAACTAGCACGACATTTTTTACATAAATATTTTTGTTTTCCTTCAGGATTATGACCATTTTTAACACAATGAAAAGATTTGCAATTAGGACATGTAATGCCTTTATCTCTAAATTTTTGATCAATTTCATTTAAACGTTTTTGTTTTTTGATTACCTTTACTTCTTTTTTTATTTTTTCATAAAATTCTAAAAATTGATCATCTGTAAAACTGTTTTTTAATTCTGTAATTATTTTTTCCATCAATTATTTACCTCTATATATTAAAAATATACCTAAAATTAGGTATATTCTATAAATATCAAGAGTTTTCGACAAAATTAAAGTTCAAATTCGTTAATTTTAAATAAATCTTTTATGATAACTATAATAATTGTAAATTATAAATTGAAGCAATTAAATTAAATCTTAAACTAAATCGTTTTCTACGATTTCTATATTTTTCTGTAATAATTTTAAATTTTTTAAGAATAGCAAAAATATTTTCAATAATAATTCTTATTTTTGAAACTAGTCTATTATGTTGTTTTTGTTCTTTATTTAAATGTTTTTTCTTAGTTTTCTTTGTGGGCATTATAACATTATTGTGAATTTTTTGTATTCCTTGATAACCACTATCAACTATTAATTTGGTATTTTTTAAAATTGCGATTTTTGATTCTTTAAATAAAGCATAATCGTGTTTTTTACCAAGTGAAAAACTTGTTGCAATAATTTTTTTGGTTTCTTGTTCGATAATTACTTGTGTTTTAATAGTGTGTTTTTTCTTTTTACCAGAATAAGATTGTTTTTGTCTTTTTTTGGGCGTTGGATTGGGGTTTAGGTAGCATCAATAATAATAGTTTTATCATTAAAATAATCATTTATTAGTGCTTTTTTACCAGCAACTTGCTGAAAATCAGGGTGTTTAATTAAAATATCTTCAATTCACTTGATATTGCGATAACAATTAGCTTCACTAATTCCGAAATTTTTTCCAAGATGAAAATAAGTTCGATATTCTCGTCAATACGATAAAGTCATCAATAATCGATTTTCTAGTGATAATTTATTAGCTTTGCCACCTTTTTTAAATTTTTCTATTTCAGCTACTTGTAAAATATCTAACATTTTATTAAAAATATCTTGTTTTATTCCTGTTAATCTTAATCATTCTTTATCATTAATATTTTTAAATTCATCAAATTTCATAATTTAATATCCTCATAAATTATATTTTATAATAATATTTTAATAATAAAACCAGGTATCGCAAGAAGTCTATTATAGATATTAATTAATAATGTTTTATTTAAATTAATTTTAAGTTGATTAATTAATCTTTTCTGACGTTTTTTAACAAAAATTAATAAGATAAAATTTATTAAAGTTATTAGTAAAAAAACAATATCAAGAGGTAAGAAGACGGCTTTGCGCATAGTAAAATGTAGGCTATATGCTGCAACAAAATTAAAAATTGTTAACAAAAAATTAAAAATTAAACTTAACAAGCATAATAGATTAATTCCTTGTCAAGATACAATTTTATCATTATTTTTAATTAATAATTTTTTGGTAAATTTGATTAATTGTTAGTTTAATTTTTTCATTTTTTTTCGTTAATTGGTAGTGAGAAAAAGGTTGAGGTTTTGGTATAAAAAGTATTTTTTTACTATTATTGATGAACTTAAAACACTAGACTTCTTGCGATACCTGGTTTTATTATTAAAATATTATTATAAAATATAATTTATGAGGATATTAAATTATGAAATTTGATGAATTTAAAAATATTAATGATAAAGAATGATTAAGATTAACAGGAATAAAACAAGATATTTTTAATAAAATGTTAGATATTTTACAAGTAGCTGAAATAGAAAAATTTAAAAAAGGTGGCAAAGCTAATAAATTATCACTAGAAAATCGATTATTGATGACTTTATCGTATTGACGAGAATATCGAACTTATTTTCATCTTGGAAAAAATTTCGGAATTAGTGAAGCTAATTGTTATCGCAATATCAAGTGAATTGAAGATATTTTAATTAAACACCCTGATTTTCAGCAAGTTGCTGGTAAAAAAGCACTAATAAATGATTATTTTAATGATAAAACTATTATTATTGATGTTACCGAAACCCCAATCCAACGCCCAAAAAAAGACAAAAACAATCTTATTCTGGTAAAAAGAAAAAACACACTATTAAAACACAAGTAATTATCGAACAAGAAACCAAAAAAATTATTGCAACAAGTTTTTCACTTGGTAAAAAACACGATTATGCTTTATTTAAAGAATCAAAAATCGCAATTTTAAAAAATACCAAATTAATAGTTGATAGTGGTTATCAAGGAATACAAAAAATTCACAATAATGTTATAATGCCCACAAAGAAAACTAAGAAAAAACATTTAAATAAAGAACAAAAACAACATAATAGACTAGTTTCAAAAATAAGAATTATTATTGAAAATATTTTTGCTATTCTTAAAAAATTTAAAATTATTACAGAAAAATATAGAAATCGTAGAAAACGATTTAGTTTAAGATTTAATTTAATTGCTTCAATTTATAATTTACAATTATTATAGTTATCATAAAAGATTTATTTAAAATTAACGAATTTGAATAATAAAATAATTTTTCGTTGTGGCAAAATATTAAATTTTTAAATAAAAGACATAATTAATTAAAATTATAATTTTATATTAACCCCTTTTTACAAATATTTGAAATTATTTTAATGGGTTATGCAAGAAGTCTACTAATAAATTAGGATTTTTAAAAATTTATCCAATTATTTTATTTATATTTTTTATAAAACCTCAACTTTTGTAATGCTATCAATAATTTTGATCCTTTCATAAATAAGTTATTTTTCTTATCTTATGTATGATACTATAAAATTAATTAGAAAAAAAGGAGACCTTAAAATGAAAGATTATAATTTAATTATAGGAAGTCATGTTAGTATGAACAAGCAGCAAAATTATTTGCTTGGTGCCTTAAATGAAAGTTTAAATAATAATGCTAATGCAATGATGATTTATACAGGACCACCCCAAAATACTATTCGCGTTAGTACGGAGCAATTTTTTATTCCAGAATTTTATCAGCAATTAAAAGAACATCATTTTGATATCAATAATATTATTATTCATGCTCCTTATATTATTAATTTAGCAAACACAACTAATCCTAGTACTTTTGAAATAGCTGTTGAGTTTTTAAAAAAAGAAATTACTCGTGCTGGTGAAATTGGAATTAAAACAATTGTTTTACATCCCGGAAGCGCGGTTGGTGCACCAGAACAAGTTGGATTAGATCGCATTATTGAAGGATTAAATTTAGTTTTAACACCTAATCAAAAAGCAACAATTGCTTTAGAAACAATGGCTGGTAAAGGGAGCGAATTGGGAACAAATTTCACACAACTAAAATATATTATTGATAATGTTAAATTAAATGATAAATTAGGAATCTGTTGAGATACTTGTCATATGCATGATGCTGGTTATCGCTTGATAGAAGCATTGGATGATATTATTATAGAATTTGATCAATTAATTGGTTTAAACCGGCTATTATGTTTACATATTAATGACAGTAAAAATCCTTTAAATGGCCATAAGGATCGGCACGAAAACATTGGTTATGGTTACTTGGGATTTGAAACCCTTTTAAAAATAATTTATCATCCTAAATTAGATGGGATGATTAAGATTTTAGAGACGCCATATGTAGGAGAAAAAAATCATGCATTTGCTCCTTATAATGATGAAATTGCAATGATTAAGGCAAAACATTTTACCGACCCATTTAAACAAAATGGTAATATAAAAATAGATTTAGGATAATAAAAATGTTCGCAAAGAAAATTATCGATAATTTGTATCTTGGTGATCGTCATATTGTTCCACAAGATGCTGCGTTAGTAATTAGTTGTGCTGAAGAAATTTATCGTGAATAAATTCAAAAATATAATATTAAAAATGATGATCAAGAATATCTTTGAATTTATGACAAATATGTTTATTTTAATTTTAATGATTATTCAACATCACAAGAACTAGATCCCAATATTGTAATTCAAGCATTAAAGATTATTGATAATAATATTAAAAATAAAAAAATTTATGTTCATTGTGTTTGAGGAATTAACCGTAGTGCACCAATAGAATTCTTGCGTAACCTATTAAAAAATTGCAAATATTTGTAAAAAAGGGTTAATATAAAATTATAATTTTAATTAATTATGTCTTTTATTTAAAAATTTAATATTTTGCCACAACGAAAAATTATTTTATTGTTCAAATTCGTTAATTTTAAATAAATCTTCTATGCTAACTGCAAATTATAAATTGAAGCAATTAAATTAAATCTTAAACTAAATCGTTTTCTTCGATTATGATATTTTTCTGTAATAATTTTAAATTTTTTAAGAATAGCAAAAATATTTTCAATAATAATTCTCATTTTTGAAACTATTCTATTGCGTTGTTTTTGTACTTTATTTAAAGGGTTTTTCTTTGTTTTTTTTGTAGGTATTAGAACATTATTGTGAATTTTTTGAATTCCTTGATAACCACTATCAACTATTAATTTGGTATTTTTTAAAATTGAGATTTTTGATTCTTTGAATAAAGCATAATCATGTTTTTTTCCAAGCGAAAAACTTGTTGCAATATTTTTTTTGTTTCTTGTTCGATAATTACTTGTGTTTTAATGGTGTGTTTTTTCTTTTTACCAAAATAAGATTGTTTTTGTCTTTTTTCGGGCGTTGGATTGGGGTTTCGGTAACATCAATAATAATAGTTTTATCATTAAAATAATAATTTATTAGTGATTTTTTACCAGCGAGTTGTTGAAAATCAGAGTGTTTAATTAAAATATCTTCAATTCACTCGATATTGAGATAACAACTAGATTCACTAATATCAAAACTTTTAGCAAGATGAAAATAAGTCCGATATTCTCGTCAATACGATAAAGTCATCAGTAGCCGATTTTCTAGTGATAATTTATTAGTTTTGCCACCTTTTTTAAATTTTTCTATTTCAGCTACTTGTAAAATATTTAAAATTTTATTAAAAGTAGCTTTTTTTTGCTCCGGTTAATCGCAATAATTATTTATCATTAATAAAATTAAATTTATCAAATTTCATAATTTTAATCTCCTATAATTTCTATTTTAATTTAAAAATATTTTATAGAAATTTTAAAATAATTAGATTAGGTTACGCAAGAAGTCTAATGTATCCTGTAAGATAAAGCGGCAAAAAACAACTCTTGTTAAATAAAAGATTAAATAAAGACTATATCAAAATGCATAAAAGAACTCAAAAGACTGCACCCCAAAAAGTAAGTAAAATTAAAAAAGAACTTTATTAAACTTTTAGAGGAGGCTCATTTTTATATGGCAAAAAAAAGGACAAAAATTTAAAACATATACTGCAGAATTTAGAAAAAATCCAGTAAAACAAATTGAACAAACATCGCTTACTTATATTTCAAAAAAAATATAAAGTAAATATAAAAACACTTAATTCATGACAAATAAATTTTAAAAAAGGAATTTAAATACACCAAAAGGCCCAAAAGAACCATTTGGGAAAAAAGATTTAAACTATTACAAAGTTAGGTATGAATTATTAAAAAAGCTCAATGACTTTTACAATTAAATAAACAAAAAATAGTATCTTTTATAAAAGAAAATCGTGCTAAATATTCATTAAAATTATTGCCCGATATAACAGGTTTAAAGCGTAGTTATTGAGATAAATATAAAAATTATTTTAAGTAATAGTAAGGATAACGAACCTGCACAGTTTCAAATAACTGAGAATTATTTTTTTAATTTAAAATGCTTTTTAATTCAAATTGAATTGGAGGCATTTTTAATTTTAAAACCCTTCTATAATTATTATGCTCAAAAATATAATTATCTATCATATTTTTTAGCTCATTAAAATTTTTGTATTTTGTTATATTTTTATTTTCTTTTTTTAAAATTGAAAACCAATTTTCAATAGGTGAATTATCTAAACAATTTCCACGTCGATACATACTTATAGTTACTTCATAATCTCTTAATAAATCAAAATATGCATGTGAAGTAAAATGAATTCCTTGATCAGAATTAATTATTAATTGACCAGATTTAATTTTTCGATTAATTAAGCTTTGTTTTAAACAATTAATTACTCAATTTACTGTTAGCCTTACTGTTAGCGGGTATCCAACAATTGCATTACTAAATAAGTCTTTAATAGCAAATAAATATACTGATTTTTAATATATTTTAATTATTAGACTTCTTGCGATACCTGGTTTTATTATTAAAATATTATTATAAAATATAATTTATGAGGATATTAAATTATGAAATTTGATGAATTTAAAAATATTAATGATAAAGAATGATTAAGATTAACAGGAATAAAACAAGATATTTTTAATAAAATGTTAGATATTTTACAAGCAGCTGAAATAGAAAAATTTAAAAAAGGTGGCAAAACTAATAAATTATCACTATAAAATCGGCTACTGATGGCTTTATCGTATTGACGAGAATATCGAACTTATTTTCATCTTGGAAAAAATTTCGGAATTAGTGAAGCTAATTGTTATCGCAATATCAAGTGAATTGAAGATATTTTAATTAAACACCCTGATTTTCAGCAAGTTGCTGGTAAAAAAGCACTAATAAATGATTATTTTAATGATAAAACTATTATTATTGATGTTACCTAAACCCCAATCCAACGCCCAAAAAAAGACAAAAACAATCTTATTCTGGTAAAAAGAAAAAACACACTATTAAAACACAAGTAATTATCGAACAAGAAACCAAAAAAATTATTGCAACATGTTTTTCACTTGGTAAAAAACACGATTATGCTTTATTTAAAGAATCAAAAATCGCAATTTTAAAAAATACCAAATTAATAGTTGATAGTGGTTATCAAGGAATACAAAAAATTCACAATAATGTTATAATGCCCACAAAGAAAACTAAGAAAAAACATTTAAATAAAGAACAAAAACAACATAATAGACTGGTTTCAAAAATAAGAATTATTATTGAAAATATTTTTGCTATTCTTAAAAAATTTAAAATTATTACAGAAAAATATAGAAATCGTAGAAAACGATTTAGTTTAAGATTTAATTTAATTGCTTCAATTTATAATTTACAATTATTATAGTTATCATAAAAGATTTATTTAAAATTAACGAATTTGAATAATAAAATAATTTTTCGTTGTGGCAAAATATTAAATTTTTAAATAAAAGACATAATTAATTAAAATTATAATTTTATATTAACCCCTTTTTACAAATATTTGAAATTATTTTAATGGGTTATGCAAGAAGTCTATTGTAATATCAATTGATCATTTTTGATTTATTTGATTAGAATGAAAATTAAGTTTAAGTAAATAGGGGTATTTTTTATGTTCATATAACATATTATTAAAATGTTTAATTCGTTTTTTATGTTTAATTCTAACTTCAGAACATATTCGTAATATCTTCATATAACGATATACAGTACTTGCCGATATTTTTATTTTTTGTTATTCCAAATTAAGTTTTATCTGTCGATGACCTTTATTTTTATTGTTTTTTCAAATTATTTTAATTATTTCTAATATATTGTAATCAATTTTTTATTCATATTTTTCATGAATATTTTTATATTTATTTCATGTATCATATGAAATGCATAATATTTTTAAAAATCATCTTAATGGTAAGATTGAGTTGTTATTTAATTCGTTTTTAATAAAATCAATTTGTTTTATAATATTCATCTTTTTTTTGTTTTTGGAAGAGATTCAAGCTTTTTAAAAATATTATTTTCTGATTTTATTTGTTCATTTCCTTTTGTTAATAAATATATAGTTTCATCATGCGGATTATTAAAAATTGGCATTTTTTAATATATGTTCGTTTATCAAATTTTTTATCTTTATTGAAAACATTAATTCACCTAGAAATAGTTGCAGTACTTATTTCATATTCTTTAGATATTAAAGATATTGATTTATTATATTCGCAATATTCGTTAATAATTTTATTTTTAAATTCAATATCACGGTCTTTTGACCCTTTAGTTTTACCCTTTGCCATATAAAAAATGTTTCTCCTAACTTTATATATTTAATAATAACCTAGAAAGGTTTTTATTTCATATTCTCAGTTAAAAGAAACATTGTATAGTTCTAATTTGTTAACTCTTTTATTTTTTATTTTAGGTTTATTAGTTATTAATTTTTTATGTAAATTACTTTTTGTTTGTGTCATTTTTATCAACTCCTTTTTAAAAAATATTGTAAATGTTTTCAAGCATCGTGCTCGTGCTCTGACATTTTAATATTTCCTTTATAAATATAATTTTTTTAACAACTGGCGATTGTAAAACATAATTTAAATTAAATAGATATTTGCATAAAACTTTTAAACCACCAATAAATTTGGGAGTAGATAATGGATTTTTTATTTTTAAATTCTTATGAAGTTGATAATCTTCAATTATTATAATAACTTTATTTAAATAAGAACAAATTTTATTTTTAAATTTGTAAATTGTAAATGCAAATGTATCACTTTATTGAAAAAGAATAAAGTGCTTTTTATTTTGTAAAAAATACTTATATTTATTGGATTAATCGTTAGATAGTATCTTTTACACTTAATAAAATATGTTTTTTCAGAAAAATCCATCCTTTCTTTTCTTAAAAAATTTTGAATAATTGTTTTATTTAGTTGTTAGTTAATTATTAAATATAATTACTAAAAAATATATTTAATAAACAAAGAATTAAAAAAGATAATGAGATAAAAAAATAAAGATACTATCTAACGATTAATCCAAAATTAAATTTTTAAAAATTAATATTTTTTGATGCTTAAAGATGGATAACTCATCTATGGCGCGAAGCCTTAAAGAAAGTGTGAAAGCGATTGGATTTACTACCCCTATTTATTTCTTTAATTCTCGGCAAGATTAATCACTTGCGAAATGTCAGAGCATGTGTTTTTTTGGCTTGTTTTCATAAAAAGAGCGATGTTAAAACGAAAAAAACAATATCGGACACTAAAAAAACAAGAGGGTTGGAATTCCAAAAGGTTATTTTCTTTATATAAGGTTGTGTAGGTATTGATTAAGTGTAATTAATAACTGGGTAAACTGTTTTTTGTTTATTTCCGTATGGGGGTAAACTATATCAAAATATCCTATCTGCCCCCGCTCACCTTCAAAGTGGAGCGGGCGGCGAAGTAATTAAATATTAAAATAAATTATTTACTAAATATCAAAATATTAACCAATAAAGGAATATTATGTTTTTTTACAGAAATTAAAATATTTGATGAAAAAATGAAATAAAAAAATTAAAAATAAATTACAAGAATTAATGATACGAGCTTATCTGGTAACAGTAAATGATATTAATGATGAAATTTGAGCAACAAATAAAAAGAATTAAGGAGTATAGATAAATGACAGAATATAAAAGTAAATATATTAATAAAAATTGAAATGAAATAACAACATCATTTGATTGAGTTAATTGTCAACCTATTAATTGTCGTATTTCACATCATAAAAAGCATTATGATTTGCAATGTTTAGAATGAGACAAAATGTACTTAAATTTATTTAAAGACAATTGAGATGTTATTGTTTCATATATGCAATAGACTTTTTGCGATACCTGGTTTTATTATTAAAATATTATTATAAAATATAATTTATGAGGATATTAAATTATGAAATTTGATGAATTTAAAAATATTAATGATAAAGAATTATTAAGATTAACAGGAATAAAACAAGATATTTTTAATAAAATGTTAGATATTTTACAAGCAGCTGAAATAGAAAAATTTAAAAAAGGTGGCAAAGCTAATAAATTATCACTAGAAAATCGATTATTGATGACTTTATCGTATTGACGAGAATATCGAACTTATTTTCATCTTGGAAAAAATTTCGGAATTAGTGAAGCTAATTGTTATCGCAATATCAAGTGAATTGAAGATATTTTAATTAAACACCCTGATTTTCAGCAAGTTGCTGGTAAAAAAGCACTAATAAATGATTATTTTAATGATAAAAATATTATTATTGATGCTACCGAAACCCCAATCCAACGCCCAAAAAAAGACAAAAACAATCTTATTCTGGTAAAAAGAAAAAACACACTATTAAAACACAAGTAATTATCGAACAAGAAACCAAAAAAATTATTGCAACAAGTTTTTCACTTGGTAAAAAACACGATTATGCTTTATTTAAAGAATCAAAAATCGCAATTTTAAAAAATACCAAATTAATAGTTGATAGTGGTTATCAAGGAATACAAAAAATTCACAATAATGTTATAATGCCCACAAAGAAAACTAAGAAAAAACATTTAAATAAAGAACAAAAACAACATAATAGACTAGTTTCAAAAATAAGAATTATTATTGAAAATATTTTTGCTATTCTTAAAAAATTTAAAATTATTACAGAAAAATATAGAAATCGTAGAAAACGATTTAGTTTAAGATTTAATTTAATTGCTTCAATTTATAATTTACAATTATTATAGTTATCATAAAAGATTTATTTAAAATTAACAAATTTGAATAATAAAATAATTTTTTGTTGTGGCAAAATATTAAATTTTTAAATAAAAGACATAATTAATTAAAATTATAATTTTATATTAACCCCTTTTTACAAATATTTGAAATTATTTTAATGGGTTATGCAAGAAGTCTAATATTATAAAATTAACGATATTTTAGATTTAGAATCCGATGGATGAAAAATATTACAAATTGACAAAAAAATAAAACAAATAAATTAAAATATATTATTGCAATTGACCCTGCTGGAATTGGACAAACTGGTATTATTATTTATAATGTTTTGCAAAAAAAATAATTAATAATATTACTTTTAATTCCAAAAATGAAGAAGAAGCAATAAATAATATGTATTTAATATTAAATGAGTTTAAAAATAAAATTTGTTCTTATTTAAATAAAGTTATTGTAATAATTGAAGATTATCAACTTCATAAGGTATTAAAAATAACAAACCCACTATCTACTTCTAAATTAATCGGTGGTTTAAAAATTTTATGCAAATATCTATTTAATTTAAAATATATTTTACAATCACCAGTCATTAAGAAAAATTATATTTATAAAGGAAATATTAAAATGTCAGAGCACGAACACGATGCTTGAAAACATTTACAGTATTTTTTAGCAAAAGGAGTTGATAAAAATGGCACAAACAAAAAGTAATTTACCTAAAAAATCAATAACCAATAAACATAAAATAAAAAATAAAAAAGTTAATAAGTTAGAATTAACTGTTAGATTACATGAAAATCCGATTAAAACTAAGGTTAAGGCGCTGGTTGCTGGTGGCGTTGAAGTTGATGTTTGTTCGGCTAAATGTCAGTGAGAAGGATTAAATTACTCAACATTATCAATATATAACCCATCTATTTTAACTGAGTTTTTGAAATTATAAAAAGATGATGAGATAAAAATTAAAGGCTCGGTATTTAATCAGTTAAATATAAAAACTAAACGCTATTTTTTTTCTTTTAGAGTAGACAGTTTTGAAATTATACAAAAAGCGATTAGAAAAAGAACAAATACAAATATTAAAAAATAGGAGGAAAAACAATGGCATTAAAAAATGTAAAATATGTTCTTATTAATGAAAATAGCGAACATATTAAAAATGAAGATGGTAGTTTAGATATTAAAACCGCTGAAATTATTTTAGAAAATACTGCTGAAGTTGAAGAATTTAATGCAATTAATTTAGAAAATAGTAATCAGAAAATCAACGAACTACAAACAAAAAATACTGAATTAACTTCACAAATTGAACAACAAACAATTCAATTAAAACAAATTGAAGTAATTGACTTTATTAATTCTTTAACTGATAATGAAGAATTTAAAAATGTTTTATTAAAGTCTTATGATATTACTGATGATATTGAAATAATCAAAACACAATTGCAAAGTGTTTATGATGAATTAATTAAAGGTACAAACATTTAATGCTGGCGGCGTACCAAAAGTAGAAAACAAAGAAAACAATATTTTAGATACAGACAATGTATTTAATAAATATAAAGAAGGAAGTAAATTATGGCACAAAACCCACAAATAATTTTCGGAGATATTGCTAATCAAGAAACAAAACGAGATCGAGAAACATTTGAACAATGATATTTACAAACTTATCAACAAAAATTTAGTTGAGAAGCATTATTTGCATGAAAAGATGCAATTAAATTTAGTTTAGCATATAAAAGAAAGAAAAATATTAAATATAATGAAGGTTCCGGTAAAGACGGGAAAGTATTTAATACTGATGATAAATTATTAAATTATTCAGAAGTAGAATTTGATGATGGAATTGTTTAATTAGATACAATTTTAACTTTTGCACGTAAATTAGACCCTGTAGAAAGTGATTTTAACCCTAATCTTTGGGCTGCTGATATTGAACAAGAAATGGATACTGAGTTTGCTTATAAACGTAATAAAATTTTAGAAATTATTAATAAAGGAGTAGTTACAACCATTCAAAGCCAAAAAGCAGATGATACTAATGATTTGCAAATTCACGATGAAATTATGGATAAAATATATGAAAATGGATTTACCCCATCAGAAAAAATTATTTTAGGTTCGGCTGATTTTATTCGTGGAATTCGTAATAAATTACAGTTACAACTTGGAGCAAATGACCAAATAAACAATGTAATTGAAACAAGCGGAGCAATGAAAACTGTTGAAGGAACAACATATTATATGGTTCCTAAAAAATTACCAATTATTAATAAAGATGGTTCAGAAGGAAAAATTACTCTATTACCAGATGGTGTTAATGCAATTGCCTTTAAATTTAGTAAAAAATATGACCCTCTTATCTTATTCAAAAAAGACCATACTACATTAAGAGTTGGTGCGGCTGCATTGGGTACTGGAATGGGTAATACTTTGATTATGGAAAGAGTTTTATATTTAGGTGAGGCAGTAGTTGAACCTAAGGGAACTATTAAACATATTGTTTCAAAAATTGATATTAGTAAAATTAATAAATTAGATAAACCAACTATTCATGTAGCAGACCCAACACAAGCAACAACAGAACAGTTAAAACCACAATTTGAAGCTGTTGTTTTTAAAGCGGTTAAAGCCTCAGATAGTTCTTTAACAGAAACTGATTTTGATTACTTTATTGAAAGTAAAGGTGAAGATTGACCAATAAATATTACAAATGATAAAACTGTTGAAGTTCAAATTGAAGGTAAAAACAAAGCTACTGGTCAAACAAAACCAATTGATGTTAAAATTAAAAATTCTTAACAGTACTAAAAAATAGTACTTTTTTGTTTGATAGATATGCCAATTGGAACATCTAAAACAGCCCCTATTTATGCTGTTAAAAAAATCCAACTAGATTGTCAATCCAACAACAAGAAAAAAGTTTTGGTTTACAGTTATTAGAATTTTTAGGAATTCAAGTTTTAGCGCTTGGTTTATCAGTTTTAACTGGTGGCATTGCCTCGGCTGTTGGTCTTGGTGCGGGATTATCTAATTTTGCCGCAGCATTTATCTCATTTGGAGTAGAAACGACAACCGATTTTGCCGTAAATCAAATATATGATAAATTAAAATCAGAAGTGACAGTAAAAAGTACTGCCTTAAATTTGTTACCAGCAATTGGTGGTATTGGAAAATTAACGCGTGCAGCACGAACAACTAGAATTTTAAAATTAGCCAAAGAAACTAAGTTGCTTGAAAAATTAGGTGTAATAACTGCTAATAACTTAGAAGATGTTGTAAGACAAGTTACAGGTAAAAAGATTTTATATCATAAATTAATATTTGATTTTACAAAGCAGGCTAATAATGAAATTTTATTATATACAATTGGTAAATTAGCACGAAATGATTTTTATAAAGGCTTTAAAGTTTCTAATTTAGAAAAAATTAATAATTTATTAAAAATTGAAAAAAATATACAAAAAATAAGTCCTACATTGATTCAAAAAATACCACACATAAATGAAATAAATACTAATAAATGATTGTCTGAATATGGACTAAATATTGATAAAATAAGCAAAATTAGTACTAATGAATGATATAACATTATGACTAATCTTCATAAAAAAGGTGTTGGTAAAAATATACTATTAAATACTAATTTAATGCGGGGCAGTAAAATATATAATAATAAATTATTAAATATCTTGCATCAGACACCAATTAAATTAAATAATTTTTTAAATAATTTAAACCCAAATTTTTATATTCAAAAAGTAACTAAAAAATTATTAGCTCCAATTGAAAAAAATAATTGCTATTAAACAAAAAGTAATTAATAAAATTATTGATAAAACTAAAAAAATATTATCTAAATTTCAGACAAAAGCAATAAACAAAGGTCAATTATTTCCCTTTGCTTATGGTTCTGAGGTGTTTTTAGGAGTTAAAATTACCCCTTTATCAATTGCGGGTGAAAGTTGCTTTAACAATATATTATAAGAACCCTAAATATGCCCCTATTGTTGTTATGGCAACTTTAATCAAAGCAGAACAGTTTGTTTTGGCTCCTGAACCGTTTAAATTCTATATGAACAGTGAGTGTTATTGGTTGGGGATTTAAAAAAACAAGTTTGTTTAATTTAGTTTCTTTTGCCCCACTTTCTTATCAGCAAGTAGTAAAAGATAGTTTTAAAATATATAGGACACTTGCTAAGATATTAAAAATGCAAGAACAATTTAAAAATAACTTTAATAAAGATAAATTGTTAAATACGATAGAAGATAGTGCAATTACTAGTTTATTGGTTAATGGACTATTATTTCAAGCATATAAACAACTTAGAACAAAACAAGATTTAAACAAAAAAATTAAAACAAAAACATTACTAAATAGTAAAAAATTTATATTAAAGAAAATATATTCTAAAAAAAGTAAATGATAAGGAGATGATTAAATGTTAAATGAATTATGACAAAATGTTACTTTGGAAAATTATAATAATTTTATTCCAATGACAGGTAAAATTACCCAAGTTCCAGCTCGATATAATAAGTTCTTTAAAGGTGATATAGAATTATGATTTAAAACATTTGCTTTAAGGGCCCAAAATATGATTAATTCATATTTAAACTATCCATTTTCAAAATTAAAGTTTGAAACATTTAAAGATCCATTATTAAAGAAAAATTGTATTAATATGGTATTTATTACGATTGAACATTGAACATTTAACCGTATTCCGATTGAGTTTTTTACTTCGGCAAATATGAGTGTTGGTAATATTAATTATTCTTCACAAAATGACCCTATGGCAACATGACAAGGTTTATTGCCTACCTATGCAAAATCACTGGCTAATTTAACAACTTTAAAGAAAATGTTTCGCACTTTTCAAGAAGAAGGTATTGATTTAACAATGATTGATTTAGAAGCATATTATACTCAATTAGAAGTTGATGCTTTGTTAGATAAACTTGTTATAGAAAAAATAAAAGATGAAAAACTTGCAAAAATAAAAGAAGAAATTTTAGATGAATTAAAAAAATCAATTGTTATACCAAATGTTCCAGATTGAGAAATTGTTGATACTAGTGATTTTATAGTTGGTCAAACTGGATATAATATTCCTAATTTTGATAAAGAAAGTTATATTTATAGAATTTGAGCCTCAGGAGAAGATAGCAAAGGAGATTTAGAAAGTCAAGGGATGTTGCAAACAAGGCGTAGTTTTATACAAACAATAGGTATTGTATATGATCAAATAGGTGTTAATAGTGCATGTTTAGCATTATCTATTAGTCCTGATGGATTGATTAATATTAGACTTCTTGCATAACCCATTAAAATAATTTCAAATATTTGTAAAAAGGGGTTAATATAAAATTATAATTTTAATTAATTATGTCTTTTATTTAAAAATTTAATATTTTGCCACAACGAAAAATTATTTTATTATTCAAATTTGTTAATTTTAAATAAATCTTTTATGATAACTATAATAATTGTAAATTATAAATTGAAGCAATTAAATTAAATCTTAAACTAAATCGTTTTCTACGATTTCTATATTTTTCTGTAATAATTTTAAATTTTTTAAGAATAGCAAAAATATTTTCAATAATAATTCTTATTTTTGAAACTAGTCTATTATGTTGTTTTTGTTCTTTATTTAAATGTTTTTTCTTAGTTTTCTTTGTGGGCATTATAACATTATTGTGAATTTTTTGTATTCCTTGATAACCACTATCAACTATTAATTTGGTATTTTTTAAAATTGCGATTTTTGATTCTTTAAATAAAGCATAATCATGTTTTTTCCAAACGAAAAACTTGTTGCAATAATTTTTTTGGTTTCTTTTTCGATAATTACTTGTGTTTTAATAGTGTGTTTTTTCTTTTTACCAGAATAAGATTGTTTTTGTCTTTTTTTGGGCGTTGGATTGGGGTTTCGGTAACATCAATAATAATAGTTTTATCATTAAAATAATCATTTATTAGTGCTTTTTTACCAGCAAATTGCTGAAAATCAGGGTGTTTAATTAAAATATCTTCAATTCACTTGATATTGCGATAACAATTAGCTTCACTAATTCCGAAATTTTTTCCAAGATGAAAATAAGTTCGATATTCTCGTCAATACGATAAAGTCATCAATAATCGATTTTCTAGTGATAATTTATTAGCTTTGCCGCCTTTTTTAAATTTTTCTATTTCAGCTACTTGTAAAATATTTAACATTTTATTAAAAATATCTTGTTTTATTCCTGTTAATCTTAATCATTCTTTATCATTAATATTTTTAAATTCATCAAATTTCATAATTTAATATCCTCATAAATTATATTTTATAATAATATTTTAATAATAAAACCAGGTATCGCAAGAAGTCTATTGGAGCTAATGGTCCAGCAACATTTAGAACTTTGGGATTTGTGTTTATTGAAAGAAAAAAAGTAAGTTAGAAAGGAGATGTTATTATGCCAAAAATAGAAGTTAAAGATGTAATTATGTTTTTAAAAATCTTTGGAGTTTCATCATTGTTTTTTATATCAGGAATTATTATTTGTTTTATAGGAGAAAAAACATTAGGTATTTCTTGACCAGCATATGTTATTGTTTCAGCAATGCTTATCGGAGCTGGAATTATTGTTTTAATTATTGAAACTATTCGATTTATCAAAACACACAACAAACAACAAAAACAACATAGTATTGAAGATGTTATTAAGAAAGAAGATACAAAATAAAGAGGTGTTATAAATGGGATTGTTACCAGCCAAAAAGAAATTAAAAAAAGAATATGATATTGATAGTTACTATCTTAATTTAGCATCAACGATTACTAATCGTAAAAATGTTACTGTTCAAAAAAATAATGAGATTTTAGAAAAAAGAATTTGTGAAGATAATGCTAATTTTTTAAATCCACGAGATTTAGAAATTAGCATTTATAATCCACTTACTAATCAAGAATTAGATACTAAATTAATTAATAACTTTTTAAAAATGCAAGACTTTACCAATAAGAATTGATATAACGAATATAAAATTAATAAAAATGGTAAAGGTGCATACTTTATTTTTTCTAATAATTCAAAACTTAATTTTATTACTATTGATTTTTACAATGACCAGTATAATGAATTGAGTAATTTAGTATCTTGCACTTTTGATTATGACCATTATATTACAAATGACCAGAGTGTTTTTATTACTAAAAAATTAGAAATTGATGCTGTAACTAAACAAGTAAAAGTTATTAGAAAGTTAAAAACACAATTATATAGTACTATTACCGACTTATATATTGATGATGCCAAATGAAATAACTATACAACATTGCAAAGAGAAGAAATATTATCAATTGATTTTATTCCCATTGAAATTATTCCTAATAACCCTAATTTTGAACCGTCTGCTCGTTATGGTAAACAATTTGCTAGTATTTTAGATATTATTGCTGAAAAGATAATGTTAGATCCATTATTAAATATTGGTAAATTTACCATTAATACTAATGGAGTTACTGGTGTTGCTGACCAAGAAATTAGTAAAATGTTGGCTTCATTTATTGAAAATGACTTATTATTGGTTGAAGGAGACCCCGATAGTAATTTTCAACCAGTAGACTATATAGCTGGTAATTTTAAAGGTGAGCAATTAACCAAAATATATGATTGATTATTAACTAATTACTATAAAATAAATCGCCATCATGTTCCCACAATTGCTAAGGGAGCACAACAAACTCAAGCGGAAGTTGCTGGTGTAAATATTCAAACAAACGCCTCTTATGAACAAATGATATATATTAGAGAAATTAAATTAACTGAATTTATTATTAAGTTAATTAAATATGATAATGCGATTTTAAACAGTAGAACATTCAATATTAAAAATATTGATGAGTTAATTGTTGATGTTCGCTTACCAGTAAATGCTACTTTAAACAGACAATTAAAAAACAACGAAACCATTACCAATATGCCTAATCAAGAAGGAGAACAAGAATAATGTTAAAACCATCAGAAAAAATGTTAGCACAATTAGCAGAAAATGATGAACCAATTGATTATTCAATTGATAGTATTCCGTTAGATTTTGCTAATCAATCGCAGTACAGCGACCCTGATTTAGAACAATTATTTAGTGAAGACCGTGCCAGAACCTTATATATTTATAAAATTAATAATCTTGTTAAGACAAAGCAAAAACCAATCTTAAACTACTCTCAAAATAACGTTAAAATAGGTTTTATTGATAAAGATGAATATATTAAAATAACAGGTTATGAAATTAGTGATTTTAACTTTAAATTACAAATTCAACAAAACACCACAGTACAAGATAATAGCACAAGTTATGTAATGATTGATGAAAAAGATATTTTAATCAATGATATTTCGAAACAAAACAAAGAATTTTTAGAAACATTAGAATTAAAAATAGTATCTATTAATGAACCAATTACAGAAGACAATAAAAATGAATGTTACATCATTGAAGAATATAAAAGACCTTATTCACCTGATGGTGTAAATATCATTAAATCTATGCACTTAGTTAAAATAACTGACTTTAAATGAAAAAATCAAAATAGTATTCATTTATTTTTACAAAAATCATTACCCGAAGATACAGTATTTACTGGGATTGAAATTAAATATCCCAAATCAATGTTATTTGGAAATATTAAATGTTGAGGCCATATCAATGATGTTTATTCTTATCCATCATCAATCGTTGAAAATGCTAGTTTAGTACCTTTGTTATCAATGCCAATCGAAACAAATCATAACGTACGAATATTTCAGTATTGATTTACCGAAAGTTTTTTACCATGAAGTATTGCCAAAAACTATATTCAAGGTAAAGATATTTTAGGTTTATTAGATGTTAAAAAATTAAATATTGTTTTGTTAAATTATTTAACATATCGTTATAATTATGATAGAAAATTTCAAGGAGCAAAATACGATGAAAAGGGTAATCCTACTAATAAAGCAGCAGAATTACGCCAAAAATTCGAAGAACAAAAACCAGAAGATGTTATTGACGGTTTATTTGAAAACTGAAAATTAGATAATTATAAATCTTTAAATGATAATGCTGTCAAAAGATTTAAACAAATTATTTACATGTTATCAAACTATACATATAGTAAATACGCAATTAATAAAGGTTATAATGATGATGTTAAATTATTTTCTCCTTATTATTTTGAATTAATTTCTAATCCAAGAGAGGTAAAAACAGGTTATTGAGAATTTAAAGATTATCAAGTACTGTTAAATTCATCATATTTTAATTTTTCTGGTGGACCTACTCCACCTAAAAATTATTGAGAAGAAGTTTATGCAAGTGAAAAACCTTTTAAACAATTAGACAATAAATATTATTTTGTAGTTTGGCGTGGCAATAAAAAGGATTATTGAAGAATTATTGAATTAATACATAATGAATTAAAAATAGGAAAAATATTCGATAAGTATAATCAATATACATTAGAATTAAGACAAGAAACTGGCTATCCATTTGATTTTACTTTATATGTTAGATATTCATCTTATTGAGCCCCAGCAGATTGAGAATCAGATAATGGCACATACTTTAAATCATTTTATCGCTGAAATAATAGCAGTGAACCAAATGCACCAATTATTGACAAAAAAACTGGACAAATTACAAATTGAAATTTAAAAAAACAAAATAATAACAATGATGAAATTAAAGTAACTGTTAAAAACAAAGATATTTCAGAAAACTCTGTTTATCAACTAGAAACAAATTATTTTAATTGATTATCAATAACAAATGAATTAGAAACAAACAATATTCCTTCTCTTATTCCTGCTGAAATTAAATTATCAGATGGCGAGTATGGTAAATATTTAACAAATTTAATTGTTTCTAATGACAAAATAGAAAATTATTTAAACTATTTTTCACAATGATATAAATTACTTTATTCTAAAGCAGCTTGAACAAGTATTACTAAAGATTTAGTTTAAGATAACATTAAAATAACTTTTTATAATCATCCAAAACTATTTATTAGACTTCTTGCGTAACCTATTAAAAAATTGCAAATATTTGTAAAAAGACACCAATAGAAAAATATAATTTTAATTAATTATGTTTTTTATTTAAAAATTTAATATTTTGCCACAACAAAAAATGAATTTATTATTTAAATTCTTTAATTTTAAATAAATCTTCTATGCTAACTGCAAATTATAAACTGAAGCAATTAAATTAAATCTTAAACTAAATCGTTTTCTTCGATTACGATATTTTTCTGTAATAATTTTAAATTTTTTAAGAATAGCAAAAATATTTTCAATAATAATTCTCATTTTTGAAACTATTCTATTACGTTGTTTTTGCGCTTTATTTAAAGAGTTTTTCTTTGTTTTTTTTTGTAGGTATTATAACATTATTGTGAATTTTTTGAATTCCTTGATAACAACTGTCAACTGTTAATTTGGTATTTTTTAAAATTGAGATTTTTGATTCTTTAAATAAAGCATAATAATGTTTTTTTCCAAGCGAAAAACTTTTTGCAATAATTTTTTTGGTTTCTTGTTCGATAATTACTTGTGTTTTAATGGTGTGTTTTTTCTTTTTATCAGAATAAGATTTTTTTTGTCTTTTTTTAAGCGTTGGATTGGGGTTTCGGTGGCATCAATAATAATATTTTTATCATTAAAATAATCATTTATTAGTGATTTTTTACCAGCAACTTGCTGAAAATCAGGGTGTTTAATTAAAATATCTTCAATTCACTTGATATTGCGATAACAATTAGCTTCACTAATTCCGAAATTTTTTCCAAGATGAAAATAAGTTCGATATTCTCGTCAATAAGATAAAGTCATCAATAATCGATTTTCTAGTGATAATTTATTAGCTTTGCCACCTTTTTTAAATTTTTCTATTTCAGCTACTTGTAAAATATCTAACATTTTATTAAAAATATCTTGTTTTATTCCTGTTAATCTTAATCATTCTTTATCATTAATATTTTTAAATTCATCAAATTTCATAATTTAATATCCTCATAAATTATATTTTATAATAATATTTTAATAATAAAACCAGGTATCGCAATAATTCTATTCTATAATTTCTATTTTAATTTAAAAATATTTTATAGGAATTTTAAAATAATTATATTAGGTTATGCAAGAAGTCTATTCTTTTTTTATGTTTAATTCTAACTTCAGAACATATTTGTAATATCTTCATATAAAGATATACAATACTTGCTGATATTTTTATTTTTTGTTCTTCCAAATTAAGTTTTATTTGTCGATGATCTTTATTTTTATTGTTTTTTCAAATTATTTTAATTATTTCTAATATATTGTAATCAATTTTTCATTCATATTTTTCATGAATATTTTTATATTTATTTCATGTATCATATGAAATGCATAATATTTTTAAAAATAATCTTAATGGTAAGATTGAGTTGTTGTTTAATTCGTTTTTAATAAAATCAATTTGTTTTCTAATATTCATCTTTGTTTTTGTTTTTGGAAGAGATTCAAGCTTTTTTAAAATATTATTTTCTGCTTTTATTTGTTCATTTTCTTTTGTTAATAAATAGACTTCTTGCGTAACCTATTAAAAAATTGCAAATATTTGTAAAAAGACACTAATATAAAAATATAATTTTAATTAATTATGTTTTTTATTTAAAAATTTAATATTTTGTCACAACAAAAAATGAATTTATTATTTAAATTCTTTAATTTTAAACAAATCTTCTATGCTAACTGCAAATTATAAATTGAAGCAATTAAATTAAATCTTAAACTAAATCGTTTTCTTCGATTACGATATTTTTCTGTAATAATTTTAAATTTTTTAAGAATAGCAAAAATATTTTCAATAATAATTCTCATTTTTGAAACTATTCTATTACGTTGTTTTTGTGCTTTATTTAAAGGGTTTTTCTTTGTTTTTTTTTGTGGGCATTATAACATTATTGTGAATTTTTTGAATTCCTTGATAGCCACTATCAACTATTAATTTGGTATTTTTTAAAATTGAGATTTTTGATTATTTGAATAAAGCATAATCATGTTTTTTTCCAAGCGAAAAACTTGTTGCAATAATTTTTTTGGTTTCTTGTTCGATAATTACTTGTGTTTTAATGGTGTGTTTTTTCTTTTTATCAGAATAAGATTGTTTTTGTCTTTTTTTGGGCGTTGGATTGGGGTTTCGGTAACATCAATAATAATAGTTTTATCATTAAAATAATCATTTATTAGTGATTTTTTACCAGCGAGTTTTTGAAAATCAGAGTGTTTAATTAAAATATCTTCAATTCACTTGATATTGCAACAACAACTAGATTCACTAATGTCAAAACTTTTAGCAATATGAAAATAAGTCCGATATTCTCGTCAATACGATAAAGTCATCAGTAGTCGATTTTCTAGTGATAATTTATTAGTTTTGCCGCCTTTTTTAAATTTTTCTATTTCAGCTACTTATAAAATATTTAACATTTTATTAAAAGTAGCTTTTTTTGCTCCGGTTAATCACAATAATTATTTATCATTAATAAAATTAAATTTATCAAATTTCATAATTTTAATCTCCTATAATTTCTATTTTAATTTAAAAATATTTTATAGGAATTTTAAAATAATTAGATTAGGTTATGCAAGAAGTCTAATATTTAATCCATCAGGTGAATAAGGTCTTTTGTATTATTCAATTATATAACACTCATTTTTATTTTCTTCACTAATTGGTTCATTAATAGATACTATTTTTAAGTCTAATGTTTCTAAAAATGCTTTGTCTTGTTTTAAAATATTATTAATTAAAATATCTTTTTCATCAATCATTACATAACTAGTGCTATTATCTTGTACTGTTGTATTTTGTTGAATTTGTAATTTAAAGTTAAAATCACTAATTTCATAACCTGTTATTTTAATATATTCATCTTTGTCAATAAAACCTATTTTAAAGCTATTTTGAGAGTAATTTAAGGTAGGTTTTTGCTTTGTATTAAGATTATTAATTTTATAAATATATAATGTTATAGCGCGGTCTTCGGTGAATAATTGTTCTAAATCAGGGTCAATATATTGTGATTGATTAGCAAAATATAGCGGAATAATATCAATTGAATAATCAATTGGCTCATCATTTAATAATTGTGCTAACATTTTTTCAGATGGTTTTAACATTATTCTTGTTCTCCTTCTTCATTAGGAATATTGATAATACTTTCATTTTTTTTAGTTGTCTGTTTAAAGTAGCATTTACTGGTAAACGAACATCAACAATTAACTCATCAATATTTTTAATATTGAATGTTATACTGTTTAAAATCGCATTATCATATTTAATTAATTTAATAATTAATTCGGTTAATTTAATCTCTCTAATATACTTCTTGCATAATCTAATCTAATTATTTTAAAATTTCTATAAAATATTTTTAAATTAAAATAGAAATTATAGGAGATTAAAATTATGAAATTTGATAAATTTAATTTTATTAATGATAAAGAATTATTGCGATTAACCGGAGCAAAAAAGCTAATTTTAATAAAATGTTAAATATTTTACAAGTAGCTGAAATAGAAAAATTTAAAAAAGGTGGCAAAACTAATAAATTATCACTAGAAAATCGGCTACTGATGACTTTATCGTATTGACGAGAATATCGGACTTATTTTCATCTTGCTAAAAGTTTTGATATTAGTGAATCTAGTTGTTGTTGCAATATCAAGTGAATTGAAGATATTTTAGTTAAACACTCTGATTTTCAAAAACTCGCTGGTAAAAAATCACTAATAAATGATTATTTTAATGATAAAACTATTATTATTGATGTTACCGAAACCCCAATCCAACGCCCAAAAAAAGACAAAAACAATCTTATTCTGGTAAAAAGAAAAAACACACCATTAAAACACAAGCAATTATTGAACAAGAAACCAAAAAAATTATTGCAACAAGTTTTTCGCTTGGAAAAAAACATGATTATGCTTTATTTAAAGAATCAAAAATCTCAATTTTAAAAAATACCAAATTAATAGTTGATAGTGGTTATCAAGGAATTCAAAAAATTCACAATAATGTTCTAATACCTACAAAAAAAAACAAAGAAAAACCCTTTAAATAAAGTACAAAAACAACGTAATAGAATAGTTTCAAAAATGAGAATTATTATTGAAAATATTTTTGCTATTCTTAAAAAATTTAAAATTATTACAGAAAAATATCGTAATCGAAGAAAACTATTTAGTTTAAGATTTAATTTAATTGCTTCAATTTATAATTTGCAGTTAGCATAGAAGATTTTTTTAAAATTAAAGAATTTAAATAATAAATTCATTTTTTTGTGGCAAAATATTAAATTTTTAAATAAAAAACATAATTAATTAAAATTATATTTTTATATTAGTGTCTTTTTACAAATATTTGCAATTTTTTAATAGGTTATGCAAGAAGTCTAATTAAACATTTTAATAATATGTTATATGAACATAAAAAATATCCCTATTTACTTAAACGTAATTTTCATTCTAATCAAATGAATCAAAAACGATCAATTGATATTACAATAATTAAAATATATTCAGAATCAGTATATTTATTTGCTATTAAAGACTTATTTCGTAATGCAATTGTTGGATAATCACCAACAGTAAGGCCAACAGTAAATTGAGTAATTAATTGTTTAAAACAAAGCTTAATTAATCGAAAAATTAAACCTGGTCAATTAATAATTAATTCTGATCAAGGCATTCATTTTGCTTCACATGCATATTTTGATTTATTAAGAGATTATGGAGTAACTATAAGTATGTCTTGACGTGGAAATTGTTTAGATAATTCACCTATTGAAAATTGGTTTTCAATTTTAAAAAAAGAAAATAAAAATATAACAAAATACAAAAATTTTAATGAGCTAAAAAATATGATAGATAATTATATTGTTGAGTATAATAATTATAGAAGGTTTTTAAAATTAAAAACTCCTCCAATTCAATTTGAATTAAAAAGCATTTTAAATTAAAAAAATAATTCTCAGTTATTTGAAACTGTGCACAACAATTAATAACAATATTTATTTATCTCATGATGAATATATTAATGATGTTAAAAAATGAAATAAATTATATTAAAGTCGTAAAGAAAAAGATATAATAGAATTCTTGCGTAACCTATTAAAAAATTGCAAATATTTGTAAAAAGACACTAATAGAAAAATATAATTTTAATTAATTATGTTTTTTATTTAAAAATTTAATATTTTGCCACAACAAAAAATGAATTTATTATTTAAATTCTTTAATTTTAAATAAATCTTCTATGCTAACTGCAAATTATAAATTGAAGCAATTAAATTAAATCTTAAACTAAATCGTTTTCTTCGATTGCGATATTTTTCTGTAATAATTTTAAATTTTTTAAGAATAGCAAAAATATTTTCAATAATAATTCTCATTTTTGAAAATATTCTATTACGTTGTTTTTGTACTTTATTTAAAGGGTTTTTCTTTGTTTTTTTTGTAGGTATTAGAACATTGTTGTGAATTTTTTGAATTCCTTGATAACCACTATCAACTATTAATTTGGTATTTTTTAAAATTGAGATTTTTGATTCTTTAAATAAAGCATAATCATGTTTTTTTCCAAGCGAAAAACTTGTTGCAATAATTTTTTTGGTTTCTTGTTCGATAATTACCTGTGTTTTAATGGTATGTTTTTTCTTTTTACCAGAATAAGATTGTTTTTGTCTTTTTTTTGGGCGTTGAATTGAGGTCTCGGTAACATCAATAATAATAGTTTTATCATTAAAATAATCATTTATTAGTGATTTTTTACCAGCGAGTTGTTGAAAATCAGAGTGTTTAATTAAAATATCTTCAATTCACTTGATGTTGCGATAACAACTAGATTCGCTAATATCAAAACTTTTAGCAAGATGAAAATAAGTCCGATATTCTCGTCAATACGATAAAGTCATCAGTATCCGATTTTCTAGTGATAATTTATTAGTTTTGCCACCTTTTTTAAATTTTTATATTTCAGCTAATTGTAAAATATTTAACATTTTATTAAAAGTAGCTTTTTTTGATCCGGTTAACAGCAATAATTCTTTATCATTAATAAAATTAAATTTATCAAATTTCATAATTTTAATCTCCTATAATTTCCATTTTAATTTAAAAATATTTTATAGGAATTTTAAAATAATTAGATTAGGTTACGCAAGAAGCCGAATAAATAAAAGTTTATAACTCTTTTTTATTAATACTTACTAAACTGGGTGCAGTCTATAAATAACATTTTTATTCTTTAATTTTGTCGAAAACTCTTGATATTTATAGAATATACCTAATTTTAGGTATATTTTTAATATATAGAGGTAAATAATTGATGGAAAAAATAATTACAGAATTAAAAAACAGTTTTACAGATGATCAATTTTTAGAATTTTATGAAAAAATAAAAAAAGAAGTAAAGGTAATCAAAAAACAAAAACGTTTAAATGAAATTGATCAAAAATTTAGAGATAAAGGCATTACATGTCCTAATTGCAAATCTTTTCATTGTGTTAAAAATGGTCATAATCCTGAAGGAAAACAAAAATATTTATGTAAAAAATGTCGTGCTAGTTTTGATGCTTTTCGTCATCATTTTACTTATTGAAGTCATTTAAATTATGAACAATGAAATTTATTAATTCAAATTGCATTATTAGGACAATCTAGCAAAATAATTTCTCGTTTTATTAAAACAACCCCAAAAACTGCTTGGTATAATCGACAAAAATTAATGCAATCAAAACAATTAGAAAATACCCAATTAAAATTTAAAAAATTAAATGGTCAAATTCAAATGGATGAAACATTTATTAAAGAAATCCATAAAGGTAATTTTAAAGATAAATTTGATAAACGAAAAACTCATCTCGATCCATTTTCAACCAATACCAAATGCTGTATTCAAATGGCAGTTGATAGCAATAATAATATTTTTGTTCAATCTACCAATACCAAACGATTACAAAAACAATGAATTATTGAAAATATGAATAAGCAATTGATTAAAGAAAAATCAACGATTATTTCTGACATGCAACCACTATATTTATTAGTAGCAAAACAAACAAATTCTACTCTATATTCCACCAAAACTAGTACAAACCCTGATACTAGTTATCGAAAGTTAAATAAGATTAATAAATTACAATCCAGTCTTAAAGAAGCCTTAATTCATTATCATGGTTTGGGTTTCACTAATATTCAAAATTATTTAAAGCTCTGAAAATGAAAATACCAACATAAAGGTTTAACACCAAACCAACAATCAACGGTATTATATTTTAACGTTTAAAAAATTTAAAACAAAATCATAATCTTACACAAAATTAGTTTTTAAATTGTCATATTGATGATTTTTTTTATTTCATCAAGAGTTTTCGACAAAATTAAAGTTTTTATTTGTTTTTTTTAAAACAAAATATGTTATAATTTTATTGCTTGTATTCAATAAAATTAATTATATACAATACACATTTATGGATTCATTTTCCCAGTGCTATTTGTTTTAATAAGATAGTGGTAAATGTTAGAAATAAATGGATGTTTTAACGAAAAGGAGAATTAAATAGAAATATGGTAAAAGAATTAACAAGAGAAATGTTATGAGAAGCTGGTGCTCAATTTGGGCATCAAACAAAACGATGAAATCCAAAAATGAAACCATACATTTATGGTGAAAAGAATAAGATTCACATTATTGATCTACAACAAACATTATGAAGATTAGAAGATGTTAAAAAATTAATGGCAAGCATTGCTGCACGTAAGGGAAAAATCTTATTTGTCGGAACAAAAAAACAAGCCAAGTGGATTGTTAAAGATGCAGCGGAACGTTGCGAATGTTTTTATGTTAATCAACGTTGATTAGGCGGAACATTAACAAACTTAAAAACAATTCATTTACGTGTTAAAAGATTATGAAATGCTGAACGCCAAGAAAAAAATGGAGAATTAAAATTATTACCAAAAAAAGAACAAATGTTAATTAAAAAAGAAAAAGACAAATTAGAAAAATTTTTAGGTGGAATTAAAAGAATGAAAGAATTACCACAAGCATTATTTGTGGTTGATCCAAAAGAGGAACAAATTGCCGTTCGGGAAGCATGCAAATTACGAATTCCAGTGATTGCTATTTGTGATACAAATGTTGACCCCGACCCAATTGACTATATTATTCCAGCAAATGATGATACTTCACGCTCAATTGCAATTATTACTCATCATATTGCTGATTTATATGGTGATGCAATGGGAATTAAAATGCCAGAACCTCAATTTAAACCAAATGAATTTACGCGCCGTGATGGTGATGACAATCGTAATTCACGTGGTGGGCAATATGATAATCGAAGAATGAGTGGAAGAAATGAACGTAGAAAAGAAACATATTATGCAAATAAAGTACAAACCTCAAGAAAAGAAGAGGAACCTGCTGTAGCAGAACCTTTCGCAGTCAAAGAAGAACCAGTTCCAACACAACTAACAAGTTTTAATTTAGATACAATTAATGTAACTGATAATGATTTAAAAAAAACATTATCAAAATTAAAAGTTGATGAATTAGAAATTATTAGTGAAGGACTTACCTTACCAAAAGCAAAAAAAGCTGAAATGATTAGTGAATTAATTAAACGTTTAACAATTGTTGATAATAAAATAGTAAAAAAAATAACATAAAATTAAATTGTATTAACCGGTTAGTTTCAATACAAGCAACCTTAAATTTTAAAGGAGAATTAGAATGGCAGTTACTGCACAATTAGTAAAAGAATTAAGAGATATAACAGGAGCCGGAATGCTAGATTGTAAAAAAGCACTAGAAGGTACTGATGGAAAAATTGAAGAAGCAATTAAATGGTTGCGTGAAAAAGGAATTACCAAAGCGGCCAAAAAATCTGATCGAGTTGCTGCTGAAGGATTAGTTGGTTTAGTAACTAAAGGTGATAAAACATTTATTTTCGAAGTTAATTCAGAAACCGATTTTGTTGCAAAAAATAAGCAATTTTTAGATTTAATGGCAACTGTAGGAGAAGCTTTAATTAATAATGAACCAAAAACCGTGGAAGATGCATTAAAAATACCAGTTAATGGTGAATCATTAGAAACTGTTATTGTTCATACTATTGCAACAATTGGTGAAAAGATTACCTTACGTCGTTTTAAAATAATTCATTTAAAAGCAGATCAATCAATGGGAGTTTATTTACATTCTAATAATCGCATTGCAACTGTTTTAATTTTTAGTGGTAAAATTGATGAAACAATTGGAAAACAATTAGCAATGCATGTTTCAGCAATGCGTCCACAATTTATTTCACGTGATGATATTTCAACGAATTTTTTAAATAGTGAAAAAACAATTTTAACGACTCAAGCAAAAAATGATCCAAAAAATGCTGGAAAACCAGATAATATTTTAGAAAAAATGGTTGAAGGGCGTTTAAATAAACAATTAGCAGAAATATCATTTTTAGACCAAGTTTTTGTTGTTAATCCTGATCAAAAAATTAGTGATGTTATAAAAGCAAATAATGTTCATGTTGTTGATATGATTCGTTATGAAGTTGGCGAAGGAATTAAAAAAGAAGAAATTGATTTTGTTTCAGAAGTAATGGCACAAGTTCGCAAATAAGAATCATTGTGATAGAAAGGAAAGCCTAAAAATGGAAAAAACTGAAAAAGGAACAATAATTGCAATCTCGATGGCAGCATTTTTATTTGTTGCAATTAGTTTATCAATTATTGGTTATTTAATTAGTTTTACAAAACGAGAATTTAAAGCACGTTTTATTAATAAAAAAATTTTAATTATTTTATTTACATTGTTAGGAATTAATTTACCAGTTGTTATTTTTGGATTTTTATTCCAGTTTGTTATTGATTTATCAACAAACGCACCATTAATTATTATGATTGTGTTAGCTTTTGTCTTGACAGTTGGGGTAGGAATTTATATTTTCTTATTTTTGCAACTAATAGCTGTTGGAATTGATGAAAAAGAAATTGCTTTTTTAGGGGAGCGAATTTTAATTCGGAAAATTACTCGTTTTGAACGCAATGATAAAACAAATCAATTAGTAATTTATCATACCGAAGGAACCCGTAGTAAAAAGAAATGTATTTTTTCATTAGCAAGTCAAGCAGGACAATTTATGATTAATAATGTTAATTTATTAAATCAAGAAATAATGCCCTTTGTTCCAGAACAGACCAAACTAGAATTAAAAGTTAGTGAACAACAAGTAAGCGAAGAATCGGTTTCTGAATCAAAAGAAGCTAAAAATACAGAAAAAGATTAAACAATTTATTTGAATGAACATCTAAAATAAAATTGACATAAAAAAGAGACAAACATTTTCTGTTATATAATTTTATTGAAAAGATGTTCTTTTCTTATGGAAAAACAATGGAACAAAAATGAAAAACTAGAAATTTTAACACTTACTGAGTTAAATGGCATTAAACTAACGGTTAAAAAATATAACATAGCCAAATCTATCATACATATATGACGTGTAGACGCACAAAACAATTTTGATAACCTAGAATGAGGTCGTGGATCTCAAAGTAAATAAAAGACAAAAAGAAAGAATTAGTATTTCAACAATTGACTAAAATGATGTCAAAAAAACGCCACGTTCTGCATTAGAAGAGATTGCTAAATTACATTTTGCATTAAAAAAGTATGAGGCGAAGACTATTAAAGAAAAGTTCTTCGCAGTAAATAAATTATCAGCAGATTATTCTGTTGATTTTCTATGTAGAAATTAGGCATTACTAGACAAGGTTATTACTTATGGATTAAACAAGGAAAACATATGTATAAAAAATATAATTTTGTTTTAGCAGAAATAATGCTTGAAATATTTAATAAATTTAAAGGTGATTATGAGTACACGATGATTACGATTTTGTTAGAAAAATATAAAAATATCAAAGTTAACAAATGAGCAGTCTATCACTATATGAAAATATTAAAAATTAAGTCTATTCGGAAGAAAATAAAACCGAATTATTTTAAATCAGGTCCTCTAAGATTCCCAAATATCTTAAAACGATATTTTGTTACATCTCAACCAAACAAAAAATGATTGACAGATATAACATATTTACCTATTAATAATGGCGTGGCATATTTATCAATTATCCGTGACTTATTCAATGGTGAAATAATAGATTGAAAATTATCAAATTATGCTGATGCTAATTTGAATTTTAAGAATTTAATATCAGCTTGAAATTATGCAGGGCGTCCCAAAAAATTAATTATTCATTAAGATCAAGGCGATGTATATACATCGCCGCAATGAAAAGAATTGTGTGAAAAAATGGGAATTATTATTTCGATGTCTTGCCGCGGTAATTCACCAGATAATGGTGCTTGTGAAACTTGATTAAGTTCATTTAAAAATGAATGTTTTTTCTTATATAAACGAAACAGTCTTAATTTTAGTAATATTATGAACATTGTTTCAAGTTATGTTGATTTCTATAATTTTTTCAGACTTAGAGTTAAACAAAGAAAAACTCCATTTGAACAACGAATGGAGTTTCAAAATAAAAATGTCTCTTTTTTCTGTCAATTTTAATTGACATTGTCATGATTTTTTTTTTTTTTTAGAAATATTTATTGTCTTTAAAAATATTTATTGTATAATTGCTTCTATAAGGGAAAGAAAAAAAAGATATAAATTGTATAAAGTAGGGTTAGAAGCAATTAATTATTATTATTAATATTATTTTTCTCTTATATATTCAATGTAATTTTAATTAAATTTGCTTTTATAAAAACACTACTTAATAGAGAAAGGAAATATAAGAAATGAAGAAACTTTTATCGATTTTAGCAGTTTTTGGTATATCAGCTGTAGGGACAACATCAGTAATCGCATGTAACAAAAATGAAAGTAATAACTTATCAAGAATTAAAACAATTGCAGCACCTGCAACTTTAAAGGCAAAAGATCCAGCAAAAGTTACAAAAAGTGAAATTAAAAAAGTATTAGATCCTATTGTTTTAAAAGCGGTACAAGGTGTTGTAAAAACAGCACAAGAAACTGACTTTGTATATGAAGTTTATGCAGACAACAATGGTAAATTATTAGATAATGTTGATTTACAAGCAGGTAAAATTGATGTATATTTTCAAGTTACTCCAGCAAAAGATAAAACCGTTGTTATTGGTAAATCGGGATATATTAAAGTAACTTTATCAAAAATTGATGAAGTAAAAAAAATAGATATTTCAATTATAACATTGCCAGAACAAAACGTAAAAATTAAAACAAGCGAACCAACAATGGTTACAAAAACTAAATTAGAAGAAATTAATAAGGATGAAAAACTTATAAAAACTGTTTTAACTGCTATACAAGCGAAAGCATCGGGTGTAGAAGCTACCGATTTTGCAATTACAAATAATGGTGAGGACGGCGGAAACTATTCAGTAGAAAAACCTGTTGAAGTAACAGTTAAAGCAAATAATAGTTCAGCAAAAATTACTGGTAAATTTAAATTTAATGCAAAAGTAACAGCTTCAAATTAATCTTAATAAGAATTATTTTTTCTTATTTATAACAAAATAAAAAACACTTACAAAGTGTTTTTTATGCTTTTTAGTTAAAAAAATCTTTACAATCGTAGAATATCAACTAAAATTAATATAAACAATATGAAAAAAAAACAAAAGATAAGGAGAAAAAGCATGCTTAAAAAAATTGGAATTTTAACATCTGGTGGTGATTCGCAAGGAATGAATGCGGCGATTGCAGGGGCTATTAAAACAGCACATGCTAAAGGATTAGAAACATATATTATTCGTGATGGTTATTTAGGATTAATTAATAATTGAATGGAAATTGTTGATAATAATTTTGCGGACAGTATTATGCGTTTAGGGGGAACTGTGATTGGAAGTGCGCGCTTACCGGAATTTAAAGACCCAAAAATACGAGAAAAAGCTGTTGCTAATTTAAAAAAACAAGGAATTGCAGCATTAGTAGTTGCTGGTGGTGATGGCAGTTATCAAGGAGCGCAACGGTTAACAGAGATGGGAATTAATTGTATTGCTTTACCAGGAACAATTGATAATGATATCACTTCATCAGATTATACGATTGGTTTTGATACTGCCATTAATATTGTTGTTGAAGCAATTGATCGCTTGCGTGATACAATGCAATCACATAATCGTTGTTCAATTGTGGAAGTAATGGGTCATGCCTGTGGTGATATTGCTTTATATGCTGGAATTGCTGGTGGAGCAGATATTATTTCAATTAACGAAGCTGCTTTATCTGAGACAGAAATTGCTGAGCGCGTTGCAACATTACATCAAGCACAAAAACGAAGTGTTATTATTGTTGTTAGTGAAATGATTTATCCCAATGTGAATAAATTAGCAAAATTAGTTGAAAGTAAAAGTGGTTATATTACGCGTGCAACAGTTTTAGGACATACTCAACGAGGCGGTAATCCAACGGCAATGGAGCGTTATCGTGCTTTTCAAATGGCACAATTTGCTGTTGAACAAATTATTGAGGGAGCAGGCGGCTTAGCAATTGGCAATCACGGTGATCAAATTATTGCTCGCCCAATTATGGAAGCATTAAGTATTCCACGACCATCACGGAAAAAAATTTGAGCTAAATTTGATGAATTAAATCAGAATATTTATCAAAAATCATAATTTTACGATAAAATAAGGTGGTAAAATATTTTTAGAAGGAGATTGTCAAGAGAATGGATAACTTTAATATTAACGAGAAAATGAAAAGAACAAAAATTATTACAACAATTGGGCCAAGTACACATTCAGCGGAAGCCCTTGAAGAACTGTTTAAAGAAGGAATGACCACAATTCGCTTAAACTTTTCACATGGAGATCATGCTGAACAAAGAGCACGAATTGTGTGGGCACGAGAAGTTAGTGCTAAAATTGGTAAACCAATTTCAGTATTATTAGATACGAAAGGTCCAGAAATTCGTGTTGGAATAATGAAAGATGGGAAGCAAGAAATTGTTGCTGGTGCAACAGTTACAATTTATTCATTACTAAAGGAATATCAAAGCCATGAAGGAACTGGAACGGAAATTACTGTTTCATATGATATGTCACAAGACTTAAAAGTTGGTGACGTAGTATTAGTTGATGATGGGAAATTACAGTTAAATGTTACTGGTGTTAAGCCAGGAATTATTGAAACAAAAGCTTTCAACCATCATATTGTTAAAACAAATAAACGAATTAATTTACCCGGGGTCGACTTTACATTACCATTTTTAGCTGAAAAAGATATTAATGATATTAAATTTGGAGTTGAACAAGGAATTGATTATATTGCAGGATCATTTGTTAACACAGCTGGTAATATAAAAGAAATTAGAAAATTATTAAAAGAGTGTAAAGCTGAACATGTTCAAATTATTGCTAAAATTGAATCACAAATTGGAATTAATAATATTGATGAAATTATTGCCGCATCGGATGGAATTATGGTTGCACGGGGAGATTTAGGTTTAGAAATTCCTTATTATGATGTTCCATATTGAGAAAAAATTATTATTCGTAAATGTCGTGAAGTAGGAAAAATTGTTATTGTTGCAACACAAATGCTAGAAACAATGACAGAAAATCCAGCGCCAACACGAGCAGAAGTTACTGATGTTTATTTTGCAACAGAACTAGGATCTGATGCAACAATGTTATCAGGTGAATCAGCAAATGGCGACTATCCATTTATTACTGTTCATACGATGTCAATGATTAATAAACGAGCAGAGCATGAATTTTATTCAAAATTATATTATGAAAAGCAATTAGAAGATGCTATGAATTCAACAACAGGACCACGCGCTGATATTGCTAAAAAATTAGCAAATAAATGTAAAGATGGAAAATATAAATATGCTGTTGTTGTTTCAAACACCGGAGAATTATTAAAAACAATTTCAAAATTCCGCCCGAATGTAGTAATTTTAGGAGTTAGTCCACTGCTAGAATTGTATACTGCCTTTGGATCATGGCATTCAATTTTTATGAATAAAGTTGATAATTATGAAGCATTTAAAACAGATGAAAAAGCAATTTGTGAAGTTGCTAAAAAATGAGGAGCAAAAATTGGTTCAACAATTTTATTTGCGCGCAACGAAGAAATTAAAGAAATTACAATTAAATAATTAAACTAGTTACCCACGGTCTAATCTTCCTCTTTTCTCAGCAAGTTAAGGATGATGGAAGCTTAATAAAAGAACGATTAGATTACTATTAACAACGGTTAGTTTACGTTTAAGTACTTTTCGTTATTAAGTGTGAAAGATAAATTAGGTTAAGTCCTAATTTAATTAGGATGGTACCGCGAAGAACTCGCTCCTAGTATTATTGTTTTAATAATATTGGGAGCGAGTTTTATTTTTAGGAAAGGAAAATTACAAATGATTAAAATTACATTACCAGATGGGCAAGTTCGTGAATTTAAAAGTCCACAAACAATTCATGCTATTGCTAGCAGTATTGCATCAAGTCTAGGGAAAGCTGCCTTTGGCGGGGTTTTTGCTGCTCAAATTCGTAGTTTAGACTATTTAGTAACAACTGATGGTCCACTAGAAATTATTACTGATAAATCACCACTAGCTTTATCAATTTTGCATAATACAACAGCATTAATAGTAGCAAAAGCAATTACTAATTTACATCCAACCGCTAAAATTGCTAAAATTGTGTTACAAGATGATACCTTTTTAATTGACTTTGATGTTGAACCACATTTAAAAGAAACAGATCTTAGTGCTTTAGAACAGGAAGTAACAAAATTAATTAATAATAATCTTGCTATTAAAGCTGTTTTAGAGACCATTACCGATGCAAAAAAATGATATAGGGATAATCCTTATTTATTAACTTTTTGTTTAGAAGCAGGGGCAGAACAAGCCGGATACTTAATTGGCAATGAGTTATATTTACCAAATACTTATCCAGTTACAATTTTAAAACATATTAAAGTATTAAAACTTTGAAGTTTGACAGGAGCGTATTGACAAGATGATGCTAAAAATAAAATGTTGCAACGATTAACTGGGAGTTCACATTTTTCACGTGAATTATTTGAACAAATATTATTAGCATATGAAGAGCGAAAAGAACGCGATCATCGTAAAATTGGAAAGGATTTAGAAATCTTTACTTTTGATAAATTAGTTGGACCGGGTTTACCAATTTGGTTACCAAATGGAATGGCATTAAAAAAAGTACTACAAGAATATATCCGAGAAAAAGAATGACAATATGATTTTATTGAAGTTGATACACCAGTTATTGGAACTAGTGAAATGTATAAAATTTCTGGTCATTGGGATCATTATCAAGAAAATATGTTTGCAACAATGGCACAAGATAATGAAATTAGTGTTTTACGGCCAATGGCATGCCCACACCATATTGCTTTATATAATTATAAACAACGTAGTTATCGTGAATTACCATTACGGATTGCTGAGCATGCCATTTTACATCGTTATGAGACATCAGGAAGTTTAACAGGACTTGAGCGAGTGCGAATGATGCAATTAACTGATTCACACATCTTTTTACGTCATGAACAGTTAAAAGAAGAATTTAAACGTTGTTTTAAATTAATTAATGAAGTTTTAACAGATTTACAAATTACTGTTGATTATTATTCATTGTCATTACGTGATTCAGCAAATAAGGAAAAATATTATGATGACGATCAAATGTGAAATTATGCTGAACAAATGCTACAAGAAGCATTAGATGATTTAAAAATTCCATATGTGCCCATGATTGGTGAAGCAGCGTTTTATGGACCAAAGTTAGACATTCAAATTAAAACAGCATTAAACCATGAAATTACTGTTTCAACTCTACAATTTGATTTTTTATTACCAAAAAAATTTAATTTAAGTTATATTGATGCAACAGGAGCAAAAGCAACACCAGTAATGTTACATCGTGGTTTAATTGGAACTTATGAACGTTTTATAGCAATTTTATTAGAACAAACAAAAGGGGTTTTACCATTTTGATTAGCTCCAAAACAAATTGTCATAATCCCAGTTAATAATGAACATCACTTGGAATATGTTAATGAATTACATCAACAATTTAAAAAGTTAAAATTACGTACAATGGTTGATGATCGTGATGAGCGTTTAAGTTATAAAATTTGAGCAGCACAAGTTGCTAAAATCCCATATCAAATTGTTATTGGTGACCAAGAACGGGATAAAAAAATAATTACTTATCGAATTTATGGACAAGAAGACCGAATTACTACTACTTTTGATAAATTTATTATTTTAATTAATGAACAAATTGTTAATAAAGTTTAAAAAAATATTTTTTTCAGGAAAATTATATTTCCTTTTTTTAAACCCTCAAAATTATGATAAACTAAAAGTAGAAAAAAATTTTTAATGGATAAATATTTGCTAATATTTATGTTTAATTTTCGTAATAAATATTATAAAATAAAACTATGATTATGATGTTAATTCGTTTAACTAAAAAGGATTAGTACTTTAAAATAACTTTGTGATCGCGCAAAATATTCGGTTGGTATAAAATTTCTAAAAAATAAGAAAAAGATAGCTCTTCTATCTGGTATGTCGTTGCTCCCAGGAAAGTGAGCATAAACTAATATAGGGGAGCCGCACCTCTACGACACAATGTAGTCAATTCTTTTAGGCAATATAAAAGAGTTATAGTGTTTTGGGGATAAATCTTTAATCTGCAATGGTTAAAGGGTAAGTGTTCCACAATAAAAAAATTTAGAAATCTTACTATTTATAGGGAGGTTTAAAAAGTTTCTTTAAAAGAACTCTGTTGAAAAGAGTTAAAAATTAAATTATTAAATAAGAAGGATAAATTATATAGTTGAAAATAATATCAAAAATACAACTAGCGATTTAATTAACGAAATTAAAATAACAATTCTCATTTCTGAAACTATTCTATTACGTTGTTTTTGTACTTTATTTAAAGATTTTTTCTTTGTTTTTTTGTAGGTATTAGAACATTATTGTGAATTTTTTGTATTCCTTGATAACCACTATCAACTATTAATTTGGTATTTTTTAAAATTGCGATTTTTGATTCTTTAAATAAAGCATAATCTTGTTTTTTACCAAGTGAAAAACTTGTTGCAATAATTTTTTTGGTTTCTTGTTCGATAATTACTTGTGTTTTAATAGTGTGTTTTTTCTTTTTACCAGAATAAGATTGTTTTTGTCTTTTTTTGGGCGTTGGATTGGGGTTTCGGTAACATCAACAATAATAGTTTTATCATTAAAATAATCATTTATTAGTGATTTTTTACCAGCGAGTTGTTGAAAATCAGAGTGTTTAATTAAAATATCTTCAATTCACTTGATATTGCGATAACAACTAGATTCACTAATATCAAAACTTTTAGCAAGATGAAAATAAGTCCGATATTCTCGTCAATACAATAAAGTCATCAGTAGCCGATTTTCTAGTGATAATTTATTATTTTTGCCACCTTTTTTAAATTTTTCTATTTCAGCTACTTGTAAAATATTTAACATTTTATTAAAAGTAGCTTTTTTTGCTCCGGTTAATCACAACAATTCTTTATCATTAATAAAATTAAATTTATCAAATTTCATAATTTTAATCTCCTATAATTTCTATTTTAATTTAAAAATATTTTATAGGAATTTTAAAATAATTAGATTAGGTTATGCAAGAAGTCTATTAAATAAATCAATTCCAACTAAAAAACCTCACATATAATTTGAAACAGCAACTGGATTATCCATCCAACCATAACTACCAACTTTTAAGTGTCCATTATATTCGTTTTGGTGCGCATTTAAATAAATGCTTGTTGCTAAACTCGCATAAAAGCCAGAAGCTTCAGATTGATAAGTAATTCCAATAATATTTTTTTCTAATGGTTCCTTCTGGTCCATATTAAGATGAATGTTTTGACTACTTCCATCAATATAAAAAATATTATCAACTAAACCTGCTGCTCAACCAATGGTATTACCGTGGTTGAAACCAGTTAAAACTAGTGTTTTTGCTCCTGCAATTGAAGATTTAATATAAGCATTTTTATAATCAGCAGGCGTTTGACTAACTGATTCAAAGTAACTTGCTCTTCAGTTTGAACTTTTTCAATTTTGTGGTGGATCAAATTGATTTTTTTGTGCAAAAACATATTTACTTGCTCCCTATCATGTGGATTGATTAAAAGCAAGATCATTTACAGCTCTCCCACCAGTAATAACTCAAATACTATTATCAAAATTATACTTCTTTACACAAGCAAAAACACTGCTCACTGAAGTGCCAATGATACTTATCATCATCAAACTTTGTAAAATTCGTTTCATATTTTTTGATCCTTTTTTACTTAATGTTTGTAAAAAGAAAAAGATCAACCTGATTTTTCATTAAAATGAGTGGTTAATGTTTAAAAAGCAAAATCATTAACCTATAGCGTCTTTTTACAATGGTAAGACGTAGAAACACTAGACCATATTACTAGTATATACAGGTATATTATTTATTTTTATACTTATATCATAATTTCTTTTTTATCAAAAAGAAATTAAAATAAAAAAACAACCCGGGTGAGATTGTTTTTTAGGGTATCCATAAAGTATAAGATAATATAATACAAAGTATGGTCATATTGATAGGGCTAAACTTGTGCTGTTTATTATTAATTTAATAAAAGTACAATTCTTATACTTTCCTAGACATTTATTATTATATAGTTCAAAAAATAAAATTCAATAAGATTTAAATAAATTTTTAGATTTTTTTAAATTTGCTGTACTTTATCCTATAATTTACATTTTAGAACAAAATTGAAATAAAATTAAAACAAAACAGCGTAAATAATGAAAAACTAATTTTAGTCTTGTATTTTTTTGCATTTAGTCGTATGATTATTTTGAAGTTATTTTAAAGAATTTAGGTAACAATTTTGTAATAAATAAAGTACTGGGTTGTTTATTAGTGGAATTTTAAATTCCCTACTGGTGTTTATAATTTCCCCCATCATTTACAATAACATACCAAAAAGATTAAAAAGATAAGGACGTCCAAAAAATGAATAAACGAAATAATACACGAAAAATAATGGTTGGTAATGTTCAAATTGGCGGACAAAATAAAGTTGTTATTCAATCAATGACTAATACAAAAACGCACGATGTTGAAGCTACTTTAACGCAAATTAAGCAACTATATCAAGAAGGTTGTGAAATTGTTCGAATTGCTGTTTTAGGAAAAGATGATGCTGCTGTTTTAAAAATAATTGTTGAGCGTTCTCCTTGTCCATTAGTTGCAGACATTCATTTTAATTATGAATTTGCTTTAATTGCTGCTGATGCTGGTATTAGTAAAATTAGAATTAATCCTGGAAACATTGGGAGTATTGAAAATACAAAAAAAGTTGTTGAAAAATGTCTTGAAAAAAAGATTCCAATCCGAATTGGGGTTAATTCTGGTAGTTTGCCATTAGATCTTGTCAATAAATATGGTTGAACTCCTAAAGCAATGATTGAAAGTGCTCGTCGTCATATTGAAATTTTAGAACATCTTGGTTTTTATGATATTATTTTATCTTTAAAAGCAACCGAACCATTAATGGCAATTGAAGCTTATACCTTAGCTAGTAAAGAATGAAATTATCCCCTTCATCTAGGAATTACTGAAGCTGGTAGTCATCATACCGGAACAATTAAATCATGTAGTGGTTTGTCGCCGCTTCTTTTTAATGATATTGGTGATACAATCCGAATTAGTTTATCAATTGATCCAATAGCGGAGGTTGAAGTTGCTAAACGAATGTTAAATTCACTAGGACTTTATGATAACATTGTTGATGTAATTGCTTGCCCAACATGTGGTCGTTTAGAATATGACCTTTTCGCCGTTGTAAAAGAATTAGAAGAATATACAAAAGATTTAAAAATTCCATTAAAAATTGCCATTTTAGGTTGTGTTGTTAATGGTCCGGGAGAAGCTAAACAAGCTGATTTAGGAATTGCTGGTGGTAAAAATGGTGGGATTATTTTTAAAAAAGGTAAAATTTATAAATCATGTAAACAAGAAGATCTTGTTCCAGAATTAAAACTATTAATTGATGAATATTATCAAGAATGACAACAAAAAAACATTCAACAACAGACTTCTTGCGTAACCTATTAAAAAATTGCAAATATTTGTAAAAAGACACTAATATAAAAATATAATTTTAATTAATTATTTTTTTTATTTAAAAATTTAATATTTTTCCACAACAAAAAATTAATTTATGGCGCCGTGTAGATATAAACGGCAAATTTATATCTTGTTAAGTTAATAACAAAATATTTTTAATAAATTGCAACAACTTTTTCAGAAAAAATTAAATTTTTGTAATTTTATCTTATTTTATTAATATTTAATCACACTAAAAATAATTTATTAAATTTTAACTAATAAATTTATTTAAAATTTTGTAAAAACATTAGACTTCTTGCATAACCCATTAAAATAATTTCAAATATTTGTAAAAAGGGGTTAATATAAAATTATAATTTTAATTAATTATGTCTTTTATTTAAAAATTTAATATTTTGCCACAACGAAAAATTATTTTATTATTCAAATTCGTTAATTTTAAATAAATCTTTTATGATAACTATAATAATTGTAAATTATAAATTGAAGCAATTAAATTAAATCTTAAACTAAATCGTTTTCTACGATTTCTATATTTTTCTGTAATAATTTTAAATTTTTTAAGAATAGCAAAAATATTTTCAATAATAATTCTTATTTTTGAAACTAGTCTATTATGTTGTTTTTGTTCTTTATTTAAATGTTTTTTCTTAGTTTTCTTTGTGGGCATTATAACATTATTGTGAATTTTTTGTATTCCTTGATAACCACTATCAACTATTAATTTGGTATTTTTTAAAATTGCGATTTTTGATTCTTTAAATAAAGCATAATCGTGTTTTTTACCAAGCGAAAAACTTGTTGCAATAATTTTTTTGGTTTCTTGTTCGATAATTACTTGTGTTTTAATAGTGTGTTTTTTCTTTTTACCAGAATAAGATTGTTTTTGTCTTTTTTTGGGCGTTGGATTGGGGTTTCGGTAACATCAATAATAATAGTTTTATCATTAAAATAATCATTTATTAGTGCTTTTTTACCAGCAACTTGCTGAAAATCAGGGTGTTTAATTAAAATATCTTCAATTCACTTGATATTGCGATAACAATTAGCTTCACTAATTCCGAAATTTTTTCCAAGATGAAAATAAGTTCGATATTCTCGTCAATACGATAAAGTCATCAATAATCGATTTTATAGTGATAATTTATTAGCTTTGCCACCTTTTTTAAATTTTTCTATTTCAGCTACTTGTAAAATATCTAACATTTTATTAAAAATATCTTGTTTTATTCCTGTTAATCTTAATCATTCTTTATCATTAATATTTTTAAATTCATCAAATTTCATAATTTAATATCCTCATAAATTATATTTTATAATAATATTTTAATAATAAAACCAGGTATCGCAAGAAGTCTATTGTCTTTGCACTTAATCAATTTAAAAATGGCCGGAGTTTATCATTTATAACATTAAATACTCAATCTATCATTTTTTGACTAATATTATTAAAATCAATTCCCTTAGAAAGTCAATATCTAAATTCACCATTCATATGCTCAATTAATGGTTTTTGTTGTGGTTTACTGGGGTCACAAAAATAAACTTGTGTTTCAGTAAATATTTCCATTTCCCTTCATTTACTAAATTATTTTCCTCTATCAGTTATTATTCCTTTAATTTTCCTAATTAAATTATTTTTTTTAACAATCTCTTTAAATTTTTCTAAAACTTCATTAGCGGTATTATTTTTTAATTTCATTACAAAATAATTTTTACTTGATTGTTCTATTAGACTTCTTGCATAACCTAATCTAATTATTTTAAAATTACTATAAAATATTTTTAAATTAAAATAGAAATTATAGGAGATTAAAATTATGAAATTTGATAAATTTAATTTTATTAATGACAAAGAATTATTGCGATTAACCGGAGTAAAAAAAGCTACTTTTAATAAAATGTTAAATATTTACAAGTAGCTGAAATAGAAAAATTTAAAAAAGGTGGCAAAACTAATAAATTATCACTAGAAAATCGGCTACTGATGACTTTATCGTATTGACGAGAATATCGGACTTATTTTCATCTTGCTAAAAGTTTTGATATTAGTGAATCTAGTTGTTATCGCAATATCGAGTTAATTGAAGATATTTTAATTAAACACTCTGATTTTCAACAACTCGATGGTAAAAAATCACTAATAAATGATTATTTTAATGATAAAACTATTATTATTGATTTTACCGAAACCCCAATCCAACGCCCAAAAAAAGACAAAAAAAATCTTATTCTGGTAAAAAGAAAAAAACACCATTAAAATACAAGTAATTATCGAACAAGAAACCAAAAAAATTATTGCAACAAGTTTTTCGCTTGGAAAAAAACATGATTATGCTTTATTTAAAGAATCAAAAATCTCAATTTTAAAAAATAACAAATTAATAGTTGATAGTGGTTATCAAGGAATTCAAAAAATTCACAATAATGTTCTAATACCTACAAAAAAAAACAAAGAAAAACCCTTTAAATAAAGTACAAAAACAACGCAATAGAATAGTTTCAAAAATGAGAATTATTATTGAAAATATTTTTGCTATTCTTAAAAAATTTAAAATTAGACTTCTTGCGATACCTGGTTTTATTATTAAAATATTATTATAAAATATAATTTATGAGGATATTAAATTATGAAATTTGATGAATTTAAAAATATTAATGATAAAGAATGATTAAGATTAACAGGAATAAAACAAGATATTTTTAATAAAATGTTAAATATTTTACAAGTAGCTGAAATAGAAAAATTTAAAAAAGGCGGCAAAGCTAATAAATTATCACTAGAAAATCGATTATTGATGACTTTATCGTATTGACGAGAATATCGAACTTATTTTCATCTTGGAAAAAATTTCGGAATTAGTGAAGCTAATTGTTATCGCAATATCAAGTGAATTGAAGATATTTTAATTAAACACCCTGATTTTCAGCAAGTTGCTGGTAAAAAAGCACTAATAAATGATTATTTTAATGATAAAACTATTATTATTGATGCTACCGAAACCCCAATCCAACGCCCACAAAAAGACAAAAACAATCTTATTCTGGTAAAAAGAAAAAACACACTATTAAAACACAAGTAATTATCGAACAAGAAACCAAAAAAATTATTGCAACAAGTTTTTCGCTTGGAAAAAAACATGATTATGCTTTATTTAAAGAATCAAAAATCGCAATTTTAAAAAATACCAAATTAATAGTTGATAGTGGTTATCAATGAATACAAAAAATTCACAATAATGTTATAATGCCCACAAAGAAAACTAAGAAAAAACATTTAAATAAAGAACAAAAACAACATAATAGACTAGTTTCAAAAATAAGAATTATTATTGAAAATATTTTTGCTATTCTTAAAAAATTTAAAATTATTACAGAAAAATATAGAAATCGTAGAAAAAGATTTAGTTTAAGATTTAATTTAATTGCTTCAATTTATAATTTACAATTATTATAGTTATCATAAAAGATTTATTTAAAATTAACGAATTTGAATAATAAAATAATTTTTCGTTGTGGCAAAATATTAAATTTTTAAATAAAAGACATAATTAATTAAAATTATAATTTTATATTAACCCCTTTTTACAAATATTTGAAATTATTTTAATGGGTTATGCAAGAAGTCTAATAAACATGGGATTGATATAGGACCCGACAATGAAAATGGCATTGTTTGACCTAAAAATGTTAAAGAAGGTGGTGAAATTGTTTTTCCTAGTGTTGTTCGCATTGCCTTTGCTGGTTATGCTAATGGTAATAAAATTATGGGAAAAGTTGGTAAAGGCAGTGGTATTATATCGGCGTGAACAGATGAAATGATACATGCTGAAGAAAAAAATTTTAACGGACAAAGAACTAGATAAAAGATATAATAGTTTAAGAGTTTCAATGTTTCGTTCTAAAATTTTAAAAGTATCTTATTAAAAATACACGGATGAAAATGATAATAAACAATATAATTTAGATAATCCTATTCCAGTAAAAGAATTATCTTGGACATTTCAAGAATGAGACAACATAGCAAAACAATACACAACAGTAACAATATATTTTCATAAAACATATTCTAATCAATTTACTTTTAACCCTTTTGATAAATACCATGTCTTTTATGAAAAATTTGTAACGCCATTTTTACCTTTAAATGAAAGAATTAAAAACATTTTAAAAGAACACAATCAAGTATATTCAGAAAATACAAAGGCATTTAATGGCTTGGGTATTTTTAATTTAAGATTAACAATGGGTGCTGTTTGAAATAAAATACCTGATATTACTAAAAAAATTGTTTTAACAAATAAATAAGAACGACCTGATTTATTTGAACTTGAATATTATGGTTTTGAATATAATGACAATGACCCCAGTATTTATGTTTTACGAAATTATTGTAAATATATTAAAGATTACAATCTACAAGATTTTTATAATTCTAATACAAAAAATTATCAATTTGATAATTATTCAGTTGGTGTTTATTATGCTAATGGTAGTGAAGACCATACGATATTTTTATTTAGTGGTTATAAAATTAATGAAAATAATATACTTCTTGCGTAACCTATTAAAAAATTGCAAATATTTTTAAAAAGACACTAATAGAAAAATATAATTTTAATTAATTATGTTTTTTATTTAAAAATTTAATATTTTGCCACAACAAAAAAATGAATTTATTATTTAAATTCTTTAATTTTAAATAAACCTTCTATGCTAACTGTAAATTATAAATTGAAGCAATTAAATTAAATCTTAAACTAAATCGTTTTCTACGATTTCTATATTTTTCTGTGATAATTTTAAATTTTTTAAGAATAGCAAAAATATTTTCAATAATAATTCTCATTTTTGAAACTATTCTATTGCGTTGTTTTTGTACTTTATTTAAAGGGTTTTTCTTTGTTTTTTTTGTAGGTATTAGAATGTTATTGTGAATTTTTTGGATTCCTTGATAGCCACTATCAACTATTAATTTGGTATTTTTTAAAATTGAGATTTTTGATTCTTTAAATAAAGCATAATCATGTTTTTTTCCAAGCAAAAAACTTGTTGCAATAATTTTTTTGGTTTCTTGTTCAATAATTACTTGTGTTTTAATGGTGTGTTTTTTCTTTTTACCAAAATAAGATTGTTTTTGTCTTTTTTTGGGCGTTGGATTGGGGTTTCGGTAACATCAATAATAATAGTTTTATCATTAAAATAATCATTAGATTTCTTGCGATACTTGGTTATTTATTCTTAAAAAGCAATTAAAATTTTTAAAAATGCTTATTTTAAATTTTAATTTAAATTTTTTAATTTGTAATTTTATTTGTTTTTGTTAGTATCGCAAGAAGTCTATTTATTAGTGATTTTTTACCAGCGAGTTGTTGAAAATCAGAGTGTTTAATTAAAATATCTTCAATTCACTCGATATTGCGATAACAACCAGATTCACTAATATCAAAACTTTTAGCAAGATGAAAATAAGATAGATATTATCGTCAATACGATAAAGTCATCAGTAGCCGATTTTCTAGTGATAATTTATTAGTTTTGCCACCTTTTTTAAATTTTTCTATTTCAGCTACTTGTAAAATATTTAACATTTTATTAAAAGTAGCTTTTTTTCTCCGGTTAATCGCAATAATTCTTTATCATTAATAAAATTAAATTTATCAAATTTCATAATTTTAATTTCCTATAATTTCTATTTTAATTTAAAAATATTTTATAGGAATTTTAAAATAATTAGATTATGTTACGCAAGAAGTCTAATAATAAAACCTTTTATGATAAAATAAAAATTGGAAAGAAAATAGAGGTGAATGTTATGAATATTTGTTGTTCCGCAAAAAATCATGATTGTTTTTCGTGTCGTACTTGTAGTAAACCAAAAGTTTGTTGTCATTCTTGCTTAATTTGTATTTCTTGTACAGATTGTGTTAATAAAAAATGTGAGTGTTGTAAAAATAAACGTTAAAAAAAATAGGTAATTACCTAGTTTTTTTGATTCGAAATTAAATGACTATATGGAAGGTGATTTAGCAAAAAATCAAACCACCCTGGATTTGGATTGATATAGGAGTAAATTCGTTCAAATTACTCCAATCCATTATCAAAGTGTAGAAACCACACACATTTTGTACTTTTGTGGTATTTACAGTTTTAGAAATAAATTTTATTAGTATTTTAAATAATGAGTTGAAATTATGCAAACAAAGCAATATTTTATTTTGCGGGCGCTAACGAAAAAGTATGGTAAAGATAATGTTATTAATACTGTTAATAAGACAGTAATTAATAATGTAAAAGAAATTGAATAAATTATCCGCGTAATTTATTAGCGGATAATTTATTCAATAATGTTTTTAAGGATAGCATTACAAAAGTTGAGGTTTTATAAAAAATATAAATAAAATAATTGGATAAATTTTTAAAAATCCTGATTTATTAGTGTTTTAAATTCATCAATAACATTAAAAAAATACTTTTTATACCAAAACCTCAACCCTTTTCTTACTACCGTTTTTAAGTGAAACAAAGCGACAACGAGCGGAGCGAGTTTGCAAATTTCAATTTTTTAATTTATGAAAGGAGTTATATCATTCCAGTATGATTAACATGAATATTTTAGTATTTTGATTTTGTTAGGTATTTTTGCTTGAATTGGTTTATCAATTTATCAAAAAATTCGACAAATTCAAGATAAGAAAAAAGAAAAAAAAGAACTTGAAAAAAAGGAGGATAAAGAATAATGCTAGGTATGTATTTAACGACAGCTGTTAATTTTCTAGCTGTAGATACTCCTGCTATTTCAGGTGGAATGGATTATATTTGAAGTGGTTTAGGATAAGCAATGATGAAAGTTAAAGCCGCTGTTTATGCTGTGTTACCACAGTTAATGACCTTTTTGGGTTATGCGTGAATTATTTTAATTCCATTTGGATTATTTATTATCATTAAGATATTAAACTTTTTCCGCCATATGGTTAAAGGATTTTAATAGAATATAACACTATATTCTAAGTTATTTTAAACAAAACTAAGGCACACTAGTTTATTCATTTTTTATTAATTTATTTTATATAACTATTACTTTAAAACTTAATAGTATTTTTCGGTGTGACAATTTTTACTATTTTATATATTTAACATTGTTAATAACATTGTTTATTAAACATTAAATAAACAATATATTAGCATTATCTACAACATTTTTCATAATCAATTTTTTATCAACAAATAAGTAATATATAAACATTAAATATAACATTGTTTATTACAGTAAGGAGAAAATAATTATGGAACAGTTAAAATTTAATTTTGATATTGAAATAAATAATTTAACATATATTTTTGAAAATGAAATTGCAAGAAAAATTATTTTATAAAATACAAGAAAATCATACTTGGAAAGATAAATATTTATATGGTAATAAATATTGAAAAGAACGATTATATAGTGATATTTTAAATATATATTTTATTAATTTACAAAAAATTATAGATATTTTATATAAAAATTGTTCTTTATGTAATTTACAATTTTATGGTTGACCTATTAATGAAAATAAATATAATTTAGATTATGAAATTTATAGGTTTGATAATGATAATTATACTCATTTAATCGGTTTATTTAAATTTATTAATTTAGTTGGAAAAGAAAATAAATGTATATCATGTTTGCAAAAACAAAATAAAATTTCTTAAACAGTTTATAAAAATAATTTATGTTGAAAATTGGTATAAAACAGACCCAGGAATCACGATTGTAAGAATTGTCCTAATAAACAAAAATTATATAAAGAAGATTTTTATATACAATACTATTGTAGTTACCATGAAAATTGAGACCAATGTATAGTTGAAGATGAAGAAGAATCAACAAAATAACAGTTATCAAAATACATTCCAATTTTAAAATATAATTCAAAATATCAGACATTAACTAGTAAGGATGTGAAATAACGATTAATTTTGTTAAGAAAAATCAGAATATAGTAAATTATTTTATTTCTAAGGAATTAATCCCTTTTGAAACAGACAAAGCAAGTTGGCGTCCGTTGTGCTTTAACAATATATTAGACTTCTTGCGTAACCTATTAAAAAATTGCAAATATTTGTAAAAAGACACTAATAGAAAAATATAATTTTAATTAATTATGTTTTTCTATTAGTGTCTTTTTACAAATATTTGCAATTTTTTAATAGGTTACGCAAGAAGTCTATTACACCGTATATTTATTATTTTTAATTAAAAACTTAACTAGGAAAAAAGTTATAATCCATAGTTTTTATCCTTTAATTATCATTACCAATAACATAATCATCATTTTTTAATTTATCAACAGAAGTCATAATAGCTTGCAATCGCATATAATAATTTGATGATGAAATAATTGGATATTTTTTATCAAAATAAACCTTAATATATGTTAATTTTTTACGATAAGTTGTTAATCATTTATGTGCAATTAAATTTAGTTCCTCCATAATCTCTCGTTGATTAACACTTATGGCATCTTTTCGTTTTGCCGGATCCAGTTTTTTAAATAGACCTGTTGCTTTTTGTTTAAAATTAATTGCGTAATCAATAAAACCAACTGCCCCTGAAATTTTAACTGGTGTAACATAAATTACTAAATCATGATTACGGCAGTAATCATACTGAATTCGCGAAAAATTAGTATTTTTAAACTCTGATTGAACATAATTTAAATCATTAAATTCTTTAATATTATAAATTTTAAAATCCACATAATAATCATATGGTGTTAAAAAGCAATTATTGGTATATCAACTATAGCGTGAAATTGATTCAAAAATTTCTTCTTCAATAAATTCAAATTCACGAAAATAATATGTTTCTGTTTTTAAAAACCGTTCTAAAATATAAAAAATTAATTCTTCACCATCAATATTATTTAAAAATCAATTTTTTTGAAAATTAATATTACGATACTTCATTAAATCTTGTTTTTCAATCCGCTTACTCATATCAATTTTTTGTAAATAATTATCATATCTTTTTGTAAAATATTCATAAAACCATCGTAAAGTTAAGGTATATAAAATATAATAATATGGAAAATCATCTTTCAAAACATACTTAATCAGTTTTATTAATGTTCGTAATAAATTATTAGAAATCTTATTAGCTTTATTAAAACCTCGGACAACTTGAATAACATTATCATTTTTTTCAATTCCATTTCGTCAAAAAATATATGTTAATCCTCCTTCTGAATTTTTTTTGTAACAAAAGGGAATAATTCTTACAATAAAATTAATTTCATCGTTAACTTGATATTCTAAATAACCATCATTTTGACTATCCTTGATAACTGTTCCTTTGCTAATATTTTTATGCATTTCATTTAAAACAACCTGAAATATTTGTTCACGTAAGCCTGTTTTATTTTTAGGATGATACTTAATAATGGCTAATTCTAGCTCTAACTTGTCATATTTTGTTAATGTTTTAAAGCCATATTCTCCAAGAGCAATTGTTTGATAACCTAATTTTTGAAAACTATTTTTATAAATTCTAAAAATTTCCTGCATTTTTTTTCGAATATTAGTTGCTAAATTAAGTTGTTTACTAACAATACTATTTAATTCTAAAAAGTTTGCTTTTTTCTGCATTAAGTTCTCCCCTATTTTCTACTTAAAAATATTATAACAAAAATTATTTAATATTTATAATCTCATCATTCACAACATCAACGCTAACAGCATTAGGAACTTTATTTAAACCCGGCATCTTAATAATATCTGCTAAATAAGAAATAAAATATTTTGCCCCTGAATTAATTTTTAAGTCACGAATAATAATTTGATCATAATAAGGATTTTTATTGCCAAAAATTGTTTGATTATTTTTTGCCATACAAACTGGTCAATGTTTATATTTTTTATTTTTTTGATAAAAATCAATTTTTGTTTGTGTCAAGGGACTAAAAACAATTTTTGTTTTTTGATAAATTTTTGTACAAATTATTTTAATTTTTTCAGTAAGCGATGGTAAACAAGAATATTTTAAATCAGTTTATCGTTGAAATAATGACAGTGAACCAAATACATCATTTATTTTACCTAAAACAGGACAAATTACAGATTGAAGTTTAAAAAATAAAGATAATATTAATAACAATAATGATGAAATTAAAATAACTGTTAAAAACAAGGATATTTCAGAAAATAATATTTATCAATTAGAAGCAAACTATTTTAATTGATTATCCATAATAAATGAATTAGAAACAAATAATATCCATTCGCTTATTCCTGCTGAAATTAAACTATCATATGTATAATATTGAAAATATTTAACTAATTTAATAGTTTCTAATGACAAAATAGAAGAATATTTAAAATATTTTTCCCAATGATATAGATTAATTTATTCTAAGGAGGTTTGGGCAAGTATGACTAAAAATTTAGTTGAAGATAGTATTAAAATAACTTATGATGTTAAAATATTTGCCTTAAATAAAATTGAAATATCTGGGATATGGGGTTATGGAAATTATGATATCATAATTTTTATTGAAAAACCAAATGAAAAAATAATTGAAGGAAAAGATATAAACTTAGAATTAATTAAAAATTGTCCTATCGGAACCAAAGCTAGCGGAAAAGATAGAAATACATATTTACAATTAATTGAAGATAATACATGATATTTGTATAAAAATGGTATTGAATATGAAAAATCTTATTCAAATAAAGTGGTTGTTAATTTTTTAAAACAATCAAATAATATAATATTTTCTTATCCACGAACAAAATAACAAATTAATATTGATAATTTACAATTATTTAATAAAAATAATGAAAAATTATCATTAATTATATTAGAAATATAAAAAGTTATTTAGATTTATAAATCTAAATAACTTTTTAATTCATTTTTAATATCTATATTTGGTTCACCATCATTATTTCAACGATAAACTGATTTAAAATATTCTTGTTTACTATCATCTTCTCATCTTTTGATTAATACATTTCTGGGGTTTCTCTCTTCCGCTAACATTAATCCAGAATTATACCCCTGTTTAAGGCTAAATTGAATAATAGACTTCTTGCATAACCCATTAAAATAATTTCAAATATTTGTAAAAAGGGGTTAATATAAAATTATAATTTTAATTAATTATGTCTTTTATTTAAAAATTTAATATTTTGCCACAACGAAAAATTATTTTATTATTCAAATTCGTTAATTTTAAATAAATCTTTTATGATAACTATAATAATTGTAAATTATAAATTGAAGCAATTAAATTAAATCTTAAACTAAATCGTTTTCTACGATTTCTATATTTTTCTGTAATAATTTTAAATTTTTTAAGAATAGCAAAAATATTTTCAATAATAATTCTTATTTTTGAAACTAGTCTATTATGTTGTTTTTGTTCTTTATTTAAATGTTTTTTCTTAGTTTTCTTTGTGGGCATTATAACATTATTGTGAATTTTTTGTATTCCTTGATAACCACTATCAACTATTAATTTGGTATTTTTTAAAATTGCGATTTTTGATTCTTTAAATAAAGCATAATCGTGTTTTTTACCAAGTGAAAAACTTGTTGCAATAATTTTTTTGGTTTCTTGTTCGATAATTACTTGTGTTTTAATAGTGTGTTTTTTCTTTTTACCAGAATAAGATTGTTTTTGTCTTTTTTTGGGCGTTGGATTGGGGTTTCGGTGGCATCAATAATAATAGTTTTATCATTAAAATAATCATTTATTAGTGCTTTTTTACCAGCAACTTGCTGAAAATCAGGGTGTTTAATTAAAATATCTTCAATTCACTTGATATTGCGATAACAATTAGCTTCACTAATTCCGAAATTTTTTCCAAGATGAAAATAAGTTCGATATTCTCGTCAATACGATAAAGTCATCAATAATCGATTTTCTAGTGATAATTTATTAGCTTTGCCACCTTTTTTAAATTTTTCTATTTCAGCTACTTGTAAAATATCTAACATTTTATTAAAAATATCTTGTTTTATTCCTGTTAATCTTAATCATTCTTTATCATTAATATTTTTAAATTCATCAAATTTCATAATTTAATATCCTCATAAATTATATTTTATAATAATATTTTAATAATAAAACCAGGTATCGCAAGAAGTCTAATATATTTATCATATTTATCAATATTTGTAATTTGACTATTGTTAAACTTAAATTTAACAATACGCCAATCATTTTTTTATTACCACGTCATATAACAAAATAATATTTATTATCAATTTTATCAAATGGTTTTTCTTGTGGCGCTATTCAATTTAAAATACCGTCTTTTGTTTTTATATTGTTTTGTTCTTTTATTTTTGCTAATTCTTCTGGTGTATATTTTTGTGGTGTATTACAACCAACTAAACTTGTTGTACTTATTACAATTAGAGCGATTGTACCTAAAAGACTTAATATTTTTTTCATTTTTATTTTACTTCGTGAAATTCAATATTAGCATCAAATCCTTGTTTTAATTATCTATTTGCTTTACCGTTAAAAGTTATAGTATCACCATTATTTATTAGACTTCTTGCATAACCCATTAAAATAATTTCAAATATTTGTAAAAAGGGGTTAATATAAAATTATAATTTTAATTAATTATGTCTTTTATTTAAAAATTTAATATTTTGCCACAACGAAAAATTATTTTATTATTCAAATTCGTTAATTTTAAATAAATCTTTTATGATAACTATAATAATTGTAAATTATAAATTGAAGCAATTAAATTAAATCTTAAACTAAATCGTTTTCTACGATTTCTATATTTTTCTGTAATAATTTTAAATTTTTTAAGAATAGCAAAAATATTTTCAATAATAATTCTTATTTTTGAAACTATTCTATTATGTTGTTTTTGTTCTTTATTTAAATGTTTTTTCTTAGTTTTCTTTGTGGGCATTATAACATTATTGTGAATTTTTTGTATTCCTTGATAACCACTATCAACTATTAATTTGGTATTTTTTAAAATTGCGATTTTTGATTCTTTAAATAAAGCATAATCGTGTTTTTTACCAAGTGGAAAACTTGTTGCAATAATTTTTTTGGTTTCTTGTTCGATAATTACTTGTGTTTTAATAGTGTGTTTTTTCTTTTTACCAGAATAAGATTGTTTTTGTCTTTTTTTGGGCGTTGGATTGGGGTTTCGGTAGCATCAATAATAATAGTTTTATAATTAAAATAATCATTTATTAGTGCTTTTTTACCAGCAACTTGCTGAAAATCAGGGTGTTTAATTAAAATATCTTCAATTCACTTGATATTGCGATAACAATTAGCCTCACTAATTCCGAAATTTTTTCCAAGATGAAAATAAGTTCGATATTCTCGTCAATACGATAAAGTCATCAATAATCGATTTTCTAGTGATAATTTATTAGCTTTGCCACCTTTTTTAAATTTTTCTATTTCAGCTACTTGTAAAATATCTAACATTTTATTAAAAATATCTTGTTTTATTCCTGTTAATCTTAATCATTATTTATCATTAATATTTTTAAATTCATCAAATTTCATAATTTAATATCCTCATAAATTATATTTTATAATAATATTTTAATAATAAAACCAGGTATCGCAAGAAGTCTAATAAACAAAGAATCAAAAAAGATAATGAGATAAAAAAATAAATATACTATCTAACGATTAATCCAAAATTCAATCCTTAAAACTTAATATTTTTTGATGCTTAAAGATGGATAACTCATCTATGGCACGAAGCCTTAAAGAAAGTGTGAAAGCGATTGGATTTACTATTCCTATTTATTTCTTTAATTCTCGGCAAGATTAATCACTTGTGAAATGTCAGAGCATGTGTTTTTTGGCTTGTTTTCATAAAAAGAGTGCTGTTAAACCTAAAAAAACAATATCGGACACTAAAAAAAACAAGAGGGTTGGAACTCCAAAAGGTTATTTTCTTTATATAAAGTTGTGTAGGGATGGATGAAGCGTAATTAATAACTGGGTAAACTGTTTTTTTATTTCCGTATGAGGGCAAACTCTATAAAAATATCCTATCCGCCCCTGCTCACTCCCCAAAGTGAAGCGGGCGGCGAAGTAATTAAATACTAAAATAAATTACAAGAATTAATGATATGTGCTTATCCAGTAACTGCAAATAATATTAATGATGAAATTTAATCAACAAATAAAAAAATTAAGGAGCATATATAATGACAGAATATAAAAGTTTGTATATTAATAAAACTTGAAATGAAATAACAACATCTTTTGATTGAGTTAATTGTCAACCTATTAATTGTCGTATTTCACATCATAAAAAGCATTATGATTTGCAATGTTTAGAATGAGCAAAAATGTACTTAATTTTATTTGAAAACAAGTGAGATATTATTGCTTATTATATGCAACATTACAAAATTAACGATATTTTAGATTTATCATCAGATGGATGAAAAATATTGCAAATTGAAAAAAAAATAAACCAGATAAATTAAAATATATTATTGCAATTGACCCTGCTGGAATTGGTCAAACTGGTATTATTATTTATAATGTTTTACAAAATAAAATAATTAATAATATTACTTTTAATTCCAAAAATGAAGAAGAAGCAATAAATAATATGTATTTAATATTAAATGAGTTTAAAAATAAAATTTGTTCTTATTTAAATAAAGTTATTGTAATAATTGAAGATTTTCAACTTCACAAAGGTTTAAAAATAAAAAATCCATTATCTACTCCTAAATTCATTGGTGGTTTAAAAGTTTTATGCAAATATCTATTTAATTTAAATTATGTTTTACAATCACCAGTTGTTAAGAAAAATTATATTTATAAAGGAAATATTAAAATGACAGAGCACGAATTAGATGCTTGAAAACATTTAAAATATTTTTTAAAAAAGGAAGTGATAAATAATGACAATAACAGAATCAATTAAATTTAACAAACTTAAAGAAGAAAATGAAACACTTAAAAAAGAACTTGCTGAAAAAGAGCAAGAAATAAATAGTTTTAAACAACAAATAGATATGGCACATAATTTTAATCAAAATTTAGGTAGTGAAATTGAAGAATTAAAACAACAACAATTATATAAAGAAGATTTTTACAAAAATCCATATTCAACAGGTTCTATCGATTGAATATTAGTTGACAGTTCAAAATATGACAAATTATCTAATAAGGATGTTAAATAATGTCTCAAACAAAAAGTAATTTACCTAAAAAATCAATAACTAATAAACCTAAAATAAAAAATAAAAAAGTTAATAAGTTAGAATTAACTGTTAGATTACATGAAAATCCTATTAAAACAAAAATTAAGGCTCTTGTTGCTGGTGGTGTTGAAGTTGATGCTTGTTCGTCTAAATGTCAGTGAGAAGGATTAAATTACTCAACATTATCAATATATAACCCCTCTGTTTTAACTGAGTTTTTGAAATTAAAAAAAGATGATGAGATAAAAATTAAAGGCTCAGTATTTAATCAGTTAAATATAAAAACTAAACGATATTTTTTGTCTTTTAGAGTAGATAGTTTTGAAATTATACAAAAAGCGATTAGAAAAAGAACAAATACAAATATTAAAAAATAGGAGGAAAAACAACGGCACTAAAAAATGTAAAATATGTTCTTATTGATGAAAATAATGAACCCACTAAAAACGAAGATGGTAGTTTAGATATTAAAACTGTTGAAATTATTTTAGAAAATACTGCTGAAGTTGAAGAATTTAATGCACGTAATTTAGAAAATAGTAATCAACAAATCAACGAACTACAAACAAAAAATACTGAATTAACTTCACAAGTTGAACAACAAACAATTCAATTAAAAAAAATTGAAGTAATTGACTTTATTAATTCTTTAACTGATAATGAAGACTTTAAAAATGTTTTATTAAAGTCTTATGATATTAGCGATGATATTGAAATCATTAAATCACAATTGCAAAGTGTTTATGATGAATTAATTAAGGTACAAACAGTTAACACTGGCGGCGTACCAAAAGTAGAAAAAAAAGAAAACAATATTTTAGATACAGACAATGTATTTAATAAATAGAAATAAGGAAGTAAATTATGGCACAAAACCCACAAAGAATTTTCGGAGATATTGCTAATCAAGCAACAAAACGAGACCGAGAAACATTTGAACAATGATATTTACAAACTTATCAACAAAAATTTAGTTGAGAAGCTTTATTTGCGTGAAAAGAAGCAAATAAATTTGGTTTAACATATAAAAGAAAGAAAAATATTAAATATAATGAAGGTTTGGGAAAAGATGGACAAGTATTTAATACCGATGATAATATTCTAAAATATTCAACAGTAGAATTTGAAGATGGAATTGTTAAATTAGATACAATTTTAACTTTTGCTCGTAAATTAGATCCCATAGAAAGTGATTTTAATCCTAATCTTTGAGCAGCCGATATTGAGCAAGCAATGGATACTGAGGTTGCTTATAAACGCAATAAAATTTTAGAAATTATTAATAAAGGAACAGTTACAACTATTCAAGGCAAAAAAGCAGATGATACAAATGCTTTACAAATTCATGATGAAATTATGGATAAAATATATGAAAACGGCTTTACTCCATCATAAACAATTGTTTTAGGTTCGGCTGATTTTATTCGTGGAATTCGTAATAAATTACAGTTACAACTTGGAGCAAACGACCAAATAAATAGTGTAATCACAACAAGTGGAGCAATGAAAACTGTTGAAGGAACAACATACTATATGGTTACTAAAAAATTACCAATTATTAATAAAGATGGTTCAGAAGGAACAATTGAATTATTACCAGATGGTGTTAATGCAATTGCCTTTAAGTTTAGCAAAAAATATGACCCTCTTATTTTACGCAAAAAAGATCATACTCCGTTAAGAGTTGGTGCTGCTGCGTTAGGTACTGGTATGGGTAATACTTTGATTATGGAAAGAGTTTTATATTTAGGTGGAGCAGTGGTTGAACAAAAAGGAATTATTAAACATATTGTTTCAAAAATTGATATTAGTAAAATTAATAAATTAGATAAACCAATTATTCATGTTGCAGACCCAACAAAAGCAACGGCCGAACAGTTAAAACCACAATTTAAAGATGTTGTTTTAAAAGCATTAAAAGCAGTAAATAGTTCTTTAACTGAAAGTGATTTTGATTACTTTATTGAAAGTGCTGGTGTTGATTGACCAATTAATATTACAAATGATAAAACAGTTGCAGTTCAAATTGAAGGTAAAAACAACGCTACTGGTCAAACAAATTCGATTGATGTTAAAATTAAAAATTCTTAATAGTACTAAAAAATAGTACTTTTTCGTTTGATAAATGATATGCCAATTGGAACATCTAAAACAGCCCTTATTTATGCTGTTAAAAAAAATCCAACTAGATTGTCAATCCAACAACAAGAAAAAATTTTTGGTTTACAGTTATTAGAATTTTTAGGAATTCAAGTTTTAGCTCTTGGTTTATCAGTTTTAACTGGCGGTATTGCTTCGGCTGTTGGTCTTGGTGCGGGATTATCTAATTTTGCCGCAGCATTTATCTCGTTTGGAGTAGAAACAGCAACCGATTTTGCCGTAAATCAAATATATGATAAATTAACATCAGAAGTAACAGCAAAAAGTACCGCCTTAAATTTGTTACCAGCAATTGGTGGAATTGGTAAATTAACGCGTGCTGTTCGAACAACTAGAATTTTAAAATTAGCAAAAGAAACTAAACTACTTGAAAAATTAGGTGTAATAACTGCTAATAATTTAGAAGATGTTGTAAGGCAAGTTACAGGTAAAAAGATTTTATCTTCTAAATTAATATTTGATTTTACAAAGCAGGCTAATAATGAAACTTTATTATATACAATTGGAAAATTAGCCCAAAATGATTTTTATAAAGGTTTTAAAGTTTCTAATTTAGAAACAATTAATAATTTATTAAAAATTGAGAAAAATATTCAAAAAATAAGTCCTAAATTAGTTCAAAAAATACCACGCGTGAATGAAAAAAATGCTAATAAATGATTGTCTGAATATGGATTAAATATTGATAAAATAAGTAAAATTAATACTAATGAGTGATATAACATTATGACTAATCTTCATAAAAAAGGTGCTGGTAAAAATCTACTATTAAATGCTAATTTAATGAGGGGTAGTAAAATATATAATAATAAATTATTAAATATTTTACATAAAACACCAATTAAATTAAACAAAGTCTTAAATTATTTAAATCCAAATTTTTATATTCAAAAAGTAACTAAAAAATTATTAGCCCCAATTGAAAAACAAATAATTACAATTAAACAAAAAGTAATTAATAAAATTACAGATAAAACTAAAAAAATATTATCTAAATTTGAAACTAAGGCTATTAAAAAAGGCCAATTATTACCTTTTGCATATGGTTCTGATGTTTTTTTAGCAGTAAAAATTGTTCCTTTATCAGTTGCGGGTTAAGTTGCTTTAACAATATATTATAAAAATCCTAAATATGTTCCTATTGTCGTTATGACAACTTTAATCAAAGCAGAACAATTTCTTTTTTCTCCTGAACCATTCAAATTCTATATGAATAGCGAATGGTTTATTGGTTGGGGATTTAAAAAAACCAGTTTGTTTAATTTAGTTTCTTTTGCCCCGCCTGCTTATCAACAAGTAGTAAAAGATAGTTTTAAAATATATCGGACAATTGCTAAGATATTAAAAATGCAAGAACAATTTAAAAATAACTTTAATAAAGATAAATTGTTAAATACGCTAGAAGATAGTGCGGTTACTAGTTTATTGGGTAGTGGGCTAGTATTTCAAGCATACAAACAACTTAGAACAAAAAAAGATTTAAACAAAACAATTAAAACAAAAACACTATTAAATAGTAAAAAGTTTATTTTAAATAAAATATATTCTAAAAAAAGTAAATGATAAGGAGATGTTTAAATGTTAAATGAATTATGACAAAATGTTACTTTGGAAAATTATAATAATTTTATTCCAATGACAGGTAAAATTACCCAAGTTCCAACTCGATATAACAAGTTCTTTAAAGGTGATGTAGAATTATGATTTAAAACATTTTCTTTAAGAGCCCAAAATATGATTAATTCATATTTAAACTATCCATTTTCAAAATTAAAGTTTGAAACATTTAAAGATCCATTATTAAAGAAAATTTGTATTAATATGGTGTTTATTACGATTGAACATTGAACATTTAACCGCATTCCAATTGATTTTTTTACTTCAGCAAATATGAGTGTTGGTAATATTAATTATTCTTCACAAAATGACCACATGGCAACATGACAAGGTTTATTACCTACCTATGCAAAATCACTGGCTAATTTAACAACTTTAAAGAAAATGTTTCGTACTTTTCAAGAAGAAGGTATTGATTTAACAATGATTGATTTAGAAGCATATTATACTCAATTAGAAGTTGACGCTTTATTAGATAAACTTGTTATAGAAAAAATTAAAGATGAAAAACTTGCAAAAATTAAAGATGAAAAACTTGCAAAAATTAAAGATGAAGAAATTACAAAAATAAAAGAAGAAATTACAAAAATAAAAGAAGAAATTTTAGATGAATTAAAAAAATCAATTGTTATACCAAATGTTCCAGATTGAGAAATTGTTGATACTAGTGATTTTATAGTTGGTCAAACTGGATATAATATTCCTAATTTTGATAAAGAAAGTTATATTTATAGAATTTGAGCCTCAGGAGAAGATAGCAAAGGAGATTTAGAAAGTCAAGGGATGTTGCAAACAAGGCATAGTTTTATACAAACAATAGGTATTGTATATGATCAAATAGGTGTTAATATTGCATGTTTAGCATTATCTATTAGTCCTGATGGATTGATTAATATTGGAGTTAATGGTCCAGCAACATTTAGAACTTTGGGATTTGTGTTTATTGAAAGAAAAAAAGTAATTTAGAAAGGAGATGGTTTTATGCCAAAAGTAACTATTAAAGATTTAATTATGTTTTTGAAAATATTTGGAGTTTCATCATTGTTTTTTATAGCAGGAATCATTATTTGTTTTATAGGAGAAAAAAAATTAGGTATTTCTTGGCCAGCATATGTTGTTGTTTCATCAATGCTTATTTGTGCTGGAATTATAGTTTTAATTATTGAAACAATTAGATTTATCAAAACTCATAACAAACAACAAAGACAAGATAGCATTGAAGATGTTATTAAAAAAGAAGAAACAAAATAAAGAGGTGTTATAAATGGGATTTTTACCAGCCAAAAAGAAGTTAAAAAAAGAATATGATATTGATAGTTATTATCTTAATTTAGCATCAACAATTAGTAATCGTAAAAATGTTACTGTGCAAAAACATAATGAGATTTTAGAAAAAAGAATTTGTGAAGATAATGCTAATTTTTTAAATCCTCGTGATTTAGAAATTGGTATTTATAACCCACTTACCAATCAAAAAATAGATACTAAATTAATTAATAACTTTTTAAAAATACAGGACTTTACCAATAAGAATTGATATAACGAATATAAAATTAATAAGAATGGTAAGGGTGCATATTTTATTTTTGCTAATAATTCGAAACTTAATTTTATTACTATTGATTTTTTCAATGACCAGTATGATGAATTAGGTAATTTAGTATCTTGTACTTTTAATTATGACCCTTATATTAAAAATGACCAGAGTGTTTTTATTACTGAAAAATTAGAGATTGATGCTGTAACTAAACAAGTAAAAGTTATTAGAAAGTTAAAAACACAATTATATAGTACTATTACCGACTTATATATTGATGATGCTAAATGAAATAACTATACAACATTGCAAAGAGAAGAAATATTATCAATTGATTTTATTCCCATTGAAATTATTCCTAATAACCCTAATTTTGAACCGTCTGCTCGTTATGGTAAACAATTTGCTAGTATTTTAGATATTATTGCTGAAAAGATAATGTTAGGTCCATTATTAAATAGTGGTAAATTTACTATTAATACTAATGGAGTAACTGGTGTTGTTGACCAAGAAATTAGTAAAATGTTGGCTTCATTTATTGAAAATGACTTATTATTAGTTGAAGGCGACCCTGATAGTAATTTTCAACCAGTAGACTATATTGCTGGTAATTTTAAGGGTGAACAATTAACTAAAATATATGATTGATTATTAACTAATTACTATAAAATAAATCGCCATCATGTTCATGCAATCGCTAAGGGAGCACAACAAACTCAAGCAGAAGTTGCTGGTGTAAATATTCAAACAAATGCATCATACGAACAAATGATATACATTAGAGAAATTAAATTAACTGAATTTATTACTAAGTTAATTAAATATGATAATGCGATTTTAAACAGTAGAACATTCAATATTAAAAATATTGATGAGTTAATTGTTGATGTTCGCTTACCAGTAAATGCTACTTTAAACAGACAATTAAAAAACAACGAAACCATTACCAATATGCCTAATCAAGAAGGAGAATAAGAATAATGTTAAAACCATCAGAAAAAATGTTAGCACAATTAGCAGAAAATGATGAACCAATTGATTATTCAATTGATAGTATTCCGTTAGATTTTGCTAATCAATCGCATTACAGCGACCCTGATTTAGAACAATTATTTAGTGAAGACCGTGCCAAAACCTTATATATTTATAAAATTAATAATCTTGTTAAGACAAAGCAAAAACCAATCTTAAACTACTCTCAAAATAGCGTTAAAATAGGTTTTATTGATAAAGATGAATATATTAAAATAACAGGTTATGAAATTAGTGATTTTAACTTTAAATTACAAATTCAACAAAACACCACAGTACAAGATAATAGTACAAGTTATGTAATGATTGATGAAAAAGATATTTTAATCAATGATATTTCGAAACAAAACAAAGAATTTTTAGAAACATTAGAATTAAAAATAGTATCTATTAATGAACCAATTACAGAAGACAATAAAAATTAATGTTACATCATTGAAGAATACAAACGGCCTTATACACCTGATGGTGTTGATATTATTAAATCTACCCATTTAGTTAAAATAACTGACTTTAAATGAAAAAACCAAAATAGTATTCATTTAGTTTTACAAAAATCATTTCCCGAAGATACGATATTTACTGGGATTAAAATTAAATATCCTAAATCAATGCTATTTGGTAATATTAAGTGTTGAGGTAATGTTAATAGTGTTTATTCTTATCCATCATCAATCGTTGAAAATGCTAGTTTAGTACCCTTGTTATCAATGCCAATTGAAACAAATCCCACTTTAAGAGTATTTCAATATTGATTTACTGAAAGTTTTTTACCATGAAGTATTGCCAAAAACTATATTAAAGGTAAAGATATATTAGGTTTATTAGATGTTAAAGAATTAAATATTGTTTTGTTAAATTATTTAACATATCGATATAATTATGACCGTAAATTTCAAGGGGCAAAATACGACGGAAAGGGCAATCCCGCTAATAAAGCAGCAGAATTACATCAAAAATTCGAAGGACAAAAACCCGAAGATGTTATTGACGGTTTATTTGAAAATTGAAAATTAGATAATACAACAAATATTAATAAAAATGCTGTCAAAAGATTTAAACAAATTATCTATATTTTATCAAATTATACATACAGTAAATACGCAATTAATAAAGGTTATAATGATGATATTAAATTAATTGCCCCTTATTATTTTGAATTAATATCAACACCACAAAAAATAGAAGATGGATATTGAGAATTTAAAGATTGTAATGTTAAATTGTTTTCATCTTATTTTGAATTTTATGATGGAAATGATCCAATTATAAATTATTGAAAAGAAGTTTATGCAAATGAAAAAATATTTAATGAAGTAGATAATAGATGATATTTTGCTATTTGACGTGGTAGTTGACAAAATAATATAACTGATTGGCGAATTATTAAGTTTAAACATAATGAACTAAAAAATATAACTATTGATAGTTATGATATATTTAAATTAAATTTAATTTGAATTTGATATCCCTTTTCTTGATGATATGATATTGGAGTAGAAAATCCAGGAGGATTTAGTGTATGGTGATTCCAAAGCAACACAAATATTAAGTCAGTATATCGTTGAGATGGCGATGGTGAACCAAAAAATCCTGAAATTGATTTTAAAACAGGTAAAATTACAAATTGAAATTTAAAAAGTGAAAATAAAAATGATAAAATTGAAATTAAAATTTTAAATAATGATATTTCAGAAAATCATGTTTATAAATTAGAAGCAAATTACTTTAATTGATTATCAATAACAAGTGAATTAGAAACAAATAATATTCCTTCGCTTATTCCGGCAGAAATTAAATTATCTGATGGTGAATATGGAAAGTATTTAACTAATTTAATTATTTCTAATTAAAATCTAGAAAAAATATTAAATTTATTTTCTACAATAAAAAACAACATTTATTCTAGATTAAAATGAATAAATTTAATTAATTATGTAAGTGAAAAAATTATTAAAATATCTTTTTCGCAAAGCATTAATATTTTAAATCAAATTGAAATCTCCGGAATATGAGGTTATGGAAATTATGATATAGTAATTTTTATTGAAAAACCAAATGAAAAAATTATTACAGGAAAATATATTAATTTAGAATTAATTCAAAATACCCCAATAGGAACTAAAGTCAGTGGAAAAGATAAAAATACATATCTTCAGTTAATAGAAGAAAATGTTTGATATCTTTGAAAAAATGGTATTGAAGATGAAAAATCTTATTCAAATATTGCGGTTGTTAATTTTCTAAAACAATCAAATAGTATAATATTTTCATATTTGCCCACAAAAGAACAAATTATTATTGATAATTTACAATTATTTAGTAAAAATAATTTAGCAATATCTTCAATTAGATTAAAAATATAAAAGAAGTTAATGCTTTCATTAACTTCTTTTATTAATCTTTTCAATTTGTAATTTTACCTGTTTTAAAATCAATTTCAGGAGTTTTTGGTTCACCATCGCCATCTCAACGATATACTATGACTTAATATTTGTGTTGCTTTGGAATCACCACGCACTAAATCCTCCTGGATTTTCTACTCCAATATCATATCATCAAGAAAAGGGATATCAAATTCAAATTAAATTTAATTTAAATATATCATAACTATCAATAGTTCTATTTTTTAGTTCATTATGTTTAAACTTAATAATTCGCCAATCAGTTATATTATTTTGTCAACTACCACGTCAAATAGCAAAATATCATCTATTATCTACTTCATTAAATATTTTTTCTTGTGGTGTTATAAATTCTAAAATACCATCTTTTTTTTATATCGTTTTATGCTTTTATTTTTTTTAATTCATCTTCCGTATATTGTGGTGTATTACAAGCAACTAAACTAGTTGTGCTTGTTCCAATTAAAGTTGTTATTACTAAAAAATTTAATATTTTTCTCATATTTTATAATTATTTTTTAAATGTATATGGGCCATTAGAGGTTGCAAAATAAATTCTATTATTTAATTTATTAATAAAACTATTTCAAATACTAATATTTTCTAATGTGTCAATTTTTCTAACAGTTGGAGTTAAATATTTTATTTTATTTTTTAATAATAAACAAATATGATTATAATCAACAAAATAAGCATTGTTTTTATTATCAATTAATATATTTTTGATTCCTTGTATTCTATATATTTTTGTAAATTCTCCGTTATTTTTTAATATATAAGTAAAATAATCCGTACCAAAATACATATTATCATCAGTATCAACATTAGACTTCTTGCATAACCCATTAAAATAATTTCAAATATTTGTAAAAAGGGGTTAATATAAAATTATAATTTTAATTAATTATGTCTTTTATTTAAAAATTTAATATTTTGCCACAACGAAAAATTATTTTATTATTCAAATTCGTTAATTTTAAATAAATCTTTTATGATAACTATAATAATTGTAAATTATAAATTGAAGCAATTAAATTAAATCTTAAACTAAATCGTTTTCTACGATTTCTATATTTTTCTGTAATAATTTTAAATTTTTTAATAATAGCAAAAATATTTTCAATAATAATTCTTATTTTTGAAACTAGTCTATTATGTTGTTTTTGTTCTTTATTTAAATGTTTTTTCTTAGTTTTCTTTGTGGGCATTATAACATTATTGTGAATTTTTTGTATTCCTTGATAACCACTATCAACTATTAATTTGGTATTTTTTAAAATTGCGATTTTTGATTCTTTAAATAAAGCATAATCGTGTTTTTTGCCAAGTGAAAAACTTGTTGCAATAATTTTTTTGGTTTCTTGTTCGATAATTACTTGTGTTTTAATAGTGTGTTTTTTCTTTTTACCAGAATAAGATTGTTTTTGTCTTTTTTTGGGCGTTGGATTGGGGTTTCGGTAGCATCAATAATAATAGTTTTATCATTAAAATAATCATTTATTAGCGCTTTTTTACCAGCAACTTGCTGAAAATCAGGGTGTTTAATTAAAATATCTTCAATTCACTTGATATTGCGATAACAATTAGCTTCACTAATTCCGAAATTTTTTCCAAGATGAAAATAAGTTCGATATTCTCGTCAATACGATAAAGTCATCAATAATCGATTTTCTAGTGATAATTTATTAGCTTTGCCACCTTTTTTAAATTTTTCTATTTCAGCTACTTGTAAAATATCTAACATTTTATTAAAAATATCTTGTTTTATTCCTGTTAATCTTAATCATTCTTTATCATTAATATTTTTAAATTCATCAAATTTCATAATTTAATATCCTCATAAATTATATTTTATAATAATATTTTAATAATAAAACCAGGTATCGCAAGAAGTCTATTAATTGAAGCAACATCTGCTCTGTCTATTTGTGTAAATTTTTGAATTTCACTTGTTCCATTTTTTAAAACATATACACCGTTATTACCTCCACCATTTTTATATATACCAAAATAAATATCTCCTTTTTTATTAATATCCATAGTATTAACATCATCATCACTTGAAAAATTTTGTTTAAAATTTATTTGTTTCGGTATAACTTCGCCCTGTTTCAAAACATAAATATATCCGCTACTTGTTCCAATATAAATATCATTGTTTTTTATAACAAGTGAAGTAATACTATTTTCATTTAATCCCAGTATTTTATTAGCAAAATTTTCACCCTGTTTTAATAAATAAAGACTACCATTAAAATTATAAGTTAAACCAGTGGCAATATATATATTATCATTATTATCAACTACTATTGAATTAACATATGTATTTTGTATACCCAAAACTTTATTAGCAATTGTTTCCCCTTGTTTTAAAGTATAAACATAATAATTAAAATCATTTGTTTCGCTCATACTAAAATATATGTTTTTTTTACTATCAACAGCAATATTTCTGATATCAGATTCTATATTAGTAAATTTTTCAATATAGGAATTATTACATTTACTTATTTTTAAATTATCTTTTTGTATTTGTTCTTTTTTTTTATAAGGACTAGCAGCAATTGTTGTTGGCACAGCACTTCCACTAATTGTTAAGACACTTAATAAACTTAAAAGTTTTTTCATTTTGTATAATTTCCCTTCTTATCTTGAAACTTTTTATCAAGATTTATTGACATTATATATATATATATATATATATGTGTGCAAGTCAAGCATTTTTAAATATATTATTTTAGAAAGGAGGAAACTATTTATATGATTATTATTGTGGTTATATTACGTTATTCTGGGCTCGCGGGATTTTCATAAGTTTGTGAAAAATAACTTAAAGTTTAAAAAAATTTTGCCGCGCTTTTCAAAATACTTGGGAAAAATTCTAAGCGTTAAGCGAAGAATTTTATAAAGTTTTCCAAATTTGTTTGAAAGAACCTCAAAACTTTTTTAACTTGTAAGTCATTTTATCACAAAAATTTAAGAAAATCAACCGCTCGCCCAACAACAAGATTAGTTATAACCCCATTTTAAAACGATATGGATAAGAACCATAAAACAAAGCATCATATGGGTCATGATACATTTTACTATCGGGTATGTTTGTTTTGGTATCACTAAATCTTAGTTCACTAATGCACTTGTCTAAAAATGGGAAGTTATCTAAAATACCATATATTTTACCTTGAACAAACATTTTTCTTATTCAGGTTACGCTATTGATTATACCCGCCTCTTTATTAAGAGATGTCTGATGTTTTTTGGCTTTAAACATCTTAATTTTATAACCTAAATAAGGGTAAATATCTTCTTGTAATTTTTGCATAAAATCGTGGGCATTAATATCATAATGAAATGTAGCATATTCAAAACCATCAAATTTATCAAATGTATTAATTATTCATTGTCCGTAATGTTCAACTATTTCATTTAAATTCATTGCGTTTTTTGGTGTAACAACATTTTCTTCAATTAAATATTTATCATATTCATTATTTTCATTAATTTTATAACCACTAAATAAAAATATCGTATGGTCTTCACTACCATTAGCATAATCAACACCAATTGAATAACTATAAAATTGATAATTTTTTGTATTAGAATTATAAAAATCTTGTAGATTATAATCTTTAATATATTTACAATAATTTCGTAAAACATAAATACTGGGGTCATTGTCATTATATTCAAAACCATAATATTCAAGTTCAAATAAACCAGGTCGTTCTTCTTTATTTGTTAAAACAAGTTTTTTAGTAATATCAGGTATTTTATTTCAAACAGCACCCATTGTTAATCTTAAATTAAAAACACCCAAGCCATTAAATGCCTGTGTATTTTCTGAATATACTTGATTTTGTTCTTTTAAAATGTTTTTAATTCTTTCATTTAAAGGTAAAAATGGCGTTACAAATTTTTCATAAAAGACATGGTATTTATCAAAAGGGTTAAAAGTAAATTGATTAGAATATGTTTTATGAAAATATGTTGTTACTGTTATGTATTGTTTTGCTATGTTGTCTCATTCTTGAAATGTCCAAGATAATTCTTTTACTGGAATAGGATTATCTAAATTATATTGTTTATTATCATTTTCATCCGTGTATTTTTTATAAGATACTTTTAAACTTTTAGAACGAAACATTGAAACTCTTAAATTATTATATCTTTTATCTAGTTCTTTGTCCATTAAAATTTCTTTTTCTTCAGCATGTATCATTTCATCTGTTCACGCCGATATAATACCACTACCTTTACCAACTTTTCCCATAATTTTATTACCATTAGCATAACCAGCAAGGGCAATGCGAACACCACTATGAAAAACAATTTCACCACCTTCTTTAACATTTTTAGGTCAAACAATGCCATTGTCATTGTCGGGTCCTATATCAATCCCATATTTATCATATAAATAATTACAGACATTAATTGTATCACCAAATGTGGTATCTTCGTGGGTGTTGGCGTATCTTCGTAAAATATTAGATGAAGCATCGGTAAAATTACAAGCAAAAAACAATTTTTCTACTAAATGATTTCATGTTTTATTAGTACCACGCCCCGCTGAAACAAACTTAAAAAAACTTGGCGAAGTAAAATATCGGGCATAACTATCACCGACAAAGTCTTTAAATACTTCTCAATCAAAACCAAAATTATAGTCACTAAAATTTAAATCATATTTTTTATTTAAATGTTCATAACTAGTAATTCGTTTTTTATTATTAATTTTACCAAATTCTTGCATATTTCTTGACCTTTTTATTTTATATATAATACATTATAAGAAAAAATGAAAGGAATTTGTATAAAAATGATAAAATTTAAACATTTAATATTTGATGAACGAGATTTATTTAAGGATTTATTGTTATCTGATACTTGTAAAAAGAAAAATGGCACAATTAATTTATCTGAAATATCACGACAAACGGGTCGTGGAATTAATACTGTTAAAAGAGAAATTAATCGATTTAAAAATATACAAGATTATAATCCATGTCAAGCACAAAAATATTATAAACAAAAACGTAAAAACTGTATTAAAAAACTACCTAAATTTACAAAAGAGCAGTTAGATTTTATTAAAATAAGATTTAATAAATACCGCGATACACCCGAACAATTGATTTATCGTTATTTCTTGGAGTTTGGTGTTAAATTTCCTGCTTGTGTTAAAACATTGTATAAATGAATTTGCTTATGTGAATTTGTATTAAAAAAAGAAAATTTACCCCATCGTGGTAAAAAATATAAAACAAAAGGAAAACCTGATAATCGTGGTAAATTAACTAACTTTAAATCAATTTGAGATAATAGACTTCTTGCATAACCCATTAAAATAATTTCAAATATTTGTAAAAAGGGGTTAATATAAAATTATAATTTTAATTAATTATGTCTTTTATTTAAAAATTTAATATTTTGCCACAACAAAAAATGATTTTATTATTTAAATTCGTTAATTTTAAATAAATCTTTTATGATAACTATAATAATTGTAAATTATAAATTGAAGCAATTAAATTAAATCTTAAACTAAATCGTTTTCTACGATTTCTATATTTTTCTGTAATAATTTTAAATTTTTTAAGAATAGCAAAAATATTTTCAATAATAATTCTTATTTTTGAAACTAGTCTATTATGTTGTTTTTGTTCTTTATTTAAATGTTTTTTCTTAGTTTTCTTTGTGGGCATTATAACATTATTGTGAATTTTTTGTATTCCTTGATAACCACTATCAACTATTAATTTGGTATTTTTTAAAATTGCGATTTTTGATTCTTTAAATAAAGCATAATCGTGTTTTTTACCAAGTGAAAAACTTGTTGCAATAATTTTTTTGGTTTCTTGTTCGATAATTACTTGTGTTTTAATAGTGTGTTTTTTCTTTTTACCAGAATAAGATTGTTTTTGTCTTTTTTTGGGCGTTGGATTGGGGTTTCGGTAACATCAATAATAATAGTTTTATAATTAAAATAATCATTTATTAGACTTCTTGCATAACCTAATCTAATTATTTTAAAATTCCTATAAAATATTTTTAAATTAAAATAGAAATTATAGGAGATTAAAATTATGAAATTCGATAAATTTAATTTTATTAATGATAAAAAATTATTGCGATTAACCGGGGCGAAAAAAAAGCTACTTTTAATAAAATGTTAAATATTTTACAAGTAGCTGAAGTAGAAAAATTTAAAAAAGGTGGCAAAACTCATAAATTATCACTATAAAATCGGCTACTGATGACTTTATCGTATTGGCGAGAATATCAGACTTATTTTCATCTTGCTAAAAGTTTTGATATTAGTGAATCTAGTTGTTATCGAAATATCAAGTGAATTGAAGATATTTTAATTAAACACTCTGATTTTCAACAACTAGCTGGTAAAAAATCACTAATAAATGATTGTTTTAATGATAAAACTATTATTATTGATGTTACCGAAACCCCAGTCCAACGCCCAAAAAAAGACAAAAACAATCTTATTCTGGTAAAAAGAAAAAACACACTATTAAAACACAAGTAATTATCGAACAAGAAACCAAAAAAATTATTGCAACAATTTTTTCGATTGGGAAAAACATGATTATGCTTTATTTAAAGAATCAAAAATCGCAATTTTAAAAAATACCAAATTAATAGTTGATAGTGGTTATCAAGGAATTCAAAAAATTCACAATAATGTTATAATACCTACAAAAAAACAAAGAAAAACCCTTTAAATAAAGTACAAAAAAATGTAATAGAATAGTTTCAAAAATGAGAATTATTATTGAAAATATTTTTGCTATTCTTAAAAAATTTAAAATTATTACAGAAAAATATCGTAATCGAAGAAAACGATTTAGTTTAAGATTTAATTTAATTGCTTCAATTTATAATTTGCAGTTAGCATAGAAGATTTATTTAAAATTAAAGAATTTAAATAATAAATTCATTTTTTGTTGTGGCAAAATATTAAATTTTTAAATAAAAAACATAATTAATTAAAATTATATTTTTCTATTAGTGTCTTTTTACAAATATTTGCAATTTTTTAATAGGTTATGCAATAGGTCTATTAGTGCTTTTTTACCAGCAACTTGCTGAAAATCAGGGTGTTTAATTAAAATATCTTCAATTCACTTGATATTGCGATAACAATTAGCTTCACTAATTCCGAAATTTTTTCCAAGATGAAAATAAGTTCGATATTCTCGTCAATACGATAAAGTCATCAATAATCGATTTTCTAGTGATAATTTATTAGCTTTGCCACCTTTTTTAAATTTTTCTATTTCAGCTACTTGTAAAATATCTAACATTTTATTAAAAATATCTTGTTTTATTCCTGTTAATCTTAATCATTCTTTATCATTAATATTTTTAAATTCATCAAATTTCATAATTTAATATCCTCATAAATTATATTTTATAATAATATTTTAATAATAAAACCAGGTATCGCAAGAAGTCTATTGAAAATAAAGTTTCTAATGTTGGATGATTTGAAATGGATACTGTTGTAGGAAAAGACCATCAATCTAGTAATTTAGTTTTAGTAGAACAATCAAGTAAAAATTATTTTGTAATGAAATTAAAAAATAATACTGCTAATGAAGTTTTAGAAAAATTTAAAGAGATTGTTAAAAAAAATAATTTAATTAGGAAAATTAAAGGAATAATAACTGATAGAGGAAAAGAATTTAGTAAATGAAGAGAAATGGAAATATTTACTGAAACACAAGTTTATTTTTGTGACCCAGTAAACCACAACAAAAACCATTAATTGAGCATATGAACGGTGAATTTAGATATTGACTTTCTAAGGGAATTGATTTTAATAATATTAGTCAAAAAATGATAGATTGAGTAGTTAATGTTATAAATGATAAACTCCGACCATGTTTAAATTGACTAAATGCAAAGACAATGTTTTTACCAAATTTTAAATAAATTTATTAGTTAAAATTTAATAAATTATTTTTAGTGTGATTAAATATGAATAAAATAAGATAAAATTACAAAAATTTAATTTTTTATGAAAAAGTTGCTTTAATTTTGTCGAAAACTCTTGATGAAATAAAAAAAATCATCAATATGACAATTTAAAAACTAATTTTGTGTAAGATTATGATTTTGTTTTAAATTTTTTAAACGTTAAAATATAATACCGTTGATTGTTGGTTTGGTGTTAAACCTTTATGTTGGTATTTTCATTTTCAGAGCTTTAAATAATTTTGAATATTAGTGAAACCCAAACCATGATAATGAATTAAGGCTTCTTTAAGACTGGATTGTAATTTATTAATCTTATTTAACTTTCGATAACTAGTATCAGGGTTTGTACTAGTTTTGGTGGAATATAGAGTAGAATTTGTTTGTTTTGCTACTAATAAATATAGTGGTTGCATGTCAGAAATAATCGTTGATTTTTCTTTAATCAATTGCTTATTCATATTTTCAATAATTCATTGTTTTTGTAATCGTTTGGTATTGGTAGATTGAACAAAAATATTATTATTGCTATCAACTGCCATTTGAATACAGCATTTGGTATTGGTTGAAAATGGATCGAGATGAGTTTTTCGTTTATCAAATTTATCTTTAAAATTACCTTTATGGATTTCTTTAATAAATGTTTCATCCATTTGAATTTGACCATTTAATTTTTTAAATTTTAATTGGGTATTTTCTAATTGTTTTGATTGCATTAATTTTTGTCGATTATACCAAGCAGTTTTTGGGGTTGTTTTAATAAAACGAGAAATTATTTTGCTAGATTGTCCTAATAATGCAATTTGAATTAATAAATTTCATTGTTCATAATTTAAATGACTTCAATAAGTAAAATGATGACGAAAAGCATCAAAACTAGCACGACATTTTTTACATAAATATTTTTGTTTTCCTTCAGGATTATGACCATTTTTAACACAATGAAAAGATTTGCAATTAGGACATGTAATGCCTTTATCTCTAAATTTTTGATCAATTTCATTTAAACGTTTTTGTTTTTTGATTACCTTTACTTCTTTTTTTATTTTTTCATAAAATTCTAAAAATTGATCATCTGTAAAACTGTTTTTTAATTCTGTAATTATTTTTTCCATCAATTATTTACCTCTATATATTAAAAATATACCTAAAATTAGGTATATTCTATAAATATCAAGAGTTTTCGACAAAATTAAAGAAAAGTTGTTGCAATTTATTAAAAATATTTTATTATTAATTTAACAAGATATAAATTTGCCGTTTATATCTACACAGCGCCATATGTTATATGAACATAAAAAATACCCCTATTTACTTAAACGTAATTTTCATTCTAATCAAATGAATCAAAAATGATCAATTGATATTACAATAATTAAAATATATTCATAATCAGTATATTTATTTGCTATTAAAGACTTATTTAGTAATGCGATTGTTGGATACCCGCTAACAGTAAGGCTAACAGTAAATTGAGTAATTAATTGTTTAAAACAAGGCTTAATTAATCGAAAAATTAAACCTGGTCAATTAATAATTAATTCTGATCAAGGTATTCATTTTACTTCACATGCATATTTTGATTTATTAAGAGATTATGGAGTGACTATAAGTATGTCTCGACGTGGAAATTGTTTAGACAATTCACCTATTGAAAATTGGTTTTCAATTTTAAAAACAGAAAATAAAAATATAAAAAAATACAAAAATTTTAATGATCTAAAAAATATGATAGATAATTATATTGTTGAGTATAATAATTATAGAAGGTTTTTAAAATTAAAAATGCCTCCAATTCAATTTGAATTAAAAAGCATTTTAAATTAAAAAAATAATTCTCAGTTATCTGAAACTGTGCATTTTTATTCCAAATAAAAAAACAACCCTAACAAGAGTTGTTTTTTGGAGCTTCATCGTGCACGATGCCTTCGTAATACTTTTTTAGCATTATAAGTAATGCCATAATCTTCTTTTAAATATTTAGTTATCCGACGATATCCAAATTGTTTTAAATTTTCTTCATAGACTTTTACAATAATCTTTAATGGTTCGTCATCCTTGCCATTACTTAAAATAATTTTTATATTTATCTCAATAACTACGCTTTAAACCTGTTATATCAAGCAATAATTTCAATGAATATTTAGCACGATTTTCTTTTATAAAAGATACTATTTTTTTTATTTAATTGTAAAAGTCGTGGAGCTTTTTTAATAATTCATCCATAACTTTGTAATAGTTTAAATCTTTTTTCCCAAATGGTTCTTTTTGGTCTCTTGGTGTATTTAAAGTTTCTTTTTTAAAATTTATTTGTCATGAATTAAGTTTTTTTATATTTACTTTATATTTTTTTGAAATATAAGTAAGCTTTGTTTGTTTAATTTGTTTTACTGTATTTTTTCTAAATTCTGCAGTATATATTTTAAATTTTTGGTCTTTTTTGCCATATAAAAATGCACCTCCTCTAAAAATTTAGTAAAGTTTTTTTTTCATTTTACTTACTTTTTTGGGGGCAGTCTACTTTTATGCTTACTTTTTTTATTATTTTGTGACTGTGTCCTTGAACTTTATTTATTGCGCAATTTGACCTTTACGCTTTAATGTTTTTAAAGTTCTTGTTGCAACGCGCAATGTTTTAACTTCACCATCAACAACAATGCTTACTTTTTGTAAATTAACATTTCATTTACGACGAGTTGCATTTAACGCGTGTGAACGTTTGTTTCCTGATAAGGCGCTTTTACCGGTAATTTCACATTTTCTTGCCATAATTTCACTCCTTTATATCTACATACTATAAAATAGTAACTAATTTTTAAATTAAAAGCAAGTATAAATATAATTTTTATGAAAACCTTTAGTTTTTGCTAAATTTAAATTAAAAAATGGATAAAACTATTGTTAAGAGTGTCATACATCTTTATCTTATCTTGAATTTTCTTCAACTTGTGTTACCTGTTCTGGTTCATTTTCTTGTTGGTTCATATTTTTTACTTGTTTGTTAATTGCAATAATGCTCTTTTTTTGTAAATCTGTTAAATGTGGTTTGGGGGGTCAGGTGGTTTGCTTTTTTAATTGTCTTTTGCTTGAATCGCGCTTGGTCCTGGTTGTGATTCTAAATTAGACTTCTTGCATAACCTAATCTAATATATAAAGTTAGGGGAAGCGTTTTTTATATGGGAAAGGGTAAAACTAAAGGATAAAAAGACCATGATATTGAATTTAAAACTAAAATTATTAACTAATATTACGAATATAATAAATCAATATCTTTAATATCTAAAGAATATGAAATAAGTACTGCAACTATTTCTAGGTGAATTAATGCTTTAAATAAAGATAAAAAATTTTATAAACGAACATATATTAAAAAAATGCCAATTTTTAATAATCCTCATGATGAAACTATATATTTATTAACAAAAGAAAATGAACAAATAAAAGCAGAAAATAATATTTTAAAAAAGCTTGAATCTCTTCCAAAAACAAAAACAAAGATGAATATTAGAAAACAAATTGATTTTATTAAAAACGAATTAAATAACAACTCAATCTTACCATTAATATGATTTTTAAAAATATTATGCATTTCATATGATACATGAAATAAATATAAAAATATTCATGAAAAATATGAATTAAAAATTGATTACAATATATTAGAAATAATTAAAATAATTTGAAAAAACAATAAAAATAAAGGTCATCGACAAATAAAACTTGATTTGAAAGAACAAAAAATAAAAATATCAGCAAGTACTGTGTATCGTTATATGAAGATATTACAAATATTTTCTGAAGTTAGAATTAAACATAAAAAACGAATTAAACATTTTAATAATATGTTATATGAACATAAAAAATACCCCTATTTACTTAAACGTAATTTTCATTCTAATCAAATGAATCAAAAATGATCAATTGATATTACAATAATTAAAATATATTCATAATCAGTATATTTATTTGCTATTAAAGACTTATTTAGTAATGCGATTGTTGGATACCCGCTAACAGTAAGGCTAACAGTAAATTGAGTAATTAATTGTTTAAAAAAAAGCTTAATTAATCGAAAAATTAAACCTGGTCAATTAATAATTAATTCTGATCAAGGTATTCATTTTAATTCACATGCATATTTTGATTTATTAAGAGATTATGGAGTGACTATAAGTATGTCTCGACGTGGAAATTGTTTAGACAATTCACCTATTGAAAATTGGTTTTCAATTTTAAAAACAGAAAATAAAAATATAACAAAATACAAAAATTTTAATGAGCTAAAAAATATGATAGATAATTATATTGTTGAGTATAATAATTATAGAATGGTTTTAAAGTTAAAAATGCCTCCAATTCAATTTGAATTAAAAAGCATTTTAAATTAAAAAAATAATTCTCAGTTATTTGAAACTGTTCATTATAATAAAAAATATTTTTTATTATAATTTTAATTATAAAAACGCATCTATTTTGAGTATTTTTACTTTAATTTTGTCGAAAACTCTTGATGAAATAAAAAAAATCATCAATATGACAATTTAAAAACTAATTTTGTGTAAGATTATGATTTTGTTTTAAATTTTTTAAACGTTAAAATATAATACCGTTGATTGTTGGTTTGGTGTTAAACCTTTATGTTGGTATTTTCATTTTCAGAGCTTTAAATAATTTTGAATATTAGTGAAACCCAAACCATGATAATGAATTAAGGCTTCTTTAAGACTGGATTGTAATTTATTAATCTTATTTAACTTTCGATAACTAGTATCAGGGTTTGTACTAGTTTTGGTGGAATATAGAGTAGAATTTGTTTGTTTTGCTACTAATAAATATAGTGGTTGCATGTCAGAAATAATCGTTGATTTTTCTTTAATCAATTGCTTATTCATATTTTCAATAATTCATTGTTTTTGTAATCGTTTGGTATTGGTAGATTGAACAAAAATATTATTATTGCTATCAACTGCCATTTGAATACAGCATTTGGTATTGGTTGAAAATGGATCGAGATGAGTTTTTCGTTTATCAAATTTATCTTTAAAATTACCTTTATGGATTTCTTTAATAAATGTTTCATCCATTTGAATTTGACCATTTAATTTTTTAAATTTTAATTGGGTATTTTCTAATTGTTTTGATTGCATTAATTTTTGTCGATTATACCAAGCAGTTTTTGGGGTTGTTTTAATAAAACGAGAAATTATTTTGCTAGATTGTCCTAATAATGCAATTTGAATTAATAAATTTCATTGTTCATAATTTAAATGACTTCAATAAGTAAAATGATGACGAAAAGCATCAAAACTAGCACGACATTTTTTACATAAATATTTTTGTTTTCCTTCAGGATTATGACCATTTTTAACACAATGAAAAGATTTGCAATTAGGACATGTAATGCCTTTATCTCTAAATTTTTGATCAATTTCATTTAAACGTTTTTGTTTTTTGATTACCTTTACTTCTTTTTTTATTTTTTCATAAAATTCTAAAAATTGATCATCTGTAAAACTGTTTTTTAATTCTGTAATTATTTTTTCCATCAATTATTTACCTCTATATATTAAAAATATACCTAAAATTAGGTATATTCTATAAATATCAAGAGTTTTCGACAAAATTAAAGTATTTTTAAAAAAAATTTATTTTTTTGCTATAATAAAATAGGATATTTTTAAAAGGAGAAAAAATATGGAAAATTCAACGAGAAAAGTAGTTTTAATTGGATGTGGAATGGTTGGAAACAGCTTTTTATATTCAGCGATGAACAGAGGGATTGCACAACATTATGTGCTAATTGATGCGTTTCGACAAGCAGCAGAAGGGAATGCTATTGATTTATCAGATGCAACTGCTGTTTTAGAAAATCGTTTTAGTACAATTAAAGCTGGTGATTATAGTGATTGTAAAGACGCTGATTTAATTGTTATTACAGCAGGAAGACCACAAAGAGATGGTGAAGCACGATTAAATATGGTTGCTGATAATGCAATAATTATGCAAGATATTGCTTTAAAAATTAAAGCCTCGGGTTTTAAGGGTGTTACGCTAATTGCTTCAAATCCGGTCGATGTTATGGCATCGGTTTATCAAAAAGTAGCTGGTTATGCAAAAAAAAAAGTTATTTCTTCAGGAACAACTTTAGATTCAGCACGTTTAAGAAGATTAGTTGGTAATAAATTAAACATTGCTCCAGCTAGTGTTAATGCTTATGTTTTGGGTGAACATGGTGATTCATCACTTTCTGTTTGATCAAAAGCTTCAATTATGCAAAAATCAATTGCTGATTTTGTGGCAGAAGGAAAATTAACAGAAAAAGATTTAGAAGATATGCACCAACAAATGATGAAAATGGCTTATACAATCATTGAATTGAAAAAAGCGACTTTTTATGGAATTGCTGTATGTTTATCATCAATTGCAAAAGCAATTTTAAATGATGAAAGATCAACCTTTTTAATTGGTGCAAAATGTGAAGGTGAATATAATGTTACGGGAACTTACATTGGTGTACCGGCAGTTATTGGCGTTAATGGGATTGAAGAAATTATTGAGTGAAAATTAACAAAAGAAGAGCAAGTTAAATTTGAAAAATCAGCGAAAAAATTACATGAAGCTTTAAATGTTGCTCTTGCAGCATTAAATTAATATTTAGAAGGACTTTTTAGACTGCACCCAGTTTAGTAAGTATTAATAAAAAATAGTTATAAACTTTTTTTTATTATATCTTTTTCTTTATGACTCGAATATCATTTATTTCATTTTTTAACATCATTAATATATTCATCATGAGATAAATAAATATTGTTATGAATTGTTGCTTTTTTAATAAAGAACAAAAACTTTCAATAACAATATTATCAGCACAATGATAATTTTTACCCATAGAAATTCTAATTTCATTAGATATACATTTATTATTATATATTTTTGATGTGTATTGAAATCCATGATCTGAATGAATTATTATGTTACTCAGATCTTTTTTTTGTTTAATTTTATTAATTACAGCATCTAAATTGTTCATAACAATTTTTTTATCATTATATTTTGATCACTGCACATCAATAATTTCTTTAGTATATCCATCAATTATTGTTGATTGATAATGTTTTTTAACATTTCAAATTAAATAAGTTACATCAGTAAATAAAACTTTAAATTTTTCTTTAATTTTATTAAATTTACGATTTCCTAAATCAGGATATTTAATTATATTTTTATTTTTGGCCTTTTTTATTAATATTTTTTTACGCATCAGTTTTACATATTCAGTTTGAATATTATTTTCATTCATAATTCGCAATACTTTTTTAGCATTATAAATAATGCCATAATCTTCTTTTAAATATTTAGTTATCCGACTATATCCAAATTGTTTTAAATTTTCTTCATAGACTTTTACAATACTCTTTAATGGTTCGTTATTCTTGCCATTACTTAAAATAATTTTTATATTTATCTCAATAAATACACTTTAAACCTGTTATATCAAGCAATAATTTTAATAAATATTTAGCACGATTTTCTTTTATAAAAAATACTATTTTTTGTTTGTTTAATTGTAAAAGTCATGGAGCTTTTTTAATAATTCATAACTAACTTTATAATAGTTTAAATCTTTTTTCACAAATGGTTCTTTTGAGCCTTTTGGTCTATTTAAAATTCCTTTTTTAAAATTAATGGTATTATACATTATTTTGAGGTTTTTAATAAAATTAAGTAATTAGAAACAAATTAAGTTTCACTTATGACTAAATGATAACAAAATTTATAAAAAATTCAACTTTTTTTAAAAATATAATTTTTAGTTGAATAAATAATTTATAAAATTATGAATTTTGACATACTAAAAAATACTTTTTAAAGTTATTACTAATTTTAAAAGGTTTTTTTATTTTTTATAAAGATAAAAATTGATTTTGAAATTGATTTAAATTAAATATATTAAATTCAATTTTTTCTTTATTTTTACTAGTTTTATCAATTTTTTCTTCATTGGTTTTACTATTAAGTCTTAACATAGAAGCAATTAACATATTAATAAATGTTTTTTTACAATAGACTTCTTGCGATACCTGGTTTTATTATTAAAATATTATTATAAAATATAATTTATGAGGATATTAAATTATGAAATTTGATGAATTTAAAAATATTAATGATAAAGAATGATTAAGATTAACAGGAATAAAACAAGATATTTTTAATAAAATGTTAGATATTTTACAAGTAGCTGAAATAGAAAAATTTAAAAAAGGTGGCAAAGCTAATAAATTATCACTAGAAAATCGATTATTGATGACTTTATCGTATTGACGAGAATATCGAACTTATTTTCATCTTGGAAAAAATTTCGGAATTAGTGAAGCTAATTGTTATCGCAATATCAAGTGAATTGAAGATATTTTAATTAAAAACCCTGATTTTCAGCAAGTTGCTGGTAAAAAAGCACTAATAAATGATTATTTTAATGATAAAACTATTATTATTGATGCTACCGAAACCCCAATCCAACGCCCAAAAAAAGACAAAAACAATCTTATTCTGGTAAAAAGAAAAAACACACTATTAAAACACAAGTAATTATCGAACAAGAAACCAAAAAAATTATTGCAACAAGTTTTTCACTTGGTAAAAAACACGATTATGCTTTATTTAAAGAATCAAAAATCGCAATTTTAAAAAATACCAAATTAATAGTTGATAGTGGTTATCAAGGAATACAAAAAATTCACAATAATGTTATAATGCCCACAAAGAAAACTAAGAAAAAACATTTAAATAAAGAACAAAAACAACATAATAGACTAGTTTCAAAAATAAGAATTATTATTGAAAATATTTTTGCTATTCTTAAAAAATTTAAAATTATTACAGAAAAATATAGAAATCGTAGAAAACGATTTAGTTTAAGATTTAATTTAATTGCTTCAATTTATAATTTACAATTATTATAGTTATCATAAAAGATTTATTTAAAATTAACGAATTTGAATAATAAAATAATTTTTCGTTGTGGCAAAATATTAAATTTTTAAATAAAAGACATAATTAATTAAAATTATAATTTTATATTAACCCCTTTTTACAAATATTTGAAATTATTTTAATGGGTTATGCAAGAAGTCTATTAGTGATTTTTTACCAGCGAGTTGTTGAAAATCAGAGTTTTTAATTAAAATATCTTCAATTCACTTGATATTGCGATAAAAGCTAGATTCACTAATATCAAAACTTTTAGCAAGATGAAAATAAGTCCGATATTCTCGTCAATACGATAAAGCCATCATTAGCCGATTTTATAGTGATAATTTATTAGTTTTGCCACCTTTTTTAAATTTTTCTATTTCAGCTACTTGTAAAATATTTAACATTTTATTAAAAGTAGCTTTTTTTGCTCCGGTTAATCGCAATAATTCTTTATCATTAATAAAATTAAATTTATCAAATTTCATAATTTTAATCTCCTATAATTTCTATTTTAATTTAAAAATATTTTATAGGAATTTTAAAATAATTAGATTAGGTTATGCAAGAAGACTAATATATAAAGTTAGGAGAAAAATTTTTTATATGGCAAAGGGTAAAACTAAAGGGTCAAAAGACCATGATATTGAATTTAAAACTAAAATTATTAACGAATATTACGAATATAATAAATAAATATCTTTAATATCTAAAGAATATGAAATAAGTACTGCAACTATTTCTAGGTGAATTAATGTTTTCAATAAATATAAAAAATTTGATAAACGAACATATATTAAAAAAATGCCAATTTTTAATAATCCGCAGGATGAAACTATATATTTATTAACAAAAGAAAATGAACAAATAAAAGCAGAAAATAATATTTTAAAAAAGCTTGAATCTTTTCCAAAAACAAAAACAAAGATTAATTTTAGAAAACAAATTTATTTTATTAAAAACGAATTAAATAACAACTCAATCTTACCATTAAGACGATTTTTAAAAATATTATGCATTTCATATGCTACATGAAATAAATATAAAAATATTCATGAAAAATATGAATGAAAAATTGATTACAATATATTAGAAATAATTAAAATAATTTGAAAAAACAATAAAAATAAAGGTCATCGAAAAATAAAACTTGATTTGGAAGAACAAAAAATAAAAATATCAGCAAGCACTGTATATCGTTATATAAAGATATTACAAATATGTTCTGAAGTTAGAATTAAACATAAAAAATGAATTAAACATTTTAATAATATGTTATATGAACATAAAAAATACCCCTATTTACTTAAACGTAATTTTCATTATAATCAAATGAATCAAAAATGATCAATTGATATTACAATAATTAAAATATATTCAAAATCAGTATATTTATTTGCTATTAAAGACTTGTTTATTAATGCAATTGTTGGATACTCACTAACAGTACGGCTAACAGTAAATTGAGTAATTAATTGTTTAAAACAAAGAGCTTAATTAATCGAAAAATTAAACCTGGTCAATTAATAATTAATTCTGGTCAAGGTATTCATTTTACTTCACATACATATTTTTATTTATTAAGAGATTATGGAGTAAATATAAGTATGTTTCGACGTGGAAATTCTTTAGATAATTCACCTATTGAAAATTGGTTTTCAATTTTAAAAACAGAAAATAAAAATATAACAAAATACAAAAATTTTAATGAGCTAAAAAATATGATAGATAATTATATTGTTGATTATAATAATTATAGCAGGGTTTTAAAATTAAAAATGCCTCCAATTCAATTTGAATTAAAAAGCATTTTAAATTAAAAAAATAATTTTCAGTTATTTGAAACTGTGCAAGTTTATTTGAATAATTTAATAAATTATTTTTTAGCATGGTTAAAAAAGAAATAAATTAAAAGACATAAATTAAAAAAAATTTATTAAATTATTCAAAAATTTAAAAAATAGTTGTATTTTAAAAAAATAATGTTATTATCAAATTAATAAGAGCTGGAGTATCCTACTTGAATTTACATAATACGTATTTATAATAAAAATTCTATTTCTTTTTTGTGGAATTCCATAATCTTTTGCATTTAATATTTTTACATCATTTTCATATCCTAAGTTATATAAATATTCACAATATTTTTGAATATTTTCTCAATGTTTTTTGTTTAAAACATTAGCAAAATTTTCATTAATAATTCATTTAGGTTTATAAAATTCAATAATTTTTAAAGTTTCTCATAATAAACTTGACCTAGTACCACTATCTTTATCCATGTCTTTTCCAAAAACTGCCTGGGAAATATCTTGGCAAGATCAACCGCCAATAATTACATCAATATTTTCTTTTTTTAAATTATTGATATTTATTTTTAAAATATCTCATAAATTTGGTGTTTCATAATCATTAAAAATTGCTCGATAACTTTTTTCTGCGAATTTATCAATTTCACTAAATCAAATTGTTTTATGTGGAATATATGCAAATTCTAATGCTCTTCGTGGTACACCAATACCTGCAAATAATTCAATTATTTTCATATTTAGCCCCTAAATTATTTCTTCATTTACAACTAACTACAATGTTCTACAATGTTCTACATTTTGTAATTAATTGTAGTGTTAAGTGCCTCCTCATCAAGTACCTAATAGTAGATTAATTAAAAAATCCTTGCCCATTTCTTTTAAAAAGTTATTAAACCTCTACGCACACGATTTTATTTTTATTCTTGTAATTAATAGTTATGAATAAAGCTTTATCTGTTTATCTTAATCAAAGTCATTAATTTACAAAATTGCGAAAAAACAAGTTAACAGTTCTAATGATTTCATACCGAAAAAAATGCCTTGCTCGGGAATCTTCCCTTAAAATATATGTAATTGTAAATTAAATAATTGTAGAGCCAATATATTTAATTTTTAAGATTAATTTTCAAATTCAAATAAAAAAATCAACCCAACAAGGGTTGATTTTTTTATGTTCTATTTCATCCTTTATTCTACAAAATTATAATATAAAGTGCAATAAAATAACTCAACCACGAATTGATTTTTTAATGGAAAGAAAACATTATTTTATTTTCTGGTTTTTAGTGACTAGGTATCGAAAAGATAATGTTATTAATACTGTTAATAAGATAGTAATTAATAATGTAAAAGTATGTAAATAAATTCTTCGCTTAATTTATTAGCGGTAATTTATTTAATATTGTTTATTTTGAGAGTAGCAAACACGCGAAGCGTGACACGAAAATTAAATTTTTAGGAGGAATTAAGTTGTGCCAGTTTCATTAACAACAATTTTTAGTGTTGTTATTATATTAGGTGTTTTTGCGTTAGTTAGTTTGTCAATTTATAAAAAAATTCGTCAAATTTGAGGTAAGAAAAAAGAAATTAAAAGTAAGGAGGATAAAAATAATATTGGGTGTGTATTTAACAACAACTGTTAATTTTCTAGGTGAAGATACTATACTATTTCAGGTAGCATTGATTCTATTTGAACTAGATTGGATAATACAATGATGAAAGTTAAAGATGTTATTTATAATGTGTTATTACAGTTAATAATCTTTAAAATCATTAATTTACAATTTATATTTTTTATTATTTATTCTACAGTTAAAATTTTAACTTTATAAGGTTCTTGAATTCCCTTAATTTCAACTAAATCCCCCGCTTTTTTACCAATAATAGCTTTTGCAATTGGTGATTCATTTGAAATTGTATTTTCAAAAGGATTAGCTTCAACAGCACCAACAATTTTTAATTCATATTTTTTATTAATCAATAAATTAGTAAATGTTACTATACTTCCCAATTTAATAATTCCTGTTTTTGATTTAACTTCCTTAATTTCTTTTGCTTTTGTTAATAGTAATTCAATTTCTTTAATTCGTCCTTCAACTTCCGCTTGACGGTTTCGTGCTGCATCATAATCAGCATTTTCTGATAAATCTCCCTGTGCACGAGCTTCTTTTAACTCTTCAATAACTTGGGGGCGAATAACATTAATTAAATTATCTAATTCTTCTTGTAAGTCTTTAATTCCCGCTTTAGTTAACAAAATTTCTTCATTCATGGCGTTCTCTCTGTTCCTCTCTGTTTTTTAATTACAACAATTATCATTATACCTTAAAAAAAGCAATAATACTGGGGTTTTTTATTTTTTTCAATTAATAAGGCGTTGATTTTTGTTGCAATCATATCAATTGCAATTTAATTTTCTCCATAATATGGCACAATAATATCGGCATATTTAATGCTTGGCTCAACAAAGTAATCATTCATTGGTTTTACCGTTGTTAAATAATGATTAATAATATTTTCAACTGTTCGCACCCGTTATGATAAATCGCTTGTTAAACGTCGAATAAAACGAATGTCATCTTCTGTTTTAATAAAGATTTTAATATCCGATAATTTACGAATTTCTTCTAATGCTAAACCTAAAATACCATCAAGAATAATCACATCACCACTTTTTATTTCCGTTGTTTGGATTGAGCGATTAGAAATTGTGGGTCGCATGTAAAAAAGAAGGGTCTTAACAAATACATAGAAATTGAATAAGAATAATAATTAAACCATTTACTAAAATGGTTTTTTTATTTGTAAAACCAAAATTATTAATTGATTTAGAGAAAGGACAGCATCTTAAATTCTTAAAATAGAAACTTTTTATTACAACTTTTTGATACCCTTTTTAAGTTGTTTACACATTTATTAGACTTCTTGCGATACCTGGTTTTATTATTAAAATATTATTATAAAATATAATTTATGAGGATATTAAATTATGAAATTTGATGAATTTAAAAATATTAATGATAAAGAATGATTAAGATTAACAGGGATAAAACAAGATATTTTTAATAAAATGTTAGATATTTTACAAGTAGATGAAATAGAAAAATTTAAAAAAGGTGGCAAAACTAATAAATTATCACTAGAAAATCGATTATTGATGACTTTATCGTATTGACGAGAATATCGAACTTATTTTCATCTTGGAAAAAATTTCGGAATTAGTGAAGCTAATTGTTATCGCAATATCAAGTGAATTGAAGATATTTTAATTAAACACCCTGATTTTCAGCAAGTTGCTGGTAAAAAAGCACTAATAAATGATTATTTTAATGATAAAACTATTATTATTGATGCTACCGAAACCCCAATCCAACGCCCAAAAAAAGACAAAAACAATCTTATTCTGGTAAAAAGAAAAAACACACTATTAAAACACAAGTAATTATCGAACAAGAAACCAAAAAAATTATTGCAACAAGTTTTTCACTTGGTAAAAAACACGATTATGCTTTATTTAAAGAATCAAAAATCGCAATTTTAAAAAATACCAAATTAATAGTTGATAGTGGTTATAAAGGAATACAAAAAATTCACAATAATGTTATAATGCCCACAAAGAAAACTAAGAAAAAACATTTAAATAAAGAACAAAAACAACATAATAGACTAGTTTCAAAAATAAGAATTATTATTGAAAATATTTTTGCTATTCTTAAAAAATTTAAAATTATTACAGAAAAATATAGAAATCGTAGAAAACGATTTAGTTTAAGATTTAATTTAATTGCTTCAATTTATAATTTACAATTATTATAGTTATCATAAAAGATTTATTTAAAATTAACGAATTTGAATAATAAAATAATTTTTCGTTGTGGCAAAATATTAAATTTTTAAATAAAAGACATAATTAATTAAAATTATAATTTTATATTAACCCCTTTTTACAAATATTTGAAATTATTTTAATGGGTTATGCAAGAAGTCTAATAATTGTAAATTATAAATTGAAGCAATTAAATTAAATCTTAAACTAAATCGTTTTCTACGATTTCTATATTTTTCTGTAATAATTTTAAATTTTTTAAGAATAGCAAAAATATTTTCAATAATAATTCTTATTTTTGAAACTAGTCTATTATGTTGTTTTTGTTCTTTATTTAAATGTTTTTTCTTAGTTTTCTTTGTGGGCATTATAACATTATTGTGAATTTTTTGTATTCCTTTATAACCACTATCAACTATTAATTTGGTATTTTTTAAAATTGCGATTTTTGATTCTTTAAATAAAGCATAATCGTGTTTTTTACCAAGTGAAAAACTTGTTGCAATAATTTTTTTGGTTTCTTGTTCGATAATTACTTGTGTTTTAATAGTGTGTTTTTTCTTTTTACCAGAATAAGATTGTTTTTGTCTTTTTTTGGGCGTTGGATTGGGGTTTCGGTAGCATCAATAATAATAGTTTTATCATTAAAATAATCATTTATTAGTGCTTTTTTACCAGCAACTTGCTGAAAATCAGGGTGTTTAATTAAAATATCTTCAATTCACTTGATATTGCGATAACAACTAGATTCACTAATATCAAAACTTTTAGCAAGATGAAAATAAGTCCGATATTCTCGTCAATACGATAAAGTCATCGGTAGCCGATTTTCTAGTGATAATTTATTAGTTTTGCCACCTTTTTTAAATTTTTCTATTTCAGCTACTTGTAAAATATCTAACATTTTATTAAAAATATCTTGTTTTATTCCTGTTAATCTTAATCATTCTTTATCATTAATATTTTTAAATTCATCAAATTTCATAATTTAATATCCTCATAAATTATATTTTATAATAATATTTTAATAATAAAACCAGGTATCGCAAGAAGTCTATTATAGTTATCATAAAAGATTTATTTAAAATTAACGAATTTGAATAATAAAATAATTTTTCGTTGTGGCAAAATATTAAATTTTTAAATAAAAGACATAATTAATTAAAATTATAATTTTATATTAACCCCTTTTTACAAATATTTGAAATTATTTTAATGGGTTATGCAAGAAGTCTATTAAATATCTTAGAAATCTTTACAAATTGTACCTGTTTTTTCTCCAATTTTAAGGTGTTGTCCTTTCTCTGTTTCAGTTAATTAATTTGCTAATAAAAAAACTTAATAAAAAGAAAGGAGTAAATAATGAAAATTAATAAACAACAAACAATATGTGATATTAATGATTGCTATAAATCAATATCATTCATTAACGAAGAATTTTATCAAATAAAGTTTTATGAACTTGTGAAAAACATAAAGAGTTATTAAATCAAACTAAAAATTGAAAACAAAAGCAGTTTTATCATAAACTGGAAAATTCAAAAATTATCTTTGATTATGAAACTGGTTCTTTAAAAATTTGATTTAATAAAACAACTTAATGCAGAGTGGGGCGGTTATTTTAAATAACTAAGTTTTTTTATTCCACATGAGGCGGTCTAGCACAGCGGTAATCAGTCCGGAAATAATAGATGCTTTAACAAGCGATAGTCGTGATAAGTGCGGGGTCAACATCGAACGACAATAAATATTGAGATGGTCACTTTATAAATAAATTTGCGATAGATATTACTTCTTAGAAGTGACAGCGGTTTAAAAAACACAAAGCCAGCACTGGGCTCTTCAAGGTGCAGGTGAATTTATTTTAAAAAATGAACGTTTTGACCTGAAATGGTGCGGATGAAGAGAGAGAATTCTCTGGCTTAAAAAACAAAAAACAACTGTCGATTATTAAACAAACAACATACCGCCACCGCTTGCCCCCAGTGAGGCGAGTGGCTTAGTAAATAAATACTAATATAACTAATTATCGCTTTGGCACTTTCAATTGGAGGTGGGTGCCAGCGAATTAAAAAAATAGGAGAAATTAAAAAATGATATGTAATAAAGCATTAAAAATTACAAATAAAGATATTATTTATTCACAAATTAATCGTGATTACTTAGGTAATTGAAAATTAAATTTATATCTTAAATTTGGTGATGAAGAACGACACGTAGGTAGTGTTGAACTACCAATAGATTTTAATTTAAATTGTAAATGATATGAAATTGATGATATTAAAGGTTTAATTAGTGATTATTTAGAAGACGAAGAAGCGGATTATGAGGTGATAAATTATGAATAAAAGATATTTATTGGTAATGAAAGATAAATATAGCCTAAATACTATATATTTTTATACATTTGATGAAGCGAGAATTTATTCTGAAAATTTAAATTATTTTAAAACAACAATTATTGATTTAGAAGATAAAAAAATTAAATGACAAGGATGTGAATAATATGTGAAAAGATGAAGAAGGTAAAGTTTATACAGAAGAAGATTTATTTAATATGGCATTAGAAGAATGTCATTTAGAAGATAGTGCATATGAATATATTGATAATTTAATTGAAGAAATGGAATTAGAGGAAATTTAATTATGGTAGATTTAAAGTTAAATAATGAAGTTAAAAATATTACTTATCCGTTTTATTTAAAAGGAAATGATTTTAAAGAATTAAGTTTAAAAGCATTAACAATTAAAAAATTAATTGATGAAAATGGGCAAGAATTAGCAGAATTTATATATCGACAACAAGCTTCATTAATAAATGGAGAATATAAATCACAATCACTAAAAGATTTAAAACTAGTAGTTTCAAAAATTGATTATATTTTTAGATAACCATTAGAATTAATAAAAAATTTTAAAGATTAATTAAATTTTATTAGAAAAGATATTTTAAATTTAGAAAATAATATTAATAATAATAATGATTCTTTAAAAAATAGTGTTATTAATATTCAATTTCAAAAACAAAATGAAATTATTGAAAATCATAAAAAAGAACAATTTTTAGAAATTAAAAGTGTGGCAAAACAAGAGCAAGAATTAAAAATTATTACTAGTAATTTTCGTAAAGAAAAATTATTAATTAAAGATATTGAAGTTATAGGTATTAATGATGATTTTTTACAAAAAGCTGATAAATTAGAACTTATTAATTTAATTAAAAATTATTTAATTGTTGATGAACAAATTATTAAAAATGAAATTAAAGAACAATGAGATAGTGATAAAGATATTAATTTAATTGGTATTAAAGGTATTAATTTTAAAATAAATAAAGGAGAAAAATAATATGGCAAATATAGTTGATTTTTTAAGAAAAGATAAAGCAACAGAATGAATTAAAAGTAAATTTTCAAATGAAAATGAAATTGCAAGATTTAAAAGTAATATAGTTGCAATATCAAATAGTAATGAATTATTACAAAAGGCAGCTCCAAAAACTATAATGACTGCTTGTTATCAGGGAGTATTATTAAACTTACCAATGTAAAGACAATTTGGTTATGCTTATGTTGTTCCATATAACACTAAAATAACAAGAATTATTAATGGTCGTGAAATACAAGAATGAATTAATCAAGCTCAATTTCAAATGGGTTATAAAGGTTATATTCAATTAGCACAAAGAAGCGGACAATATTTAGATATGTCAGTCTCAGATGTTAGAACTGGTGAATTAGTAAATTATGATCGTTTAAAGGGAACTAGTTTTAATTGAATTCAAGATGAAGATGAACGAGAAAAACTACCAATTATGGGTTATGTAGCATATTTTAAAATGGTTAATGGTTTTGAAAAAAAATTATATATGACCAAAGAACAAATGTAAAATCATTTTATTAAATATTCTAAAACTTATGCTAAAAATAAATCATTTTATATTGCTACTTTTGATGAAATGGCATTAAAAACAGTATTAACTAGTTTATTACGAAAATGAGGTATTATGTCAGTTGAATTACAACAAGCATATAAATCAGATCAAGCAGTTATTACAAATAATGATGAAAAGATTTATATTGATAATGATAGTAATATAAGCATAAATAATATTCAAATTAGAAACGAAAATATATCAAATAATAATTTACATGAATCAAGTGAAGAATTAACAGATAATAATGTAGTAAAAGAAGAAGATATATCAAATGTAGTTCCAACAGTTAACAATGATGGGGAGTGAGCGACTTGATAAAAATAGGCATTGACCCATCAGGAACTGGTACTACGGCTGTTGCTATTTTTGAAGATAATAAATTAATTGATAAATCTGAATATAAAAATCGCGATTGAATTGCACAAACCGATATTATTTTAGATAATTTAAAACAAGATGCAATTATTAATATTGAAGATTGTTTATATACATCTACTAGTGCGAGTAAAGATAGAGATGATTTATTAAAACTTATAGGGGCAATTAAATATAAAACAGAAAAATTATTAAATATTAATTGAGTATCACCGCGTCATAATAAATCAGTTGTTAAGAATATGGAAAATTTAAGTAAATATAATGATAGTTGTATATTAAAATATGATAAAGATAATAATTTAATTTATCAATATGGTAAAGGTTGAAAATATAATAATGAGAAAATAAGTAATCATTTAAGAGATGCCGTTATTATTGCTAATTATAATGGTTAATATTATGAAACATTCATTTAATCAAAAAACAGGAAAATATTATTCTAAATTAATTCGTAATGTTAATATTTACTTAAATGAAGATGAAGAAAAAGTTTGAAATGAATTTAATAACTTTACTTATTCGCAACGAATAGAATATTTTATTAATTTTTATATAAAACACAATAGACTTCTTGCATAACCCATTAAAATAATTTCAAATATTTGTAAAAAGGGGTTAATATAAAATTATAATTTTAATTAATTATGTCTTTTATTTAAAAATTTAATATTTTGCCACAACGAAAAATTATTTTATTATTCAAATTCGTTAATTTTAAATAAATCTTTTATGATAACTATAATAATTGTAAATTATAAATTGAAGCAATTAAATTAAATCTTAAACTAAATCGTTTTCTACGATTTCTATATTTTTCTGTAATAATTTTAAATTTTTTAAGAATAGCAAAAATATTTTCAATAATAATTCTCATTTTTGAAACTATTCTATTAAGTTGTTTTTGTACTTTATTTAAAGGGTTTTTCTTTGTTTTTTTTGTGGGCATTATAACATTATTGTGAATTTTTTGTATTCCTTGATAACCACTATCAACTATTAATTTGGTATTTTTTAAAATTGCGATTTTTGATTCTTTAAATAAAGCATAATCGTGTTTTTTACCAAGTGAAAAACTTGTTGCAATAATTTTTTTGGTTTCTTGTTCGATAATTACTTGTGTTTTAATATTGTGTTTTTTCTTTTTACCAGAATAAGATTGTTTTTGTCTTTTTTTGGGCGTTGGATTGGGGTTTCGGTAGCATCAATAATAATAGTTTTATCATTAAAATAATCATTTATTAGTGATTTTTTGCCAGCGAGTTGTTGAAAATCAGGGTGTTTAATTAAAATATCTTCAATTCACTTGATATTGCGATAACAACTAGATTCACTAATATCAAAACTTTTAGCAAGATGAAAATAAGTCCTATATTATCGTCAATACGATAAAGTCATCAATAATAGACTTCTTGCATAACCCATTAAAATAATTTCAAATATTTGTAAAAAGGGGTTAATATAAAATTATAATTTTAATTAATTATGTCTTTTATTTAAAAATTTAATATTTTGCCACAACGAAAAATTATTTTATTATTCAAATTCGTTAATTTTAAATAAATCTTTTATGATAACTATAATAATTGTAAATTATAAATTGAAGCAATTAAATTAAATCTTAAACTAAATCGTTTTCTTCGATTACGATATTTTTCTGTAATAATTTTAAATTTTTTAAGAATAGCAAAAATATTTTCAATAATAATTCTTATTTTTGAAACTAGTCTATTATGTTGTTTTTGTTCTTTATTTAAATGTTTTTTCTTAGTTTTCTTTGTGGGCATTATAACATTATTGTGAATTTTTTGTATTCCTTGATAACCACTATCAACTATTAATTTGGTATTTTTTAAAATTGCGATTTTTGATTCTTTAAATAAAACATAATCGTGTTTTTTACCAAGTGAAAAACTTGTTGCAATAATTTTTTTGGTTTCTTGTTCGATAATTACTTGTGTTTTAATAGTGTGTTTTTTCTTTTTACCAGAATAAGATTGTTTTTGTCTTTTTTTGGGCGTTGGATTGGGGTTTCGGTAGCATCAATAATAATAGTTTTATCATTAAAATAATCATTTATTAGTGCTTTTTTACCAGCAACTTGCTGAAAATCAGGGTGTTTAATTAAAATATCTTCAATTCACTTGATATTGCGATAACAATTAGCTTCACTAATTCCGAAATTTTTTCCAAGATGAAAATAAGTTCGATATTCTCGTCAATACGATAAAGTCATCAATAATCGATTTTCTAGTGATAATTTATTAGCTTTGCCACCTTTTTTAAATTTTTCTATTTCAGCTACTTGTAAAATATCTAACATTTTATTAAAAATATCTTGTTTTATTCCTGTTAATCTTAATCATTCTTTATCATTAATATTTTTAAATTCATCAAATTTCATAATTTAATATCCTCATAAATTATATTTTATAATAATATTTTAATAATAAAACCAGGTATCGCAAGAAGTCTAATATTTCAAATTGAAGAAATTATAATGCTTCCCCATGACCAGATTACTTTACATGGCGATGGCGTTGAACAATTTGAAAAAATGTTAAATATGCTAAATGATATTGATGATGTGCAAGATGTTTATCATAATGTTTTCCGCGCTTAGTTCAGAGTGAAAAGCATGAAAACAACTTGGAAAATTAGAAACAATTGAAAAATTATCGCTAATAGTGCATAATAATAGTAAAGTAAAAAAAGGAGTTTAGATAATAATGTCAAATTTTTTGGGTGGTAGTATGACAATGAATGTTATTTTAGTCGCAATTGTATTCGCAGTTATTATTTTTGCAATTGTTTCTTCAATTATGGGGCGAAAAGCACAACGCATTGAACGAGAAAAACGAAAAAAACAAGTTAAAGATAAAATTAAACAATATATTAAAGATAATGATAATCGTAAAAACTTAAGATTAGAATATGAAAAAGTTATTGCTCGTAAAGGAAAAGAATTTAAATATCGCGATATTTTTGATGTTATTGTTGATATTTATGAAGCAAAAACAAACTCTTTTTTAGAACAAAAAGCTTTTGAAATTGAAGGTATTTCAAAAAAAATTAGTAAAAAACAATATGAAACAAATTGAATTGTTAACCAAGAAATTGATTTAGAAGAAACAAAACATCGAATTGAAATTATTGAAAAAAAAGTTAAGTTAACAAAAGAAGAAAAAAAAGCAGCAAAAATTTCGGCAAGAAAAAAATATGAAGCACATCGTGCTGAAATGCTTAAAAAGCGTGAAGAAGAACGGAAATTGCGAAAAGCTGGGCAACTTCCTTTTGATGAACGCCCAAAACCAAAACCAGAGAAATTTGTCCCTAGAAAATAAGTTCTATTTTATTTTCTTTGTATTTAAAAAGCAAATCCGAAATAACGAAAGTGAAGTGCAATAATGGATTTAGAAATCACTTTAAAAAAAGAAGATTTTAAAAGATTTAAAAAATGTTTTAAAATTGCTTGAACATTAGCTTCACGAAGTAATTTAAAAACAGTGCAAAAATGAGTGACAGCTCAAAAAATTTCGGTCTTTTTTAACTTGCAAGATAATATTAACAGCGCCAAAATTGATGAAGCTATTTTTATTGATGATGATGAAAATGAGGAAGAAAAAGGTTTATTTCAACCATATTTATATGATTTAGCGTTAGAAACTTATTGACCAGCAACTGATGATGCGTATAGTAATGATGTTCGAACTTTACCAGATGAGATTCAAACAACGATGGCAGATGTTCAAATTGATTTTTATCCCGGTGAAACAATTGCTGATGGGAATGAAGTTGGCCAACGCGTGCGTGAATATTTTATGCATGATCATACCTATTTTAATTTAGAACATTACAGCAAGAAAATTGCTTTTGCAAAGACAACTGAAGTGTTAGCAAATCCAAACTATGATGTTTATTTTGAAGCATCTTTTGTTTATAACAATTGTATTACAAAGTGTGATATTTTAAAGAAACTTCCAGATGGTACTTATCATTTAATTGAGGTTAAAGCTTCAACTGGTCGCAAATATGATAAAGAAGCACAAATGTATGTTGACAAGGATGTTAAGGATGAATATGGTTATGATGTTGCCTATCAGTATTATGTTTTAACTGGGGCAGGTTTAACAATTAGTCGGGTTTCGTTAATGTTGTTAAATTCGGAGTATCAACGGATTGGTGATATTGATGATGAACAGTTGTTTATGTTTCAAGATTATTATAAATTGCCGACCAAAACCTCATCTGCTATTAGTTTATTAGAATTTTGTCAGCAAATGATGACTGGACAATTTGCCAAACGTGTTGAAAAGAATCGCATCATTACTGATGATTTAGCTTTAATTAAACATTATTTTATGCAACCAGTTGAAACAATTTTTCCGTTATTTAGCAAGGAACAATGTTTCAATGGAAAAGGCGATCGTTATGGTTATTGCCAACATGTTACTAGTTATTTACCACCGCATCACAGTGTCTTTGAGTTAACCCGCGGGATAGAAAAAAAGACATTATTAAAATATCAAGAACACATTGATTTGTTAAAAGATATTGTGTTACCATTTACCTTTAAACAATTAACGCGACAAAAAAAACCAATTTTATTTTCAGAAAAACAACAACGCCAAATTCTTGCTGTTCAAGATAATGCGCCAGTTGTTGAACCAAAGAAGGTTGATATTATTAATCAAATTTTAGAACAGTATCAGTATCCAATATATATGTATGATTTTGAAACAATGAAAGCTGCAGTTCCTCGCTTTGATTATTCATATTCTTATCAGCAAATTCCGTTTCAATATTCAGTCCATCTTATTAAAGATAATCACTTTGATTATCAAGATGAAACGACAATGGAACATTATGCCTTTTTAGCAGATGGTGGAGGTGATCCGCGCTTAGCACTAATTAAACATTTAGTTACTGATTTATTTAGGCATGGAGTAGGGGCCTATGTTGCTTATTATAAAAGTTTTGAATGTAAGGTTTTAGCCGAATTAATTAGTTATTTAACAATTTTAATAAATCGAAGTCGCAATCAGGAGCTTATGACAACTTATCAAGATTGACAAAAAAAATTAAGGATTATTCGAAATAAAACAATTGATTTAATGGATTTTTTTCAGGATTTTATGATTTATAAAAAAGAATTTTATGGTTCAGCTTCAATTAAAAAAACACAACCAGCATTTGATAATCAATTTACTTATCAAGCATTAAAGGTGCAAAAAGGTGATATGGCGAGCGAAATCTTTCGTCGCCGGGTGGAGAATAATATTACAATCACCATTTGACAAAAATCATTTCGAGGAGAAATGTTAAAATATTGTAATCGGGATACATTAGCAATGGTTGTTATTTATCAACATATTGTTCGTTTAATGGGGTCTTTAACACCAATTAAGGGAGGGAAAAAAGATGCATAAATATAGAGTAATTTTTATGGGAACGCCAATTTTTGCAACAGCTGTTTTAAAAGCTTTACAAAAGTTAGCGCCAACAATTGAAATAATTGGAATTGTTACCCAACCTGATCGTAAAATTGGACGTCAGCAACTCGTTCAATTTTCCCCAGTCAAAGATTTTGCCTTAACAAATCATATTACTGTTTTTCAACCAGAAAAAATTAATGATCTTTATACAGAGTTAGGAATTTTCCAACCAGATGTTATTTTAACGTGTGCTTATGGTCAATTTATTCCAGAGCGAATTTTAAAATTAGCACGTATTAATTGTATTAATGTTCATGCTTCATTATTACCAAAATTACGTGGTGGGGCGCCTATTCATAAGGCTATTATTTATGGTGAGCGAGAAACAGGGATTACACTAATGAAAATGATTAAAAAAATGGATGCAGGAGAAATGTATGTTCAAACAGCAATTCCAATTAGTGTCACTGAAACAGCCTCATATTTGCATGACCGGTTAATGGTTTTAGCAGGCACAATGATTGAAAAATATTTATTAGATATTATTACCGGTAAAATTAAAGGAACACCACAGGATGATAGTCAAGCAACATTTGCTTATAATATTACACATGATGAAGAAAAAGTAAATTGGTTTTTACCAAAACAAAAAATTGTTGACCAAATTCGTGGATTGTATGCATGACCAATTGCTTACACAACTGTTAATAATATTCATTATAAATTGCACCAAGCAATGATTACTTTAAAGCTATTAGCGGAAAAAGACGCTGATTTTGTAAATGGGACAATTATTGATATTTCAAAATTAGGGATTAAAGTTAAAGTTGAAGATGGTTATTTGCTAATTACGCGTTTACAGCGCGAGGGAAAAAAAGTAACTGATGCTAAAAATTACTATCATAATGCCTCGTCAGAAATTATGGTTGGAAATATTTTTATTTAAAATGTATCGTTTAAAATCACTAAAATATTTAGCAACAACAGGATTAATTACTGCTTTGTTAGTAGTTATTGCTTATATTTCCAAATTTATTCAGTTCAATTTTGGTGTTGGTAAAGGGATTATTCAGTTAGCAGATGGGTTATTTTTAGGTTTAATAACTTTAATAAAAGGGCCAATGTTATTAATTAGTGGTATTTTGTATGTAACAATTATTGATCTTGCTACCGGCGGCTTTATTTTTATTCCCATTTCAATTTTAATTAGAATTTTAATGTTTTTAATTACTTATTTTGGTTCTCGCATTTTAAGTCGCTATGGTGCTATTTTTGTTAGTTCTTTAATTTTATTGTTATATGTTTTGTATAGTTATTTCTTATTTGGTCCTGATGTTGCAATTGTTGAATTAATTGCTGATGCAATTCAAATTTCTGTTGCAACAATAATGGGAATTACGTTAGCAATTGTTTTTGTTAGGATTAATGAACATAGTAGGTAGTTGGAAAAAAGCTTAGGTTTTACAAAAATATAAATAAAGTAATTAAATATAAATTAAAGTAATCACTTATTAGAGCGATTTTTTTATTTGCATTATTCATCATTTAGTATCTTTAAAATTAAAAATTAACCTATTTTTCCTTACAAATTAGTTAATTTTTATAATTTCCTTTCTGTGATTTATTATATTTTTTCGGTTTAACAACTAATAATAATATCATTTTTAATAAAGGTATTATCTGATGAATAATGCAATCTAAAACTTAATATTTTGATGCTTAAAGATGGACAACTCATCTATGACACGAAGCCCTTAAAGAAAGTGCCAAAGCGATTGAATTTACTACTCCTATTTATTTCTTCTTTAATTATTGGCAAGATTAATCACTTGCGAAATGTCAGAGCATGTTTTTTTGGCTTGTTTTCATAAAAAGGATAGCATTACAAAAGTTGAGGTTTTACAAAAATATAAATAAAATAATTGGATAAATTTTTAAAAATATTCAACTTTTGTAATGCTATCACCATTTTATTAAATGGTTTAATTATTATTCTTATTAAATTTCTATGTATTTGTTAAGACCCTTCTTTTTTACATGCGACCGTAAACAGATTATGCTTATTTAAACCAACATATTGCTCATATTTTTGACAGTACAATTAATAGCATCGCAATTATTGCTTAAATTTTAATGTTTTTACGACTAAAAGAAGAATTAATTTTATGATTAATTTCAAATATTTTACAATTTGCAATGTTTGCAGGAGTTAATATCATTGGCGCTAATTATCCAATAACAATTAATAGACTTCTTGCGATACTTGATTATTTATGCTTAAAAAGCAATTAAAATTTTTAAAAATGCTTATTTTAAGGTTTAATTTAAATTTTTTAATTTGTAATTTTATTTGTTTTTGTTAGTATCGCAAGAAGTCTAATATTAATATGTTAATTCAAACAAGTTTTTTTATTAGACTTCTTGCATAACCCATTAAAATAATTTCAAATATTTGTAAAAAGGGGTTAATATAAAATTATAATTTTAATTAATTATGTCTTTTATTTAAAAATTTAATATTTTGCCACAACGAAAAATTATTTTATTATTCAAATTCGTTAATTTTAAATAAATCTTTTATGATAACTATAATAATTGTAAATTATAAATTGAAGCAATTAAATTAAATCTTAAACTAAATCGTTTTCTACGATTTCTATATTTTTCTGTAATAATTTTAAATTTTTTAAGAATAGCAAAAATATTTTCAATAATAATTCTTATTTTTGAAACTAGTCTATTATGTTGTTTTTGTTCTTTATTTAAATGTTTTTTCTTAGTTTTCTTTGTGGGCATTATAACATTATTGTGAATTTTTTGTATTCCTTGATAACCACTATCAACTATTAATTTGGTATTTTTTAAAATTGCGATTTTTGATTCTTTAAATAAAGCATAATCGTGTTTTTTACCAAGTGAAAAACTTGTTGCAATAATTTTTTTGGTTTCTTGTTCGATAATTACTTGTGTTTTAATAGTGTGTTTTTTCTTTTTACCAGAATAAGATTGTTTTTGTCTTTTTTTGGGCGTTGGATTGGGGTTTCGGTAGCATCAATAATAATAGTTTTATAATTAAAATAATCATTTATTAGTGCTTTTTTACCAGCAACTTGCTGAAAATCAGGGTGTTTAATTAAAATATCTTCAATTCACTTGATATTGCGATAACAATTAGCTTCACTAATTCCGAAATTTTTTCCAAGATGAAAATAAGTTCGATATTCTCGTCAATACGATAAAGTCATCAATAATCGATTTTCTAGTGATAATTTATTAGCTTTGCCACCTTTTTTAAATTTTTCTATTTCAGCTACTTGTAAAATATCTAACATTTTATTAAAAATATCTTGTTTTATTCCTGTTAATCTTAACCATTCTTTATCATTAATATTTTTAAATTCATCAAATTTCATAATTTAATATCCTCATAAATTATATTTTATAATAATATTTTAATAATAAAACCAGGTATCGCAAGAAGTCTATTGTAAATAGCATCATTGGCTTTTTAATTTGAGGTGGTTATTTAAATAAAATAAAATCAGGATAACACTCCTTATTTATTAATATTTTCTTGATTTATTATCCATAATAAAATTATAAAACATTATTATTTATAGAAAATTAATTATAATAATCTTTATATATTAAATCATTTTTTATCTTATTTTTTTTAGCCAGTTTGGACAAAAGCAAAAGCAATAAAATAACCAATAAAACAAAGAACTAAAATGTAAATTGGAATGGCCACTGTTTTAACTTTTTTAGTAATCAAACAAATAAAGGCATAAGCAATAAATCCAAGTGCCAACCCATTTGTAATTGAAAATGTAACTATCATAATGATAATAGTAAAAAAGGCTGAAATTCCAAATTCTGGTTTAACTCACTCAATATCTTTAATTTGACTAAACATTAATGTACCAACAAAAATAACGGCAGATCCAGCAATTGCCGGAGTAATTAATTTAAAAATTGGAAAAAGTGGAATTGCTACTAAAAACATTAACCCTGTAATAATAGCAGAAAAACCACTTCGAGCTCCTTGGGAAACTCCGGTTGTTGATTCAACAAAACTAGTAACCGGAGAACAGCCTAAAAGACTTCCGGTTAAAGTTCCCACTGAATCTGCCATTAAAGCACGTGATTTTAATTCATATTTTTCACCCGTTGTTAATGAAATTTGAGTTGAAACAGAGTATAACGTTCCTGTTGTATCAAAAAAATTAACAAATAGGAAAACAAAAATTGAAATATACATCGTTGGTGATGTTCAAATTTTTGGATTAGCAAATGCTGCAAATGTTGATTTTAAAGTGGTATTAAAACCATTAAAATCACTATAACTTCATCCCTTTCAATGCGCAAAATTGTGGCGAATGAAATCATTATCAACAACATTTCCGACAATCAAAGAAACTCCTAATCCTCCCAAAATTGCAATGGCAATGGCTCCCGGAATTTTTTTAAAATGTAAAACTAAAATTAACATTAAAACACCAAACCCCATTAAAATTATTGGTCAGTTAGTTTTTAAATTTCCTAATGTTGCAACCGGAATTACGCCATTAACGACAACCCCGCCTGGAACAACGCCATTATCGCCAACAAATCCAATATTGTGTAAACCAATATAAGCAATAAAAAAACCAATTCCAGTACCAATTGCTAATTTTAATGAATCTGGAATCGCATTAATAATAATTGTTCGTAATTTAGTTATTGAAATAAGGCAGAAAAATATTGCTGAAAGCATTACAGCAATTAAAGCCCCTTGATATCCTAATCCATTATTAGCAACATTAAAAGTAAAAATAGAATTTAGTCCCATTCCAGGTGCTAATCCAACTGGCATATTCGCTGATAAACCCATAATTAAAGTAGCAATAAAAGTACCAATTGCCGTGGAAATAAAAATCCCTCCAAAAGCCATATTTTGATTTGGATCACTTGGATGATTAATATCTGGCGCAGAAGATAACATATTAGGTTGCACTGATAAAATATATAACATTGCTAAAAATGTTGTTAGGCCACCAATAATTTCTTTTTTAAAAGTTGTTGTTAAATCACCAAACCTAAAAAAAGCTTCAATCTTTTTTTTAAACATATAATTTATTTCTCCATCTAGCTCTATTTGTAAAAATAAAAAACATTAACCTTGTTTAATTAACATAAGTTAATGCAAAATGAAGCATTAACCCATAGAGTCTTCTTATAAATGGTAAGACATAGAAGCACTAGACCATATTACTAGCATATATAGGAATTGTTTAATACATTTACTTTTTAAATATACCGAATTTCATAAAAAATTGCAATTCCTTTAATAAAAACATATTACATTTTCAGAAAAAGGAAAAAATGCTTTAAAACTATTATAAGTTTTGAAAGACCTGATAAATTCTGTTGGTAAATAGTATATTGCTAATGCTATTAAATCTTGACGATAATTTTCTACTAAATTGGCTCAACAAAATCATCCCAAAATCAAATAAACAATGCCAATAATAGATAAAATTTGAATTGTAATGTTAATTACATTAATAACAGTATTGTCTTTTAAAAACTGTATTAAAATAACTAAATTTTTTCTATAATAAATAAAAATATTGTAAAAAACAAAAATCATGACAAAAATTTTAATCAAAAAAAGCGTTTTGATTATTTTGTTTTTTGGTTATAAAAATAATAAAAATGAAAAATAATATCATAAATTTTTACAATGCTTTGGTATTTATCATCAGTACGACGAATAATGAAAGCATTACTTATTTTTGAAAAATTCCTCGCTTTAACAATATGGCTTTGTTATCCAATATTAACAGCTTGTAAATCATTGTCATCTAACACTTTCCGTAATAACATCTGCGGTTTTAATGTTGTTTTTTTCTTTTTAAACCTTAATAAAATAAGACCAAATATTAATCAACCTATAAGAAGCGGTGCAATTACAATAATAAAAATAAAATAAATAGACTGCACCCCAAAAAGTAAGTAAAACTAAAAAGGAACTTTACTAAACTTTTATTTATTATGGTGTTGTGTAGATATAAAAGGCAAATTTATATCTTGTTAAGTTAATAATAAAATATTTTTAATAAATTGCAACAACTTTTTCAGAAAAAATTAAATTTTTGTAATTTTATCTTATTTTATTCATATTTAAGAACACTAAAAATAATTTATTAAATTTTAACTAATAAATTTATTTAAAATTTTGTAAAAACATTGTATTTGCACTTAGTCAATTTAAACATGGTCGGAGTTTATCGTTTATAACATTAACTAATCAATCTATCATTTTTTGACTAATATTATTAAAATCAGTTCCCTTAGAAAGTAAATATCTAAATTCACCGTTCATATGCTCAATTAATGGTTTTTGTTGTGATTTACCAGGGTTAAAAAAATAAACTTGTGTTTCAGCAAATATTTCCATTTCTTTTCATTTACTAATTTCTTTTCCTCTATCAGTTATTATTCCTTTAATTTTCCCAATTAAATTAATAGACTTCTTGCATAACCCATTAAAATAATTTCAAATATTTGTAAAAAGGGGTTAATATAAAATTATAATTTTAATTAATTATGTCTTTTATTTAAAAATTTAATATTTTGCCACAACGAAAAATTATTTTATTATTCAAATTCGTTAATTTTAAATAAATCTTTTATGATAACTATAATAATTGTAAATTATAAATTGAAGCAATTAAATTAAATCTTAAACTAAATCGTTTCCTTCGATTACGATATTTTTCTGTAATAATTTTAAATTTTTTAAGAATAGCAAAAATATTTTCAATAATAATTCTTATTTTTGAAACTAGTCTATTATGTTGTTTTTGTTCTTTATTTAAATGTTTTTTCTTAGTTTTCTTTGTGGGCATTATAACATTATTGTGAATTTTTTGTATTCCTTGATAACCACTATCAACTATTAATTTGGTATTTTTTAAAATTGCGATTTTTGATTCTTTAAATAAAGCATAATCGTGTTTTTTACCAAGCGAAAAACTTGTTGCAATAATTTTTTTGGTTTCTTGTTCGATAATTACTTGTGTTTTAATAGTGTGTTTTTTCTTTTTACCAGAATAAGATTGTTTTTGTCTTTTTTTGGGCGTTGGATTGGGGTTTCGGTAACATCAATAATAATAGTTTTATCATTAAAATAATCATTTATTAGTGCTTTTTTACCAGCAACTTGCTGAAAATCAGGGTGTTTAATTAAAATATCTTCAATTAACTTGATATTGCGATAACAATTAGATTCACTAATTCCGAAATTTTTTCCAAGATGAAAATAAGTTCGATATTCTCGTCAATACGATAAAGTCATCAATAATCGATTTTCTAGTGATAATTTATTAGCTTTGCCACCTTTTTTAAATTTTTCTATTTCAGCTACTTGTAAAATATCTAACATTTTATTAAAAATATCTTGTTTTATTCCTGTTAATCTTAATCATTCTTTATCATTAATATTTTTAAATTCATCAAATTTCATAATTTAATATCCTCATAAATTATATTTTATAATAATATTTTAATAATAAAACCAGGTATCGCAAGAAGTCTAATAATAGTTTTATCATTAAAACAATCATTTATTAGCGATTTTTTACCAGCGAGTTGTTGAAAATCAGAGTGTTTAATTAAAATATCTTCAATTCACTTGATATTGCGATAACAACTAGATTCACTAACATCAAAACTTTTAGCAAGATGGAAATAAGTCTGATATTCTCGTCAATACGATAAAGTCATCAGTAGCCGATTTTATAGTGATAATTTATTATTTTTGCCACCTTTTTTAAATTTTTCTATTTCAGCTACTTGTAAAATATTTAACATTTTATTAAAAGTAGCTTTTTTTGCTCCGGTTAATCGCAATAATTCTTTATCATTAATATTTTTAAATTCATCAAATTTCATAATTTTAATCTCCTATAATTTCTATTTTAATTTAAAAATATTTTATAGGAATTTTAAAATAATTAGATTAGGTTATGCAAGAAGTCTATTGTTTTTAACAATATCTTTAAATTTTTCTAAAAATTCATTAGCAGTATTATTTTTTAATTTCATTAGACTTCTTGCGTAACCTATTAAAAAATTGCAAATATTTGTAAAAAGACACTAATAGAAAAATATAATTTTAATTAATTATGTTTTTTATTTAAAAATTTAATATTTTGCCACAACAAAAAATGAATTTATTATTTAAATTCTTTAATTTTAAATAAATCTTCTATGCTAACTGCAAATTATAAATTGAAGCAATTAAATTAAATCTTAAACTAAATCGTTTTCTTCGATTACGATATTTTTCTGTAATAATTTTAAATTTTTTAAGAATAGCAAAAATATTTTCAATAATAATTCTCATTTTTGAAACTATTCTATTACGTTGTTTTTGTACTTTATTTAAAGGGTTTTTCTTTGTTTTTTTTGTAGGTATTAGAACATTATTGTGAATTTTTTGAATTCCTTGATAACCACTATCAACTATTAATTTGGTATTTTTTAAAATTGAAATTTTTGATTCTTTAAATAAAGCATAATCATGTTTTTTTCCAAGCGAAAAACTTGTTGCAATAATTTTTTTTGGTTTCTTGTTCGATAATTACTTGTGTTTTAATGGAGTGTTTTTTCTTTTTACCAGAATAAGATTGTTTTTGTCTTTTTTTGGGCGTTGGATTGGGGTTTCGGTAACATCAATAATAATAGTTTTATAATTAAAATAATCATTTATTAGTGCTTTTTTATCAGCAACTTGCTGAAAATCAGGGTGTTTAATTAAAATATCTTCAATTCACTTGATATTGCGATAACAATTAGCTTCACTAATATCAAAACTTTTAGCAAGATGAAAATAAGTTCGATATTCTCGTCAACACGATAAAGTCATCAGTGGCAGATTTTCTAGTGATAATTTATTAGTTTTGCCACCTTTTTTAAATTTTTCTATTTCAGCTACTTGTAAAATATTTAACATTTTATTAAAAGTGGTTTTTTGCTCCGGTTAATCGCAATAATTGTCTATCATTAATAAAATTAAATTTATCAAATTTCATAATTTTAATCTCCTATAATTTCTATTTTAATTTAAAAATATTTTATAGGAATTTTAAAACAATTAGATTAGGTTATACAATAGACTTCTTGCGATACCTGGTTTTATTATTAAAATATTATTATAAAATATAATTTATGAGGATATTAAATTATGAAATTTGATGAATTTAAAAATATTAATGATAAAGAATGATTAAGATTAACAGGAATAAAACAAGATATTTTTAATAAAATGTTAAATATTTTACAAGTAGCTGAAATAGAAAAATTTAAAAAAGGTGGCAAAACTAATAAATTATCACTAGAAAATCTGCCACTGATGACTTTATCGTGTTGACGAGAATATCAGACTTATTTTCATCTTGCTAAAAGTTTTGATATTAGTGAAGCTAATTGTTATCGCGATATCAAGTGAATTGAAGATATTTTAATTAAACACCCTGATTTTCAGCAAGTTGCTGATAAAAAAGCACTAATAAATGATTATTTTAATGATAAAACTATTATTATTGATGTTACCGAAACCCCAATCCAACGCCCAAAAAAAGACAAAAACAATCTTATTCTGGTAAAAAGAAAAAACACACTATTAAAACACAAGTAATTATCGAACAAGAAACCAAAAAAATTATTGCAACAAGTTTTTCGCTTGGAAAAAAACATGATTATGCTTTATTTAAAGAATCAAAAATTTCAATTTTAAAAAATACCAAATTAATAGTTGATAGTGGTTATCAAGGAATTCAAAAAATTCACAATAATGTTCTAATACCTACAAAGAAAACTAAGAAAAAACATTTAAATAAAGAACAAAAACAACATAATAGACTAGTTTCAAAAATAAGAATTATTATTGAAAATATTTTTGCTATTCTTAAAAAATTTAAAATTATTACAGAAAAATATAGAAATCGTAGAAAACGATTTAGTTTAAGATTTAATTTAATTGCTTCAATTTATAATTTACAATTATTATAGTTATCATAAAAGATTTATTTAAAATTAACGAATTTGAATAATAAAATAATTTTTCGTTGTGGCAAAATATTAAATTTTTAAATAAAAGACATAATTAATTAAAATTATAATTTTATATTAACCCCTTTTTACAAATATTTGAAATTATTTTAATGGGTTATGCAAGAAGTCTAATAAAGCATAATCATGTTTTTTTCCAAGCGAAAAAATTGTTGCAATAATTTTTTTGGTTTCTTGTTCGATAATTACTTGTGTTTTAATTGTGTGTTTTTTTTTACCAGAATAAGATTGTTTTTGTTTTTTTTGGGCGTTGGATTGGGGTTTCGGTAGCATCAATAATAATAGTTTTATCATTAAAATAATCATTTATTAGTGATTTTTTACTAGCGAGTTTTTGAAAATCAGATTGTTTAATTAAAATATCTTCAATTCACTTGATATTGCTATAACAACTAGATTCACTAATATCAAAACTTTTAGCAAGATGAAAATAAGTCCGATATTCTCGTCAATACGATAAAGTCATCAGTAGCCGATTTTATAGTGATAATTTATTAGTTTTGCCACCTTTTTTAAATTTTTCTATTTTGCTCCGGTTAATCGCAATAATTCTTTATCATTAATAAAATTAAATTTATCAAATTTCATAATTTTAATCTCCTATAATTTCTATTTTAATTTAAAAATATTTTATAGGAATTTTGAAATAATTAGATTAGGTTATGCAAGAAGTCTATTCAAATTTGTTAATTTTAAATAAATCTTTTATGATAACTATAATAATTGTAAATTATAAATTGAAGCAATTAAATTAAATCTTAAACTAAATCGTTTTCTACGATTTCTATATTTTTCTGTAATAATTTTAAATTTTTTAAGAATAGCAAAAATATTTTCAATAATAATTCTTATTTTTGAAACTAGTCTATTATGTTGTTTTTGTTCTTTATTTAAATGTTTTTTCTTAGTTTTCTTTGTGGGCATTATAACATTATTGTGAATTTTTTGTATTCCTTGATAACCACTATCAACTATTAATTTGGTATTTTTTAAAATTGCGATTTTTGATTCTTTAAATAAAGCATAATCATGTTTTTTTCCAAGCGAAAAACTTGTTGCAATAATTTTTTTGGTTTCTTGTTCGATAATTACTTGTGTTTTAATAGTGTGTTTTTTCTTTTTACCAGAATAAGATTGTTTTTGTCTTTTTTTGGGCGTTGGATTGGGGTTTCGGTAGCATCAATAATAATAGTTTTATCATTAAAATAATCATTTATTAGTGCTTTTTTACCAGCAACTTGCTGAAAATCAGGGTGTTTAATTAAAATATTTTCAATTCACTTGATATTGCGATAACAATTAGCTTCACTAATTCCGAAATTTTTTCCAAGATGAAAATAAGTTCGATATTCTCGTCAATACGATAAAGTCATCAATAATCGATTTTCTAGTGATAATTTATTAGCTTTGCCGCCTTTTTTAAATTTTTCTATTTCAGCTACTTGTAAAATATTTAACATTTTATTAAAAATATCTTGTTTTATTCCTGTTAATCTTAATCATTCTTTATCATTAATATTTTTAAATTCATCAAATTTCATAATTTAATATTTTCATAAATTATATTTTATAATAATATTTTAATAATAAAACCAGGTATCGCAAGAAGTCTATTTAAAGAATCAAAAATCTCAATTTTAAAAAATACCAAATTAATAGTTGATAGTGGTTATCAAGGAATTCAAAAAATTCACAATAATGTTCTAATACCTACAAAAAAAACAAAGAAAAACCCTTTAAATAAAGTACAAAAACAACGTAATAGAATAGTTTCAAAAATGAGAATTATTATTGAAAATATTTTTGCTATTCTTAAAAAATTTAAAATTATTACAGAAAAATATCGTAATCAAAGAAAACGATTTAGTTTAAGATTTAATTTAATTGCTTCAATTTATAATTTGCAGTTATCATAGAAGATTTATTTAAAATTAAAGAATTTAAATAATAAATTAATTTTTTGTTGTGGCAAAATATTAAATTTTTAAATAAAAAACATAATTAATTAAAATTATATTTTTCTATTAGCGTCTTTTTACAAATATTTGCAATTTTTTAATAGGTTATGCAAGAAGTCTAATAATCGAAAGTAGTTTTTTCTTTGTGGAGCCAGATAATTATGTCTCTTCATCCGCACCATTTCAGGTCAAAGCGTTCAGTTTTTAAAATAAATTCACTTGCACCTTTAAGAACCTAATGCTGACTTTGTGGTTTTTAAACCGCTGTCACTTCTAAGAAGTAATATCTATCGCAAATTTATTTATAAAGTTGCCATCTCAATATTTATTTTCGTTCGATGTTGACCTCGTACTTATCACGACTATCGTTTAGTTCTAATAAACCAATGCCTATTTAAATACTTCCTCATGCACCATTTCAGGACTCGCCTAGGACGGCTGTGAAAAGTGAATTATATAAATCCACTTAGTACTTAGTTATTAACAAATAACCGTTCCACAATACATTAAGTTGTTTTATAAAATTTAAGTTTTAAAAAACCAGTTTCTCAATCAAAGATAATTTTTGAATTTTCTAGTTTATGATAAAACTTTTTTTGCTTTCAATTTTTAGTTTTATTTAATAAATCTTTATATTTGTCACAAGTTCACAAAACTTTATTTGATAAAAATTCTTCAGTAATGAATGATATTGCTTTATAGCAATCATTAACATCACATATTTTTTGTTGCCTACTATTTTTCATTACCCATTCCTTTCTTTTATATTATTTTTTTTATTTATTAGCCAAATTAATTAATTGAAACAAAGAAAGGACAACACCTTAAATTAGGATAAAAACAGGTACACTTTGTAAATATTTCTAAGATATTTAATAAATGTTTAAACTTAAAGAGGGTATCAAAAAGTTGTAATAAAAAGTTTCTATTTTAAGAATTTAATATGCCGTCCTTTCTCTGAATCAATAAATTAATTCGCAATTATTGTTTTTTTGGAGCTTCATCGCACATGATGCCTTTTATAAAAAAAGTGATATTAATTATTTAAATGAGCAAAATTTTGATATAATAAAATATGCGTGAAATAAAATAATTATGAATATTCCTATTAATTTATCTAAAAATAGTGATAAAATAATTACTGGTGATTCAACTTGGCAATTTTTTTCTGAAGAAGAATTTGCAGCGTATCAAGCGGATTCAAGATGAGAACAATTACACGAAAAATTAGTTAAAACAACAAAGGAGGAGAAATAATGGCCGTACCATTTCGAAAAACATCCAAACAGGCAAAAAGAAAACGCCGAACACATTTTAAATTAGTTGGAGCAACTTTGATAGCATGTAAAAATTGTGGAGCATTAATTAAACCACACAGAGTTTGTCGTGAATGTGGATACTATAAGGATAAAGAAGTTATTAGAGTTGATTAGTTTATAATAACTAATTATAGTAGAGGATCAAGAGATTCTTTTTTTAACTAATTTTTGTATTTATAATTTATCTTGTTTAAAAAAGACGTTAAATTATTGGTCCAGCAGTGGGACTATTTTTTTTTGTAAAAAATTTTTTGGGAAAAGTATTGCAATATCGTAAAGATTATAATACAATATGTATGAAAGTGGGGGAGAATGGGGCAAAATGGCATTATTAGGAACTTACAATCATACATTAGACGATAAAGGACGATTAACAATTCCTTCTAAAATGAGAGAACAGTTTAAAGATGATAAAGTCTTTATTTCTCTTGGTTTTGATAGCTGTATTGATGTTCGTAATGAAGCTGAATGATTAAAGTGAACAGAAAAAGTTGCTTCAACTGGACAAGCCACAGCCGAAGGAAGGGCTTTGACAAGAAAAATTATGTCAATGTCTGATGAAACTACTTTCGATAATGCTGGACGAATTAAAATTTCGTCCATTTTGCAAAATAAAGCAAATATTACAAAAGATGTTGTTATTATTGGAAACAATGACCACTTAGAATTATGAGATACGAAAGTTTGAGAAGTATACATCGAACAAGCGCCAGGAATCGAAGAAGCGGCAAAAAATTTTGAGGAAAAAATTTAACGTATGGAATTTAAACATCAGACAGTCTTATTACAAGAAGTAATTGCAGGTTTAAATGTTCAAAAAAATGGAATTTATGTTGATTGTACCTTAGGACGAGCCGGACATAGTCTTGAAATTTTAAAGCATATTCCAAATGGAAAGTTATATTGCTTTGAGCAAGATGAAGTAGCAATTGTTGCTTCTGAAGAAATTTTACAGAAGAGTAAATATCGTAATTATGAAATTATTAAAAATAATTTTGTTAATTTAGCTGCTGAATTTCAACTACGACATGTTAAAGCAGTTAATGGTTTTTTATATGACCTCGGAGTATCATCACCACAATTAGATGATGATAACCGTGGGTTTAGTTATCGCTATGATAGTCCATTGGACATGCGGATGAATCAACATCAAGGATTAACAGCAAAAAACATCGTTAATACTTATTCGCAAGAAGCTTTAGTAAAACTTTTTCAAGATTATGGTGAAGAACCATTTGCAAAAGTAATTGCAAAAAACATTGTTATTGTTCGTAATGAACAAGAAATTGTTACTACTTTCCATCTTATTGAAATTATTAAAAAAAGTTTGCCACAAAAGATTTTAAAAAAGGCAAAACATCCAGCAAAACGAGTTTTTCAAGCATTACGAATTGAAGTAAATCAAGAGTTATTTGTTTTACAAGAATCATTACGACAAGCAACAACTTTATTAGCGGTGCATGGTCGATTAGTTGTAATTTCGTTTCATTCATTAGAAGATCGTATTGTTAAAAAATATTTTCAAAGTTTAACAAAAGATCCTAATTATGAAATAAATCAACAGCTACCAGTAATATCACATTTTGAAAGTGATTATCAGATTATTACTAAGAAAGCAATTGTACCTTCGGTAACTGAACAAACAAACAACCATCGAAGTACAAGTGCTAAATTAAGAATATTAGAAAGGGTGAAATAATATTCTAAAATTTGAAAAGGAGTTGAACGAAGTGGAATATAATTTAAAAGAAGTATATGCTGTGTTAGAAATTAAAAATTATAGCTTTAGTTTTATGGTTGGTGTTTATACTAAATCACAAATTAAAGTGCTTTATAAAAGGCATCTTGAATATCATTTTTGTGATAATGGTATCATTATTGATGAAAAAAATGTGGCTAAAAAATTAGTTAATTTAATTAAAGATGCAAATCGACAATTAGGAATTGTAATTGAACGGGTGGCAATTACTATTCCAACAAACAATATCACAATTAAAACTTCAACCAAAATGCTAAATTTAACACATAATCGTCTAATTACGAAGAATGATATTGATTCATTAATTACACTAGCAAAAGAAGTTCCCTTATTAGATGATAAAACTGCTTTTTTTATTAGACCATATCGCTACATTCTTAATGAACAAAAAGCATTATCAGCGCCACCAATAGGGCAGGCGGCGCACAAAGTAAGTATTAAGGCAATTGTTTATGTAACAAAAAAACAGATTATTCAAAGTATTTTTGCGATAATTAAATATGCCAAAGTTGAAGTTATGGGTATCCTTCCAGAAGGGTTTAGTCTTGCGTTAAATATTGCATCACCAGTTGATTTGCAAAATGGAATTACAATTATTAATTGAGATTATGATAATATTATCGCTTATGTTTTTGTTCGTGAAACTTTATGTGAACAAATTATTATTCCGGGTGGTATTAAAAAAATAATTACGCGATTACGTAGTGCCTTAAGTTGTGATAATAAGCAAGCGCTAAAATATTTATATAAAATTATTAATTTAAATAATAATAGTAAAGATAATTTAATTATTTATAGCAAATATGATCAACAGCAACAAACACAATTAAATTTTACCCATTATGATTTAAAACGAATTGTTAATCATGTTTTAACAGAAGAAATGGAAACATTGAGTGAAAAGTTAGCTAATAGCTTAGGGCGCTATAACTATCCAGTGGTTGTTGTTGGTGAAATTTTACGAATTAGTGGGTTTAAAGAAAATTTGTTGACGTTAAATAAAGATAAAAATGTTACCGTTTATATTGCTTCAACATTAGGAGCAAAAGAAACATGATGTACTAGCTTATTGGGAAATATTTATTATCAACATTTATCAAATAAAGTTAGTGCAACAAATATTCAATCGGTTGATCATCGTTATATTAGTTATTTAAATAATAATGGTGATAAAAAAGGACCGCGAAATGACAAATATGGTGAGCATCATCAACCAGGCGGCAATGCTAACCCGGCACAAGGGGTTATGACGCTAAGTAAACAGCATTTAAACGGTTCGCAACAATATCAACAAAAATACTACCAAAATATTAAATAAATAGTATAATATATAAAAAATGGAGGAATTAAGGTTATGGACAATTTTGATAATTATGAACAAGTCGCGTCAATAAAAGTCATCGGCATTGGTGGTGCTGGTAATAATGCTGTCAATCGGATGATTGAAGCAGGCGTACAAGGGGTTGAATTTATTGTTGCTAATACTGATGCCCAGATTATTAGTGTTTCAAAGTCAAAAAATAAAATTGTATTAGGTAAAGAAACATCAAAAGGGCTAGGAGCGGGCGCTAATCCTGATGTTGGTCGTCAAGCAGCAATTGAATCATCAGAGGAAATTAAAGACGCTTTAAAAAGGGCAGATATGGTTTTTGTCGCAGCTGGAATGGGTGGTGGAACTGGAACCGGGGCTGCTCCTATTATTGCAAAAATTGCCAGAGAACAAGGTGCTTTAACCGTTGGAATTATTACAACGCCATTTTCATTTGAAGGCCGCGCGCGCAATAGTTATGCTATTCAAGGAACCGAAGAACTACGTAAACATGTTGATTCATTAATTATTATTTCAAATGATCGCTTATTAGAAGTAATTGGGGGTGTCCCATTAAAAGATTCATTCAAAGAAGCAGATAATATTTTGCGCCAAGGAGTTCAAACAATTACTGATTTAATTGCAGTACCATCCTTAATTAATTTAGACTTTGCAGATATTAAGACCGTTATGAAAAATAAAGGGAATGCTTTATTTGGCATTGGGATTGGTTCAGGCAAAGATAAAGCAATTGAAGCCGCCAATAAAGCAATTATTTCTCCGTTATTAGAAGCATCAATTCGTGGTGCTCGTGATGCTATTATTAATGTTACTGGTGGTAATACCTTAACCTTAAATGATGCTAATGATGCTGTTGATATTGTTAAACAAGCAATTGGTGGTGAAGTTAATATTATTTTTGGAACAGCAGTTAATGAGCATTTAGATGATGAAATGATTGTAACTGTTATCGCAACTGGGTTCGATGAAGAACAAAATTTTACTAATCCAGATAATAGTTATCGCGCTCCAACTGAAGAATACGAAGCACAAGCACTAAGACCAACACTGGGTGCCGAGGTTAGTGATGAGAACGATCAAGATGTTACTCGTAAACGGCCAAGTTATTTCACTAATTTATCCGAAAATGCTGAACGTGAAACAGCGAATGCAAACCTTCGGATTAATCCGTGACGAGAAAATTTTAATAATAATCAAGTCGTTGAACATGACGATGAAGATGATGATTTACCACCATTTGTTCGTCGTAGTTGATAATAATGAGCATTTTTAAGAAAAAACAATGAAGTATTTACAAATCTCAACCACGAATTGATTTTAATGATAGTCCAACCCCACCAATTGTCCACGGTGATCAACCATTAGATCAACCATTAACAAAACCTGTTCTTGCCACAGAAACACCCTTTCAAAAGGTGAATTTTTAGTGCGAAAGCGAAGTACAGCCTTATTCTGAAGTTAGTATTAACACAAGTGTGCTTACAACTGGTTTTATTGCTGATATTTATAATGATGTTCCCAAAATGACTGATTTATTATTGACAAAAGGGCAATTAATTGTTCATTTAGAGAAGTTACCAAAAGGAGACCGGGTACAGATATTAGATTTTATTAGTGGCGTGATGTATGCTTTTAATGGTGATGTTCAAAAAATTGAACATAGAACTTATCAATTTACAATTCAAAAAGATGCTTAATAAGACACAATTATTGGAACATTATCAGCAAGATTATGAATTAATTAATAAAATTAAAGGATGATGTGAACAAGCCCCCACGGTGGGCAAGTTGTTAAAACAGATTTTCTTGATTTACTTCAAATTGCAATTTTTCAAGCAATCTTGGTACAAGAAAACATTACTAATTATTTTATTCATAAACCATTAACAAATGGTTTTAGAGCAACAGTTAGTTTAAATGCTAAGCACGATAATACGGTTATTTTACATGTGAAACAACCAACACCGCATTTTTTTCAACATCATCAGGTGCGTGGTTTTATTTTAAGCCAGTTACAATTACAAATGCGAGTGATTGGTGATTTATATATCACAGCAAACGATTTATATTTAAGTGTTTTAAAAAAAATTATGCCAGTGTTTATTAATGCTCCATTAATTATTCAAAAGAACTTATTAACTTGAACTATTAACCCTGCCCCTGTTGTTATTGAATATCAATTTACTGTTTTTACAAAAACAGTAAAAAATTTACGCTTAGACGCCGCGGTAAGTGTCATTTGTAATGTTTCGCGCCAACAAGCACAAAAATATTTTGAACAAAATTATGTTTATGTTAATTTTTCAGTGGTAAATAATAAGACTTTTCAAGTTGCTTGTGATATTATAATATCAATGAAACGGCATGGTCGTTTTAAAATTAATGCAATTTTACCATCAAAAAATCAACATTATCGAATTACAATTGCAAAGTTTGTATAAAGTAGGGGAAATATGGCAGAACAAGAGAAAGATTTACGGACAATTATTTATGAACAAAATGAAATTATAGAAAAATTAACACACGATAATCGTCAATTAATGTTGCGTTTGCAAGAATTACAACATTTAGAGCATATTTCACGGTATAATATTGAAAAATCACGCGAAGCATTTGAAGTTGCAAGTCATAATGCAGGACGGATTATTATGAAAGCAGTTGATTTTTCTTATGCTTTTAAAGAAGAAATTGCAATATTACTTGATAACATTGATCATAATCGGCATAATACCCAGAATGTGTTAAAAGTAATTGATGATTTTTTAGAACGAAATAAGCGCATTTATGCCTTTTCCATTAATGATGGTGAACGAATTACAGAATTGATTAAAAAAGAAATTATTAACAAAATTAAATAAATAGTGTAATATTTATTTATAAGAAAACAAAACGCGGTTATTTGCTCGTTTTATTAAAGCAAGATTAGGATGATGTGATCTAATCATAAAAGACAAATAATTATCTCTTGTTTTTACCATTTCAAATTAAGAAAAAAAGTAAATATTATTACAATATTTATAAAGTAAGATGGTACCGTGCATTTGAGCTCTTATAGTCTTACTTTTTTTATGACAGAAAGGAAAAAACAATGATGAATTATAAAGATACATTACTAACTCCCAACACCTTATTTGAGATGAAAGCTAACTTGGCAGGAAAAGAACCGCAGATTCAGTTAGAGTGACTTGAAACAAATGTTGTTTCAGGACGCTATCAACATAATTATAACAACCAACCCTTTATTTTACAAGATGGCCCTCCTTATGCAAATGGGGATTTACATGTTGGTCATGCGTTAAACAAAATTTTAAAAGATTTTATTATTCGTTATTATAATCAAAAAGGATTTTATAGTCCATGAATTTGTGGCTGAGATACGCATGGTTTGCCGATTGAAAATGCTGTTGTTAAAAGTGGGATTGATCGAAAAACAACTCCACCAGTTGCCTTTCGCCAAATTTGTCGTCAATATGCTTTAGACCAAATTGAAAAACAAATTACGCAATTTAGTCGGTTAGGTTTGTTTAGTGATTTTCAGCAAAAATATGTAACATTAGATTTGCCATATGAATTAGAACAATTACGATTATTTCAAACAATGGTTCAAAAAAAAATAGTTTATCGGCAATTAAAACCAATTTATTGGTCACCTTCAAGTGAATCAGCTTTAGCGGAGGCAGAAATTGAATATGCTGATTTAACATCACCATCAATTTATGTAACTTTTACAGTAACAACAGGAAATAAGGCGATTAAACCAGGAACAAAATTTTTAATTTGAACAACAACACCATGAACAATTCCGATGAATCAATTGTTAGCGGTTGGAAAAGATGTTGTTTATGTTGAAGTTCTTGTTGAAGGTGGGAAATACTTATTTGCTAAGGCTTTATTTGAGGAGTTACAAACATTATTAAATTGGAAAAAAGTTAAAATTGTACAAGAAGTGGTTGGTGATAAATTAGTTGGAATTATTACAAAACATCCTTTATATGACCGCGATAGTTCTGTTGTTCTTGGCCACCATGTTACTGTTGAAACTGGGACGGGAATTGTCCATATCGCTTCGGGATTTGGTGAAGATGATTATTTGATTGCCCGTAAGAACAATGTTTCAATCTTTGCACCATTAGATGATACTGGAAAATATACTCCAGAAGTAGCAGATGATAGTTTAGTTGGTGTTTATTATGAAGATGCAAATAAAATGATTGGTCAACGATTAGAACAAAATGGCGCTTTGTTAAAATTAAAATTTACAAAAAATCGTTATCCAATTGATTGACGAACAAAAAAACCAGTTATTTATCGTGCAACAGCACAATGATTTGTTTCAATTGAAAAAATTAAACCAGAATTATTAAAAGAAATTAGGCAAGTGCAATGAAATCCAGAATGAGCAGCAAAAAGAATGGAAACAATGATTGAAAATCGCCAGGATTGATGTATTTCTCGTCAAAGATTATGGGGCGTACCAATTATTGCCTTTTACGATGAAAATAATCAACCACAATTTACAACAGAATTAATTGAACATGTAATTAATTTATTTGCCAAATCAAAAACAACTGACATTTGATTTGAATGAAGTGCTGATCAATTATTGCCACCAGCTTATCAAAATCTCAATTGACGAAAAGAACAAGATATTATGGATGTTTGATTTGATAGTGGTGTTAGTAATTTAGCAGTAACAAAAGAATATAATTTACCCCACCCCGTTAATGTTTATTTGGAAGGAATTGACCAATTTCGAGGATGATTTAATTCATCATTAATTAGTTCGGTTGTGGCGACAGGTCATGCTCCTTACCAAGTTGTTTTATCACATAGTTTTGCTAATGATGAAAAAGGCCGAAAAATGAGTAAATCATTGGGAAATGTTATATCACCATTAGAAATTACTGACCAGTATGGAGCTGATATTTTACGAATGTGAGTAGCTTCGGTTGATTATCGTGATGATGTTAAAATTGGGTCAGAAATTTTAAAACAAATTGCGGAATCTTATCGAAAAATTCGTAATACATTACGGTTTTTATTAGCAAATTTAAATGATTTTAATCCATCAAATGATTTACAATCAAAATTAGCAGAGGTTGATTATTATGTATTACATTTAGCGCAGGAATTTCAACAAAAAGTAAATAAAAGTTATGAAGAATTTAATTTTAATAATGTTTATATTTTAATTAATAATTTTGTTACCACAACATTATCAAAATTTTATTTAGATTTTACAAAAGATATTTTATATATTGAGGAAATGAAATCACCACGTCGTCGTGCGGTACAAACAACATTATATTATTTATATCGGATTTTAGTTGATGTTTTAAAACCAATTATTCCGCATACAGTTGAAGAAAGTCATCGCTTTATTACATATCCCGACCAACAAAGCTCGGTTCATTTAGAAGAAAATTTTGTTTTAACAATTGCTATTAATGATAAATTAATTGCAAAATGAGACCAAGTGCTGAAATTACGAGATGATGTTAATAAAGAATTAGAACGTCGTCGCGAACAAAAAGAAATTAAAAAATCATTAGAATGTCAAGTAACTATTGCCTTAAAACCAGCATATGCAACTTTGGCGGCAATTAAGGATTTATATCAAATTTTTATTGTTAGTGAAATTATTTTTACTACTGACCATCAGAACTTAACAGAATATGAAACTAGTTTTTTAAAAGTTCAAGAAAAAGCTGGTTTAAAATGCCAACGTTGTTGAATGATTTATAATCATTTAAATGTCCAAAATAATGAAATTTGTGATCGCTGTTTTAATGTTTTATTGGCAAAAAATATGCGATAATATGTAAAACTAAAAAGGAGCTAAAAGCAAATGAAAGAACGAACAAAACAATTTTGATATGATTTTAAAGACCATTTTAAAAATCGAGATTATATTTGAAAATATAAACTCCAAGTTTGTATACCAATTTTTATTTCGTTATTAATATTAGATATTATTACGAAGCAATTAGCTTTTCATATATTGCCCCATAACCCATCAGCTACCGAATTTAAATTTTTGGATGGATTTATTAATTTTAAATTTATGGTTAATAAAGGAGTTGCTTTTGGAACAAATGCTGATAACCTTCCGCTTGTTATTATTGGTGCAGTTTTTATTCCTTTGCTTGCATTTAGTATTTTTTTATATATTAATAATAAAACTGCTGCTATTGGTTTAATGATGATTACAACTGGTGGGTTTGGTAATTTAATTGACCGTATGTGAAACCATGGTGGGGTTGTTGATTTTCTAGCATGAATTTTATTTCGCCCCTATAGTGTGTTTAATTTAGCTGATACTTGAGTAACCTTTGGTGTTATTGTCTTAATTTTTGCTATTATTATTGAAATTATTCAGTTTTATCGTGAGCGAGCACGAAGCAAACGCGAAAATAATTTTGAACCAAATGACTAAGATTAACTTTACTGTTTCTTCATCAGATCGAATTGATAAAATTTTAACTGATTATTTTAAAACAAATCCCGCTCATTTTTCGCGAACTAAAATCCAAGCATTAATTAAGCAAGAGAAAGTTCAAGTTAATGGACAAGTTGTGCCGGCAAATTATGTTAGTAAAATTGGAGACCATGTTCGCATTGAATTTCCAAATCCTAAAGCAATTGAATTAACACCAAGGCCAACCCCATTAACAATTTTGTATGAAGATAGTTATTTAATGGTGATTGATAAACCAAACAATTTAGTTGTTCATCCAGCACCAGGACACCAGAATGATACTTTAGTTAATGCTTTATTAGCACGAGGAGTGCAATGGTCAACTGCCAGTGGTGAGCAACGCCCGGGAATTGTCCATCGCATTGATCGACAAACGACAGGAACTTTAATTATTGCTAAAAATGATTTTGTTCATCAGCAACTACAACAACAAATTCAAACAAAGCAATTACAACGCCGCTATTTAGCGCTTGTTCATGGTCAAATTATTGAAAATCGCGCTAAAATTGATGCGCCAATTGGGCGTGACCCTAATAATCGCAAAAAAATGATAGTTACAGCAAAAAATTCTAAAAAAGCAGTAACTAATATTCTTGTAATTGAACGCTTTAATGATTATAATTATATAGAGTGTGAATTAAAAAGCGGACGAACTCATCAAATTCGAGCCCATCTAAAATACATTAACCATCCTATTGTTGGTGATCCGTTATATGTCACAGCCGCTGATAAAAAAGAAAGTTTTGGACAATATCTGCATGCGTATCAATTAAGATTTATTCATCCAGTTACTAAAGAAGCTCTGACCATTACAGCAGCCTTACCACAAGAGTTTGAACAAAGATTAGCAATATTACGTGCGAAAGGATAGAAAACAATGAGTTTTGATAAAGATAAATTATCTCTAGTTGATTATTTTTTAAAACAAGAAAAATACAATGTTTATAAAAGTAAACTACGCAATAATAATAATGTTTATTTATATAAAGTTGATAGTAAAGAATTTCAAATTATTAAAATTATTGATAATTTTAGTGGTGAATTTAATGATTTCATCATTAATGATGGGGTTGTGCAAACGTTAAAGACTTTTTTAAATAAAAAATTTCAACGCGCAAAACTTACTATTTTATCAATTGTTTTAATTGAAAATCGTTCGCAGATTTATAAAGATGATAGTGGTGATGTAACATTATTTGTTGATAAAAATAATTATCTTGACCGTTTAAGCACTTATTATCCCAACATTACAATGTTGCAAGAAAATAATGAAAATGATATTTCAATAGCCGGGATGACAACTGAGGAAATTTTAGATGGGATTAAAGAGCATAATAGTAAATTAACAAAAAATTTAAAGCAACTAAGTGATAAATTAAGTGTTAATAACCTTGGTGTTACATGATTTTTAATTGCTTTATTATTAATTATTCCAATTGTTGGAATCTTTTTTCGTGCACAAATTTTTAACACTCAAGGCTTAAGTGAAAGAGCAACGCAATTAGTTTATGGTGGTGTTACTCGTGATTTATTAATTTGAAATAATCAATGATGGCGATTATGAACATATGTTTTATTTTCAAGTAACCCATTGTTAGTAGTTTTAAATTTATTTATGATTTTTAGTGTTTCTCGTTATTCAGAAGCTTTATTAGGGCGTTGACGATTATCAGTCATTTTAGTAGTTGGAACCCCCTTAGCCGGAGTATTTTTAGCATCCGTATTACCAAATTGAATTTTTGGCGGATCAACTATTTTATTAGCTATTTTATGGGGAAGTTTATTTAGTTATAACTATGGCAAAGAAGATTTAGGGGCGTTAATTGCGAACCAACGAACTTTAATTATTATGATGTGGTTGCTAATAATGCCAATCTTTTTGGGTTATTCATTTTATTTAATTAATTTTGTTGGTTTTTTTGTTGGTAGTGCGCTTGGCTATGGTTTAGAATTTAATCGTTCACATCGTGTTAATTGAACATTATTATATCCAGTTTTTATTATTGCAACAATAATAGTGGTTAGTACAATTGCATTGTTATGAATACGTTATGTTCCACCCTATAATCGTTCTATTATTGACGCATTATTAAGTTATTTACGTGCAGGTTTGATGGAAAAGAGTGAAATTGAGGAAATGTTAAATAATTATTATTTTTGTCCAAAAGCAAATTGACCAATCTTTTTGTTACAAAGTCAGTCTAGTTTTAGTGATATCTTTTCCAATTTTAAGGGAGGAATCTTTAATTTATGACAACAGTAACAGGAAAAAATGTAATGATTATTTATTATGAGATGATTTCTTCTTAAGTGTTGCGCATGTTTGTGCAATTTGAAACAAAGATCCACATACACAAGTTGGGAGTTGTATTGTTAACCAAATTGGGAAAATTATTGCAACATGTTATAACAGTTTACCCCGTGATTTAAAAGATGATGATTTTCCATTAGTACGGGAAAGGGAATATTTATAAACAAAATACTCCTTATGTTGCTAATGCTGAATTAAATGCCATTTTAAGTGCACGAACAAATTTAGAAAATTGTCGAATTTATACAACATTATTTCCTTGTGCAGAATGTACAAAAATCATTATTCAAACTGGAATTAAAGAAGTTATTTATGATGATGACAAATACGAAGGCAGCGATGATAATCAAGAAGCAAAGCGGATTTTTGACCAAGTACAAGTGAATTATCGCTGCTTACCAGTTATTAATGTTACAGTCGAACGACAAGAGGAAAAATAATTATATTTACAAATAAAACTATAAATTATTAAATAAAATCAAAACCCTTTATTAACTTATTTTTATAAAATATTAGAGAAAGAAAGGTTTTTAAGATTAAGCATTTTTTACAGACCGGAAATTATTAATTTATAGTATTATTGGCATTATGTTAATTTTTGCTTTTTTAGTTTGTGATTTTATTTTAGCGTTAAAAACAAAAAGCGGCATTTATTGGCAGTTACCAAGTTATGGAGAGCTCTTAAGCCATTATTATTCATATTTTACAACACAAACAAATTATCTAGTTTTTGTTTATTTTGTTTTTTATTTATTTTGTATCATGTACGATGAAGCGGCAAAAAACAACTCTTGTCAAATAAAAAAACCATTTTATTAAATGGTTTAATTTATTATTTTTATTCAATTTATTTGTATTTGTTAAGACCCTTCTTTTTTACATGCGACCTTTTTGTTAAATTAAAATGTTCTTTTAAAAATTGAGTGTAAGTGGTTGCTGGTAGCAGTTCTTTATATTTACTTGCTAGCGCTTTAACATCTTCACTAGCCCCCAATGGAAACGATAAATGATATTTTGTTTCAAGTTCATTAATTTTAATTAGAAAGGAAGCGCGACTTAAAATCGCGCTACAAGCAATGACTAATGATTTTTCTTCTCCTTTAGTAATAAAAACAAGGTTATCTTTGATAATTGTGCTTGTTTTAGTTTTTTGTAAATATTCAAAATATTTTTTTTGGTTAACAAATTGGTCAATAAAAATTGTTTTATTATTCAACTGATGTTTTGTTAATAATTGGACTAAAGCTTGATTATGCGCTAAGGTTTTAATAATATGAGCGTTTTGATATTTAGCATATCATTTGTTATAAAGCTCATTATTAATAATAATAGTAACACTTTTGACCATTTTTTTAATTATTGGAGCTAAACTTAAAATCTGCTGTTTTATCATCTTTTTACTATCCTTAATTGGTAATTTTGCTAATTCATTAAAAGTTGCAAGCGGAAGATAAGAAGCGGTAACAACTAGCGGACCAAAAATATCGCCAACACCAACTTCATCGTTACCAATCACATCTTTTTGAAAATATGTCATTGGAATAGAAACATTTTTATTTGGTAAATGACTCATTAAGGTTGAAAAAAAACGTTTTGCTTCTTTTTCGGCTTGATAGCCTTGGAACAAAACACTATTTGTTTTATAAATTGTAACAATAATCCCATTTTTATTAAAAACATTAGTTTTATTGGAATCTGTATTATGAATTGCATAATTTTGATAAGTAGTAATAATTTCTTTAATAATTGTGGAATCAACTTTCTTAAAACTGATATTATTCATAATGATTGCCCTCATTATTTTCTTTTATAAAATTATTATATCGTTTTTCAAACTTTTTTGTTAAAATATTAGTACGTTATAAAACGGAGGAAAAAATTATGATTAAAAATGTTGGTATTGATATTATTCAAAATAAACGAATTAAATTATCGATAGCATTCATTCAAAAAGTATTAAGTCCAGCTGAAATAAAACAATATGCAACTTTTTTTGATAAAAATGCTCAACAACAATTTTTAGCAGGACGATGAGTGGCAAAAGAAGCTTTAGTTAAAGCACTAGAAAGTAAGTTAATTTTAAACCAAGTAACAATTTGTTTAAAAGATGATAATAACCTTCATGTTGAAGGACTTTCATTAGAACAAAACGAACTTGTTCATGTTTCAATTAGTCATGAGCGAGAGTATAGCGTTGGCTTTGCTATTTTTTCAACTTTTTAATAATTATTTTTAATTTTGTAGAAAACTCTTGATGGAGTCAAAAACCCTTATCAAATAAAGGTTTTTGCAAAAATAGTAATTTAGTAAAAAGTCAATAAAATCAAGGTTTTTTATAAATATCAAGAGTTTTCTACAAAATTAAAAATAATTATTTTTCTTTTTTCTGCAAAAGTAGAGTATAATAGTAGTGGAGAAATTTACAAAAAGGGGGAGAAAACATTAATGAATTATTCATTTGATGATATTTTATTTAAAGACTTTTGTAGCACCCCTTTTATTCGTCAATTAATTCTTGAAAATAGATATGTCAGCGAGGGTGTGTTTAAGTTCTTTTTATGAATGTTTATTTTTGCCACCTTTTTTTTATTTACAATTCTTTCATCATGAACTTTTTTACATTATAAAAGTAAAAAAATTAGTGCTTCGCGTAGTTTGCTAAATTGTATTTCAATTATTGGGGGAATTAGTACCTTTTTCTTTAGTAAATTAATTTTAAATTTAGTGTTAGTACCAGATTATTCAATTGACCCAAGTTATTATCAAATATTATTAACAGGATGTTCATATGTACAATTAACGATTACCATAGCTATGATTTTCAATAGTCGGCGTTTAGTTTCACTTTTGTTATATATTGTTTATGCTTCACCATTTTTTATTATTGGACCAGTTATTCTTAATAATTTTAATGATGTAAATCTTCGTTATGATAAAGAATTATTTATTATTTTAACTATTTTAGTAATAACAATTTTTATTGATAGTTTACAATTATGTGGTCTTTTAACCCGTCAAGATGAAAAAAGCAATGTTATTGGTTTTGCTATTATTTTAATTCTTTTCAATATTATTCATAATATTTCAAAATTATCAATTCCAATAATATCAATTCCAATAATATTAGAAGAAAATATTAAATTGCGTCAATTGTTCCAACAAATTTATTCTATTACAACATTAATTATCGACTTATTTGCCTTATTTATTTTGGTATTATATTTGCAGCAAATATTAACTCGCTCAAGAGATGAGATTCATCAAATTGAAAATTTAGATTTAATTAAGACTTTAACATTGCAACAACTTAATCCGAATTTACCATTAATTAATTTTTCAAAGGAAGAAATTAATCCGAACCATTGGAGATTAAAAATGTTGAATTAAAAATATTTGTTTTTGATTTACTTATTTTTAATTTATTAAAAATTATGACACTTTGAAAAACAAACAATTTTTAATTAAAACACAATAATAGAAAAATGAACATAATTTAAATGAACAGCCAAAAATGTTATTTATCAAAGATAATAAACTGCACCCCAAAAAGTAAGTAAAATTAAAAAAGAACTTTACTAAACTTTTAGAGGAGGTACATTTTTATATGGCAAAAAAGACCAAAAATTTAAAACATATACTGCAGAATTTAGAAAAAATCCAGTAAAAAAAATTGAATAAACATCACTTACTTATATTTCAAAAAAATATAAAGTAAATATAAAAACACTTAATTCATGACAAATAAATTTTAAAAAAGGAATTTTAAATACACAAAAAGGACCAAAAAAACCATTTGGGGAAAAAGATTTAAACTATTACAAAGTTAGGTATGAATTATTAAAAAAGCTCCATGACTTTTGCAATTAAATAAACAAAAAATAGTATCTTTTATAAAAGAAAATCGTTCTAAATATTCATTAAAATTATTGCTTGATATAACAGGTTTAAAACGTATTTATTGAGATAAATATAAAAATTATTTTAAGTAATGGTAAGGATAACGAAACATTAAATAGTATTGTAAAAGTCTATGAAGAAAATTTAAAACAATTTGTATATCGTCGGATAACTAAATATAAATATTTAAAAGAAGATTATGGGATTATTTATAATGCTAAAAAAGTATTACGAATTATGAATGAAAATAATATTCAAGCTGAATATGTAAAACGGATACGTAAAAAAATTTTAATAAAAAAGACCAAAATAAAAATATAATTAAATATCCTGATTTAGTAAATCGTAAATTTAATAAAATTAAAGAAAAATTTAAAGTTTTATTTACTGATGTAACTTATTTAATTTGAAATGGTAAAAAAAACGGCAAAGTTTCAAATAACTGATAATTATTTTTTTTAATTTAAAATGCTTTTTAATTCAAATTGAATTGGAGGCGTTTTTAATTTTAAAAACCTAATATAATTATTATACTCAACAATATAATTATCTATCATATTTTTTAGCTCATTAAAATTTTTGTATTTTGTTATATTTTTATTTTCTGTTTTTAAAATTGAAAACCAATTTTCAATAGGTGAATTATCTAAACAATTTCCACGTCGAGACATACTTATAGTTACTCCATAATCTATTAATAAATCAAAATATGTATGTGAAGTAAAATGAATGCCTTGATCAGAATTAATTATTAATTGGCCAGGTTTAATTTTTCGATTAATTAAGCTTTGTTTTAAACAATTAATTACTCAATTTACTGTTAGCCCTACTGTTAAGTGAGTATCCAACAATTGCATTACTAAATAAGTTTTTAATAGCAAATAAATATACTGATTCTGAATATATTTTAATTATTGTAATATCAATTGATCATTTTTGATTCATTTGATTAGAATGAAAATTACGTTTAACTAAATAGGGGTATTTTTATATTCATATAACATATTAGACTTCTTGCGTAACCTATTAAAAAATTGCAAATATTTGTAAAAAGACACTAATAGAAAAATATAATTTTAATTAATTATGTTTTTTATTTAAAAATTTAATATTTTGCCACAACAAAAAATGAATTTATTAGACTTCTTGCGATACATGGTTTTATTATTAAAATATTATTATAAAATATAATTTATGAGGATATTAAATTATGAAATTTGATGAATTTAAAAATATTAATGATAAAGAATGATTAATATTAACAGGAATAAAACAAGATATTTTTAATAAAATATTTAACATTTTATTAAAAGTAGCTTTTTTTTGCTCCGGTTAATCGCAATAATTCTTTATCATTAATAAAATTAAATTTATCAAATTTCATAATTTTAATCTCCTATAATTTCTATTTTAATTTAAAAATATTTTATAGGAATTTTAAAATAATTATATTAGGTTATGCAAGAAGTCTATTGAATGTTCTACTGTTTAAAATCGCATTATCATATTTAATTAACTTAGTAATAAATTCAGTTAATTTAATTTCTCTAATGTATATCATTTGTTAGTATGATGCATTTGTTTGAATATTTACACCAGCAACTTCTGCTTGAGCTTGTTGTGCTCCCTTAGCGATTGCAGGAACATGATGGCGATTTATTTTATAGTAATTAGTTAATAATCAATCATATATTTTAGTTAATTGTTCACCCTTAAAATTACCAGCAATATAGTCTACTGGTTGAAAATTACTATCATGGTCGCCTTCAACTAATAATAAGTCATTTTCAATAAATGAAGCCAACATTTTACTAATTTCTTGGTCAACAACACCAGTTACTCCATTAGTATTAATAGTAAATTTACCACTATTTAATAATGGATCTAACATTATCTTTTCAGCAATAATATCTAAAATACTAGCAAATTTTTTACCATAACGAGCAGACGGTTCAAAATTAGGGTTATTAGGAATAATTTCAATGGGAATAAAATCAATTGATAATATTTCTTCTCTTTGCAATGTTGTATAGTTATTTCATTTAGCATCATCAATATATAAGTCGGTAATAGTACTATATAATTGTGTTTTTAACTTTCTAATAACTTTTACTTGTTTAGTTACAGCATCAATCTCTAATTTTTCAGTAATAAAAACACTCTGGTCATTTTTAATATAAGGGTCATAATTAAAAGTACAAGATACTAAATTACCTAATTCATCATACTGGTCATTGAAAAAATCAATAGTAATAAAATTAAGTTTCAAATTATTAGCAAAAATAAAATATGCACCCTTACCATTCTTATTAATTTTATATTCGTTATATCAATTCTTATTGGTAAAGTCCTGTATTTTTAAAAAGCTATTAATTAATTTAGTATCTATTTTTTGATTGGTAAGTGGGTTATAAATACCAATTTATAAATCACGTGGATTTAAAAAATTAGCATTATCTTCACAAATTCTTTTTTCTAAAATATCATTATGTTTTTGCACAGTAACATTTTTACGATTACTAATTGTTGATGCTAAATTAAGATAATAACTATCAATATCATATTCTTTTTTTAACTTCTTTTTGGCTGGTAACAATCCCATTTATAACACCTCTTTATTTTGTTTCTTCTTTTTTAATAACATCTTCAATGCTATCTTGTCTTTGTTGTTTGTTATGAGTTTTGATAAATCTAATTGTTTCAATAATTAAAACTATAATTCCAGCACAAATAAGCATTGATGAAACAATAACATATGCTGGCCAAGAAATACCTAATGTTTTTTCTCCTATAAAACAAATAATGATTCCTGCTATAAAAAACAATGATGAAACTCCAAATATTTTCAAAAACATAATTAAATCTTTAATAGTTACTTTTGGCATAAAACCATCTCTTTTCTAAATTACTTTTTTTCTTTCAATAAACACAAATCCCAAAGTTCTAAATGTTGCTGGACCATTAACTCCAATATTAATCAATCCATCAGGACTAATAGATAATGCTAAACATGCACTATTAACACCTATTTGATCATATACAATACCTATTGTTTGTATAAAAATATGCCTTGTTTGCAACATCCCTTGACTTTCTAAATCTCCTTTTCTATCTTCTCCTGAGGCTCAAATTCTATAAATATAACTTTCTTTATCAAAATTAGGAATATTATATCCAGTTTGACCAACTATAAAATCACTAGTATCAACAATTTCTCAATCTGGAACATTTGGTATAACAATTGATTTTTTTAATTCATCTAAAATTTCTTCTTTTATTTTTGTAATTTCTTCTTTTATTTTTGTAATTTCTTCATCTTTAATTTTTGCAAGTTTTTTATCTTTAATTTTTTCTATAACAAGTTTATCTAATAAAGCGTCAACTTATAATTGAGTATAATATGCTTCTAAATCAATCATTGTTAAATCAATACCTTCTTCTTGAAAAGTACGAAACATTTTCTTTAAAGTTGTTAAATTAGCCAGTGATTTTGCATAGGTAGGCAATAAACCTTGTCATGTTGCCATGTGGTCATTTTGTGAAGAATAATTAATATTACCAACACTCATATTTGCTGAAGTAAAAAACTCAATTGGAATGCGGTTAAATGTTCAATGTTCAATCGTAATAAACACCATATTAATACAAATTTTCTTTAATAATGGATCTTTAAATGTTTCAAACTTTAATTTTGAAAATGGATAGTTTAAATATGAATTAATCATATTTTGGGCTCTTAAAGCAAATGTTTTAAATCATAATTCTACATCACCTTTAAAGAACTTGTTATATCGAGTTGGAACTTGGGTAATTTTACCTGTCATTGGAATAAAATTATTATAATTTTCCAAAGTAACATTTTGTCATAATTCATTTAACATTTAAACATCTCCTTATCATTTACTTTTTTTAGAATATATTTTATTTAAAATAAACTTTTTACTATTTAATAGTGTTTTTGTTTTAATTGTTTTGTTTAAATCTTTTTTTGTTCTAAGTTGTTTGTATGCTTGAAATGCTATTCCGCTACCCAATAAACTAGTAACCGCACTATCTTCTAGCGTATTTAACAATTTATCTTTATTAAAGTTATTTTTAAATTGTTCTTGCATTTTTAATATCTTAGCAATTGTCCGATATATTTTAAAACTATCTTTTACTACTTGTTGATAAGCAGGCGGGGCAAAAGAAACTAAATTAAACAAACTGGTTTTTTTAAATCCCCAACCAATAAACCATTCGCTATTCATATAGAATTTTAATGGTTCGGGAGAAAAAAGAAATTGTTCTGCTTTGATTAAAGTTGTCATAACGACAATAGGGGCATATTTAGGATTTTTATAATATATTGTTAAAGCAACTTCACCCGCAACTGATAAAGGAACAATTTTTACTGCTAAAAAAACATCAGAACCATATGCAAAAGGTAATAATTGGCCTTTTTTAATAGCCTTAGTTTCAAATTTAGATAATATTTTTTTAGTTTTATCTGTAATTTTATTAATTACTTTTTGTTTAATTGTAATTATTTGTTTTTCAATTGGGGCTAATAATTTTTTAGTTACTTTTTGAATATAAAAATTTGGGTTTAAATGATTTAAAATTTTATTTAATTTAATTGGTGTTTGATGTAAGATATTTAATATTTTATTATTATATATTTTACTACCGCGCATTAAATTAGCATTTAATAGTAGGTTTTTACCAACACCTTTTTTATGAATATTGGTCATAATGTTATATCACTCATTAGTATTAATTTTGCTTATTTTATCAATATTTAATCCATATCCAAACAATCATTTATTAGCATTTTTTTCATTTACGCGTGGTATTTTTTGAACTAATTTAGGACTTATTTTTTGAATATTTTTCTCAATTTTTAATAAATTATTAATTGTTTCTAAATTAGAAATTTTAAAACCTTTATAAAAATCATTTCGGGCTAATTTACCAATTGTATATAATAAAGTTTCATTATTGGCCTGCTTTGTAAAATCAAATATTAATTTATCAGATAAAACCTTTTTACCTGTAACTTGTTTTACAATATCTTCTAAGTTATTAGCAGCTATTACACCTAATTTTTCAAGTAATTTAGTTTCTTTTGCTAATTTTAAAATTCTAGTTGTGCGAGTAGCACGCGTTAATTTACCGATTCCACCAATTGCTGGTAACAAATTTAAGGCGGTACTTTTTGCTGTCACTTCTGATGTTAATTTATCGTATATTTGATTTACGGCAAAATCGGTTGCTGTTTCTACTCCAAATGAGATAAATGCTGCAGCAAAATTAGATAATCCAGCACCAAGACCAACAGCCGAAGCAATACCACCAGTTAAAACTGATAAACCAAGAGCTAAAACTTGAATTCCTAAAAATTATAATAACTGTAAACCAAAACTTTTTTCTTGTTGTTGGGTTGACAATCTAGTTGAATTTTTTTTAACAGCATAAATAAGGGTTGTTTTAGATGTTCCAATTGGCATATCATTTATCAAACGAAAAAGTACTATTTTTTAGTACTATTAAGAATTTTTAATTTTAACATCAATCGGATTTGTTTGACCAGTAGCGTTGTTTTTGCCTTCAATTTGAACTTCAACAGTTTTATCATTTGTAATATTTATTGGTCAGTCCTCACCTTTACTTTCAATAAAGTAATCATAATCACTTTCTGTTAAAGAACTATCTACTGCTTTTACTGCTTTTAAAACAACATCTTTAAATTGTGGTTTTAACTGTTCTGCTGTTGTTTGTGTTGGGTCTAGAACATTAATATTTGGTTTATCTAATTTATTAATTTTAGGTCGCATGTAAAAAAGAAGGGTTTTAAGAAAATAGATAGAAATTGAATAAAAATAATAAACCATTTACTAAAATGGTTTTTTTATTTGTAAAACCAAAATTATTAATTGATTTAGAGAAAGGACAGCATCTTAAATTCTTAAAATAGAAACTTTTTATTACAACTTTTTGATACCCTCTTTAAGTTGTTTACACATTTATTAAATATCTTAGAAATCTTTACAAAGTGTACCTGTTTTTCTCCTAATTTAAGGTGTTGTCCTTTCTCTGTTTCAGTTAATTAATTTGCTAATAAAAAAACTTAATAAAAGAAAGGAGTAAGTAATGGAAATTAATAAGCAACAGACAATATGTGATGTTGGTAATTGCTATAAAGCAATATCATTCATTACCGAAGAATTTTTATCAAATAAAGTTTTATGAACTTGTGAAAAACATAAAGATTTATTAAATCATACAAAAGATAAAAAACAAAAGCGTTTTTATAAACGCTTAGAAAATTCAAAAATTATCTTTGATTATGAAACTGGTTTTTTAAAACTTTGATTTTATAAAACAACTTAATGCATAGTGGGACGGTTATTTTAAATAACTAAGTGTTTTTATTCCACATGAGGCTGTCTAGCCCAGCGGTAATCAGTCCGGAAATAATAGACGCTTTAACAAGCGATAGTCGTGATAAGTCCAAGGTTAATATCAAACGACAATAAACCATAGAGATAGTGACTTTATAAATAAATTTGCGATAGATATTACTTCTTAGAAGTGGCAGCGGTTTTTAAAACCACAAAGCCAGCACTTGGCTCTTCAAGGCGCAAGTGAATTTATTTTAAAAACTGAACGCTTTGACCTGAAATGGTGCGGATGAAGAGAGAGAAAACTCTCTGGCGTAAAAAACAAAAAACAACTGTGGATTATTAAACATTCAAACAATTAACATACCGCTACCTCTCACCTCCAGTGAAGCGGGCGGCGTAGTAAATAAATAGATAAATACTTATTTAACAAACTCTCGCTTTGGCACTTTCACTTGGGAGTAAGCGCCAGCGAGTTAAAAAAGGAGAATTAAAAATGATATGTAATAAAGCATTAAAAATTACAAATAAAGATATTATTTATGCACAAACTAATCGTGGTTATTCAGATAATTTGGAATTAAATTTATATCTTAAATTTGGCAATGAAGAACCATATGTAGGTACTTTTCAACCGGTAGACTTTGATTTAAATTACAATTGATATGAAATTGATGAAATTAAAGGTTTAATTAGTGATTATTTAGAAGATGAAGAAGCAGATTACGAGGTGATAAATTATGAATAAAAGATATTTATTAGTAATGAAAGATAAATATAGCCTAAATACTATATATTTTTATACATTTGATGAAGCGAGAATTTATTCTGAAAATTTAAATTATTTTAAAACAACAATTATTGATTTAGAAGATAAAAAAATTAAATGACAAGGATGTGAATAATATGTGAAAAGATGAAGAAGGTAAAGTTTATACAGAAGAAGATTTATTTAATATGGCATTAGAAGAATGTCATTCAGAATATAGTGCATATGAATATATTGATAATTTAATTGAAGAAATGGAATTAGAGGAAATTTAATTATGGTATATTTAAAATTAAATAATGAAGTTAAAAATATTACTTACCCGTTTTATTTAAAAGGAAATGATTTTAAAGAATTAAGTTTAAAAGCATTAACAATTAAAAAATGAATTGATGAAAATGGGCAAGAATTAGCAGAATTTATATATCGACAACAAGCTTGATTAATAAATGGAGAATATAAATCACAATCATTAAAAGATTTAAAATTAGTAGTTTCAAAAATTGATTATATTTTTAGAGAACCATTAGAATTAATAAAAAATTTTAAAGATGAATTAAATTTTATTAGAAAAGATATTTTGAATTTAGAAAATAATATTAAGAGTAATCATGATTCTTTAAAAAATAGTGTAATTAATATTCAATTTCAAAAACAAAATGAAATTATTGAAACTCATAAAAAAGAACAATTTTTAGAAATTAAAAGTGTATCAAAACAAGAACAAGAATTAAAAATTATTACTAGTAATTTTCGTAAAGATAAACTATTAATTAAAGATATTGAAGTTACAGGTATTAATGATGATTTTTTACAAAAAGCTGATAAATTAGAACTTATTAATTTAATTAAAAATTATTTAATTGTTGATGAACAAATTATTAAAAATAAAATTAAAGAACAATGAGATAGTAATAAAGACATTAATTTAATTGGTATTAAAGGTATTAATTTTAAAATAAATAAAGGAGAAAAATAATATGGCAAATATAGTTGATTTTTTAAGAACAGATAAAGCAACAGAATGAATTAAAAGTAAATTTTCAAATGAAAATGAAATTGCAAGATTTAAAAGTAATATAGTTGCAATATCAAATAGTAATGAATTATTACAAAAGGCAGATCCAAAAACTATAATGACTGCTTGTTATCAAGGAGTATTATTAAACTTACCAATGGAAAGACAATTTGGTTATGCTTATGTTGTTCCATATAACACTAAAATAACAAGAATTATTAATGGTCGTGAAATACAAGAATGAATTAATCAGGCTCAATTTCAAATGGGTTATAAAGGTTATATTCAATTAGCACAAAGAAGCGGTCAATATTTAGATATGTCAGTATCAGATGTTAGAACTGGTGAATTAGTAAATTATGATCGTTTAAAGGGAACTAGTTTTAATTGAATTCAAGATGAAGATAAACGAGAAAAATTAACAATTATGGGTTATGTAGCATATTTTAAAATGGTTAATGGTTTTGAAAAAACCTTATATATGACCAAAGAACAAATGGAAAATCATTTTATGAAATATTCTAAAACTTATGCTAAAAATAAATCATTTTATATTGCTAGTTTTGATGAAATGGCACTTAAAACAGTATTAACTAGTTTATTGCGAAAATGAGGTATTATGTCAGTCGAATTACAACAAGCTTATAAATCAGACCAAGCAGTTATTACAACTAATGATGAAAAGATTTATATTGATAATGATAGTAATATAAGCATAAATAAGAGTCAAATTAGCAACGAAAATATATCAAATAATAATTTACATGAATCAAGTGAAGAATTAACAGATAATAATGTAGTAAAAGAAGAAGATATATCAAATGTAGTACCAACAGTTAACAATGATGAGGAATGAGCAACTTGATAAAAATAGGCATTGACCCATCAGGAACTGGTACTACGGCTGTTGCTATTTTTGAAGATAATAAATTAATTGATAAATCTGAATATACAAATCGTGATTGAATTGCACAAACCGATATTATTTTAGATAAGTTAAAACAAGATGCAATTATTAATATAGAAGATTGTTTATATACATCTGCTAGTGCGAGTAAAGATAGAGATGATTTATTAAAACTTATAGGGGCAATTAAATATAAAACAGAAAAATTATTAAATATTAATTGAGTATCACCACGTCATACTAAATCAGTTGTTAAAAATATGGAAAATTTAAGTAAATATAATGATAGTTGTATATGAAAATATGATAAAGATACTAATTTAACTTATCAATATGGTAAGGGTTGATTTTATAATAATGAAAAAATAAGTAATCATTTACGAGATGCCATTATTATTGCTAATTATAAGGGTTAATATTATGAAACATTCATTTAATCAAAAAACAGGAAAATATTATTCTAAATTAATTCGTAATGTTAATATTTACTTAAATGAAAATGAAGAAAAAGTTTGAAATGAATTTAATGACCTTACTTATTCGCAACGAATTGAACATCTTATTAATTTTTATATAAAACACAATAAAGAAAAATAAAAAATAACCTTAATTGGTTATTTTTTTAAATACTATTTGTTAGTTGTCTAATAGCGTCTTTTTGTTGTTGTTTTTTGTCATTTACTTTAACTTGTTTTTTAACATTTTTAATTTGACCTGTTTTTAATGCTAATTCTGTTGCATAATCAGGTCCCCGTAAATGTTTTTCGTGGGCAATAACAGCAGTTCTTAATTCTCTAATTTCTGCTTTATATTTTTTAATTTTTTTAGCAGATAATACTAGAATACCAAGACTACCCATTCCGCCTGCACCTGCTAATACAAGTAAAGCAATTACTATTTCATTGCTAATTTCCATTTTAATATTTCCTTTCTTATCCTTACTCAAACAGTGACCATCTATTCTTTCAAAACAAAATAATTTATAAATTAAACTATATAACCACCCAAAAATATCAACCACCCCTATATATAGTCTATTTTAAATTTAATTCTTTGTTATTTTCTTCTGTTATACCATCTAATTTGTTTCATGCTTTTGCTATTCTTGGTTGAATAACACGCGGATTAATACGGCAATCTAAACAATGTCTTAAATGGTCTTTTTTTCATTTTGATTTATCAATTCAAATAATAATTAAAGAAATTATTAAAGTAATTAAAGGTAATATTGTAAATACTAATCCCATTTTAGATATTTTTAATCGTGGGATATCAATTTTCATATCAACTTTTGGTTTGCTACTAGCAACAAATATACCTTGAATTCCGTGTGTAAATAAAGGTGTTAATAAAATAGCAATTCCATTACCTCAATATTGACCATAATTATATCAATTAATATTATCTTTAATTGCATTAATCATGCCATATTCTAATCAACAATTTAATGCTAAAAATATTAATGTATAAAAACCAACAACTCAACTACGAATTTTATATTTTCTTTCTCATTCTCTAATATCTTTATGAGTTCAATTATAAGTCGGGATAGGGTCTTTTTTAAATCAATTTCAAGGTAAGGCGCCCTTTAATCAAGTTGTTTTATCTTGTTTCATAATTATTTACCTCTAATCATTTTTTATTAAATAATTCTTTAATATCATTTTTATTATTCGAAATAATTCTTCATATTGTATGTTTTTCAATTAAATTTAATTCATTGATAGTTGTTGCACTATTTGTTTTTTTATCAGTATATCAAGAATCTAATTTTTCTTTTGCTGAAATAGTATCCATATCACGCTCATAAATAGAATGTGGTTCATCTGACATTAATTCTGTATTTAATTTGAATATTTTATTCTTTTTCTTTCAATATTTAATGTTTGTATTTCATATTTAACATTATTTTGATTTAATAAATTAATAATAGCATTTTGATAACCTTTTCTTAAACTAATAGATATTGTAAAAATAGGTAAACCTGAAAATTGAAAGGTATTTCCAACTACTACATCATAATTTTTATCAAAGTTTTTTTCACTAAAAATTAATGAACTTTTATAAATAGTTTTATTATCTTTTAAATATCCTAATTCAACTTTATATTTATATATTCCATTAGGAGTAATTGGTAAAATATATTGAGTATCATTAGGTTTAAAATCACTAGTATTAACAATTTCTCAATCATTGCCACCACTAATATGTATATCACCACTACCTAATAATGAATTACCATTAATAGTTTTAATATTTGTGCCACTTACTAATTTATCTTGTTTAAGATTAATATCTTGTGATGTTTTTACAATATATTTACCATCAACTTTTTCAATATAATTTTTATTTAAATCACTATCTTTAATAACATCTGAAGGAATATCGTCACCTTGTTTTGCTTTTCATAATCCATTTTCTTCATAAATAGTATTATTATCAAACGGAACAATAAGTTTAATATATTCATTATAATCAATTTTAGAAAAGTCATTAATAGTGGGATAAGAAATATTTATTGAATTATCTGTTTGTAATCGTTCTTTTAATCAAAATAATAATGTTGGTTAAAAAGTTTTTTTACTAATATGTTTATATTCTTCTTCTCAGGGATGAGCATAATTATCTAAACTATAATTATAAGGTCTAGATACTGTTTTACTAGATATAATATCAATAATTTCACCTGCTAATTTTAAAGCATTTTTAACATCACGAGTAATATTTTCATTTGCCTCAGGGTCATTAGTTTGTGAATAAGCAACTCCACCTTGTGAAAATGAAGCACTACCAGTTAAATCATTAACACCTTTGGGTAAATATCAATTAATAACTGCTAATAAACAAGCAGATTTAATATAACTTAATCATTTATCATATTCAATTAAACCAGTATTATCTTTTTTTACTCAGGGAAATAATTCTTTTTTATTAATCTTATCGGAAATTGTTCCACCTGATAATCTATCCATTCATAAACTAGTTTTTAAAATAGCATTATAAATTAAATTATCATTATAAGCAGATTGTTTTCTATCATTAATAGGTTGTCAAAGTTTACTTTCTTTAACATCTTCAACTGTTATAAATAACAAATTACTTAAATTATTTTCCATATAAAACACCTCTTAATTGATTACGATATTTATTTTTTAAATTACTTGGTTTATAACTATTAACTTTTATTTTTGTTTTATTAATCGCCTTAATAGATTTATTAACCTGATAAAATTTATTATTAACTGGTGTTTTATATAAATTCTTAATATTTTTAACATCACTTTTTCGCTCTCGACATCATTTTTTATTATTAATTTCACCAGCAAAATTAAAATTAAAATGTCCAATCTTTAAATTATTAATAAACTTTTTAATTTGTTGTAATTTTTGAACTGTTGGTAATGTTAATTTAATATTTCCTTTGGGATATTTTTCTTTTAATGCTTGTTGTAATCTTTTTTTAATATAATATCTTAAATGACTAGGTAATCATTTTCTTAATCAATAACGCCAAAATAAAGTCCCAGCATTAGATACAGCATTACTTAATAATTTTCAAATTTCAACTGGAACACTAGGATAAACATAAGGTCCATAAAATTTCGGATGCTTTTCTGTTTTTGTATATATTAAAATAGTTAAATTACCTGTTAAAGTTAATTTATTAGTTATATTAAACATTCCATTATCAAGTCAACTACTATTTAAAGGTTGTCAATTAGTATTTAAATAATTTTCATTTTTAAATTGTTCTCTATTTTTAATATTATTATCTTTTTCTAATTGACTTAATATTTGTTGTATTTCTTTTTTATGACCTTTTTTAATTAAATCTACATAAGTAAATGGATTTAATAACTGATAAATATCTTCAACTTTACTTGTAATTTTATTATATTTATCAGTAATATAATTAATTGGTTTTAATAATTTATTTTGAACTTGATTAACTCTATTAATTAAATTTACAAATTTACTTATTAAAGGTTTATTTTCTAAATTAGTTACTAATAAAGTTAAAACTCGTAATATTAGTAAATTCATTGTTTATTAAGAATTTTTAATTACTGCATCAATCGGATTTGTTTGACCACTAGCGTTGTTTTTACCTTCAATTTGAACTTCAACAGTTTTATCATTTGTAATATTAATTGGTCAATCTTCACCTTTACTTTCAATAAAGTAATCAAAATCACTTTCGGTTAAAGAACTATCTACGGCTTTTACTGCTTTTAAAAAAACAGCTTTAAATTGTGGTTTTAACTGTTCGGCTGTTGTTTGTGTTGGTTCTGCAACATGAATAGTTGGTTTATCTATTTTATTAATTTTACTAATATCTATTTTACTTGGTGTTGGTGCAGTGATTACATAATCAACTGGCACTCTAAAAGTTTTATTTAGATTGCTTTTAGCAGTATTAATTTCTTCTTGTGTAGGTGCTTTTTCTAAAATAATTTTACATGTTTTAGGATATAAAATTGTTGGAGTAGCATATTGAACTTTACCGATTCATTTAGGGTTAAGCAGTATCATTATCTAAAACTTGTTGAATAGTATCCATATTAATTGGATATGCTCATACTTGTTTATTAATAATTAAACCATTTACATTAGTAAAATTATAACCTTTATCACGGTTAACTTGTCCTTTTGTATATGTTTTTTCTAAATGAAAGCTTTTTGATACAGGAATACCCATTGCTGTATTTTCATATAATTCACCATTAACCATCGCTTTTAATTGGGCTTGTGAACCAATTACTTTTAAATAAGCAGGTGTTAATCCTAAATATGCTCTTCGTCCTAAAACCATAAACATTTTATCTGTTGGTAAACCAAAATATAAATTACTAATTTGATTTGTTAATTCAATCAAAGTTTCATTTAATTTAAAGAATGCTCTATTTGCATCATCAGCATTATCTGCTGTATAACTACGAAATGGAATTACTTCATATTGACCATCTGCTAAACAATAATCATAAATAGCCTGAATTAATTCACATTCTAAATTAACAAATTTATTTTGTACAACACTAGAAATAGCATCAGCAATAATACCATTTTTAATATTTTGTTCTATTAATGCCAAGTCAAATGCTTCATTCATTAATTTTAAATTAAATCTTTTATCAATCGGAACTGGAATTCTTGTTAATCCCATAGTTTGCGTTGTCCCACCATTTGGTAATGAATAATCATCTTGTCATACCACACGATGAGTTAAATTATATAGTGCTTGTCCTGCATTAGGTAATCAAGCAACTTGTTCTGCTGTTGCTGTTGCATACTGCATAATAATTGCATATTCATTATATAAAGGTCCACGCAATAAAGAATTAACCATATCAACATACGCTTTTTGGTTTGTTGTGTTACCTCGTAATGTAAAAGGTACTTGTGGCAAATTAATTGTTGCCATAATTTTCACTCCTTATTATCTAAGGTTTTTAAGTGTATAATCAGTTAATTTTTTAATTTCCTCAGGAGTATATGCTCTTTTTTCTTTAATAGTTTCAATTTCATCATTTTTATTTTCAGTAGATTTTTCAATCATATCTTTAATAAAATTAGTTGGCGAAATTGATTGTTGTTCTTCAACAAACAAATCAGGTTTTAATTCTTTTAAAGTTTGCATTTTTTCAGATAAAGAATTACCACTAACTTTATTTAAATTAGTTTTAATATCTTCAATTTTAGTGGATGGAACATCTTTAAATGCTTTTAATTCATCTAATTCATTAGATAATTTAATAAAGTCTTTTTTTGATATAACATCTTCGCGTTTTTGCACACTTTCTCTAATTTGCTTTGCTTCATTATTAAACTGATTTAAGATATTTTCAGCAATCTCTTCACTTAAACCTTGTTCTATTAATTGTTCTTTTGTAAGTGCCATTTTATAAACCTCTCTTTTTTTATCCTTGTCCGATTAACAAGTCAGCATAACTCTTTTTTACGGAAAAAGATTAAACCTATAACTTAATTATATACTAATATTTTATAATTACAATACTTTTTATAAACTAATACTAAACAATTACACATAATAAACAAGCAAACATATATAATATTATTATATTTCATTTCTAATTTAGCCCTTAAAACGCGTCATAAGAGTTATTTTAAAAGATAAAAGTTTTAAATAATTTCTAATTTTTCTTGTATGTATATATATATATATATATAATGATGGTAAATCTTGATAAAAAGTTTCAAGATTAAGAAAAGGAGAAAAAAAGTATGAAAAAATTACTTAGTTTATTAAGTGTATTAACTATTAGTGGAAGTGCTATACCAACAACAGTGGCCGCCAATCCTTATCAAAAAGAAGAAATTAAAATAGAAAATAGTGAGATTAATTCTTCACAAACAAATAATTTAGAAAATTTAAATAGACAAAAAAGAGAAATAAATTATTCATCGTGCCCAATAATAAATATTGAAAATCCGCTTTATGATAAAGAAGATTTTTTTCAAGTATATTATGTATCTGCTGGACATGATAAAATTAAAACTAATTTATCATTAAAAACTGCTCTAGTAATTGAAAAAATGTTTTATGAAAATAGTAAAACAGATTTTATGATTTATTTATCAAATTTATTTAAAAAAATGGAACAAAAAGATAACACTGGTTGGGGTGGATCAATTTTAGATACTGATCATTCAACATTAGTAGATTTTATTTATGATCATTATTCATATTTTCATGATAAAGTTTTAGAATTATCAAAAAATAAAAATTATAATATGATTGAAATTGAAACAAATAGATTGGGGGAATGAAATCCTAATTATATTTATTTAATTAATAAGAAATAAATATATGAAAAAGATATTATTTTTTTTAGGAATAATCCCTTTAATAGGAACAAGTACAACCAGTTTAATTGCTTGTAATACACCACAAGAATATACAAAAGAAGAATTAAAAGAACTAAAAGACAAAAATAATATAACTACAAAAAATGGTATTTTAGAATGAATAGCACCACAAGAAAAACCATTTAATATTGTTGATAATAAATGATATTTTGTAGTATGGCGTGGTGATAAAAATGATAGTTGATATTTAACTAAATTTAATAATAATACATACGATACAATAATTATTAGAGGTTATAAAGATGATTATAGTTTAATGTATAGAGTTAATGGGTATTTTGGAATACATAGTAAAAAAAATAATTTTGAAGGAAAAGAGTCTTATTTCCATTATTGAAAAAATAAAAATGATAATTATTTTAAGTCAATTTATCGTTTAAATTTAAATACACAAGAATCTGATTTAATTATTATTGATAATGATGGGAATGTAAAAGTTAATGGTGAATAAAAAAGAGAAATAATTCTCTTTTTTTTATCTTGGTTTAATTTTTATTCTAACAGGATTATTGCTTTTATTTCTAATTCCTAATACATTTGGATTAGAAACATCTAATACAATATCTTTAACATTACCCCAATAATTTGGTTTTGCATAAAAATCAACATAAAAACATTGTAAGATAGGTAATAGTACTTTTGTAAATCTAATTTTTAATTTTACATCATTATTATAATATGCTTGTAAATATGTTTCTTTAATTTTATCTTTATCAGTAAAAACTAATTTTGTTATTTGTAAAAAAAATCTTACAGCAAAAATATTATCCAATGTATGATATACATTAAGATAATTTTCACTTGGTGTTCCATTAGCAACACCAGTAGCATATTTTGTTTCAGTATCATTTACTTTTATATTATCAGTATATAAAGTTATTGTATTTTCAAAATTAATTTTATCATTTTGTGATAAACCAATGTTTTTTAAAGTTATATTTTCTAATGAAAATAAATTATTGCTACAATCATCACTTCCGCCAAATATATTAATATTTCTATTAGGAATAAAATTTTCTATATTTGGTGGTCCACATTCAACTTGTAAATTACCTAGATTACTTATTTCTATTGTTTTATAAGCATCTTGAAATTTACTTATACTTTGAATTGTTGGGTCAATTTGTTTTAAATCAATTTCAATTTCATAATAAGCATCATTAAACTCATCAGAAAATAAATTAACTAAACGACTGCCTGTTTTTTTACACTGTGGTTGCGCAGTAATTTTAATTTTTAATGTTTGTACTACATCAGAAGGCATAATATCTTTTGTATATGGTTTGTAGTTATAAGGTACTGGTGGAAATACATATTTTGGATAATTAAATGTTGGTATTTCATAGTCATGTGGTAATAAGAAACTAGTTTTATAATTAGTTGTCATATCTCGTAAATAATTATTTAAAACACTTTTTGTTTTACCTCTGAAACTCCATACAGATAAGCGTAAATAATCTTCTTCATTATTGGTATATGGGTTATCAGCATAAAAGATAATTTCAAAATTACCTTTATATAAGGCTTGAATTGAAAACATATCAATTATATAACTACAATTTGTTCCATCTGGCGTTTGTAAGAATTTGCAATTATTATCTTTTTCACTATCACTAACTGGTGTTTGAGCATCAATTGCTTTGGTTTTTTCATTAATTAAGTAAACTCGGTTAGTTTTTTGATTTAATTGTTTTAAATTATAAGTTGAATATACTAGTGTACTTGTTGGTTTACCATTCTTATTTAAAACAGTACCTTTGCATTTATCAGTTAATAAAGTAGTAAAACCTAAACTAGCAGCATTTGCTCCAAAAATAGCACCAACTTTATCATTTCCTTGTTCTCTAAATATTTCAAATGGTAAATAACCTTTACCTTTTGATTTTTCAGACCAAAATGCATCATTATAAAAACTATAAATATTAGCACTCATAAAACCATTAAGTCATTGGAAATTAGGTCAAGTTTTTTCATCTTGATTAATAACTCAACCTCAGGGAATACCAAATGAAATAAAGTTTAAGAATTTACCAACCCCGCCCGGAATAGTAAATGGATTAAAAACCAACCTTTGCGTATAGTTTAAAGGTAATACGGTAATTTGGCGATTAATAAAATTATTCATATTTAAAATATCTCAAACATTACAGGAACCCATTTTATTATATTCAATTTGAACTTGCCCTAATGTATTACCAAATTCATCTTTTCTTCTAAAATATGATGATGCTTGGGTACTAATGATATTATTAACATCTTCATTTTTTATTTTTACTTTTTCAGGTGGAGTAATCATTCAATCTTTAGACCAGTAAAATTTAGAATCTTTATCTTCTTTATAAACATATCTACCAACAGTAGAATTGGATAATGATGTAGTAGTGGGGTCGGTTATAACAATACCTTCACTATTTTTCTGTTTTCAAAAGTCATATCTACTTTCCATATCTTTTTTTCAATCTTCATAACCTGTTATCATAGTTGGTTGTACCCCTTGAATGTTATATCAACTTACTTCGGGTGATGCATAAGTATTTATTTTATCAGGTGGCGCAGGAAACATGTTATACATTAATAAGTCTCTTGAATTCATTACTTTTTTATTAAATTGACCTTTAATAATTGGTCGCCCAATTACCGGCATATCAAAAAAGATTGGATTACCATAAAATTTAACTGCCATCGCTCTAACACCTGGGTCTTTTAATAAAATCTCATCTAATTCAACAATACCTTTATTTAGTTTTTCATCATAAGTTATTTTAGGAAAACAATAACCTTCACCAGGTGCGCTTGTTTGTATAAATTGTCGTACTGATAAACCACTATTACTAATTTTGTCATTAATACTTGAAAATGTAATTTCTTGTCATAAAAAACTACCATCATAAGGTGAATAATAATTAATAACATTTGATGGGTATAATCATTGTCTATCTTGGGGAGCAGAATTAATATTACCACCACCAATATTTAATCCACGGTCATTAAATACAGTATAAAAATTATAATAATCATTAATATTTAATTTATTTACATCTTCATCTAAAATTAATAAAGTATATTGTCTTTCAGTTGATTGCTGTGTAAATACTTGTTCAAATTTAGCATCACCGAATTGGACTGAACTTCTATCATCAATCATATAAGCATCTCAATATTTACCAACTTTAACTTCTTTTGTATAAAAGTTATCGGCTTTATTATCATTATTAATAAAATAACTTAATTTATATTGCTTTAAGTATTCTAACATTTTATTAATATCATAAATGTTTTCACCATAAATTAATTTTCAATAAACATTGCTATTTTCATCTTTTAATTTTATCCCAAAAGGCGTTTCATTATTTGCTCATATTGTTGAGTTAATTGGTTGATTTTTAAAATCATCAATCGTTAATATTTTAATTTCTTCACCTTTATATTTTTGGACTATTTTTAAACTACCTTGTCATTGTGCAATAGTACTTTCCATATTATCAAATATTCGTGAATAACTACCATAATCACTTGGTTTAGCATTATTAGGTTTTCAACCTGTTTCAGTATCAGGAATATATGAACTATAAACATTAAAAGGAAAAACCATTCAATGTCTATTATTTCGTATGTTTTCTCTGATATCTATTAAAGTATCATGGGATTGTCTTCTTAATTCTTCCATAACACCCGGGTTAATTCTACTCATTTTTTAATTCTCCTTAATTTCTGTTCTACCTTGTAAAGCATTTTGATTATTACCAGTTTCATCATATTCTAGTAATTTGTTATTATGTTCTATTTCTTTGGCTTGCATTTTATCTTGTCATTTTTCTACTTTTTCAAAATATTTTGTTGCTTCTAATTCATCAATATTATCATATTCAGTAATTGCTCGTATTGGTTCCATTGTACCATTATCTAATCTAGCAGTAATTAATTCATTTTGTCGCATTTGGTCTACTAAACTAGCACTAACAAAATCAAAACCATAAGGGCGTTCACTAGCGCCATCTCATAAACCATAATATTTTAAAACAGTATCAAACATTTTAGTATAATACTGTTTACGATATGCTTGTAAATATGCTTGTTTTTCTAAGTCTTTTGTTTTAGTTAATAATGACTGTGTTTTATTTTGGTCATTATCTGATTTATCACCAAAAGGACTAGAAAAATGACATGCTAAATATACTTGCTCAATGATTGATTTTTGGTCTTCAGTATATGTTTCTAAGGTTGGTGTTCCTTGTAATACTTGTAAAGATTGGGATAATTGACCATCTACTGTTGATGAACTTGATTGAACAAAAATATCATCAAATACATCTTGTAGTACTTTTTTATTACCTTTGTTATAAGCAGTCATTAAATCATCACTTAGTATTCCATATCAGTGCGTACGATTTGCATATATTTCTTTTGATTTAATATTAAAACTATCTTCTAAATCAAATTGTAATTTATAACAATTTGCCATAGTAGGTCATGGATTTAAAGTAGTTGATGTTGATAAAAACAATGGACTAGGTTCATTAATCATTTCTCAGAAAGGTACTATACCTAATTTGTTTTTAAATTCTTGTACTAAAACAGGTTTAACATCATCTTTAATTTGTGTTTTACTTTGACCAACAACTACTTCATTATTTTTAGGTCAACCTTTAATAACTATTTTATCTTTGGTACAAATTAAATTTAAAATAAAACCACTATCTGATTGATGATAATTTAATCAAATATCAGCACCTTGTTCAATTTCGTTTATTTTACTTACACGAGATGTAAAGTTAAATGGATTAATTCATAAATCAATATTGCCATCACTAGTTTCTAATAAACCAAAGATAGTTTTACCGATTAAACTTGCTGTTAATTCGTTTTTATCTAATTTCTCTTTTATTTTATAAGTTTCATATCATCAATTTAATTTTTCTAAAATGTCTTTACGATGAGACTTAAATAAAATATCTTTACCATTTATTAATCGCATTTGATGAAGAGCAATAATATTTGCTAAATTAATTGTTCAATCATAATTATAAAATTTTAAAACACTATTAATATCATTTAAGTTTGGTAAACTAGGGAAAGTATTATTCATGGTTATTTTGCTCCTTTAATTTTAAGATAAGTGCATAATTAATAATATTTACTGTTAATAAATTTGGTTCATTTTCTAAAACTTGTACACATACTTTAACTTTTTGGTATTTTTTAATATATTCGTTATATAAATTTAATTTACATATTGCGATATTATCTTTTTTTAATTTTTGACAAAGTCTTTTTTTAACTTGTCCACAAACAGACATATAAGGTCTTTTTGCATTTATTACACGCTCATCATGTATTACATAAATATCTTTTTTCATTAAGTTATTCAATCCCTTTGTTGTCATAATTTATAATCTGCTGAATTATTATGTTTAACCATTGGTATTAATTCAAAGTGTAATGCATAAAAATCACTATCAAATGTATCATCATATAAGTCTAACATTCGTTCTTCTCTGGTATCTGGTTTATCTTCTCATTGAATTAATTCATATTGGATTTTACTTACAGGACATTTTTCTCATAATCATTTTAATTGATTAGTATTTATTAACATTGTAAATGCTTCTACACGATGTTTTATTTTAAACTTCTGCTTTTGTGCTGGTCTAAAATGCATGTATTGACCAAAAGTATAATTATATTTTTCTCTATTTAAACTTTCTAGTGTTGCATAAGCACTATCATCAACATTAATTGATATTCCTTGTTGTATTAAATTAAAATATTGATTTAATTGATTGTTTGTAAAATTCTAAAATATCTTTTACTTGTTCTAATGGTCCTTTAAATTGTTGAGTAGCATTTGAGTGTGTATATTCAGCAACTTTATATGCTTTTTTATCAAGTGAATTATATATTCAAAAACTCGCTGATGTTGTATGTCCTTTTGGACTAGTAGAGTTTGCTAGGTCAACACCACCTAATAATTTAGTTGGTTGAATAATATCTGTTGCTTGCATAATATCAATATATCTTGCAAAGATTGACCCGCTAGTATTACCAGGTAAACCTCAACTTCAAACTCTTGCTCTTTCAATATCTAACTGCTCTAATCTTAATTGTTCATTAACTTTATCTTGTGGTAATTCATAATTAATTCTTCAACTAGAATAATGAATAATAATTTTCATATTTCATTTTTCAATATATTTTATTTCTTCATATTTACTACGCATTATTTCTTCATTAAAAGGTAATAATTCATTACAATAACCAACAATATATCTTTTTAAGCTTTCAGGGTTACATGTATTAATTGTTATTTTATTTTGATAACCACGAATAGCAAATTCTAAATCACTTAAATCTTTTTGTTGAAATTGGTCACATTCTTCTCGTCAATCAATAACTAATTTATATTTATTCAAATCAGCAAATGCTTTTAATTTTTCTTTCCGACTTGGTGAATGTAAACCTTTACAATATATTTTGCTATCATTTAATAAAGTAAAAGTAAAATTTGATAAATTAATAGTATAAGGTATATTATTTTCATCTAACATATTTCATATATTTTGAAATACACTATCTTTTAAATCTTTACTCCAATACATACTAGCAATTATACAAATTGGTTCTTTAATTAATAAACTAATTTTTAATAATTCACCAAACATTTTAATATTTGAAATAGTCTTACCACTATATCGTGTCCCAATTTGATTAATTTCATTTACTAATTCATATTTCTTAGCAAGGGGGTATTTATTACCAATACTACTATTTTGTAATAACCAATAAGGAGTTTCTAATAAATAAGTAAAATGATTAAGCATTATTATCACTTTCTTTTTTAATATCTCTAATATCCGTTTGTAAATTAACTATTATTGGCTGTTGATTATTTAAGTTTAATTCTTGTTCTAACTGTTTTTCTTGTAGTGAATATTTATAATTAAATGCTCGTTGTCAATATAATTTAGCACCATCAGGTTATTTCATCATAAAATTAATTATTTCACTTTCAATTCTATCAACTTGTTTTTCAAGTAAAGGAACTATCTTCTCGCTCGCATAAGTGTCATATCGTCATTTACGAGAAAGGTTAAATTTATTGGTTAAATCATTCAAAGTATAGGGAATATTAGGTGATTTATTTTGCCAAAATTCATCTATTTTACGATAAAATGTTCGTAAACTTGCTGTTTTTAGATTAAATTCTTTCATTTTTTACTCCTTTTTGCATATTAAAATTGCTATTATTTAAACAATATGATTAAATAAAAGAGTAATAAATAACTTTAAAAATGTATAAAAGAACTTTCACAAGTTCTTTTTATTATCTATATTTTACACCAAAACAAAAAAAAGTAAAGTAATTTACTTTTTTCAGTTAAATTAATTTGCTAATAATTAACAATTAAATTATAACACAATAAATAAAAAATAATATCTTTTTTTGCATTTTTATTATTTTTGTGTTAATTTGTAGAACTAAGAAAAGAGGGTAAAAAAATGATAAATATTGATAACAGATTTTTTAAGAATTTTAATAATTTGTTAGATAAACAAAGTATTGAAATAATTCAACAAAATTTAGAAGATTGTGATGAATGAATTTTTAAAAATTATAAAATTAATGAAACTTTAAAAGAATTTAAAGATTATAAAGTAAAATAAATAAAACCAAGAACATTAACTATTTTAAATGGGAAAATAACTTTTAAAAGAAGAAAATATTATAAAATTAATCCAGAAACAGGTAAAGAAGAATATATTTTTCCTTTGGATAAACTTTTAGTAATTAAAAAATGACAAAGAATAGATAATTCTGTTAAAGAAAAAATATTATCATTTATTGGTAATAAAAAAACATATCAAGATATTTTAGATACTATAGAACATGTAAAAATTTGTATAAAAACAATTTCAAATATTATGAAAAATGCAAAAACTGATAAAGAATATTATATTAATAAAACTGATAAAAAAATAAAGGTACCTCATACTTTATATATTCAAATTGATGGAACTTATTTAAAAATGTGAAATGAAAATAAAAAGGGGAAAGAAAAAATAAAAAAACATAGTATATTTTCAACTGTTCATACTGGTTTTAATAAAACAAAATCAACTAAAAAAAGACCTGTAATTGCAAATAAATTAGGTGTTATAGAACTAGATAATATTCCAGAATATATTAAAAAAAATAGTAAATTAATTAATTTTGTTAGTAAATTACTTACATTAATTACCAGTTATTATGACATTAATGACAATATTGAATTTATGGTATTAGGAGATGGTGCACTTTGAATTAAAAATATGGTAAAATTTATTCAAGAATATTTTCCTAAAAATAAAGTACATTACACGATAGATAAATTTCACCTTACAAGTAGATTTAAAAAATTATATCCTTATCAAAGTAAAAACAAAGAAAACAGAGAAACATACCATAAAGCAGTCGATTATTTTTTTAATGGTAAATATGAAGAATTATTAGAACGCGTAGAAAACAGTGCTTCTTTTATAAAAGAATCAAAAATGAAATTCTTAAAAGAGACAATTAAATTAATTAAAAATAATGAAGAAAGTGTCAGAAATCAAACATTATGAAATAATATTGGTTGTCATATTGAGGGTGATATATCACATTACTGTAAGGGTGTTTTGGTTAAAAAATGTAGTATACCACACACATTTTGAAGATTGCAAGAAAACAAGAAAAAATAATAAAATATATAATTTAAAATATAAAAACATCATTAAAAATGATACATATTTAAATAAAAATTCTGAAATTGAGACACTAAAAAATAGTTTAAATAAAACTTTATAAATTTAAAATTATTTAGTTAAATTAGTTAAAAATTCAAATGGTGTCTGAAAATTCAAAGATTTATGCACTCTTTCAAAATTATAAAAGTAATAATAATCATTTAGTTTATTTTGTAAACCAGCTGCATCCAATATTTTTTCATCAAATACAAATAAATTAGTATAATTTTGATGAAATCTTTCAATTTTACCGTTTGACTGTGGAGAACGAACAGGTGTTGTTTGATTTAAAATATTTTTATCTGTTAAAAATTGAGTAAAAGTAGTTTCTTTAACGCTACTTTTTTGATTATTCCGATGACTATTAATAAATTCAGAACCGTTATCAGTTCTAATTCGTGTTATTTTGATACCAAATATTTTTTTAAAATCACTGATTGCTCTTTTAACAGCATCAATAGCATTCTCAGTGCATAATTTATCATAAATATAACCAAATACTCCTCTCATTCTCTCATCAATAAAATCATAGACATAATACTTTTTATCAACCGGAAATTTACTTGGCATAAAATATTTAGCATCCATTTGTAATAATCCTAATTCTTTAACTTCATATCTTGGATGTTTTCTTTTAATTTCTTTAATTTTATTTTTTATTTTTAATCAACGCTTATCTTTTTTAAGTCAACGAAAAAATGTTTTTAAATTTTTTGGTGCTTTATTTTTTAATTCTTCGCCATGAATTCCTTTTTTTAAATTATAAAATAACGATAAAACACCACCAGCACGTTTATCAGAATATTCAAAATATAAATCACAGATATTTTCACGAACATCATTACTATATTGATAATTAATATTATTAGGAACTGTTGATTTTAATAATAAATCTTCAAAATTATTATTTGCATATGCAATTAAAATTTTATTTGCCCAATAATAAAAAGTTGAAAATTTATTTTTAAAATATTTTTTAATCAAATCTTTTAATAACAACTTAGTTTCAAGAAAAAACTCCTTACATAAATTAATATATGCAAATATTTTCTTTTTTATTCTTTTATAATATTTATTTTGATGATTTTTACTTAAAAAATCTTGCAATTTTGCTTGTAAATCGCTTAAATTAAAGTTATTAATAATATATTTCATTAATTCACCTCATTTTTTTAAAATAATATAGTATAGTTATATCATTTAAATTAATTTTTATAAAACTTCAAACTTTTTTAAACAATCATAACCATAATAAGTAAGTATCGTTTCTAAAATATATTTAAAAATGCTTGTATATATATATATATATATATATAATGTCAATAGAATTCTAAAAAAAGGAATAAAATATGAAAAAATGACTTAGTATTTTAGGAGCAATCGGATTAACAGCAACAAGCACAACATCATTAATTAGTTGTGAAAAACCAAATAACAATGAAAACGGGGGAAATAAACCTGAACCTACACCAAAACCACAACAACCACCAAAAAATAGTAATTGAAAATTAGTTGATATTAATTGACAAAAAGATAGATATAAATTTGAAAATGAATTTAAAAAGTTAAATAATAAATGATGCTTTTTTATTGAATCTGATACATATGGATTTAATAAATATTTAGCAAAAAATAATGATAATAATATAAAACAAGTAAACGAATGACATTGAATTCTTATTTTAAATAATGGAAATTATGTTGCTTATTTTGATGCTTCAAAAATAAAATTAATTTATTGTTGAGATGGTGTTGGAGAACCACAAACACCAACAATTAATTCTAATACTGGTGAAATTATAAATTGAAAAGGTTAAAAAGGAACTTAATAATAGTTCCTTTTTAAATTAATCGCACAAATTTCATAAAGATAATTAATAAGAATAAATTAGTTATTGTACTATATAATGCAGGACTAAATTTTCATACTTCGAATGTTTGACTGAAAAAACCATAAATTGTTTGAAAAATTTTACCAACACCACTCGCTAATTCGTTTACTTGTTTTATACCAGGGATATTATTAACTATTCAAATTGCCGCATTTCTGATATGACACGCTAAATTATATCAACTACAACTTTCATATTGTGCTTGTCATCATTGACTATCGGGGAATAATCCCCCGTTATTAATTTCTTGTCAGTTATAAATTCCAAAATTAAAGTCATAATATCGATACATATCATTTTCTTTTTGTGCTTGTAATTCAAAAACATTATAACCGATTTTTTGTTCTTCCATTTTCTTATATTTTAAACCATATTTATCTTTTAAAGTTCCTTCAAAAACATAACCCTCATTTTGATTAATATTATAATTATTTAATACTGAAAAATCATAGTTAAATACATCTCCATAATTTGTGTTATAAAACCGATTTTTATAAGCAGAGTACATTTTAAAATCTAATGATTTATATTTATCAGAAAAATAAAAGTAACGAGGATAAATTTTAAAACCATTATTTGCTAATAAACCATACTTTTTATTGTATCCTTGTGTATAAGTATTATTTTCTAAATCAAAAATGGTTCGTAAATAATCTTTATAAAAATTTTGCGAAACTGTAAACATACTATTTAATAATTTTTCAAATTGATTTTTATTAATAATATTTTCATCAATTAAAACATCTCTAAAATTAACTAATTTTAAACCAAAAAAGTTAATTAAAACAGTATCATATTGTAAATTATCAATATAACCACTTTCAATAAAATTGCTTCGATTTTGAAACACAGGTACCAAAGCATACGCAAAAAATGCTTTTAAAAACTTATTAATATCAATTTGTCCTTTCATTTTTTCATAATATTTAATATTTCCATTTTCTAAATATGAATTAGTATTTGCATCAAAATTAAAAATATTATCTTTTTCTTTCATAAAAATAAACAAAAAACCTAATTTAGTTTCTTTAACAAAATTAGTCATACCATTACTCGCTGTCTTAGTATGTGTTAATTCTAAACTGCCAGCAATAATGTTATTATTTTTATCAATTGTTAAAATCATCCGATAAATTGATTTTTTAATAAAATACATAGCGGTATATCTTTCGCTTTCATCAACAATTTCAAAATCAAAAATTATTCGTTGTGTTCCAACAATAGGGCTCTCATAATCGGGATTACCGCCTTGTTGAACCCTAATATTTTCTTGAATAATAACATCTAAATATTTATTTAAAAAATCTTTAACTTTATTTTGATTTTCAACACTTCAATCTGTAATTTCACCATTATTAGAATTAATTGTTGGTGTTTGTGGTTCACCAACACCATCTCAACAATAAATTAATTTTATTTTTGAAGCATCAAAATAAGCATAATTTCCATTATTTAAAATAATAATTCAATGTCATTCGTTTACTTGTTTTATATTATTATCATTATTTTTTGCTAAATATTTATTAAATCCATATGTATCAGATTCAATAAAAAAGTATCATTTATTATTTAACTTTTTAAATTCATTTTCAAATTTATATCTATCTTTTCGTCAATTAATATCAATTAATTTTCAATTATCTTCAATTAAATTAACTGTTTGTAAATCATTTATATTTGTTTTTAATTTATTTAACATTTGCGTTAAATTATATTTAATTGTAAAAGAATAAATAAAATTTGTTAATTCTTTTAAAAATTGTTTTTTATCAATATCATAAAATTTATTAATGTTATATTGTTTAACATAATTATCTCAATTTTTATATAAATCCATAAATTTATCACTAGGTTTATCATAAGAAACACCAGTTGAATAACTATCCTTTAAAAAATCTAAATATCATTTATCGTTATAAGTTAATGATTTTGATGTTTTTAAAGTAGGATTAATAAAGTAATTGGTATCACTTCAATTTTCAAAAAAAGTACTACGTAAAAACATTGTATTAATAAAATCAGTTTCATTTATACCAGTTTCTACACTTCGCTTTGTTCTTATTTTTTCTGTTATTTGTTGTGATTGATGATTTTGTTGTAATGTCATTGCCCCTAACGAGAAAAAAGAAATCAATAAAATTGGTACAAACGAAAATAATACTAAAAACTTACGCATTATTCTCTACCAACTTATTTTTACGATTTTCTTTTATTAATTTAATAATTTCATTAAATAAATAACCATAAAAATAATGAATTATTAAGATATATCACAATATATCAAATCATAAACCATAAATTATATAACCATTTATACCAACATATTTCTCTTTTAATTCTTCAATCGTTGAAACTGTATCTAAAATACATACAAGCGTTAACGAAAAACTTATAATAAGATATAAAATTAAATCAACCCAAGAAATAAACAAACCATTTTGTTTCTTTTCTTTTTTATTTTCTAAATTACTTTTCATAAATTTAAATCCTAACTATATAATGTTTTTGAAATAATAAAACCAATAATATATAAACTTGATATTGTTAACATTAATGGATGACTAAATAAAATCGCCATTTTGCCAAAAATAGATAACAACCAAGTATCAGAATTATATAAATCCATAATAATATTTTTTGCTGATGTCAACTGATTAATAATAACTGTAATAAATCCAGTACCAAAAATAGCGATTGCCGCTACCAATAAAACTAACTTAATCATATAAAATCAACTCCTTACTTATATTTTTTTATTCTTTTAGTGGTATGAATTCTTTTAAACCCTTGTTCTCTTGTTTTTGCTTGTTTAGCTAAACTTGATAATTGTTGTTTATTGTGACTAACATTGCGATTAACTTTAAACTGTTTACGCTCTTTAATATGCCCTTGTAAACCTTTTCCAGTACTATAAACATTACGAACAGTAGCACCGTATAGTTTAGAACTATTAATAACACCACTTTTAACTGTTGAACCTAAATCGTTATAATTAGTTGATGTTCCGTGAATAGCATAAATTGATAATTTAATAACCATAAAAAAGATTAAAAAATAAGCAATTGTTATATTTGTCATCGGCAATTTAGTATTTCAAATTACATCAAAAACAAATAAAAAAGTATCAAAAATAAAACTAAAAATCTTATTTCAATTATCGTTATTAACGCTTTCACTTAATAAATTACTCATTTTTTATCTTTCCTTTCCCTTTTTTTGCTTTTAAATTTTCTTTCAAAATATCAATATCAAACAATTCTAAACGTTGTTTATTATTTAATTTTGATATATCTTTTCAAAAGTATTCTTTTTTATTAACAACATCATCGTTTTTCAAATCACGGACAAATGATAATCAATGACTATCGTATTTATTAGCAAATTCAAGCGGAATAATTATCTTAAAAAACCGAATTCCTAATCCAACATCCGATTTATGTTTTGCTCTTTTACCTTCTGCTGTTCGTTCTACTGATTTTGTTTTTCAAATTTCATAATCTGTAATATCTTGAAAAATACCAATTCGCATAACAAAACTACGATTAAAAATATTACCTAATTTTGACTTAACGGGTTTTTTCAATGAAATCGGAATAATAATACCGCTTGCTAAATGACGAATATTATTTCACATCATACCCTCACGCTGTACAGTAAAAATCGCTCTATTTTTAAAATGTCTTGCTAAAACAATCCACACACTTTTACCACCATGAACTTTTTTAACTTCGTGGGGGCTAGTTCCATCAATATATAAAAAACTTTCATCAAACAAAATTAAACTATCATCAGGTGGTACTAATTTAGTTCTATCAGTAAAATCTAAATTATTAAAAGTTAAAAGTTTTATTGCATCATCTTCAATTGGATAATTACTATAAATTTTCTTCGTTAAAAGTTTCATAACTTGTGATAAAAAAGTTAAAAGTAACGTTTTACCAGTTCCTAATTTACCAATAATTACTGATAACGGATTATCTCAAATAAAGTAAACTAAACGAAAAACATTTAACTGATAAAAAACATTTTTTCAAAATCACCAAACAAAATATACACACTGCAAAGCAAATAATAGTCAAAATACTAAACCAGTATAATTTAATGAAATTATTCAAAGTAATAAATCAATTAAACAAAACAAAATCATTGAACCATTAATATAACAAAAGTTTATTAGAAAAAATGTAAACTTTTTCATTAATTAAAATACCCAACTATTTTAAAAATAATTCACAATAAAAACCAAGTTAAAAACAAAATTACAATTCAAACACCAACCATCAAAGTTAAATATTCATTTTGAGTTAAATTCCAAGTTGTAATACTTTCAACATTAGATTTATCAATAAATAAAAATACATGAATAAAAAACTCTTTTAATTTTTCTCAATCATTTTGCATATTTAAAAACTCCACATTTTTTGAATAAGTTTAAAAAACATTCCAAAAAATAAAACGATAAATAATACAAACGATATAACATATAAAAATTCAGGAGCATTTGAACCAATAATATAACTTACAAATTGAACTCAATAATTATATAAACTCATTATAAAAACCTCTATAAAAAATATTTACCATATTCATTTATATTCAATTTCATAATTAAAATCTTTTATATTAATTTGAATAGGTTTTTTATAAGATTGTTCATCATAAATTGATAAAACATAATTTGACTCTTTTTTAAAACTTTTATATCATTTTTTACATAAGAATTTAATTTTATTTTTGCAAGAAAAAGATATATAAGAAACCTTAGATTTTATAAAATTATTAGAACAACCAACTACTTTTAAATAATTTTTAATTGGATGATGAAAAATATAACCATTATCACATAATTTATAACCTTTATTTTTTTCATATTTTATTCTATTTTCTTTATATAATTCTTCTATTAATTTAACTTCCATTTTATAATTCCTCCAAATCGCGAATTAATTGTTCTACTTTTTCATCATTTCAATTTATTAAATTATTATTGTTATTTGTTTTTACTTTTTTAGGTTCATTTGAAAATAATGCTTTGTGCATACGCGTAAAATAGTTTTGTTTATATTGATTATACAAATCAATTATTTCTGTTCCAGTTAAACATTTTCAATCGTGTTGTTTTAAATTTTCATCATATTTTACAATACGATAAGAATTATCATAAATTAAACCGATTGCTACTTGTTCATAATGTTTTTTACTAGGATAAATAAACTTATTACTCAATCAAAAACCAATATGGCGATTATGATTAGGTAAATTGATAAAACTTGCTTTATCTGTTTCAAAAGGGATAAGTTCCTTAGAAATAAAATAATTTGCTATATTCTGATTTTTCTTAACAAAATTACTCAATTTTATCAACTCCTCCTCTTAGCATTTTACCTTGTCCTAATCCTCCGATTATATTTTCTAACGGTATTAATTGTTTCTTTAACAATATAACTTTATATTCCTTAATTTCTGATATATGCTCTTCAATTACAAAAAATAAAATAATAAATATAAAAATTAAAAATAAAAAAGCAATTAAAATACCAATTATTATTTCTCTATTTGAAAACAAAATAAAACCTACAATAATTGCAATAAGATTAATTAAAAATAAAAAATAACAAAAACCAGAACCAAAATTCTTAATAATAAAATCTCTCTTTAATTTTTTATATTCCTTAGTTGTTTCAAATTTTATATCCATAATTAAATACTCCTAACTAAATATTTATTTAATAAACAATGTTATATTTAATGTTTATATATTGCTTATTTATTGATAAAAACACTGATTATTAACAATGGTATACATAATGCTAATATATTGTTTATCTAATGTTTAATAAACAATGTTATTAACAATGGTAAATATATAAAATAATAAAAATTGGCACACTGAAAAATACTATTAAGTTTTAAAGTAATAGTTATATAAAATAAATTAATAAAATATAAATAAACTAGTGTGCCAATATAGAATAATATACTCTTAAAATCCTTTAACCATATGACGGAAAAAGTTTAATATCTTAATGATAATAAATAATCCAAATGGAATTAAAATAATTCACGCATCACCTAAAAAGGTCATTAATTGCGGTAAAATACCATATACAGCATCTTTTACTTTACCCATTGCATTACCTAAACCAGTTCAAATGGAATTCATTCCATCACCAAAGCCGATTTTTGTAACTGTTTCAGTTAATAAATTCATTATTTTCTATCCTCCTTTTTTTCAAGTTCTTTTTTTTCTTTTTTCTTACCTTGAATTTGACGAATTTTTTGATAAATTGATAAACCAATTCACGCAAAAATACCTAACAAAATCAAAATACTAAATATTCATGTTAATCATACTGGCATTATATAACTCCTTTCGATAAATTAAAAAATTGAAATTTGCAAACTCGCTCCGCTCGTTGTCGCTTTGCTCCACTTAAAAAACATTATTGAATAAATTATCCGCTAATAAATTACGCGAAATAATTTATTCTTTACTTTTTAATTTCAATATCTTTTGCAATCTTATTGACAGTATTAATAACAATATCTTTACCATACTTTTTCACTAACGACCGCAAAATAAAATATTGCTTTGTTTGCATAATTTTAACTCCTTAATTAAAATATTAATAAAATTTGTTTCTAAAACTGTAAATACCACAAAAGTACAAAATGTGTGTGGTTTCTACAGTTTTGGTTAAAAAAGCAACTTATTATGAAAAAACTATTAAAAATAAATTAAATACTAGTATGATGAATTTTAAAAATAAAATTAATTTATTTAATACTAATGAACCATTAGAAGAAAATAGAATTAATTATTTAGTTAATAATTTTGTAAATAATAGTTTACAATCAAACTTATATTTTTATTAATTTTATCTAAATAAATTAAATAACTTTAATAAACATGTATTTTTGTCGTGGAAAAATTTAAAAATAATGAAAAAATATATTGAAAATAAAATTAAAAGTAATAGAATTTAATTAAGTAAGTGTAATATTATTCCACAATTTCTAAGATATTAATTAAAACCCTTAAATAATACATACAACCTAATTTTACTAATATCAATTTTTGCAACAATATGTTTAATAATTCCCCTAGGTTCAACTACTGCTCCGCCTAAATATAAAACTCTTTCCATAATCAAAGTATTACCCACCCCAGTACCCAATGCAGCAGCACCAACCCTTAATGGAGTATGGTCTTTTTTGCGTAAAATAAGAGGGTCATATTTTTTACTAAATTTAAAGACAATTGCATTAACACCTTCTGGCAATAAACTAATTGTTCCTTCTGAACCATCTTTATTAATAATTGGTAATTTTTTAGGAACCATATAGTATGTTGTTCCTTCAACAGTTTTCATTGCTCCACTTGTTGTGATTACACTATTTATTTGGTCGTTTGCTCCAAGTTGTAACTGTAATTTATTACGAATTCCACGAATAAAATCAGCCGAACCTAAAACAACTGTTTCTGATGGGGTAAAGCCATTTTCATATATTTTATCCATAATTTCATCGTGGATTTGTAAAGCATTTGTGTCATTTGCTTTTTGTCCTTGAATAGTTGTAACTATTCCTTTATTAATAATTTCTAAAATTTTATTGCGTTTATAAGCAACCTCAGTATCCATTGCTTGTTCAATATCAGCGGCCCAAAAATTAGGATTAAAATCACTTTCTACAGGGTCTAATTTACGAGCAAAAGTTAAAATTGTATCTAATTCAACAATTCCATCATCAAATTCTACTTCTGAATAATTTAATAATTTATCATCAGTATTAAATACTTGACCATTTTTCCCTAAACCTTCATTGTATTTAATATTTTTCTTTCTTTTATATGTTAAACCAAACTTATTGGCTTCTTTTCACGCAAATAATGCTTCTCAACTAAATTTTTGTTGATAAGTTTGTAAATATCATTGTTCAAATGTTTCTCGGTCTCTTTGTGTTGCTTGATTAGCAATATCTCCGAAAATTCTTTGTGGGTTTTGTGCCATAATTTACTTCCTTCTTTCTATTTATTAAATACATTGTCTGTATCTAAAATATTGTTTTCTTTGTTTTCTACCTTTGGTACGCCACCAGTATTAACTGTTTGTACCTTAATTAATTCATAATAAATACTTTGCAATTGTGATTTAATGATTTCAATATCATCGCTAATATCATAAGACTTTAATAAAACATTTTTAAATTCTTCATTATCAGTTAAAGAATTAATAAAGTCAATTACTTCAATTTGTTTTAATTGAATTGTTTGTTGTTCAATTTGTGAAGTTAATTCATTATTTTTTGTTTGTAGTTCGTTGATTTGTTGATTATTATTTTCTAAATTACTTGCATTAAATTCTTCAACTTCAGAAGTATTTTCTAAAATAATTTCAGCAGTTTTAATATCTAAACTACCATCTTCATTTTTAATAGGTTCATTATTTTCATCAATAAGAACATATTTTACATTTTTTAATGCCATTGTTTTTACCTCTTATTTTTTAATATTTGTATTTGTTCTTTTTCTAATCGTTTTTTGTATAATTTCAAAACTATCTACTCTAAAAGATAAAAAATGGCGTTTAGTTTTTATATTTAACTGATTAAATACTGAGCCTTTAATTTTTATCTCATCATCTTTTTTTAATTTTAAAAACTCAGTTAAAATGGACGGGCTATATATTGATAATGTTGAATAATTTAATCCGTCTCATTGACATTTAGCCGAACAAGCATCAACTTCAACACCCCCAGCAACCAGTGCCTTAATTTTAGTTTTAATCGGATTTTCATGTAATCTAACAGTTAATTCTAACTTATTAATTTTTTTATTTTTTATTTTAGGTTTATTAGTTATTGATTTTTTAGGTAAATTACTTTTTGTTTGTGCCATTTTTATCAACTCCTTTTGCTAAAAAATACTGTAAATGTTTTCAAGCATCGCGTTCGTGCTCTGACATTTTAATATTTCCTTTATAAATATAATTTTTCTTAATGACTGGTGATTGTAAAATATATTTTAAATTAAATAGATATTTGCATAAAGCTTTTGAACCACCAATAAATTTAGGAGTAGATAATGGATTTTTTATTTTTAAACCTTTATGAAGTTGATAATCTTCAATTATTACAATAACTTTATTTAAATAAGAACAAACTTTATTTTTAAACTCATTTAATATTAAATACATATTATTTATTGCTTCTTCTTCATTTTTGGAATTAAAAGTAATATTATTAATTATTTTCTTTTGCAAAACATTATAAATAATAATACCAGTTTGCCCAATTACAGCAGGGTCAATTGCAATAATATATTTTAATTTATTTGTTTTATTTTTTTGTCAATTTATAATATTTTTCATCCATCCGAAGCTAAATCTAAAATATCGTTAATTTTGTAATGTTGCATATAATAAGCAATAACATCTCACTCGTCTTTAAATAAATTTAAGTATATTTTGGCTCATTCTAAACACTGCAAATCATAATGATTTTTATGATGTGAAATACGACAATTAATAGGCTGACAATTAACTCAATCAAATAATGTTGTTATTTCATTCCAAGTTTTATTAATATATTTACTTTTATATTCTTTCATAATATTTTATTCCTTTCTTTTTATTTTTTTAAATAAACAGAAAATCACTTTGTTGGTTAATATTTTGATATTTAGTAATAATATTTGTATTTTGATTTAATTAGATTAATTCTCCATCCACCTCACTTTTTTTTGGGGGGGTGGGTGGTGGCGATACTAAAATTCTATATTAGACTTCTTGCATAACCCATTAAAATAATTTCAAATATTTGTAAAAAGGGGTTAATATAAAATTATAATTTTAATTAATTATGTCTTTTATTTAAAAATTTAATATTTTGCCACAACGAAAAATTATTTTATTATTCAAATTCGTTAATTTTAAATAAATCTTTTATGATAACTATAATAATTGTAAATTATAAATTGAAGCAATTAAATTAAATCTTAAACTAAATCGTTTTCTACGATTTCTATATTTTTCTGTAATAATTTTAAATTTTTTAAGAATAGAAAAAATATTTTCAATAATAATTCTTATTTTTGAAACTAGTCTATTATGTTGTTTTTGTTCTTTATTTAAATGTTTTTTCTTAGTTTTCTTTGTGGGCATTATAACATTATTGTGAATTTTTTGTATTCCTTGATAACCACTATCAACTATTAATTTGGTATTTTTTAAAATTGCGATTTTTGATTCTTTAAATAAAGCATAATCGTGTTTTTTGCCAAGTGAAAAACTTGTTGCAATAATTTTTTTGGTTTCTTGTTCGATAATTACTTGTGTTTTAATAGTGTGTTTTTTCTTTTTACCAGAATAAGATTGTTTTTGTCTTTTTTTGGGCGTTGGATTGGGGTTTCGGTAGCATCAATAATAATAGTTTTATCATTAAAATAATCATTTATTAGTGCTTTTTTACCAGCAACTTGCTGAAAATCAGGGTGTTTAATTAAAATATCTTCAATTCACTTGATATTGCGATAACAATTAGCTTCACTAATTCCGAAATTTTTTCCAAGATGAAAATAAGTTCGATATTCTCGTCAATACGATAAAGTCATCAATAATCGATTTTATAGTGATAATTTATTAGCTTTGCCACCTTTTTTAAATTTTTCTATTTCAGCTACTTGTAAAATATCTAACATTTTATTAAAAATATCTTGTTTTATTCTTGTTAATCTTAATCATTCTTTATCATTAATATTTTTAAATTCATCAAATTTCATAATTTAATATCCTCATAAATTATATTTTATAATAATATTTTAATAATAAAACCAGGTATCGCAAGAAGTCTATTTAAACAGAGTTTACCCCCCATACGGAAATAAACAAAAAGCAGTTTACCAAGTTATTAATTACGCTTCATCCATCCCTAGACAACTTTATATAAAGAAAATAACCTTTTGGAGTTCCAACCCTCTTGTTTTTTTTAGTGTCCGATATTGTTTTTTTCTGTTTAACAGCACTCTTTTTATGAAAACAAGCAAAAAACACGCGCTCTGACATTTCGCAAGTGATTAATCTTGCCGAGAATTAAAGAAATAAATAGGAATAAATCCAATCGCTTTCACACTTTCTTTAAGGCTTCGTGCCATAGATGAGTTATCCATCTTTAAGCATCAAAAAATATTAAGTTTTATGGGTTGCATTATTCATCGGATAATACCTTTATTTAAAAGGAAATTTATAAAAATATCGTTTATTTTGTGTAGGGAAAACAGAATAATATCTGTTTTTATGATAAAAATTCTAAATTTAAAGATACTATCCGATGAATAATGCAAATAAATTTATGTTGTTTAATATAAAAATAAAAAAAACAATCTCACAAGATTTGTTTTTTGCCGGTTCATCGTACAGGACGCCAATTCTTTAATTTTAAATAAATTTTCTATGCTAACTGCAAATTATAAATTGAAGCAATTAAATTAAATCTTAAACTAAATCGTTTTCTTCGATTACGATATTTTTCTGTAATAATTTTAAATTTTTTAAGAATAGCAAAAATATTTTCAATAATAATTCTCATTTTTGAAACTATTCTATTACGTTGTTTTTATACTTTATTTAAAGGGTTTTTCTTTGTCTTTTTTTGTAGGTATTAGAACATTATTGTGAATTTTTTGAATTCCTTGATAACCACTATCAACTATTAATTTGGTATTTTTTAAAATTGAGATTTTTGATTCTTTAAATAAAGCATAATCATGTTTTTTTCAAGCGAAAAACTTGTTGCAATAATTTTTTTGGTTTCTTGTTCGATAATTACTTGTGTTTTAATGGTGTGTTTTTTCTTTTTATCAGAATAAGATTGTTTTTGTCTTTTTTTGGGCGTTGGATTGTGGTTTCGGTAACACCAACAATAATATTTTTATCATTAAAATAATAATTTATTAGTGATTTTTTACTAGCGAGTTGTTGAAAATCAGAGTGTTTAATTAAAATATCTTCAATTCACCTGATATTGGGATAACAACTAGATTCACTAATATCAAAACTTTTAGCAAGATTAAAATAAGTCCGATATTCTCGTCAATACGATAAAGTCATCAGTAGCCGATTTTCTAGTGATAATTTATTAGTTTTTCCACCTTTTTTAAATTTTTATATTTCAGCTACTTGTAAAATATTTAACATTTTATTAAAAGTAGCTTTTTTGCTCCGGTTAATCGCAATAATTCTTTATCATTAATAAAATTAAATTTATCAAATTTCATAATTTTAATATCCTATAATTTCTATTTTAATTTAAAAATATTTTATAGGAATTTTAAAATAATTAGATTAGGTTATGCAAGAAGTATAATATATTCATATTTATCAATAAAACCAATTTTAAACTATTCTCAAAATAGTGTTAAAATTGGTTTTTGCTTTGTTTTAACAAGATTATTAATTTTATAAATATATAATGTTCTAGCACGGTCTTCGGTGAATAATTGTTCTAAATCGGGGTCGCTATATTGCGATTGATTAGCAAAATCTAACGGAATACTATCAATTGAATAATCAATTGGTTCATCATTTTCTGCTAATTGTGCTAACATTTTTTATGATGGTTTTAACATTATTCTTGTTCCCCTTCTTCATTAGGCATATTGGTAATGGTTTCGTTTTTTTAATTGTCTGTTTAAAGTAGCATTTACTGGTAAGCGAACATCAACAATTAATTCATCAATATTTTTAATATTAAATGTTCTACTATTTAAAATTGCATTATAATATTTAATTAACTTAATAATAAATTCAGTTAATTTAATTTCTCTAATATATATCATTTGTTCATACGAAGCGTTTGTTTGAATATTTACACCAGCAACTTCTGCTTGTGTTTGTTGGGCTCCCTTAGCAATAGCGGGAACGTGATGGCGATTTATTTTATAATAATTAGTTAATAATCAATCATATATTTTGGTTAATTGTTCACCTTTAAAATTACCAGCAATATAGTCTAATGGTTGAAAATTACTATAAGGGTCTCCTTCAACTAATAACAAGTCATTTTCAATAAATGAAGCCAACATTTTACTAATTTCTTGGTCAACTACACCAGTTACTCCATTAGTATTAATGGTAAATTTACCACTATTTAATAGTGGGTCTAACATTATCTTTTCAGCAATAATATCTAAAATACTAGCAAATTGCTTACCATAGCGGGAAGAAGGTTCAAAATTAGGGTTATTAGGAATAGTTTCAATCGGTATAAAATTAAGTGGTAATATTTCTTCTCTTTGTAATGTTGTATAGTTATTTCATTTAGCATCATCAATATATAAGCCGGTAATAGTACTGTATAATCGTGTTTTTAACTTTCTAATAACTTTTAATTGTTTAGTTACATAATCAATCTCTAATTTTTCAGTAATAAAAACACTCTGGTCATTTTTAATATAAGGGTCATAATTAAAAGTGCAAGATACTAAATTACCTAATTCGTCATATTGGTCATTATAAAAATCAATAGTAATAAAATTAAGTTTTGAATTATTAGCAAAAATAAAATATGCACCTTTACCATTTTTATTAATTTTATATTCGTTATATCAATTCTTATTAGTAAATTCTTGCATTTTTAAAAAGTTATTAATTAATTTAGTATCTAATTGTTGATTATTAAGTGGATTATAAATGCTAATTTCTAAATCTCGTGGATTTAAAAAATTAGCATTATCTTCACAAATTCTTTTTTCTAAAATCTAATTATGTTTTTGAACGGCAACATTTTTACGGTTAGTAATTGTTGATGCTAAATTAAGATAATAACTATCAATATCATATTCTTTTTTTAATTTCTTTTTTGCTGGTAACAATCCCATTTATAACACACCCCCTTATTTTTTATTTGTTTTTTTAAAAGTTATCTTCTATCATACGCATTATTATTCTGATTCCAATTTGATTTGGATTTCTCTTTATTTGTTCTTCACAAAATTCAAAAGCATATTTTTTCTTTCTAATTCTTCTGTTTTCATCTTTACAATTTTGACATATGCAATTTCCACACATCTATTTCACATCCTCTTTATTTTGTATCTTCTTTTTTAATAACATCTTCAATAATATCTTGTTTTTGTTTTTTGTTATGATTTTTGATAAATCTAATAGTTTCAATAATTAAAACAACAACCCCAAAACCATTAAGCATTGCACCAATAATTACATATGCAGCTCAACCAATTCCTAATTTAGTAGGTCCTATAAAACAAATAATAATTCCAGCAATAAAAAACAATGATGAAACTCCAAAGATTTTCAAAAACATAATTACATCTTTAACTTCTATTTTTGGCATAAAAACATCTCCTTCCTAACTTACTTTTTTTCTTTCAATATATAATTTAGTCATTTTAGCAGCAGCATTTTTTGAATATATTATAATTTTTCCATTATTTCTTAATTGTGCAATTTGATTTTCATTACCAGTAGTTTTTATTCCACTTGATATATTTCCTGTAAATCCTTTATAAGTTGATAAATAAAAACTATTTAAAAATTGATTATCAACTCATACTTTATATTTATATTTATTTTTATCTCAATCTTTTATTTGATATTCACTAACATTAGGAGTTCAATCAGTAATATCTACAATTTCTCAATCACTACTTTTAATTTGATAATGTTCATTAATATATTTTTTAGTTGGCAATGTGTTATCAGTTATTTTTAATTCTGATTTTATACTTGTTTTAATAATTTCAAAGTTAGCAGTTATATCATTATTTTTAAATGATGGGTCTCAAACTTCTAATTCACCTTTTTTTGATTAAATGAAGCATTAGCTTTGCCACTTTCAGTAGGTATTAATTTAATTTCAATTTGTCGTGTTCTCATATAATTAACAAATTCACCACCACTAGTTGGGACATCGATTGCTAATTAATCATTATAACCATTTGTTACAGATATTTTGCCTTTATTATTATCACCTTTAGTAATAGCAAAATCATTAGGATTTAATATTTTCATTATAGACTCTGAATTAATAATATCGCTAGTATTAGATTTTCAAACTTTATTAGTTTTATCATAAAAAATAGTATCATTATCAAAGGGAACATTTATTTCATTATTGTTATTTTTAACAATAGTTTTATTGTCAATCTTAGTTTTTTCTTTCTCTATTAAAGCATCAACTTCTAATTGTGTATAATATGCTTCTAAATCTATCATAGTTAAATCAATACCTTCTTCTTGAAAAGTACGAAACATTTTCTTTAAAGTTGTTAAATTAGCCAATGATTTTGCATAAGTAGGTAATAGACCTTGTCAGGTTGCCGTGGGGTCATTTTGTGAAGAATAATTAATATTACCAACACTCATATTTGCTGAAGTAAAAAACTCAATTGGAATAAGGTTAAATGTTCAATTTTAAATCGTAATAAACACCATATTAATACAAATTTTCTTTAATAATGGGTCTTTAAATGTTTCAAACTTTAATTTTGAAAATGGATAATTCAAATAGGAATTAATCATATTTTGGGCCCTTAAAGCAAAAGTTTTAAATCATAATTCTACATCACCTTTAAAGAACTTATTATAACGAACTGGAACTTGTGTAATTTTACCTATCATTGGATTAAAATTATTATAATTTTCCAAAGCAACATTTTGTCATAATTCATTTAACATTTAATCATCTCCTTATCATTTACTTTTTTTAGAATATATTTTATTTAAAGTAAACTTTTTACTATTTAATAGTGTTTTTGTTTTAATTGTTTTGTTTAAATCTTGTTTTGTTCTAAGTTGTTTGTATGTTTGAAATACTAGTCCATTACCCAATAAACTAGTAACCGCACTATCTTCTAGCGTATTTAACAATTTATCTTTATTAAAGTTATTTTTAAATTTTTCTTGCATTTTTAATATCTTAGCAATTGTCCGATATATTTTAAAACTATATTTTACTACTTGCTGATAAGCAAGCGGGGCAAAAGAAACTAAATTAAACAAACTTGTTTTTTTAAATCCCCAACCAATAAACCACTCACTATTCATATAGAATTTAAACGGTTCAGTAGCCAAAACAAACTGTTCTGCTTTGATTAAAGTTGTCATAACGACAATAGGGGCATAATTAGGATTTTTATAATATATTGTTAAAGCAACTTTCGCCCGCAACTGATAATGGAATAATTTTTACTGCCAAAAAAACATCAGAACCATAAGAAAAGGTTAATAATTGAACTTTTTTAATAGATTTAGTTTCAAATTTAGACAATATTTTTTTAGTTTTATCAATAATTTTATTAATTACTTTTTGTTTAATTGTAATTATTTGTTTTTCAATGGGGGCTAATAATTTTTTAGTTACTTTTTGAATATAAAAATTTGGGTTTAAATGATTTAAAATTTTATTTAATTTAATTGGTGTTTCATGCAAAATATTTAATAATTTATTATTATATATTTTACTGCCCCGCTATTCATAATGTTATATCACTCATTAGTATTAATTTTGCTTATTTTATCAATATTTAATCCATACTCAGACAATCATTTATTAGCATTTTTTTCATTTAAGCGTGGTATTTTTTGAACTAATTTAGGACTTATTTTTTGAATATTTTTCTCAATTTTTAATAAATTATTAATTGTTTCTAAATTAAAAAATTTAAAAACTTTATAAAAATCATTTCGGGATAATTTACCAATTATATATAATAAATTTTCATTATTGGCATGCTTTGTAAAATCAAATATTAATTTATCAGATAAAATTTTTTTACATGTAACTTGCCTTACAACATCTTCTAAATTATTAGCAGTTATTACACCTAATTTTTCAAGTAGTTTAGTTTCTTTTGCTAATTTTAAAATTCTAGTTGTGCGAGCAACACGCGTTAATTTTCCAATACCACCAATTGCTGGTAACAAATTTAAGGCAGTACTTTTTGCTGTTACTTCTGATGTTAATTTATCGTATATTTGATTTACAGCAAAATCGGTTGCTGTTTCTACTCCAAACGAGATAAATGCTGCGGCAAAATTAGATAATCCCACACCAAGACCAACAGCAGATTCTACACCACCAGTTAAAAATGATAAACCAAGGGCTAAAACTTGAATTCCTAAAAATTCTAATAACTGTAAACTAAAACTTTTTTCTTGTTGTTGGATCGACAATCTAGTTGGATTTTTTTAACAGCATAAATAAGGGCTGTTTTAGATGTTCCAATTGGCATATCTATCAAACTAAAAAGTAATATTTTTTAGTACTATTAAGAATTTTTAATTTTAACATCAATCGGATTTGTTTGACCAATAGCGTTATTTTTACCTTCAATTTGAACTGAAACTGTTTTATCATTTGTAATATTAATTGGTCAATCTTCACCTTTACTTTCAATAAAGTAATCAAAATCACTTTCAGTTAAATAACTATTTACGGCTTTTACCGCTTTTAAAACAACATCTTTAAATTGTGGTTTTAACTGTTCGGCTGTTGATGTTGCTGGGTCTGTAACATGAATATTTGGTTTATCTAGTTTATTAATTTTACTAATATCAATTTTTGTAACAATATGTTTAATAATTCCTTTGGGTTCAACTACTGCTCCGCCTAAATATAAAAATATTTCCACAATCAAAGTATTACTCACACCAGTACCTAACGCAGCAGCACCAACTATTAACGGAATATGGTCTTTTTTGCGTAAAATAAGGGGGTCATATTTTTTGCTAAATTTAAAGGCAATTGCATTAACTCCATTTGGTAATAATTCAATTGTTCCTTCTGAACCATATTTATTAATAATTGGTAATTTTTTTGGAACCATATAATAGACTTCTTGCATAACCCATTAAAATAATTTCAAATATTTGTAAAAAGGGGTTAATATAAAATTATAATTTTAATTAATTATGTCTTTTATTTAAAAATTTAATATTTTGCCACAACGAAAAATTATTTTATTATTCAAATTCGTTAATTTTAAATAAATCTTTTATGATAACTATAATAATTGTAAATTATAAATTGAAGCAATTAAATTAAATCTTAAACTAAATCGTTTTCTACGATTTCTATATTTTTCTGTAATAATTTTAAATTTTTTAAGAATAGCAAAAATATTTTCAATAATAATTCTTATTTTTGAAACTAGTCTATTATGTTGTTTTTGTTCTTTATTTAAATTTTTTTTCTTAGTTTTCTTTGTGGGCATTATAACATTATTGTGAATTTTTTGTATTCCTTGATAACCACTATCAACTATTAATTTGGTATTTTTTAAAATTGCGATTTTTGATTCTTTAAATAAAGCATAATCGTGTTTTTTACCAAGTGAAAAACTTGTTGCAATAATTTTTTTGGTTTCTTGTTCGATAATTACTTGTGTTTTAATAGTGTGTTTTTTCTTTTTACCAGAATAAGATTGTTTTTGTCTTTTTGTGGGCGTTGGATTGGGGTTTCGGTAGCATCAATAATAATAGTTTTATCATTAAAATAATCATTTATTAGTGCTTTTTTACCAGCAACTTGCTGAAAATCAGGGTGTTTAATTAAAATATCTTCAATTCACTTGATATTGCGATAACAATTAGCTTCACTAATTCCGAAATTTTTTCCAAGATGAAAATAAGTTCGATATTCTCGTCAATACGATAAAGTCATCAATAATCGATTTTCTAGTGATAATTTATTAGCTTTGCCACCTTTTTTAAATTTTTCTATTTCAGCTACTTGTAAAATATCTAACATTTTATTAAAAATATCTTGTTTTATTCCTGTTAATCTTAATCATTCTTTATCATTAATATTTTTAAATTCATCAAATTTCATAATTTAATATCCTCATAAATTATATTTTATAATAATATTTTAATAATAAAACCAGGTATCGCAAGAAGTCTATTATTTTGATTTAATAAATTAATAATAGCATTTTGATAACCTTTTCTTAAACTAATAGATATTGTAAAAATAGGTAAACCTGAAAATTGAAAGGTATTTCCAACTACTACATCATAATTTTTATCAAAGTTTTTTTCACTAAAAATTAATGAACTTTTATAAATAGTTTTATTATCTTTTAAATATCCTAATTCAACTTTATATTTATATATTCCATTAGGAGTAATTGGTAAAATATATTGAGTATCATTAGGTTTAAAATCACTAGTATTAACAATTTCTCAATCATTGCCACCACTAATATGTATATCACCACTACCTAATAATGAATTACCATTAATAGTTTTAATATTTGTGCCACTTACTAATTTATCTTGTTTAAGATTAATATCTTGTGATGTTTTTACAATATATTTACCATCAACTTTTTCAATATAATTTTTATTTAAATCACTATCTTTAATAACATCTGAAGGAATATCGCCACCTTGTTTTGCTTTTCATAATCCATTTTCTTCATAAATAGTATTATTATCAAACGGAACAATAAGTTTAATATATTCATTATAATCAATTTTAGAAAAGTCATTAATAGTGGGATAAGAAATATTTATTGAATTATCTGTTTGTAATCGTTCTTTTAATCAAAATAATAATGTTGGATAAAAAGTTTTTTTACTAATATGTTTATATTCTTCTTCTCAGGGATGAGCATAATTATCTAAACTATAATTATAAGGTCTAGATACTGTTTTACTAGATATAATATCAATAATTTCACCTGCTAATTTTAAAGCATTTTTAACATCACGAGTAATATTTTCATTTGCCTCAGGGTCATTAGTTTGTGAATAAGCAACTCCACCTTGTGAAAATGAAGCACTACCAGTTAAATCATTAACACCTTTGGGTAAATATCAATTAATAACTGCTAATAAACAAGCAGATTGAATATAACTTAATCATTTATCATATTCAATTAAACCAGTATTATCTTTTTTTACTCAGGGAAATAATTCTTTTTTATTAATCTTATCGGAAATTGTTCCACCTGATAATCGATCCATTCATAAACTAGTTTTTAAAATAGCATTATAAATTAAATTATCATTATAAGCAGATTGTTTTCTATCATTAATAGGTTGTCAAAGTTTACTTTCTTTAACATCTTCAACTGTTATAAATAACAAATTACTTAAATTATTTTCCATATAAAACACCTCTTAATTGATTACGATATTTATTTTTTAAATTACTTGGCTTATAACTATTAACTCTTGTTTTTGTTTTCTTAATTGTTTTAATAGTTTGATTAGTTTTGTAAAACATATTTTTAACTGGTGTTTTATATAAATTATTAATATTTTTAACATCACTTCGGCGTTCACGATACCATTTTTTATTATTAATTTCACCAGCAAAATTAAAATTAAAATGTCCAATCTTTAAATTATTAATAAACTTTTTAATTTGTTGTAATTTTTGAACTGTTGGTAATGTTAATTTAGTAGTTCCTTTGGGATATTTTTCTTTTAATGCTTGCGGTAATCGTTTTTTAATATAATTTCTTAAATGACCAGGTAATCATTTTCTTAATCAATAAAGCCAAAATAAAGCCCCTGCATTAGATACAGCATTACTTAATAATTTTCAAATTTCAACTGGAACACTAGGATAAACATAAGGTCCATAAAATTTCGGATGCTTTGCTGTTTTTGTATATATTAAAATAGTTAAATTACCTGTTAAAGTTAATTTATTAGTTATATTAAACATTCCACTATCAAGTCAACTACTATTTAAAGGTTGTCAATTAGTATTTAGATAATTTTCATTTTTAAATTGTTCTCTATTTTTAATATTATTATCTTTTTCTAATTGACTTAATATTTGTTGTATTTCTTTTTTATGACCTTTTTTAATTAAATCTACATAAGTAAATGGATTTAATCACTGATAAATATCTTCAACTTTATTTGTAATTTTATTATATTTATCAGTAATATAATTAATTGGCTTTAATACTTTATTTTGAACTTGATTAACTCTATTAATTAAATTTACAAATTTACTTATCAAAGGTTTATTTTCTAAATTAGATACTAATAAAGTTAAAACTCGTAATATTAGTAAATTCATTGTTTATTAAGAATTTTTAATTACTACATCAATCGGATTTGTTTGACCACTAGCGTTGTTTTTACCTTCAATTTGAACTTCAACAGTTTTATCATTTGTAATATTAATTGGTCAATCTTAACCTTTGCTTTCAATAAAGTAATAAAAATCACTTTCGGTTAAAGAACTATCTACGGCTTTTACTGCTTTTAAAACAACAGCTTTAAATTGTGGTTTTAACTGTTCGGCTGTTGTTTGTGTTGGTTCTGCAACATGAATAGTTGGTTTATCTATTTTATTAATTTTACTAATATCTATTTTACTTGGTGTTGGTGCAGTGATTACATAATCAACTGGTACTCTAAATGTTTTATTAAGATTATTTTTAGCAGTATTAATTTCATCTTGTGTTGGTTGTTTTTCTAAAATAATTTTACATGTTTTTGGATATAAAATAGTTGGTGTTGCATATTGAACTTTACCAATTCATTTAGGGTTAGCAGTATCATTATCTAAAACTTGTTGAATAGTATCCATATTAATTGGATATGCTCAAACTTGTTTATTAATAATCAAACCATTTACATTAGTAAAATTATATCCTTTATCACGATTAACTTGTCCTTTTGTATATGTTTTTTCTAAATGAAAGCTTTTTGATACAGGAATACCCATTGCTGTATTTTCATATAATTCACCATTAACCATCGCTTTTAATTGGGCTTGTGAACCAATTACTTTTAAATAAGCAGGTGTTAATCCTAAATAGGCTCTTCGACCTAAAACCATAAACATTTTATCGGTTGGCAAACCAAAATATAAATTACTAATTTGATTTGTTAATTCAATCAAAGTTTCATTTAATATAAAGAATGCTTTATTTGCATCATCAGCATTTTCAGCTGTATAACTACGAAATGGAATTACTTCATACTGACCATCTGCTAAACAATAATCATAAATCCCCTGAATTAATTCACATTCTAAATTAACAAATTTATTATGTACAACACTAGAAATAGCATCGGCAATAACACCATTTTTAATATTTTGTTCTATTAATGCTAAGTCAAAAGCCTCATTCATTAATTTTAAATTAAATCTTTTATCAATAGGAACTGGAATTCTTGTTAAACCCATTGTTTGAGTTGTTCCGCCATTTGGTAATGAATAATCATATTGTCATACTACACGATGAGTTAAATTATATAATGCTTGTCCTGCATTTGGTAATCAAGCAACTTGTTCTGCGGTTGCTGTTGCATACTGCATAATACTTGCATATTCATTATATAAAGGTCCACGCAATAAAGAATTAACCATATCAACATACGCTTTTTGGTTTGTTGTGTTACCTCGTAATGTAAAAGGTACTTGTGGCAAATTAATTGTTGCCATAATTTTCACTCCTTATTATCTAAGGTTTTTAAGTGTATAATCAGTTAATTTTTTAATTTCCTCAGGAGTATATGCTCCTTTTTCTTTAATAGTTTCAATTTCATCATTTTTATTTTCAGTAGATTTTTCAATCATATCTTTAATAAAATTAGTTGGCGAAATTGATTGTTGTTCTTCAACAAAAAAATCAGGTTTTAATTCTTTTAAAGTTTGCATTTTTTCAGATAAAGAATTACCACTAACTTTATTTAAATTAGTTTTAATATCTTCAATTTTAGTGGATGGAACATCTTTAAATGCTTTTAATTCATCTAATTCATTAGATAATTTAATAAAGTCTTCTTTTGATATAACATCTTCGCGTTTTTGCACACTTTCTCTAATTTGCTTTGCTTAATTATTAAACTGATTTAAGATATTTTCAGCAATCTCTTCACTTAAACCTTGTTCTATTAATTGTTCTTTTGTAAGTGCCATTTTATAAACCTCTCTTTTTTTATCCTTGTCCGATTAACAAGTCAGCATAACTCTTTTTTACGGAAAAAGATTAAACCTATAAATTAATTATATACTAATATTTTATAATTACAATACTTTTTATAAACTAATACTAAACAATTACACACAATAAACAAGCAAAACATATAATATTATTATATTTCATTTCTAATTTAGCCCTTAAAACGCGTCATAAGAGTTATTTTAAAAGATAAAAGTTTTAAATAATTTCTAATTTTTCTTGTATATATATATATATATATATATAATGATGGTAAATCTTGATAAAAAGTTTCAAGATTAATAAAAGGAGAAAAAAAGTATGAAAAAATTACTTAGTTTATTAAGTGTATTAACTATTAGTGGAAGTGCTATACCAACAACAATTGCCGCTAGTCCTTATCAAAAAGAAGAAAATATCAAAAATAACGACATTAATAATGACATTAATTATAAACAAATAAATAATTTAGAAATTTTAAATAGATATAAAAGACAAAATAATAATAATAGTAATCATTTAAATGTTCAAAGTGTAAAACAAGAAGGAACACAATATTGTGGGCCAGCATCTGTAGAAACAGTTTTAAGATATTTTGGACTAAATACAAATAATTTACTTAATACTGTAAATCAAGAAAGGCCACATCAATATGCAAGTTTTCAACAATATTTAGCAGATTTGTTTCAAACTCATAATGTTGAAAACCAAAACCAAGGTATTGGAACGTCACCTAGTAATTTATTAACACCACTTAATAATTTAATTTTAGATAATAATTTAAATAATCAAAGATTATATTCATCAACATGATTAACTTATAATTCACTTATTAATACTCGTCAATTTCAATCATTAGTTCAAACTAGTTTAGAAAATAATACTCCTGTAATATCGGGATTTTCATCAATAAACCCATGAAATAATACAAGTTATAATCATTATATTGTAATAACAGGATATCAATTTAGCCATTATTTTGATCAAAATAACACACAACCAATTTATGATTTTACATATATGGACCCTGCGGATGGAAATTATTATACAATAGACTCATTTGGATTACATACTTTATTTTTAAGAAGAAATTTAAATCATATATTTTCTTATAATCCAAATCCAGCAATTCAAACACAAATTCCAGATCCAATCCAAATAGAACCTATGCAAACTTTAATTTCTGATTTTAATTTATTAGATTTAAGTGGAAATATATGTTCTGTGTGTGCTGTTGATAAATTAAATAAAATAGTAAAAAGAGATATAAATGAATTTTGTTTAAATCCAGAAATTTCAAACCCAATTTATGATGAAAATGACATTATAAATGGTTATTATTCTAATATTACAACAATTAATACTTCATTAAAGATTTCAAGAAAAACATCTGTTGGAATAATTAATTTTTTTTCAAATAATAATTTAAATAATTTTAAAATTTATTTGAAAAATTTATTTGAAAATATAAAGTGAGAAAATAAAGTTTGAGGTGGAACAAAAGAAAGTGATATTAGTCATTTAACTGATTACATAATAAAAAATTATTCATATTTTCATAATAAAACTATTGAACTAACAAAAAATAAAAATTATAATAAAATTGAAATTGTAATTAATGATGAAAAAAAATATGATAATGATCCAACAAAATATATTTATTTAGTTTAAAAATAATATAAAAAAAATTTAATGAAAAATATATTGAGCCTTTTGGGAACAATCACTTTAATTGGAACAAGTACAACAAGTTTAGTTTCTTGTAATAAACCACAAGAATATACAAAAGAAGAATTAGAAAAACTAAAAAAAGAACACCAAATAGATACAACTGATGAAAATATTAAAAACAACTTAGAATGAATAGCACCACAAGAAAAACCATTTAATACGGTTGATAAAAATTGATATTATGTAGTATGGCGTGGTGATGAAAATAATGATTGATTTTTAACTAAATTTAATAACAATATAGATTTAAATTCTATTTCATTAAAAAGAAAACTTGATCATTATAAAGAACATGATTTATTTGTTTCCCCAAAAGGTTTAGTTATAAATAGATATGATTTTACTTATGAGCCTAGTAAATGATGAGAAATAAATAGTAATTATTTTAAATTTGTTTATCGTTGAAATTTAGATATTAAAGAGCTTGATTTAATTATTGATGATAATGGTAATATAAAAATTAAAGGAGAATAAAAAAAGAGATAATTAAATCTCTTTTTATTTTTTACCTTGGTTTCATTGTAATTTGAACAGGGTTATCACTATTATTTGCCATATTTAATACACCTAAAGCATTTAAATCTATAATTATATCTTCATCATTACCAAAATATTTATAAAGTCGTACAACTGGCATATCTGAATAATAAAATGAAAAATCAGGACGAACCACTTTTGTAAATATAACTTTTAATTTCATATCATCTGTGTAATATGCTTGTAAATATGTTTCTTTAATTTTATTATCATCATTATCAGATAATTTTGTTGTTTGTAATAAAAAAGTAAGATCACAATTTTTAGTAAGAGAATAACGATTTTGATAACTATCACTTGGTAAACCATTAGTATAAGCAGTCGCAAATATTTGAATATCATTTTTTATATTATCAGTATATAAAGTTATTGTATTATCAAAATTAACATCATCTTTTTGTGCTTCACCATTAAATTTTAATTTTCCGTTAGAAAACCAACCGAGATTATTTTCACAAGTAGAATAACCGCCCAGAATATTAATATTTCTATCTTTAATAAATCGTTCTATATCAGGTTTAAAACAACTAACTTGTAAATTATTAAGATTACTTATTTCTATTGTTTTATAAGAGCTAATAAATTTATCTATACTTTGAATTGTTGGGTCAATTTGTCTTAAATTAATTTTAGTTTCATAATAAGCATCATAATAATTATTATTAAATAAATTAATTCAGTCTTTTTTTCAAATAAAAGAAATGGTTGCGGTACATTGTGCTGGTGCTATAATTTTAGTTTTTAATGGCTGAATTGTATTAGCATCTCAGATATCTTTGGTATATGGTTGATAATTATATGGAACTGGCGGGAGAACATACTTAGGATAATTAAATGTTGGTATTTCATAATAATGTGGTAATAAGAAACTAGTTTTATAGTTAGTTGTCATATCGCGTAAATAATTATTTAATGTACTTTTTGTTTTACCTCTGAAACTTCATACTGATAATTTTAAATAATCTTCTTCATTATTGGTATATGGGTTATCGGCATAAAAGATAATTTCAAAATTACCTTTATATAAGGCTTGAATTGAAAACATATCAATTATATAACTACAATTTGTTCCGTCTAGTGTTTGTAAGAATTCACAATCATTATCTTCTTCACTATCACTAACTGGTGTTTGTGCATCTACTGCTTTAGTTTGTTCGTTAATTAAATAAACTCGGTTAGTTTTTTCATTTAATTGTTTTAAATTATAAGTTGAATAAACTATCTCGTGTGTTGGTAAACCATTTTTAGTTAAAACAGTACCTTTGCATTTATCTGTTAATAAAGTTGTAAAACCTAAACTAGCAGCATTTGCTCCAAAAATAGCGCCAACTTTATCATTTCCTTGTTCTCTAAATATTTCAAATGGTAAATAACCTTTACCTTTTGAATTATCACCCCAAAATGCATCATTATAAAAACTATAAATATTAGCACTCATAAAGCCATTAAGTCATTGAAAATTAGGTCATGATCTTTCATCTTGATTAATTACTCATCCTCATGGAATACCAAACGAAATAAAGTTTAAGAATTTACCAACACCGCCCGGAATAGTAAAAGGATTAAATATTAACTTTTGAGTATAGTTTTAAAGGTAATACAGTTATTTGACGGTTAATAAAATTATTCATATTTAAAATATCTCAAACATTACATGCACCCATTTTATTATATTCAATTTGAACACTACCAACAGTATTGCCAAATTCATCTTTTCTTCTAAAATATGATGATGCTTGGGTGCTAATGATATTATTAACATCTTCATTTTTTATTTTTACTTTTTCAGGTGGAGTAATCATTCAATCTTTAGACCAGTAAAATTTAGAATCTTTATCTTCTTTATAAACATATCTACCAACAGTAGAATTGGATAATGATGTAGTAGTGGGGTCGGTTATAGCAATACCTTCACTATTTTTCTGTTTTCAAAAGTCATATCTACTTTCCATATCTTTTTTTCAATCTTCATAACCTGTTATCATAGTTGGTTGTACCCCTTGAATGTTATATCAACTTACTTCGGGTGATGCATAAGTATTTATTTTATCAGGTGGCGCAGGAAACATATTATACATTAATAAGTCTCTTGAATTCATTACTTTTTTATTAAATTGACCTTTAATAATTGGTCGCCCAATTACCGGCATATCAAAAAAGATTGGATTACCATAAAATTTAACTGCCATTGCACGAACACCGGGGTCTTTTAATAAAATCTCATCTAATTCAACAATACCTTTATTTAGTTTTTCATCATAAGTTATTTTAGGAAAACAATAACCTTCACCAGGAGCGCTGGTCTGAATAAATTGTCTTACTGATAAACCACTATTACTAATTTTGTCATTAATACTTGAAAATGTAATTTCTTGTCATAAAAAACTACCATCATAAGGTGAATAATAATTAATAACATTTGAAGGATATAATCATTGTCTATCTTGGGGTGCAGAATTAATATCACCACCACCAATATTTAATCCACGGTCATTAAATACAGTATAAAAATTATAATAATCATTTATATTTAATTTATCGGCATCTTCATCTAAAATTAATAAAGTATATTGTCGTTCAGTTGATTGTTGAGTAAATACTTGTTCGAATTTAGCTTCACCGAATTGGATTGAACTTCTATCATCAATCATATAAGCATCTCAATATTTACCAACTTTAACTTCTTTTGTATAAAAGTTATCGGCTTTATTATCATTATTAATAAAATAACTTAATTTATATTGCTTTAAGTATTCTAACATTTTATTAATATCATAAATGTTTTCACCATCAATTAATTTTCAATAAACATTGCTATTTTCATCTTTTAATTTTATCCCAAAAGGCGTTTCATTATTTGCTCATATTGTTGAGTTAATTGGTTGATTTTTAAAATCATCAATCGTTAATATTTTAATTTCTTCACCTTTATATTTTTGGACTATTTTTAAACTACCTTGTCATTGTGCAATAGTACTTTCCATATTATCAAATATTCGTGAATAACTACCATAATCACTTGGTTTAGCATTATTAGGTTTTCAACCTGTTTCAGTATCAGGAATATATGAACTATAAACATTAAAAGGAAAAACCATTCAATGTCTATTATTTCGTATGTTTTCTCTGATATCTATTAAAGTATCATGGGCTTGTCTTCTTAATTCTTCCATAACACCCGGGTTAATTCTACTCATTTTTTAATTCTCCTTAATTTCTGTTCTACCTTGTAAAGCATTTTGATTATTACCAGTTTCATCATATTCTAGTAATTTGTTATTATGTTCTATTTCTTTGGCTTGCATTTTATCTTGTCATTTTTCTACTTTTTCAAAATATTTTGTTGCTTCTAATTCATCAATATTATCATATTCAGTAATTGCTCGTATTGGTTCCATTGTACCATTATATAATCTAGCAGTAATTAATTCATTTTGTCGCATTTGCTCTACTAAACTAGCACTAACAAAATCAAAACCATAAGGGCGTTCACTAGCGCCATCTCATAAACCATAATATTTTAAAACAGTATCAAACATTTTAGTATAATACTGTTTACGATATGCTTGTAAATATGCTTGTTTTTCTAAGTCTTTTGTTTTAGTTAATAATGACTGTGTTTTATTTTGGTCATTATCTGATTTATCACCAAAAGGACTAGAAAAATGACATGCTAAATATACTTGCTCAATGATTGATTTTTGGTCTTCAGTATATGTTTCTAAGTTTGGTGTTCCTTGTACTACTTGTAAAGATTGGGATAATTGACCATCTACTGTTGATGAACTTGATTGAACAAAAATATCATCAAATACATCTTGTAGTACTTTTTTATTACCTTTGTTATAAGCAGTCATTAAATCATCACTTAGTATTCCATATCAGTGCGTACGATTTGCATATCTTTCTTTTGATTTAATATTAAAACTATCTTCTAAATCAAATTGTAATTTATAACAATTTGCCATAGTAGGTCATGGATTTAAAGTAGTTGATGTTGATAAAAACAATGGACTAGGTTCATTAATCATTTCTCAGAAAGGTACTATACCTAATTTGTTTTTAAATTCTTGTACTAAAACAGGTTTAACATCATCTTTAATTTGTGTTTTACTTTGACCAACAATTACTTCATTATTTTTAGGTCAACCTTTAATAACTATTTTATCTTTGGTACAAATTAAATTTAAAATAAAACCACTATCTGATTGATGATAATTTAATCAAATATCAGCACCTTGTTCAATTTCGTTTATTTTACTTACACGAGATGTAAAGTTAAATGGATTAATTCATAAATCAATATTGCCATCACTAGTTTCTAATAAACCAAAGATAGTTTTACCGATTAAACTTGCTGTTAATTCGTTTTTATCTAATTTCTCTTTTATTTTATAAGTTTCATATCATCAATTTAATTTTTCTAAAATGTCTTTACGATGAGACTTAAATAAAATATCTTTACCATTTATTAATCGCATTTGATGAAGAGCAATAATATTTGCTAAATTAATTGTTCAATCATAATTATAAAATTTTAAAACACTATTAATATCATTTAAGTTTGGTAAACTAGGGAAAGTATTATTCATGGTTATTTTGCTCCTTTAATTTTAAGATAAGTGCATAATTAATAATATTTACTGTTAATAAATTTGGTTCATTTGATAAAACTTGTACACATACTTTCACTTTTTGATATTTTTTAATATATTCGTTATATAAATTTAATTTATATATTGCAATATTATCTTTTTTTAATTCTTGACAAAGTCTTTTTTTTACTTGTCCACAAACAGACATATAAGGTCTTTTTGCATTTATTACACGCTCATTATGTATTACATAAATATCTTTTTTCATTAAGTTATTCACTCCCTTTGTTGTCATAATTTATAATCTGCTGAATTATTATGTTTAACCATTGGTATTAATTCAAAGTGTAATGCATAAAAATCACTATCAAATGTATCATCATATAAGTCTAACATTCGTTCTTCTCTGGTATCTGGTTTATCTTCTCATTGAATTAATTCATATTGGATTTTACTTACAGGACATTTTTCTCATAATCATTTTAATTGATTAGTATTTATTAACATTGTAAATGCTTCTACACGATGTTTTATTTTAAACTTCTGCTTTTGTGCTGGTCTAAAATGCATGTATTGACCAAAAGTATAATTATATTTTTCTCTATTTAAACTTTCTAGTGTTGCATAAGCACTATCATCAACATTAATTGATATTCCTTGTTGTATTAAATTAAAATATTGGTTTAATTGATTATTGTAAAATTCTAAAATATCTTTAACTTGTTCTAATGGTCCTTTAAATTGTTGAGTAGCATTTGAGTGTGTATATTCAGCAACTTTATAGGCTTTTTTATCAAATGAATTATATATTCAAAAACTCGCTGCTGTTGTATGTCCTTTGGGACTAGTAGAATTTGCTAAGTCAACACCACATAATAATTTAGTTGGTTGAATAATATCTGTTGCTTGCATAATATCAATATATCTTGCAAAGATTGACCCACTAGTATTGCCTGGTAAACCTCAACTTCATACTCTTGCTCTTTCAATATCTAATTGTTCTAATCTTAATTGTTCATTAACTTTATCTTGTGGTAATTCATAATTAAGTCTTCAACTAGAATAATGAATAATAATCTTCATATTTCATTTTTCAATATATTTAATTTGTTCATATTTACTACGCATTATTTCTTCATTAAAAGGTAATAATTCATTACAATAACCAACAATATATCTTTTTAAGCTTTCGGGGTTACATGTATTAATTAGACTTCTTGCATAACCTATTAAAAAATTGCAAATATTTGTAAAAAGACACTAATATAAAAATATAATTTTAATTAATTATGTTTTTTATTTAAAAATTTAATATTTTGCCACAAAAAAATGAATTTATTATTTAAATTCTTTAATTTTAAAAAAATCTTCTATGCTAACTGCAAATTATAAATTGAAGCAATTAAATTAAATCTTAAACTAAATAGTTTTCTTCGATTACGATATTTTTCTGTAATAATTTTAAATTTTTTAAGAATAGCAAAAATATTTTCAATAATAATTCTCATTTTTGAAACTATTCTATTACGTTGTTTTTGTACTTTATTTAAAGGGTTTTTCTTTGTTTTTTTTTGTAGGTATTAGAACATTATTGTGAATTTTTTGAATTCCTTGATAACCACTATCAACTATTAATTTGGTATTTTTTAAAATTGCGATTTTTGATTCTTTAAATAAAGCATAATCATGTTTTTTTCCAAGCGAAAAACTTGTTGCAATAATTTTTTTGGTTTCTTGTTCAATAATTGCTTTTGTTTTAATGGTGTGTTTTTTCTTTTTACCAGAATAAGATTATTTTTGTCTTTTTTTGGGCGTTGGATTGGGGTTTCGGTAACATCAATAATAATAGTTTTATCATTAAAATAATCATTTATTAGTGATTTTTTACCAGCGAGTTTTTGAAAATCAGAGTGTTTAACTAAAATATCTTCAATTCACTTGATATTGCAACAACAACTAGATTCACTAATATCAAAACTTTTAGCAAGATGAAAATAAGTCCGATATTCTCGTCAATACGATAAAGTCATCAGTAGCCGATTTTCTAGTGATAATTTATTAGTTTTGCCACCTTTTTTAAATTTTTCTATTTCAGCTACTTGTAAAATATTTAACATTTTATTAAAAATATCTTGTTTTATTCCTGTTAATCTTAATCATTCTTTATCATTAATAAAATTAAATTTATCAAATTTCATAATTTTAATCTCCTATAATTTCTATTTTAATTTAAAAATATTTTATAGGAATTTTAAAATAATTAGATTAGATTATGCAAGAAGTATATTAGAGAGATTAAATTAACCGAATTAATTATTAAATTAATTAAATATGATAATGCGATTTTAAACAGTATAACATTCAATATTAAAAATATTGATGAGTTAATTGTTGATGTTCGTTTACCAGTAAATGCTACTTTAAACAGACAACTAAAAAAAATGAAAGTATTATCAATATTCCTAATGAAGAAGGAGAACAATAATAATGTTAAAACCATCTGAAAAAATGTTAGCACAATTATTAAATGATGAGCCAATTGATTATTCAATTGATATTATTCCGCTATATTTTGCTAATCAATCACAATATATTGACCCTGATTTAGAACAATTATTCACCGAAGACCGCGCTATAACATTATATATTTATAAAATTAATAATCTTAATACAAAGCAAAAACCTACCTTAAATTACTCTCAAAATAGCTTTAAAATAGGTTTTATTGACAAAGATGAATATATTAAAATAACAGGTTATGAAATTAGTGATTTTAACTTTAAATTACAAATTCAACAAAATACAACAGTACAAGATAATAGCACTAGTTATGTAATGATTGATGAAAAAGATATTTTAATTAATAATATTTTAAAACAAGACAAAGCATTTTTAGAAACATTAGACTTAAAAATAGTATCTATTAATGAACCAATTAGTGAAGAAAATAAAAATGAGTGTTATATAATTGAATAATACAAAAGACCTTATTCACCTGATGGATTAAATATTAGACTTCTTGCGTAACCTAATCTAATTATTTTAAAATTCCTATAAAATATTTTTAAATTAAAATAGAAATTATAGGAGATTAAAATTATGAAATTTGATAAATTTAATTTTATTAATGATAAATAATTATTGTGATTAACCGGAGCAAAAAAAGCTACTTTTAATAAAATGTTAAATATTTTATAAGTAGCTGAAATAGAAAAATTTAAAAAAGGCGGCAAAACTAATAAATTATCACTAGAAAATCGGCTACTGATGACTTTATCGTATTGACGAGAATATCGGACTTATTTTCATATTGCTAAAAGTTTTGACATTAGTGAATCTAGTTGTTGTTGCAATATCAAGTGAATTGAAGATATTTTAATTAAACACTCTGATTTTCAAAAACTCGCTGGTAAAAAATCACTAATAAATGATTATTTTAATGATAAAACTATTATTATTGATGTTACCGAAACCCCAATCCAACGCCCAAAAAAAGACAAAAACAATCTTATTCTGGTAAAAAGAAAAAACACACCATTAAAACACAAGTAATTATCGAACAAGAAACCAAAAAAATTATTGCAACAAGTTTTTCGCTTGGAAAAAAACATGATTATGCTTTATTCAAATAATCAAAAATCTCAATTTTAAAAAATACCAAATTAATAGTTGATAGTGGCTATCAAGGAATTCAAAAAATTCACAATAATGTTATAATGCCCACAAAAAAAACAAAGAAAAACCCTTTAAATAAAGCACAAAAACAACGTAATAGAATAGTTTCAAAAATGAGAATTATTATTGAAAATATTTTTGCTATTCTTAAAAAATTTAAAATTATTACAGAAAAATATCGTAATCGAAGAAAACGATTTAGTTTAAGATTTAATTTAATTGCTTCAATTTATAATTTGCAGTTAGCATAGAAGATTTGTTTAAAATTAAAGAATTTAAATAATAAATTCATTTTTTGTTGTGACAAAATATTAAATTTTTAAATAAAAAACATAATTAATTAAAATTATATTTTTATATTAGTGTCTTTTTACAAATATTTGCAATTTTTTAATAGGTTACGCAAGAAGTCTATTTATTAACAAAAGAAAATGAACAAATAAAAGCAGAAAATAATATTTTAAAAAAGCTTGAATCTCTTCCAAAAACAAAAACAAAGATGAATATTAGAAAACAAATTGATTTTATTAAAAACGAATTAAACAACAACTCAATCTTACCATTAAGATTATTTTTAAAAATATTATGCATTTCATATGATACATGAAATAAATATAAAAATATTCATGAAAAATATGAATGAAAAATTGATTACAATATATTAGAAATAATTAAAATAATTTGAAAAAACAATAAAAATAAAGATCATCGACAAATAAAACTTAATTTGGAAGAACAAAAAATAAAAATATCAGCAAGTATTGTATATCTTTATATGAAGATATTACAAATATGTTCTGAAGTTAGAATTAAACATAAAAAAAGAATAGACTTCTTGCATAACCTAATATAATTATTTTAAAATTCCTATAAAATATTTTTAAATTAAAATAGAAATTATAGAATAGACTTCTTGCGATACCTGGTTTTATTATTAAAATATTATTATAAAATATAATTTATGAGGATATTAAATTATGAAATTTGATGAATTTAAAAATATTAATGATAAAGAATGATTAAGATTAACAGGAATAAAACAAGATATTTTTAATAAAATGTTAGATATTTTACAAGTAGCTGAAATAGAAAAATTTAAAAAAGGTGGCAAAGCTAATAAATTATCACTAGAAAATCGATTATTGATGACTTTATCGTATTGACGAGAATATCGAACTTATTTTCATCTTGGAAAAAATTTCGGAATTAGTGAAGCTAATTGTTATCGCAATATCAAGTGAATTGAAGATATTTTAATTAAACACCCTGATTTTCAGCAAGTTGCTGGTAAAAAATCACTAATAAATGATTATTTTAATGATAAAAATATTATTATTGATGCCACCGAAACCCCAATCCAACGCTTAAAAAAAGACAAAAACAATCTTATTCTGATAAAAAGAAAAAACACACTATTAAAACACAAGTAATTATCGAACAAGAAACCAAAAAAATTATTGCAAAAAGTTTTTCGCTTGAAAAAAAACATTATTATGCTTTATTTAAAGAATCAAAAATCTCAATTTTAAAAAATACCAAATTAATAGTTGATAGTGGTTATCAAGGAATTCAAAAAATTCACAATAATGTTCTAATACCTACAAAAAAACAAAGAAAAACTCTTTAAATAAAGCGCAAAAACAACGTAATAGAATAGTTTCAAAAATGAGAATTATTATTGAAAATATTTTTGCTATTCTTAAAAAATTTAAAATTATTACAGAAAAATATCGTAATCGAAGAAAACGATTTAGTTTAAGATTTAATTTAATTGCTTCAGTTTATAATTTGCAGTTAGCATAGAAGATTTATTTAAAATTAAAGAATTTAAATAATAAATTCATTTTTTGTTGTGGCAAAATATTAAATTTTTAAATAAAAAACATAATTAATTAAAATTATATTTTTCTATTGGTGTCTTTTTACAAATATTTGCAATTTTTTAATAGGTTACGCAAGAAGTCTATTGTTATTTTATTTTGATAACCACGAATAGCAAATTCTAAATCACTTAAATCTTTTTGTTGAAATTGGTCACATTCTTCTCGTCAATCAATAACTAATTTATATTTATTCAAATCAGCAAATGCTTTTAATTTTTCTTTTCGACTTGGTGAATGTAAACCTTTACAATATATTTTGCTATCATTTGATAAAGTAAAAGTAAAATTTGATAAATTAATAGTATAAGGTATATTATTTTCATCTAACATATTTCATATATTTTGAAATACACTATCTTTTAAATCTTTACTCCAATACATACTAGCAATTATACAAATTGGTTCTTTAATTAATAAACTAATTTTTAATAATTCACCAAACATTTTAATATTTGAAATAGTCTTACCACTATATCGTGTCCCAATTTGATTAATTTCATTAACTAACTCATATTTCTTAGAAAATGGATATTTATTACCAATACTACTATTTTGTAATAACCAATAAGGAGTTTATAATAAATAAGTAAAATGATTAAGCATTATTATCACTTTCTTTTTTAATATCTCTAATATCCGTTTGTAAATTAACTATTATTGGTTGTTGATTATTTAAGTTTAATTCTTGTTCTAACTGTTTTTCTTGTAGTGAATATTTATAATTAAATGCTCGTTGTCAATATAATTTAGCACCATCAGGTGATTTCATCATAAAATTAATTATTTCACTTTCAATTCTATCAACTTGTTTTTCAAGTAAAGGAACTATCTTCTCGCTCGCATAAGTATCATATCGTCATTTACGAGAAAGGTTCAATTTATTGGTTAAATCATTCAAAGTATAGGGAATATTAGGTGATTTATTTTGCCAAAATTCATCTATTTTACGATAAAATGTTCGTAAACTTGCTGTTTTTGGATTAAATTCTTTCATTTTTTACTCCTTTTTGCATATTAAAATTGCTATTATTTAAACAATATGATTAAATAAAAGAGTAATAAATAACTGTAAAAATGTATAAAAGAACTTTCACAAGTTCTTTTTATTATCTATATTTTACACCAAAATAAAAAAAAGTAAAGTAATTTACTTTTTTCAGTTAAATTAATTTGCTAATAATTAACAATTAAATTATAACACAATAAATAAAAAATAATATCTTTTTTTGCATTTTTATTATTTTTGTGTTAATGTGTAGAACTAAGGAAAGAGGGTAAAAAAAATGATAAATATTGATAACAGATTTTTTAAGAATTTTAATAATTTGTTAGATAAACAAAGTATTGAAATAATTCAACAAAATTTAGAAGATTGTGATGAATGAATTTTTAAAAATTATAAAATTAATGAAACTTTAAAAGAATTTAAAGATTATAAAGTAAAAGAAATAAAACCAAGAACATTGACTATTTTAAATGGGAAAATAACTTTTAAAAGAAGAAAATATTATAAAATTAATCCAGAAACAGGTAAAGAAGAATATATTTTTCCTTTGGATAAACTTTTATTAATTAAAAAATGACAAAGAATAGATAATTCTGTTAAAGAAAAAATATTATCATTTATTGGTAATAAAAAAACATATCAAGATATTTTAGATACTATAGAACATGTAAAAATTTGTATAAAAACAATTTCAAATATTATGAAAAATGCAAAAAATGATAAAGAATATTATATTAATAAAACTGATAAAAAAATAAAGGTACCTCATACTTTATATATTCAAATTGATGGAACTTATTTAAAAATGTGAAATGAAAATAAAAAGGGGAAAGAAAAAATAAAAAAACATAGTATATTTTCAACTGTTCATACTGGTTTTAATAAAACAAAATCAACTAAAAAAAGACCTGTAATTGCAAATAAATTAGGTGTTATAGAACTAGATAATATTCCAGAATATATTAAAAAAAATAGTAAATTAATTAATTTTGTTAGTAAATTACTTACATTAATTACCAGTTATTATGACATTAATGACAATATTGAATTTATGGTATTAGGAGATGGTGCACTTTGAATTAAAAATATGGTAAAATTTATTCAAGAATATTTTCCTAAAAATAAAGTACATTACACGATAGATAAATTTCACCTTACAAGTAGATTTAAAAAATTATATCCTTATCAAAGTAAAAACAAAGAAAACAGAGAAACATACCATAAAGCAGTCGATTATTTTTTTAATGGTAAATATGAAGAATTATTAGAACGCGTAGAAAACAGTGCTTCTTTTATAAAAGAATCAAAAATGAAATTCTTAAAAGAGACAATTAAATTAATTAAAAATAATGAAGAAAGTGTCAGAAATCAAACATTATGAAATAATATTGGTTGTCATATTGAGGGTGATATATCACATTACTGTAAGGGTGTTTTGGTTAAAAAAGCAACTTATCATGAAAAAACTATTAAAAATAAATTAAATACTAGTATGATGAATTTTAAAAATAAAATTAATTTATTTAATACTAATGAACCATTAGAAGAAAATAGAATTAATTATTAAGTTAATAATTTTGTAAATAATAGTTTACAATCAAACTTATATTTTTATTAATTTTATCTAAATAAATTAAATAACTTTAATAAACATGTATTTTTGTCGTAGAAAAATTTAAAAATAATGAAAAAATATATTGACAATAAAATTAAAAGTAATACAATTTAATTAAGTAAATTAAGTAAGTGTCATATTATTCCACAATTTCTAAGATATTAATTAAAACCCTTAAATAATACATGCGACCGGATAGAAACACATATCTTATATTAACTGAAGATGATGTATGATATTTTTGAAAAAATGGTGTTGAAGATGAAAAATCTTATTCAAATATTGCAGTTGCTGATTTTTTAAAAAAATCAAATAGCATAATATTTTCCTATTCATCTATAAAAGAAAAAATTAATATTAATAATTTACAACTATTTAATAAGAACAATGAAAAATTGTCATTAATTACATTAGAAATATAAAAAATTATTTTCAACATCTATATTTGGTTCGCTATCATTATTTCAACGATAAACAGATTTTAAAAAAGCGCTATCCTTATCAAAAAATCACGTAAGTGGAACTCCGTTTTTTAAAATAACTTCTAAATCAATTTTTAAATTAGCAGCAAAATTTCCATTGAATAAAAGTAAGCCCTCTTTAATGTTATATGTCTCGCCAATATTCAATTTTACATTATTTTTAAATTTACTAATTTTTAAATCACCATTATCATCATTTCGACATACTACAAAATATCATTTATTATCAATTTGATTAAATGGTGTTTCTTGTGGTGATATTCATTCTAAATTGTTTTTAATATTTTAATCAGTTGTATCTATTTGGTTTTCTTTTTTTAATTGTTTTAATTTTTCTTTTGTATATTCTTGTGGTGTATTACAAGCAAATAAACTGGTGGTACTTGTTCCAATTAAAGTGATTGTTCCTAAAAAACTTAATATTTTTTTCATTTATTTATTTTAATTCATCACGATGATTTTTTCAATCTTGTACACGACTAAAATACAAGCCAATTAATACTAAAATTATATTTCTTTGATTAAATTCAGCAATGTTATTGTTTTGTTATAAATAATTTATCGCATTTTCTGAAATTATATTTCAATTAGTTATAGTATCATGAAAATTTGTTCTTCAATAAAAGGTATTTCTGTCGCTTTGAGAAAGATTATTTCTTACTTGTCTAAATCTTATACTTTCTGCTGTTGCTAAAATAACACGAGCTAATGCACCTCTAATTACTGCAATATTTCCTGGATAATCAGGTCTATTTGCATAATTTACTAAATCATTAAATGCTTGTACCATTTCTGGTCAAGCAATTGTTGGATTAGAATCTCCAATAAGAGTTGTATAATTTGAATTAAATCTTAAATTGTAATATTCTAAATTATTGCGCCCAGATATCATATTATCAAATTCCGTTTGTCCATTTTCATTTCTTTCAATTTCAACATCAGAAAAATGATAAAATGTATTTATATTATTATGATTATAGATAAGGCCAGATAAATAAAAATCATTGCTTCTAAAAAATAAGTCAATTAATTTTCAATGTCCATGATCATCTGGCGCCGATACTCTTATAATAAAATACTTAAATTGATAATTTGAATTAATTATATACATATTTGGATTATTACAATTTAATTCTAATGTACCTTCTGTTACAGAACTAATAATATTATTTTCTCGCATAGCAGCAAGAACATTATTACATAAAGAAACAAAATATTTATTAGAATTTCAGCTAAGTTTTAAATTAAAAATAGGAAAATTATTATTTTCTCTTTTATTTCTTTTTAAAATTTCTAAATTATTTTTTTGTGAATAATTAACATCACTATTATTTAATTTAGTTTCTTCTTTTTGATAAGGACTAGCAGCAATTGTTGCTGGTACATCAGTTCCGCTAATTGTTAATACACTTAATAAACTTAAAAGTTTTTTCATTTTGTATAATTTCCTTTCTTAATCTTAAAACTTTTTATCAAGACCTATTGACATTATATATATATAAGCACTTTTAAATATATTTTAGAAAGGACATTGTTTAAGTTATTATTGTAATTATATTGTACTAATCTGGGCTCGCGGTGATTTTCATAAGTTTGTGAAAAATGCCCTAAAGTTTAAAAAAACTTTTGCCGCGCTTTTCAAAATACTTGGGAAAAATTCTAAGCGTTAAGCGAAGAATTTTATAAAGGTTCCCAAATTTGTTTGAAAGAAACTTAAAATCTTTTTTAACTTATAAATAATTTTATCACAAAAATTTAAGAAAATCAACCGCCCGCCCAAAAACAAGATTAGTTAAATTCCAATTTTAAAACGATACGGATAAGAACCATAAAACAAAGCATCATATGGAGCGTGGTACATTTTACTATCGGGTGTGTTTGTTTTGGTATCGCTAAATCTTAATTCACTAATACACTTATCTAAAAATGGGAAGTTATCTAAAATACCATATATTTTGCCCTTAACAAACATTTTTCTTATTCATGTTACACGATTAATTATTCCCGCCTCTTTATTAAGGGATGTCTTATGTTTTTTGGCTTTAAACATTTTAATTTTATAACCTAAATAAGGGTAAATATCTTCTTGTAATTTTTGCATAAAGTCATGAGCATTAATATCATAATGAAATGTAGCATATTCAAAACCATCAAATTTATCAAATGTATTAATTATTCATTGCCCGTAATGTTCAACTATTTCATTTAAATTCATTGCGTTTTTTGGTGTAACAACATTTTCTTCAATTAAATACTTATCATATTCATTATTTTCATTAATTTTATAACCACTAAACAAAAACACCGTATGGTCTTCAATACCATTAGCATAATCAACACCAATTGAATAACTATCAAATTGATACTGTTTTGTATTGGAATTATAAAAATCTTGTAAATTATACTCTTTAATATATTTACGATAATTTCTTAAAACATAAATGCTAGGCTCATTATCGTTATATTCAAAACCGTAGTATTCAAGTTCAAATAAATCGGGTCGCCCTTCTTTATTTGCTAAAACAAGTTTTTTAGTAATATCAGGTATTTTATTTCAAACAGCACCCATAGTTAAACGCAAATTAAAGATGCCCAATCCTTTAAATGCTTGTTTATTTTCTGAATATACTTTATTGTGTTCTTTTAAAATAGTTTTAATTCTTTCATTTAAAGGTAAATATGGCGTTACAAATTTTTCATAAAAGACATGGTATTTATCAAAAGGATTAAAAGTAAATTGATTATAATATGTTTTATAAAAATATGTTGTAACTGTTATATATTGTTTTGCTATGTTATCTCATTCTTGAAATGTCCAAGATAATTCTTTTATAGGAATAGGATTATCTAAATTATATTGTTCATTATAATTTTCATCCGTGTATTTTTCGTAAGACACCTTTAAACTTTTTGAACGAAACATTGAAACTCTTAAATTATTATATCTTTTATCTAGTTCTTTATCAGTTAAGATTTCTTTTTCTTCGGCATGTATCATTTCATCTGTTCATGCTGATATAATACCACTACCCTTACCAACTTTTCCCATAATTTTATTACCATTATCATAACTCGCAAAAGCAACGCGAACACCACTAGTAAAAACAATTTCGCCACCTTCTTTAACATTTTTAGGTCAAACAATACCATTTTAATTGTCGGGACCTATATCAACCCCATATTTATCATATAGATAGTTACAGACATTAATTGTATCGCCAAATGTAGTATCTTCGTGATTGTTGTCATATCTTCGTAAAATGTTAGATGAATGATCAGTAAAATTGAAAGCAAAAAATAATTTTTTCTGCTAAATGATTTAATGTTTTATTAGTACCACGCCCCGCTGAAACAAATTTAAAAAAACTTGGCTAAGTAAAATATCGAGCATATAACTGTCACCAACAAAGTCTTTAAATACCTCTCAACCAAAACCAAAATTATAGTCACTAAAATTTAAATCATATTTTTTATTTAAATGTTCATAACTAGTAATTCGTTTTTTGTTATTAATTTTACTAAATTCTTGCATATTTATTGACCTCTTTATTTTATATATAATAAATTATAAGAAAAAATGAAAGGAATTTGTATAAAAATGAGAAAATTTAAACATTTAATATTTGATGAACGAGATTTATTTAAAGATTTATTATTATCTGATACTTGTAAAAAAATGGCACAATTAATTTATCTGAAATATCACGACAAACGGGTCGTGCATTTAATACTGTTAAAAGAGAAATTAAGCGATTTAAAAATATACAAGATTATAATCCATATCAAGCACAAAAAGATTACAAACAAAAACTTAAAAAATGCACTAAAAAACTCCTAAATTTACAAAAGAGCAGCTAGATTTTATTAAAATAAGATTTAATAAATACCACGATACACCCGAACAATTGATTTATCGTTATTTCTTGGAGTTTGGTGTTAAATTTCCTGCTTGTGTTAAAACATTGTATAAATGAATTCGCCTAGGTGAATTTGGATTAAAAAAAGAAAATTTACCCCATCGTGGTAAAAAATATAAAACAAAAGGAAAACCTGATAATCGTTGTAAATTAACTAACTTTAAATCAATTTGAGATATTTAAAATAAAGTTTCTAATGTTGGATGATTTGAAATGTATAATGTTGTAGGAAAAGACCATCAATCTAGTAATTTAGTTTTAGTAGAACAATCAAGTAAAAATTATTTTGTAATGAAATTAAAAAATAATACTGCTAATGAAGTTTTAGAAAAATTTAAAGAGATTGTTAAAAAAAATAATTTAATTAGGAAAATTAAAGGAATAATAACTAGACTTCTTGCATAACCCATTAAAATAATTTCAAATATTTGTAAAAAAGGGTTAATATAAAATTATAATTTTAATTAATTATGTCTTTTATTTAAAAATTTAATATTTTGCCACAACGAAAAATTATTTTATTATTCAAATTTGTTAATTTTAAATAAATCTTTTATGATAACTATAATAATTGTAAATTATAAATTGAAGCAATTAAATTAAATCTTAAACCAAATCGTTTTCTTCGATTACGATATTTTTCTGTAATAATTTTAAATTTTTTAAGAATAACAAAAATATTTTCAATAATAATTCTTATTTTTGAAACTAGTCTATTATGTTGTTTTTGTTCTTTATTTAAATGTTTTTTATTAGTTTTCTTTGTGGGCATTATAACATTATTGTGAATTTTTTGTATTCCTTGATAACCACTATCAACTATTAATTTGGTATTTTTTAAAATTGCGATTTTTGATTCTTTAAATAAAGCATAATCGTGTTTTTTACCAAGTGAAAAACTTGTTGCAATAATTTTTTTGGTTTCTTGTTCGATAATTACTTGTTTTTTAATAGTGTGTTTTTTCTTTTTACCAGAATAAGATTGTTTTTGTCTTTTTTTTGGGCGTTGGATTGGGGTTTCGGTAACATCAATAGACTTCTTGCGATACCTGGTTTTATTATTAAAATAATCATTTATTAGTGCTTTTTTACCGGCAACTTGCTGAAAATCAGGGTGTTTAATTAAAATATCTTCAATTCACTTGATATTGCGATAACAATTAGCTTCACTAATTCCGAAATTTTTTCCAAGATGAAAATAAGTTCGATATTCTAGTCAATACGATAAAGTCATCAATAATCGATTTTCTAGTGATAATTTATTAGCTTTGCCACCTTTTTTAAATTTTTCTATTTCAGCTACTTGTAAAATATTTAACATTTTATTAAAAATATCTTGTTTTATTCCTGTTAATCTTAATCATTCTTTATCATTAATATTTTTAAATTAATCAAATTTCATAATTTAATATCCTCATAAATTATATTTTATAATAATATTTTAATAATAAAACCAGGTATCGCAAGAAGTCTACTGATATAGGAAAAGAATTTAGTAAATGAAGAGAAATGGAAATATTTACTGAAACAAAAGTTTATTTTTGTGCCCCCAGTAAACCGCAACAAAAACCATTAATTGAGCATATGAACGGTGAATTTAGATATTTACTTTCTAAGGGAATTGATTTTAATAATATTAGTCAAAAAATGATAGATTGAGTAGTTAATTTTATAAATGATAAACCCCGATCATGTTTAAATTGACTAAGTGCAAAGACAATGTTTTTACAAAATTTTAAATAAATTTATTAGTTAAAATTTAATAAATTATTTTTTATTGTGCTTAAATATGAATAAAATAAGATAAAATTACAAAAATTTAATTTTTTCTGAAAAAGTTGTTGCAATTTATTAAAAATATTTTATTATTAACTTAACAAGATATAAGTTTGCCGTTTTTATATACACAGCGCCATTTAAAAAAAATAAATTATCTACATTAGTCAATTCCAATTTCTCATTTAAATATAAGTTTACTTAAAATAAGTATTATAATTGTTTAAAGACATAATGTAATAATTAAAATATATAACTTTGGAAAATCTAAAATTTAACTTCAAAAAAATGTTCTTTCTTTGAAATTACTAAAAGATAAAGACATTAATTCTAATTAAAAAAATTTTTACAATACTAATTTGCAAAAAGATTTTAATTTTTGCTAACAGAAATTAACGAACTAAAAATATTGGGCGGTCCTTTAGGTAATCGTCGTTTATGTTCAGAACTTTGATGTAATTGTTTAATTCGTTGTGCAATAGCGGCTGGAACCGATTTTCCTTGTAAATAATAATCTAATTGTTGATAGGTAAATCCTAATTCTTTCTCATCAGTTTGATTAGTTCATAATCCAGCTGTTGGTGGGCGTGAAATAATTTGTGATGGCACACCTAATAGTTGCGCCGCTTCCTGAACTTCAGATTTTAGTAAATGAATAATAGGAACTAAATCAGCAGCGCCATCACCATATTTAGTAAAATATCCAACATGTCATTCATCAGCATTATCTGTGCCCAAAACCATATAATTATGACTTTGCGCTAAAGCATATAGGGTCGTCATTCGTAACCGTGGTTTAATATTAGCGAATGCTAATTGATGTGGTGGTAAAGATAATGTTGCAATTAAATTATCATATGTTGCTGTTAAATCAACAAGATGATAATTTAATTGATAATTATTAATTAATAATTGTGCACATTCTTGATCAAAATAATCAGAATGACAGGGAATGATAACTGCTAAATGATGATTAGGAAAAGCTTGTTTTGCTAATAAACTAACAACAGCTGAATCAATTCCGCCAGATAAACCAACAATAACCCCTTCGTATTTGGAATTTGTTACTTCTGCTTTAATTCATTTTACTAAATAACTCAAATATTGTTTTAATTTTTTCATCATTATCCATCCCATTCTAATTCGAAATCAAAAATTCGAACAATATCTCCTACTTTTGCTTCTTTTTCTCGTAATATTTCAAAAACTTTTAAATCTTGTAATTTTTTATTAAATAATAATAGATTATCATAAGTTGTAATTGGTGTTTTATGATAAGCTTTATAAACTGCTGCCCCTGTTACTTTTCAAACACCATTACCAAGATTAACAACGTCCACCTCTTTTTCAATTGGTGTGGTATACTTATATACTTTATAGTCTTCTTCCATTGATGTTATTTCATCTAATTGCCATAATGCTTTATTATCCTTAATTTTTGTCAAAGTTGCCCCAATTTGATTTGTTAAAAATGATAAATTTTGATTCATTAAACCACTAACTTCAATAATTTCTGGAGTTGGAATTTGCTTCTTAAATTTAATTAAATTTTTTTCTGCAATTTCAAGGTCCATTTTATTTGCTACAATAATTTCTGGTCGTAATTCTAATTTATAATTATATTTTTTTAATTCTGTTTTAACATTTAAATAATTTTGGTAAACATCTTCTGTTCCATAATTCCCTGACATATCTAAGACATGGACAATCAATTTACAACGCTCAATATGGCGTAAAAAATCATATCCTAGCCCCTTACCTGCTGCTGCTCCAGCAATTAAACCTGGTAAATCTGCAACAATAAAACTATGATGTTTTTGATCTTGAACCACTCCTAATTGCGGGTTTAAGGTAGTAAATAGATAATCAGCTATTTGTGGTTTAGCTTTTGAAATTTTTGCTAATAAAGTTGATTTACCAGCATTCGGTAAACCAACTAGACCAACATCAGCTAAAACTTTTAATTCACAACGAATCTCTAATATCTCCCCTAAATCACCAGATTCAAAGATAGTTGGTGATTTATTTTTAGAATTTGCAAATCGAGCATTACCACGGCCACCCCGGCCACCTTTTGCTAAGACGACTTCTTGGTGATGAGTAGTAATATCAGCAATAATTTCATTTGTTTGATTATTATAAATTAATGTACCTAATGGAACTTTAATATACTTATTAGTAGCATTTTTACCATGCATATTTTTAATGCTTCCACTTTGACCATCGGCTGCTTTAATTTCTCTCTGATATTTTAAATCAAGTAATGTATTCATCCCTTCATCGCCAACAAAAATAATGCTACCGCCATTACCACCATCACCACCCGAAGGACCACCTTTTGGAACATATAATTCACGATGAAAAGCAACAGCACCATCACCGCCTTTTCCTGCAAATAATTTAATTGTTGCAACATCAATAAATTTCATTACGTGTCCTTTTCTCGTTATGCTAATTTTGTACCCTTAAAAATAATCACCATTGTCATTACATTATAAATAATTTTTATTTACTAACAATGTTATCTTTGTTTTTACTAGATTAATACTTCTAATTGTTTTAAAACTACTTTGTCAATTAAAAGTAACCCTTTTTATTTTTTGCTTCAATAACTTATTCTAAAATCAGAAGATACTTTTACTATATTAAAATATTTCTTGCACTAATTATCCTTATATTAAAAAATTTATTAATTAAATTATATAAATTTATCTTGATAAGTAAAGATACCTACTTTAATTTTTTTCTTTAATTCTTAAATCGTTTTTATATTTCGACATATTATATTATAACAAAATTTAAATATTTTAGGAGTTATTTAATCTTTAAAAAAGAAAAAAACAATTAAAATTTTTTTAGAAAATGTTATTAAAAGTAAATTATTATTTTAAATAATTACTATTTTTAAATTCAACCATAATTTGTTGACAAAGATCATCAAACTGCGAATAAGAAAATGAATATCAATGAACATTTGTTAATTGATTTTTAAATCATGTTATTTGTTTTTTAGCATAAATTTTATTAGCTTGAACCATTGTTGCTAATGTTGTATCATATGAAAGCTCGCCTTTTAAATAACGAATAATCTCTGGACAGCCAATAATTTTCATACTTTGTTTTTCTGAATCATAATTGCAATATTTATATGCTGCTTCAACTTCAGCGAATAAACCCCGCTCTGTTAATCTCAATACCCGTTCAGATAAATATTGACGCAGTTCTGTTTTATCTGGTAATAACCCAATAATATATGGTTCAATATATCATTCATTACGGTGATGATCATTAACTGATTTTAACATTCCGGTTTGGAAATAGTATTCTAATGCCCGCCAAACACTTTTTCGATTATTAGGATGAACTTTATTACTCTCTTGCGGATCAATTGCTGCTAATTTTTCTCACAAAGCATAATTAGAAATATGTTCATATTCTTTTGTCTTTAATAAATCACGACCCTGGTCAGAAAATTGATAATTTTTTAATAGTGCATTAATATACAACCCACTACCACCAACTACAATTGGAAGTTTATTTTTAGTTCATAATTGATCTAATATTTTTCGACCTTCCTGTTGATACATCTTAATGGAATAATTATCATTTAAATCAATTGTTGATAATAAATGTTGTGGAATACCAACTTGTTCAGATGGTGTTATTTTATTTGTTGCAATATTTAACCCATTAAAAATTTGAGTAGTATCGGCATTAATACATTCCCCATTAAAACGCTGAGCCATCTTAATTGATAAATCAGTTTTACCACTTCCTGTTGGACCAACAATTAAAATAACTTTTTTCTGCACTACCAAAACCTCACTAATCTCTTTATAAATTTTATCGGATAATTCATTTTTTCAAATTAAAAAACTAACACTCAACTGTTAGCCCTTACTTTATTTTAAAAATAACTCTGAACCGCTTTAAGTGCTTGGGTGTAGAGTTACTGATTTATATAGCGGTTAATAACCCCAAACACACCTTAACGTTATAATAAACGTAGAAAACTGTCCTTGCGGACAATTATATTTTATCATATTTTATTTCTTTTTATAAAAAATGGTAAACTGTATTTATTCAATTTGTAGAATAAAGGATGAAGTAGGAAAAAAACAACTCTTATTAAAGGGTTGTTTTTTTATTTGAAAAAAATTCTTAGAAAGAGAGTAAAAAAATATGTCTGAAAATACTTTTATTAAATGCAAAAAATGTGGAATATAAAAGCAGTTTCACAAAGTTAACGATCGTGAAAAAACAGAATGATTTGAAGATGTTTATTATACTGAATATTAAAACTTAAATTTTATAAAACAACTTAATGCAGATTGGGGCGGTTATTTTAAATAACTAAGTGCTTCCATAAGAACATGAGTATTAACTAATTCCCACAGCCGGCCGAGGCAAGTACTGAAATATTGTATGAGGAAAAATGTAAATCGGCGCTGGTTCATTAGAACTAAGCGATAGTCGTGATAAGTGCAAGGTCAACATCAAACGACAATAAATATTGAGATGGCCACTTTATAAATAAATTTGCGATAGATATTACTTCTTAGAAGTGGCAGCGGTTTAAAAACCACAAAGCCAGCACTAGGATCTTCAAGGTGCAAGTGAATTTTTTTAAAAACTGAACGTTTTGACCTGAAATGGTGCGGATGAAGAGGTGTATATACACGGCGTAACAAATTTACAAACAACTACAAAATGTAGAACATTGTAGTACTTTGTAGTTAATTGTAAATGTTAACATCGCCACCGCTCACCCCCCAGTGAAGCGGATGGCGTAGTAAATAAATAGATAAATAATTATATAACTAATTCTCGCTTTGGCACTTTCACTTGCGAGTGAGTGCCAGCGAGTTAAAACTAGGAGGAATTATAATGACATAATATAAAAGTAAATATATTAATAAAACTTGAAATGAAATAACAACATCATTTGATTGAGTTAATTGTCAACCTATTAATTGTCGTATTTCACATCATAAAAATCATTATGACTTGCAATGTTTAGAATGAGCAAAAATGTACTTAAATTTATTTAAAAATAAATGAGATTTTATTGTTTCTTATATGCAACATTACAAAATTAACGATATTTTAGATTTAGCATCAGATGGTTGAAAAATATTACAAATCGACCAAAAAATTAAAGGAATAATTTAGGAGGTTTATATGAAAAAGTTAAATAAAATTTGTCTTAAACAAAGATATTAAGGTTATTGCTTTAAATGCAATCAATAAAATAAATTACAAAAATTAATGCTACATGCTTATCCAGTGTCATTTGAAGATATTACAGACGAACATTGAGCATTAAATACTAAAAAGAATTAGGAGGAAATAAATTATAAATAAAAGATATTTATTAGTAATGAAATATGAAAATGAAGTTCTAACTAAATCGTTTTATACATTAGAAGAAGCAAAAATTACTGCTAATGTTGAAAATAAACAAGAATGATTAACAACAATTATTGATTTAGAAAATAAAAATATTAAATGAAAATGAGTTGGATAATATGTGAAAAGATGAAGAAGGCAAAGTTTATACAGAAGAAGATTTATTTAATGAAGCATTAGAAGAATGTCATTCAGAAGAAAGTGCTTATAACTATATTGATACTTTAATTGAAGAAAATAATTTGGAGGAATTATAAAATGAAAACAATACGAGAAATGATTAAAGATTTAACAGATATTACTGTTGAACAATGAAAAATAAATAAATATTTAAAAAGTGAAATATTAGATTTACAAGATGCTAATTTAGTAGGTATAGATTTACGAAATGCTAATTTAAGGCGTTCTGATTTACAAGGTGCTAATTTATCTTTTGCTAAATTACGAGATGTTAATTTAACTAATGTCTTAATTACAAAGCAACAATTAGAACAATTAAGTATTATTTAATCATGAGACATATCTAGTAAGGAGGATAAATAATGAGTCATATTGTAAAAAATAGAGTAAATAGTATTACATTTCAATTTCATTTAAAAGGAGATGATTTTAAAAATGAAAATCTTTTAGCATATAATTTTCAAAAATTTAAAGAAGAAAATAAACAAGAATTAACTGAGTATATTTTTAGACATATTAATCATTATGCATTAAATGGTTATCAAGATGTTCATTTAAAAAATATTCCAAGTGCTATTACTAAAAATAATTTTGTTTTTAAAGAATGATTAGAACCTGTTCAAAAATTATTAGATGAACATAATAGAATTGGTAAAATAATTACTAATTATAGAAATTATATTGAAAGATACAGAGTTGAAATTAATAATAATTTGACACAAGCCCGCATACAAAAGAAACGAGAGTTTTTAAAAGAACAAGAATTAAAAAAACAAGAATTAATTGAGAAAGCAAATAATTTAACACCTGATATGTGATTAGATATAGAACAAATTCAAGATGAACAAGTTCGTGTTATGGAAAATATTGCTGAAATTGATAAATCATTACAACCAAAACAACTTAAAAAAGTTGGTATTAATTTAATTAAAGATAAATTATTAATTAAAGATATTGAAATAATTGGAATTGATGATGATTTTGTAGAAAATGCTAATCAATATGAATTAAAGCAATTAATTAAATATTTAATTGTTAATGAAAAGTTAATTAAAAACACAATTAAAGCACAATGAGATATAAATACAGAAAATAAAGTAATTGGTATTAAAGGAATAAATATTTAAATTAAAGGAGTGAAATAATTATGAGTAATTTAGGAATAAAAGAATTAATAGCAACAGCAGTTAAAGCATACGAATTAAATGTTAATGTTAAATATTTACAAGAAAATTTAATTGCTTTGCAAGAACTAAAATTAAAAAATAATCAAAATTATACTAATTTAGTTGGTAATGCTGATAATGGCAAAATTACAGCCCTAGGAATTATTAATTTAAGTAATAAAGGTTTAATATTTGGAAAATATTTTAATATTATTCCATTTAAAAATAAATTAACAACTATTATTGATAGTTCTGTTTTTCAAAAAAGAATGGAACAAGAACATTGAATGTTAAAACGAGGAATTATTTATAAAAATGAAAAATTTGTATGAGATACTGATTTACAAAAACCAAAATTACATGAAATAGATTTTATGACAAATACAAGTCAATATGAAAACATTATTGGTGCTTATGCTTTTGGGGTTAATCGTTTAACTGGTGAAACAAAAGGCATTTTATTAAGAAAAGCAGATATTGACCGTTTAAAAAGTAGTAGTCCAAGCGGCAATAGTGATTTTTCACCTTGAAATAAATGACCAAAAGAAATGGTTGAAGCAAAATTATATCGTAAATTAGCCCAAGAATTAGGCGTTGATATTAATAATATTGATTTAGATGAAAAACAAATAAAAGAAGATGGTAATTTTGATTATATACCTTTTAATGATATTACTGTTGCCAAAAATAGGGGGCAGATGAGCGATGAACAATTATCAAATAATATAAATTCCCAATCTTATACAGAAATAGCGGACACAAAAGATAATGTAGTTAAAGAAGAAGATATCTCAAATGTAGTATCAGTAGCTAATAATAACAATGATGAGGATGTATGCGCATGATAAAAATAGGTATTGATCCATCAGGAACTGGTACTACTGGTATTGTTGTTTTTGAAGATAATAAATTAATTGAAAAAATGAATTTACTGATAAATGATGATTAAACCAAAAAGATTTTATATTAACAATAATAGGAAAATATACAGAATTTATTTTAAATATTGAAAATTGTCTATTTATATCTGCTAATGGTTCAAAAGATAGAGACGATTTATTAAGATTATTGGGTGTAATTTAAGACCTTATTATACGATTTAAAATGATTTCAGAAATTAAATTTAATTGAGTATCACCAAAACATACTAAATCAGTGATTAAAAATATGGAGAATTTGAGTAAATATAATGATAGTTGTTTATGAGAATTTGATAAAGATAATAATTTAACTTATCAATATGGTAAGGGTTGATTTTATAATAATCAAAAAATAAATAATCATTTACGAGATGCCATTATTATTGCTAATTATGAAAGTAAATAATGAAAACTAATCTAGGCGAATTAATACTTGGTGAATCATTAAAAATATTAAAAACAATACCTGATAAAAGTATTGATTTAATATTAACTGATCCACCTTACCTTTACCCTGATATTGTTAAAAAATTAGAAAATAAAGAAAAACATATTGAATATAACTTAAAAAAATTAAATGATCCTAATACATCTAATATTCAATATCAAATTCGGAAAAGAGAACTTGAATTTTTACAAGGTGAATTTATTGATAGTTTTAATATACCATCATATTTTAAAGAATGAATGCGAATTATTAAAAAACCAAATTTTATAATTTATTTATCAAAAAAACAATTAAAAGAATATTTAATTGAAATAGAAAATTATAATTTAAAGTTTGAATTAATAATTTATCAAAAAACAAATGATGTACCTACTAATAATTCATATCGTAAAGATAAAGAATTATGTTTATATATTTACAAAAAATCAATTAGTTATAGTAATGTTTGAAATCAAGACATGAAAACTATTTATCAAGCTACTAATAGTAATAATCAATTTATAGGAACTATTAAGCATCCTACTGTTAAAGATATTAATTTAATTAAATTACAAATTAATAGACTTCTTGCATAACCCATTAAAATAATTTCAAATATTTGTAAAAAGGGGTTAATATAAAATTATAATTTTAATTAATTATGTTTTTTATTTAAAAATTTAATATTTTGCCACAACGAAAAATTATTTTATTATTCAAATTCGTTAATTTTAAATAAATCTTTTATGATAACTATAATAATTGTAAATTATAAATTGAAGCAATTAAATTAAATCTTAAACTAAATAGTTTTCTACGATTTCTATATTTTTCTGTAATAATTTTAAATTTTTTAAGAATAGCAAAAATATTTTCAATAATAATTCTTATTTTTGAAACTAGTCTATTATGTTGTTTTTGTTCTTTATTTAAATGTTTTTTCTTATTTTTCTTTGTGGGCATTATAACATTATTGTGAATTTTTTGTATTCCTTGATAACCACTATCAACTATTAATTTGGTATTTTTTAAAATTGCGATTTTTGATTCTTTAAATAAAGCATAATCGTGTTTTTTACCAAGTGAAAAACTTGTTGCAATAATTTTTTTGGTTTCTTGTTCAATAATTACTTGTGTTTTAATAGTGTGTTTTTTCTTTTTACCAGAATAAGATTGTTTTTGTCTTTTTTTGGGCGTTGGATTGGGGTTTCGGTAGCATCAATAATAATAGTTTTATCATTAAAATAATCATTTATTAGTGCTTTTTTACCAGCAACTTGCTGAAAATCAGGGTGTTTAATTAAAATATCTTCAATTCACTTGATATTGCGATAACAATTAGCTTCACTAATTCCGAAATTTTTCCAAGATGAAAATAAGTTCGATATTCTCGTCAATACGATAAAGTCATCAATAATCGATTTTCTAGTGATAATTTATTAGCTTTGCCACCTTTTTTAAATTTTTCTATTTCAGCTACTTGTAAAATATCTAACATTTTATTAAAAATATCTTGTTTTATTCCTGTTAATCTTAATCATTCTTTATCATTAATATTTTTAAATTCATCAAATTTCATAATTTAATATCCTCATAAATTATATTTTATAATAATATTTTAATAATAAAACCAGGTATCGCAAGAAGTCTAATAAACATAGTAAAGTTGGTGATACTGTATTAGATTGCTTTTTAGGGAGTGGTACAACCGCTATTGCTTGTGAACAATTAAATCGGCGTTGAATTGGTATAGAAATTAATGAAAAATATTATAAATTAGCAAAACAAAGATTGAGTAATATTCAAACTACATTATTTATTTAAAGGAGATTATTTATGAAAAGAAAATTAATTCGTAATATAAATGTTTACTTAAATGAAAAAAAAGAAAAAGTTTGAAATGAATTACCTGAATTATATACCAACTCACAACGAATAGAACATCTTATCAATTTTTATATATTACACAACAAAGAAAATAAATAAAATGAAAAAAAATAGTCATATAAAGACTATTTTTCTTTTTCTAATAAATAATTTGTATTTAATAACTTTTCTAAATTAGGTGAAGTTTCTTTGATTTTATCATTATCATTTCTCAATAATTCAGGATGACATTTTTTATAACTTAATTTAAGATGTTTTCTAACTGAATCAAAATCAATAATTTCAACTTCAATTTCATCATCAATATCAAAAAAGTCTCTTGTATCTCTTACATAATAATCTGAAATTTCACTAATATGAATTAAACCATCAGCTCTTTCTGCTCTACAAAAAGTGCCATAAGGTGTAATGTTTGTTATTTTTACAATAATTTTGCTATTTTTGTCATACATAATATAATTTTTCTTCTTTTATAAACTAATTATATATTTAAATGGTGAAAATAATTCTTTAATTTTGCTTTAATTTTGTAGAAAACTCTTAATAAAGTTAAAAACCCTTATAAAATATATGTTTTTACAAAAATATTAATTTATTAAAAAGTCAATAAAATCAAGTTTTTTTATAAATATCAAGATTTTTCTACAAAATTAAAGAAAATATTTACATTCTAATTTACTTTTTTTCTTTCAATATTTAATGTTTGTATTTCATATTTAACATTATTTTGATTTAATAAATTAATAATAGAATTTTGATAACCTTTTCTTAAACTAATAGATATTGTAAAAATAGGTAAACCTGAAAATTGAAAGGTATTTCCAACTACTACATCATAATTTTTATCAAAGTTTTTTTCACTAAAAATTAATGAACTTTTATAAATAGTTTTATTTTCTTTTAAATATCCTAATTAAACTTTATATTTATATATTCCATTAGGGGTGATTGGTAAAATATATTGAGTATCATTAGGTTTAAAATCACTAGTATTAACAACTTCTCAATCATTATTACCAATAGATATATCACCACTGCCTAATAATGAATTACCATTAATAGTTTTAATATTTGTGCCACTTACTAATTTATCTTGTTTAAGATTAATATCTTGTGATGTTTTTACAATATATTTACCATCAACTTTTTCAATATAATCTTTATTTAAGTCACTATCTTTAATAATATCTGATGGAATATCGCCACCTTGTTTTGCTTTTCATAATCCATTTTCTTCATAAATAGTTTCATTGTCAAAAGGAACTGATAACTCATTATTAGAATTATATACCACTGATTTATTATCAACTTTAATTACTAAATTTTTTACATAATTATCAATATAACTTATTAATAATTCTCTTGATATTTCAATTTGTCATATTCCACTTTTTTCAGTATCATATCACGGAATAATAGATAAAGTATTAGATTTAAAAATACTATTTTTTCATACATAATTAGAATCTGCTTCACTTAACATAATTGGTCTATCTTTATGATTAGTATCAGGGCGACCAAATCAAGTATGATATTCATTTTTAAAACCATAATTATCAGGGTTTATTTTAGTTATAGTTTGTGATTTATAAAACTTTGCTTTTTTCTAATAAACTTATAACATCAGGGGAAAATTCTATCTTCATATTACTAGCATATGTATAACTTGCTACACCATCACTACTATTTTTACCACCACTAGAATATTCAATCCCAGTTCTTATTAAATATTGAGTTTGTAAACAACAAGCAATTTTTACACAATAGACTTCTTGCATAACCCATTAAAATAATTTCAAATATTTGTAAAAAGGGGTTAATATAAAATTATAATTTTAATTAATTATGTCTTTTATTTAAAAATTTAATATTTTGCCACAACGAAAAATTATTTTATTATTCAAATTCGTTAATTTTAAATAAATCTTTTATGATAACTATAATAATTGTAAATTATAAATTGAAGCAATTAAATTAAATCTTAAACTAAATCGTTTTCTACGATTTCTATATTTTTCTGTAATAATTTTAAATTTTTTAAGAATAGCAAAAATATTTTCAATAATAATTCTTATTTTTGAAACTAGTCTATTATGTTGTTTTTGTTCTTTATTTAAATGTTTTTTCTTAGTTTTCTTTGTGGGCATTATAACATTATTGTGAATTTTTTGTATTCCTTGATAACCACTATCAACTATTAATTTGGTATTTTTTAAAATTGCGATTTTTGATTCTTTAAATAAAGCATAATCGTGTTTTTTACCAAGTGAAAAAATTGTTGCAATAATTTTTTTGGTTTCTTGTTCGATAATTACTTGTGTTTTAATAGTGTGTTTTTTCTTTTTACCAGAATAAGATTGTTTTTGTCTTTTTTTGGGCGTTGGATTGGGGTTTCGGTAACATCAATAATAATAGTTTTATCATTAAAATAATCATTTATTAGTGCTTTTTTACCAGCAACTTGCTGAAAATCAGGGTGTTTAATTAAAATATCTTCAATTCACTTGATATTGCGATAACAATTAGCTTCACTAATTCCGAAATTTTTTCCAAGATGAAAATAAGTTCGATATTCTCGTCAATACGACAAAGTCATCAATAATCGATTTTCTAGTGATAATTTATTAGCTTTGCCACCTTTTTTAAATTTTTCTATTTCAGCTACTTGTAAAATATCTAACATTTTATTAAAAATATCTTGTTTTATTCCTGTTAATCTTAATCATTCTTTATCATTAATATTTTTAAATTCATCAAATTTCATAATTTAATATCCTCATAAATTATATTTTATAATAATATTTTAATAATAAAACCAGGTATCGCAATAAGTCTAATTAATACGTTTTTTATCAATTTCATTATTTGGATCAAGTAATGGAAACTCCGTTTCTAAACTATAACCACAAATACTATCTAACTGCAAACTTGCTCTTGTAATTCCCTCAATTAAATAATTTGAAATATTATCATCATAAAGTTTCTTCCCATATTGTGCTACTAATTTATCAAAACCCTCTCAATTTTTAAACTCTTCTAATGTTATTAATTTAAAACTTTCTAATTTTGTTATATCTGCCATAATTCACCTCTTCGCATCACCATTATAAACAAAAAAAGTCTTTTTTAGACTTTAATTGTTTTATTAGATAACTTAATATCTTTTTTAGAAATTGGTGTTTTTGATCTTTGGACTTTAACAATCTGATTAAACTTTTCTTCACTAATAGGTTTATTCATTTCTAAAACATTAGCCCATTCTGTATTACTACGACCATTACTATTCGCATAATCTAATAAACCTAAATGAATAGCCTCTAATGTTTCTTGTCCTACTACTTTATTTGTAGACTCTTTAAGTTTATTTTTAGTTACTTTTTTAATTAAAAGTTCCAAACCTTTATAACCTAAAATACCACCAAAAGTAACTCCAACCCAGATACCAATTAAGATTTCATAACTCATATTTTATCTTCCTTTCTTAATTTTTACGACACCATCTTAACATCAACATAAAAATAATCAACAATTTAATTAAAAATGGTTAAAATAATATTGTTTATTGATTTTATATAAAAAAATAATATAGTTTATCTAAGTAATTTATTTATTAAATTACTTATCCTTCTTGTAAAATATTTGTAGTAATCTTTTCTATGAATAATTATTTATCAAAATATAAACAAAAGTGCTTATTATTAGCACTTTTTTATTAACTAATTTACCCTTGCACACATATATATATATATATATATATAATGTGACCAGTTAATAAAGTAGCAGAAAAAGAGGGTTGGTATAAATGAAAAGATTAATAAGTATCATTGGTGCAATTACATTAGTAGGAACAAGTACCACAAGTTTAGTTGCTTGTAATACAACACAATATAATGAAAAAGAATTAGCAGATTTAAAAGAAAAAAATAACATAACTACAAAAGATGGTATTTTAGAATTAATGGCAGCACAAGAAAAACCATTTGATAATGTTAATAATAAATATTATTATGTAGTATGGCGTGGTAATAAAAATGATAGTTGAAAAATTACTAAATTTTTGAATGATACAAATAGTGAAAAAAAAATAGATAATTATGATAAATATATTCTTATTTTTAAACCACCACGATTTCGTTATTATACATTATTAATTAAAGAGGGAATTATTAACACAACTAATACTTGATATACTGATAATGGTTCATATTTTAAATCAGTTTATTGTTGAAATGGTGAAGAACAAAAATTACCTAATTTAGATATTGATGATAAAGGTAATATAAAAGTTAATGAATAATAAAAAAAGCAGGGTTTTATCCCTATTTTTCTTTTAACCTAATATATGTAGCTGCAATAGTATTAATTTCAAAATTTGCTTCAACAGTTTCACCTAAAATTTCATAATTACCGCCCTTAACATACAATTCATATTTAACTTTCATTTTTATTTTAACACCTTCATTATAAAAAATAATTTGTGTTTTAAAATGATAACCTTAATAATCTCGGTTTGGATGTCATGGATAATTTTTTTATTCTAAATTATTAAAAATAGTATATCCACTTTCATTAATATTTTCTATTTTAATAATATATCTTTTCCCTAATGATTTATTTACATAATTACCATTGGGGCGGTTGCCATTTGGTCTTCCTCATATTCTTATAAATCAATCATTACCAAACTCAAATTCATCATAATTATCTTTAACTTGTTGTCAATTAGTCGCTCCAAATGTTCCAAAATCAAATAATATTATATCTTGTGGATAATTTTTATAATCAGGTGTAGCAGATCATCCATCTCATGTACTTTTAGCATTTAGTTTACTGTCTGCTTTACTTAATATAATTGGTATTGGATAGAAATTAATACTTGGTGGTGGGTCTGGTAATTTAACAGGTCATTCATATACGATATCATCATCAATATATTGGTTTAAATAACTAATTGAATAAAGAGTTAATCAATCTCGTACTGAATTATTAGACTTCTTGCATAACCTAATCTAATTATTTTAAAATTCCTATAAAATATTTTTAAATTAAAATAGAAATTATAGGAGATTAAAATTATGAAATTTGATAAATTTAATTTTATTAATGATAAAGAATTATTGCGATTAACCGGAGCAAAAAAAGATACTTTTAATAAAATGTTAAATATTTTACAATTAGCTTAAATAGAAAAATTTAAAAAAGGTGGCAAAACTAATAAATTATCACTAGAAAATCGGCTACCGACGACTTTATCACATTGACGAGAATATCGGACTTATTTTCATCTTGCTAAAAGTTTTTATATTAGTGAATCTAGTTGTTATCGCAATATCAAGTGAATTGAAGATATTTTAATTAAACACTCTGATTTTCAACAACTCGCTGGCAAAAAATCACTAATAAATGATTATTTTAATGATAAAACTGTTATTATTGATGTTACCGAGACCCCAATCCAACGCCCAAAAAAAGACAAAAACAATCTTATTCTGGTAAAAAGAAAAAACACACTATTAAAACACAAGTAATTATCGAACAAGAAACCAAAAAAATTATTGCAAAAAGTTTTTCGCTTGAAAAAAACATGATTATGCTTTATTTAAATAATCAAAAATCGCAATTTTAAAAAATACCAAATTAATAGTTGATAGTGGTTATCAAGGAATTCAAAAAATTCACAATAATGTTATAATGCCCACAAAGAAAACTAAGAAAAAACATTTAAATAAAGAACAAAAACAACATAATAGACTAGTTTCAAAAATAAGAATTATTATTGAAAATATTTTTGCTATTCTTAAAAAATTTAAAATTATTACAGAAAAATATAGAAATCGTAGAAAACGATTTAGTTTAAGATTTAATTTAATTGCTTCAATTTATAATTTACAATTATTATAGTTATCATAAAAGATTTATTTAAAATTAACAAATTTGAATAATAAAATAATTTTTCGTTGTGGCAAAATATTAAATTTTTAAATAAAAGACATAATTAATTAAAATTATAATTTTATATTAACCCTTTTTTACAAATATTTGAAATTATTTTAATGGGTTATGCAAGAAGTCTATTTAAAATTTTATTAAAAGTAGCTTTTTTGCTCCGGTTAATCGCAATAATTCTTTATCATTAATAAAATTAAATTTATCAAATTTCATAATTTTAATCTCCTATAATTTCTATTTTAATTTAAAAATATTTTATAGGAATTTTTAAACAATTAGATTAGGTTACGCAAGAAGTCTATTATATAAACTTGTAGTTTGTAAACTAACAAAATAACTCATAATTGAATATGGATCAAATAAATCAATATCATCTGAAAACATATAAACACGACAGGCAGTTTTACCTAAATTATAAAAACCAACTGCATCAATAATATATTTACCACTACCAATAATATCGGTTTTTACCTCATCTTCTCTTAAAATAGTTGGTAATGATATACTTTCTTCATTCATTAAAAATAAATAATCTTTATCTTCATGTTTATAAATTTCAGGAATAAAAACACTACTAATTCAATTTTGTTTACTTATTTCTTGTTTTGTTTTTTTATTTCATCTTGATGCTGTTATTTTATCGGTTAAAGTAAATGCTCAACTTGTATTACTTTCACTAGCACCGATGATATCATTAACCTCATCTTGAGTATTATATCTAAATGCATCTAAAGGGATATTACCTTGATTTTTTGCTTTTGGATTAGTACTATCTTCAATAATAGGTCAATAACTTTCATCATAAAATGTATAATTTGCTTTACCAATAAATAAAGGAATTCCTGTTTTAATATTTGGATATAAATTATTAGTATTATTATCAATAGTTTTTCAATAAATAGGAATACCTAAACTTATTGCATTTGAAAATTTACCAACAATAGGAATATCTCTTTGAGTTCATGCGATACTTTCTGTTATATCTATTGGCAATGAAATAATATGATTAACCATAACACTAAATAAATTTAACATATCTTTTAATTTACCACGATTTTTACTTGGATTAATTGTATTATGTCCAATATCAACATTATATTTAAAATAACCATTTGCTCGTACATCAAAATCTTTAATAACTTTATTACCTTTATAATTTAAAGCAACATCTTTAATTGTCAAATTATTTGGGTTAGTTGCTTGGGTTAATTTTCTATCTGTATTTAAATATCCTTCATAATTCTTTTTAATTTATTGATTAGATTGACCTTGTTTTCTTTTTAATCAATTATCATATTAGACTTCTTGCATAACCCATTAAAATAATTTCAAATATTTGTAAAAAAGGGTTAATATAAAATTATAATTTTAATTAATTATGTCTTTTATTTAAAAATTTAATATTTTGCCACAACGAAAAATTATTTTATTATTTAAATTCGTTAATTTTAAATAAATCTTTTATGATAACTATAATAATTGTAAATTATAAATTGAAGCAATTAAATTAAATCTTAAACTAAATCGTTTTCTACGATTTCTATATTTTTCTGTAATAATTTTAAATTTTTTAAGAATAGCAAAAATATTTTCAATAGAATTCTTGCGATACCTGGTTTTATTATTAAAATATTATTATAAAATATAATTTATGAGGATATTAAATTATATTTTATAATAATATTTTAATAATAAAACCAGGTATCGCAAGAAGTCTATTGACCATTAATAGCGGGAATTCCATTTGTTAATAAATAAGTAGTTAATGGTTTAGATGATTTTGTTAAACTATCTGCTACTGGAATTTTTAAATCATCAATAAATAATCTTCTTTGTGGATATACTTTTTCATTTCATTTGCCTAAATTTTCAATAGGGCGACCAAAAATAATTGGTGCAGTAAAACCATTATTACATAATAAAGTTAATTGAATACTTTTAATACCATTATCACCAGTAAATTTTTCATTAATTTCATAATCTTTTGGAATACCTAATTTATCTCAACTTATTTTAGGCATTACATAAACTTCACATGCTGCTGAAAATTGTAAGAATTGTTGAATAGTTTGCCCAGTAGTATTAATATAATATTTAACATAACTAAAAGTAATATTTCAATATACTAATTCATTTAAGTCATTATATTTTGGTTGAGCATTTGATATAAAAATTAATAAATTATCATCAACATCTTCTTTATCAGATTGTAAAGGAACTAAATAAAATCTTAAAAAATCTTCTCTTTGAAAATTATAAGTAGTTTCAACCGTAATTGTACGATCAAGATATCAATCATTATATTCACCAAAATATTCTTCACCACCTAATTTAGAAAACTCAACACTATCATTAATATTAACAATATGACATTTATAAGCATCACCTTTAAATTTTCTTTTAATATCAAAATTATCTAATGCTTTATTAATTTTTTGTAAATTAATAACATAAACATTAAAATCATTTTCATTATTAATTTTTTCTCACACATCATTAATTGGATAATTATTTTCAGGTTCTTCTTTGTTAATAAAAACTTGTTTTGTTGCATCTCATAAATAAGTTTTTTCAGTACTAGTAATATATAAATAACTAACTTTATCAGTTAAACTATTTTTAAAATCATCAAAAAAATAAGTAAATGAATCTTTTTCTTTTTGTAAAAAATCATAATTTCAAATATCAGGGATATGTCTAGATCTAATTTTAATTGCATTTTTTCATTGTGCAACAATTCCCTCTTTACCAGTAAATATTTGAGACATTTGAGTAAAGTTTTGTGGTACTCCATTATTAGGTTGAAAATCTTTATCAGTAATATTTACTAAACCAGTTTTAATAATAAATGAAAAAAAGAAATAATTACTTTTAATATCAATATCTAATTTAGTTAAATCAGATCTAACACTATTATCCATTATTCTTTCATTTAAGTTTTTAAAAATACTATTAATATTAGGTACTTGCATTGTTGTATATCTCCTTTAATATCTTCTTCTCTTGTTTGATTGTCTTCATTATCCATATATGACATTTCTTGCTCTAATTGTGCTTTTTGTTCTGTTTTAATTTCTTCAAACATCATTCGTGCTTTTTTATTTGTCACCTTATATTGTTTATTAATAGCTTCTACATGAGTAATAGTTCAATTACTAATTCTTTTATCAATAACATCAGCTTGTGTAATATCATCAACAATATCTATATCAATAAATTCTATCGTATAAGGTCTAACATTATCATTATTTGGATTATCATCATTTAAGTTATCTCATTTTTTATAATGTCTAAATATATAATCAAATAATCTATATAATTTTGGTAATCTTAATGCTCTTTTATTTTTAGTTGTTTGTAAATCATTTTTACCATTCATTAATGATTGTGTTTTATTAGTATAATTAACAGAACCAAATTTATCATAATCATATCCTGCACCTTTATAAATCATATTCATAGAATAATCACTATCAATAGTTATTTCAGTATAATTTTGTTGAGCATGAATTAAACCAACACCAGTAGTACCAGTCATAGCATATTGTTGAACTGTACTAGTAATAATAGCATCAGCACTTACTAATTCTTCATCGCCCTTACCATTATCAACAAGTGAATGAGTAGTATCTTTTTGTCCTACAAAATGAGTACGATTTATAATTCTTTCAATTCTTTTATAATAAATATTATCTTGAACATCTTTAATTAAATTAAATACTGGTAAACAATCAGGGGTGGCATCTACTGTTGTTTTTGTACCATGCACTAATTTAGGTAAATTTGTAAATTCAACAATAGGTAATATATTAATGCCCGTATTATATTACATTGTAGAAACTGGTCTTAATTTACTTTCTAATTCACCATAAGTTTGTCAAATTCCAATTTCTAAATCTTTTGCTGTATAATAAGTTATTTTTGCTTTTCTAGGATAAAATTGTACTCTTTGATATCACATATAATCAGATTGAGCAGGTAATATTCACATTTCAGCATATTGTTCTATTTCTGAATATTTAGCAATACGAACATTTGAAATAATTGGAGCAACATCAATAGTTAAATCGCCAGTTTATGTTTTTAATAAATACATTACACTACGACCATATAAACTATTTGCTAATTAATTTTGATATAGTTTAGAATAAACATAGTTTTTTTCATATCATTCTTCTATTCAATCTTGCGTATCATCATTATCACAATTAAACATTAAGCCTTGTCCAATAGTTAACGGAGCCGCTTTTCTATTAGCAATAATTCAAGGAATATCAATATAATATTTTTGTTCTTGTAATATTTTATATTTTCCTGTTTCTAAGTAACTTAAATATTCAGTTTTATTAATTAACTCATTAAAATTTATTTCTTGTTTATTATCCATTTTTATACCTCTTTTTGTCATCACCCATTATATAATCACCATAATGAGAGTGTCAAAAAATGTGAAAATTATTAACATTAATTACTAGTATTTTAGAAAACCCAAAAATAGCATTAATAATTATAAAATTATTAGAAAAATATGGGAATTATAAAATAAAAGCAATTTTGCAAAGTATTAAAGATATTGAACATCAATTATCACAAATTCAATATTATTTAAACCCAAATATATTAAGTGATTTATTAGCAAAAATACCTAAAAATTTAGAAATACAATTAAAAGATATTGGTTTTTTAGATAAAAATAAATATAAAGAAATTGTAAAATCATTAACTCCAATAGAAAGTAATTGGACTATATTATCTAGTAGTTGATGTAAAAAAGGTTTGTTTCAAATAACTAATAAACAAAAATTAATAGGTAATTTAACTATTTTAATTCAAAGTGATAATGATAAACAAAGAAGATGATATGGATCTTATACATATCCAAAAGTACACATTCAAGTATGACAAGCAATGAAATCAGCAACTGGTAAAAATGGAAGTGGTGCAGGGTCTGTATTTTGGAATATGTGATTACACGTTTGATTACGCAGCGAATTAAGAGAATACGTTAATTGACAAATATATACACAACAAAATAAAGGTGGCGGTGATGTTAAATTAAGAGCAAGTCGTATTAATAAAAACCTATTAGAATTAAATAAAGAAATAAATCGTTATAGTAATAATTTTTACAATACAAAAGATGCTAAATTAAATAATCATAAGCACTATATTGATAATAAAAATTGATTAAATCAACATCGAGAATATGCCACTAATCTAAAAACAGGATATAAAAATTTACATACTAAAATAATATCAAAACCAAAAACAATTAATCTTTATAAAGAACTTAAAAAAGAAATTAATATAATTAAACATCCAATAAATACTATAAAAAATAAAAAAATAGGTTAATTCCTATTTTTTATATACTATGAATTTTTAATTACTACATCAATAGGGTTTGTTTGGCCAGTAGCGTTATTTTTACCTTCAATTTGAACTTCAACAGTTTTATCATTTGTAATATTAATTGGTCAATCTTCTCCTTTACTTTCAATAAAGTAATCAAAATCATTTTCAGTTAAAGAATTATCTAAGGCTTTTACTGCTTTTAAAACAACATCTTTAAATTGTGGTTTTAACTGTTCTGGTTTTGCTTGTGTTAGATCTGCAACATGAATAGTTGGTTTATCTAATTTATTAATTTTACTAATATCAATTTTAGAATTACTTTTAATTAATATTTTTTTATCATTAATATTTTGATTATCAATAATACCTGCATTAATATGTAAATAAATATTACCACCACTTACAATTTCATTAACTGGTAAATAAATACCTGCTGAATTTATTTGAATTGGATAATCATTTTTGCCATCAATTAATACCATAATAGAACGCATAAATGCTAAAACTCTTTGTTTCTGTGGCGTAGTTAAATTTTTATCTAATACTATACTTCTTGCGATACCTGGTTTTATTATTAAAATATTATTATAAAATATAATTTATGAGGATATTAAATTATGAAATTTGATGAATTTAAAAATATTAATGATAAAGAATGATTAAGATTAACAGGAATAAAACAAGATATTTTTAATAAAATGTTAGATATTTTACAAGTAGCTGAAATAGAAAAATTTAAAAAAGGTGGCAAAGCTAATAAATTATCACTAGAAAATCGATTATTGATGACTTTATCGTATTGACGAGAATATCGAACTTATTTTCATCTTGGAAAAAATTTCGGAATTAGTGAAGCTAATTGTTATCGCAATATCAAGTGAATTGAAGATATTTTAATTAAACACCCTGATTTTCAGCAAGTTGCTGGTAAAAAAGCACTAATAAATGATTATTTTAATGATAAAACTATTATTATTGATGTTACCGAAACCCCAATCCAACGCCAAAAAAAAGACAAAAACAATCTTATTCTGGTAAAAAGAAAAAACACACTATTAAAACACAAGTAATTATCGAACAAGAAACCAAAAAAATTATTGCAACAAGTTTTTCACTTGGTAAAAAACACGATTATGCTTTATTTAAAGAATCAAAAATCGCAATTTTAAAAAATACCAAATTAATAGTTGATAGTGGTTATCAAGGAATACAAAAAATTCACAATAATGTTATAATGCCCACAAAGAAAACTAAGAAAAAACATTTAAATAAAGAACAAAAACAACATAATAGACTAGTTTCAAAAATAAGAATTATTATTGAAAATATTTTTGCTATTCTTAAAAAATTTAAAATTATTACAGAAAAATATAGAAATCGTAGAAAACGATTTAGTTTAAGATTTAATTTAATTGCTTCAATTTATAATTTACAATTATTATAGTTATCATAAAAGATTTATTTAAAATTAACAAATTTAAATAATAAATTCATTTTTTGTTGTGGCAAAATATTAAATTTTTAAATAAAAGACATAATTAATTAAAATTATAATTTTATATTAACCCCTTTTTACAAATATTTGAAATTATTTTAATGGGTTATGCAAGAAGTCTACTTTATCAAATAATTTTTTAATTTCTGCTTTGTCAAGATTATATGGAGTAATTCCAAAGAATTCATAATATTTTTTCTTAACATCCATATTTAATGTATTTTGATCTTCTGTTAAATTATTAATATTGTTAATAGTATTTTGCATTGCATTTTTAAATTCAGGATTATAAAAATCTTTATAATTTGGATCATAATCTAATAATTGATAAGTTAATTCATTTTCTCATTCACCAGTAAATTCATTATATTTTTGTCATGAATTACCAGTTGGATTTGTATTATCTCATAAGCGAGCAATAGCATCCATTTGTTCTTGTTCTGTAAACATTTCTTTAACAATTAAGAAACGTAATTCTGGTCTTGTTAAAGCAGGTAATGAAAATAATACCCGACTAGTAAATGCAGGTTCTTGTATATCATTATCTACATAACTAATATTTTCAGTAAAAATAGTAATCATTGCGGCATTATCTCTATGAATAACCAATTCTTCTATTTTATTATTAATAGATAAATCAAAGCCACGAGTTCTATTCATTCCTTGTAAATTAACCTCTAATTGTCTATCTGATGTTTTACCATGCAAAGGTTTAATATTTTGACCAAGTCATAATGATTTAGAAACCATATAACCTAAAACTTTATCTTGGAATAAAGTACCAGTCACCATTGTATTTGCTGAAATATTTTCACCGATTAATTGAGTATATGCTCGTGTTAATTCTAAATATGAATGTGGTTCTCAAATCATTTCTCAATCAATAGTATTTGTACCAATTTGAGATGCATTAATTTTTCTTGTTTCATCAGTCATACGATGTGCTAATTTATACATTAAATCTAATGCATATTGTTGATTTTTAATTTTACTTGTATCATAAACAAAAGCATAATCAGGATTAAATTTAGATCTAGCAATATAATTATCAATTACACCTTTTAAAAAGTATAATTCTAAATTAAACATCATATTTTCTGTAATTGAACCTGTTCATTTTGCTACTAACCCCCCTCGTAATGATGGGTCGGTATTTTTAAACGATCTAAATCAAATCTTCTTCATTGTGTTTTTAAACCAATAGTATGATCAATTACTAAACGACCACGCTTAGCATTTTGATTTTGTTTTGGGTTTCCTTTTTCGTGGTTTCATTCTGAATCACCATAAAATAATCGTTCAGGTATTGTATAAATTGCAACTGCATAATCTGAACTTTCCATATTAGGACTTGATTGTGCTGCTGCTGTTAAACGATGAAAAGTATAATAATCAGGATTTGATAAAATATCTTTTACTCGCATTTCTTGTGCTGATAATAATAAATGTCCTTCTTTTGTTAAGTTTGCAACTCCACTACAAATAACAAATCCTTCATGTAATCCTATAATTGATGCCATATTTTATTTTCCTTTCTGATATTCTTTTTGAACTAAGTTTTTAATTCTTTCATTAATAGGAATATCTTTATTTTCATCTAAACTAGTTTTAATTTTTTGTGTTAATTCTTCAATAAACATATTTTCATCTTTAATTTGAATACCACCATTTATTAGGTTTTTCATATCTAATGTTGGTTTTTTCTCAACTAAATCTTTAAAATTAGTTTTAATATATTCCATATCTTTACCACTATTTAATAGTTCTTCAACTAATTTACGATTTTCTTGTGGTACTTGTGATAACTCATATTCTTTTATTTTTGATTGATAACTATTAATTTGTTCTGTGTATGATTTTTCAGTTTCATTTTTAATACGAGTTTCAATTTCAGGTGCAACATTAGATAAAGTATGCTTTTCTTTTTGTTGTAATAAAGCGTCTATTTCTTTTTTTGTCATACCATCTTTATAATCATATTTAAAGTCTTTCATAACTTTAATCCCTCCATTATTTTTTTATAGAAAATTTCAAAAAATATCGTCACCATATTACCATCATTTTAATTTTTGTAAAATTGTGGATATTTTTTCTTAATTTTTTTTCTAGTTTCTTCAATAACTTTTTTAAAACCTTTTTCATATTGATCTAAATATTCTTTTTGATTATTAACACCATAATCATAAGTTTCTTTCATTAATTCTTGGAATATTTTAGTATGTTCTTCACACGCAGGAACACCAATACCATTTCAATTTTTACTTACTTTTTCAAAACACTCTTTACCATCAATTATCATTCAACAAATATTTTTATCCATTCGCATTTTTTCAATATTTCTTTTGATTTGTTTTTTCATTTCTTTTTTTGTTCCTTTTCATTTTTTATTTGCTGTTTATATTTTTTATATTCTAAATCACCATCATTTTTAGACTTTTTACATTCTTCACATTTAGTATTATGAAAAAATATTTTTGTTAATGTTTTAATAACCCAATAAATTAATATTATTCAAGGAATTAATCTATTTATAATTTTAATTACTTTACCATATTTAGGTATTTTGCAATACTCCAATTTGCTAAACCAAAAGTAGGGGGTATTAAAGTAATAATAATTTTATCAGTTCAATTATAAACATCTACATGTAAACCAAATCAATTAGGATTAAATAAATTAGGAAAAAACGGCATTAAAGCAAAAAATGTAGTTAGTAATAATACTATTGCAGATATAATTGCTTTACATTTTTTATCTAATAAATATTTTTGTATTTCAATATGAGTAGATATTGATAATAGACTTCTTGCGTAATCTATTAAAAAATTGCAAATATTTGTAAAAAGACACTAATAGAAAAATGTAATTTTAATTAATTATGTTTTTTATTTAAAAATTTAATATTTTGCCACAACAAAAAATGAATTTATTATTTAAATTCTTTAATTTTAAATAAATCTTCTATGCTAACTGCAAATTATAAATTGAAGCAATTAAATTAAATCTTAAACTAAATCGTTTTCTTCGATTACGATATTTTTTTGTAATAATTTTAAATTTTTTAAGAATAGCAAAAATATTTTCAATAATAATTTTCATTTTTGAAACTATTCTATTACGTTGTTTTTGTACTTTATTTAAAGGGTTTTTCTTTGTTTTTTTTGTAGGTATTAGAACATTATTGTGAATTTTTTGAATTCCTTGATAACCACTATCAACTATTAATTTGGTATTTTTTAAAATTGCGATTTTTGATTCTTTAAATAAACCATAATCATGTTTTTTCCCAAGCGAAAAACTTGTTGCAATAATTTTTTTGGTTTCTTGTTCGATAATTACTTGTGTTTTAATGGTGTGTTTTTTCTTTTTACCAGAATAAGATTGTTTTTGTCTTTTTTTGGGCGTTGGATTGGGGTTTAGGTAGCATCAATAATAATAGTTTTATCATTAAAATAATCATTTATTAGTGATTTTTTACCAGCGAGTTGTTGAAAATCAGAGTGTTTAATTAAAATATCTTCAATTCACTTGATATTGCGATAACAACTAGATTCACTAATATCAAAACTTTTAACAAGATTAAAATAAGTCCGATATTCTCGTAAATACGATAAAGTCATCAGTAGCCGATTTTCTAGTGATAATTTATTAGTTTTGCCACCTTTTTTAAATTTTTCTATTTCAGCTGCTTGTAAAATATTTAACATTTTATTAAAAGTAGCTTTTTTTTGCTCCGGTTAATCGCAATAATTATTTATCATTAATAAAATTAAATTTATCAAATTTCATAATTTTAATCTCCTATAATTTCTATTTTAATTTAAAAATATTTTATAGGAATTTTAAAATAATTAGATTAGATTATGCAAGAAGTCTAATGTCAATAGATCTTGATAAAAAGTTTCAAGATAAAATAAAGGAAATTATATAAAATGAAAAAACTTTTAAATTTATTAAGTGTATTAACAATTAGTGACACTGCTGTTCCAACAACAATTGCCGCTAGTCATTATCAAAAAGAAAAAAATATCAAAAACAATAATATTAATTTACAAATAAATAATTTAGAAAATTTAAATAGATAAAAAAGAGAAAATAATGAAACATTGAAACAACAAAAAATTGTCATCAGAACAAATGGTGGTATTGATTCTTCTGGTGTTGTGTTAAATAATAAAATTTATTTTGGTTCATATGATAATAATGTTTATGAGCATGACCCAGCAACAGGTGAAAAAATTGTCATCAGAACTGATAGTGGTATTCATTCTCTTGGTATTGTTTTAAATAATAAACTGTATTGAGGTTAAGGAGATCATAATGTTTATGAATGCTGCGAAAAAATTAATTTAAATAAAACTATTAAAAATTTTAATTTAAATTTAATAAATAATGATAATGAAGCAATTTTAAATGAATTAAATTATTTAAACCCAACATTATATATAACACAATTATAATTAGTTAATAAAACAAATACTTCGGTTATAATTAAAGCAAAAAATGATAGTGATAAATATTTTGGTGAAAAGAAAATTTATTAGACTTCTTGCGATACCTGGTTTTATTATTAAAATATTATTATAAAATATAATTTATGAGGATATTAAATTATGAAATTTTATGAATTTAAAAATATTAATGATAAAGAATGATTAAGATTAACAGGAATAAAACAAGATATTTTTAATAAAATGTTAGATATTTTACAAGTAGCTGAAATAGAAAAATTTAAAAAAGGTGGCAAAGCTAATAAATTATCACTAGAAAATCGATTATTGATGACTTTATCGTATTGACGAGAATATCGAACTTATTTTCATCTTGGAAAAAATTTCGGAATTAGTGAAGCTAATTGTTATCGCAATATCAAGTGAATTGAAGATATTTTAATTAAACATTCTGATTTTCAACAACTCGCTGGTAAAAAATCACTAATAAATGATTATTTTAATGATAAAACTATTATTATTGATGCTACCGAAACCCCAATCCAACGCCCAAAAAAAGACAAAAACAATCTTATTCTGGTAAAAAGAAAAAACACACTATTAAAACACAAGTAATTATCGAACAAGAAACCAAAAAAATTATTGCAACAAGTTTTTCACTTGGTAAAAAACACGATTATGGTTTATTTAAAAAATCAAAAATCGCAATTTTAAAAAATACCAAATTAATAGTTGATAGTGGTTATCAAGGAATACAAAAAATTCACAATAATGTTCTAATGCCCACAAAGAAAACTAAGAAAAAACATTTAAATAAAGAACAAAAACAACATAATAGACTAGTTTCAAAAATAAGAATTATTATTGAAAATATTTTTGCTATTCTTAAAAAATTTAAAATTATTACAGAAAAATATAGAAATCGTAGAAAACGATTTAGTTTAAGATTTAATTTAATTGCTTCAATTTATAATTTACAATTATTATAGTTATCATAAAAGATTTATTTAAAATTAACAAATTTTAATAATAAAATAATTTTTCGTTGTGGCAAAATATTAAATTTTTAAATAAAAGACATAATTAATTAAAATTATAATTTTATATTACCCCCTTTTTACAAATATTTGAAATTATTTTAATGGGTTATGCAAGAAGTCTAATATTTCCTTTTGGGTATTTTTCTTTTAATGCTTGTGGTAATCGTTTTTTAATATAATTTCTTAAATGACTAGGTAATCATTTTCTTAATCAATAAAGCCAAAATAAAGCCCCTGCATTAGATACAGCATTACTTAATAATTTTCAAATTTCAACTGGAACACTAGGATAAACATAAGGTCCATAAAATTTCGGATGCTTTGGTGTTTTTGTATATATTAAAATAGTTAAATTACCTGTTAAAGTTAATTTATTAGTTATATTAAACATTCCACTATCAAGTCAACTACTATTTAAAGGTTGTCAATTAGTATTTAGATAATTTTCATTTTTAAATTGTTCTCTATTTTTAATATTATTATCTTTTTCTAATTGACTTAATATTTGTTGTATTTCTTTTTTATGACCTTTTTTAATTAAATCTAAATAAGTAAAAGGATTTAACCATTGATAAGTATCTTCAACTTTATTTGTAATTTTATTATATTTATCAGTAATATAATTAATTGGTTTTAATACTTTATTTTGAATTTTATTAACTCTATTAATTAAATTTACAAATTTACTTATTAAAGGTTTATTTTCTAAATTAGATACTAATAAAGTTAAAACTCTTAATATTAATAAATTCATTGTTTATTAATAATTTTTAATTTTAACATCAATAGGATTTGTTTGACCAGTAGCGTTATTTTTACCTTCAATTTGAACTTCAACAGTTTTATCATTTGTAATAGACTTCTTGCATAACCCATTAAAATAATTTCAAATATTTGTAAAAAGGGTTTAATATAAAATTATAATTTTAATTAATTATGTCTTTTATTTAAAAATTTAATATTTTGCCACAACGAAAAATTATTTTATTATTCAAATTCGTTAATTTTAAATAAATCTTTTATGATAACTATAATAATTGTAAATTATAAATTGAAGCAATTAAATTAAATCTTAAACTAAATCGTTTCCTTCGATTACGATATTTTTCTGTAATAATTTTAAATTTTTTAAAAATAGCAAAAATATTTTCAATAATAATTCTTATTTTTGAAACTAGTCTATTATGTTGTTTTTGTTCTTTATTTAAATGTTTTTTCTTAGTTTTCTTTGTGGGCATTATAACATTATTGTGAATTTTTTGTATTCCTTGATAACCACTATCAACTATTAATTTGGTATTTTTTAAAATTGCGATTTTTGATTCTTTAAATAAAGCATAATCATGTTTTTTTTCCAAGCGAAAAACTTGTTGCAATAATTTTTTTGGTTTCTTGTTCGATAATTACTTGTGTTTTAATAGTGTGTTTTTTCTTTTTACCAGAATAAGATTGTTTTTGTCTTTTTTTGGGCGTTGGATTGGGGTCTCGGTAACATCAATAATAATAGTTTTATCATTAAAATAATCATTTATTAGTGCTTTTTTACCAGCAACTTGCTGAAAATCAGGGTGTTTAATTAAAATATCTTCAATTAACTTGATATTGCGATAACAATTAGATTCACTAATTCCGAAATTTTTTCCAAGATGAAAATAAGTTCGATATTCTCGTCAATACGATAAAGTCATCAATAATCGATTTTCTAGTGATAATTTATTAGCTTTGCCACCTTTTTTAAATTTTTCTATTTCAGCTACTTGTAAAATATCTAACATTTTATTAAAAATATCTTGTTTTATTCCTGTTAATCTTAATCATTATTTATCATTAATATTTTTAAATTCATCAAATTTCATAATTTAATATCCTCATAAATTATATTTTATAATAATATTTTAATAATAAAACCAGGTATCGCAAGAAGTCTAATATATTAGAAATAATTAAAATAATTTGAAAAAACAATAAAAATAAAAGTCATCGACAAATAAACCTTGATTTGGAAGAAAAAAAAATAAAAATATCAGCAAGCACTGTATATCGTTATATGAAGATGTTACAAATATGTTCTGAGGTTAGAATTAAACATAAAAAACGAATTAAACATTTTAATAATATGTTATATGAGCATAAAAAATACCCCTATTTACTTAAACGTAATTTTCATTCTAATCAAATGAATCAAAAATGATCAATTGATATTACAATAATTAAAATATACTCAGAATAAGTATATTTATTTGCTATTAAAGACTTATTTAGTAGTGCAATTGTTGGATAATCACTAACAGTAAGGCTAACAGTAAATTGAGTAATTAATTGTTTAAAACAAAGCCTAATTAATCGAAAAATAAAACCTGATCAATTAATAATTAATTCTGATCAAGGCATTCATTTTACTTCAAATGCATATTTTGATTTATTAAGAGATTATGGAGTAACTATAAGTATGTCTCGACGTGGAAATTGTCTAGACAATTCACCTATTGAAAATTGGTTTTCAATTTTAAAAACAGAAAATAAAAATATAACAAAATACAAAAATTTTAATGAGCTAAAAAATATGATAGATAATTATATTGTTGAGTATAATAATTATAGAAGGGTTTTAAAATTAAAAATGCTTCCAATTCAATTTGAATTAAAAAGCATTTTAAATTAAAAAAATAATTTTCAGTTATTTGAAACTGTGCAAATTTTTATCTCATCATCTTTTTTAATTTCAAAAACTCAGTTAAAATATATGGGTTATATATTGATAATGTTGAGTAATTTAATCCACCTCATTGACATTTAGCCGAACAAGCATCAACTTCAACACCACCAGCAACCAGCGCCTTAATTTTATTTTTAATCGGATTTTCATGTAATCTAACAGTTAATTTTAAATTATTAACTTTTTTATTTTTCATTTTAGGTTTATTAGTTATTGATTTTTTAGGTAAATTACTTTTTGTTTGTGACATTTTTATCAACTCCTTTTGATAAAAAATATTGTAAATTTTTCCAAGCATCGTGTTCGTGCTCTATAATTTTAATATTTCCTTTATAAACATAATTTTTCTTAACAACTGGTGATTGAAAAACATAATTTAAATTAAATAGAATATTTGCATAAAACTTTTAAACCACCAATAAATTTAGGAGTAGATAATGGATTTTTTATTTTTAAACCTTTGTGAAGTTGATAGTCTTCAATTATGACAATAACTTTATTAGACTTCTTGCGATACCTGGTTTTATTATTAAAATATTATTATAAAATATAATTTATGAGGATATTAAATTATGAAATTTGATGAATTTAAAAATATTAATGATAAAGAATGATTAAGATTAACAGGAATAAAACAAGATATTTTTAATAAAATGTTAGATATTTTACAAGTAGCTGAAATAGAAAAATTTAAAAAAGGCGGCAAAGCTAATAAATTATCACTAGAAAATCGATTATTGATGACTTTATCGTATTGACGAGAATATCGAACTTATTTTCATCTTGGAAAAATTTCGGAATTAGTGAAGCTAATTGTTATCGCAATATCAAGTGAATTGAAGATATTTTAATTAAACACCCTGATTTTCAGCAAGTTGCTGGTAAAAAAGCACTAGTAAATGATTATTTTAATGATAAAACTATTATTATTGATGCTACCGAAACCCCAATCCAACGCCCAAAAAAAGACAAAAACAATCTTATTCTGGTAAAAAGAAAAAACACACTATTAAAACACAAGTAATTATCGAACAAGAAACCAAAAAAATTATTGCAACAAGTTTTTCACTTGGTAAAAAACACGATTATGCTTTATTTAAAGAATCAAAAATCGCAATTTTAAAAAATACCAAATTAATAGTTGATAGTGGTTATCAAGGAATACAAAAAATTCACAATAATGTTATAATGCCCACAAAGAAAACTAAGAAAAAACATTTAAATAAAGAACAAAAACAACATAATAGACTAGTTTCAAAAATAAGAATTATTATTGAAAATATTTTTGCTATTCTTAAAAAATTTAAAATTATTACAGAAAAATATAGAAATCGTAGAAAACGATTTAGTTTAAGATTTAATTTAATTGCTTCAATTTATAATTTACAATTATTATAGTTATCATAAAAGATTTATTTAAAATTAACGAATTTGAATAATAAAATAATTTTTCGTTGTGGCAAAATATTAAATTTTTAAATAAAAGACATAATTAATTAAAATTATAATTTTATATTAACCCCTTTTTACAAATATTTGAAATTATTTTAATGGGTTATGCAAGAAGTCTATTTAAATAAGAATAAATTTTATTTTTAAACTAATTTAATATTAAATACATATTATTTATTGCTTCTTCTTTATTTTTGGAATTAAAAGTAATATTATTAATTATTTTCTTTTGCAAAACATTATAAATAATAATGCCCGTTTGGCCAATTCCAGCAGGGTCAATTGCAATAATAGAATTCTTGCATAACCTAATATAATTATTTTAAAATTCCTATAAAATATTTTTAAATTAAAATAGAAATTATAGGAGATTAAAATTATGAAATTTGATAAATTTAATTTTATTAATGATAAAGAATTATTGCGATTAACCGGAGCAAAAAAAAGCTACTTTTAATAAAATATTAAATATTTTACAAGTAGCTGAAATAGAAAAATTTAAAAAAGGTGGCAAAACTAATAAATTATCACTAGAAAATCGGCTACTGATGGCTTTATCGTATTGACGAGAATATCGGACTTATTTTCATCTTGCTAAAAGTTTTGATATTAGTGAATCTAGTTGTTATCGCAATATCAAGTGAATTGAAGATATTTTAATTAAACACTCTGATTTTCAACAACTCGCTGGTAAAAAATAACTAATAAATGATTATTTTAATGATAAAACTATTATTATTGGTGTTACCGAAACCCCAATCCAACGCCAAAAAAGGCCAAAAACAATCTTATTCTGGTAAAAAGAAAAAACACACTATTAAAACACAAGTAATTATCGAACAAGAAACTAAAAAAATTATTGCAACAAGTTTTTCACTTGGTAAAAAACACGATTATGCTTTATTTAAAGAATCAAAAATCGCAATTTTAAAAAATACCAAATTAATAGTTGATAGTGGTTATCAAGGAATTCAAAAAATTCACAATAATGTTCTAATACCCACAAAAAAAAACAAAGAAAAACCCTTTAAATAAAGTACAAAAACAACGCAATAGAATAGTTTCGAAAATAAGAATTATTATTGAAAATATTTTTGCTATTCTTAAAAAATTTAAAATTATTACAGAAAAATATCGTAATCGAAGAAAACGATTTATTTTAAGATTTAATTTAATTGCTTCAATTTATAATTTGCAGTTAGCATAGAATATTTATTTAAAATTAAAGAATTTAAATAATAAATTCATTTTTTGTTGTGGCAAAATATTAAATTTTTAAATAAAAAACATAATTAATTAAAATTATATTTTTCTATTAGTGTCTTTTTTACAAATATTTGCAATTTTTTAATAGGTTAAACAGGAAGTCTGTTGTAAAGAAACATTTATCAATATGTTAATTGCTTCTATGTTAAGACTTAATAGTAAAGCTAATGAAAAAAATTGATAAAATTAATAAAAATAAAGAAAAAATTGAATTTAATATATTTAGTTTGAATAAATCTAAAAATCAATTTTTATCTTTATAAAAAATAAAAAAATCTTTTAAAATTAGTAATAACTTTAAAAAGTATTTTTTAGTGTGTCAAAATTCATAAATCTATAAATTATTTTTTCAATTAAAAATTATATTTTTAAAAAAGTTGAATTTTTTATAAATTTTGTTATCATTTAGTCATAAGCTAGCCTTAATTTGTTTCTAATTACTTAATTTTATTAAAAAATCAAAATAATGTATACTACAAATAATTGTATCACTTTTTATTAATAAAAAATTGCTAACAATATCAATTAATCATCTAACTTTAAAACAGCCATAAAAGCTTCTTGGGGGACTTCAACTGAGCCAATTTCTTTCATTCGTTTTTTTCCTTCTTTTTGTTTTTTCAATAATTTCTTTTTCCGAGTAATATCACCACCATAACATTTTGCTAGGACATTTTTACGCATTGCTTTAATATCTTCTCGTGCAATAACTTTATGATTAATGGCTGCCTGAATTGGAACTTCAAAATTTTGCCGAGGGATAATTTCTTTTAATTTTGCACATAAGGATTTACCACGCCCATAAGCAAAATCCCGATGAACAATAATTGATAAAGCATCAATAATTTCATTGTTTAATAAAATATCCATTTTAACTAATTTATTAGGACGATAGCCAATAAAATCATAATCTAACGAAGCATAACCTTTACTAATTGATTTTAATCGATCAAAAAAATCAAACACAATTTCATTTAATGGCATTTCATAAGTTAAAATTCGCCGTGTATCATCAATATACTCTAAATTAACATATGTTCCATGTTTATTTTGACATAATTCCATTAATGAACCAATATATTGATCAGGAGTCATAATAGTTGCTTTGATAAATGGTTCTTCAATGCGATAAATTTTTTGCACAGCTGGTAATTCACTTGGATTATCAATACTAATCATTTCCTTATTTGTTAAATAAACATGATAAATTACCGATGGAGCAGTTGCAATTAATTCTAAATTATATTCTCGTTCTAGCCGTTCTTGAATAACATCCATATGTAATAATCCTAAAAAGCCACAACGAAAACCAAAACCTAATGCTTGTGATGTTTCTGGTTCATAAACAAGGGAAGCGTCGGATAACTGAATTTTTTCTAAAGCTTCTTTTAAATCTTTATATTTAGCGGAATCAATTGGATATAATCCACAAAATACCATTGGGTTCATTTTTTTATATCCTGGTAATGGCTGTTGAGCTGGATTAGTAACGGTTGTAATCGTATCGCCAACACGAACATCACGGACCATTTTAATACTTGCTACCAATCAACCTACTTCACCAGCAACTAATTGGTGTTTTTTAGCTTCTTTTGGTGTTTTAACTCCTAATTCGGTAACTTCATAAACAGCACCAGTATTCATTAATTTTATTTTTTCACCAACGCGAACAATTCCTTGTTTAACTCGAATTGAGACCATTACACCACGGTATTTATCATAATATGAGTCAAAAATTAATGCTTGCAATGGATTATTATCATCGCCTTCTAGCGGTGCGGGGATATCTTTAACAATTGCTTCTAAGACCTGTTCAATATTTAACCCGGTCTTAGCACTAATTAATGGTGCATTTGTTGCTGGAATTCCAATTAAATTTTCAATTTCTTCTTTGACACGGTCTGGATCAGCAGATGGTAAATCAATTTTATTAATAACAGGAATAATTGCTAAATTATTATCAATTGCTAAATAAACATTTGCTAATGTTTGGGCTTCAATTCCTTGTGCTGCATCAACAACTAAAATCGCTCCTTCACAAGCTGCTAAACTACGTGAAACTTCATAGGTAAAATCAACATGCCCTGGTGTATCAATTAAATGAAAAATATACTTTTGTTGATCTCAAGCACGATATTTTAACTGAACAGAATTTAATTTAATTGTTATTCCTCGTTCACGTTCTAAATCCATTGAATCCAATAATTGTTCTTGCATTTCTCGTTTTTCAACTGCCCCTGTTAACTCTAAAATCCGGTCTGCTAAGGTTGACTTCCCATGGTCAATATGAGCAATAATTGAAAAATTACGAATTAATTTTTTATCCATTTAAAATTAAAACCCTTTCTATAAACAGTTACATCTCTGATATTTATTATACATAATTTTAGCAAAATAACCTGAAATAGAAGATTTTAATAATAAATAATTATAGTCACATTAAATTTTTAAAATAAATACGATATAATATATTATGCAATTTAAAAAATTAAACTCTGAAACAATTATTTTTAAAAAAAATTATTAGTTTTTATTAATATAACGGAACGGGGAATGCTTGTGAGTACTAACTTTACAGAATATTACAATCAGTTAATGGCTGAATTAACTTTAATTACGAATGTTGAAAAGATTTCTGATACAAAAAAAGATTGGTTGTATACATTATTAAAAAATTTAAAAACTTTTAATACAAAACAAATTAAGTTGCAACAACACGAAGGGTTAATTTACCAAATTATGCGTGTTATTAATCATAGTACGGAATTTATTCATAACCTTATTAGTAGTGCCCTTAATGAATATCGCAAATTATATCGACAACATTTTAAAGTTAATTTAAACATGCGACAAGAAAATTTACGAATTTTTGAGTATTATGAAAAACAACTACAAGCTAATTATGACAACAAACTTAAAATTTTACGAGAATCAATCATTAATTATTATTACTTAAATTATTTAAAAGATAAAATTGAAGAAACATTAAAAATTATTAGTTTGTCCACACGAACATTATAAAAAGAGTAAATTATAGAGTGAACCCCAAAAAGTAAATAAAATTAAAAAAGAACTTTACTAAACTTTTAGAGGAGGTGCATTTTTATATGGCAAAAAGGGCCAAAAATAAAAATATAATTAAATATCCTGATTTAGGAAATCGTAAATTTAATAAAATTAAAGAAAAATTTAAAGTTTTATTTACTGATGTAACTTATTTAATTTGAAATGGTAAAAAAATTATCAATCAGCAATAATTGATGGATATACTAAAGAAATTGTTGATGCGCAGTGATCAAAATATAATGATAACAAAATTGTTATGAACAATTTAGATGCTGCAATTAATAAAATTAAACAAACAAAAAAAGATCTTACTAACATAATTCATTCATATCATGGATTTCAATACACATCAAAAATATATAATAATAAATGTATGTCTAATTAAATTAGAATTTCTATGGGTAAAAATTATCATATTGTTATTAAAAGTTTTCATTCTTTATTAAAAAAAGCAACAATTCATAACAATATTTATTTATCTCATGATGAATATATTAATTATGTTAAAAAATGAAATAAATAATATTCAAGTCGTAAAGAAAAAGATAGGCGTCCTGTACGATGAACCGTCAAAAAACAATTATTGTGAGTTTGTTTTTTTTATTTTTATATTAAAAAAAATAAATTTATTTGCATTATTCATCGGATAGTATCTTTAAATTTAGAATTTTTATCATAAAAATAGATATTATTCTGTTTTCACTGCACAAAATAAAGGATATTTTTATAAATTTCCTTTTAAATAAAGATATTATCCAATTAATAATGCAGCCCCTAAAACTTAATATTTTTTAATTCTTAAAGATGGATAACCCATCTATGGCACAAAGTCTTAAAGAAAGTGTAAAAGCGACTGGATTTATTCTCCTATTTATTTCTTTAATTCTCTGCAAGATTAATCACTTGCGAAATGTCAGAGCGCTTGTTTTTTGCTTGTTTTCATAAAAAGAGTGATGTTAAACCAAAAAAACAATATCGGACACTAAAAAAAGAGGGTTGGAACTCCAAAAGGTTATTTTATTTATATTAAGTTGTCTAGGGATGTATGAAGCGTAATTAATAACTGGGTAAATTTGTTTTACTTCCGTAGGGGATAAGCTCTGTTTAAATATAGAATTTTATTATCGCCATCACTCACCCACAAAGTGGGGTGGATGGCGAATTAAGATAATTAAATCAAAATACAAATATTCTTACTAAATATAAAAATATTAACCAACAAATTGATTTTCTGTTTATTTAAAAAAATAAAAAGAAAGAAATAAAATATTATGCAAAAATATAAAAGTAAATATATAAATAAAAATTGAAATGAAATAACAACATCATTTGATTGAGTTAATTGTCAGCCTGTTAATTGTCGTATTTCACATCATAAAAATCATTATGATTTGCAATGTTTAGAAGGACAAAAAATGTACTTAAATTTATTTAAAGATAAATGAGATGTTATTAACTCATATATGCAACATTACAAAATTAATGATATTTTATATTTGGCTACAGATGGTTGAAAAATATTACAAATTGAGAAAAAAATAAAACAAATAAATTAAAATATATTATTGCAATTGAACCCGCCGGAAGTGGACAAAACGGTATTATTATTTATAATAGACTTCTTGCGATACCTGGTTTTATTATTAAAATATTATTATAAAATATAATTTATGAGGATATTAAATTATGAAATTTGATGAATTTAAAAATATTAATGATAAAGAATGATTAAGATTAACAGGAATAAAAAAAGATATTTTTAATAAAATGTTAAATATTTTACAAGTAGCTGAAATAGAAAAATTTAAAAAAGGCGGCAAAGCTAATAAATTATCACTATAAAATCGATTATTGATGACTTTATCGTATTGACGAGAATATCGAACTTATTTTCATCTTGGAAAAAATTTCGGAATTAGTGAAGCTAATTGTTATCGCAATATCAAGTGAATTGAAGATATTTTAATTAAACACCCTGATTTTCAGCAAGTTGCTGGTAAAAAAGCGCTAATAAATGATTATTTTAATGATAAAACTATTATTATTGATGCTACCGAAACCCCAATCCAACGCCCAAAAAAAGACAAAAACAATCTTATTCTGGTAAAAAGAAAAAACACACTATTAAAACACAAGTAATTATCGAACAAGAAACCAAAAAAATTATTGCAACAAGTTTTTCACTTGGTAAAAAACACGATTATGCTTTATTTAAAGAATCAAAAATCGCAATTTTAAAAAATACCAAATTAATAGTTGATAGTGGTTATCAAGGAATACAAAAAATTCACAATAATGTTATAATGCCCACAAAGAAAACTAAGAAAAAACATTTAAATAAAGAACAAAAACAACATAATAGACTAGTTTCAAAAATAAGAATTATTATTGAAAATATTTTTGCTATTCTTAAAAAATTTAAAATTATTACAGAAAAATATAGAAATCGTAGAAAACGATTTAGTTTAAGATTTAATTTAATTGCTTCAATTTATAATTTACAATTATTATAGTTATCATAAAAGATTTATTTAAAATTAACGAATTTGAATAATAAAATAATTTTTCGTTGTGGCAAAATATTAAATTTTTAAATAAAAGACATAATTAATTAAAATTATAATTTTATATTAACCCCTTTTTACAAATATTTGAAATTATTTTAATGGGTTATGCAAGAAGTCTAATATCTATTTAATATTAAATTAATTTAAAAATAAAACTTGTTCTTATTTAAATAAAGTTCTTGTAATAATTGAAAATTATCAACTTCATAAGGGATTAAAAATAACAAACCCACTGTCTACTCCTAAATTTATTGGTGGTTTAAAGGTTTTATGTAAATATCTATTTAATTTAAAATATATTTTACAATCGCCAGTTGCTAAGAAAAATTATATTTATAGAGGAAATATTAAAATGACAGATCACGAACACGATGCATGAAAATGTTTACAATATTTTTTAACAAAAGGAGTTGATAAAAATGACACAAACAAAAAGTAATTTACCTAAAAAATCAATAAATAATAAACCTAAAATAAAAAATAAAAAAGTTAATAAATTAGAATTAACTGTTAGATTACATGAAAATCCGATTAAAACTAAAATTAAGGCACTGGTTTGTGGTGGTGTTGAAGTTGATGCTTGTTCGGCTAAATGTCAGTGAGAAGGATTAAATTACTCAACATTATCAATATATAACCCATCTATTTTAACTGAGTTTTTGAAATTAAGAAAGGGTGATGAGATAAAAATTAAAGGCTCAGTATTTAATCAGTTAAATATAAAAACTAAGCGCTATTTTTTATCTTTTAGAGTAGATAGTTTTGAAATTATACAAAAAGCGATTAGAAAAAGAACAAATACAAATATTAAAAAATAAGAGGAAAAAACAATGGCATTAAAAAATGTAAAATATGTTCTTATTGATGAAAATAATGAACCTATTAAAAATTAATATGGTAGTTTAGATATTAAAACTGCTGAAATTATTTTAGAAAATACTGTTGAAGTAGAGGAATTTAATGCAAGTAATTTAGAAAATAGTAATCAGCAAATCAACGAACTACAAACAAAAAATACTGAATTAAATTCACAAATTGAACAACAAACCCTACAATTAAAACAAATTGAAGTAATTGACTTTATTAATTCTTTAACTGATAATGAAGAATTTAAAAATATTTTATTAAAGTCTTATGATATTAGTGGTGATATTGAAATCATTAAAGCATAATTGCAAAGTGTTTATGATGAATTAATTAAGGTAAAAACAGTTAACACTGGTGGCGCACCAAAGGTAGAAAACAAAGAAAAAAATATTTTAGATACAGACAATGTATTTAATAAATAGAAAGAAGCAAGTAAATTATGGCACAAAACCCACAAAGAATTTTCGGATATATTGCTAATCAAGCAACACAAAGAGACCCATAAACATTTGAACAATGATATTTACAAACTTATCAACAAAAATTTAGTTGAGAAGCATTATTTGCGTGAAAAGAAGCAAATAATTTTGGTTTAAAATATAAAAGAAAGAAAAATATTAAATACAATGAAGGTTTAGGGGCAAATGGTCAAGTATTTAATACTGATGATAAATTATTAAATTATTCAGAAGTAGAATTTGATGATGAAATTTTTGAATTAGATAAAATTTTAACTTTTGCTCGTAAATTATACCCTGTAGAAAGTGATTTTAACTCTAATCTTTGAGCAGAGCTGATATTGAGCAAGCAATAGATACTGAGGTTGCTTATAAACGCAATAAAATTTTAGAAATTATTAATAAAGGAACAATTACAACCATTCAAGGCCAAAAAGCAGATGATACAAACGCTTTACAAATCCACGATGAAATTATGGATAAAATATATGAAAATGGCTTTACCCCGTCAGAAACAGTTGTTTTAGGTTCGGATGATTTTATTCGTGAAATTCGCAATAAATTACAGTTACAACTTGGGGCAAACGACCAAATAAATAGTGTAATCACAACAAGTGGAGCAATGAAAACTGTTGAAGGAAAAACATACTATATGGTTCCTAAAAAATTACCAATTATTAATAAAGATGGTTCAGAAGGAACAATTGAATTATTGCCAAATGGAGTTAATGCAATTGCCTTTAAATTTAGTAAAAAATATGGCCCTCTTATTTTACGCAAAAAAGACCATAATCCATTAAAGATCGGTGCTGATGCGTTAGGTACTGGTATGGGTAATACTTTGATTATGGAAAGAGTTTTATATTTGGGTGGAGCAGTAGTTGAACCTAAGGGAATTGTTAAACATATTGTTACAAAAATTGATATTAGTAAAATTAATAAATTAGATAAACCAACTATAGATGTTACAGACCCAACAAAATCAATACCAGAACAGTTAAAACCACAATTTAAAACTGTTGTTTTAAAAGCAGTAAAAGCAGTAAATAGTTCTTTAACTGAAAGTGATTTTGATTACTTTATTTAAAGTAAAGGTTAAGATTGACCAATTAATATTACAAATAATAAAACTGTTGCAGTTCAAATTGAAGGTAAAAACAACGCTACTGATCAAACAAATCCGATTGATGTTAAAATTAAAAATTCTTAATAGTACTAAAAAATAGTACTTTTTCGTTTGATAGATATGCCAATTGGAACATCTAAAACAGCCCTTATTTATGCTGTTAAAAAAATCCAACTATATTATCAGTCCAACAACAAGAAAAAAGTTTTGGTTTACAATTATTATAATTTTTAGGAATTCAAGTTTTGGCCCTTGGTTTATCAGTTTTAACTTGTGGTATTGCTTCGGCTGTTGGTCTTGGCGCGGGATTATCTAATTTTGCCGCAGCATTTATCTCATTTGGATTATAAGCAGTAACCGATTTTGCCGTAAATCAAATATACGATAAATTAACATCAGAAGCGACAGCAAAAAGTGCCGCCTTAAATTTGTTGCCAGCAATTGGTGGAATTGTTAAATTAACTCGTGCTGCTCGCACAACTATAATTTTAAAATTAGAAAAATAAACTAAATTACTTGAAAAATTAGGTTTAATAACTGCTAATAACCTAGAAGATATTGTAAAACAAGTTACAGGTAAAAAGGTTTTATCTTATAAATTAATATTTGATTTTAAAAAGCAGGCTAATAATGAAATTATATTATATAAAATTGGAAAATTAGCCCGAAATGATTTTTATAAAGGTTTTAAATTTTCTAATTTAGAAACAATTAATAATTTATTAAAAATTGAGAAAAATATTCAAAAAATAAGTCCTAAATTAGTTAAAAAAATACCACGAGTAAATGAAAAAAATGTTAATAAATGATTGTTTGAATATGAATTAAATATTGATAAAATAAGCAAAATTAATACTAATGAGTGATATAAAATTATGACTAATCTTCATAAAAAAGGTATTGGTAAAAATCTACTATTAAATGTTAATTTAATTCGGGGCAGTAAAATATATAATAGACTTCTTGCATAACCTAATCTAATTATTTTAAAATTCCTATAAAATATTTTTAAATTAAAATAGAAATTATAGGAGATTAAAATTATGAAATTTGATAAATTTAATTTTATTAATGATAAAGAATTATTGCGATTAACCGGAGCAAAAAAAGCTACTTTTAATAAAATGTTAAATATTTTACAAGTAGCTGAAATAGAAAAATTTAAAAAGGTGGCAAAACTAATAAATTATCACTAGAAAATCGGCTACTGATGACTTTATCGTATTGACGAGAATATCGGACTTATTTTCATCTTGCTAAAAGTTTTGATATTAGTGAATCTAGTTGTTATCGAAATATCAAGTGAATTGAAGATATTTTAATTAAATACTCTGATTTTCAACAACTAGCTGGTAAAAAATAGCTAATAAATGATTATTTTAATGATAAAACTATTATTATTGATGCTACCGAAACCCCAGTCCAACGCCCAAAAAAAGACAAAAACAATCTTATTCTGGTAAAAAGAAAAAACACACCAATAAAACACAAGTAATTATCGAAAAAGAAACCAAAAAAATTATTGCAAAAAGTTTTTCGCTTGGAAAAAAACATGATTATGCTTTATTTAAAGAATCAAAAATCTCAATTTTAAAAAATACCAAATTAATAGTTGATAGTGGTTATCAAGGAGTTCAAAAAATTCACAATAATGTTCTAATACCTACAAAAAAACAAAGAAAAACCCTTTAAATAAAGTACAAAAACAACGTAATATAATAGTTTCAAAAATGAGAATTATTATTGAAAATATTTTTGCTATTCTTAAAAAATTTAAAATTATTACAGAAAAATATCGTAATCGAAGAAAACGATTTAGTTTAAGATTTAATTTAATTGCTTCAATTTATAATTTGCAGTTAGCATAGAAGATTTATTTAAAATTAAATAATTTAAATAACAAATTCATTTTTTGTTGTGGCAAAATATTAAATTTTTAAATAAAAAACATAATTAATTAAAATTACATTTTTCTATTATTGTCTTTTTACAAATATTTGCAATTTTTTAATAGGTTATGCAAGAAGTCTATTAATAAAATTTGTTTCTAAAAATGTAAATACCACAAAAGCACAAAATGTCTGTTGTTTGTACAAAATAAAACGAAAAATTAGGGCCAAGTGTATCAGAAAAATCACTTTAATTGGAACAAGTACAACAAGTTTAGTCGCTTGTAAATACAGTACCACAATACACCGAAGAATAATTAAAAGAACTAAAAGAAAAGAATAATATAACTACAAAATATGGTATTTTAGAATTAATGGCACCACAATAGTCTCCATTTAACACAGATAAATATTATTATGTAGTCTGACGAGGTGATAAAAATAATAATTGAAGGGTTATTAAACTTAAACATTCTAATAGTGAAAAAATTGCTGATAAGTATGATAAATATAAACTTATATCATAAAATGATGAAAAAATTTATTTAATTTATTTACTTTAAAAGCACCAGTAACTTATTTTTGGTTAAAAAAAGATGATGGCGCTCATTTTAAATGAGTTTATCGTTGAAATGGTCAAGAACAAAAATTACCCGACTTAATCATTGATAATGATGGTAATGTAAAATTCAATGAAAAATAGAAAAATAGATATTTGAATATCTAAAATAAAATTGACAGAAAAAAGAGACAAAAATTTTCTGTTATATAATTTTATTGAAAGGATATTCACTAGTTATTTTATTTTTTTAATATATTCGTGTCATTCATCGATGGCTGCATAATAATCTTGATATTCTTCGTTATGAGTAGGGTGATATTTTGCAATTAACATTCCAAAAAAAATATTAATTAGCATCAACAGTGAAACATAACGGGGATTGTCAACATAAAAATTTATAATTTCAGTATTCTCTAAGGTTAGTTTTTGTAAATTAGGTGGTCCTTTATATTCTTTATTAATTGTTAATAAAATAATTTTAACATTTCGTTTTGTTGCAATTTCAATTAGGAAATAATATTCAGCATCTTGTAAGCTTTTTGAAATTAAAATTAATAAATCATTTTCACTAATAGTTTCAATTAATTGAATTGTGGCATAATAATTCACAAGATAAGTTGAGTTATATTTTAAAACATTTAAGTGTAAATTTAAATTTTCGCAAATTAAATTATGGCGACTAATTCCCCAAATAACAATTCGTTCACTAGTATGAATTTTATCAATGAATTTTTCTAATTGATTAACTTTTAAATTTCGATAAGTTTCATCTAATGCATAAGTATGCAGTTTATAAATATTATCAATAATATTATGGAGATTTGTCTCATTTTCTTGTATATCAAATTCTTTGATATTATTATACTTTCCGGCAACTCATACTTTAAATTTACTATAATTTTCAAACCCCAATTTTTTAATTAAACGACTTAAAGTAGAAGTATTGATGAAAAGAATATCTGCTAATTCGTTAATAGTTAACTCTAGAACACTCTGAATGTCATTATTTAATTTTTCAATTAATTGAATTTGCAAATCAGTTAATTGGTTTTCTTTTTCGTATGTTATAATTTTCATTTTGGATCCTCATTTTTTTACAGCAAATTTATATTTTATAAAAATAAATGTATAATTATATTATATTATATTAATAAATAATTTAACAAAAGATTTATTAGGGTAAGATTGTTCAAATTTGGAAACAAAAGTCAACAATATAATGAGGGAACAAAATGATTTATACAGAAACAGGATTTTATTAAACAACCTCAAGTTATTGTCGATATACCATTAAATATTAGCCCAGAATTACTAGATTATTCGATTAATATTAGAGGAATTAAAGATGTTAATATTAAGGGAATAATTACTTATCATCCAAATCTTAATGCAATTAATATTGTTGCAACAATTATTGGCGAAGTTGTTGTTGAAGATGATCAGACATTAAAACATTTTGCTGTTTAAATTAATTTAGAATGAAATGATGAGTATATTTTTAAATTTTTGCATTGTGTAAATACAAGTTCCAAATTTGTATTTCTTGTTAGATTGATAATAGGACTCTTTAAAATAAATGCAACTATTTTTTTTAAAAAAATAAAATATTTGTAAGTTTATTCTATTTTAAACATATTTAAGCACAATAAAAAATAATTTGTATAAATGTACGATGAAGCTCGAAAAAAACAACTCTTGTTAGGGTTGTTTTTTTATTTGAAATAAAACAATCTCTAAAAGGAGGTGATGATAATTAAACAACAAAAAATTTGTGATGTTAATGATTGTTATAAAAAAGTATCATTCATTACCGAATAATTTTTATCAAATAAAGTTTTATGAACTTGTGAAAAAAACAAATATTTATTGAACAAAGTAAAAGATAAAACAGAACAGCAATTTTATCATAAAATGGAAAATTCAAAAATTATCTTTGATTATGAAATTGGATTTTAAAACTTTGATTTTACAAAACAACTTAATACGGAATGGAACGGTTATTTTATAAATAACTAAGTGTTTTTTTCCACATAGGCGGTCTAGCCCAGCGGTAATCAGTCCGGAAATAATAGACGCGCTAACTTGCGATAATCGTGATAAGTGCGAGTTCAACATCAAACGACAATAAATATTGATATGGCCACTTTGTAAATAAATTTGCAATAGATATTGCTTCTTAGAAGTGGCATCGGTTTTACAAACTACAAAGCCAGCACTAGACTCTTCAAAGTGCAAGTGAATTTATTTTAAAAACTGAACGCTTTGACCTGAAATGTTGTGAATGAAGAGAGAGAAAAATCTCTGGCGTAAAAAAACAACTGTGGATTATTCAACATTCAAACAATTAACATGCCGCCATCGTTCACCCCCCCAGTGAAGCGGATGGCCGTAGTAAATACTTATATAACTAATTCTCTCTTTGGCACTTTCACTTGGGAGTGAGTGCCAGCGAGTTAAAAAGGAGAATTAAAAAATTACAGAATATAAAAGTAAATATATTAATAAAACTTGAAATGAAATAAAAACATCTTTTGATTGATTTAATTGTCAACCTATTAATTGTCGTATTTCACATCATAAAAAGCATTATGATTTGCAATGTTTATAATGATATAAAATGTAATTAAATTTATTTAAAGACAAGTGAGATGTTATTGATTCATATATGCAACATTACAAAATTAACGATATTTTAGATTTAGCTTCCGATGGATAAAAATATTACAAATTGACCAAAAAATAAAAGGAATAATTTAAGAGGTTTTTATGAAAAGGTTAAATAAAAAATAATTAATAAATTAAATGAAATAATGCTTAAAAGTTATTCAGTATCATTTGAAAATATGACTGATGAGCATTGAGCATTAGATAAAAATAATTAGGAGGAATAAATTATGAATAAAAGATATTTATTAGTAATGAAAAGTAAATATGGTGATTTTAAAACTTTATTCTTTTATACATTAGAATAGGCAAAAATTACTAGTAATGTTGAAAATGAACAAGGATTATTAACAACAATTATTGATTTAGAAAATAACAATATTAAATGACAAGGATGTGAATAATATTTGAAAAGATGAAAATGGCAAATTTTATACAGATGAAGATTTATTTAATGAAGCATTAAAATAATGTCATTCAGAAGAAAGGGTTTATGACTATATTGATACTTTAATTGCAGAAAAGAATTTGGAGGAAATTTAATAATGAATATAACAGAATCAATTAAATTTGATAAACTTAAAGAAGAAAACAAATCAATTAAAAAAATTGCTGAAAAAGATAAAGAAATTAAAAAACTGAAAAATGATTTTATTACACAGATTATTTAGAAGAATTAAAACAACAAAAATTATATAAAGAGAATTTTGAAGATATTATAATATGTCATAATTGTGATACTTTACAAGAATATTGTTATGCAAAAGATGATAAAAATAATTACCCCGAATATTAGACTTCTTGCATAACCCATTAAAATAATTTCAAATATTTGTAAAAAGGGGTTAATATAAAATTATAATTTTAATTAATTATGTCTTTTATTTAAAAATTTAATATTTTGCCACAACGAAAAATTATTTTATTATTCAAATTTGTTAATTTTAAATAAATCTTTTATGATAACTATAATAATTGTAAATTATAAATTGAAGCAATTAAATTAAATCTTAAACTAAATCGTTTTCTACGATTTCTATATTTTTCTGTAATAATTTTAAATTTTTTAAGAATAGCAAAAATATTTTCAATAATAATTCTTATTTTTGAAACTAGTCTATTATGTTGTTTTTGTTCTTTATTTAAATGTTTTTTCTTAGTTTTCTTTGTCGGCATTATAACATTATTGTGAATTTTTTGTATTCCTTGATAACCACTATCAACTATTAATTTGGTATTTTTTAAAATTGCGATTTTTGATTCTTTAAATAAAGCATAATCGTGTTTTTTACCAAGTGAAAAACTTGTTGCAATAATTTTTTTGGTTTCTTGTTCGATAATTACTTGTGTTTTAATAGTGTGTTTTTTCTTTTTACCAGAATAAGATTGTTTTTGTCTTTTTTTGGGCGTTGGATTGGGGTTTCGGTAACATCAATAATAATAGTTTTATCATTAAAATAATCATTTATTAGTGCTTTTTTACCAGCAACTTGCTGAAAATCAGGGTGTTTAATTAAAATATCTTCAATTCACTTGATATTGCGATAACAACTAGATTAACTAATTCCGAAATTTTTTCCAAGATGAAAATAAGTTCGATATTCTCGTCAATACGATAAAGTCATCAATAATCGATTTTCTAGTGATAATTTATTAGCTTTGCCACCTTTTTTAAATTTTTCTATTTCAGCTACTTGTAAAATATCTAACATTTTATTAAAAATATCTTGTTTTATTCCTGTTAATCTTAATCATTCTTTATCATTAATATTTTTAAATTCATCAAATTTCATAATTTAATATCCTCATAAATTATATTTTATAATAATATTTTAATAATAAAACCAGGTATCGCAAGAAGTCTATTATAGAAAATTACAATTTAAAAATGATGATTATTCAAAATATGACAAATTACCTATTAAGGAGGTGGAATAATGAATCAATTTAATGGAATTGGTAGAACAACAAAAAATATAGAAATTAAAAAAAGTAATGGTAAAGAATATACTATCTTTAATTTAGCAATAGCACGCCCATATTCAAAACAAAAAGAAACTGATTTTATACCTTGTCAAGTTTGAAATAAACAAGCAATTATTTTAAAAAAATATTGTCAAAAAGGTAGTCAAATAGCAATTACTGGTGTTTTACAATCTTTTAAAGATAAGGACAATAAAATACATTGAATAGTTAAATTATCTAATTATGAATTTTTACATACAAATAATGATTTTAAAAAAAAGATATATTATCTGAAAAAAATGAAATTATTGCAGAAGAGCAAATAAATTATAGTTCAGAAGATATTAAAGAATTATTTGGTGATAATGATGCAATTAAATAAGATTAAACCATTATATATTTATAATGATGAATTACATAAATATAGTATTTTAATACCTATCGTTAGTCAAATTGTTAATATTTTAGTGCCAAAAGATTTTTCGCAAATTGATAAGAATAGACTTCTTGCATAACCTATTAAAAAATTGCAAATATTTGTAAAAAGACACTAATAGAAAAACATAATTTTAATTAATTATGTTTTTTATTTAAAAATTTAATATTTTGCCACAACAAAAAATGAATTTATTATTTAAATTTTTTAATTTTAAATAAATCTTCTATGCTAACTGCAAATTATAAATTGAAGCAATTAAATTAAATCTTAAACTAAATCGTTTTCTTCGATTACGATATTTTTCTGTAATAATTTTAAATTTTTTAAGAATAGCAAAAATATTTTCAATAATAATTCTCATTTTTAAAACTATTCTATTACGTTGTTTTTGTACTTTATTTAAAGGGTTTTTCTTTGTTTTTTTTGTAGGTATTAGAAAATTATTGTGAATTTTTTGAATTCCTTAATAACCACTATCAACTATTAATTTGGTATTTTTTAAAATTGCGATTTTTGATTCTTTAAATAAAGCATAATCATGTTTTTTTCCAAGCGAAAAACTTGTTGCAATAATTTTTTTGATTTCTTGTTCGATAATTACTTGTGTTTTAATGGTGTGTTTTTTCTTTTTACCAGAATAAGATTGTTTTTGTCTTTTTTTTGGCGTTGGATTGGGGTTTCGGTAACATCAATAATAATAGTTTTATCATTAAAATAATCATTTATTAGTGATTTTTTACCAGCGAGTTGTTGAAAATCAGAGTGTTTAATTAAAATATTTTCAATTCACTTGATATTGCGATAACAAATAGATTCACTAATATCAAAACTTTTAGCAAGATGGAAATAAGTCCGATATTCTCGTCAATACGATAAAGTCATCAGTAGCCGGTTTTCTAATGATAATTTATTAGTTTTGCCACCTTTTTTAAATTTTTCTATTTCGCCTACTTGTAAAATATTTAACATTTTATTAAAAGTAGCTTTTTTTCTCCGGTTAATCGCAATAATTCTTTATCATTAATAAAATTAAATTTATCAAATTTCATAATTTTAATCTCCTATAATTTCTATTTTAATTTAAAAATATTTTATAGGAATTTTAAAATAATTAGATTAGGTTATGCAAGAAGTCTATTATATCTTACTAAACTGGGTACAGTATAGATTTAGTGTTAATAAATTACCTTAATCCTCAAATACATAATTTTTTTTCTAGCGAATTTGTAATTGTAATTTCTTCAAATTCATTTTAATTTGTTCAAATTGTTGGTTAATATCTGTTTCAGTTAGCTGTTTTGCCATATCATTAAATGTAAAACTAATTGTTAAAGCAACATGATTAGGCATTTCTTTATAATCAAAATACTGGTCAATCACTTCTATTGCAACAACATTTTTAACTCCTGTTAAAATCTTTTTCTTAATTTTTTCGTAGGTTACTGTTACTGGTACTCAAATTGAAATGTCACGAATACTTTTACTAAATTTATAAGGCGGTGTGAAAAATGTTTGTTTCTTATGCGGATAATTAAAAATTACTTCAAAATTAATTTCGCCAAAATAAGTTGTACTTTTTAAATCAACTTCTTTTTGATAACCAGGATGAATCAAACCAATAATTGCTAATAATTGTTTTCCTAAAAAAAAATGACTAGTTTGATAAGGGTGGTAAATTTTATTTTTTGGCGCTGATTGATATGATAATTCATCAATATCAATTTGTTCGCTTTGCAAATAAGCTTCCAATAAACTTTTAATATAATAATACGAATTAGAAAGACTATCGCCTGTTATTTTATTTTGAACAATTTCTGCTTGAATTACAAATGCCCCATGATAATAACTTTTCTCATTTACATAAATTTTTTCAACAGTAAATAACTTAACATTTTTTTGATTTCGAGCATTATTATATTTAACGCTGTTTAATAAACTATTTGTTAAACTTAACCGCATTACGGCATGTTCTTCAGATAATGGCGATAGTAATTGATATGGTTTTTGATAATTAAAAAAGTTAAAATGAGTAATTTCTTCTTGTTTAACTAGCGTATATGTTTTTGCTTGATAAAAACCATTATTTAAAAAGAAAGTTTCAAAATTTTTAATTGTTTTTTCAGTAGGACGTTTAGCCTTAACTAAATTTGGTAAGACTGGTGGTTTAGCAACAATGTTTTTATAACCAAATAAGCGGGCAATTTCTTCAATCAAATCAGCTTTCTGAAAAATATCAGTACGAGTTAATGATGGTGTCACAAATAATTGTTCACCTTCTGCTTTAAATTGGAAAGCTAATCGTTCTAATAAATCTTTAATTTCTAATAAGGTAAAAGAATGGCCGATAAATTGATTAATCTCAAGTAAAGTAATGTTAATTGGCTCAACTGTTTTCTTATATTCTTTAATAAAGTTTAAAACTGATAACTCGGCTAAAAAGCCATTAATTTTTAATAAATATAAATAACGTGATAATCCTAATCCAACAGTAGCATAACTAATTGGTTTGATATAACGTTGTAAATTAATGTTACTAATGCCAACTTTTCGTTGTTGTTGACGCATTATAATATGATTTAAATGGAGCGCTAACACTGTTATCTCCGTTGTTGTAGCACTAATAGCATAATTCGGATTAACGCGAACACCAATTAATTCTACAAATTCATTCCCATCAAGAACTACTAAATCACCTTTTTTAATATTAAAAGTTTTATTTTCATAATCATCAGTAATTTTTAAAGGGTTTTTAATTTTATTAAAATCATAAATTAATAATGGTCGCCCTGTTTCAAGGGTTGCTTTAATTGCTAAATCGCCAAATGGATCTTCTACATTTGATTGATATTCATTAATTTTTAACCAAATTCGATCTGATAATTTTAGTGGATTTTTCCCCGGCGTTAATTTAATATTAACACTAATTGCTGTTTCAATTGCTGATGTTGAAATTTCTACTTTTAATGGATTTTGATATTCTTTTAAATTTTCTGTTGATTCTAATTCTAATGGAAATAATTCACGTTTAAAATAGTGGGCTAATTCACGTGCTAATTCATAAGCACTTAAGCAATCACTGCGGTTTAATGTTAAATCAATCTCAAACAAATAATCAGTTAAACCAATTTTAGTTAAAACATCTTCAGAGCCAATCATATCATATAAACCTTCTTTTTCATTAAAAGTTAAAATAATTTCATCTTGCTCGGTTGGAGTTAAATATTTTTCAGCAATTCCTAATTCACTTAATGAACACATCATTCCTTCCGAAGGATATCCTTTAATTTCACGTTTTGCAATTTTTGTGCCATCGGCTAACACTGCCCCTTGACGAGCGACGACAACATATCCATTTTCCGCTGTGTTACTAGCTCCGCAAACAATTGGAACAAATAATTCTTGTCCTGTATCAACTAGACAAAACTTTAAATGCGTATCAGGAATTTCATTAACAACTTGAATTCGACCACAAATAATATTACTATTACGATCAAAATTATGCGTACATTCTACTTCAAACCCTAAACTATTTAAAGCAGCAACAATATCGGCATTACTAATATCAGTAAAATCAATATATTTATTTAATCATCTTCTTGTAATAATCATTTTAAACCTCCTAATCAAATTTCTTAAATTGTTTTAAAAAGCGGATGTCATTTGTATAAAAACGACGAATATCATCAATCCCATATTTTAACATCGCAATTCGTTCAATCCCAATGCCAAAGGCAAAGCCAGTTAATGTTGGGTCTTGTCCACACGCTTGATAAACAAGCGGATTAATCATCCCAGAGCCCATAATCTCAATTCAACCAGTTTGCTTGCAAATTGAACAACCTTTACCTTGACAATTAACACAAGTAACATCAACTTCAACAGATGGTTCTGTAAACGGAAAAAAACTTGGCCGTAAACGGATTTGTTTTGATTCACCAAACATCCGTTGACAAAAGTATTGAATTGTTCATTTTAAATTAGCAAAAGTGATATTTGGGGCAACTAAAAACCCATCAACTTGCATAAATTGATGTGAATGTGTAGCATCATCATCATCACGGCGATAAGTATTTCCAGTTGAAATCATTGCAATTATTTCATTTTTACTTTTAATTTCTGAAATTGCGCGGGCTGTCATATTGGTACAGTGTGTTCGTAATAATGTGTTTTTAGACAAATAAAATGTATCTTTCATATCACGAGCTGGATGTCATAATGGTAAATTTAAGCGTCGAAAATTATATTCATCATCATCAACTTCAGTTCCAAACACAATATCATATCCTAATTCTTGAAATAATTGCGAAATTTCATCAATAACTTGGTTTAATGGATGCTTTGTTGCTAATACTAAATTATATCCCGGTAATGATAAATCAATTTTTTCTTGTTCAATTGTCGCAATTAATAAAGCATTTTCTAATTCGGTTTTTTTAACTTGACATAATTCAGTTAATTCTCCTTTAATTTGATTTGCTTTTTGACCAATTGTTAATCGTTCTTTATGTGTTAAATCTTTCATTTTTTTCAATAAATCATTCAACATTGATTTTTTTCCTAAATATTTTAATTGAACGGCATTAACTTCCGCCACCGTTTTTGCTGCTTTAATGTTTTTTGTTGCTTGGGTAAATAATAAGTCTAATTCTTTTCCCATTGTTTAATCCTTTCTTGCTGAAGTCTAATTAATTTAAAAATATCCTTGTCTATATTAAAAAAATATAAACAAGGAGCAATTTCTTGCGGTACCATCCTTTTTTTACTAATAAATAGTCTTAATTATAGTTAACGAATCATTAATATTAAATAATCCGGCTGGTATTAGCAGCTCTCATTAGGTGAATTCCTTAATATCTTACCAGTTATTTGCACCAATCATAACCTCTCTGACGATAAGAATATTAATTACTATTCCTAAATCAACGATTTAATCTGAAATTTTATAATTTTATTATAACCTATTTTACTCAGTTAATTCATTTATTTTTTGTTTTTTTACTAAATACATAGATAATAGTCATGATATAATTAAAATAATACTAATAATAGTCCCAACTTTTAATGGTGTTTGTCAATTTAATGGTAAATTAATAACAAATTTAAACTGTTCTAAAATAATGTTAACAGCAAAGTACCAAATTAGTAAGGAAATAATATATGCCAGGAAGAAGGTAAATAAAACACCAAGAACATAATTACCAATTACAATAAAGTTTACTTGCCGTGGTTTATATCCTAAGGCTCGCATTGTTAAAATAACTGATTTAGCTTCATCAATTACCGAAGAAGTAATAACTGCTAAAATAATGAAAATAATAATTACATTTAATACTTGTAAAATTAACAATGAATCATTTAACACCCCAGCGCCTGCCGATGCTAATAATTTTTGCAAGTTAATTAATTCAACATTATTTGGACCCGTAAAGATACTAATATCACTGCCATCACTAGTTATTGTTGTCATAATTTTTCCTATATTATCCTTAATATCATGGTTAAAAATATTAATTGTTAAGTTTTGCAATGTAATCTTATAATCCTGTTTCCCCATTAGCAATTCTTTTGGGTTGATATTATCATAAATCATTTTTTCATTAGAAATAACTTCATCATAAAAATAATTTGGGACTGGTTTATAGTTAAAATCGTAAAATAAAAACCGAATATTATTAGCATTAATAAAAACATTGCTTATTGTTGTATCGTTTTTATTAATTCCCTTTACAACAATTGATATATTATACGGAGATCTTACATTTTTAACAGTAAATTCAAAAGTGTCATTAATTTTTAAATTATTTAATTTAGATATTTTTTCTGAAATAATTGCAGGAATTTGTGTTCTTGTTAATGGTGCTGCAAACAATTCGTTAATAACATTTTTTTTAACACCTTTCATTTGATAAAAATTTGTCCAAGTATTTGGTTCAATCCCTTTTAAATTAAGATCACTAATCACTGATGTTTCACGATTACTTGGAGTTACAGCTAAATTAAGAACTGGCAATTCTGTTTGAGGATTATAATACAATGTATTAAAACTAACAACTGTCTTAATATGTGTCTGGTCAATTAGATTACTTAAATTAACAATCTTTTTTCCTCAATCTGATAAATTTCCTCCTGTTATATTTGTTATATCTTTAACAACTTGAATTAAATCAGTTAAATAAACTGACTGATAAATTGGCTGATAAAGAAATAGTTTTGTTCATAATTCCCTGTCCGTCGGATTATGATTAATCGCTGTTGCTAATGCATTAAATTTTGCTAATGAAACAGCTTGTATTTTTTCAACATCACTTGTTGGTAACACTCGAAAATGATTATTATTTATTAATTTTAATTTTTCTTCTCCTATTGGAGTTCGATGACTTGTTGCCATTGTTAATAAATTTGGAAATTGGAAGCGATGGTCAACATCTTTTTGATAAACATTACTAAACGAATAAACAATTTGTCGAAAAATATCAGAGGCATTCAATTGAATGATAAAGAGTAATGAAGAAATAAAGAAAATAAAAATTACAATCATTCATTTTCAAAATCCTTTTAAAGTAAATGCTAATTGAATTCGAAACAAGAAACTTTTTTTACTAAAAATTTTTTTAATCCCAATTATTAAACCATAAAAATGCATTTTTCCAGCACCATTAATTAATACTAAACTTGGTTTTTTTAAATAACTCATTGTAAATAAAAATGATAAAGTAGCAAAAAAGATGGGGATAACTAAAAACAAAATTAGCATAAATCATAAGGAAACATAAATTAATTTAAATGGAATTAATAATCCTTTTGTATATAATGTATTAACATATAACTGAATAGGAATACTAAAACAATATCCTAAGATAATACCAAATAGGATCGTGACAAAAAACTTTGTTGAAAAAATTCATGATAATTCCGTTGTTTGATAACCAAAGGCTTTAAAAATTCCAATTTGGCGACGATTTTTATTCATCTCTTTTTTCATTGTATAATTAATAAAAACAAAAACTAAAAGTAACAACACCGAACCAATTGCACTATACAAAGTAATTTGAATATTAATATTTTGCGTTTGCATTGCAATATCACTATTTTCATATGGAATTAAGGTTGCTGTTGGATTAATATAACCCTGTTCTAAATTTTCTTTTAAAGTTAAAATTGCATTTGTTGAATTTAATTTAATTAAAATTTTTTTACTTGGGTTTAAAGTAATATTCCCTAACTCGCCACGAAGATTTGCATCCTGCAATTGAGTTTGGAAATGCTCAGTTGTAAATAACACACCGTATTTCCGAATATCATTGCTACTATTAATTTTTAAAAAACTTGTCCGCTTAATAAAATTATCTAAATTATTTCCAATTCCAACAATTTTTAAATTAAATTTTGAGTTGTTCGGAATAACTGGAAAAATATCTCCAATTTTTAAATGATTTTGCTCTGCAAATAAACTACTAACAACCGCTTCATCATCTACTGTTGGCAACTGTCCTTGGTATAATTTCAATTGGTTAAAATTAACGGCGGCTGTCTGTTCTAGATTTTGTACTACCGCAGGGGTAATCTTTAAAGTATAATTTAACCCGCTTTCTTGTTTAAAAGAAATAGCTTCAAAAACACCAACATAATATTCTGGAAAAGTTTTTTGTCGCAATAAACGTGTTACCATTTCTTTTGGTTGATTTCAATTATATTTTTTAAAATAAAGATATCCAATCGGATTAACACCATCAATATTTTGCTTCATTCCTCGATATTGAGCAACTTCCGCTAATTTAGTAATAATTTGACTTGTTGAACAAATTTGATGTAATTCTGGACTTGCAAGAGTACCACACACACTTTTTGTTATTTTTCACCAACTACTGTTTTCATTTAAAATTGCTTGGGGAAATCCTGTAACATTAATTTCTTGCTTATTTTTATCAATAAACTTATTATGTAAATAATAATCTTCCATAAAATTAGGTTTATAATCTTCAACACTAAAATTATAATCTCATTGTTCAGATGTATATACTAAATCATTATATTTTATTTTATATTGTAAAGCACCTGATAAAATTCCGGCAATTGTTGAAATAATAATGATAATAAAAAGAATTAAACCTCCGGCTTCAATTCAATTTTTAAAATATGATTTTAAATAACTTTTTAAAATTTGGCGCATTATTATTCTCCATCTTTCATTTTAATCAATTATAGCAAATTCAAAAGTTATCAAAATAACCAAAATAACTATTTTTTGAAATTAAGCGAATCGTCACTTCCAATAAGATATGCTAAAACAAAACCAATTTGATTAATAATGTCTGTTGATAACAGTGGTTTTTTGTATTGTGAAATTTCATCACCAGCCAGCCCGTTTAAATACGTTCCAACAGTTGCTGCTTCAAACAATTCATACACTTGAACCTTGACCAACTAAACTAGCAATTAAACCAGTTAGCGTATCACCCATGCCGGCAACAGCCATATATGGATTACCAGTACCGTTAATATACACGCGATTACCATCCGTAATAATTGATTGATATTCTTTTAAAACAACAATAATTTTATACTTATTAGCAAATTCTTTTGCAATATTAATTCTATTACTTAAAATTTATGGCACACTTTTATTAATTAAACGTGATAATTTCAATGCATGGGGTGTTAAAATTGCTCGCCCACGTAATTTACCTAATAACGGCACATCTAGAACATTAATTCCATCATCAACAACAAAAATTGAACCTTTATATTATGTATTATGTAAATTCAAGCAGCAAATTCTTTCCTTTGTTTTTATGATAATAACATAATTTAAAATAAATGCAACTATTTTTTTAAAAAAAAAATTAAAATATTTGTAAGTTTAGTCTATTTTAAACATATTTAAGCACACTGAAAAATAATTTATTAAATTTTAGGTAGTAAGAAAAAATTTAGGTTTTGGTATAAAAATTATTCTTTATTTTAAATATATTTCTAAAACACTGATAAATCAACCTTTTAAAAAGTTATCTAATTATTTTATTTATATTTTTTATAAAACCTAAGCTTTTGTAATACTATCAAATTTTACTTCAAATAAACTTATTTAAAATTCTCTAAAAATAATTCTTTAGATGTTATTCAATTTAAACAAGGCCTTAATTTTTCATTTATAACATCAACTACTCAATCTATTTTTTTGAGTAACAAGGTTAAAATCTGTTACCTTAAGGTATCGTTTCCTAAATTCGCGGTTTATTCTTTCAATTAAGGGTTTTTGTTTTGGTGAGCCTGGGTCACAATAATAGACTTCTTGCGATACCTGGTTTTATTATTAAAATATTAGACTTCTTGCATAACCCATTAAAATAATTTCAAATATTTGTAAAAAGGGGTTAATATAAAATTATAATTTTAATTAATTATGTCTTTTATTTAAAAATTTAATATTTTGCCACAACGAAAAATTATTTTATTATTCAAATTCGTTAATTTTAAATAAATCTTTTATGATAACTATAATAATTGTAAATTATAAATTGAAGCAATTAAATTAAATCTTAAACTAAATCGTTTTCTACGATTTCTATATTTTTCTGTAATAATTTTAAATTTTTTAAGAATAGCAAAAATATTTTCAATAATAATTCTTATTTTTGAAACTATTCTATTATGTTGTTTTTGTTCTTTATTTAAATGTTTTTTCTTAGTTTTCTTTGTGGGCATTATAACATTATTGTGAATTTTTTGTATTCCTTGATAACCACTATCAACTATTAATTTGGTATTTTTTAAAATTGCGATTTTTGATTCTTTAAATAAAGCATAATCGTGTTTTTTACCAAGTGAAAAACTTGTTGCAATAATTTTTTTGGTTTCTTGTTCGATAATTACTTGTGTTTTAATAGTGTGTTTTTTCTTTTTACCAGAATAAGATTGTTTTTGTCTTTTTTTGGGCGTTGGATTGGGGTTTCGGTAACATCAATAATAATAGTTTTATCATTAAAATAATCATTTATTAGTGCTTTTTTACCAGCAACTTGCTGAAAATCAGGGTGTTTAATTAAAATATCTTCAATTCACTTGATATTGCGATAACAATTAGCTTCACTAATTCCGAAATTTTTTCCAAGATGAAAATAAGTTCGATATTCTCGTCAATACGATAAAGTCATCAATAATCGATTTTCTAGTGATAATTTATTAGCTTTGCCACCTTTTTTAAATTTTTCTATTTCAGCTACTTGTAAAATATCTAACATTTTATTAAAAATATCTTGTTTTATTCCTGTTAATCTTAATCATTCTTTATCATTAATATTTTTAAATTCATCAAATTTCATAATTTAATATCCTCATAAATTATATTTTATAATAATAGACTTCTTGCATAACCCATTAAAATAATTTCAAATATTTGTAAAAAGGGGTTAATATAAAATTATAATTTTAATTAATTATGTCTTTTATTTAAAAATTTAATATTTTGCCACAACGAAAAATTATTTTATTATTCAAATTCGTTAATTTTAAATAAATCTTTTATGATAACTATAATAATTGTAAATTATAAATTGAAGCAATTAAATTAAATCTTAAACTAAATCGTTTTCTACGATTTCTATATTTTTCTGTAATAATTTTAAATTTTTTAAGAATAGCAAAAATATTTTCAATAATAATTCTTATTTTTGAAACTAGTCTATTATGTTGTTTTTGTTCTTTATTTAAATGTTTTTTCTTAGTTTTCTTTGTGGGCATTATAACATTATTGTGAATTTTTTGTATTCCTTGATAACCACTATCAACTATTAATTTGGTATTTTTTAAAATTGCGATTTTTGATTCTTTAAATAAAGCATAATCGTGTTTTTTGCCAAGTGAAAAACTTGTTGCAATAATTTTTTTGGTTTCTTGTTCGATAATTACTTGTGTTTTAATAGTGTGTTTTTTCTTTTTACCAGAATAAGATTGTTTTTGTCTTTTTTTGGGCGTTGGATTGGGGTTTCGGTAGCATCAATAATAATAGTTTTATCATTAAAATAATCATTTATTAGTGCTTTTTTACCAGCAACTTGCTGAAAATCAGGGTGTTTAATTAAAATATCTTCAATTCACTTGATATTGCGATAACAATTAGCTTCACTAATTCCGAAATTTTTTCCAAGATGAAAATAAGTTCGATATTCTCGTCAATACGATAAAGTCATCAATAATCGATTTTCTAGTGATAATTTATTAGCTTTGCCACCTTTTTTAAATTTTTCTATTTCAGCTACTTGTAAAATATCTAACATTTTATTAAAAATATCTTGTTTTATTCCTGTTAATCTTAATCATTCTTTATCATTAATATTTTTAAATTCATCAAATTTCATAATTTAATATCCTCATAAATTATATTTTATAATAATATTTTAATAATAAAACCAGGTATCGCAAGAAGTCTAATAAATTTCGTTCATCATATTTTACATGTGTATATTTTTTCATTTTTTTGTTTCGAATTCTTTTTAAAATATTTATAAAATTAAATTAAAAATTATTGACAATTATTTTTATAGGTATATAATTTAAGTGATAAACAGTAATTAAATTCTGTCTCTTAAAAACTGTTTATAAAAAAATAAAGTAATTAAGTTTTGCACAATTTCAAATAACTGAAAATTATTTTTTTAATTTAAAATTTTTTTTAATTCAAATTGAATTGGAGGCGTTTTTAATTTTAAAACCCTTCTATAATTATTATAATCAACAATATAATTGTCTATCACATTTTTTAGCTCATTAAAATTTTTGTATTTTGTTATATTTTTATTTTATGTTTTTAAAATTGAAAACCAATTTTCAATAGGTGAATTATCTAAACAATTTCCACGTCAAGGCATACTTATAGTTACTCCATAATCTCTTAATAAATCAAAATATGCATGTGAAGTAAAATAAATGCCTTGATCAGAATTAATTATTAATTGATCAGGTTTAATTTTTCGATTAATTAAGCTTTGTTTTAAACAATTAATTACTCAATTTACTTTTGGCCTTACTGTTAATGAGTATCCAACAATTGCATTACTAAATAAGTCTTTAATAGAAAATAAATGTACTGATTATGAATATATTTTAATTATTGTAATATCAATTGATCATTTTTGATTCATTTGATTAGAATGAAAATTATGTTTAAGTAAATAGGGGTATTTTTTATGTTCATGTAACATATTATTAAAATGTTTAATTCGTTTTTTATGTTTAATTCTAAATTCAGAACATATTTGTAACATCTTCATATAACGATATACAGTGCTTGCTGATATTTTTATTTTTTTTCTTCCAAATCAAGGTTTGTTTGTCGATGACTTTTATTTTTATTGTTTTTTCAAATTATTTTAATTATTTCTAATATATTGTAATCAATTTTTCATTCATATTTTTCGTGAATATTTTTATATTTATTTCATGTATCATATGAAATTCATAATATTTTTAAAAATCGTCTTAATGGTAAGATTGAGTTGTTATTTAATTCATTTTTAATAAAATCAATTTGTTTTATAATAGACTTCTTGCATAACCCATTAAAATAATTTCAAATATTTGTAAAAAGGGGTTAATATAAAATTATAATTTTAATTAATTATGTTTTTTATTTAAAAATTTAATATTTTGCCACAACGAAAAATTATTTTATTATTCAAATTCGTTAATTTTAAATAAATCTTTTATGATAACTATAATAATTGTAAATTATAAATTGAAGCAATTAAATTAAATCTTAAACTAAATCGTTTTCTACGATTTCTATATTTTTCTGTAATAATTTTAAATTTTTTAAGAATAGCAAAAATATTTTCAATAATAATTCTTATTTTTGAAACTAGTCTATTATGTTGTTTTTGTTCTTTATTTAAATGTTTTTTCTTAGTTTTCTTTGTGGGCATTATAACATTATTGTGAATTTTTTGTATTCCTTGATAACCACTATCAACTATTAATTTGGTATTTTTTAAAATTGCGATTTTTGATTCTTTAAATAAAGCATAATCGTGTTTTTTACCAAGTGAAAAACTTGTTGCAATAATTTTTTTGGTTTCTTGTTCGATAATTACTTGTGTTTTAATAGTGTGTTTTTTCTTTTTACCAGAATAAGATTGTTTTTGTCTTTTTTTGGGCGTTGGATTGGGTTTTCGGTAGCATCAATAATAATAGTTTTATCATTAAAATAATCATTTATTAGCGATTTTTTACCAGCAACTTGCTGAAAATCAGGGTGTTTAATTAAAATATTTTCAATTCACTTGATATTGTGATAACAATTAGCTTCACTAATTCCGAAATTTTTTCCAAGATGAAAATAAGTTCGATATTCTCGTCAATACGATAAAGTCATCAATAATCGATTTTCTAGTGATAATTTATTAGCTTTGCCACCTTTTTTAAATTTTTCTATTTCAGCTACTTGTAAAATATCTAACATTTTATTAAAAATATCTTGTTTTATTCCTGTTAATCTTAATCATTCTTTATCATTAATATTTTTAAATTCATCAAATTTCATAATTTAATATCCTCATAAATTATATTTTATAATAATATTTTAATAATAAAACCAGGTATCGCAAGAAGTCTAATATTCATCTTTTTTTTTTGTTTTTGGAAGAGATTCAAGATTTTTTAACATATTATTTTTTGCTTTTATTTGTTCATTTTCTTTTGTTAATAAATATATAGTTTTATCATGCGGATTATTAAAAATTGGCATTTTTTTAATATATGTTAGTTTATCAAATTTTTTATCTTTATCGAAAACATTAATTCACCTAGAAATAGTTGCAGTACTTATTTCATATTCTTTAGATATTAAAGATATTGATTTATTATATTCGTAATATTCGTTAATAATTTTAGTTTTAAATTCAATATCATGGTCTTTTGCTCCTTTATTTTTACCCTTTGCCATATAAAAAATGTTTCTCCTAACTTTATATATTAGACTTATTGCATAGCCTAATATAATTATTTTAAAATTCCTATAAAATATTTTTAAATTAAAATAGAAATTATAGGAGATTAAAATTATGAAATTTGATAAATTTAATTTTATTAATGATAAAGAATTATTGCGATTAACCGGAGCAAAAAAATCTACTTTTAATAAAATGTTAAATATTTTACAAGTAGCTGAAATATAAAAATTTAAAAAAGGTGGCAAAACTAATAAATTATCACTAGAAAATCGGCTACTGATGACTTTATCGTATTGACGAGAATATCGGACTTATTTCCATCTTGCTAAAAATTTTGATATTAGTGAATCTAGTTGTTATCGCAATATCAAGTGAATTGAAGATATTTTAATTAAACACCCTGATTTTCAGCAAGTTGCTGGTAAAAAAGCACTAATAAATGATTATTTTAATGATAAAACTATTATTATTGATGCTACCGAAACCCCAATCCAACGCCCAAAAAAAAGATAAAAACAATCTTATTCTGGTAAAAAGAAAAAACACACAATTAAAAAACAATTAATTATCGAACAAGAAACCAAAAAAATTATTGCAACAAGTTTTTCGCTTGGAAAAAAACATGATTATGCTTTATTTAAAGAATCAAAAATCTCAATTTTAAAAAATACCAAATTAATAGTTGATAGTGGTTATCAAGGAATTCAAAAAATTCACAATAATATTCTAATACCTACAAAAAAAAACAAAGAAAAACCCTTTAAATAAAGTACAAAAAAACAAGATAGCATTACAAAAGTTGAGGTTTTATAAAAAATATAAATAAAATAATTGGATAAATTTTTAAAAATCCTGATTTATTAGTGTTTTAAATTCATCAATAATAGTAAAAAAATACTTTTTATACCAAAACCTCAACCTTTTTCTTACTACCAAAAACAACTTAATAGAATAGTTTCAAAAATGATAATTATTATTGAAAATATTTTTGCTATTCTTAAAAAATTTAAAATTATTACAGAAAAATATCGTAATCGAAGAAAACGATTTAGTTTAAGATTTAATTTAATTGCTTCAATTTATAATTTGCATTTATAATAGAAGATTTATTTAAAATTAAATAATTTAAATAATAAATTCATTTTTTGTTGTGCCAAAATATTAAATTTTTAAATAAAAAACATAATTAATTAAAATTATATTTTTCTATTAGTGTCTTTTTACAAATATTTGCAATTTTTTAATAGGTTACGCAAGGAGTCTATTTAATAATAACCTAGAAAGGTTTTTTATTTCATATTCTCAGTTAAAAGAAACATTGTAAGTTATTAAATCTCTTTTTTATTTTTGATTTTATAATTCATCTAAGTAATTTATTTATTAGATTACTTGTCCTTCTTGTAAAATATTTGTAGTAATCTTTTCTATGAATAATTATTTATCAAAATATCAACAAAAGTGCTTATTATGAGCACTTTTTTAGTTTTTATTATCTAATTTACCCTTGTATATATATATAATTTGAGAAGTTAATAAATATCATAAAAGAGGATTAATTGGAATGAAAAAATTATTAAGTATTATTGGTGCAATATCATTAGTAGTAACAAGCACAACAAGTTTGGTTGCTTGTAATAAACCACAAGAATATACAAAAGAAGAATTAAAAGCGCTAAAATTAAAAAATCAAATAAATACAACAAATGAAACTATTAAAGACAATTTAGAATGAATAGCACCACAATAAAAACCATTTAATGGAGTTGATAATAAGTGATATTGCGTAGTATGAAAAGGTGAAAATAAATATGATTTAAACAAATTTAAAAATATTGTGCACAACGATGAACTAATAATTAACGATGGTACTAACCACTTTTATTTAAGATTAGACCTTGATTTGAATTTGTTATATGTATATGAAACTTATCAATGAAAAGAAACTAAGTTCCATTATTGAAAAAATAAAAACGATGATTAGGCTTCTTGCATAAACTAATCTAATTATTTTAAAATTTCTATAAAATATTGGTAGTATACATTATTTTGAGGTTTTTAATAAAATTAAGTAATTAGAAACAAATTAAGTTTCGCTTATGAACAAAGGATAACAAAATTTATAAAAAATGCAACTTTTTTAAAAATATATTTTTTAGTTGAAAAAATAATTTATAAATTTATGAATTTTGACACACTAAAAAATACTTTTTAAAGTTATTATTAATTTTAAAAGGTTTTTATTTTTTTATAAAGATAAAAATTGCTTTTTAGATTGATTTAAATTAAATATATTAAATTCAATTTTTTCTTTATTTTTATTAGTTTTATCATTTTTTTCTTCATTTGTTTTACTATTAAGTCTTAACATTGAAGCAATTAACATATTGATAAATGTTTCTTTACAATATATTTTCGCGCCACGCCCCTTAACTGCCTTAATGTAGTGTGATATATTACCTTCCGTGTGACAACCAATATTATATTCTAATGCTTGATTTTCAATTCCTTCTTTATTATTTTTAATTAATTCAATAGTTTCTAATAAAATTTTCTTTTTATTATCAATAACATAGGACAAATGACACATTAAAAAATCTAATAATGATTCATAATTTCCAGTAAAAAAATATATTTTTGATAATTTATATTTTAATCTATAAATTCGGTTTTTCTTACGATTTGGGAATAATTCTTTAAATCTTTTTACTAAATGAAATTTATCTAAACTATATGATACATTATTATTTTTATATTTTGCTTTTACTGCTTTGTAAATTTTTTTAATTTGTTTTTCACCATTACTTAATATTAATATTTTAGTATCTTCATTAATATCATAAGTATCCATTGTTTTAAAAATTTTATCAATAAAATTATTAATATTAGATTTATCATTTTTATTCTTATGATTTTTATTAATCATTTGAAAAACGCCTTTTTGCTTTTTCATTTTTTTTCTGTTTTTTGTTGATTTTTCTTCATCAACACCAACATGCATAGTTGAAGCAAATATTTTATTTTAAACTCTTTTTTTATTTTCTCACATAGGTTCAAAAGCCCCATAAATTTGAATATATAAAACATTATTTGGAATTTTAATTTTATTGTTATTTTTATTACTAATGTAATCGGTTTCTTCTAAATCTGCATTTTTAAAAATATTAGATATTGTTCTTTCACTAATATTAGCATTTTCGACAGTATCTAAAATATCTTTATATCTTTTTCCATCGCCTAAAAATGAATTAATTTTATTTATTAAATTTTGTTTATTTCTTTGGTATTTTTTTAAACCTAATTCTTCATCTAAAGGATAACGATTTATATTTTCTTTTTTTTATTCATCATATTTAACATATCTTCGTCTTTTTAAAGGTATATCTCCATCTTCTGTTTTAATTGTTTTTGGTATTTTTGATACAACCTTATATCCTTGTAATATTTTTCCCTGTTGATATAATTTAAATATCTCATTATCTCTTTCAATTAGCAATTTTTAGTTTCATTGTTTGTTTCTATTCTTTTATTTTCTTTATAATTTACTAATAAATTATTTTTTAATTCCATTTTATAATTTACTTTCTTAATTAAAAAAATATTTTAAATTATGATACTTAATTGATACTTAATATAATCTTATCAAAAAAAGGAGGCTAATTAAAAATGCAATATTTTACCAAAATTAATAAAAAAAAACGAATTACTAGTTATGAGCATTTAAATAAAAAATATGATTTAAATTTTAGTGACTATAATTTTGGTTTTGATTGAGAAGTATTTAAAGATTTTGTTGGTAATAGTTATGCACGATATTTTACTTCGCCAACTTTTTTTAAGTTTGTTTCAGCAGGGCGTGGTACTAATAAAACATGAAATCATTTAGCCGAAAAATTATTTTTTGCTTGTAGTTTTACCGATGCTTCATCTAATATTTTACGAAGATATGCCAACACCCACGAAGATACTACATTTGGCGATACAATTAATGTATGTAAATATCTATATGATAAATGTGGGATTTATATAGGGCCTGACAATGAAAATGGCGTTGTTTGACCTAAAAATGTTAAAGAGGGCGGCGAGATTTTTTTCCTAGTGGTGTTCGCATTTCTTTTGTGGTTTATGCTAATTGTAATAGAATTATGGATAAAGTTGGTAAAGGTAGCGGTATTATATCAGCCTGAACAGATGAAATGATACATGCGGAAGAAAAAGAAAGGTTGTATGTATTATTTAAGGGTTTTAATTAATATCTTAGAAATTGTGGAATAATATGACAATTACTTAATTAAATTGTATTACTTTTAATTTTGTTGTCAATATATTTTTTCATTATTTTTAAATTTTTCCACGACAAAAATACATGTTTATTAAAGTTATTTAATTTATTTAGATAAAATTAATAAAAATATAAGTTTGATTGTAAACTATTATTTACAAAATTATTAACTAAATAATTAATTCTATTTTCTTCTAATGGTTCATTAGTATTAAATAAATTAATTTTATTTTTAAAATTCATCATACTAGTATTTAATTTATTTTTAATAGTTTTTTCATGATAAGTTGCTTTTTTAACCAAAACACCCTTACAGTAATGTGATATATCACCCTCAATATGACAACCAATATTATTTCATAATGTTTGATTTCTGACACTTTCTTCATTATTTTTAATTAATTTAATTGTCTCTTTTAAGAATTTCATTTTTGATTCTTTTATAAAAGAATCCCTGTTTTCTACGCGTTCTAATAATTCTTCATATTTACCATTAAAAAAATAATCGACTGCTTTATGGTATGTTTCTCTGTTTTCTTTGTTTTTACTTTGATAAGGATATAATTTTTTAAATCTACTTGTAAGGTGAAATTTATCTATCGTGTAATGTACTTTATTTTTAGGAAAATATTCTTGAGTAAATTTTACCATATTTTTAATTCAAAGTGCACCATCTCCTAATACCATAAATTCAATATTGTCATTAATGTCATAATAGCTGGTAATTAATGTAAGTAATTTACTAACAAAATTAATTAATTTACTATTTTTTTTAATATATTCTGGAATATTATCTAGTTCTATAACACCTAATTTATTTGCAATTACAGGTCTTTTTTTAGTTGATTTTGTTTTATTAAAACCAGTATGAACAGTTGAAAATATACTATGTTTTTTTATTTTTTCTTTCCCCTTTTTATTTTCATTTCACATTTTTAAATAAGTTCCATCAATTTGAATATATAAAGTATGAGGTACCTTTATTTTTTTATCAGTTTTATTAATATAATATTCTTTATCAGTTTTTTCATTTTTCATAATATTTGAAATTGTTTTTATACAAATTTTTACATGTTCTATAGTATCTAAAATATCTTGATATGTTTTTTTATTAACAATAAATGATAATATTTTTTCTTTAACAGAATTATCTATTCTTTGTCATTTTTTAATTACTAAAAGTTTATCCAAAGGAAAAATATATTCTTCTTTAACTGTTTCTGGATTAATTTTATAATATTTTCTTCTTTTAAAAGTTATTTTCCCATTTAAAATAGTTAATGTTCTTGGTTTTATTTCTTTTACTTTATAATCTTTAAATTCTTTTAAAGTTTCATTAATTTTATAATTTTTAAAAATTCATTCATCACAATCTTCTAAATTTTGTTGAATTATTTCAATACTTTGTTTATCTAAAAAATTATTAAAATTCTTAAAAAATATGTTATCAATATTTATCATTTTTTTACCCTCTTTCCTTAGTTCTACACATTAACACAAAAATAATAAAAATGCAAAAAAAAAATATTTTAATTTTGTAGAAAACTCTTGATGGAGTCAAAAACCCTTATCAAATAAAGGTTTTTGCAAAAATAGTAATTTAGTAAAAAGTCAATAAAATCAAGGTTTTTTATAAATATCAAGAGTTTTCTACAAAATTAAAAAAAATATTATTTTTTATTTATTGTGTTATAATTTAATTGTTAATTATTAGCAAATTAATTTAACTAAAAAAAGTAAATTACTTTACTTTTTTTTATTTTGGTGTAAAATATAGATAATAAAAAGAACTTGTGAAAGTTCTTTTATACATTTTTACAGTTATTTATTACTCTTTTATTTAATCATATTGTTTAGATAATAGCAATTTTAATATGCAAAAAGGAGTAAAAAATGAAAGAATTTAATCCAAAAACAGCAAGTTTACGAACATTTTATCGTAAAATAGATGAATTTTGGCAAAATAAATCACCTAATATTCCCTATACTTTGAATGATTTAACCAATAAATTGAACCTTTCTCGTAAATGACGATATGATACTTATGCGAGTGAGAAGATAGTTCCTTTACTTGAAAAACAAGTTGATAGAATTGAAATTAAAATAATTAATTTTATGATGAAATCACCTGATGGTGCTAAATTATATTGACAACGAGCATTTAATTATAAATATTCACTACAAGAAAAACAGTTAGAACAAGAATTAAACTTAAATAATCAACAGCCAATAATAGTTAATTTACAAACGGATATTAGAGATATTAAAAAAATAAAGTGATAATAATGCTTAATCATTTTACTTATTTGTTAGAAACTCCTTATTGGTTATTACAAAATAGTAGTATTGATAATAAATATCCATTTGCTAAGAAATATGAATTAGTAAATGAAATTAATCAAATTGGGACACGATATAGTGGTAAGACTATTTCAAATATTAAAATGTTTGGTGAATTATTAAAAATTAGTTTATTAATTAAAGAACCAATTTGTATAATTGCTAGTATGTATTGGAGTAAAGATTTAAAAGATAGTGTATTTCAAAATATATGAAATATGTTAGATGAAAATAATATACCTTATACTATTAATTTATCAAATTTTACTTTTACTTTATTAAATGATAGCAAAATATATTGTAAAGGCTTACATTCACCAAGTCGGAAAGAAAAATTAAAAGCATTTGCTGATTTGAATAAATATAAATTAGTTATTGATTGACGAGAAGAATGTGACCAATTTCAACAAAAAGATTTAAGTGATTTAGAATTTGCTATTCGTGGTTATCAAAATAAAATAACAATTAATACATGTAACCCTGAAAGCTTAAAAAGATATATTGTTTGTTATTTTAATGAATTATTACCTTTTAATGAAGAAATAATGCGTAGTAAATATGAACAAATTAAATATATTGAAAAATGAAATATGAAGATTATTATTCATTATTCTAGTTGAATACTTAATTATGAATTACCACAAGATAAAGTTAATGAACAATTAAGATTAGAACAATTAGATATTGAAAGAGCAAGAGTATGAAGTTGAGGTTTACCAGGCAATACTAGTGGGTCAATCTTTGCAAGATATATTGATATTATGCAAGCAACAGATATTATTCAACCAACTAAATTATTAGGTGTTGTTGACTTAGCAAATTCTACTAGTCCCAAAGGGCATACAACAGCAGCGAGTTTTTGAATATATAATTCATTTGATAAAAAAGCCTATAAAGTTGCTGAATATACACACTCAAATGCTACTCAACAATTTAAAGGGCCATTAGAACAAGTTAAAGATATTTTAGAATTTTACAATAATCAATTAAACCAATATTTTAATTTAACACAACAAGGAATATCAATTAATGTTGATGATAGCGCTTATGCAACACTAGAAAGTTTAAATAGAGAAAAATATAATTATACTTTTGGTCAATACATGCATTTTAGACCAGCACAAAAGCAGAAGTTTAAAATAAAACATCGTGTAGAAGCATTTACAATGTTAATAAATACTAATCAATTAAAATGATTATGAGAAAAATGTCCTGTAAGTAAAATCCAATATGAATTAATTCAATGATAAGATAAACCAGATACCAGAGAAGAACGAATGTTAGACTTATATGATGATACATTTGATAGTGATTTTTATGCATTACACTTTGAATTAATACCAATGGTTAAACATAATAATTCAGCAGATTATAAATTATGACAACAAAGGGAGTGAATAACTTAATGAAAAAAGATATTTATGTAATACATGATGAGCGTGTAATAAATGCAAAAAGACCTTATATTTCTGTTTGTGGACAAGTTAAAAAAAGACTTTGTCAACAATTAAAAAAAGATAATATCGCAATATGTAAATTAAATTTATATAACGAATATATTAAAAAATACCAAAAAGTTAAAGTATGTGTACAAGTTTTAGAAAATGAACCAAATTTATTAACAGTAAATATTATTAATTATGCACTTATCTTAAAATTAAAGGAGCAAAATAACCATGAATAATAATTTCCCTAGTTTACCAAACTTAAATGATATTAATAGTGTTTTAAAATTTTATAATTATGATTGAACAATTAATTTAGCAAATATTATTGCTCTTCATCAAATGCGATTAATAAATGGTAAAGATATTTTATTTAAGTCTCATCGTAAAGACATTTTAGAAAAATTAAATTGATGATATGAAACTTATAAAATAAAAGAGAAATTAGATAAAAACGAATTAACAGCAAGTTTAATCGGTAAAACTATCTTTGGTTTATTAGAAACTAGTGATGGCAATATTGATTTATGAATTAATCCATTTAACTTTACATCTCGTGTAAGTAAAATAAACGAAATTGAACAAGGTGCTGATATTTGATTAAATTATCATCAATCAGATAGTGGTTTTATTTTAAATTTAATTTGTACCAAAGATAAAATAGTTATTAAAGGTTGACCTAAAAATAATGAAGTAATTGTTGGTCAAAGTAAAACACAAATTAAAGATGATGTTAAACCTGTTTTAGTACAATAATTTAAAAACAAATTAGGTATAGTACCTTTCTGAGAAATGATTAATGAACCTAGTCCATTGTTTTATCAACATCAACTACTTTAAATCCATGACCTACTATGGCAAATTGTTATAAATTACAATTTGATTTAGAAGATAGTTTTAATATTAAATCAAAAGAAAGATATGCAAATCGTACACACTGATATGGAATACTAAGTGATGATTTAATGAATGCTTATAACAAAGGTAATAAAAAAGTACTACAAGATGTATTTGATGATATTTTTGTTCAATCAAGTTCATCAACAGTAGATGGTCAATTATCCCAATCTTTACAAGTAGTACAAGGAACACCAACCTTAGAAACATATACTGAAGACCAAAAATCAATCATTGAGCAAGTATATTTAGCATGTCATTTTTCTAGTCCTTTTGGTGATAAATCAGATAATGACCAAAATAAAACACAGTCATTATTAACTAAGGTAGTAAGAAAAGGGTTGAGGTTTTGGTATAAAAAGTATTTTTTTAATGTTATTGATGAATTTAAAACACTAATAAATCAGGATTTTTAAAAATTTATCCAATTATTTTATTTATATTTTTTATAAAACCTCAACTTTTGTAATGCTATCTTAACTAAAACAAAAGACTTAGAAAAACAAGCATATTTACAAGCATATCGTAAACAGTATTATACTAAAATGTTTGATACTGTTTTAAAATATTATGGTTTATGAGATGGCACTAGTGAACGCCCTTATGGTTTTGATTTTGTTAGTGCTAGTTTAGTAGACCAAATGCGACAAAATGAATTAATTACTGCTAGATTAGATAATGGTACAATGGAACCAATACGAGCAATTACTGAATATGATAATATTGATGAATTAGAAGCAACAAAATATTTTGAAAAAGTAGAAAAATGACAAGATAAAATGCAAGCCAAAGAAATAGAACATAATAACAAATTACTAGAATATGATGAAACTGGTAATAATCAAAATGATTTACAAGGTAGAACAGAAATTAAGGAGAATTAAAAAATGAGTAGAATTAACCCGGGTGTTATGGAAGAATTAAGAAGACAAGCCCATGATACTTTAATAGATATCAGAGAAAACATACGAAATAATAGACATTGAATGGTTTTTCCTTTTAATGTTTATAGTTCATATATTCCTGATACTGAAAAAGGTTGAAAAACCTAATAATGCTAAACCAAGTGATTATGGTAGTTATTCACGAATATTTGATAATATGGAAAGTACGATTGCACAATGACAAAGTAGTTTAAAAATAGTACAAAAATATAAAGGTGAAGAAATTAAAATCTTAACGATTGATGATTTTAAAAATCAACCAATTAACTCAACAATATGAGCAAATAATGAAACGCCTTTCGCGATAAAATTAAAAGATGAAAATAATAATGTTTATTGAAAATTGATTTATGGTGAAAATATTTATGATATTAATAGAATGTTGGAATACTTAAACCAATATAAATTAAGTTATTTTATTAATAATGATAATAAAGCTGATAACTTTTATACAAAAGAGGTTAAAGTTGGTAAATACTGAGATGCTTATATGATTGATGATAGAAGTTCAATCAAATTCGGTGAAGCTAAATTCGAACAAGTATTTACTCAACAATCAACTGAACGACAATATACTTTATTAATTTTAGATGAAGATGCCGATAAATTAAATATAAATGATTATTATAATTTTTATACTGTATTTAATGACCGTGGATTAAATATTGGTGGTGGTGATATTAATTCTGCACCCCAAGATAGACAATGATTATATCCTTCAAATGTTATTAATTATTATTCACCTTATGATGGTAGTTTTTTATGACAAGAAATTACATTTTCAAGTATTAATGACAAAATTAGTAATAGTGGTTTATCGGTACGACAATTTATACAAACAAGTGCACCTGGTGAAGGTTATTGTTTTCATAAAATAACTTATGATGAAAAACTAAATAAAGGTATTGTTGAATTAGATGAGATTTTATTAAAAGACCCAGGTGTTAGAGCAATGGCAGTTAAATTTTATGGTAATCCAATCTTTTTTGATATGCCAGTAATTGGGCGACCAATTATTAAAGGTAAATTTAATAAAAAAGTAATGAATTCAAGAGACTTATTAATGTATAACATGTTTCCTGCACCACCTGATAAAATAAATACTTATGCTTCACCAGAAGTAAGTTGATATAACATTCAAGGGATTCAACCAACTATGATAACTGGTTATGAAGATTGAAAAAAAGATATGGAAAGTAGATATGATTTTTGAAGTCAAAAAAATAGTGAAGGTATTGTTATAACAGATCCTAGTACTACATCAGCAACTAATTCTACTGTTGGTAGATATGTTTATAAATAAGATAAAGATTCTAAATTTTATTGGTCTAAAAATTGAATGATTAATCCACCTGAAAAAGTAAAAATAAAAAATGAAGATGTTAATAATATCATTAGTACTCAAGCATCATCATATTTTAGAAGAAAAGATGAATTTGGCAATACTGTTGGTAGTGTTCAAGTTGAATATAATAGACTTCTTGCGATACCTGGTTTTATTATTAAAATATTATTATAAAATATAATTTATGAGGATATTAAATTATGAAATTTGATGAATTTAAAAATATTAATGATAAAGAATGATTAAGATTAACAGGAATAAAACAAGATATTTTTAATAAAATGTTAGATATTTTACAAGTAGCTGAAATAGAAAAATTTAAAAAAGGTGGCAAAGCTAATAAATTATCACTAGAAAATCGATTATTGATGACTTTATCGTATTGACGAGAATATCGAACTTATTTTCATCTTGGAAAAAATTTCGGAATTAGTGAAGCTAATTGTTATCGCAATATCAAGTGAATTGAAGATATTTTAATTAAACACCCTGATTTTCAGCAAGTTGCTGGTAAAAAAGCACTAATAAATGATTATTTTAATGATAAAACTATTATTATTGATGTTACCGAAACCCCAATCCAACGCCCAAAAAAAGACAAAAACAATCTTATTCTGGTAAAAAGAAAAAACACACTATTAAAACACAAGTAATTATCGAACAAGAAACCAAAAAAATTATTGCAACAAGTTTTTCACTTGGTAAAAAACACGATTATGCTTTATTTAAAGAATCAAAAATCGCAATTTTAAAAAATACCAAATTAATAGTTGATAGTGGTTATCAAGGAATACAAAAAATTCACAATAATGTTATAATGCCCACAAAGAAAACTAAGAAAAAACATTTAAATAAAGAACAAAAACAACATAATAGACTAGTTTCAAAAATAAGAATTATTATTGAAAATATTTTTGTTATTCTTAAAAAATTTAAAATTATTACAGAAAAATATCGTAATCGAAGAAAACGATTTGGTTTAAGATTTAATTTAATTGCTTCAATTTATAATTTACAATTATTATAGTTATCATAAAAGATTTATTTAAAATTAACGAATTTGAATAATAAAATAATTTTTCGTTGTGGCAAAATATTAAATTTTTAAATAAAAGACATAATTAATTAAAATTATAATTTTATATTAACCCCTTTTTACAAATATTTGAAATTATTTTAATGGGTTATGCAAGAAGTCTAATAAAATGGGTGCATGTAATGTTTGAGATATTTTAAATATGAATAATTTTATTAACCGTCAAATAACTGTATTGCCTTTAAACTATACTCAAAAATTAGTATTTAATCCTTTTACAATACCAGGTGGAGTTGGTAAATTCTTAAACTTTATTTCATTTGGTATTCCCTGAGGTTGAGTTATTAATCAAGATGAAAAAACTTGACATAATTTCCAATGACTTAATGGTTTTATGAGTGCTAATATTTATAGTTTTTATAATGATGCATTTTGGTCTGAAAAATCAAAAGGTAAAGGTTATTTACCATTTGAAATATTTAGAGAACAAGGAAATGATAAAGTTGGTGCTATTTTTGGAGCAAATGCTACTAGTTTAGGTTTTACTACTTTATTAACTGATAAATGCAAAGGTACTGTTTTAACTAAAAATGGTTTACCAACACACGAGATAGTTTATTCAACTTATAATTTAAAACAATTAAATGAAAAAACTAACCGAGTTTATTTAATTAACGAACAAACTAAAGCAGTAAATGCACAAACACCAGTTAGTGATAGTGAAGAAGATAATGATTTAGAATTCTTACAAACACCAGATGGCACAAATTGTAGTTATATAATTGATATGTTTTCAATTCAAGCTTTATATAAAGGTAATTTTGAAATTATCTTTTATGCTGATAACCCATATACAAATAATGAAGAAGATTATTTACGATTATCAGTATGGAGTTTTCGAGGTAAAACAAAAAGTACATTAAATAATTATTTACGCGATATGACAACTAATTATAAAACTAGTTTCTTATTACCACATGATTATGAAATACAAACATTTAATTACCCTGAATATGTTCTGCCCCCAGTTCCATATAATTATCAACCTTATACCAAAGATATTATTCCTGCTAATGCAAAATTGCCTATTAATTTTAATTTTACAGTACAACCTCAGTGTAAGAATACTTTAAATACTGTGGTTAATTTATTTGATGATACAGCTGAATATATTGGTTATTATGAAAATGAAATTGATTTAAAACAAATTGACCCAACAATTCAAAGTATAAATAAGTTTATAGATACTTATCAAACTATTGAAATAAGTAATATAGACAAATTTTCTATTAATAATAATTTAACTAAAATAGAAAATTATACTTATATTGACACAGAATTATTTGTAGGATGAGAAATGTGTAGTACCAGTTTAGGTAAATTATCTGATCTTGTTGTTAAATACGATGGTAAACAACAAACAATAAATGCTAATTTTCCTAAAAATAAAATTATTAAAACAAATGAAATTTTAACAGGAGAAATTAAATCTTTTATTACAAGTTATGCTGATGATTTAAGGGAATCTGTTAATTATTTAAAAGAAGAAAATTATAGCACACAATATAGAATTGAAAACCGTAGTCAATTATCAATATTTTTTCTAATGCAGATATCATCAATTAAAAATATAAAAAATAATAATAATGTGAAAAATGTATATTTAGAATTATATTATACTAATGATGTAAAATTAAAAATTAGATTTTCAAAAGTAATATGACCAAAACTTATTGGTACTTATTATCCTGAATATAAAAAATTTGGAAATAATAATTTAGCTATTTTAAATAATTCTGATGGTTTAAATTTTACTAATAAAAGCAACAATCCTGTTAAAATTACATTTAAACCAAAATAAAAATAGAAAAATAGATTTACATCTATTTTTCTATTTATCCTTAACAATTACATTACCATTTTTATCAACATCTAAATTAGGCTCTGTTTTATCTAATAAATTTCAGCGATAAACTGATTTAAAGTAAAAACCAATATCTTTTTTTCATAAAATACCACTATTATTATTTATAAATAAATCATTAAATGAATAACCTACACCAGTTGTTGTGCTAATATAAAGATTTTTGTTTAAATTTTTATAGTTATTTTTATCAATTTTTTTATCATTTTTAAATTTTGTAATATTTCAATTTTCACTTGAATTACTACGCCATACAACATAATATCATTTATTATCAGCCTCATTAAATGGTTTTTCTTGTGGTGTTATTCATTCTAAATTATTTTTAATATTTTCATTTGTTGTATTTATTTGGTTTTCTTTTTTTAATTCTGCTAATTCTTCTTTTGTATATTCTTGTGCTGTATTACAAGCAACTAAATTTGTTGTAATTGTTCCGATTAAATTAATTGTTCCTAAAATACTTAATATTTTTTTCATTTTTATTTAATATATATTTCTTTAAATCTTTTTTCACTAAAAACTAAAACTAATTCTTGATTTGTTTTTAGTTCTTGAGACTTAAAATGTAAACTATGTCAATTATCAAAAATATAATTAATTATATCCATAGATCCAGTATTAATATCCTGAATATTTTTTATATTTTTATTAAAAAATGGTGAGCAGTTTTCATTACAATTACCTGTTTTTTTCATTTTTAAAAAAATATTATATAAATAAAATTTAAAATCATTTAAATTTTTAATATCGTAATTAAAATTAATATCTGCTAAAGTGCTGTAATCTAAAGCAATTTTAATTTTATATGATGGTATAAATGTATCTCATATTTCAATAGCACTTCTTTTTTTTCTTCTATTTTCATCATGTATATAACTATTTGTCGAATAATATGAGCTTGTATCTGAAAAAATTTCTATGCCTCCATTCTTATTTAATGTTCCTATATCTTCTTTTGGACTTAATGTATTAAATGCAATTCAAATACCATTATTTACAAAATGAGGATTTGTTATAAGATTTAAAATATTATTTAATAATGTTAATTTTGGAGAAAAATAACCTACAATAGCACCTGCTGTTCCGCCAACACCAACTTCTATAACTTTTACCGCTGTTGTTGGTCATTCATACCCTAAACGAGAAAGAGCATCTGTTAAATAGGCAGCAAACATACCAAAAGATGCACCAACCAACCCTCTTAAAATTTTTTTATTTGTATTGGGATTATTTTTTATTCAATTTATAATTACTTGAATATTATTTGCATTTATTTTTAAAATTCAATTTAATCCTCAAATTTTAACTCAACTAACACTATTAGAGGATCAGTTAAAAATTAAACTATCATGATTTTCAATTGGTATAGCAACTTCATTATTGTTTCTTTTATCTCTAATTAAAGTTTTTAAATTATTTGTTTGTTGATAACTAATATCACTATTAATATTTTCTTCTTTTTGATAATAACTAGCAGCAATTGTTGTTGGTACAGCAGTTCCACTAATAGTTAATACACTTAATAAACTAAGTAATTTTTTCATACTTGTTTTTCTCCTTTTCTTAATCTTGAGAATTTTTATCAAGATTTAGCTCCATTATATATATATATATATATATGTGCAAGCAAAACTATGGATTATTTTAAACGTTTTATCTTGTTAAATACCTTTTATTACGCGTTTTAAAGCCTAAATTAGCAATTAAATATATTAAGTTTAATATAAAAAGTAAGTCTTAAGTAATTACGGTTTCGGGTATCCGGATGACCTAATAGCATTGTAAATGCGAGTAACCTTAAGCATTTTTTTATTTTATTTGTTTAGTATTTGTATATAAAAAGTATTGTATTGATAAAATAATAGTCTATAATTAAGTTATAGGTTTAATCTTTTTCCGTAAAAAAGAGTTATGCTGACTTGTTAATCGGACAAGGATAAAAAAAGAGAGGTTTATAAAATGGCACTTACAAAAGAACAATTAATAGAACAAGGTTTAAGTGAAGAGATTGCTGAAAATATCTTAAATCAGTTTAATAATGAAGCAAATCAAATTAGAGAAAGTGTGCAAAAACGCGAAGATGTTATATCAAAAGAAGACTTTATTAAATTATCTAATGAATTAGATGAATTAAAAGCATTTAAAGATGTTCCATCCACTAAAATTGAAGATATTAAAACTAATTTAAATAAAGTTAGTGGTAATTCTTTATCTGAAAAAATGCAAACTTTAAAAGAATTAAAACCTGATTTGTTTGTTGAAGAACAACAATCAATTTCGCCAACTAATTTTATTAAAGATATGATTGAAAAATCTACTGAAAATAAAAATGATGAAATTGAAACTATTAAAGAAAAAGGAGCATATACTCCTGAGGAAATTAAAAAATTAACTGATTATACACTTAAAAACCTTAGATAATAAGGAGTGAAAATTATGGCAACAATTAATTTGCCACAAGTACCTTTTACATTACGAGGCAATACAACAAACCAAAAAGCGTATGTTGATATGGTTAATGCTTTATTGCGTGGACCTTTATATAATAGACTTCTTGCATAACCCATTAAAATAATTTCAAATATTTGTAAAAAGGGGTTAATAGAAAAATATAATTTTAATTAATTATGTTTTTTATTTAAAAATTTAATATTTTGCCACAACGAAAAATTATTTTATTATTCAAATTCGTTAATTTTAAATAAATCTTTTATGATAACTATAATAATTGTAAATTATAAATTGAAGCAATTAAATTAAATCTTAAACTAAATCGTTTTCTACGATTTCTATATTTTTCTGTAATAATTTTAAATTTTTTAAGAATAGCAAAAATATTTTCAATAATAATTCTTATTTTTGAAACTAGTCTATTATGTTGTTTTTGTTCTTTATTTAAATGTTTTTTCTTAGTTTTCTTTGTGGGCATTATAACATTATTGTGAATTTTTTGTATTCCTTGATAACCACTATCAACTATTAATTTGGTATTTTTTAAAATTGCGATTTTTGATTCTTTAAATAAATCATAATCGTGTTTTTTACCAAGTGAAAAACTTGTTGCAATAATTTTTTTGGTTTCTTGTTCGATAATTACTTGTGTTTTAATAGTGTGTTTTTTCTTTTTACCAGAATAAGATTGTTTTTGTCTTTTTTTGGGCGTTGGATTGGGGTTTCGGTGGCATCAATAATAATAGTTTTATCATTAAAATAATCATTTATTAGTGCTTTTTTACCAGCAACTTGCTGAAAATCAGGGTGTTTAATTAAAATATCTTCAATTCACTTGATATTGCGATAACAATTAGCTTCACTAATTCCGAAATTTTTTCCAAGATGAAAATAAGTTCGATATTCTCGTCAATACGATAAAGTCATCAATAATCGATTTTCTAGTGATAATTTATTAGCTTTGCCACCTTTTTTAAATTTTTCTATTTCAGCTACTTGTAAAATATCTAACATTTTATTAAAAATATCTTGTTTTATTCCTGTTAATCTTAATCATTCTTTATCATTAATATTTTTAAATTCATCAAATTTCATAATTTAATATCCTCATAAATTATATTTTATAATAATATTTTAATAATAAAACCAGGTATCGCAAGAAGTCTATTAATAAAACTTGAAGTGAAATAACAACTTCGTTTGATTGAGTTAATTGTCAACCTGTTAATTGTCGTATTTCGCATTACAAAAATCATTATGATTTACAATATTTATAATGAACAAAAATGTATTTAAACTTATTTGAAAATAAATGAGATGTTATTGCTTCTTATATGCAACATTACAAAATTAATGATATTTTAGATTTGGCCACCGAGGGTTGAAAAATATTACAAATTGAGAAAAAAATCAAACAAATAATTTAAAATATATTATTGCAATTGACCCTGCTGGAATTGGACAAACTGGTATTATTATTTATAATGTTTTGCAAAAGAAAATAATTAATAATATTACTTTTAATTCCAAAAATGAAGAAGAAGCAATAAATAATATGTATTTAATATTAAATCAATTTAAAAATAAAATTTGTTCTTATTTAAATAAAGTTATTGTAATAATTGAAGATTATCAACTTCATAAAGGTTTAAAAATAAAAAATCCATTATCTAATCCTAAATTAATTGGTGGTTTAAAAGTTTTATGCAAATATCTATTTAATTTAAATTATGTTTTACAATCGCCAGTTATTAAGAAAAATTATATTTATAAAGGAAATATTAAAATGACAGAGCACGAACACGATGCTTGAAAACATTTACAGTATTTTTTAGCAAAAGGAGTTTATAAAAATGAAACAACTAAAAAGTAATTTATCCAAAAAAAACAATAACTAATAAACTTAAAATAAAAAATAAAAGAGTTAATAAGTTAGAATTAACTGTTAGATTACATGAAAACCCCATTAAAACTAAAATTAAGGCACTGTTTGCTGGTGGGGTTGAAGTTGATGCTTGTTCAGCTAAATGTCGATGAGACGGATTAAATTATTAGACTTCTTGCGTAACTAACCTATTAAAAAATTGCAAATATTTGTAAAAAGACATTAATAGAAAAATATAATTTTAATTAATTATGTTTTTTATTTAAAAATTTAATATTTTGCCACAACAAAAAATGAATTTATTATTTAAATTTTTTAATTTTAAATAAATCTTCTATTCTAACTACAAATTATAAATTAAAGCAATTAAATTAAATCTTAAACTAAATCGTTTTCTTCGATTACGATATTTTTCTGTAATAATTTTAAATTTTTTAAGAATAGCAAAAATATTTTCAATAATAATTCTCATTTTTGAAACTATTCTATTACGTTTTTTTTTGTACTTTATTTAAAGGGTTTTTCTTTGTTTTTTTTGTAGGTATTATAACATTATTGTGAATTTTTTGAATTCCTTGATAACCACTATCAACTATTAATTTGGTATTTTTTAAAATTGAGATTTTTGATTCTTTAAATAAAGCATAATCATGTTTTTTTCCAAGTGAAAAACTTGTTGCAATAATTTTTTTGGTTTCTTGTTCGATAATTACTTGTGTTTTAATAGTGTGTTTTTTCTTTTTACCAGAATAAGATTGTTTTTGTCTTTTTTTGGGCGTTGGATTGGGGTTTCGGTAGCATCAATAATAATAGTTTTATCATTAAAATAATCATTTATTAGTGATTTTTTACCATCGAGTTGTTGAAAATCAGAGTGTTTAATTAAAATATCTTCAATTCACTTGATATTGCGATAACAACTAGATTCACTAATATCAAAACTTTTAGCAAGATGAAAATAAGTCCGATATTCTCTTCAATACGATAAAGTCATCAGTAGCCGATTTTATAGTGATGATTTATTAGTTTTGCCACCTTTTTTAAATTTTTCTATTTCAGCTAATTGTAAAATATTTAACATTCTATTAAAAGTAGCTTTTTTGCTCCGGTTAATCGCAATAATTCTTTATCATTAATAAAATTAAATTTATCAAATTTCATAATTTTAATCTCCTATAATTTCTATTTTAATTTAAAAATATTTTATAGGAATTTTAAAATAATTAGATTAGGTTATGCAAGAAGTCTAATATAATTAAATATACCTTATTTTGATGCAAAATTATAAAGTTTAACATTTATTTAATGGTTAGTTAGCAATTAGTAGCTAATTCATTTTACTTTTAAATTTATCCATCTTCTGGAATTCTGGTAGGGCGGTTGTGATGTTAAGCGAAAGGATATAGATATTTTTTTAATGTATTAAAATATCAAATATCAATTAACAAAACTATTAACTTTCAATGGTTTCAGAATAATAGACTTCTTGCGATACCTGGTTTTATTATTAAAATATTATTATAAAATATAATTTATGAGGATATTAAATTATGAAATTTGATGAATTTAAAAATATTAATGATAAAGAATGATTAAGATTAACAGGAATAAAACAAGATATTTTTAATAAAATGTTAGATATTTTACAAGTAGCTGAAATAGAAAAATTTAAAAAAGGTGGCAAAGCTAATAAATTATCACTAGAAAATCTATTATTGATGACTTTATCGTATTGACGAGAATATCGAACTTATTTTCATCTTGGAAAAAATTTCGGAATTAGTGAAGCTAATTGTTATCGCAATATCAAGTGAATTGAAGATATTTTAATTAAACACCCTGATTTTCAGCAAGTTGCTGGTAAAAAAGCACTAATAAATGATTATTTTAATGATAAAACTATTATTATTGATGTTACCGAGACCCCAATCCAACGCCCAAAAAAAGACAAAAACAATCTTATTCTGGTAAAAAGAAAAAACACACTATTAAAACACAAGTAATTATCGAACAAGAAACCAAAAAAATTATTGCAACAAGTTTTTCACTTGGTAAAAAACACGATTATGCTTTATTTAAAGAATCAAAAATCGCAATTTTAAAAAATACCAAATTAATATTTGATAGTGGTTATCAAGGAATACAAAAAATTCACAATAATGTTATAATGCCCACAAAGAAAACTAAGAAAAAACATTTAAATAAAGAACAAAAACAACATAATAGACTAGTTTCAAAAATAAGAATTATTATTGAAAATATTTTTGCTATTCTTAAAAAATTTAAAATTATTACAGAAAAATATCGTAATCGTAGAAAACTATTTAGTTTAAGATTTAATTTAATTGCTTCAATTTATAATTTACAATTATTATAGTTATCATAAAAGATTTATTTAAAATTAACGAATTTGAATAATAAAATAATTTTTCGTTGTGGCAAAATATTAAATTTTTAAATAAAAGACATAATTAATTAAAATTATAATTTTATATTAACCCCTTTTTACAAATATTTGAAATTATTTTAATGGGTTATGCAAGAAGTCTATTTCTGAACAAATATAATTATCAAAATAATAAACATTACCCTGAGTGAAATTTGTGTTCCAATTATGTGAAGTGACAATAATTTTAATTTAAAACTAGTATCTTTTTTATTTTTAAAATTGTAAATTGTTTTCTCTTTTGGATTTTTTTAATTAAAATGATAAATAACAAACAATTTTTACATTTTATTATTGGTTTTGATAGAAATGCGGTATAATTAAATTATGTAACTAAATAATATATGTATAGTTTGTTATAGTTAAAAGATAGGTGAAAAAAAATGGAGAAATTACGTAGAGTGTCATTAACTTTCTTAACAATTGGCGGAATTTTTAGTGTGTTACTGTTCGGAATATTAATTATGATAGCAAATAAAATTAATAATCAAATGTTACTTTATAATGATGCATATATGCTATTACACGATATTGCTCTTTTAGTTTTACAATTTTCAAATATCACGTTATATCATAATGTGAAGGCAAACCCAGAATTAGTTGGGGGGATTTTAATTGGAATTTATAGTTTTTTAGTATTTATGTATTTAATTCCAAATTATTTATCAAAAAATAACGGTTATAAAATTTTTGGTATAAGTGGCAATTTTGTTATTGGGTTAATATCTTGCATTTTATTAACAATGACTGTTATGCTTGCCGGTCAACCAATAAGTGCTAAAACTGGTTTAAATATTTTTAAGTTAAATTTACCAATTAATTCAGGTTTTATTTTACTATTTATTGGACCAGTCTTAACTTTCTTTGGTAGTTTACTTGCAATAGCTCATTATCATACAACACGAAAAGCAAAATCATTAACGCAAGATCAAAAAAATCGTTTAACAGCTATTAATTTTGAAACTGGTAAAATTGGTGCTCGTGGGTTAACACCACAAAAAGAAATGGTTAATCAAGCTAAAATTACTCCTATTGAAGAAACAAAAACTCCTCTTAACAATAAATCAGTTGCAACAACAAATGATTTAAAAGCAAAAATGGCATTATTGAAAGCAAAAATGGCTCGGAATGCTCTTTTACATCAGCAAGGTGAAGAACATCTTGTTTCAGATAAAGAAGATAATAATTCTGATAATTCAAAACCAACAATTAGTGTTGGCACAGAAGGTCAATATTTACGAACAATTAAAGAGGGGGAAGGAATTGTTGATGAATCACCAGCAGGATTACTTATTGAACAAGAAGGTGACTTTGTGAAAAAAGGTGATATTATTAAACATCGTGATTATTCAGCCCCTATTTTTAGTGTGAAAACTTCTTCTTCAAAAGGAAATTTCAATGCCTATGATTCAATTATTATTCCAAAATCAAAACAACATATGTCATTAGATAAAACAGAATTAGCAGAACGAATTGGTTCGGTTCCAAAACCAAGTGGTAATCAACGCATTAATCCCGATGCCCGCGTTGATAGTTCTTATGATGGTAAAGTTTTTTTAGGTGATATTGATAAAATTTGAACAGCAGGAAAAAAATACCGTGAAGATATTACAAAAAAACCAGCAAATAATAATTCTTTACAATCATCGGATTTATACCATAATTTTGAGACTGAAAATGAAAATGATGATAAAATAGATGATAATCATTAATTAATCCATATTTATGATAGGGGGAAGAATAGCATGACATTGGAAAAAGTGCTACCATATCATGGCAACTTAATTAAATATGATTTAATTATTAAGGAACAGAAGAATATTGTGCTGAATGTTAGTAATGGCAAAATTAAAGTATCGGCCCCTAGTTATGCCCATGATTGGGAAATTGAATCTCTAATTTATAAAAATATTATAAAAATTATTACGGTAATTAATTTTCACTATAATTATCAAAAGATTGTCATTAATCCAAACGGAACAGGTTACGTTTATGTTTTTAATGAAAAATATCCGTTGCAATTAACCAATGAAAATATTCATACAAAAATTATTAATCGACAATATTTTTTATTAAAAGATGTGGGTAGTTATGATGAAAATGTTAAAAAGTTACACCATTTTTTAAAACAAAAATTTAATTATAAATTTGAACAGTTATTAAATAAATGAGCAACAATAATGAATTTATCTTATAAAAATTTAACAATTAAAGTGATGGTTCGTAAATGAGGTGTGTGTTATCCACAAAGAAAAAAAATTGTTTTAAATACAAAGTTAATTCATTTTGATCCGACAGTATTGGAATATGTAATTATTCATGAATTATCACATTTAGTTCATCATAATCATTCTAAGGTGTTTTGATATCATGTTGAAAAATATATGCCAAATTATCGTGAAAAAGTTGAAATTTTAAAAAAACCAGGAATCTAATATGGTTTTCCTTTTAATTTAACATAAATAAGCAAGGAGTTAATAAAAAAATATAGACTGCGCCCAAAAAAGTAAGTAAAATTTTAAAAGAGCTATAAACTTTTATTTATTATATCTTTTTCTTTACGATTTGAATATCGTTTATTTCATTTTTGCGTCCTGTACGATGAACCGGAAAAAAACAATTCTTGTGAGATTTTTTTATTTTTATATTAAAAAACATAAATTTATTTGCATTATTCATAAGATAGTGCACAGTTTCAAATAACTGAAAATTATTTTTTTAATTTAAAATGCTTTTTAATTCAAATTGAATTGGAGGCATTTTTAATTTTAAAACCCTTCTATAATTATTATATTCAACAATATAATTATCTATCATATTTTTTATCTCATTAAAATTTTTGTATTTTGTTATATTTTTATTTTCTGTTTTTAAAATTGAAAACCAATTTTCAATAGGTGAACTATCTAAACAATTTCCACGTCGAGACATACTTATAGTTACTCCATAATCTCTTAATAAATCAAAATATGCATGTGAAGTAAAATGAATGACTTGATCAGAATTAATTATTAATTGACCAGGTTTAATTTTTCGATTAATTAAGCTTTGTTTTAAACAATTAATTACTCAATTTACTGCCAGCCTTACTGTTAGTGAGTATCCAACAATTGCATTAACAAACAAGTCTTTAATAGCAAATAAATATACTGATTCTGAATATATTTTAATTATTGTAATATCAATTGATCATTTTTGATTCATTTGATTAGAATTAAAATTACGTTTAATTAAATAGGGATATTTTTTATGTTCATATAACATATTATTAAAATGTTTAATTCGTTTTTTATGTTTCATTCTAACTTCAGAAAATATTTGTAATATCTTCATATAACGATATACAGTACTTGCTGATATTTTTATTTTTTGTTCTTCCAAATCAAGTTTTATTTGTCGACGACCTTTATTTTTATTGTTTTTTCAAATTATTTTAATTATTTCTAATATATTTTAATCAATTTTTCATTCATATTTTTCATGAATATTTTTATATTTATTTCATGTATCATATGAAATGCATAATATTTTTAAAAATAATCTTAATGGTAAGATTGAGTTGTTATTTAATTCGTTTTTAATAAAATCAATTTTTTTCTAATATTAATCTTTGTTTTTGTTTTTGGAAGAGATTCAATATTTTTTAAAATATTATTTTCTGCTTTTATTTGTTCATTTTCTTTTGTTAATAAATATATAGTTTCATCATGCGGATTATTAAAAATTGGCATTTTTTTAATATATGTTCGTTTATAAAATTTTTTATCTTTATTGAAAAAATTAATTCACCTAGAAATAGTTGCGGTACTTATTTCATATTCTTTAGATATTAAAGATATTGATTTATTATATTCGTAATATTCGTTAATAATTTTAGTTTTAAATTCAATATCATAGTCTTTTGACCCTTTAGTTTTACCCTTTGCCATATAAAAAATGTTTCTCCTAATTTTATATATTAGACTTCTTGCATAACCTAATCTAATTATTTTAAAATTCCTATAAAATATTTTTAAATTAAAATAGAAATTATGGGAGGTTAAAATTATGAAATTTGATAAATTTAATTTTATTAATGTGTAAATTGTAAATGCAAATGTAGCACTTTATTGAAAAAGAATAAAGTGCTTTTTATTTTGTAAAAAATACTTATATTTATTGGATTAATCGTTAGATAGTATCTTTTACACTTAATAAAATATGTTTTTTCAGAAAAATCCATCCTTTCTTTTCTTAAAAAATTTTGAATAATTGTTTTATTTAGTTGTTAGTTAATTGTTAAATATAATTACTAAAAAAATATATTTAATAGACTTCTTGCATAACCCATTAAAATAATTTCAAATATTTGTAAAAAGGGGTTAATATAAAATTATAATTTTAATTAATTATGTCTTTTATTTAAAAATTTAATATTTTGCCACAACGAAAAATTATTTTATTATTCAAATTCTTTAATTTTAAATAAATCTTTTATGATAACTATAATAATTGTAAATTATAAATTGAAGCAATTAAATTAAATCTTAAACTAAATCGTTTTCTACGATTTCTATATTTTTCTGTAATAATTTTAAATTTTTTAAGAATAGCAAAAATATTTTCAATAATAATTCTTATTTTTGAAACTAGTCTATTATGTTGTTTTTGTTCTTTATTTAAATGTTTTTTTTTAGTTTTCTTTGTGGGCACTATAACATTATTGTGAATTTTTTGTATTCCTTGATAACCACTATCAACTATTAATTTGGTATTTTTTAAAATTGCGATTTTTGATTCTTTAAATAAAGCATAATCGTGTTTTTTACCAAGTGAAAAACTTGTTGCAATAATTTTTTTGGTTTCTTGTTCGATAATTACTTGTGTTTTAATAGTGTGTTTTTTCTTTTTACCAGAATAAGATTGTTTTTGTCTTTTTTTGGGCGTTGGATTGGGGTTTCGGTAACATCAATAATAATAGTTTTATCATTAAAATAATCATTTATTAGTGCTTTTTTACCAGCAACTTGCTGAAAATCAGGGTGTTTAATTAAAATATCTTCAATTCACTTGATATTGCGATAACAATTAGCTTCACTAATTCCGAAATTTTTTCCAAGATGAAAATAAGTTCGATATTCTCGTCAATACGATAAAGTCATCAATAATCGATTTTCTAGTGATAATTTATTAGCTTTGCCACCTTTTTTAAATTTTTCTATTTCAGCTACTTGTAAAATATCTAACATTTTATTAAAAATATCTTGTTTTATTCCTGTTAATCTTAATCATTCTTTATCATTAATATTTTTAAATTCATCAAATTTCATAATTTAATATCCTCATAAATTATATTTTATAATAATATTTTAATAATAAAACCAGGTATCGCAAGAAGTCTATTTAAAGGTAAAAATGGCGTTACAAATTTTTCATAAAAGACATGGCATTTATCAAAAGGGTTAAAAGTAAATTGATTAGAATATGTTTTATGAAAATATGTTGTTACTGTTATGTATTGTTTTTGCTATGTTGTCTCATTCTTGAAATGTCCAAGATAATTCTTTTACTGGAATAGGATTATCTAAATTATATTGTTTATTATCATTTTCATCCGTGTATTTTTTATAAGATACTTTTAAACTTTTAGAACGAAACATTGAAACTCTTAAATTATTATATCTTTTATCTAGTTCTTTGTCCGTTAAAATTTCTTTTTCTTCAGCATGTATCATTTCATCTGTTCGCGCCGATATAATACCACTACCTTTACCAACTTTTCCCATAATTTTATTACCATTAGCATAACCAGCAAAGGCAATGCGAACACCACTATGAAAAAAAATTTTACCACCTTCTTTAACATTTTTAGGTCAAACAATGCCATTGTCATTGTCGGGTCCTATATCAATCCCATATTTATCATATAAATAATTACAGACATTAATTGTATCACCAAATGTGGTATCTTCGTGGGTGTTGGCGTATCTTCGTAAAATATTAGATGAAGCATCGGTAAAATTACAAGCAAAAAACAATTTTTCTACTAAATGATTTCATGTTTTATTAGTACCACGCCCCGCTGAAACAAACTTAAAAAAACTTGGCGAAGTAAAATATCGGGCATAACTATCACCAACAAAGTCTTTAAATACTTCTCAATCAAAACCAAAATTATAGTCACTAAAATTTAAATCATATTTTTTATTTAAATGTTCATAACTAGTAATTCGTTTTTTATTATTAATTTTACTAAATTATTGCATATTTATTGACCTTTTTATTTTATATATAATACATTATAAGAAAAAATGAAAGGAATTTGTATAAAAATGAGAAAATTTAAACATTTAATATTTGATGAACGAGATTTATTTAAGGATTTATTGTTATCTGATACTTGTAAAAAGAAAAATGGCACAATTAATTTATCTGAAATATCACGACAAACTGGTCGTGGAATTAATACTGTTAAAAGATAAATTAATCGATTTAAAAATATACAAGATTATAATCCATATCAAGCACAAAAAGATTATAAACAAAAACGTAAAAAATGTATTAAAAAACTACCTAAATTTACAAAAGAGCAGTTAGATTTTATTAAAATAAGATTTAATAAATACCGCGATACACCCGAACAATTGATTTATCGTTATTTATTGGAGTTTGGTGTTAAATTTCCTGCTTGTGTTAAAACATTGTATAAATGAATTTGCTTAGGTGAATTTGGATTAAAAAAAGAAAATTTACCCCATCGTGGTAAAAAATATAAAACAAAAGAAAAACCTGATAATCGTGGTAAATTAACTAACTTTAAATCAATTTGAGATATTGAAAATAAAGTTTCTAATGTTGGATGATTTGAAATGGATACTGTTGTAGGAAAAGACCATCAATCTAGTAATTTAGTTTTAGTAGAACAATCAAGTAAAAATTATTTTATAATGAAATTAAAAAATAATACTGCCAATGAAGTTTTAGAAAAATTTAAAGAGATTGTTAAAAAAAATAATTTAATTAGGAAAATTAAAGGAATAATAACTGATAGAGGAAAAGAATTTAGTAAATGAAGAGAAATGGAAATATTTACTGAAACACAAGTTTATTTTTGTGACCCCAGTAAACCACAACAAAAACCATTAATTGAGCATATGAACGGTGAATTTAGATATTGACTTTCTAAGGGAATTGATTTTAATAAAACTAGTCAAAAAATTATAGATTGAGTAGTTAATGTTATAAATGATAAACTCCGACCATGTTTAAATTGACTAAATGCAAAGACAATGTTTTTACAAAATTTTAAATAAATTTATTAGTTAAAATTTAATAAATTATTTTTAGTGTGATTAAATATGAATAAAATAAGATAAAATTACAAAAATTTAATTTTTTATGAAAAAGTTGTTGCAATTTATTAAAAATATTTTATTATTAACTTAACAAGATATAAATTTGCCGTTTATATCTACACAGCGCCATATATTAAAAAAAATAGTAAATTAACTGATTTTGTTATTAAATTACTTACATTAATTACAAGTTATTATGATATTAATGACAATATTGAATTTATGGTATTAGGAGATGGTGCAACTTGAACTAAAAATATTGCAAAATTTATTCAAGAATATTTCCCTAAAAATAAAGTACATTACACGATATATAAATTTCCATCTTACAAGTAGATTTAAAAAATTATATCCTTATCAAAGTAAAAACAAACAAAATAAAGAAACATATCATAAAGCAGTTGATTATTTTTTTAATGCTAGATATGAAAAATTATTAGAATGTTTAGAAAACAGCACTTCTTTTATAAAAGAATCAAAAATGAAATTCTTAAAAGAGACAATTAGATTAATTAAAAATAATGAAGAAGGTGTCAGAAATCAAACATTATAAAATAATATTGGTTGTCATATTGAGGGTGATATTTCGCATTAATGTAAAGGTATTTTGGTTAAAAAAGCAACTTATCATGAAAAAATATTAAAAATAAATTAAATACTAGTATGATGAATTTTAAAAATAAAATTAATTTATTTAATACTAATGAACCACTAGAAGAAAATAGAATTAATTATTTAGTTAATAATTTTGTAAATAATAGTTTACAATAAAACTTATATTTTTATTAATTTTATATAATAAATTAAATAACTTTAATAAACATGTATTTTTGTCGTGGAAAAATTTAAAAAATGTTAAAATATTGTTGACAATAAAATTAAAAGTTATATACTTTAGATAATTAAGTAGTGTTTTTATTCCACAATTTCTAATATATTAATTAAAACCCTTAAATAATACACACAACCAAAAAGTTTGAAGTTTTATAAAAATTATTTTAAATGGTATAACTATACTATATTTTTAAAAAAAATGAGGTGAATTAATGATATATATTATTAATAAGTCTAATTTAAGCGATTTACAAACAAAATTGCAAGATTTTTTAAGTAAAAACCATCAAAATAAATATTATAAAAGAATAAAAAAGAAAACATTTGCATATATTAATTTATGTAAAGATTTTTTTCTTGAAACTAAGTTGTTATTAAAAGACTTGATTAAAAAATATTTTAAAAATAAATTTTCAACTTTTTATTATTGAGCAAATAAAATTTTACTTGCATATACAAATAATAATTTTGAAGATTTATTATTAAAATCAACTGTTCCTAATAATATTAATTATCAATATAGTAATGATGTTCGTGAAAATATCTGTGATTTATATTTTGAATATTGCGATAAACGTACTGGCAGTGTTTTATCGTTGTTTTATAATTTAAAAAAAGGAATTCATGGCGAAGAATTAAAAAATAAAGTACCTAAAAATTTAAAAACATTTTTTTATTGACTTAAAAAAGATAAGCGTTGATTAAAAATAAAAAATAAAATTAAAGAAATTAAAAGACAAAATCCAAGATATTAAATCAAAGAATTATGATTATTACAAATGGACGCTAAATATTTTATGCCAAGTAAATTTCAAGTTGATAAAAAATATTATGTTTATGATTTTATTGATGAAAGAATGAGAGGAGCATTCGGTTATATTTATGATAAATTAAGCACCGAGAATGCTATTGATGCCGTTAAAAGAGCAATCAGTGATTTTAAAAAAATATTTGGCATTAAAATAACACGAATTAGGACTGATAACGGCTATGAATTTATTAATAGTCATAGAGGAATAAATCAAAAAAGTACTGTTAAAGAAAATACTTTTACTCAATTTTTAACAGATAAAAATATTTTACATCAAACAACACCGGTTCGTTCTCCACAGTCAAACGGTAAAATTGAAAGATTTTATCAAAATTATACTAAGTTATTTGTATTTGATGAAAAAATATTGGATGAAGTTGGTTTACAAAATAAATTAAATGATTACTATTACTTTTATAATTTTGAAAGAGTGCATAAATCTTTAAATTTTCAGACACCATTTGAATTTTTAAATAATTTAACTAAATAATTTAAAATTTATAAAGTTTTATTTAAACTATTTTTTAGTGTACTAATTTTATAATTTTTATTTATATATTTATCAGTTTTAATTATATTTTTATATTTTAATTATATTTTTTATTATTTTTCTTTAATTTTGTCGAAAACTCTTGATGAAATAAAAAAAATCATCAATATGACAATTTAAAAACTAATTTTGTGTAAGATTATGATTTTGTTTTAAATTTTTTAAACGTTAAAATATAATACCGTTGATTGTTGGTTTGGTGTTAAACCTTTATGTTGGTATTTTCATTTTCAGAGCTTTAAATAATTTTGAATATTAGTGAAACCCAAACCATGATAATGAATTAAGGCTTCTTTAAGACTGGATTGTAATTTATTAATCTTATTTAACTTTCGATAACTAGTATCAGGGTTTGTACTAGTTTTGGTGGAATATAGAGTAGAATTTGTTTGTTTTGCTACTAATAAATATAGTGGTTGCATGTCAGAAATAATCGTTGATTTTTCTTTAATCAATTGCTTATTCATATTTTCAATAATTCATTGTTTTTGTAATCGTTTGGTATTGGTAGATTGAACAAAAATATTATTATTGCTATCAACTGCCATTTGAATACAGCATTTGGTATTGGTTGAAAATGGATCGAGATGAGTTTTTCGTTTATCAAATTTATCTTTAAAATTACCTTTATGGATTTCTTTAATAAATGTTTCATCCATTTGAATTTGACCATTTAATTTTTTAAATTTTAATTGGGTATTTTCTAATTGTTTTGATTGCATTAATTTTTGTCGATTATACCAAGCAGTTTTTGGGGTTGTTTTAATAAAACGAGAAATTATTTTGCTAGATTGTCCTAATAATGCAATTTGAATTAATAAATTTCATTGTTCATAATTTAAATGACTTCAATAAGTAAAATGATGACGAAAAGCATCAAAACTAGCACGACATTTTTTACATAAATATTTTTGTTTTCCTTCAGGATTATGACCATTTTTAACACAATGAAAAGATTTGCAATTAGGACATGTAATGCCTTTATCTCTAAATTTTTGATCAATTTCATTTAAACGTTTTTGTTTTTTGATTACCTTTACTTCTTTTTTTATTTTTTCATAAAATTCTAAAAATTGATCATCTGTAAAACTGTTTTTTAATTCTGTAATTATTTTTTCCATCAATTATTTACCTCTATATATTAAAAATATACCTAAAATTAGGTATATTCTATAAATATCAAGAGTTTTCGACAAAATTAAAGTTATTTTTTTGCAATCTCCAAAATTTATGTGGTATAATATATTTTATATTTACTTTATATTTTTTTGAAATATAAGTAAGCGATGTTTGTTCAATTTGTTTTACTGTATTTTTCCTAAATTATGCAGTATATGTTTTAAATTTTTGTCCTTCTTTTGCCATATAAAAATGTACCTCTTATAAAAGTTTAATAAAGTTCTTTTTTAATTTTACTTACTTTTTGGGGTGCAGTCTAGTTTTTATTATACTTTTTAATTGTTTTTTGTCTTGTAAAACGTTTTTCGATTAGCATTTTTAAATTTAACATAAATAACATTGCCAATCATTGTTCGTTTTTCTGCTCGTTGACTAACATGTTTTGCTAATAAATAAATTTTATTCTTAATATCTTCATAATCAATTAAGTCATATTCAAAAGTTGTTTCATTACCAATTTGTTTTAATTGATTATGTTAAAAAGTTAATTGTTGTTCACCACCACCATTATCCCGTTCAACAAAAGCATGTGCTGGTTTGCCTAAAATGATTTCTAATGTTGCAAGATCAGTAAACTCTGCTAAATCTTTAATTGTATTAATTCCAATTTCATTTAAACGATGAGTTGCTTGTTTATCAATCCCAAATATTTTATTAACCGGTAATGGTTGAACTAAGTCAGTAACATCTTTTTGCCGAATTAACGTAATTCCCATTGGTATTTGGTAATCAAACTTGTTGAAAAAAAATTTTGTTGAATATCAAACGCTAATTGCATTGCCGAGCCATATTTTAAATAAATATCAGTTACATCAATATAACACTCATCAATTGAAGACAATTCAATTTTGTCAGTATAATGCATACTAATAAAATCAAATAATTTTTGCGCAAAATCAACATATAAGCCAAAATCTTGCTTAACAATTTCAAGGTCCTGGCAAATTTCTTTTGCCTTATATAACGGCGCCGGACTATTAATGCCTAATTGTCGCGCTTCATAATTCGCTGTTGCTACAACTGCTCGTCTTTAAGAATTAACAACAACAAGTTGTTTTCCTTGAAAGTGGGGATTGGCAATTTGATGACAACTAGCAAAAAAAATATTCATATCAATATGAAAAATAACTTTCATTCTTTTTCTCCCCTATTTTACTAAAGGCCAAAGGGCCCTGTATATTTATAAATTTTTTTAAAAATAAAATTATAACCAAAAATATATGTAAACTGAATACTCCGTGAATAACTACGAGCAATAATTCAATCATCATATAACTCCGGAAAATGTTTTTTAACAAATGGTCTCATTTCTGTTTCATATCAATTTTCTAAATTTTGCTTAAAATAACCATTAAAACTTAATAAAATTAAATATGCTGCAATAATAAAAATTAATAATAAATTTAATACTCCACAGCGATTAATAAAATAAAAGAAATTATTGTGGTTTAGCAAGGCGGGATTAGTTTTTAGAATAGCAATAAAAATAATTGTAAATAATAAGACGATAAGAAAGAATAACAATAATAATGGTGGAGCCAAATATAATAAGAAATGCATTGTTTGAACATGTTTATTTTTTAAATATAATTGGGTTGCAAAAAATGTTCGCCCTAAAACATAATCTAATCCCATACCTGATAAAAAATAAGACTGATTAAATAATTGTAAATCATTAATATAAAATGTTTTCTTTTTATAAGAATTTTTAATTAAAACTTGGCCCCGTTTACGAACAACTTTTAAACCAGTAATTTTCTTTTTCGTTAAATAGCGATCAATTACTTCTAATGAAATCATTGATTGGCTTGGAAAATTATTTAAATTTGGAATCGGAACTAAAATATTTTGGTAAGATAGAATTAAAAAAATTAATATAATAATATTAATAGCAATAAAAAATCCAATTAAAATAAATGCTATTTCACTATTTCCTAATATCATCGTAATCATCCTCTACTATTAAATAATAAAATAAACTGACACTACTTATATTATAACTTGAAAGTGTAAACATTAATAGGTTATTGTTCTAAAAAATATTTTTTTCTTTTCCTTTTACTCTAATTGTTATCTTTTGTAATAGTTGTTTCCTCAATTAATTCAATCTCCCCATTTTTAACTTTTTGTAATCGTTCTTTAAATATTGCTGATAAGGATAGTAAACTACCATTATTTAATTTCATTTGTAGCAATTTTTTTCGTTCTTCATCATTGGGGTCGGCTGCTAATTTTAATAAGCGCAAACGTTGTTCATAATTTAAATTATTGGGATCTAGCACATCCTCATCATTAATAAAGATTGCCTCTTTTTTACTTGCATAAATATTTATTTTAGCATTTTTTAAGATATTGCTCATTGTTAATGGTTCATTGTCTAAGATTTCATCTGAAATTATCGGTATTCCATTATTAATATTAGATAATGACAAATTATCATTATTTTTACCCTGTACTTTTGAAAGTAAAACTGGATTATTAAAATATTTTTGGTCAGGATAAACCTCATCGCCGCCAACGCATGGAGTCGCATCTAATACAAATTGAACTGGTTTATTTAATAATTCTTCTAATGATTTAGGAGCATAAAAAATATATTTTCGGCGTCCTTCAATCAATTGCTCTTGAACTCGATTTCGTAGAACATCTATTTTATGCGTAATTAAATTATCTTTTGATTTTTGCCAACGATCATAAATTTGATTAACATCAAGTGCTGGAGTAAACATATCATTTTCATTAAATGGAACAAATCGATTCTTATTATTTAAATTTAACTCATCTAGATCAGTTAATTCTGTTGCTTGGTTAATTTCTGCCCCTTCTATTGGTTGAAATTCAGAATAATATAATTCATCATAATTATCATTGTGATCAAAAATATCATTTTGAACATTATTTTGTTTAACATTAAATTTACTATTGTAATATGAATATGTCTTAAATTCATTTTTTAATCTAGTAATTTTATCAACAGAATTTTGATTATTATTTAATATCGTTTTATCTTGCAAAATTGAAGTTGGTTGTTTTGCTGGATCAAAATCATTTGGGTCATAATCATCTCAATAATCAATTACTTTTTTATTATTTTCCATTATTAAAACCCCCATACTTTTTTAACTTATTTATTATACTATAAAATTAAGGTGAAAAAAGGGTTCAAGGATTAGACTGCATAAATTTTTTTTACAGTAAAATAGACTTCTTGCGATACCTGGTTTTATTATTAAAATATTATTATAAAATATAATTTATGAGGATATTAAATTATGAAATTTGATGAATTTAAAAATATTAATGATAAAGAATGATTAAGATTAACAGGAATAAAACAAGATATTTTTAATAAAATGTTAGATATTTTACAAGTAGCTGAAATAGAAAAATTTAAAAAAGGTGGCAAAGCTAATAAATTATCACTAGAAAATCGATTATTGATGACTTTATCGTATTGACGAGAATATCGAACTTATTTTCATCTTGGAAAAAATTTCGGAATTAGTGAAGCTAATTGTTATCGCAATATCAAGTGAATTGAAGATATTTTAATTAAACACCCTGATTTTCAGCAAGTTGCTGGTAAAAAAGCACTAATAAATGATTATTTTAATGATAAAACTATTATTATTGATGTTACCGAGACCCCAATCCAACGCCCAAAAAAAACAAAAACAATCTTATTCTGGTAAAAAGAAAAAACACACTATTAAAACACAAGTAATTATCGAACAAGAAACCAAAAAAATTATTGCAACAAGTTTTTCACTTGGTAAAAAACACGATTATGCTTTATTTAAAGAATCAAAAATCGCAATTTTAAAAAATACCAAATTAATAGTTGATAGTGGTTATCAAGGAATACAAAAAATTCACAATAATGTTATAATGCCCACAAAGAAAACTAAGAAAAAACATTTAAATAAAGAACAAAAACAACATAATAGACTAGTTTCAAAAATAAGAATTATTATTGAAAATATTTTTGCTATTCTTAAAAAATTTAAAATTATTACAGAAAAATATAGAAATCGTAGAAAACGATTTAGTTTAAGATTTAATTTAATTGCTTCAATTTATAATTTACAATTATTATAGTTATCATAAAAGATTTATTTAAAATTAACGAATTTGAATAATAGACTTCTTGCGATACCTGGTTTTATTATTAAAATATTATTATAAAATATAATTTATGAGGATATTAAATTATGAAATTTTATGAATTTAAAAATATTAATGATAAAGAATGATTAAGATTAACAGGAATAAAACAAGATATTTTTAATAAAATGTTAGATATTTTACAAGTAGCTGAAATAGAAAAATTTAAAAAAGGTGGCAAAGCTAATAAATTATCACTAGAAAATCAATTATTGATGAATTTATCGTATTGACGAGAATATCGAACTTATTTTCATCTTGGAAAAAATTTCGGAATTAGTGAAGCTAATTGTTATCGCAATATCAAGTGAATTGAAGATATTTTAATTAAACACCCTGATTTTCAGCAAGTTGCTGGTAAAAAAGCACTAATAAATGATTATTTTAATGATAAAACTATTATTATTGATGTTACCGAGACCCCAATCCAACGCCCAAAAAAAGACAAAAACAATCTTATTCTGGTAAAAAGAAAAAACACACTATTAAAACACAAGTAATTATCGAATAAGAAACCAAAAAAATTATTGCAACAAGTTTTTCACTTGGTAAAAAACACGATTATGCTTTATTTAAAGAATCAAAAATCGCAATTTTAAAAAATACCAAATTAATAGTTGATAGTGGTTATCAAGGAATACAAAAAATTCACAATAATGTTATAATGCCCACAAAGAAAACTAAGAAAAAACATTTAAATAAAGAACAAAAACAACATAATAGACTAGTTTCAAAAATAAGAATTATTATTGAAAATATTTTTGCTATTCTTAAAAAATTTAAAATTATTACAGAAAAATATAGAAATCGTAGAAAACGATTTAGTTTAAGATTTAATTTAATTGCTTCAATTTATAATTTACAATTATTATAGTTATCATAAAAGATTTATTTAAAATTAACGAATTTGAATAATAAAATAATTTTTCGTTGTGGCAAAATATTAAATTTTTAAATAAAAGACATAATTAATTAAAATTATAATTTTATATTAACCCCTTTTTACAAATATTTGAAATTATTTTAATGGGTTATGCAAGAAGTCTAATTAATGTCTGTAATTATTTATATGATAAATATGGGATTGATATAGGACCCGACAATGACAATTGGCATTGTTTGACCTAAAAATGTTAAAGAAGGTGGTGAAATTGTTTTTCATAGTGGTGTTCGCATTGCCTTTGCTGGTTATGCTAATGGTAATAAAATTATGGGAAAAGTTGGTAAAGGTAGTGGTATTATATCGGCGTGAACAGATGAAATGATACATGCTGAAGAAAAAGAAATTTTAACGGACAAAGAACTAGATAAAAGATATAATAATTTAAGAGTTTCAATGTTTCGTTCTAAAAGTTTAAAAGTATCTTATAAAAAATACACGGATGAAAATGATAATAAACAATATAATTTAGATAATCCTATTCCAGTAAAAGAATTATCTTGGACATTTCAATAATGAGACAACATAGCAAAACAATACATAACAGTAACAACATATTTTCATAAAACATATTCTAATCAATTTACTTTTAACCCTTTTGATAAATACCATGTCTTTTATGAAAAATTTGTAACGCCATTTTTACCTTTAAATGAAAGAATTAAAAACATTTTAAAAGAACACAATCAAGTATATTCAGAAAATACACAGGCATTTAATGGCTTGGGTGTTTTTAATTTAAGATTAACAATGGGTGCTGTTTGAAATAAAATACCTGATATTACTAAAAAACTTGTTTTAACAAATAAAGAAGAACGACCTGATTTATTTGAACTTGAATATTATGGTTTTGAATATAATGACAATGGCCCCAGTATTTATGTTTTACGAAATTATTGTAAATATATTAAAGATTATAATCTACAAGATTTTTATAATTCTAATACAAAAAATTATCAATTTGATAGTTATTCAATTGGTGTTGATTATGCTAATGGTAGTGAAGACCATACGATATTTTTATTTAGTGGTTATAAAATTAATGAAAATAATGAATATGATAAATATTTAATTGAAGAAAATGTTGTTACACCAAAAAACGCAATGAATTTAAATGAAATAGTTGAACATTACGGACAATGAATAATTAATACATTTGATAAATTTGATGGTTTTGAATATGCTACATTTCATTATGATATTAATGCCCACGATTTTATGCAAAAATTACAAGAAGATATTTACCCTTATTTAGGTTATAAAATTAAGATGTTTAAAGCCAAAAAACATCAGACATCTCTTAATAAAGAGGCGGGTATAATCAATCGCGTAACCTGAATAAGAAAAATGTTTGTTCAAGGTAAAATATATGGTATTTTAGATAACTTCCCATTTTTAGACAAGTGCATTAGTGAACTAAGATTTAGTGATACCAAAACAAACATACCCGATAGTAAAATGTATCATGACCCATATGATGCTTTGTTTTATGGTTCTTATCCATATCGTTTTAAAATGGGGTTATAACTAATCTTGTTGTTGGGCGAGCGGTTGATTTTCTTAAATTTTTGTGATAAAATGACTTACAAGTTAAAAAAGTTTTGAGGTTCTTTCAAACAAATTTGGGAAACTTTATAAAATTCTTCGCTTAACGCTTAGAATTTTTCCCAAGTATTTTGAAAAACGTGGCAAAATTTTTTTAAACTTTAAGTTATTTTTCACAAACTTATGAAAATCCCGCGAGCCCAGAATAACGTAATATAAGCACAATAATAATCATATAAATAGTTTCCTCCTTTGTAAAATAATATATTTAAAAATGCTTGACTTGCATATATATATATATATATAATGTCAATAGATCTTGATAAAAAGTTTCAAGATAAGAAGGGAAATTATACAAAATGAAAAAACTTTTAAGTTTATTAAGTGTCTTAACAATTAGTGGAAGTGCTGTGCCAACAACAATTGCTGCTAGTCCTTATAAAAAACAAGAACAAATACAAAAAGATAATTTAAAAATAAGTAAATGTAATAATTCCTATATTGAAAAATTTACTAATATAGAATCTGATATCAGAAATATTGCTGTTGATAGTAAAAAAAACATATATTTTAGTATGAGCGAAACAAATGATGTTAATTATTATGTTTATACTTTAAAACAAGGGGAAACAATTGCTAATAAAGTTTTGGGTATACAAAATACATATGTTAATTCAATAGTAGTTGATAATAATGATAATATATATATTGCCACTGGTTTAACTTATAATTTTAATGGTAGTCTTTATTTATTAAAACAGGGTGAAAATTTTGCTAATAAAATACTGGGATTAAATGAAAATAGTATTACTTCACTTGTTATAAAAAACAATGATATTTATATTGGAACAAGTAGCGGACATATTTATGTTTTGAAACAGGGCGAAGTTATACCGAAACAAATAAATTTTAAACAAAATTTTTCAAGTGATGATGATGTTAATACTATGGATATTAATAAAAAAGGAGATATTTATTTTGGTATATATAAAAATGGTGGAGGTAATAATGGTGTATATGTTTTAAAAAATGGAACAAGTGAAATTCAAAAATTTACACAAATAGACAGAATAGATGTTGCTTCAATTAATGTTGATAATGATGATAATATGTATTTTGGTACGGATTATTTTACTTATATATTAAAAAATAACGGAGAATTTACAAAAATATATAGAATACAAGGAATCAAAAATATATTAATTGATAATAAAAACAATGCTTATTTTGTTGATTATAATCATATTTATTTATTATTAAAAAATAAAATAAAATATTTAACTCCAACTGTTAGAAAAATTGATACATTAGAAAATATTAGTATTTGAAATAGTTTTATTAATAAATTAAATAATAGAATTTATTTTGCAACCTCTAATGGCCCATATACATTTAAAAAATAATTATAAAATATGAGAAAAATATTAAATTTTTTAGTAATAACAACTTTAATTGGAACAAGCACAACTAGTTTAGTTGCTTGTAATACACCACAATATAATGAAACAGAATTACAAGAATTAAAAGAAGAAAATAATATAAATACAAACGATGGTATTTTGGAATGAATATCACCACAAGAAACACCATTTAATCAAGTGGATAATAAATGATATTTTGTGGTATGGCGCAATGATAATAATAGTGACTTAAAAATTAGTAAATTTAAAAATAATGTAAAATTGAATGTCGGTGAGACAGATACTATTAACGAAAGCTTATGTTTATTCAATGGAAATTTTGCTGCTAATTTAAAAATTGATTTAGAAGTTATTTTAAAAAATGGCGCTCCAGTTGGATGATTTTTTGATAGGGATAGCGCTTTTTTAAAATCTGTTTATCGTTGAAATAATGATAGCGAACCAAATATAGATGTTGAAAACAAATTAAAAAGTTATTTAGATTTATAAATCTAAATAACTTTTTATATTTCTAGTGTAAGTAGTGATAAATTTTCATTGTTCTTACTAAACAATTGTAAATTATTAATATTAATTTTTTCTTCTACAAATGGATAGGAAAATATTACACTATTTGATTGTTTTATAAAATTAACAACTGCAATATTTGAATATGAGTTTTCATCTTCAATACCATTTTTATATAAATATCATGTATCATCTTCTATTAATTGAAGATATGTATTTCTATCTTTTCCACCGACTTTAGTTCCAGTGGGACAATTTTTGATTAATTCTAAGTTAATATCTTTTCCTTCAATAATTTTTTCATTTGGTTTTTCAATAAAAATATTTATATCATAATTCCCATAACCTCATATGCCCAATATTTCAATTTGATTTAAATTAAATAGTTTTTTGTCATATTTTATTTTAATACTATCTTCAACCAAATCTTTAGTCATACTTGTTCAAACTGCTTTAGAATAAAGTAATCTATATCATTGCGAAAAATAGTTTAAATAGTCTTCTATTTTGTCATTAGATACAATTAAATTAGTTAAATATTTACCATATTCTCCATCAGATAATTTAATTTCAGCAGGAATAAAGGAAGGAATATTATTTGTTTCTAATTCATTTGTTATTGATAATCAGTTAAAATAATTTGCTTCTAATTGATAAATAGGATTTTCTGAAATATCTTTGTTTTTAACAATTACTTTAATTTCATTATTAGTATTAAAATTATTTTGTTGTTTTAAATTTCAGTCTGCAATTTGTCCTGTTTTTGAATCAATAATCGGAGTATTTGGTTCGCTATCATTATTTCAACGATAAACAGATTTTAAAAAAGCGCTATCCCTATCAAAAAATCAGCCAACTGGAACGCCATTTTTTTAAAATAACTTCTAAATCAATTTTTAAATTAGCAGCAAAATTTCCATTGAATAAATATAAGCTTTCGTTAATAGTATATGTCTCACCGACATTCAATTTTACATTATTTTTAAATTTACTAATTTTTAAGTCACTATTATTATCATTGCGCCATACCACAAAATATCATTTATTATCAACTTTATTAAATGGTGTTTCATTTGCATAAACTTCTTTTCAATAATTTATAATTGGATCATTTCCATCATAAAATTCAAAATAAGATGAAAACAATTTAACATTACAATCTTTAAATTCTCAATATCCATCTTCTATTTTTTGTGGTGTTGATATTAATTCAAAATAATAAGGGGCAATTAATTTAATATCATCATTATAACCTTTATTAATTGCGTATTTACTGTATGTATAATTTGATAAAATATAGATAATTTGTTTAAATCTTTTGACAGCATTTTTATTAATATTTGTTGTATTATCTAATTTTCAATTTTCAAATAAACCGTCAATAACATCTTCGGGTTTTTGTCCTTCGAATTTTTGACGTAATTCTGCTGCTTTATTAGCGGGATTGCCTTTTTCGTCGTATTTTACCCCTTGAAATTTACGGTCATAATTATATCGATATGTTAAATAATTTAACAAAACAATATTTAATTCTTTAACATCTAATAAACCTAATATATCTTTACCTTTAATATAGTTTTTGGCAATACTTCATGGTAAAAAACTTTCAGTAAATCAATAGACTTCTTGCATAACCCATTAAAATAATTTCAAATATTTGTAAAAAGGGGTTAATATAAAATTATAATTTTAATTAATTATGTCTTTTATTTAAAAATTTAATATTTTGCCACAACGAAAAATTATTTTATTATTCAAATTAGTTAATTTTAAATAAATCTTTTATGATAACTATAATAATTGTAAATTATAAATTGAAGCAATTAAATTAAATCTTAAACTAAATCGTTTTCTACGATTTCTATATTTTTCTGTAATAATTTTAAATTTTTTAAGAATAGCAAAAATATTTTCAATAATAATTCTTATTTTTGAAACTAGTCTATTATGTTGTTTTTGTTCTTTATTTAAATGTTTTTTCTTAGTTTTCTTTGTGGGCATTATAACATTATTGTGAATTTTTTGTATTCCTTGATAACCACTATCAACTATTAATTTGGTATTTTTTAAAATTGCAATTTTTGATTCTTTAAATAAAGCATAATCGTGTTTTTTACCAAGCGAAAAACTTGTTGCAATAATTTTTTTGGTTTCTTGTTCGATAATTACTTGTGTTTTAATGGTGTGTTTTTTCTTTTTACCAGAATAAGATTGTTTTTGTCTTTTTTTGGGCGTTGGATTGGGGTTTCGGTAGCATCAATAATAATAGTTTTATCATTAAAATAATCATTTATTAGTGCTTTTTTACCAGCAACTTGCTGAAAATCAGGGTGTTTAATTAAAATATCTTCAATTCACTTGATATTGCGATAACAATTAGCTTCACTAATTCCGAAATTTTTTCCAAGATGAAAATAAGTTCGATATTCTCGTCAATACGATAAAGTCATCAATAATCGATTTTCTAGTGATAATTTATTAGCTTTGCCACCTTTTTTAAATTTTTCTATTTCAGCTACTTGTAAAATATCTAACATTTTATTAAAAATATCTTGTTTTATTCCTGTTAATCTTAATCATTCTTTATCATTAATATTTTTAAATTCATCAAATTTCATAATTTAATATCCTCATAAATTATATTTTATAATAATATTTTAATAATAAAACCAGGTATCGCAAGAAGTCTAATATTGAAATACTCTTAAAGTGGGATTTGTTTCAATTGGCATTGATAACAAGGGTGCTAAACTAGCATTTTCAACGATTGATGATGGATAAGAATAAACACCATTAACATTACCTCAATACTTAATATTACCAAATAACATTGATTTAGGATATTTAATTTCAATACCAGTAAACACCGTATCTTCGGGCAATGATTTTTGTAAAACTAAATGAATACTATTTTGGTTTTTTCATTTAAAGTCAGTTATTTTAACTAAATGGGTAGATTTAATAATATCAACACCATCGGGTGTATAAGGCCGTTTGTATTCTTCAATGATGTAACATTCATTTTTATTGTCTTCTGTAATTGGTTCATTAATAGATACTATTTTTAATTCTAATGTTTCTAAAAATTCTTTGTTTTGTTTCGAAATATCATTGATTAAAATATCTTTTTCATCAATCATTACATAACTTGTGCTATTATCTTGTACTGTGGTATTTTGTTGAATTTGTAATTTAAAGTTAAAATCACTAATTTCATAACCTGTTATTTTAATATATTCATCTTTATCAATAAAACCTATTTTAACGCTATTTTGAGAGTAGTTTAAGATTGGTTTTTGCTTTGTTGTCTTAACAAGATTATTAATTTTATAAATATATAAGGTTCTGGCACGGTCTTCACTAGACTTCTTGCGTAACCCAATCTAATTATTTAAAAATTCCTATAAAATATTTTTAAATTAAAATAGAAATTATAGGAGATTAAAATTATGAAATTTGATAAATTTAATTTTATTAATTATAAAGAATTATTGCGATTAACCGGAGCAAAAAAAAGCTACTTTTAATAAAATGTTAAATATTTTACAAGTAGCTGAAATAGAAAAATTTAAAAAGGTGGCAAAACCAATAAATTATCACTAGAAAATCGGCTATTGATGACCTTATCGTATTGACGATAATATCAGACTTATTTTCATCTTGCTAAAAGTTTTGATATTAGTGAATCTAGTTGTTATCGCAATATCAAGCGAATTGAAGATATTTTAATTAAACACCCTGATTTTCAACAACTCGCTGATAAAAAATAACTAATAAATGATTATTTTAATAATAAAACTATTATTATTGATGTTACCGAAACCCCAGTCCAACGCCCAAAAAAGACAAAAACAATCTTATTCTGATAAAAAGAAAAAACAAACCATTAAAACACAAGTAATTATCGAACAAGAAACCAAAAAAATTATTGCAACAATTTTTTCGCTTGGAAAAAAACATGATTATGTTTTATTTAAAGAATCAAAAATCTCAATTTTAAAAAATACCAAATTAACAGTTGATAGTTGTTATCAAGGAATTCAAAAAATTCACAATAATGTTATAATACCTACAAAAAAAACAAATAAAAACCCTTTAAATAAATTACAAAAACAACGTAATAGAATAGTTTCAAAAATGAGAATTATTATTGAAAATATTTTTGCTATTCTTAAAAAATTTAAAATTATTACAGAAAAATATCGTAATCGAAGAAAACGATTTATTTTAAGATTTAATTTAATTGCTTGAATTTATAATTTGCAGTTAGCATAGAAGATTTATTTAAAATTAAAGAATTTAAATAATAAATTCATTTTTTGTTGCGGCAAAATATTAAATTTTTAAATAAAAAACATAATTAATTAAAATTATATTTTTCTATTAGTGTCTTTTTACAAATATTTGCAATTTTTTAATAGGTTAAGCAAGAAGTCTAATATCTTTTCTCTTTTTAATATAACTTTTAAATTAATACTATTTTATTATAACAAAGTTAAAAATTAATAAAACATTAACATTTAATAAATTATGTCTTATCCTTTTCTTTTGTATCTGAATTTTTTACTAAGTTTCTTTTTAAATCCTTACTAGAATTTTTATCATTAAATGACATTGTCATAGTTAACTTTTTATTAATAGTATCATTATCTTTCATTCATATCCCAAATCATGGCAAAAATAAAATTAGCAATAATAATGCAATTGCTAAAATGGGACCAGTTTTTTCTGACATTACAATAGAATTTAAAAAATATGAATAGATGTTATATCCAATAATAGCAATAATACAAAGCACACTAATAACTGCAGCTGGAAGAAAATATCAATTTTTAATTGTTGCAATCCGTTTAAGATAACGATTTCATATTCCCAAAGCAATAATTGTTCCATACATCAGAAATGCCATCACAACACCTGCGTTACTAATAAAATCGTAAAAATTATAAGTTTCTTTTGCAAAAATAGTTGGAATACCCATAATTAGTCCTCATATTAATGTAATAATAACTGATGCTAAAAAAATTGCAAAACTAATACTATATTTTTTCATAATTTTATTTCATAGTTTTTTACCAATAATAAAATTATCTTCAATTGATGAATGACTTAGTTTAACTAAAGAAAAACTATATCCATTTAAAGTTCCAAAAGCACTAATTAAAATAAAGAAGAAAATAATTCGTTCAAAAATTTTATTAATAACCGTATTACTAAAAATTTTACCCGCAGCAACAGCAACGCTTCCTTTAGCATCTAAATTTAAAGTTCCAATTGAAACAAGTAAATAAAGTATTGTTACTGATGCTAAACCTAATACTAAAGCTAATGGAATATTTCGCTCTGGTTTTTTAACATCCTTTTGAATATATGTTGTTGATAAAAAACCATCAAATGAAAATAGAATCCCCGGCAAAGCCATTAAAATCATTTCCAATCCAGTTTTATTTGCAACTAATTTATATTTATCAGGATCACCTAAATAACTCTTACTTAATGCATTAGGGTCATTGTTAAAAAAGAACATTCCAATTAAACCAATTAAAATTAATGGAATTAATTTTAAAACAACGGTTGTCATTTGAATATATTTTCCTGTTTTTTCTAAATAAGTACAAATATAAATTAATAAAACAGTATAAATAATTGAAAAACTCGTTAAAATTAATTGATAATTAGCATAACCTCCAACTTTTTCACTAAATACTATTTCTGCGGTTAAACCACCACCAAAAGCTCAAATTGAAGCTTTTGTTGTATAATACGCAACAGTAAAAGTTGTTAACGGAATATAAATATGGTTCATAGCGTTTCTCACTACACGACCAAACCATTTCCCCCCGAACATCTTTGCATACAAAGCAATACCTGAATTTGAATCTTGTTTTGCTGATGAAATTTCCATAAATGATAATCCAAATGAGAGAGCAATTAGACCACCAATTATCCATGCAATTAAACCTAGAACTCCATTCCCATTAGTTAATCCATATACACCTTCATTTTTAAAAAAGATTCCTGTTCCAACAACTGTTCCAACAACCATACAAAAGCACATAAAAAATCCATATTTTTTTTGCTGTTTTTTTTGCATAACCTCACCTCATCATTCTTAGTCATTTTTATTGTTTTTTAAAACTATGAAAATTTAAATAATACTTAGTATATTATTCCATAATCAAAATTTTAACATAAATCTGATAATTATTTTAACATTAAAATAATAATAATTAAAAGGAATGGTTTAGACTGTACTAGACTGCACCCAGCTTAGTAAGTATTATTAGTAAGTATTAATAAAAAAGAGTTATAAACCTTTATTTATTAGGCTTCTTGCGTAACCTATTAAAAAATTGCAAATATTTGTAAAAAGACACTAATAGAAAAATATAATTTTAATTAATTATGTTTTTTATTTAAAAATTTAATATTTTGCCACAAAAAAAATGAATTTATTATTTAAATTCTTTAATTTTAAATAAATCTTCTATGCTAAATGCAAATTATAAATTGAAGCAATTAAATTAAATCTTAAACTAAATCTTTTTCTACGATTTCTATATTTTTCTGTAATAATTTTAAATTTTTTAAGAATAGCAAAAATATTTTCAATAATAATTCTTATTTTTGAAACTAGTCTATTATGTTGTTTTTGTAATTTATTTAAAGGGTTTTTATTTGTTTTTTTTGTGGGTATTAGAACATTATTGTGAATTTTTTGAATTCCTTGACAACCACTATCAACTATTAATTTGGTATTTTTTAAAATTGAGATTTTTGATTCTTTAAATAAAGCATAATCGTGTTTTTTACCAAGTGAAAAACTTGTTGCAATAATTTTTTTGGTTTCTTGTTCGATAATTACTTGTGTTTTAATGGTGTGTTTTTTCTTTTTACCGATAGCATTACAAAAGTTGAGGTTTTATAAAAAATATAAATAAAATAATTGGATAAATTTTTAAAAATCCTGATTTATTAGTGTTTTAAATTCATCAATAACATTAAAAAAATACTTTTTATACCAAAACCTCAACCCTTTTCTTACTACCCTTTTTACCAGAATAAGATTATTTTTGTCTTTTTGGTTGTATGTATTATTTAAGGGTTTTAATTAATATCTTAGAAATTGTGGAATAATATGACACTTACTTAATTAAATTGTATTACTTTTAATTTTATTGTCAATATATTTTTTCATTATTTTTAAATTTTTCCACGACAAAAATACATGTTTATTAAAGTTATTTAATTTATTTAGATAAAATTAATAAAAATATAAGTTTGATTGTAAACTATTATTTACAAAATTATTAACTAAATAATTAATTCTATTTTCTTCTAATGGTTCATTAGTATTAAATAAATTAATTTTATTTTTAAAATTCATCATACTAGTATTTAATTTATTTTTAATAGTTTTTTTATGATAAGTTGCTTTTTTAACCAAAACACCCTTACAGTAATGTGATATATCACCCTCAATATGACAACCAATATTATTTCATAATGTTTGATTTCTGACACTTTCTTCATTATTTTTAATTAATTTAATTGTCTCTTTTAAGAATTTAATTTTTGATTCTTTTATAAAAGAAGCACTGTTTTCTACGCGTTCTAATAATTCTTCATATTTACCATTAAAAAAATAATCGACTGCTTTATGGTATGTTTCTCTGTTTTCTTTGTTTTTACTTTGATAAGGATATAATTTTTTAAATCTACTTGTAAGGTGAAATTTATCTATCGTGTAATGTACTTTATTTTTAGGAAAATATTCTTGAATAAATTTTACCATATTTTTAATTCAAAGTGCACCATCTCCTAATACCATAAATTCAATATTGTCATTAATGTCATAATAACTGGTAATTAATGTAAGTAATTTACTAACAAAATTAATTAATTTACTATTTTTTTTTAATATATTCTGGAATATTATCTAGTTCTATAACAACTAATTTATTTGCAATTACAGGTCTTTTTTTAGTTGATTTTGTTTTATTAAAACCAGTATGAACAGTTGAAAATATACTATGTTTTTTTATTTTTTCTTTCCCCTTTTTATTTTCATTTCACATTTTTAAATAAGTTCCATCAATTTGAATATATAAAGTATGAGGTACCTTTATTTTTTTATCAGTTTTATTAATATAATATTCTTTATCAGTTTTTTCATTTTTCATAATATTTGAAATTGTTTTTATACAAATTTTTACATGTTCTATAGTATCTAAAATATCTTGATATGTTTTTTTATTACCAATAAATGATAATATTTTTTCTTTAACAGAATTATCTATTCTTTGTCATTTTTTAATTACTAAAAGTTTATCCAAAGGAAAAATATATTCTTCTTTACCTGTTTCTGGATTAATTTTATAATATTTTCTTCTTTTAAAAGTTATTTTCCCATTTAAAATAGTTAATGTTCTTGGTTTTATTTCTTTTACTTTATAATCTTTAAATTCTTTTAAAGTTTCATTAATTTTATAATTTTTAAAAATTCATTCATCACAATCTTCTAAATTTTGTTGAATTATTTCAATACTTTGTTTATCTAAAAAATTATTAAAATTCTTAAAAAATCTGTTATCAATATTTATCATTTTTTTACCCTCTTTCCTTAGTTCTACACATTAACACAAAAATAATAAAAATGCAAAAAAAGATATTATTTTTTATTTATTGTGTTATAATTTAATTGTTAATTATTAGCAAATTAATTTAACTGAAAAAAGTAAAGTAATTTACTTTTTTTTATTTTGATGTAAAATGTAGATAATAAAAAGAACTTGTGAAAGTTCTTTTATACATTTTTACAGTTATTTATTACTCTTTTATTTAATCATATTTTTTAGATAATAGCAATTTTAATATGCAAAAAGGAGTAAAAAATGAAAGAATTTAATCCAAAAACAGCAAGTTTACGAACATTTTATCGTAAAATAGATGAATTTTGGCAAAATAAATCACCTAATATTCCCTATACTTTGAATGATTTAACCAATAAATTGAACCTTTCTCGTAAATGACGATATGATACTTATGCGAGCGAGAAGATAGTTCCTTTACTTGAAAAACAAGTTGATAGAATTGAAAGTGAAATAATTAATTTTATGATGAAATCACCTGATGGTGCTAAATTATATTGACAACGAGCATTTAATTATAAATATTCACTACAAGAAAAACAGTTAGAACAAGAATTAAACTTAAATAATCAACAGCCAATAATAGTTAATTTACAAACGGATATTAGAGATATTAAAAAAAGAAAGTGATAATAATGCTTAATCATTTTACTTATTTGTTAGAAACTCCTTATTGGTTATTACAAAATAGTAGTATTGGTAATAAATATCCATTTGCTAAGAAATATGAATTAGTAAATGAAATTAATCAAATTGGGACACGATATAGTGGTAAGACTATTTCAAATATTAAAATGTTTGGTGAATTATTAAAAATTAGTTTATTAATTAAAGAACCAATTTGTATAATTGCTAGTATGTATTGGAGTAAAGATTTAAAAGACAGTGTATTTCAAAATATATGAAATATGTTAGATGAAAATAATATACCTTATACTATTAATTTATCAAATTTTACTTTTACTTTATTAAATGATAGCAAAATATATTGTAAAGGTTTACATTCACCAAGTCGGAAAGAAAAATTAAAAGCATTTGCTGATTTGAATAAATATAAATTAGTTATTGATTGACGAGAAGAATGTGACCAATTTCAACAAAAAGATTTAAGTGATTTAGAATTTGCTATTCGTGGTTATCAAAATAAAATAACAATTAATACATGTAATCCTGAAAGTTTAAAAAGATATATTGTTGGTTATTGTAATGAATTATTACCTTTTAATGAAGAAATAATGCGTAGTAAATATGAACAAATTAAATATATCGAAAAATGAAATATGAAAATTATTATTCATTATTCTAGTTGAAGACTTAATTATGAATTACCACAAGATAAAGTTAATGAACAATTAAGATTAGAACAATTAGATATTGAAAGAGCAAGAGTATGAAGTTGAGGATTGCCCGGCAATACTAGTGGGTCAATCTTTGCAAGATATATTGATATAATGCAAGCAACAGATATTATTCAACCAACGAAATTATTGGGTGGTGTTGACTTAGCAAACTCCACTAGTCCTAAGGGACATACAACAGCAGCGAGTTTTTGAATATATAATTCATTTGATAAAAAAGCCTATAAAGTAGCAGAATATACTCATTCAAATGCTACTCAACAATTTAAAGGACCATTAGAACAAGTAAAAGATATTTTAGAGTTTTACAACAATCAATTAAACCAATACTTTAATTTAATTCAACAAGGTATATCAATTAATGTTGATGATAGTGCTTATGCAACACTAGAAAGTTTAAATAGAGAAAAATATAATTATACTTTTGGTCAATACATGCATTTTAAACCAGCACAAAAGCAAAAATTTAAAATAAAGCATCGTATTGAAGCATTTACAATGTTAATAAATACTAATCAATTAAAATGATTATGAGAAAAATGTCCTGTAAGTAAAACCCAATATGAATTAATTCAATGAGAAGATAAACAAGATGCCAGAGAAGAACGAATGCTAGACTTATATGATGACACATTTGATAGTGATTTTTATGCTTTACACTTTGAATTAGTACCAATGGTTAAACATAATAGTTCAGCAGATTATAAATTATGACAACAAAGGGAGTGATTAACTTAATGAAAAAAGATATTTATGCAATACATGATTAGCGTGTAATAAATGCAAAAAGACCATATATGTCTGTTTGTGGACAAGTTAAAAAAAGACTTTGTCAAGAATTAAAAAAAGATAATATCGCAATATGTAATTTAAATTTATATAACGAATATATTAAAAAATATCAAAAAGTTAAAGTATGTGTACAAGTTTTAGCAAATGAACCTAGTTTATTAACAGTAAATATTATTAATTATGCACTTATTTTAAAATTAAAGGAGAAAAATAACAATGAATAATACTTTCCCTAGTTTACCAAACTTAAATGATATTAATAGTGTTTTAAAATTTTATAATTATGATTGAACAATTAATTTAGCCAATATTATTGCTCGCCATCAAATGCGACTAGTAAATGGTAAAGATATTTTATTTAAGGCTCATCGTAAAGACATTTTAGAAAAATTAAATTGATGATATGAAACCTATAAAATAAAAGAAAAATTAGATAAGAATGAATTAACAGCAAGTTTAATGGGTAAAACTATCTTCGGTTTATTAGAAACTAGTGATGGCAATATTGATTTATGAATTAACCCATTTAACTTTACATCACGCGTAAGTAAAATAAATGAAATTGAACAAGGTGCTGATATTTGATTAAATTATCATCAATCAGACAGTGGTTTTATTTTAAATTTAATTTGTACCAAAGATAAAATAGTTATTAAAGGTTGACCTAAAAATAATGAAATAGTTGTTGGGCAAATTAAAACACAAATTAAAGATGATGTTAGACCTTTTTTAGTACAAGAATTTAAAAATAAATTAGGTATCGTACCTTTTTGAGAAATGATAAATGAACCTAATCCTTTATTTTTATCTACTTCAACTACTTTAAACCCATGACCTACTATGGCAAATTGTTATAAATTACAATTTGATTTAGAAGATAGTTTTAATATTAAATCAAAAGAAAGATATGCAAATCGTACTCATTGATATGGTATACTAAGCGATGATTTAATGACTGCTTATAACAAAGGTAATAAAAAAGTACTACAAGATGTATTTGATGATATTTTTGTTCAATCAAGTTCATCAACAGTAGATGGTCAATTATCCCAATCTTTACAAGTAGTACAGGGGACACCAACCTTAGAAACATATACCGAAGACCAAAAAGCAGTTATTGAACAAGTATATTTGGCATGTCATTTTTCTAGTCCATTTGGTGATAAATCAGATAATGACCAAAATAAAACACAATCTTTATTAACTAAAACAAAAGATTTAGAAAAACAAGCATATTTACAAGCATATCGCAAGCAATATTATACTAAAATGTTTGATACTGTTTTAAAATATTATGGTTTATGAAATGGTATGGGTGAAAGACCTTATGGTTTTGATTTTGTTAGTGCTAGTTTAGTAGACCAAATGCGACAAAATGAATTAATTACTGCCAGATTAGATAATGGCACAATGGAACCAATAAGAGCAATTACTGAATATGAAAATATTGATGAATTAGAAGCAGCCAAATATTTAAAAAAAATAGAAACATGACAAGATAAAATACAAGTCAAAGAAATAGAACATAATAATAAATTAATGGAATATGATGAAACTGGTAATAATCAAAATGCCTTACAAGGTAGAACAGAAATTAAGGAGAATTAAAAAATGAGTAGAATTAACCCAGGTGTTATGGAAGAATTAAGAAGACAAGCCCATGATACTTTAATAGATATCAAAGAAAATATACGAGATAATAGACATTGAATGGTATTTCCTTTTAATGTTTATAGTTCATATATTCCTGATACAGAAACTGGTTGAAAACCTAATAATGCTAAACCAAGTGATTATGGTAGTTATTCACGAATATTTGATAATATGGAAAGTACTATTGCTCAATGACAAGGTAGTTTAAAAATAGTTCAAAAATATAAAGGTGAAGAAATTAATATATTAACAATTGATGATTTTAATAAACAACCAATTAACTCAACTATATGAGCCAATAATGAAACACCATTTGCGATAAAATTAAAAGATGAAAATAATAATGTTTATTAGACTTCTTGCGATACCTGGTTTTATTATTAAAATATTATTATAAAATATAATTTATGAGGATATTAAATTATGAAATTTGATGAATTTAAAAATATTAATGATAAAGAATGATTAAGATTAACAGGAATAAAACAAGATATTTTTAATAAAATGTTAGATATTTTACAAGTAGCTGAAATAGAAAAATTTAAAAAAGGTGGCAAAACTAATAAATTATCACTAGAAAATCGATTATTGATGACTTTATCGTATTGACGAGAATATCGAACTTATTTTCATCTTGGAAAAAATTTCGGAATTAGTGAAGCTAATTGTTATCGCAATATCAAGTGAATTGAAGATATTTTAATTAAACACCCTGATTTTCAGCAAGTTGCTGGTAAAAAAGCACTAATAAATGATTATTTTAATGATAAAACTATTATTATTGATGCTACCGAAACCCCAATTCAACGCCCAAAAAAAGACAAAAACAATCTTATTCTGGTAAAAAGAAAAAACACACTATTAAAACACAAGTAATTATCGAACAAGAAACCAAAAAAATTATTGCAACAAGTTTTTCACTTGGTAAAAAACACGATTATGCTTTATTTAAAGAATCAAAAATCGCAATTTTAAAAAATACCAAATTAATAGTTGATAGTGGTTATCAAGGAATACAAAAAATTCACAATAATGTTATAATGCCCACAAAGAAAACTAAGAAAAAACATTTAAATAAAGAACAAAAACAACATAATAGACTAGTTTCAAAAATAAGAATTATTATTGAAAATATTTTTGCTATTCTTAAAAAATTTAAAATTATTACAGAAAAATATAGAAATCGTAGAAAACGATTTAGTTTAAGATTTAATTTAATTGCTTCAATTTATAATTTACAATTATTATAGTTATCATAAAAGATTTATTTAAAATTAACGAATTTGAATAATAAAATAATTTTTCGTTGTGGCAAAATATTAAATTTTTAAATAAAAGACATAATTAATTAAAATTATAATTTTATATTAACCCCTTTTTACAAATATTTGAAATTATTTTAATGGGTTATGCAAGAAGTCTATTGAAAATTAATTTATGGTGAAAACATTTATGATATTAATAGAACGTTAGAATACTTAAAGCAATATAAATTAAGTTATTTTATGAATAATGATAATAAAGCAGATAATTACTATACAAAAGAAGTTAAAGTTGGTAAATATTGAGATGATTATATGATTGATGATAGAAGTTCAATTCAATTTGGTGAAGCTAAATTTGAGCAAGTATTTACCCAACAATCAACTGAAAGACAATATACTTTATTAATTTTAGATGAAGATGTAAATAAATTAAATATTAATGATTATTATAATTTTTATACTGTATTTAATGATCGTGGTTTAAATATTGGTGGTGGTCATATTAATTCTTCTCCCCAAGATAGACAATGATTATATCCATCTAATGTTATTAATTATTATTCACCTTATGATGGTAGTTTTTTATGACAAGAAATTACATTTTCAAGTATTAATGACAAAATTAGTCATAGTGGTCTATCAGTACGACAATTTATTCAAACAAGTGCACCAGGTGAAGGTTATTGTTTTCCTAAAATAACTTATGATGAAAAACTAAATAAAGGAATTATTCAATTAGATGAGATTTTATTAAAAGACCCAGGTGTTAGAGCAATGGCAGTTAAATTTTATGGTAATCCTATCTTTTTTGATATGCCAGTTATTGGTCGACCAATTATTAAAGGTCAATTTAATAAAAAAGTAATGAATTCAAGAGACTTATTAATGTATAACATGTTTCCTGCGCCACCTGATAAAATAAATACTTATGCATCACCCGAAGTAAGTTGATATAATATTCAAGGTATTCAACCAACTATGATAACAGGTTATGAAGATTGAAAAAAAGATATGGAAAGTAGATATGATTTTTGAAATCAAAAAAATAGTGAGGGAATTGTTATAACTGACCCAACTACTACATCATTATACAATTCTACTGTTGGTAGAAATATTCACAAAGAAGATAATGACTCTAAATTTTATTGGTCTAAAAATTGAATGATTACTCCACCAAACAAAATAAAAGTAAATAATGAAAATGTTGATAATATCATTAGTACCCAAGCCTCATCATATTTTAGAAGAAAAGATGAATTTGGCAATACTGTTGGTAGTGTTCAAGTTGAATATAATAAAATGGGTGCATGTAATGTTTGAGATATTTTAAATATGAATAACTTTATCAATCGTCAAATTACAGTATTACCTTTAAACTATACTCAAAAATTAGTTTTTAATCCATTTACGATACCAGGTGGTGTTGGTAAATTCTTAAACTTTATTTCATTTGGGATTCCATGAGGTTGAGTAATTAATCAAGATGAAAAATCATGACCTAATTTTCAATGACTTAATGGCTTTATGAGTGCTAATGTTTATAGTTTTTATAATGATGCTTTTTGGTCTGACAACTCAAAAGGTAAAGGTTATCTACCATTTGAAATATTTAGAGAACAAGGAAATGATAAAGTTGGTGCTATTTTTGGAGCAAATGCTACTAGTTTACGTTTTACTACTTTATTAACTGATAAATGCAAGGGTACTGTTTTAACTAAAAATGGTTTACCAACACACGAGATAGTTTATTCAACTTATAATTTAAAACAATTAAATGAAAAAACTAACCGAGTTTATTTAATTAACGAACAAACTAAAGCAGTAGATGCACAAACACCAGTTAGTGATAGTGAAGAAGATAATGATTTAGAATTCTTACAAACACCAGATGGCACAAATTGTAGCTATATAATTGATATGTTTTCAATTCAAGCTTTATATAAAGGTAATTTTGAAATTATCTTTTATGCTGATAACCCATATACAAATAATGAAGAAGATTATTTACGATTATCAGTATGGAGTTTTAGAGGTAAAACAAAAAGTACAATAAATAATTATTCACGAGATATGACAACTAATTATAAAACTAGTTTCTTATTACCACATGATTATGAAATACCAACATTTAATTACCCACAATATGTATTACCGCCAAAACCATCAATTCAAAGTAGTTGAAAATCAGTTGATGAAAATAATTTAGAGAATGAATTTAAAGAGAAAAATGATAAATGATATATTTTAATTAAAACTCTTAAAATATCTGGTTCTGCAATATTTAAAGAAAAATATGATCATAAAAATAAAATTGTAATTTCTAATTTTGATAATTATAAAATAATACAATTTGGACGTAGAATAATACAACAATTTAAAAATAAACCAAGAGTATTTGTAATTTATCGCTGAGATAGTATTGATGAACCTGAAACACCTAAAATTAATGATATTACAGGCGAAATTATAGATTGAAAATAATAAAATAGAGAATATCCATAATTCCTATATCTGGATAATTATTTTCAAGCCTTGTTAAAAAATAGAATAAAAAAATCTAAAAAACCAATAAAATTAGTGATTTTTAAAAAAAGTAATAAATAATTTTATAAAATTTTATCAGCAAAAAAATTATTAATTAACAACCTTAATTAATAAAACATTATTTTTTATAATGCAAGTACTAAATTTTATAATTAACAAAAATAACCAAATTAAGGTTATTTTTGTTAATTTCAATCTATAATTTCGCCTGTAATATCATTAATTTTAGGTGTTTCAGGTTCATCAATACTATCTCAGCGATAAATTACAAATACTCTTGGTTTATTTTTAAATTGTTGTATTATTCTACTTCCAAATTGTATTATTTTATAATTATCAAAATTAGAAATTACAATTTTATTTTTATGATCATATTTTTCTTTAAATATTGCAGAACCAGATATTTTAAGAGTTTTAATTAAAATATATCATTTATCATTTTTCTCTTTAAATTCATTCTCTAAATTATTTTCATCAACTGATTTTCAACTACTTTTATCGGGTGGTTTTTGTGGCCTATTTATCTTAGGAACTGATTTATCATTTTTCTTGTTTTCATTATTATTTGGTTTATTACAAGCAACTAAACTTGTTGTACTTATTCCAATTAAAGTGATTGTTCCTAAAATACTTAATATTTTTTTCATTTTTATTTAATATATATTTCTTTAAATCTTTTTTCACTAAAAACTAAAACTAATTCTTGATTTGTTTTTAGTTCTTGAGACTTAAAATGTAAACTATGTCAATTATCAAAAATATAATTAATTATATCCATAGATCCAGTATTAATATCCTGAATATTTTTTATATTTTTATTAAAAAATGGTGAGCAGTTTTCATTACAATTACCTGTTTTTTTCATTTTTAAAAAAATATTATATAAATAAAATTTAAAATCATTTAAATTTTTAATATCGTAATTAAAATTAATATCTGCTAAAGTGCTGTAATCTAAAGCAATTTTAATTTTATATGATGGTATAAATGTATCTCATATTTCAATAGCACTTCTTTTTTTTCTTCTATTTTCATCATGTATATAACTATTTGCCGAATAATATGAGCTTGTATCTGAAAAAATTTCTATGTCTCCATTCTTATTTAATGTTCCTATATCTTCTTTTGGACTTAATATATTAAATGCAATTCAAATACCATTATTTACAAAATGAGGATTTGTTATAAGATTTAAAATATTATTTAATAATGTTAATTTTGGAGAAAAATAACCTGCAATAGCACCCGCTGTTCCGCCAACACCAACTTCTATAACTTTTACCGCTGTTGTTGGTCATTCATACCCTAAACGAGAAAGAGCATCTGTTAAATAGGCAGCAAACATACCAAAAGATGCACTAACCAACCCTCTTAAAATTTTTTGATTTGTATTGGGATTATTTTTTATTCAATTTATAATTACTTGAATATTATTTGCATTTATTTTTAAAATTCAATTTAATCCTCAAATTTTAACTCAACTAACACTATTAGAGGATCAGTTAAAAATTAAACTATCATGATTTTCAATTGGTATAGCAACTTCATTATTGTTTCTTTTATCTCTAATTAAAGTTTTTAAATTATTTGTTTGTTGATAACTAATATCACTATTAATATTTTCTTCTTTTTGATAATAACTAGCAGCAATTGTTGTTGGTACAGCAGTTCCACTAATAGTTAATACACTTAATAAACTAAGTAATTTTTTCATACTTGTTTTTCTCCTTTTCTTAATCTTGAGAATTTTTATCAAGATTTAGCTCCATTATATATATATATATATATGTGTGCAAGCAAAACTATGGATTATTTTAAACGTTTTATCTTGTTAAATAACTTTTATTACGCGTTTTAAAGCCTAAATTAGCAATTAAATATATTAAGTTTAATATAAAGTAAGTCTTAAGTAATTAGGTTTCGGGTATCCGGATGACCTAATCGCATTGTAAATGCGAGTAACCTTAAGCATTTTTTTATTTTATTTGTTTAGTATTTGTATATAAAAAGTATTGTCTTGATAAAATAATAGTCTATAATTAAGTTATAGGTTTAATCTTTTTCCCTAAAAAAGAGTTATGCTGACTTGTTAATCGGACAAGGATAAAAAAAGAGAGGTTTATAAAATGGCACTTACAAAAGAACAATTAATAGAACAAGGTTTAAGTGAAGAGATTGCTGAAAATATCTTAAATCAGTTTAATAATGAAGCAAAGCAAATTAGAGAAAGTGTGCAAAAACGCGAAGATGTTATCTCAAAAGAAGATTTTATTAAATTATCTAATGAATTAGATGAATTAAAAGCATTTAAAGATGTTCCATCCACTAAAATTGAAGATATTAAAACTAATTTAAATAAAGTTAGTGGTAGTTCTTTATCTGAAAAAATGCAAACTTTAAAAGAATTAAAACCTGATTTGTTTGTTGAAGAACAACAATCAATTTCGCCAACTAATTTTATTAAAGATATGATTGAAAAATCTACTGAAAATAAGAATGATGAAATTGAAACTATTAAAGAAAAAGGTGCATATACACATGATGAAATTAAAAAGTTAACTGATTATACACTTAAAAACCTTAGATAATAAGGGAGTGAAATATTATGGCAACAATTAATTTGCCACAAGTACCTTTTACATTACAAGGTAATACAACAAGTCAAAAAGCCTATGTTGATATGGTTAATACTTTATTGCGTGGACCTTTATATAATGAATATGCAAGTATTATGCAGTATGCAACAGCAACTGCCGAACAAGTTGCTTGATTACCTAATGCAGGACAAGCATTATATAATTTAACTCATCGTGTGGTATGACAAAATGATTATTCATTACCAAATGGTGGGACAACTCAAACTATGGGATTAACAAGAATCCCAGTTCCTATTGATAAGAGATTTAATTTAAAATTAATGAATGAGGCTTTTGACTTAGCATTAATAGAACAAAATATTAAAAATGGTGTTATTGCTGATGCTATTTCTAGTGTTGTACAGAATAAATTTGTTAATTTAGAATGTGAATTAATTCAGGCTATTTATGATTATTGTTTAGCAGATGATCAATATGAAGTAATTCCATTTCGTAGTTATACAGCCGATAATGCTGATGATGCAAATAGAGCATTCTTTAAATTAAATGAAACTTTGATTGAATTAACAAATCAAATTAGTAATCTATATTTTGGATTGCCAACTGATAAAATGTTTATGGTTTTAGGACGAAGAGCATATTTAGGATTAACACCTGCTTATTTAAAAGTAATCGGTTCACAAGCCCAATTAAAAGCAATGGTTAATGGTGAATTATATGAAAATACAGCAATGGGAATTACTGTATCTAAAAGTTTTCATTTAGAAAAAACATATACAAAAGGACAAGTTAACCGTGATAAAGGTTATAATTTTACTAATGTAAATGGTTTATTATTAAATAAACAAGTATGAGCATATCCAATTAATATGGATACTATTCAACAAGTTTTAGATAATGATACTGCTAACCCGAAATGAATCGGTAAAGTTCAATATTCTACTCCAACAATTTTATATCCTAAAACATGTAAAATTATTTTAGAAAAACAACCAACACAAGAGGAAATTAACACTGCTAAAAATAATTTAAATAAAACATTTAGAGTACCTGTTGATTATGTAATTCCATCATCAAGTAAAATTAATATTAGTAAAATTAACAAATTAGATAAACCAACTATTCATGTTGCAGACCCAACAAAAGCAACACCAGAACAATTAAAACCACAATTTAAAGATGTTGTTTTAAAAGCAGTAAAAGCAGTAAATAATTCTTTAACTGAAAGTGATTTTGATTACTTTATTGAAAGTAAAGGTGAAGATTGACCAATTAATATTACAAATGATAAAACTGTTGAAGTTCAAATTGAAGGTAAAAATAACGCCAGTGGTCAAACAAATCCTATTGATGTAGTAATTAAAAATTCTTAATAAAAAATGAATTTACTAATATTACGAGTTTTAACTTTATTAGTAACTAATTTAGAAAATAAACCTTTGATAAGTAAATTTGTAAATTTAATTAATAAAGTTAATCAAGTTCAAAATAAAGTATTAAAGCCAATTAATTATATTACTGATAAATATAATAAAATTACAAATAAAGTTGAAGATATTTATCAGTGGTTAAATCCTTTTACTTATTTAGATTTAATTAAAAAAGGTCATAAAAAAGAAATACAACAAATATTAAGTCAATTAGAAAAAGATAATAATATTCAAAATAGAGAACAATTTAAAAATGAAAATTATTTAAATACTAATTGACAACCTTTAAATAGTAGTTGACTTGATAGTGGAATGTTTAATATAACAAATAAATTAACTTTAACAGGTAATTTAACTATTTTAATATATACAAAAACAGCAAAACATCCGAAATTTTATGGACCTTATGTTTATCCTAGTGTTCCAGTTGAAATTTGAAAATTATTAAGTAATGCTGTATCTAATGCAGGGACTTTATTTTGGCGTTATTGATTAAGAAAATGATTACCTAGTCATTTAAGAAATTATATTAAAAAAAGATTACCGCAAGCATTAAAAGAAAAATATCCAAAAGGAACTACTAAATTAACATTACCAACATTTCAAAAATTACAACAAATTAAAAAGTTTATTAATAATTTAAAGATTGGACATTTTAATTTTAATTTTGCTGGTGAAATTAATAATAAAAAATGGTGTCGAGAGCGAAAAAGTGATGTTAAAAATATTAAGAATTTATATAAAACACCAGTTAATAATAAATTTTATCAGGTTAATAAATCTATTAAGGCCATTAATAAAACAAAAACAAGAGTTAATAATTATAAACCAAGTAATTTAAAAAATAAATATCGTAATCAATTAAGAGGTGTTTTATATGGAAAATAATTTAAGTAATTTGTTATTTATAACAGTTGAAGATGTTAAAGAAAGTAAACTTTGACAACCTATTAATGATAGAAAACAATCTGCTTATAATGATAATTTAATTTATAATGCTATTTTAAAAACTAGTTTATGAATGGATAGATTATCGGGCGGGACAATTTCAGATAAAATAAATAAAAAAGATTTATTTCCATGATTAAAAAAAGATAATACTGGTTTAATTGAATATGATAAATGATTAAGTTATATTCAATCTGCTTGTTTATTAGCGGTTATTAATTGATATTTACCAAAAGGAGTTAATGATTTAACTGGTAGTGCTTCATTTTCACAAGGCGGAGTTGCTTATTCACAAACTAATGACCCTGAAGCAAATGAAAATATTACCAGAGATGTTAAAAATGCTTTAAAATTAGCGGGTGAAATAATTGATATTATATCTAGTAAAACAGTATCTAGACCATATAATTATAGTTTAGATAATTATGCTCATTCATGAGAAGAAGAATATAAACATATTGGTAAAAAAACTTTTTATCCAACATTATTATTTTGATTAAAAGAACGATTACAAACTGATAATAGTATTAATATTTCTTATCCAACTATTAATGATTTTTCTAAAATTGATTATAACGAATATATCAAATTAATAGTTCCGTTTGATAATGATAGTATTTATTATGAAAATAATGTATGAAAATCAAAACAAGGTGCCGATGTTTCATCAGATGTCATTAAAGATAGTGAGTTAAATAGACTTCTTGCATAACCCATTAAAATAATTTCAAATATTTGTAAAAAGGGGTTAATATAAAATTATAATTTTAGATAGCATTACAAAAGTTGAGGTTTTATAAAAAATATAAATAAAATAATTGGATAAATTTTTAAAAATCCTGATTTATTAGTGTTTTAAATTCATCAATAACATTAAAAAAATACTTTTTATACCAAAACCTCAACCCTTTTCTTACTACCTAATTTTAATTAATTATGTCTTTTATTTAAAAATTTAATATTTTGCCACAACGAAAAATTATTTTATTATTCAAATTCGTTAATTTTAAATAAATCTTTTATGATAACTATAATAATTGTAAATTATAAATTGAAGCAATTAAATTAAATCTTAAACTAAATCGTTTTCTACGATTTCTATATTTTTCTGTAATAATTTTAAATTTTTTAAGAATAGCAAAAATATTTTCAATAATAATTCTTATTTTTGAAACTATTCTATTATGTTTTTTTTGTTCTTTATTTAAATGTTTTTTCTTAGTTTTCTTTGTGGGCATTATAACATTATTGTGAATTTTTTGTATTCCTTGATAACCACTATCAACTATTAATTTGGTATTTTTTAAAATTGCGATTTTTGATTCTTTAAATAAAGCATAATCGTGTTTTTTACCAAGTGAAAAACTTGTTGCAATAATTTTTTTGGTTTCTTGTTCGATAATTACTTGTGTTTTAATAGTGTGTTTTTTCTTTTTACCAGAATAAGATTGTTTTTGTCTTTTTTTGGGCGTTGGATTGGGGTTTCGGTGGCATCAATAATAATAGTTTTATCATTAAAATAATCATTTATTAGTGCTTTTTTACCAGCAACTTGCTGAAAATCAGGGTGTTTAATTAAAATATCTTCAATTCACTTGATATTGCGATAACAATTAGCTTCACTAATTCCGAAATTTTTTCCAAGATGAAAATAAGTTCGATATTCTCGTCAATACGATAAAGTCATCAATAATCGATTTTCTAGTGATAATTTATTAGCTTTGCCACCTTTTTTAAATTTTTCTATTTCAGCTACTTGTAAAATATCTAACATTTTATTAAAAATATCTTGTTTTATTCCTGTTAATCTTAATCATTCTTTATCATTAATATTTTTAAATTCATCAAATTTCATAATTTAATATCCTCATAAATTATATTTTATAATAATATTTTAATAATAAAACCAGGTATCGCAAGAAGTCTAATAAAGATTATATTGAAAAAGTTGATGGTAAATATATTGTAAAAACAGCAAAAGATTTATTAAGTAAATATTATTGTGATGCAAATACGATTGATAATTTTTTAGTTAATAAACAAGATAAATTAGTAAGTGGAACAAATATTAAAACTATTAATGGTAATTCATTATTAGGAAGTGGTGATGTAACTATTAGTGATGGTAATGATTGAGAAGTTCTTAATACTAGCGATTTTGTCCCTAATGATACTCAATATATTTTACCAATTACTCCTAATGGAATATATAAATATAAAGTTGAATTAGGGTATTTAAAATAAAATAAAACTATTTATAAAAGTTCATTAATTTTTAGTGAAAAAAACTTTGATAAAAATTATGATGTAGTAGTTGGAAATACCTTTCAATTTTCAGGTTTACCTATTTTTACAATATCTATTAGTTTAATAAAAGGTTATCAAAATGCTATTATTAATTTATTAAATCAAAATGGAGTTAAATATGAAATGCAAACATTAATTATTGAAAGAAAAAAAGTAAGTTAGAAAGGAGTTTTAATTAATGAAACAAGATAAAACAACTTGATTAAAGGGCGCCTTACCTTGAAATTGATTTAAAAAAGACCCTATTCCGACTTATAATTGAACTCATAAAGATATTAGAGAATGAGAAAGAAAATATAAAATTCGTAGTTGAGTAGTTAGTTTTTATACATTGATATTTTTAGCATTAAATTGTTGATTAGAATATTGGATGATTAATGCAATTAAAGATGATATTAATTGGTATAATTATGGTAAATATTGAGGTAATGGCATTGCTATTTTATTAACACCTTTATTTACGCATGGAATTCAAGGCATATTTGTTGCTAGTAGTAAACCAAAAGTAGATATGAAAATTGATATACCACGATTAAAAATATCTAAAATGGGATTAGTATTTACAATATTACCTTTAATTACTTTAATAATTTCTTTAATTATTATTTGAATTGATAAATCAAAATGAAAAAAAGACCATTTAAGACATTGTTTGGACTGCCGTATTAATCCGCGTGTTATTCAACCAAGAATAGCAAAAGCATGAAACAAATTAGATGGTATAACAGAAGAAAATAACAAAGAATTAAATTTAAAATAGACTATATATAGGGGTGGTTGATATTTTTGGGTGGTTATATAGTTTAATTTATAAATTATTTTGTTCTGAAAGAATGGATGGCCACTGTTTGAGTAAGGATAAGAAAGGAAGTAAAAAAATGTTAAATGATACATTAATGATTGCATTACTTGTATTAGCGGGTGCGGGAGGAATGGGTAGTATTGGTATTATTGGACTATCTGCTAAAAAAAATTAAAAAATATAAAGCAGAAATTAGAGAATTAAGAACTGCTGTTATTGCCCACGAAAAACATTTACGAGGACCTGATTATGCAACAGAATTAGCATTAAAAACAGGTCAAATTAAAAATGTTAAAAAACAAGTTAAAGTAAATGACAAAAAACAACAACAAAAAGATGCTATTAGACAACTAACAAATAGTATTTAAAAAAATAACCTTAATTGGTTATTTTTTATTTTTCTTTATTGTGTTTTATATAAAAATTAATAAGATGTTCAATTCGTTGCGAATAAGTAAAGTCATTAAATTCATTTCAAACTTTTTCTTCATTTTCATTTAAGTAAATATTAACATTACGAATTAATTTAGAATAATATTTTCCTGTTTTTTGATTAAATGAATGTTTCATAATATTAACCCTTATAATTAGCAATAATAATTGCATCGCGTAAATGATTACTTATTTTCTCATTATTATATTTTCAACCCTTTCCATATTCATAAGTTAAATTATTATCTTTTTCATATTCTCATATACAACTATCATTATATTTACTTAAATTTTCTATATTTTTAACAACTGATTTGGTATGTTTTGGTGATACTCAATTAATATTTAATAATTTTTCTGTTTTATATTTAATTGCCCCTATAAGTTTTAATAAATCATCTCTATCTTTACTCGCACTAGCAGATTTATATAAACAATCTTCTATATTAATAATTTCATCTTGTTTTAACTTATCTAAAATAATATCGGTTTGTGCAATTCAATCACGATTTGTATATTCAGATTTATCAATTAATTTATTATCTTCAAAAATAGCAACAGCCGTAGTACCAGTTCCCGATGGGTCAATACCTATTTTTATCAAGTTGCTCATTCCTCATCATTGTGATAGCATTACAAAAGTTGAGGTTTTATAAAAAATATAAATAAAATAATTGGATAAATTTTTAAAAATCCTGATTTATTAGTGTTTTAAATTCATCAATAACATTAAAAAAATACTTTTTATACCAAAACCTCAACCCTTTTCTTACTACCATCATTGTTAACTGTTGGAACTACACTTGATATATCTTCTTCTTTTACTACATTATTATCTGTTAATTCTTCACTTGATTCATGTAAATTATTATTTGATGTATTTTCATTACTAATTTGGCTCTTATTTATGCTTATATTACTATCATTATCAATATAAATCTTTTCATCATTAGTTGTAATAACTGCTTGGTCTGATTTATATGCTTGTTGTAATTCAACAGACATAATACCTCATTTTCGCAATAAACTAGTTAATACTGTTTTAAGTGCCATTTCATCAAAAGTAGCAATATAAAATGATTTATTTTTAGCATAAGTTTTAGAATATTTTATAAAATGATTTTCCGTTTGTTCTTTGGTCATATATAAAGTTTTTTCAAAACCATTAACCATTTTAAAATAAGATACATAACCTATAATTGGTAATTTTTCTCTTTCATCTTCATCTTGAATTCAATTAAAACTAGTTCCCTTTAAACGATCATAATTTACTAATTCACCAGTTCTAACATCTGAGACTGACATATCTAAATATTGCCCGCTTCTTTGTGCTAATTGAATATAACCTTTATAACCCATTTGAAATTGAGCTTGATTAATTCATTCTTGTATTTCACGACCATTAATAATTCTTGTTATTTTAGTGTTATATGGAACAACATAAGCATAACCAAATTGTCTTTCCATTGGTAAGTTTAATAATACTCCTTGATAACAAGCAGTCATAATTGTTTTTGGGTCTGCTTTTTGTAGTAATTCATTACTATTTGATATTGCAACTATATTACTTTTAAATCTTGCAATTTCATTTTCATTTGAAAATTTACTTTTAATTCATTCTGTTGCTTTATCTGTTCTTAAAAAATCAACTATATTTGCCATATTATTTTTCTCCTTTATTTATTTTAAAATTAATACCTTTAATACCAATTAAATTAATATCTTTATTACTGTCTCATTGTTCTTTAATTTCATTTTTAACAATTTGTTCATCAACAATTAAATAATTTTTAATAAGATTAATAAGTTCTAATTTATCAGCTTTTTGTAAAAAATCATCATTAATACCTATAACTTCAATATCTTTAACTAATATTTTTTCTTTACGAAAATTACTAGTAATAATTTTTAATTCTTGCTCTTGTTTTGCTACACTTTTAATTTCTAAAAATTGTTCTTTTTTATGAGTTTCAACAATTTCATTTTGTTTTTGAAATTGAATATTAATGACACTATTTTTTAAAGAATCATGATCATTCTTAATATTATTTTCTAAATTCAAAATATCTTTTCTAATAAAATTTAATTCATCTTTAAAATTTTTTATTAATTCTAATGGTTCTCTAAAAATATAATCAATTTTTGAAACTACTAATTTTAAATCTTTTAATGATTGTGATTTATATTCTCCATTTATTAATCAAGCTTGTTGTCGATATATAAATTCTGCTAATTCTTGTCCATTTTCATCAATTCATTTTTTAATTGTTAATGCTTTTAAACTTAATTCTTTAAAATTATTTCCTTTTAAATAAAACGGATAAGTAATATTTTTAAATTCATTATTTAACCTTAAATCTGCCATTATTAAATTTCCTCCAAATTCTTTTCTGCAATTAAAGTATCAATATAATCATAAGCACTTTCTTCTGAATGACATTCTTCTAATGCTTCATTAAATAAATCTTCTTCGGTATAAACTTTGCCTTTTTCATCTTTTCACATATTATTCACATCCTTGTCATTTAATTTTTTTATCTTCTAAATCAATAATTGTTGTTTTAAAATAATTTAAATTTTCAGAATAAATTCTCGCTTCATCAAATGTATAAAAATATATAGTATTTAGGCTATATTTATCTTTCATTACTAATAAATATCTTTTATTCATAATTTATCACCTCGTAATCTGCTTCTTCATCTTCTAAATAATCACTAATTAAACCTTTAACTTCATCAATTTCATATCATTTGCAATTTAAATCAAAGTCTACTGGTTGAAAAGTTACCTACATGTCGTTCTTCATCGCCAAATTTAAGATATAAATTTAACTCCAAATTATCTGAATAACCACTATCAAGTTGTGCATAAATAATATCTTTATTTGTAATTTTTAATGCTTTATTACATATCATTTTTAATTCCCCCTAATTCTTTTTACCTAATGCCCAATGTTCATCAGTCATATTTTCAAATAAAACCGGATAACTTTTAAGCATTAATTTTTGTAATTTATTTTCTTGATTGCATTTTGAACAATATCCTCAATATCTTTGTTTAAGAAAAATTTTATTTAACTTTTTCATATAAACCTCCTAAATTATTTTTCCTATTTTTAACTTGCTGGTACTCACTTCCAAGTGAAAGTGCCAAAGCGAGAATTAGTTATATAAATATTTATCTATTTACTACGCCATCCGCTTCACTGGGGGTGAGCGGTGGCGGTATGTTTTTTGTTTAATAATAGACAGTTGTTTTTTCTTTGTGGAGCCAGAGAATTCTCTCTCTTCATCCGCACCATTTCAGGTCAAAGCGTTCAGTTTTTAAAATAAATTCACTTGCACCTTGAAGAGCCTAATGCTGACTTTGTGGTTTTTATTAAACCGCTGTCACTTCTAAGAAGTAATATCTATCGCAAATTTATTTATAAAGTGACCATCTCAATATTTATTGTCGTTTGATGTTGACCTCGCACTTATCACGACTATCGCTTGTTAAAGCGCCTATTATTTCCGGGCTGATTACCGCTGGGCTAGACCGCCTCATGTGGAATAAAAACACTTAGTTATTTAAAATAACCGTTCCACTCTGCATTAAGTTGTTTTGTAAAATCAAAGTTTTAAAAAACCAGTTTCATAATCAAAGATAATTTTTGAATTTTCTAAGCGTTTATAAAACCGCTTTTGTTTTTTATCTTTTGTGCGACTTAATAAATCTTTGTGTTTTTCACAAGTTCATAAAACTTTATTTGATAAAAATTCTTCAGTAATGAATGATATTGCTTTATAGCAATTATAAACATCACATATTGTTTGTTTATTATTAATTTCCATTACTTAATCCTTCCTTTATTAAGTTTTTTTATTAGCAAATTAATTAACTGAAACAGAGAAAGGACAACACCTTAAAATTGGAGAAAAAACAGGTACACTTTGTAAAGATTTCTAAGATATTTAATAAATGTGTAAACAACTTAAAGAGGGTATCAAAAAGTTGTAATAAAAGGTTTCTATTTTAAGAATTTAAGATGCTGTCCTTTCTCTGAATCAATTAATAATTTTGGTTTTACAAATAAAAAAACCATTTTAGTAAATGGTTTATTATTTTTATTCAATTTCTATCTATTTTCTTAAAACCCTTCTTTTTTACATGCGACCGTCTTTTTTTAGCGTTGGATTGGGGTTTCGGCAACATCAATAATAATAGTTTTATCATTAAAATAATCATTTATTAGCGATTTTTTACCAGCGAGTTGTTGAAAATCAGAGTGTTTAATTAAAATATCTTCAATTCACTTGATATTGCGATAACAACTAGATTCACTAATATCAAAACTTTTAGCAAGATGAAAATAAGTCCGATATTCTCGTCAATACGATAAAGTCATCAGTAGCCGATTTTCTAGTGATAATTTATTAGTTTTGCCACCTTTTTTAAATTTTTCTATTTCAGCTACTTGTAAAATATTTAACATTTTATTAAAAGTAGCTTTTTTGCTCCGGTTAATCGCAATAATTCTTTATCATTAATAAAATTAAATTTATCAAATTTAATAATTTTAACTTCCTATAATTTCTATTTTAATTTAAAAATATTTTATAGGAATTTTAAAATAATTAGATTATGTTATGCAATAAGTCTATTATTTTCTGCTTTTATTTGTTCATTTTCTTTTGTTAATAAATATATAGTTTCATCATGCGGATTATTAAAAATTGGCATTTTTTTAATATATGTTCGTTTATCAAATTTTTTATCTTTATTGAAAACATTAATTAACCTAGAAATAGTTGCAGTACTTATTTCATATTCTTTAGATATTAAAGATATTGATTTATTAGACTTCTTGCGATACCTGGTTTTATTATTAAAATATTATTATAAAATATAATTTATGAGGATATTAAATTATATTTTATAATAATATTTTAATAATAAAACCAGGTATCGCAAGAAGTCTATTATATTCGTAATATTCGTTAATAATTTTAGTTTTAAATTTAATATCATGGTCTTTTGACCCTTTATTTTTACCCTTTGCAATATAAAAAATGTTTCTCCTAACTTTATATATTTAATAACAACCTAGAAAGGTTTTTTATTTCATATTATCAGTTAAAAGAAACATTGTAGTTGATTAGTTAATTAAAAAGTTAATTTATCAGCATTATATCGTTTTTTTTCTAAGTTATTTGCGACGTCAAAAAATGATTTTAATTCTTTCCGTTGTACTAATTCCAATTGCAATTCTTTGTCAAGCAATTTTTGTTAATTCCCGCCAAGGACCCGAAGTTATGGCACTATCAATTGGAATTACTTTTATTGCAACGGGGAGAAGCGTTGCTGTATATATGTTAATGGGTTTTTTAATTGATTTAAAAATGTCCGCTGTCTATAAATGCATTGGATTATTAGGAATTAAACCACTAGGTTTTGTTTTAATTTTTTACGCTTATTGTTTTAACTTAGTATTAATTGCTTATTTCCTAGTTTTAATTACTAGTTTCATTATTAATGTGGTGTTAAACATTAATTTTGCTGTTGCGTATAATTTAATTGTTCTTTTGTTTTTCATTATTTCAATTTTTATTACTACTTTTTCAATTGCTTTAATGATTATTGCTGTTATCTTAATTAATTCACGAACAATGCAATCAGTATTAACTACCATTTTAACAATTTTATTTGTCGGAGGTTCATTCTTATCGGTAGATTTCATTCCGGATTTATTTGGTCGGCACTATAAAGAAGCAATTTTATCATCCTTATTTTCAGTAGACTTTTCAATCATTTCTTTAATAATATTATTTGGTGAAATTTATCGTTGTTCTTTAACAAACAAATCAGGTTTTAATTCTTTTAAAGTTTGCATTTTTTCAATTAAAAAATTACCACTAACTTTATTTAAATTAGTTTTAATATCTTCAATTTTATTAGATCTAACATCTTTAAATGCTTTTAATTCATCTAATTCATTAGATAATTTAATAAAATCTTCTTTTTTAATAACATCTTCGCGTTTTTGCACACTTTCGGTAGTAAGAAAAGGGTTGAGGTTTTGGTATAAAAAGTATTTTTTTAATGTTATTGATGAATTTAAAACACTAATAAATCAGGATTTTTAAAAATTTATCCAATTATTTTATTTATATTTTTTATAAAACCTCAACTTTTGTAATGCTATCCACACTTTCTCTAATTTGCTTTGCTTCATTATTAAACTGATTTAAGATATTTTCAGCAATCTCTTTACTTAAGCCTTGTTCGATTAATTGTTCTTTTGTAAGTGCCGTTTTATAAGGTGACAATGTCAATTTTATTTTAGATGTTCAAAAACCTCTCTTTTTTTATCCTTGTTCGATTAACAAGTCAGCATAAACTCTTTTTTATTAATACTTACTAAACTGGGTGCAGTATAAAATGGTAATTACTTCAAAAGCAAAAAATAAATTAAAATTAGCCTATAAATCAGTTAAAAATTCATTTAATTAATTTTTGAAAAAAATTGGTTTTAGTAGTAAAGAAGAAACCCAAGTTTCATCAGAATTTGCTAATACAATGAGTGAAACAATTGAAAATCATCTTAAATATAAACAATATCGGGAAGCTTTAAAAGAAATTATCACAAAAGATATTGAACCAATTTATGAAAATTTGCAACCATTAAAACCGCATCTTCCAGCGTCACCAATCCCGGGGAGCACAGAAAGTTATCTTGTGGAACCATAAGCAAAATTTGATGGAATGCAAAATAAAATGCAAAGACCCAAAAAAGCGCCACCAGCGCCACCAAGTCTTTTTCAACAAGAAATTATGAAAATGAAAAATAATTTACTAAAAGTAGATTCAAAAGAACCACAAGTAAATGGCATTAATGGGCAAGGAAAACAACCAATTGCTCGAAAACCAAATTTAACAGATTTAAATAAAGCACAATTAAAATCAATTAATGAGCAATCAAACAATTTGGATCAACAACAAACAAATCAACACAAACAAGAATATGAATTAGATAAATAAAGTTCAATAACAAATATATTTTTTAAAAACAATTAAAATAAAATGATATTAGAATTAATGCTAATATCATTTTATTTTGCTCCATTAATATGTTGTGAAAAACTTCAAAACTGAAGCAGTAATAAAAGTTCGAATAATATGTGCTGAAGCATAATCATCAATTAGTTTATGTACTGATAATGGTTTTGCTAACGGTAACAGAATTACTATTTGACTACTAGTTATTGCATCTTTATCATTTTTGAATAATAAATATCTTTCTTTCGGAATTTTTTTTAATAATTTCCTTGTTATTTTTCATAATTTTTAAGTTTTGATCATTATTATATTCATAATTTCATCAAGGCAATATTTTCGCGTTATCAAAAAAGAAATATTAATTTGAATTTTGTTTCTTTTAAACTAAATAACAATTATCTTTAATGGTAGAATTTTTTTGTAATGTTTGAATTTTAACAATATTAGCTCCCGTAATACTGACGTAATTTTCTAATGTATTTAATAATTAATTAATAGTGCTCATACTATTATCCTAATCAATGTAATGTTATCTACTAAACAAATTAGTCATATACTACTTCAATCATAACTATTTTTGAAAATTATTGTAGTTTTTAACTAAATTTATTTCATAAAATTTTATTTTTAAGACATTTGTTTTTCTACGATAATTTACAACTTTTAACAAATGTGCTAACATAAGTAATATTAATAGGAAGAGAAAGACTATGAAAAAAAATATTCTAACGATTTTAAGTGAGTATAAAAAACGACTATTAAATGATAAATCAGTGGGAGACATTTTTTTAACCAAAATTAACACAAAAAGTAAAAATATCATTAATTTCTTAGACTTATTATTTTTATCAAACCAAGACCCAGAAAAAGTTTGAAAAAATATTAATAAGAAAGAAAATCTTATTATTACTAAATTATCTGGAGAAACAATTAGGGAAATTTGTGGTTACGCTGGAGGAATTATTAATAAAAGTAAAAATGATACAGAATTTGCTTCACACTTAAAACAACATGGATTTAATAAGTGCGCCATTTTGCATTATTCAAAAATTCTTGAATTTATTTTTACATTGTTTGTTAAGAAAGATGGAAAAAAAGTTAGTGAGGAAAGCTTATTAAAATTAGAAAAAATTATTAGTGAAGAAACAACAAAAATTTTTAATAAATTTACACGAATTTTACAAGATGCTAAATTATATTACTTTGAACGAAACATAAATCCATTATATATTGGTTGACCATACATTGAAGGACTAACACAATCACAAAAAATTTTTCGTGCGCCATTATTATTGTGGCCACTTAATGAACTTAGTCGCACAAAAAATAAAATTGTTTTAGCAACAAAACATGATGAAATTTTATTAAATTCAGCAATTCGCTTAAGTCAAATTAAAGATAGTAATTATAATGTTGCAGAATTTAGTTTTGATTTCCTAAATTTAACAGATGATATTTTTAAAAAAGCAATTAATGATTTAAAAACATTAGGATTTAAGATTAAAAATGAAGATAAAGTAAATTATTTATACAATTTAAATTACTACAAACAAAATGAGCAATTATCTTCTAATATTATTGATAAATTTGATAAATATTTAATTAATAATTATCAAGTTAATAATTTAGGATTAGTTTTTGATTGTTATCTTGGAATGTATAATATTTCATCAACAACGTTATATCGTGATTATTGTGATTTAGAGAAAGTTTCTGATCATTCTGTTAGTCAAATGTTTAAAAATGAATATAATATTGAGGAGGATTGAGTAGAAAACCAACTGTTATATCAAGAAAAATTAAATGAAAGAACAGTAATGGCAATTAACAATTATGATATTTCCCAAAAAGTGGCCATTAAGAAAGCATTAGAAAAAAATACAATTATTCAAGGACCGCCTGGAACAGGAAAATCTCAAACAATTAGTAATTTAATTGTTAATAATTTATGTCGCGGGGAACGTGTTCTATTTTGTGCGGAAAAACAAGATGCAATTAAAGTTGTTTATAATAATATGAAAAAAATTAAAAATTATTGTTTAATGATTACTAACTTAGAAGAAAAAGAGAGTTTTTATCAAAAAATTTTAGATAGTATTAATAATATTAATCAATTATATCCAGAAGTAGAAAGTGCAATGTATCTAACTAAAATGGATCAGTTATTTGATAATATTAAGAAATATAAAATTTTTGCGCGCCAAAATACTTATCAAGATTATTTACAATTTTTAAATAATGTTAAGGACCATCCATTATCATTAGATTTTGAATTATTAAGTCAATTTTATTATTTTGAATTAGAATATGAAGATTATTATCGTCATTGTCATAGAATGTATCAAAATATAATGATAGTTCAAAAATACTTAGCATTGTTTAATGATTTTCCGCATTTTTCAGAAATTTATCATCGTTTTAGAGCAAAAGAATTTAAAAAAATGTTAAAAAAAGCAAAAGGTTTAAAATCACATAAATTTTTAGCTTTAATATTTAATGTATTAAAAAATAATATTGTTAGTTATACGATTAATAATGTTGATAAAAATAAATTTAATTTATTTAAAATCGAGGAAGCAGCCTTAATTGATGCATTAACAAGGGAATTTAAAAATATTGATTATTTTGTTAATCGTTTAGAATTGATTGACCAAAATGATTGTCTTCGTCGGGAAGACAAAAATTATGACTTATATGCCTACTTAGTAACTGTTGTTAAAACTGAAGCAGATATGCCGTTAATTTATCAACATTATTTTGTTCATTGTTTTCAATCAGAACATGCTGAGTTATTAAAAGTTGGAACTTTAAATTGACGAGAAGAACTAACTAAATTAAGCAATCAATCAATGGTTAATACAACAGAATATTTAACCCATTTATACCATCAACAAATTCGAGATGTTATTAAAGTAAAATATATTGAAACATTGCCTAAAATTATTGAAGAATGTCGAAAGAAAACAAAACGGTCAATTACTTATTTTTTTAAAAATAATTATGAATTAATTAAAATTTTATTTCCTGTTATTATGGTAACCCCAGATATTGCCTCACAATTATTACCATTAAATAATCAAGAATTTGACCAATTAATTTTTGATGAAGCATCACAAATTTTTGTTGAGCGCGCAATTCCAATTATTTATCGAGCAGAACGAATTTTAGTTGCTGGAGATAAAAAACAATTAGGGCCAACAAATTTCTTTTCATCCCGGTTTGATTATGATGGATTAGAACAAAACGAAGAATTATTAGCTCTTGAAACAACGTTAACTGATAATAGTTTACTTGATTTTGCTAGTAAGCAATATAATTCTAGTATGTTAAGATTTCATTACCGGTCAAAGTATAGTGAATTAATTAATTTTTCAAATGCTGCTTTCTATGATAATAATTTAATTATGATTTCAAATAAGACAAAAAAAGATTTTCCGTTAAAATTAATTGATGTTCCCAATGGGTTATTAAAAAACCGCGGGAATATTCCTGAAGCAAAACGAATTGTTATGTTACTAAAAGAAATTATTACAACTCGAAAACAAAAAGAAACAATAGGGGTTGTTACTTTTAATGAAGTGCAAAAAAACTTAATTTGACAATATTTAACTGAGGAATTTGAAAAAATACCAGCATTAGAACAAGAATTACATCGAATGCATAATGGCTGTAATGAAGGATTATTTGTTAAAAATATTGAAAATATTCAAGGTGATGAACGTGATATTATTATTTTTTCAATTGGTTTTGCCCGAGATGAAAATAATAAATTTGCACAATTTTTTGGACCTTTATCGCAAGCAGGTGGTGAGAATCGCTTAAATGTGGCAATTACGCGGGCTAAAGAAAAAATTTATATTGTTAAGTCATTTCCATCAGCATTAATTTCAGAAGATTCAAAACATCCTGGTCCACGGTACTTTAAATATTATTTAGAATATGTTGAACAATTAAACCGTGGTAAAGATCAAGAAGACAAAGTATTAGCAAAGTTAACAACAGCAAAAAGTTATGACCAAGAACAGCAAATTTCTAAAATTAATCGACAATTTACAACAGAAGTTGCCACTGCCTTAACAGCGGCCTTAAGTGGTTATGAACGTTATCAAATTGCAACATATACAGTGCAAGGAACTTATCAAATTGATGTTACAGTATATGATCAGAAAAAAGACCATTATGTATTAGGCATTATTTGTGATGATTTAACATATCCAATTATGGTTGAACAAAAAGAATACGATTTTTATCGTCAAAAGTATTTGGTTGACCGCGGATGAAAAATTGAAGCAATTTTACATAGTAATTGGTTATTTAAAAATTACCAAGCAGATATTATTAATAGGATTGTCCAAAAAATTATTGGTAAATAGGAGGTCTTATGAAATTTGATTTAACTAAAATTAAAAAAATGAAAAATATTAAGGATTTAGAAATATATTTATTTAAAACATATTTACCAAAAAATGGTAATCGTATTATTAAAGCAGAATTATTAAATTTAATTCATACTTATTTTCCAACCGTAACTTCTGACCAGGCAAATCAATTTATTACATTATTAAAAGATAATCGGGTTATTTTTCTCCGCGGATATTATTATGTTGGTAATGAAACATTAGAATCATTTAGTCTAAAAGAACAAGAAAAAGAAGAAATAGTTGAACCATCTGTCTCGCCTTCAACAAATCCAATTGCGAAGTTAAGTTCTAATTCTGAAAAAAAAGAAAAATATGAATCAACAGCAAAAGCAACGTCACCACGCAAAACAATTGATTTTAGTAGTCTATCTTTCCCAGACCGGTATCTCAATTTTATTCAGTTATTATATCCAATTAAAAATGAAAAGGAAAAGGCCGTAATTGATTTACATGATATTCCTGATTTAATAGTTAATAATTTTTCTAATGAAGAAAAATATTTTAAATTTAACAAACAACATATTATGACAAATGATGACGATAATTATATTGACCCAACAAAACAAAATATTATTTTAAAAGATGACCATGAACAAATTGTCAAAGAACCTTCGGAATGAACAACTGTTAAATCAGAAAAGTTAACATTTGATTTTTCTAATCCAACTAGTTCTGAAGCAATTTGACGAAAAATGAGTATTAGTCAATATCGAAAATATTTTTTATCATATCATCAAATTATGACATTTCAGTACCAAGGGTTGAATAAATTTTTTATTGATTATTTATTAGCTTTACCAATTAATGATAAATTAATTACAAATTATTATAGTAATGTAATTGTGAATAAAAAAATTTATCAAGCTTTGTATGATAATTATTTACGAAACCTGATTAATTATGCTTTTTTAATTGATTATAATTTATTTTATGATGTTCCTTTAATTCAAAAGAACCTTGATAAATATCATAAAGAAGTTAAAACAGCTGCTGAAAACATTATTCTTAATTTATTTATGCAATTTTTAAGTTCAACTTTTAATGTTAATGAAAAAAAATTACAAATTAGTCCAGAGGTTATTAGTCAAATTAAAAATTTTTATTGATCATTTAATCAAAAAATGCATTTATTTGAATTTAAAGATTATATTTTTTCAACAAACCCAAAATGAAAAGAAGAATATGCAGTGAATTTTATTAACTTTTTTGAAGGATATAAATTTACTTCAAATCAACAAGCAATTAATTTAATTATTGATCATTTGGAAAGTGATAAACTATTAGAATTATTAAAAGAAAATATTAATAAAATTAACTTTAAAAAAACAACAATTAATGACCATGTCCTATGATATGATGTTAAAACTAGTTGTCATTTATTAGATAATGAATTGACATATATTAAAGGAAACTTATTAAATAATATTCAAACTATTTTCGAAGAGACAATTAGTTAAAAAGTGCTATTAAGTTGATCTTAATAGCACTTTTTTAATTAAATATTTAGAAAAATCTACAATGTTTCTTTTAACTGAGAATATGAAATAAAAAACCTTTCTAGGTTATTATTAAATATATAAAGTTAGAAGAAACATTGTTTATATTGCAAAGGGTAAAACTAAGGGGTCAAAAGACCATGATATTGAATTTAAAACTAAAATTATTAACGAATATTACAAATATAATAAATCAATATCTTTAATATCTAAAGAATATGAAATAAGTACTGCAACTATTTCTAGGTGAATTAATGTTTTCAATAAAGATAAAAAATTTGACAAACGAACATATATTAAAAAAATGCCAATTTTTAATAATCCGCATGATAAAACTATATATTTATTAACAAAAAAATGAACAAATAAAAGCAGAAAATAATATTTTAAAAAAGCTTTAATCTCTTACAAAAAAACAAAAACAAATATGAATATTAGAAAACAAATTGATTTTATTAAAAACGAATTAAATAACAATTCAATCTTACCATTAAGATGATTTTTAAAAATATTATGCATTTCATGTGATACATGAAATAAATATAAAAATATTCATTAAAAATATGAATGAAAAATTGATTACAATATATTAGAAATAATTAAAATAATTTGAAAAAACAATAAAAATAAAGGTCATCGACAAATAAAACTTGATTTGGAAGAACAAAAAATAAAAATATCAGCAAACACTGTATATCGTTATATGAAGATATTACAAATATGTTCTGAAGTTAGAATTAAACATAAAAAACTAATTAAACATTTTAATAATATGTTATATGAACATAAAAAATACCCATATTTACTTAAACGTAATTTTCATTCTAATCAAATGAATCAAAAATGATCAATTGATATTACAATAGACTCCTTGCGTAACCTATTAAAAAATTGCAAATATTTTTAAAAAGACACCAATAGAAAAATATAATTTTAATTAATTATGTTTTTTATTTAAAAAATTAATATTTTGCCACAACAAAAAATGAATTTATTATTTAAATTCTTTAATTTTAAATAAATCTTCTATGCTGGCTGCAAATTATAAATTGAAGCAATTAAATTAAATATTAAACTAAATCGTTTTCTTCGATTACGATATTTTTCTGTAATAATTTTAAATTTTTTAAGAATAGCAAAAATATTTTCAATAATAATTCTCATTTTTGAAACTATTCTATTACGTTGTTTTTTTTACTTTATTTAAATGTTTTTTCTTTGTTTTTTTGTAGGTATTAGAACATTATTGTGAATTTTTTGAATTCCTTGATAACCACTATCAACTATTAATTTGGTATTTTTTAAAATTGAGATTTTTGATTCTTTAAATAAAGCATAATCATGTTTTTTTCCAAGCGAAAAACTTGTTGCAATAATTTTTTTGGTTTCTTGTTCGATAATTACTTGTGTTTTAATGGTGTGTTTTTTCTTTTTACCAGAATAAGATTGTTTTTGTCTTTTTTTTGGGCGTTGGATTGGGGTTTCGGTAACATCAATAATAATAGTTTTATCATTAAAATAATCATTTATTAGTTATTTTTTACCAGTGAGTTGTTTAAAATCAGAGTGTTTAATTAAAATATCTTCAACTTACTTGATATTGCGATAACAACTAGATTCACTAATATCAAAACTTTTAGCAAGATGAAAATAAGTCCGATATTCTCGTCAATACGATAAAGTCATCAGTATCCGATTTTCTAGTGATAATTTATTAGTTTTGCCACCTTTTTTAAATTTTTCTATTTCAGCTACTTGTAAAATATTTAACATTTTATTAAAAGTAGCTTTTTTGCTCCGGTTAATCGCAATAATTATTTATCATTAATAAAATTAAATTTATCAAATTTTATAATTTTAATCTCCTATAATTTCTATTTTAATTTAAAAATATTTTATAGGAATTTTAAAATAATTAGATTGGGTTATGCAAGAAGTCTAATAATTTTGAGATTAAAAAATTTCAAGAGTATGGTAGTTTTTTTAATTAAACTTATTGACTTAAAAAAACAAAATGATTATATATTGGGTGTATGAGATATTTTAGAAGACCAAGAAAAATGTTTTAATGATGTTTTTGATTCAATTTCAAAATTTAATAATAAAATTAAAGAAGGAAAAGAATTAATTATAAAATTGGAACAAATAAAAAATTGCAAATATTTGTAAAAAGACACTAATAGAAAAATATAATTTTAATTAATTATGTTTTTTATTTAAAAATTTAATATTTTGCCACAACAAAAAATGAATTTATTATTTAAATTCTTTAATTTTAAATAAATCTTCTATGCTAACTGCAAATTATAAATTGAAGCAATTAAATTAAATCTTAAACTAAATCGTTTTCTTCGATTACAATATTTTTCTGTAATAATTTTAAATTTTTTAAGAATAGCAAAAATATTTTCAATAATAATTCTCATTTTTGAAACTATTCTATTGCGTTGTTTTTGTACTTTATTTAAAGGGTTTTTCTTTGTTTTTTTTGTAGGTATTAGAACATTATTGTGAATTTTTTGAATTACTTGACAACCACTATCAACTATTAATTTGGTATTTTTTAAAATTGCGATTTTTGATTCTTTAAATAAAGCATAATCGTGTTTTTTACCAAGTGAAAAACTTGTTGCAATATTTTTTTTGGTTTCTTGTTCGATAATTACTTGTGTTTTAATAGTGTGTTTTTTATTTTTACCAGAATAAGATTGTTTTTGTCTTTTTTTGGGCGTTGGATTGGGGTTTCGGTAACATCAATAATAATAGTTTTATTATTAAAATAATCATTTATTAGTGCTTTTTTACCAGCAACTTGCTGAAAATCAGGGTGTTTAATTAAAATATCTTCAATTCACTTGATATTGCGATAACAACTAGATTCACTAATATCAAAACTTTTAGCAAGATGAAAATAAGTTCGATATTCTCGTCAATACGATAAAGTCATCAATAATCGATTTTCTAGTGATAATTTATTGGTTTTGCCACCTTTTTAAATTTTTCTATTTCAGCTACTTGTAAAATATTTAACATTTTATTAAAAGTAGCTTTTTTTTGCTCCGGTTAATCGCAACAATTCTTTATCATTAATAAAATTAAATTTATCAAATTTCATAATTTTAATCTCCTATAATTTCTATTTTAATTTAAAAATATTTTATAGGAATTTTAAAATAATTAGATTAGGTTATGCAAGAAGTCTAATGAATATGAAAGTATTATGCAGTATGCTACTGCAACCGCAGAACAAGTTGCTTGATTACATAATGCTGGTCAAGCACTATATAATTTAACTCATCGTGTAGTATGACAAGATGATTATTCATTGCCAAATGGTTGAACAACTAAAACAATGGGATTAACAATAATTCCAGTTCCTATTTATAAAAAATTTAATTTAAAATTAATGAATGAGGATTTTGATTTATCATTAATATAACAAAAATATTAAAAATGGCGTTATTGCTGATGCTATTTATAGTGTTGTGCAAAATAAATTTGTTAATTTAGGATGTGAATTAATTCAGGCTATTTATGATTATTGTTTAGCAGATGGTCAATATGAAGTAATTCCATATAGTAGTTATACAGCAGATAATGCTTATGATGCAAATAGAGCATTCTTTAAATTAAATTAAACTTTGATTGAATTAACAAATCAAATTAGTAATTTATATTTTGGTTTACCAACCGATAAAGTGTTTATGGTTTTAGGTCGAATATCATATTTAGGATTAACACCTGCTTATTTAAAAGTAATTGGTTCACAAGCACAATTAAAATCGATGGTTAATGGTGAATTATATGAAAATATAGCAATGGGTGTTCCAGTATCAAAAAGCTTCCATTTAGAAAAAACATATACAAAGGGAGAAGTTAACCGTGATAAAGGTTATAATTTTACTAATGTAAATGGTTTAATCATTAATAAACAAGTATGAGCATATCCAATTAATATGGGGTACTATTCAAAAAGTTTTAGATAATGATACTGCTAACCCCAAATGAATTAGTAAAGTACAGTATGCAACACCAACTATTTTATATACTAAAAAATGTAAAATTATTTTAGAAAAAGAACCAACACAAGATGAAATTAATACTGCTAAAAGTAATCTAAATAAAACATTTAGAGTGCCAGTTGATTATGTAATCACTGCACCAACACCAAGTAAAATAGATATTAGTAAAATTAATAAACTAGATAAACCAAATATTCACGTCACAGACCCAACAAAAGCAACAGCCGCACAGTTAAAAACACAATTTAAAGATGTTGTTTTAAAAGCAGTAAAAGCCGTAAATAATTCTTTAACTGAAGGTGATTTTGATTACTTTATTGAAAGTAAAGGTGAAGATTGACCAATTAATATTACAAATGATAAAACTGTTGAAGTTCAAATTCAAGGTAAAAATAACGCTACTGGTCAAACAAACCTAATTGATGTAGTAATTAAAAATTATTAATAAACAATGAATTTACTAATTTTACGAGTTTTAACTTTATTAGTATCTAATTTAGAAAATAAACCTTTAATAAGTAAATTTGTAAATTTAATTAATAAAGTTAATCAAGTTCAAAATAAAATATTAAAACCAATTAATTATATTACTGATAAATATAATAAAATTACAAGTAAAGTTGAAGATATTTATCAGTGATTAAATCCATTTGCTTATTTAGATTTAATTAAAAAAGGTCATAAAAAAGAAATACAACAAATATTAATTCAATTAGAAAAAGATAATAATATTAAAAATAGAGAACAATTTAAAAATCAAAATTATCTAAATACTAATTTACAACCTTTAAATAATGGTTGGATTGATAGTGGTATGTTTAATATTAAAAATAAATTAACTTTAACAGGTAATTTAACTATTTTAATATATACAAAAACAGCAAAACATCCGAAATTTTATGGTCCATATTTTTATCCTAGTGTTCCAGTTGAAATTTGAAAATTATTAAGTAATGCTGTATATAATGCAGGGACTTTATTTTGACGTTATTGATTAAGAAAATGATTGCCTAGTCATTTAAGAAATTATATTAAAAAAAATTACCGCAAGCATTAAAAGAAAAATACCCCAAAGAAACTACTAAATTAACATTACCAACTATTCAAAAATTAAATCAAGTTAAAAAGTTTATTAATAGGTATCGTGTACGATACCTATTAATAAAAAATGACAAAAATAAAAATATAATTAAATATCCTGATTTAGGAAATCATAAATTTAATAAAATTAAAGAAAAATTAAAGTTTTATTTACTGATGTAACTTATTTAATTTGAAATGGCAAAAAAAATTATCAATCAACAATAATTGATGGATATACTAAATAAATTTTTGATGTGCAGTGATCAAAAAATAATGATAACAAAATTATTATGAACAATTTAGATAATGCAATTAATAAAACTAAACAAACAAAAAAAAGATCTCAGTAATATAATAATTCATTCAGATCATGTATTTCAATACACATCAAAAATATATAATAATAAATGTATATCTAATGAAATTAGAATTTCTATGGGTAAAAATTATCATTGTGCTGATAATATTGTTATTGAAAGTTTTAATTCTTTATTAAAAAAAGCAACAATTCATAACAATATTTATTTATCTCATGATGAATATATTAATGATGTTAAAAAATTAAATAAATGATATTCAAGTCTTAAAGAAAAAAATATAATAAATAAAAGTTTATAACTCTTTTTTATTAATAATTACTAAACTAGGGGGAAGCCTAAAGATACTTTTTAGCTTTTTTATACTTTTTATTATTTTATTTATTTTGATAATAAATTATGCTTATTAGGTAATGATTATAAATTCGGCAGTGTTTCTTCCGTTAGATTATTGTCCTTTTTCAATAATTATGGACGGCAATTTTGTAACTTAATTTGACATGTTTTTTAACGGGGTCAAAATCAAGAACTTCTACTTCAACATTGTCATCAACAATAACAAATTCTCAAATATCTCGAACAAAGAAATCAGAAAATTCACTAATATCAATTAAACAAGCTGCATCTTTTAAATCACAAAAAGCACCGAACGGAGCGATATTTGTTATTTTAAAAATAATATTGCTTTTTTGATCATACATAATATTTTTTTCTTTTTTTTCATAACATTATTATATTATTAAAATGCTAAAAATAATTTGCTATTTTAAAAATTTTGTTAAATTTTTTAAATTATCAAAAATTATCATTTTCAACAGTTCCTAGCAATATTATTAATTAGTTTATAGAATAAAACATGATAAAATAAAACTAGAAAGGAAGGATAATCATGGCAAATAAAGTATTAGTAATTTATGGAACGGTTAGCCCTAATGAAAAATCATATTCAAAAGCTTTAGCAGCTCGTTTTCTTAAATATTATCAAGCAGCAAATGTAAACGATGAAATTATTCATTTAGATTTAAACGAAACACCAATGGCCCTTAAAACACTTACGCGCGATAATTTTGGCACTTATTTTAATGCAGAGGATACTGATGTTTATATTAATCAATTAAAAGAAGTGCAAAAAGTTATTATTGTATGTCCAATGAACAACTTTAATGTTTCTGGCTTAATTAAAAATTACTTAGATCATGTGTTAGTTGCAGATAAAACATTTTCATATAAATATGCAAAAAAGGGTTATGCAATCGGGTTATTGCCACATTTAAAAGTACAAATTTTAACAACCCAAGGGGCTCCTTTTGGTTGATATCCATGGGGAAATCACGCCGAATATTTAAAAGGAATATGAGAATTTGTTGGTTCTACTGTTAATAAACCAATTCTTGTTGCAGGAACGAAAGTTGCCCCAACCAATGCCATAAGTCCAGATGAGTTAATTGACCAATATGATGAAGAAATTCAAAAAGTTGTTAAAACATTTTAATTAACAAAAATAACAAAAACTCAACAAATGTTGATTTTTTATTTGCTTATTAATGTTTGTACTAATAAATTATGATAAAATTAATAAATATATTATTTTAAAACTAATTTTAAAATAAATTACTTTAATTATTAGACTTCTTGCATAACCCATTAAAATAATTTCAAATATTTGTAAAAAGGGGTTAATATAAAATTATAATTTTAATTAATTATGTCTTTTATTTAAAAATTTAATATTTTGCCACAACGAAAAATTATTTTATTATTCAAATTCGTTAATTTTAAATAAATCTTTTATGATAACTATAATAATTGTAAATTATAAATTGAAGCAATTAAATTAAATCTTAAACTAAATCGTTTTCTACGATTTCTATATTTTTCTGTAATAATTTTAAATTTTTTAAGAATAGCAAAAATATTTTCAATAATAATTCTTATTTTTGAAACTAGTCTATTATGTTGTTTTTGTTCTTTATTTAAATGTTTTTTCTTAGTTTTCTTTGTGGGCATTATAACATTATTGTGAATTTTTTGTATTCCTTGATAACCACTATCAACTATTAATTTGGTATTTTTTAAAATTGCGATTTTTGATTCTTTAAATAAAGCATAATCGTGTTTTTTACCAAGCGAAAAACTTGTTGCAATAATTTTTTTGGTTTCTTGTTCGATAATTACTTGTGTTTTAATGGTGTGTTTTTTCTTTTTACCAGAATAAGATTGTTTTTGTCTTTTTTTGGGCGTTGGATTGGGGTTTCGGTGGCATCAATAATAATAGTTTTATCATTAAAATAATCATTTATTAGTGCTTTTTTACCAGCAACTTGCTGAAAATCAGGGTGTTTAATTAAAATATCTTCAATTCACTTGATATTGCGATAACAATTAGCTTCACTAATTCCGAAATTTTTTCCAAGATGAAAATAAGTTCGATATTCTCGTCAATACGATAAAGTCATCAATAATCGATTTTCTAGTGATAATTTATTAGCTTTGCCACCTTTTTTAAATTTTTCTATTTCAGCTGCTTGTAAAATATCTAACATTTTATTAAAAATATCTTGTTTTATTCCTGTTAATCTTAATCATTCTTTATCATTAATATTTTTAAATTCATCAAATTTCATAATTTAATATCCTCATAAATTATATTTTATAATAATATTTTAATAATAAAACCATGTATCGCAAGAAGTCTATTATTTATGAAATAATAATTAAAAACAATATTGAAAGAAAATTGCAATGAAAATAATCTAATTTATTAATAATTTAAAAGTTATTGCTAATGAATATGTAGATTTTAAAGCAGAATTAAATGAAAAATATAAAATATACCAAGAAGTTATCTCAAATGATAATAATTTAAAAGAAATAATAAACTTAGAAGAACTATCAGACATTAAAAATTTTTATAATGAGGTATTTAATGGGGTATTTTTACAATATTTTTACAATGATAAAGATAAATAAAATATTGTAAATGGAACAGAAATTATTGATGTCGCACAGAAAACTTTAAGTAATTTAAAAAGTAAACTAAATACTTTTGAATTAAAAGTAAATCCAGGACTAGAAGTTGGTAGCCCTTCGTCTGAAACTGATTACAAAAATGAAAACATATTACAAACAGGTAATTCAATCTTTTATACAGGGGGAATAAAACACATCCCAAATGCAGCACCTAAACCAGCAAGATTAGAAAAATTAAATAAAGAACAAAAGATAAAAATTTATAAAGAACATATTGCAACACAGCAAGAACAAAGCCAAGAAATTGAAAACGAAAGATAAAAAGAGCAAAAGTTATACTGCACCCAGTTTAGTAAGTAAAATTAAAAAAGAACTTTGCTAAACTTTTATTTATTATATCTTTTTCTTTCCGACTTGAATATCATTTATTTCATTTTTTAACATCATTAATATATTCATCATTAGATAAATAAATATTGTTATGCATTGTTGCTTTTTTTAATAAAGAATGAAAACTTTCAATAACAATATTATCAGCATAATAATAATTTTTACCCATATAAATTCTAATTTCATTAGATATACATTTATTATTATATATTTTTGATGTGTATTGAAATCCATGATCTGAATGAATTATTATGTTACTCAGATCTTTTTTTTGTTTTTTTAATTTTATTAATTGCAGCATCTAAATTGTTCATAACAATTTTGTTATCATTATATTTTGATCACTGCACATCAAAAATTTATTTAGTATATCCATCAATTATTGTTGATTGATAATGTTTTTTACCATTTCAAATTAAATAAGTTACATCAGTAAATAAAACTTTAAATTTTTCTTTAATTTTATTAAATTTATGATTTCCTAAATCAGGATATTTAATTATATTTTTATTTTTGTCCTTTTTTATTAATAGGCATCGTGTACGATGCCTATTAATAAACTTTTTAATTTGATTTAATTTTTGAATAGTTGGTAATGTTAATTTATTAGTTTCTTTGGTGTATTTTTCTTTTAATGCTTGCGGTAATTGTTTTTTAATATAATTTCTTAAATGACTAGGCAATCATTTTCTTAATCAATAACGTCAAAATAAAGTCCCTGCATTATATACAGCATTACTTAATAATTTTCATATTCCAACTGGAAAACTAGGATAAACATAAGGTCCATAAAATTTCGGATGTTTTGCTGTTTTTGTATATATTAAAATAGTTAAATTACCTGTTAAAGTTAATTTATTAGACTTCTTGCATAACCCATTAAAACAATTTCAAACATTTGTAAAAAGGGGTTAATATAAAATTATAATTTTAATTAATTATGTCTTTTATTTAAAAATTTAATATTTTGCCACAACGAAAAATTATTTTATTATTCAAATTCGTTAATTTTAAATAAATATTTTATGATAACTATAATAACTGCAAATTATAAATTGAAGCAATTAAATTAAATCTTAAACTAAATCGTTTTCTTCGATTACGATATTTTTCTGTAATAATTTTAAATTTTTTAAGAATAGCAAAAATATTTTCAATAATAATTCTCATTTTTGAAACTAGTCTATTATGTTGTTTTTGTTCTTTATTTAAATGTTTTTTCTTAGTTTTCTTTGTGGGCATTATAACATTATTGTGAATTTTTTGTATTCCTTGATAACCACTATCAACTATTAATTTGGTATTTTTTAAAATTGCGATTTTTGATTCTTTAAATAAAGCATAATCGTGTTTTTTACCAAGTGAAAAACTTGTTGCAATAATTTTTTTGGTTTCTTGTTCGATAATTACTTGTGTTTTAATAGTGTGTTTTTTCTTTTTACCAGAATAAGATTGTTTTTGTCTTTTTTTGGGCGTTGGATTGGGGTTTCGGTGGCATCAATAGACTTCTTGCGATACCTGGTTTTATTATTAAAATATTATTATAAAATATAATTTATGAGGATATTAAATTATGAAATTTGATGAATTTAAAAATATTAATGATAAAGAATGATTAAGATTAACAGGAATAAAACAAGATATTTTTAATAAAATGTTAGATATTTTACAAGTAGCTGAAATAGAAAAATTTAAAAAAGGTGGCAAAGCTAATAAATTATCACTAGAAAATCGATTATTGATGACCTTATCGTATTGACGAGAATATCGAACTTATTTTCATCTTGGAAAAAATTTCGGAATTAGTGAAGCTAATTGTTATCGCAATATCAAGTGAATTGAAGATATTTTAATTAAACACCCTGATTTTCAGCAAGTTGCTGGTAAAAAAGCGCTAATAAATGATTATTTTAATTATAAAACTATTATTATTGATGTTACCGAAACCCCAATCCAACGCCCAAAAAAAGACAAAAACAATCTTATTCTGGTAAAAAGAAAAAACACACTATTAAAACACAAGTAATTATCGAACAAGAAACCAAAAAAAATTATTGCAACAAGTTTTTCACTTGGTAAAAAACACGATTATGCTTTATTTAAAGAATCAAAAATCGCAATTTTAAAAAATACCAAATTAATAGTTGATAGTGGTTATCAAGGAATACAAAAAATTCACAATAATGTTATAATGCCCACAAAGAAAACTAAGAAAAAACATTTAAATAAAGAACAAAAACAACATAATAGACTAGTTTCAAAAATAAGAATTATTATTGAAAATATTTTTGCTATTCTTAAAAAATTTAAAATTATTACAGAAAAATATAGAAATCGTAGAAAACGATTTAGTTTAAGATTTAATTTAATTGCTTCAATTTATAATTTACAATTATTATAGTTATCATAAAAGATTTATTTAAAATTAACGAATTTGAATAATAAAATAATTTTTCGTTGTGGCAAAATATTAAATTTTTAAATAAAAGACATAATTAATTAAAATTATAATTTTATATTAACCCCTTTTTACAAATATTTGAAATTATTTTAATGGGTTATGCAAGAAGTCTAATAATAATAGTTTTATCATTAAAATAATCATTTATTAGTGCTTTTTTACCAGGCAACTTGCTGAAAATCAGGGTGTTTAATTAAAATATCTTCAATTCACTTGATATTGCGATAACAATTAGCTTCACTAATTCCGAAATTTTTTCCAAGATGAAAATAAGTTCGATATTCTCGTCAATACGATAAAGTCATCAATAATCGATTTTCTAGTGATAATTTATTAGCTTTGCCACCTTTTTTAAATTTTTCTATTTCAGCTACTTGTAAAATATCTAACATTTTATTAAAAATATCTTGTTTTATTCCTGTTAATCTTAATCATTCTTTATCATTAATATTTTTAAATTCATCAAATTTCATAATTTAATATCCTCATAAATTATATTTTATAATAATATTTTAATAATAAAACCAGGTATCGCAAGAAGTCTATTTTTAATATTAAAAATACCACTATCAAGTCAACTATTATTTAAATATTGTCAATTAGTATTTAGATAATTTTGATTTTTAAATTGTTCTCTATTTTTAATATTATTATCTTTTTCTAATTGACTTAATATTTGTTCTATTTCTTTTTTATGACCTTTTTTAATTAAATCTAAATAAGTAAATGGATTTAATCACTGATAAATATCTTCAACTTTACTTGTAATTTTATTATATTTATCAGTAATATAATTAATTGGTTTTAATACTTTATTTTGAACTTGATTAACTTTATTAATTAAATTTACAAATTTACTTATTAGAATTCTTGCGTAACCTATTAAAAAATTGCAAATATTTGTAAAAAGACGCCAATAGAAAAATATAATTTTAATTAATTATGTTTTTTATTTAAAAATTTAATATTTTGCCACAACAAAAAATGAATTTATTATTTAAATTATTTAATTTGTAGAATAAAGGATGAAGTAGGAAAAAACAACTCTTATTAAAGGGTTGTTTTTTTATTTGAAAAAAACTCTTAGAAAGAGAGTAAAAAAATATGTCTGAAAATACTTTTATTAAATGCAAAAAATGTGGAACACCAAAGCAGTTTCACAAAGTTAACCATCGTGAAAAAACAGAATGATTTGAAGATGTTTATTATACTGAATATTAAAACTTAAATTTTATAAAACAACTTAATGCAGATTGGGACGGTTATTTTAAATAACTAAGTGCTTCCATAAGAACATGAGTATTAACTCATTCCCGCAGCCGGCCGAGGCAAGTACTGAAATAGTGTATGAGGAAAAATGTAAATCGGCGCTGGTTCATTAGAACTAGGCGATAGTCGTGATAAGTGCAAAGTCAACATCAAACTACAATAAATATTGATATGGCCACTTTATAAATAAATTTGCGATAGATATTACTTCTTAGAAGTGGCAGCGGTTTAAAAACCACAAAGCCAGCACTAGGATCTTCAGGGTGCAAGTGAATTTATTTTAAAAACTGAACGTTTTGACCTGAAATGGTGCGGATGAAGAGGTGTATATATAAGGCGTAACAAATTTACAAACAAATACAAAATGTAGAACATTGTAGTACTTTGTAGTTAATTGTAAATGTTAACATCGCCACCGCTCACCCCCAGTGAAGCGGATGGCGTAGTAAATAAATAGATAAATAATTATATAACTAATTCTCGCTTTGGCACTTTCACTTGCGAGTGAGTGCCAGCGAGTTAAAACTAGGAGGAATTATAATGACAGAATATAAAAGTAAATATATCAATAAAACTTGAAATTAAATAACAACATCATTTGATTGAGTTAATTGTCAGCCCGTTGATTGTAGTATTTCTCACCATAAAAATCATTATGATTTACAATGTTTAGAATGAGCAAAAATGTACTTAAATTTATTTAAAAATAAATGAGATGTTATTGTTTCTTATATGCAACATTACAAAATTAACGATATTTTAGATTTAGCATCAGATGGTTGAAAAATATTACAAATCGACCAAAAAATTAAAGGAATAATTTATGAGGTTTATATTAAAAGGTTAAATAAAATTTGTCTTAAACAAAGATATTGAGGTTATTGCTTTAAATGCAATCAAGAAAATAAATTACAAAAATTAATGCTACATGCTTATCCAGTGTCATTTGAAGATATTACAGATGAACATTGAGCATTAAATACTAAAAAGAATTAGGAGGAAATAAATTATGAATAAAAGATATTTATTAGTAATGAAATATGAAAATGAAGTTCTAACTAAATTGTTTTATACATTAGAAGAAGCAAAAATTACTGCTAATGTTGAAAATCAACAAGAATGATTAACAACAATTATTGATTTAGAAAATAAAAATATTAAATGAAAAGGAGTTGAATAATATGTGAAAAGATGAAGAAGGCAAAGTTTATACAGAAGAAGATTTATTTAATGAAGCATTAGAATAATGTCATTCAGAAGAAAGTGCTTATAACTATATTGATACTTTAATTGAAGAAAAGAATTTGGAGGAATTATAAAATGAAAACAATACGAGAAATGATTAAAGATTTAACAGATATTACTGTTGAACAATGAAAAATAAATAAATATTTAAAAAGTGAAATATTAGATTTACAAGATGCTAATTTAGTAGGTGTAGATTTACGAAATGCTAATTTAAGGCGTTCTGATTTACAAGGTGCTAATTTATTTTTTGCTAAATTACGAGATGTTAATTTAACTAATGTCTTAATTACAAAAGCAACAATTAGAACAATTAAGTATTATTGAATCATGAGACACATCTAGCAAGAAGGATAAATAATAGACTTCTTGCGATACCTGGTTTTATTATTAAAATATTATTATAAAATATAATTTATGAGGATATTAAATTATGAAATTTGATGAATTTAAAAATATTAATGATAAAGAATGATTAAGATTAACGGGAATAAAACAAGATATTTTTAATAAAATGTTAGATATTTTACAAGTAGCTGAAATAGAAAAATTTAAAAAAGGTGGCAAAGCTAATAAATTATCACTAGAAAATCGATTATTGATGACTTTATCGTATTGACGAGAATATCGAACTTATTTTCATCTTGGAAAAAATTTCGGAATTAGTGAAGCTAATTGTTATCGCAATATCAAGTGAATTGAAGATATTTTAATTAAACACCCTGATTTTCAGCAAGTTGCTGGTAAAAAAGCACTAATAAATGATTATTTTAATGATAAAACTATTATTATTGATGTTACCGAAACCCCAATCCAACGCCCAAAAAAAGACAAAAACAATCTTATTCTGGTAAAAAGAAAAAACACACTATTAAAACACAAGTAATTATCGAACAAGAAACCAAAAAAATTATTGCAACAAGTTTTTCACTTGGTAAAAAACACGATTATGCTTTATTTAAAGAATCAAAAATCGCAATTTTAAAAAATACCAAATTAATAGTTGATAGTGGTTATCAAGGAATACAAAAAATTCACAATAATGTTATAATGCCCACAAAGAAAACTAAGAAAAAACATTTAAATAAAGAACAAAAACAACATAATAGACTAGTTTCAAAAATAAGAATTATTATTGAAAATATTTTTGCTATTCTTAAAAAATTTAAAATTATTACAGAAAAATATAGAAATCGTAGAAAACGATTTAGTTTAAGATTTAATTTAATTGCTTCAATTTATAATTTACAATTATTATAGTTATCATAAAAGATTTATTTAAAATTAACGAATTTGAATAATAAAATAATTTTTCGTTGTGGCAAAATATTAAATTTTTAAATAAAAGACATAATTAATTAAAATTATAATTTTATATTAACCCCTTTTTACAAATATTTGAAATTATTTTAATGGGTTATGCAAGAAGTCTATTGTTATCAATTGATAATATTAAATTATTTGTTTTAAAAATCATTTTTTCACCCCTTTGATTAAATTAATAAAGAGGTAAAAACCTTATCATTCTTACTTGAAATTATTATTTATTGATATATAATTACTAATAAGAATGATGAGTGGTAATTCTATTTTTTATTTAAATGGAATAATAATATCACACTATTTTACCAATATAATACCTTTTGTAGACAAAAAAATTTACTAAACTTAATATATTTTATTGCTAATTTAGGTCTTAAAACAAGTAATAAAGGTATTTAAAATAACTAATTTACCCTTGTATATATTATGTATATATATATAATATAAGAAGTTAATAAATATCAGAAAAGAGGGTTAATTGGAATGAAAAGATTATTAAGTATAATAGGTGCAATTAGTTTAGCAGTAACAAGCACAACAAGTTTAGTTGCTTGTAATACACCACAAGAATATACAAAAGAAGAATTAAAAGAACTAAAAGACAAAAATAATATAACTACAAAAGATGGTATTTTAGAATGAATAGCACCACAAGAAAAACCGTTTAATACAGTCGATAATAAATATTATTATGTAGTATGTCGTGGTGATAAAAATGATAATTGAATAATTGTTAACTATAAGTATAAAAAACAAGGTTTATTAGAAGAATATAATAATTTTATTCTTTCTATAAATAATAAAAAAGAATTATATATTTTTAAAAAACAAGGAGCAATAGGATTTAGTGCTAAATGAAATAAAAATAATGATTATTTTAAATCAGTTTATCGTTGAAATTTAGATACTAATATATCTAATTTATTATATATTGATGAAAATGGTAACATAAAAGTTAAGTAAAAATAGAAAAAGAGATATATAATGAACATCTAAATAAAATTGACAGAAAAAAGAGATAAAATTTTTCTGTTATATAATTTTATTGAAAGGATTATCTTTTCTTATGGCAAAACAATGAAACAAAAATGAAAAACTAGAAATTTTAACACTTACTGAGTTAAATGGCATTAAACTAACAGTTAAAAAATATAACACAGACAAATCTACCATACATAGATGACGTATAGACGCACAAAACAATTTTGATAACCTAGAATGAGGTCGTGGATTTTAAAGTAAACAAAAAAAATAATAATTAGTATTTCAACAATTTACTCAAATGATGTCAAAAAAATGTCACTTTCTGAATTAGAAGAGATTGCTAAATTACATTTTGCATTAAAAAAGTATGAGGCGAAGACTACTAAAGAAAAGTTCTTCGCATTAAATAAACTATAAGCATATTATTCTGTTGATTTTATATGTAAAAAATTAGGTATTACTAGACAAGGTTATTACTTATGGATTAAACAAGGAAAACCTATGTATAAAAACTATAATTTTTTTTAGCAGAAATAATACTTGAAATATTTAATAAATTTAAAGGTGTTTATGTGTACCCAATGATTACGATTTTGTTAGAAAAATATAAAAATATCAAAGTTAACAAATGATTAGTCTATCGCTATATGAAAATATTAAAAATTAAGTCTATTCGGAAGAAAATAAAACCGAATTATTTTAAATCAGGTCCTATAAGATTCCCAAATATCTTAAAACGAGATTTTGTTACATCTGAACCAAACAAAAAATGAGTGACAGATATACAACATATTTACCTATTAATAATTGCGTGGTATATTTATCAATTATCCGTAACTTATTCAATGGTGAAATAATAGATTGAAAATTATCAAATCATGCTGATGCTAATTTGATTTTTAAGAATTTAGTATCAGCTTTAAATTATGCAGGATGTCCCAAAAAATTAATGTTTGTATGTATTATTTAAGGGTTTTAATTAATATCTTAGAAATTGTGGAATAATATGACACTTACTCAATTAAACTGTATTACTTTTAATTTTATTGTCAATATATTTTTTCATTATTTTTAAATTTTTCCACGACAAAAATACATGTTTATTAAAGTTATTTAATTTATTTAGATAAAATTAATAAAAATATAAGTTTGATTGTAAACTATTATTTACAAAATTATTAACTGAATAATTAATTCTATTTTTTTCTAATGGTTCATTAGTATTAAATAAATTAATTTTATTTTTAAAATTCATCATACTAGTATTTAATTTATTTTTAATAGTTTTTTCATAATAAGTTGCTTTTTTAACCAAAACACCCTTACAGTAATGTGATATATCACCCTCAATATGACAACCAATATTATTTCATAATGTTTGATTTCTGACACTTTCTTCATTATTTTTAATTAATTTAATTGTCTCTTTTAAGAATTTCATTTTTGATTCTTTTATAAAAGAAGCACTGTTTTCTACGCGTTCTAATAATTCTTCATATTTACCATTAAAAAAATAATCGACTGCTTTATGGTATGTTTCTCTGTTTTCTTTGTTTTTACTTTGATAAGGATATAATTTTTTAAATCTACTTGTAAGGTGAAATTTATCTATCGTGTAATGTACTTTATTTTTAGGAAAATATTCTTGAATAAATTTTACCATATTTTTAATTCAAAGTGCACCATCTCCTAATACCATAAATTCAATATTGTCATTAATGTCATAATAACTGGTAATTAATAGACTTCTTGCATAACCCATTAAAATAATTTCAAATATTTGTAAAAAGGGGTTAATATAAAATTATAATTTTAATTAATTATGTCTTTTATTTAAAAATTTAATATTTTGCCACAACGAAAAATTATTTTATTATTCAAATTCGTTAATTTTAAATAAATCTTTTATGATAACTATAATAATTGTAAATTATAAATTGAAGCAATTAAATTAAATCTTAAACTAAATCGTTTTCTACGATTTCTATATTTTTCTGTAATAATTTTAAATTTTTTAAGAATAGCAAAAATATTTTCAATAATAATTCTTATTTTTGAAACTAGTCTATTATGTTGTTTTTGTTCTTTATTTAAATGTTTTTTATTAGTTTTCTTTGTGGGCATTATAACATTATTGTGAATTTTTTGTATTCCTTGATAACCACTATCAACTATTAATTTGGTATTTTTTAAAATTGCGATTTTTGATTCTTTAAATAAAGCATAATCGTGTTTTTTACCAAGTGAAAAATTTGTTGCAATAATTTTTTTGGTTTCTTGTTCGATAATTACTTGTGTTTTAATAGTGTGTTTTTTCTTTTTACCAGAATAAGATTGTTTTTGTCTTTTTTTGGGCGTTGGATTGGGGTTTTGGTAGCATCAATAATAATAGTTTTATCATTAAAATAATCATTTATTAGTGCTTTTTTACCAGCAACTTGCTGAAAATCAGAATGTTTAATTAAAATATCTTCAATTCACTTGATATTGCGATAACAATTAGCTTCACTAATTCCGAAATTTTTTCCAAGATGAAAATAAGTTCGATATTCTCGTCAATACGATAAAGTCATCAATAATCGATTTTCTAGTGATAATTTATTAGCTTTGCCACCTTTTTTAAATTTTTCTATTTCAGCTACTTGTAAAATATCTAACATTTTATTAAAAATATCTTGTTTTATTCCTGTTAATCTTAATCATTCTTTATCATTAATATTTTTAAATTCATCAAATTTCATAATTTAATATCCTCATAAATTATATTTTATAATAATATTTTAATAATAAAACCAGGTATCGCAAGAAGTCTAATGTTAAATGATTAAAAGGATAAGGTACTAAATCATATAGTGAAAAAGTTTTTAAAAATATGATTGCAATGAAATTGGCGAAAGAAAATGGTGTTAATTTAATTGATTTTTATCTTAATAAATTAAACAAAAATAATGAAAAAGAATATAATTTTTATTTTAAAAATTAAAATAATAATAATCAACAATTTTTAATAAATAAAAACTTTAGTCAATATGTACAAGCCTTTGTCTAAAATTTAAAGTAAAAATCAATAATTTAAAATAAATTTATAAATTTATTAAATAATTTGCGAATTATTATTTTTTGTATTGTAAATTATTACTTTTATGTTAAGATTAAAATAATTAAAAAAAATAAATTTATTTTTTTCTTAGGATTTTTATTCTGTAAATTGTAAATGCCAAATCATAAAAAGTTAACTATTAATTTAGTTAACTTTTTTAAGTTAATTATAGGAGGTTAAAATTATGCAAACAAAGCAATATTTTATTTTGCGGTCGTTAGTGAAAAAATATGGTAAAGATATTGTTATTAATACTGTCAATAAGATTTCAAATGATATTGAAATTAAAAAGTAAAGAATAAATTATTACGCGTAATTTATTAGCGGATAATTTATTCAATAATGTTTTTTAAGTGGAGCAAAGCGACAACGAGCGGAGCGAGTTTGCAAATTTCAATTTTTTAATTTATCGAAAGGAGTTATATCATGCCAGTATGATTAACATGGATATTTAGTATTTTGATTTTGTTAGGTATTTTTGCGTGAATTGGTTTATCAATTTATCAAAAAATTCGACAAATTCAAGGTAAGAAAAAAGAAAAAAAAGAATTTGAAAAAAAGGAGGATAGAAAATAATGAATTTTTTAGCAGATGCAGTTACTTTTGGGACTGGAATGAATTCTATTTGAACTGGGTTAGGTAATGCAATGGGTAAAGTAAAAGATGCTGTATATGGTATTTTACCGCAATTAATGACCTTTTTGGGTGATGCGTGAATTATTTTAATTCCATTTGGATTATTTATTATTATTAAGATATTAAACTTTTTCCGTCATATGGTTAAAGGATTTTAATAGAGTATATTACTCTAATATTCAAAGTATTTTAACAAAAACTAAGGCACACTAGTTTATTTATTTTTTATTAATTTATTTTATATAACTATTACTTTAAAACTTAATAGTATTTTTCAGTGTGCCAATTTTTACTATTTTATATATTTAACATTGTTAATAACATTGTTTATTAAACATTAAATAAGCAATATATTGGCATTATGTATAACATTGTTAATAATTAATGTTTTTATCAATAAATTAGCAATATATAAACATTAAATATAACATTGTTTATTAAACAAACATTTAGTTAGGAGATGATAAGTAATGATTAATTATTTTGAATATAAATGTGAAACTTGTTTTAATGATATGAAAAGATTACGATTTGATCAATTTTATTGTTTAAATTGTTATGAAGGAGTTGAAAAAATTGAGTAGTTTTGTTAAGAAAAATCAAAATATAGAAAATTATTTTATTAGCAAGGAACTTATTCCTTTTGAAACAGATAAAGCAAGTTTTATAAATTTACCTAATCATAATCGCCATATTGGTTTTTGATTGAGTAATAAGTTTATTTATCCTAGTCAAAAACATTCTAAACAAGTAGCAATCGGTTTAATTTATGATAATTCTTATCGTATTGTAAAATATGATGAAAATTTAAAACAACACAATTGAAAATACTTAACTGGAACAGAAATAATTGATTTGTATAATCAATATAAACAAAATTATTTTATACAAATGAAAAAAGCATTATTCCCTGGTAAACCTCAAAAAGTAAAAACAAATAACAATAATAATTTAACAAATTGAAGTGATGAAAAAGTACAACAATTAATTAATGACTTAGAAAGTTTAAATTAAATGAGTTTATATAATTATTGAGTTCAATTTGTAAGTTATATTATTGGTTCAAATGCTCCCAATTTTATATATGTTATATCGTTTGTATTATTTATCGTTTTATTTTTTGGAATGTTTTTTAAACTTATTCAAAAAATGTGGAGTTTTTAAAAATGCAAAATGATTGAGAAAAATTAAAAGAGTTTTTTATTCATGTCTTTTTGTTTATAGATAAAACAAATGTTGAAAAAATAACAACTTGAAATTTAACTCAAAATGAATATTTAACTTTGATGGTTGGTGTTTGAATTGTAATTTTGTTTTTAACTTGATTTTTGTTGTGAATGATTTTTAAAATAGTTGGGTATTTTAAGTAATGAAAAAGTTTGTATTTTTTCTAATAAACTTTTGTTATATTAATGGTTCAATGGTTTTGTTTAGTTTAATTGATTTATTACTTTGAATAATTTCATTAAATTATACTGGTTTAGTATTTTGACTATTATTTGCTTTACAATTTGTATATTTTGTTTGGTGAGTTTGAAAAAATGTTTTTTATCAGTTAAATGTTTTTCGTTTAGTTCACTTTATTTGAGATAATCCATTATCCGTAATTATTGGTAAATTAGGAACTGGTAAAACATTGCTTTTAACTTTTTTATCACAAGTTATGAAACTTTTAACAAAGAAAATTTATAGTAATTATCCTATTGAAGATGATGCAATAAAACTTTTAACTTTTAATAATTTAGATTTTACTGATAGAACTAAATTAGTCCCACCCGATGATAGTTTAATTTTGTTTGATGAGAGTTTTTTATATATTGATGGAACTAGTCCCCACGAAGTTAAAAAAGTTCATGGTGGTAAAAGTGTGTGAATTGTTTTAGCAAGACATTTTAAAAATAGAGCCATTTTTACAGTTCAGCGTGAGGGTATGATGTGAAATAATATTCGTCATTTAGCAAGTGGTATTATTATTCCGATTTCATTGAAAAAACCTGTTAAGTCAAAATTAGGTAATATTTTTAATCGTAGTTTTGTTATGCGAATTGGTATTTTCCAAGATATTACGGATTATGAAATTTGAAAAACAAAATCAGTAGAACGAACAGCAGAAGGTAAAAGAGCAAAACATAAGTCGGATGTTGGATTGGGAATTCGGTTTTTTAAGATAATTATTCCGCTTGAATTTGCAAATAAATATGATAGTCATTGATTAAGTTTTGTTCGTGATTTGAAAAACGATGAGGTTGTTAATAAAAAAGAATACTTTTGAAAAGATATATCAAAATTAAATAATAAACAACGCTTAGAATTGTTTGATATTGATATTTTGAAAGAAAATTTAAAAGCAAAAAAAGTGAAAGGAAAGAAAAAAGATGAGTAATTTATTAAGTGAAAGCGTTAATAACGATAATTGAAATAAGATTTTTAGTTTTATTTTTGATACTTTTTTATTTGTTTTTGATGTAATTTGAAATACTAAATTGCCAATGACAAATATAACAATTGCTTATTTTTTAATCTTTTTTATGGTTATTAAGTTATCAATTTATGCAATTCATGGAACATCAACTCATTATAATGATTTAGGTTCAACAGTTAAAAGTGGTGTTATTAATAGTTCTAAACTATACGGTGCTACTGTTCGGGGTGTTTCTAGTACTAAACAAGGTTTACAAAAACATATTAAAGAACGAAAACAATTTAAAGTTAGTCGCAATAAACAACAGTTATCAAGTTTAGCAAGACAAGCAAAAACAAGAGAATTAGGTTTTAAAAGAATTCATACCACTAAAAGAATAAAAAAATAAGTAAGGAGTTGATTTTATATGATTAAGTTAGTTTTATTGGTAGCGGCAATTGCTATTTTTGGAACAGGATTTATTACAGTAATTATAAATCAATTAACATCAGCAAAAAATATTATTATGGATTTATATAATTCTGATACTTGGTTATTATCTATTTTTGGTAAAATGGCGATTTTATTTAGTCATCCTTTAATGTTAACAATATCAAGTTTATATATTATTGGTTTTATTATTTCAAAAACATTATATAGTTAGGAGTTAAATTTATGAAAAGTAATGTAGAAAATAAAAAAGAAAAGAAACAAAATGGTTTATTTATTTCTTGGGTTGATTTAATTTTATATTTTATTATTAGTTGTTTATTAGCGTTTGTATGTATTTTAGATACAGTTTCAACGATTGATGAATTAAAAGAGAAATATGTTGGTATAAATGGTTATATATTTTATGGTTTATGATTTGATATATTATGATATATCTTAATAATTCATTATTTTTATGGTTATTTATTTAATGAAATTATTAAATTAATAAAAGAGAATCGTAAAAATAAGATGGTAGATAATAATGCGTAAGTTTTTAGTATTATTTTCGTTTGTACCAATTTTATTGATTTCTTTTTTCTCGTTAGGGGCAATGACATTACAACAAAACCATCGATCACAACAAACAGCAGAAAAAGCTAGAACAAAGCGAAGTGTAGAAACAGGCATTAATGAAAATGATTTTATTAATACGATGTTTTTACGCAGTACTTTTTTTGAAAATTGAAGTGATACTAATTATTTTATTAATCCTACTTTAAAAACATCAAAATCATTAACCTATAACGATAAATGATACTTAGATTTTTTAAAGGATAGTTATTCAACTGGTATTTCTTACGATAAACCTAGTGATAAATTTATGGATTTATATAAAAATTGAAATACTTATTCTAAAAAGTATAATATTGATAAGTTCTATGATGTTGATAAAAAACAATTTTTAAAAGAATTAACAAATTTTGTTTATTCTTTTACAATTAAATATAATTTAACCCAAATGTTAAATAAATTAAAAACAAATATAAATGATTTACAATCCGTTAATTTAATTGAAGAAAATTGAAAATTAGTTAATGGTTTTGTTAATGAAAAAAATAATGAAAATAAAAATTATATTGGTGTTATAAAAATTGAAAATGGTTGAAAAATTATAAAATGAATTGGTAAAAGAATAGATTATAAATATCAATATAAAAATATTTATCGTTGAGACGGTAATGGTGAGCCTCAAACACCAAAAATTAATACAAATGGAGAATTAATTTTTTGAACTGATAATGAATATCAAAATACTTGTTCTTTTTTATTGAGTTATATTGATATTATTATTCAAGAAAATATTCGAGTTCAGCAAGGGGGTAATCCCAATTATGAGAGTTCTATTGTTGGTACACAACGAATAATTTTTGATTTTGAAATTGTTGATGAAAGCGACAGATATACTGCTATGTATTTTATTAAAAAATCAATTTATCGGATGATTTTAACAATTGATAAAAATAATAACATTATTGCTGGCAGTTTAGAATTAACACATACTAAGACAGCTAGTAATGATGTATTTCATCCTTATAAAGAAACTAAATTAGGTTTTTTGTTTACTTTTATAAAAGAAAAAGATAATATCTTTAATTTTGATGCAAATACTAATTCATATTTAGAAAATGGAAATATTAAATATTATGAAAAAATGAAAGGACAAATTGATATTAATAAATTTTTAAAAGCCTTTTTTGCTTATGCTTTGGTACCTGTGTTTCAAAATCGGAGTAATTTTATTGAAAGTGGTTATATTGATAATTTACAATATGATACTGTTTTAATTAATTTTTTTGGTTTAAAATTAGTTAATTTTAGAGATGTTTTAATTGATGAAAATAATATTAATAAAAATAAATTTGAAAAATTATTAAATAGTATGTTTACAGTTTCACAAAACTTTTATAAAGATTATTTACGAACAATTTTTGATTTAGAAAATAATACTTATACACAGGGATATAATAAAAAATATGGTTTATTATCCAATAATGGTTTTAAAATTTACCCACGATATTTTTATTTTTCTGATAAATATAAATTATTAGATTTTAAGATGTATTCTGCATATAAAAATCGGTTTTATAACACAAATTATGGAGATGTATTTAATTATGATTTTTCAGTTGCAAATAATTATAATATTAATCAAAATGAGGGTTATGTTTTTGAAGGCACTTTAAAAAATAAATATGGTTTAAAATATAAAAAAATGGAAGAACAAAAAATCGGTTATAATGTTTTTGAATTACAAGCCCAAAAAGAAAATGATATGTACCGTTATTATGACTTTAATTTTGGAATTTATAACTGACAAGAAATTAATAATGGTGGATTATTTCCAGATAGTCAATGATGACAAGCACAATATGAAAGTTGTAGTTGATATAATTTAGCGTGTCATATCAGAAATGCTGCAATTTGAATAGTTAATAATATCCCTGGTATAAAACAAGTAAACGAATTAGCGAGTGGTGTTGGTAAAATTTTTCAAACAATATATAGTTTTTTTAGTCAAACATTCGAAGTATGAAAATTTAGTCCCGCATTGTATAGTACAATAACTAATTTATTCTTATTAATTATTTTTATGAAATTTGTAAGATTAATATAAAAAGGAACTATTTTTAAGTTCCTTTTTAATCTTTTCAATCTGTAATTTCACCACTATTTTTATTAATATCTGGGGTTGATGGAATACTTTCACCGTCTCAACGATAAATATTTTTATATTGATATTTATAATCTATTCTTTTACCAATTCATTTTATAATTTTTCAACCATTTTCAATTTTTATAACACCAATATAATTTTTATTTTCATTATTTTTTTCATTAACAAAACCATTAACTAATTTTCAATTACTATTTTTTGGTGGTTTTTGTGGTTTTTCTGGTTCTGGTGTAGGCTCTGGTTTATTCCCCCCGTTTTCATTATTATTATCTGATTTTGGTTTTTCGCAACTAATTAATGTTGTTGTACTTGTTGTTGTTAATCCGATTGTTCCTAAAATACTTAGTAACTTTTTCATATTTTTATCTCCCTATTTAGAATGTTATAATTAATTGTATATAAATTATAACATATTTTAATATTTTAGGAGGTAAAGTGTGAAAAAATATGAAAGATTAGATATTAATGAAAGAGTAAATTTGGAAAAATTAAAAGATAGTGAATTATTTAAAAAGAAAAATGGAACAATTAATATTCGAAAAATTGCTAAACAAATGAATAGAGATTATAGAACTATTTGGCAAGAGTTAAATATGTTTGATAATATTAATGATTATAATGCAGCAAAAGCACAAAAAATACACGATAAAAATAAAAAACAATGTCGTAAATATTCAATGCTAAATTCACAAGAATTAAGTTATTTTTCGAATGAATATAATAATTTTGGTCGTTCGCCACAAAATATTATTACTTCGTATGAATTACAATATAATGTAAAATTTGGTGTATGTTTTAAAACAATGTATAAATATATTAGATTAGGTTATTTTAATTTAAAAAAAGAAATGTTATATTTTAAAAATAAAAAAAGAAAAACAAAAAATGGGGAAAAAAATGATAATCGTGGAAAATTAATTAATATTAGAGATTATAAGCAATTTTTAAATGATTATGGAGATGATTTAAGTTTTAGTGGAATTTGAGAAATGGATACTCTTGATTGTGGTAATTTCCATTTGTTAGTTTTAGTAAATCGTAAATCTAAAATACTTTTTTATGATATTTTATTTAGTAAAAAGGCAAGTATTGTGTTAATGGTTTTAATGAAAATTATTAAACAAATTGGTATTAGTAAATTTAGTTGTATTTTGACAGATAGAGGAAAAGAATTTTATAGATGAAAAACAATAGAAAAACATTTTAAAATAAGAGTTTATTTTTGTGACCCCGGTAAACCAAAACAAAAGGCATTAGTTGAACGAATAAATAGAGATTTAAGGCGTTGATTTGATCAAAATGAACTGTTAATTAATATTCGTAGTAAATTAAAATCTGTTTTAGATATATTAAATGCTACAATTAGACCGTGTTTAGGATATTTTACATCAAATCAATATTTTAAAAAAGTTTTTGTAAATTAAACTAATATTTAATGTATAAGATTAATAAAATTTATTTTTTGTTGTGCTTATTTTTATAATTTTGAAAATAAATATTAAAAATAATATTTTATTTTATTATTTTTTGTAATTATTGATTTTTATTTTTAATTTGTTATAATTTTGTTAACTTTTTATGATTTAGTTTTACAGTATACATTCTGTAAATTGTAAATGCCAAATCATAAAAAGTTAACTATTAATTTAGTTAACTTTTTTAAGTTAATTATAGGAGGTTAAAATTATGCAAACAAAGCAATATTTTATTTTGCGGTCGTTAGTGAAAAAATATGGTAAAGATATTGTTATTAATACTGTCAATAAGATTTCAAATGATATTGAAATTAAAAAGTAAAGAATAAATTATTACGCGTAATTTATTAGCGGATAATTTATTCAATAATGTTTTTTAAGTGGAGCAAAGCGACAACGAGCGGAGCGAGTTTGCAAATTTCAATTTTTTAATTTATCGAAAGGAGTTATATCATGCCAGTATGATTAACATGGATATTTAGTATTTTGATTTTGTTAGGTATTTTTGCGTGAATTGGTTTATCAATTTATCAAAAAATTCGACAAATTCAAGGTAAGAAAAAAGAAAAAAAAGAATTTGAAAAAAAGGAGGATAGAAAATAATGAATTTTTTAGCAGATGCAGTTACTTTTGGGACTGGAATGAATTCTATTTGAACTGGGTTAGGTAATGCAATGGGTAAAGTAAAAGATGCTGTATATGGTATTTTACCGCAATTAATGACCTTTTTGGGTGATGCGTGAATTATTTTAATTCCATTTGGATTATTTATTATTATTAAGATATTAAACTTTTTCCGTCATATGGTTAAAGGATTTTAATAGAGTATATTACTCTAATATTCAAAGTATTTTAACAAAAACTAAGGCACACTAGTTTATTTATTTTTTATTAATTTATTTTATATAACTATTACTTTAAAACTTAATAGTATTTTTCAGTGTGCCAATTTTTACTATTTTATATATTTAACATTGTTAATAACATTGTTTATTAAACATTAAATAAGCAATATATTGGCATTATGTATAACATTGTTAATAATTAATGTTTTTATCAATAAATTAGCAATATATAAACATTAAATATAACATTGTTTATTAAACAAACATTTAGTTAGGAGATGATAAGTAATGATTAATTATTTTGAATATAAATGTGAAACTTGTTTTAATGATATGAAAAGATTACGATTTGATCAATTTTATTGTTTAAATTGTTATGAAGGAGTTGAAAAAATTGAGTAGTTTTGTTAAGAAAAATCAAAATATAGAAAATTATTTTATTAGCAAGGAACTTATTCCTTTTGAAACAGATAAAGCAAGTTTTATAAATTTACCTAATCATAATCGCCATATTGGTTTTTGATTGAGTAATAAGTTTATTTATCCTAGTCAAAAACATTCTAAACAAGTAGCAATCGGTTTAATTTATGATAATTCTTATCGTATTGTAAAATATGATGAAAATTTAAAACAACACAATTGAAAATACTTAACTGGAACAGAAATAATTGATTTGTATAATCAATATAAACAAAATTATTTTATACAAATGAAAAAAGCATTATTCCCTGGTAAACCTCAAAAAGTAAAAACAAATAACAATAATAATTTAACAAATTGAAGTGATGAAAAAAGTACAACAATTAATTAATGACTTAGAAAGTTTAAATTAAATGAGTTTATATAATTATTGAGTTCAATTTGTAAGTTATATTATTGGTTCAAATGCTCCCAATTTTATATATGTTTATATCGTTTGTATTATTTATCGTTTTATTTTTTGGAATGTTTTTAAACTTATTCAAAAAATGTGGAGTTTTTAAAAATGCAAAATGATTGAGAAAAATTAAAAGAGTTTTTTATTCATGTCTTTTTGTTTATAGATAAAACAAATGTTGAAAAAATAACAACTTGAAATTTAACTCAAAATGAATATTTAACTTTGATGGTTGGTGTTTGAATTGTAATTTTGTTTTTAACTTGATTTTTGTTGTGAATGATTTTTAAAATAGTTGGGTATTTTAAGTAATGAAAAAGTTTGTATTTTTTCTAATAAACTTTTGTTATATTAATGGTTCAATGGTTTTGTTTAGTTTAATTGATTTATTACTTTGAATAATTTCATTAAATTATACTGGTTTAGTATTTTGACTATTATTTGCTTTACAATTTGTATATTTTGTTTGGTGAGTTTGAAAAAATGTTTTTTATCAGTTAAATGTTTTTCGTTTAGTTCACTTTATTTGAGATAATCCATTATCCGTAATTATTGGTAAATTAGGAACTGGTAAAACATTGCTTTTAACTTTTTTATCACAAGTTATGAAACTTTTAACAAAGAAAATTTATAGTAGTAATTATCCTATTGAAGATGATGCAATAAAACTTTTAACTTTTAATAATTTAGATTTTACTGATAGAACTAAATTAGTCCCACCCCGATGATAGTTTAATTTTGTTTGATGAGAGTTTTTTATATATTGATGGAACTAGTCCCCACGAAGTTAAAAAAGTTCATGGTGGTAAAAGTGTGTGAATTGTTTTAGCAAGACATTTTAAAAATAGAGCCATTCAGTTCAGCGTGAGGGTATGATGTGAAATAATATTCGTCATTTAGCAAGTGGTATTATTATTCCGATTTCATTGAAAAAACCTGTTAAGTCAAAATTAGGTAATATTTTTAATCGTAGTTTTGTTATGCGAATTGGTATTTTCCAAGATATTACGGATTATGAAATTTGAAAAACAAAATCAGTAGAACGAACAGCAGAAGGTAAAAGAGCAAAACATAAGTCGGATGTTGGATTGGGAATTCGGTTTTTTAAGATAATTATTCCGCTTGAATTTGCAAATAAATATGATAGTCATTGATTAAGTTTTGTTCGTGATTTGAAAAACGATGAGGTTGTTAATAAAAAAGAATACTTTTGAAAAGATATATCAAAATTAAATAATAAACAACGCTTAGAATTGTTTGATATTGATATTTTGAAAGAAAATTTAAAAGCAAAAAAAGTGAAAGGAAAGAAAAAAGATGAGTAATTTATTAAGTGAAAGCGTTAATAACGATAATTGAAATAAGATTTTTAGTTTTATTTTTGATACTTTTTTATTTGTTTTTGATGTAATTTGAAATACTAAATTGCCAATGACAAATATAACAATTGCTTATTTTTTAATCTTTTTTATGGTTATTAAGTTATCAATTTATGCAATTCATGGAACATCAACTCATTATAATGATTTAGGTTCAACAGTTAAAAGTGGTGTTATTAATAGTTCTAAACTATACGGTGCTACTGTTCGGGGTGTTTCTAGTACTAAACAAGGTTTACAAAAACATATTAAAGAACGAAAACAATTTAAAGTTAGTCGCAATAAACAACAGTTATCAAGTTTAGCAAGACAAGCAAAAACAAGAGAATTAGGTTTTAAAAGAATTCATACCACTAAAAGAATAAAAAAATAAGTAAGGAGTTGATTTTATATGATTAAGTTAGTTTTATTGGTAGCGGCAATTGCTATTTTTGGAACAGGATTTATTACAGTAATTATAAATCAATTAACATCAGCAAAAAATATTATTATGGATTTATATAATTCTGATACTTGGTTATTATCTATTTTTGGTAAAATGGCGATTTTATTTAGTCATCCTTTAATGTTAACAATATCAAGTTTATATATTATTGGTTTTATTATTTCAAAAACATTATATAGTTAGGAGTTAAATTTATGAAAAGTAATGTAGAAAATAAAAAAGAAAAGAAACAAAATGGTTTATTTATTTCTTGGGTTGATTTAATTTTATATTTTATTATTAGTTGTTTATTAGCGTTTGTATGTATTTTAGATACAGTTTCAACGATTGATGAATTAAAAGAGAAATATGTTGGTATAAATGGTTATATATTTTATGGTTTATGATTTGATATATTATGATATATCTTAATAATTCATTATTTTTATGGTTATTTATTTAATGAAATTATTAAATTAATAAAAGAGAATCGTAAAAATAAGATGGTAGATAATAATGCGTAAGTTTTTAGTATTATTTTCGTTTGTACCAATTTTATTGATTTCTTTTTTCTCGTTAGGGGCAATGACATTACAACAAAACCATCGATCACAACAAACAGCAGAAAAAGCTAGAACAAAGCGAAGTGTAGAAACAGGCATTAATGAAAATGATTTTATTAATACGATGTTTTTACGCAGTACTTTTTTTGAAAATTGAAGTGATACTAATTATTTTATTAATCCTACTTTAAAAACATCAAAATCATTAACCTATAACGATAAATGATACTTAGATTTTTTAAAGGATAGTTATTCAACTGGTATTTCTTACGATAAACCTAGTGATAAATTTATGGATTTATATAAAAATTGAAATACTTATTCTAAAAAGTATAATATTGATAAGTTCTATGATGTTGATAAAAAACAATTTTTAAAAGAATTAACAAATTTTGTTTATTCTTTTACAATTAAATATAATTTAACCCAAATGTTAAATAAATTAAAAACAAATATAAATGATTTACAATCCGTTAATTTAATTGAAGAAAATTGAAAATTAGTTAATGGTTTTGTTAATGAAAAAAATAATGAAAATAAAAATTATATTGGTGTTATAAAAATTGAAAATGGTTGAAAAATTATAAAATGAATTGGTAAAAGAATAGATTATAAATATCAATATAAAAATATTTATCGTTGAGACGGTAATGGTGAGCCTCAAACACCAAAAATTAATACAAATGGAGAATTAATTTTTTGAACTGATAATGAATATCAAAATACTTGTTCTTTTTTATTGAGTTATATTGATATTATTATTCAAGAAAATATTCGAGTTCAGCAAGGGGGTAATCCCAATTATGAGAGTTCTATTGTTGGTACACAACGAATAATTTTTGATTTTGAAATTGTTGATGAAAGCGACAGATATACTGCTATGTATTTTATTAAAAAATCAATTTATCGGATGATTTTAACAATTGATAAAAATAATAACATTATTGCTGGCAGTTTAGAATTAACACATACTAAGACAGCTAGTAATGATGTATTTCATCCTTATAAAGAAACTAAATTAGGTTTTTTGTTTACTTTTATAAAAGAAAAAGATAATATCTTTAATTTTGATGCAAATACTAATTCATATTTAGAAAATGGAAATATTAAATATTATGAAAAAATGAAAGGACAAATTGATATTAATAAATTTTTAAAAGCCTTTTTTGCTTATGCTTTGGTACCTGTGTTTCAAAATCGGAGTAATTTTATTGAAAGTGGTTATATTGATAATTTACAATATGATACTGTTTTAATTAATTTTTTTGGTTTAAAATTAGTTAATTTTAGAGATGTTTTAATTGATGAAAATAATATTAATAAAAATAAATTTGAAAAATTATTAAATAGTATGTTTACAGTTTCACAAAACTTTTATAAAGATTATTTACGAACAATTTTTGATTTAGAAAATAATACTTATACACAGGGATATAATAAAAAATATGGTTTATTATCCAATAATGGTTTTAAAATTTACCCACGATATTTTTATTTTTCTGATAAATATAAATTATTAGATTTTAAGATGTATTCTGCATATAAAAATCGGTTTTATAACACAAATTATGGAGATGTATTTAATTATGATTTTTCAGTTGCAAATAATTATAATATTAATCAAAATGAGGGTTATGTTTTTGAAGGCACTTTAAAAAATAAATATGGTTTAAAATATAAAAAAATGGAAGAACAAAAAATCGGTTATAATGTTTTTGAATTACAAGCCCAAAAAGAAAATGATATGTACCGTTATTATGACTTTAATTTTGGAATTTATAACTGACAAGAAATTAATAATGGTGGATTATTTCCAGATAGTCAATGATGACAAGCACAATATGAAAGTTGTAGTTGATATAATTTAGCGTGTCATATCAGAAATGCTGCAATTTGAATAGTTAATAATATCCCTGGTATAAAACAAGTAAACGAATTAGCGAGTGGTGTTGGTAAAATTTTTCAAACAATATATAGTTTTTTTAGTCAAACATTCGAAGTATGAAAATTTAGTCCCGCATTGTATAGTACAATAACTAATTTATTCTTATTAATTATTTTTATGAAATTTGTAAGATTAATATAAAAAGGAACTATTTTTAAGTTCCTTTTTAATCTTTTCAATCTGTAATTTCACCACTATTTTTATTAATATCTGGGGTTGATGGAATACTTTCACCGTCTCAACGATAAATATTTTTATATTGATATTTATAATCTATTCTTTTACCAATTCATTTTATAATTTTTCAACCATTTTCAATTTTTATAACACCAATATAATTTTTATTTTCATTATTTTTTTCATTAACAAAACCATTAACTAATTTTCAATTACTATTTTTTGGTGGTTTTTGTGGTTTTTCTGGTTCTGGTGTAGGCTCTGGTTTATTCCCCCCGTTTTCATTATTATTATCTGATTTTGGTTTTTCGCAACTAATTAATGTTGTTGTACTTGTTGTTGTTAATCCGATTGTTCCTAAAATACTTAGTAACTTTTTCATATTTTTATCTCCCTATTTAGAATGTTATAATTAATTGTATATAAATTATAACATATTTTAATATTTTAGGAGGTAAAGTGTGAAAAAATATGAAAGATTAGATATTAATGAAAGAGTAAATTTGGAAAAATTAAAAGATAGTGAATTATTTAAAAAGAAAAATGGAACAATTAATATTCGAAAAATTGCTAAACAAATGAATAGAGATTATAGAACTATTTGGCAAGAGTTAAATATGTTTGATAATATTAATGATTATAATGCAGCAAAAGCACAAAAAATACACGATAAAAATAAAAAACAATGTCGTAAATATTCAATGCTAAATTCACAAGAATTAAGTTATTTTTCGAATGAATATAATAATTTTGGTCGTTCGCCACAAAATATTATTACTTCGTATGAATTACAATATAATGTAAAATTTGGTGTATGTTTTAAAACAATGTATAAATATATTAGATTAGGTTATTTTAATTTAAAAAAAGAAATGTTATATTTTAAAAATAAAAAAAGAAAAACAAAAAATGGGGAAAAAAATGATAATCGTGGAAAATTAATTAATATTAGAGATTATAAGCAATTTTTAAATGATTATGGAGATGATTTAAGTTTTAGTGGAATTTGAGAAATGGATACTCTTGATTGTGGTAATTTCCATTTGTTAGTTTTAGTAAATCGTAAATCTAAAATACTTTTTTATGATATTTTATTTAGTAAAAAGGCAAGTATTGTGTTAATGGTTTTAATGAAAATTATTAAACAAATTGGTATTAGTAAATTTAGTTGTATTTTGACAGATAGAGGAAAAGAATTTTATAGATGAAAAACAATAGAAAAACATTTTAAAATAAGAGTTTATTTTTGTGACCCCGGTAAACCAAAACAAAAGGCATTAGTTGAACGAATAAATAGAGATTTAAGGCGTTGATTTGATCAAAATGAACTGTTAATTAATATTCGTAGTAAATTAAAATCTGTTTTAGATATATTAAATGCTACAATTAGACCGTGTTTAGGATATTTTACATCAAATCAATATTTTAAAAAAGTTTTTGTAAATTAAACTAATATTTAATGTATAAGATTAATAAAATTTATTTTTTGTTGTGCTTATTTTTATAATTTTGAAAATAAATATTAAAAATAATATTTTATTTTATTATTTTTTGTAATTATTGATTTTTATTTTTAATTTGTTATAATTTTGTTAACTTTTTATGATTTAGTTTTACAGTATACATTCTAATAAATATTTATATATTAGAATAAGCTATCACCAACCGAATAATTTATGCGATCAATTATTATCTAAATCCTTTTTTCTTCATCCTAAATTTGGTATAATTATTTTAGTAAGATGGGTGATTATATGAAAAATAACAAGTTTAATTATTATAATTGAGCAAATAACAAATGAGGGAAAAAGTGACAAATGTCACAAGATGCTAAGCAACGGTTATTAATTTTATCGGAAAAAATCCACTATGTGCCATTATGAAAACCAGTTGATATTAGAATTGACTTAGATACTCAACAATTAATTATTCCAAAAAATCTTGCTTTTTTAGCACAAAAATATCAATTACCACAAACAACATATTATCTTTTTAAATATAATAATATTAATAACATTATGCTAGAATGTAATTACATTATTAGTAATTATTCAAAAATTATTGAAGCCAAAATTGATCAAAATTTTGTTTCATTAAAATGATCATTATCATATGGTGCTTACTTTTTTAAAGAAATTACTAATTATATCCTGGCACAAGATACAATCTTAGAAACTTATCGGGAAACAAAAAATCGAAAGCAACGCTTATTATTTCGTTATAAAAACCAACGTGCATTTAAGAAAAGTAAATGAAAGGGAGAATAAATTTTAATGAAAATTCGGTTAGACCAGTTAATGGTTAATAATAATTTAGCTCCTTCGCGTGAAAAAGCTAAATCAATGATTTTAGCAAACAATGTTTTGGTTGATAATGCCCCAGTTTTAAAACCAGGTGAACCAGTAAAAAAAAATAGTATTATTAGATTACGTGGTGAACCATTAAAATATGTTTCCCGAGCAGGGGAAAAGTTATCCAAAGGTTTAACTGCTTTTAATTTAACCGTTAAGAACCTAGTTTGCCTTGACATTGGTGCTTCAACCGGTGGTTTTACCGATTGTTTATTACAAAATAATGCTAAAAAAGTTTATGCTGTCGATGTCGGGACAAACCAATTAGCTTGAAAATTACGCAATAATCCGCAGGTTATTTCATTAGAGAAAACTAATTTTAGATATGTTACTAAAGCATTATTTGCCCCTGATGGAATTAAATTTGCTTGCTGTGATGTTTCTTTTATTTCATTAGATAAAATTATTCCATCTTTAAAAGATATTTTATTATTAAATCATTATGCTTTTTTCTTAATTAAACCACAGTTTGAGAGTACAAAAGAAGCTGTTAAGAAAGGAAAAATTAATCATAAAGCAACTCACTATGATGTTATTAAAAAAATATTTACTTTAGGCCTTAATAATGGTTTCAGTGTTATCAATTGTGACTATTCTCCAATTTTAGGAAATAAAAAGAAAAACATTGAATTTATTTGTTTATTACAACGAACAATAAATCCGATTAATTATATTGCCGACGAATTTATAGCAACAATAATTGAAAATGCTTGGAATACTTTATTATCATAATAATATTTTAGGATATAATATTTTTTATAAAAGAAGGGAGGAAACAACTTTTATGGCAGCAGGAACAATGAGTGGCGATGTTAAAAATTTGCTTGCAAAAGATCATCTTCAAGTTGGTGAGAAAGTATCATTTAAAGCTGATATGGTTGATTGACAAGATTTTTAATTAGCAACAGCAACCATAACAAAAAAATATAAAGTTATTTCCGCAGTACCTATTATAGATGCTGGTGTTTGTTTAACGCAAACAAAACAATTTAATGAAACAATTAAGTAAATATCCTAATTTTCAATTAATAACAATTTCACGTGATTTGCCATTTGCTTTGAAACTAGCATGTGAAGCTTTTATTAATTCAAAACATATTCTATTATTTGATACTAATTATCGTGAATTTGTAACACAAACAAAATTATACTTTCCATTTAATAACTTATTAGCACGAAGTGTAATTGTTTTAGATCAAGACAATAAAATTATTTATTTACAAATTGTTTCACCAATTTCTTCTGAACAAAATTATGACGAAGTTTATCAATTTTTAGATACTTTTCAAAAATAAAAACTTGAAATGAAATAACAAAATCATTTGATTGAGTTAATTGTAAGCCCGCTGATTGTCGTATTTCGCACCATAAAAATCATTATGATTTACAATGTTTAGAATGATAAAAAATGTATTTAAATTTATTTGAAACTGTTCAACAACATTTGTGAACATCTAAAATAAAATTAACAGAAAAAAGAGACAAACACTTTCTTTTATATAATTTTATTGAAAGGGCGCTCTTTTCTTATGGCAAAACAATGAAACAAAAATGAAAAAATAGAAATTTTAACATTTGCTGAGTTAAATGGCATTAAACTAACATTTCAAAAATATAACATAGCCAAATCTACCATACATAGATTACGTGTACACGCACAAAACAATTTTGATAACCTAGAATGAGGTCGTTGATCTTAAAGTAAACAAAAGACAAAAAGAAGAATTAGTATTTCAACAATTGACTAAAATGATGTCAAAAAAATGTCACGTTATGAATTAGAAGAGATTGATAAATTACATTTTGCATTAAAAAAGTATGAGGCGAAGACTATTAAATAAAAGTTCTTCGCAGTAAATAAATTATCAACAGAATAATCTGCTGATTTTCTATGTAGAAAATTAGGTATTACTAGACAAGGTTATTACTTATGGATTAAACAAACAAAACCTATGTATAAAAAATATAATTTTGTTTTAGCAGAAATAATACTTGAAATATTTAATAAATTTAAAGGTTTTTATGGGCACCCAATGATTACGATTTTGTTAGAAAAATAGACTTCTTGCGATACCTGGTTTTATTATTAAAATATTATTATAAAATATAATTTATGAGGATATTAAATTATGAAATTTGATGAATTTAAAAATATTAATGATAAAGAATGATTAAGATTAACAGGAATAAAACAAGATATTTTTAATAAAATGTTAGATATTTTACAAGTAGCTGAAATAGAAAAATTTAAAAAAGGTGGCAAAACTAATAAATTATCACTAGAAAATCGGCCACTGATGACTTTATCGTATTGACGAGAATATCGAACTTATTTTCATCTTGGAAAAAATTTCGGAATTAGTTAAGCTAATTGTTATCGCAATATCAAGTGAATTGAAGATATTTTAATTAAACACCCTGATTTTCAGCAAGTTGCTGGTAAAAAAGCACTAATAAATGATTATTTTAATGATAAAACTATTATTATTGATGCTACCGAAACCCCAATCCAACGCCCAAAAAAAGACAAAAACAATCTTATTCTGGTAAAAAGAAAAAACACACTATTAAAACACAAGTAATTATCGAACAAGAAACCAAAAAAATTATTGCAACAAGTTTTTCACTTGGTAAAAAACATGATTATGCTTTATTTAAAGAATCAAAAATCGCAATTTTAAAAAATACCAAATTAATAGTTGATAGTGGTTATCAAGGAATACAAAAAATTCACAATAATGTTATAATGCCCACAAAGAAAACTAAGAAAAAACATTTAAATAAAGAACAAAAACAACATAATAGACTAGTTTCAAAAATAAGAATTATTATTGAAAATATTTTTGCTATTCTTAAAAAATTTAAAATTATTACAGAAAAATATAGAAATCGTAGAAAACGATTTAGTTTAAGATTTAATTTAATTGCTTCAATTTATAATTTACAATTATTATAGTTATCATAAAATATTTATTTAAAATTAACAAATTTGAATAATAAAATAATTTTTCGTTGTGGCAAAATATTAAATTTTTAAATAAAAGACATAATTAATTAAAATTATAATTTTATATTAACCCCTTTTTACAAATATTTGAAATTATTTTAATGGGTTATGCAAGAAGTCTAATATAAAAATATCAAAGTTAACAAATGAGTATTCTATCGATATATGAAAATATTAAAAATTAAGTCTATTAGGAAAAAAATAAAACCGAATTATTTTAAATCAGGTCCTCTAAGGTTCCCAAATATCTTAAAACGAGATTTTGTTACATCTGAACCAAACAAAAAAATGAGTGACAGATATACAACATATTTACCTATTAATAATTGCGTGGTATATTTATCAATTATCCGTAACTTATTCAATGGTGAAATAATAGATTGAAAATTATCAAATCATGCTGATGCTAATTTGATTTTTAAGAATTTAGTATCAGCTTTAAATTATGCAGGATGTCCCAAAAAATTAATTATTCATTCAGATCAAGGCTATGCATATACATATCCGCAATGAAAATAATTGTGTGAAAAATAGGAATTATTATTTCGATGTCTCCCCGTGGTAATTCACGAGATAATGGTGCTTGTGAAACTTGATTCAGTTCATTTAAAAATTAATTTTTTTCTTATATAAACGAAGCAGTCTTAATTTTAGTAATATTATGAACATTGTTTCAAATTATGTTGATTTCTATAATTTTGTCAGAACTAGAGTTAAAAAAAGAAAAACTTCATTTGAACAACGAATGGAGTTTCAAAATAAAAATGTCTTTTTTTCTGTCAATTTTGTTGTTGTTTTTATTTTCGTTTTCTTTGATAATTGTAAACCGATGTTAATACCCAATTTTGGGGACTTCATTTTGTTAATTTTTTTACAGTTTTATTAACACTACCTGTTACAATATAATTTTTTCTTTTTACTTTTAATCCTTTTATTAAACTTTTTCGAGCATAAGTAGATGTCTTCATAACTTTCACTGTTGAATGATATTTTTCATCTTTCTGGTTACTACTTCGATTTCAGAAATCAGTTTTTAACGGTCCTGGACATAAGGTAATAACTCGAACTGGTGATTTTATTTTTTTCAACTCCGTATTAATCGCCACTCCCAAACTTCAGACATAAGCTTTTGAAGCATAATAACTAGCAAAAACTGGGGCTGGCGTAAATGCCGCTAATAAACTACCAATGTTTAAAACACGCCCTTGTTGTTGCGATATAAAACGTTGTACAAATAATTTTGTTAAAATATGGAGCGCTTTAATATTTAAATCAATCATATTCATTTCTTGCTCTAAACTAGATTCATTAAAATAACCTCATACACCATATCCAGCATTATTAATTAAAATTGTTACATTATCTTTTGCAACATCATTATATAATTTTTCACAATTTTCTAAATTACTTAAATCATAATTTATCATTTTAATTGTTTGTGTTGGATATTTTTGTTGTAAAGCAGTAACAGGGGTTGTATCACGAGCAACAGCAACAACATTATAACCAAGTCTTAATAATTCTTCGCAATAATAATATCCTAATCCTTTACTAGCGCCAGTAACAACAGCCCATTCTAATCTATTACTATTTTTTATTTCATTATTTTCTTGTCCATTTTCTAATTTTGGTTTTTTAATAACTGTCATATCAAATAATATTTTACGATTTAAGAAAATATAATTTCCTGCTGCCGCTAATGATAATACCGTTGCTAAATACATTGGAATCATAATAATTTGGTTTACTCAACCAAATTCATCTCATTGTCCTATTTTTAAAGAATGACCATTAAAGATACGAAAACCAATAAAAAATAAAATTGTCATTCCAAACATCTCCATTGCTGCTCGCACACGCCCTAGTTGATTAGCAGCCATCACCACTTTTTTTGTTGCTAAAATTTGGCGAACAACATCAATTACAAAATCGCGAGCAATTAACAATACAACCATTCAAACTGGAATAATGTTTGCACAAGAAAAGACAATTAAAACAGTATTTGTCAGTAATTTATCGGCAATTGAATCAAAAAATTTACCGAATGTTGTGACCTGATTGTAGCGACTAGCAATAAAACCATCTAATAAATCAGTTAAACTAGCAATAATAAATAAAATCCCGGCAATTAAATAACTAATTGGTAATGAATAAGTAACATTGTCTCCTTTAATTGTTAATCATTGATCTCATCCATTATATAAGAAACTATTTTCAAATGGAACAATTACCATTAAAGCAATAATAACTGGGATTAAAAAAATCCGAATTAATGTAATACGATTAGCTCAATTCATTTTAAGTCCTCTTTTCTAAAAATATTTTATCTTTGATATATTAATATTACTTACATATTATATTATATAAATGTATAATATTAAAAAAAGTTTATGAGGTGAGGGGAAAAATAGTTAAAGAACTATTACAATTAGTTCAAAAAAAACAAATAACAATTGCAGCATATGAATGAATAAAAGGAGGTCTTTTAGAAAAGTCAACAAAAACCAGAATAAAAATGAAAAAGAAAAAAGGCGTTTTTCAAATGATGAATAAAAATCATAAGAATAAAAATGATAAATCTAATATTTATAATTTTATTGATAAAATTTTTAAATCAATGGATACTTATGATATTAATGAAGATACTAAAATATTAATATTAAGTTATGGTGAAAAAAAATTAAAAAAATTTACAAAGCAATAAAAGCAATATACTTCTTGCGTAACCTATTAAAAAATTGCAAATATTTGTAAAAAGACACTAATAGAAAAATATAATTTTAATTAATTATGTTTTTTATTTAAAAAATTAATGTTTTGCCACAACAAAAAATGAATTTATTATTTAAATTATTTAATTTTAATTAGATTTCTTGCATAACCTAATATAATTATTTTAAAATTCCTATAAAATATTTTTAAATTAAAATAGAAATTATAGAAGATTAAAATTATGAAATTTGATAAATTTAATTTTATTAATGATAAAGAATTATTGCGATTAACCGGAACAAAAAAGTTACTTTTAATAAAATGTTAAATATTTTACAAGTAGCTGAAATATAAAAATTTAAAAAAGGCGGCAAAACTAATAAATTATCACTAGAAAATCGGCTAATGATGACCTTATCGTATTGACGATAATATCGGACTTATTTTCATCTTGCTAAAAGTTTTGATATTAGTGAATCTAGTTGTTATCGCAATATCAAGTGAATTGAAGATATTTTAATTAAACACTCTGATTTTCAACAGCTCGCTAGTAAAAAATCACTAATAAATGATTATTTTAATAATAAAACCAGGTATCACAAGAAGTATAATATCTTTATTACTATCTCATTGTTCTTTAATTTCATTTTTAACAATTTGTTCATCAACAACTAAATAATTTTTAATTAAATTAATAAGTTCTAATTTATCCGAATTTTGTAAAAAATCATCATTAATACCCAATATTTTAATATCTTTAATTAATAATTTATCTTTACGAAAATTACTAGTAATAATTTTTAATTCTTGCTTTTGTTTTGCTACACTTTTAATTTTTAAAAATTGTTCTTTTTTATGCGTTTTCACAATTTCATTTTTTTAAAATTGAATATTAATGACAATATTTTTTAAAGAATCATGATTATTTTTAATATTATTTTATAAATTTAAAATATATTTTCTAATAAAATTTAATTCATTTTTAAAATTTTTAATTAGTTCTAATGGCTCTCTAAAAATATAATCAATTTTTGAAACTAATAATTTTAAATCTTTTAGTGATTGTGATTTATATTCTCCATTTATTAATCAAGCTTGTTGTCTATATATAAATTCTGCTAATTCTTGCCCATTTTCATCAATTCATTTTTTAATTGTTAATGCTTTTAAACTTAATTCTTTAAAATTATTTCCTTTTAAATAAAACGGATAATTAATATTTTTAAATTCATTATTTAACTTTAAATCTGACATAATTAAATTTCCTCTAATTCCATTTCATTAATTAAATTATCAATATAATCACAAGCACTTTCTTCTGAATTACATTCTTATAATGCCATATTAAATAAATCTTCTTAGGTATAAACTTCACCTTCTTCATCTTTTAACATATTATTCAAATCCTTGTCATTTAATATTTTCGTTTTCTAAATCAATAATAGTTGTTAATCATTCTTGTTGATTTTAAACATTAGCAGTAATTTTTGCTTCTTCTAATGTATAAAAGAAGTTTGTTTTAAAATCAATATATTTACTTTTCATTACTAATAAGTATCTTTTATTAATAATTTATTCCTCATAATTCTTTTTACGTAAACCTAATGCTCAAAGATCGTCAGTCATTTTTTCAAATGATACGGGGTAAGCCCCTAATATTAATTCTTGTAATTTGTTTTCTTTATTACATCTAAAACAATAACCTCAATATCTTTGTTTAAGACAAATTTTATTTAATTTTTTCATTTTTATTTAATTCTCCCTATTTTTAATTCGCTGGCACTCACTCCCCAAGTGAAAATGCCAAGCGAGAATTAGTTAGATAAGCTATTTATTAATTATTTACTACGCCATCCGCCTCAATAGGGGCGGGCGTTGCGTTATGTTAATTGTTTGAATGTTTAATAATCCACAGTTTTTTTATTTTTGGCGCCAGAGAATTATCTCTCTTCATACGCACCATTTCAGGTCAAAGCGTTCATTTTTTAAAATAAATTCACTTGCATTTTGAAGAGCCTAATGCTGGCTTTGTGGTTTTTGTTAAACCGATCTCATTTCTAAGAAGTAATATCTATCGCAAATTTATTTATAAAGTGACCATCTCAATATTTATTGTCGTTCAATGTTGACCTCGCACTTATCACTACTATCTCTTGCTAAAGCGTCTATTATTTCCGGACTGATTAACCTCTGGGCCAGGCCCGCCTATGTGGGAAAAAAATTAGTTATTTATAAAATAACCGTCCCACACTGCATTAAGTTGTTTTGTAAAATCAAAGTTTTAAAGAACTAGTTTCATAATCAAAGATAATTTTTGAATTTTCTAATCGTTTATAAAACGCTTTTGTTTTTTATCTTTTGTATGATTTATTAGACTTCTTGCATAACCTAATCTAATTATTTTAAAATTCCTATAAAATATTTTTAAATTAAAATAGAAATTATAGGAGATTAAAATTATGAAATTTGATAAATTTAATTTTATTAATGATAAAGAATTATTGCGATTAACCAGAGTAAAAAAAACTACTTTTAATAAAATGTTAAATATTTTACAACTAGCTGAAATAGAAAAATTTAAAAAAGGTGGCAAAACTAATAAATTATCACTAGAAAATCGGCTACTGATGACTTTATCGTATTAACGATAATATCGAACTTATTTTCATCTTGCTAAAAGTTTTGATATTAGCGAATCTAGTTGTTATCGCAATATCAAGTGAATTGAAGATATTTTAATTAAACACTCTGATTTTCAACAACTCGCTGGTAAAAAATCACTAATAAATGATTATTTTAATGATAAAACTATTATTATTGATGTTACCGAAACCCCAATCCAACGCCCAAAAAAAGACAAAAACAATCTTATTCTGGCAAAAAGAAAAAAACACACTATTAAAACACAAGTAATTATCGAACAAGAAACCAAAAAAATTATTGCAACAAGTTTTTCACTTGGTAAAAAACACGATTATGCTTTATTTAAAGAATCAAAAATCGCAATTTTAAAAAATACCAAATTAATAGTTGATAGTGGTTATCAAGGAATACAAAAAATTCACAATAATGTTATAATGCCCACAAAGAAAACTAAGAAAAAACATTTAAATAAAGAACAAAAACAACATAATAGACTAGTTTCAAAAATAAGAATTATTATTGAAAATATTTTTGCTATTCTTAAAAAGGCGCTGTGTAGATATAAACGGCAAATTTATATCTTGTTAAATTAATAATAAAATATTTTTAATAAATTGCAACAACTTTTTCATAAAAAATTAAATTTTTGTAATTTTATCTTATTTTATTCATATTTAATCACACTAAAAATAATTTATTAAATTTTAACTAATAAATTTATTTAAAATTTTGTAAAAACATTGTCTTTGCATTTAGTCAATTTAAACATAGTCGGAGTTTATCATTTATAACATTAACTACTCAATCTATCATTTTTTGACTAATATTATTAAAATCAATTCCCTTAGAAAGTCAATATCTAAATTCGCCGTTCATATGCTCAATTAATGGTTTTTGTTGTGGTTTACTGGGGTCACAAAAATAAACTTGTGTTTCAGTAAATATTTCCATTTCTCTTCATTTACTAAATTATTTTCCTCTATCAGTTATTATTCCTTTAATTTTCCTAATTAAATTATTTTTTTTAACAATCTCTTTAAATTTTTCTAAAACTTCATTAGCAGTATTATTTTTTAATTTCATTACAAAATAATTTTTACTTGATTGTTCTACTAAAACTAAATTACTAGATTGATGGTCTTTTCCTACAACAGTATCCATTTCAAATCATCCAACATTAGAAACTTTATTTTCAATATCTCAAATTGATTTAAAGTTAGTTAATTTACCACGATTATCAGGTTTTCCTTTTGTTTTATATTTTTTACCACGATGGGGTAAATTTTCTTTTTTTAATCCAAATTCACCTAAGCAAATTCATTTATACAATGTTTTAACACAAGCAGGAAATTTAACACCAAACTCCAAGAAATAACGATAAATCAATTGTTCGGGTCTATCGCGGTATTTATTAAATCTTATTTTAATAAAATCTAACTGCTCTTTTGTAAATTTAGGTAGTTTTTTAATACATTTTTTACGTTTTTGTTTATAATCTTTTTGTGCTTGATATGGATTATAATCTTGTATATTTTTAAATCGATTAATTTCTCTTTTAACAGTAGACTTCTTGCGATACCTGGTTTTATTATTAAAATATTATTATAAAATATAATTTATGAGGATATTAAATTATGAAATTTGATGAATTTAAAAATATTAATGATAAAGAATGGTTGAGATTAACAGGAATAAAACAAGATATTTTTAATAAAATGTTAGATATTTTACAAGTAGCTGAAATAGAAAAATTTAAAAAAGGTGGCAAAGCTAATAAATTATCACTAGAAAATCGATTATTGATGACTTTATCGTATTGACGAGAATATCGAACTTATTTTCATCTTGGAAAAAATTTCGGAATTAGTGAAGCTAATTGTTATCGCAATATCAAGTGAATTGAAGATATTTTAATTAAACACCCTGATTTTCAGCAAGTTGCTGGTAAAAAAGCACTAATAAATGATTATTTTAATGATAAAACTATTATTATTGATGCTACCGAAACCCCAATCCAACGCCCAAAAAAAGACAAAAACAATCTTATTCTGGTAAAAAGAAAAAACACACTATTAAAACACAAGTAATTATCGAACAAGAAACCAAAAAAATTATTGCAACAAGTTTTTCACTTGGTAAAAAAAACACGATTATGCTTTATTTAAAGAATCAAAAATCTCAATTTTAAAAAATACCAAATTAATAGTTGATAGTGGTTATCAAGGAATACAAAAAATTCACAATAATGTTATAATGCCCACAAAGAAAACTAAGAAAAAACATTTAAATAAAGAACAAAAACAACATAATAGACTAGTTTCAAAAATAAGAATTATTATTGAAAATATTTTTGCTATTCTTAAAAAATTTAAAATTATTACAGAAAAATATAGAAATCGTAGAAAACGATTTAGTTTAAGATTTAATTTAATTGCTTCAATTTATAATTTACAATTATTATAGTTATCATAAAAGATTTATTTAAAATTAACGAATTTGAATAATAAAATAATTTTTCGTTGTGGCAAAATATTAAATTTTTAAATAAAAGACATAATTAATTAAAATTATAATTTTATATTAACCCCTTTTTACAAATATTTGAAATTATTTTAATGGGTTATGCAAGAAGTCTAGTATTAATTCCACGACCCGTTTGTCGTGATATTTCAGATAAATTAATTGTGCCATTTTTCTTTTTACAAGTATCAGATAACAATAAATCCTTAAATAAATCTCGTTCATCAAATATTAAATGTTTAAATTTTCTCATTTTTATACAAATTTCTTTCATTTTTTCTTATAATAAACTTCTTGCGATACCTGGTTTTATTATTAAAATATTATTATAAAATATAATTTATGAGGATATTAAATTATGAAATTTGATGAATTTAAAAATATTAATGATAAAGAATGATTAAGATTAACAGGAATAAAACAAGATATTTTTAATAAAATGTTAGATATTTTACAAGTAGCTGAAATAGAAAAATTTAAAAAAGGTGGCAAAGCTAATAAATTATCACTAGAAAATCGATTATTGATGACTTTATCGTATTGACGAGAATATCGAACTTATTTTCATCTTGGAAAAAATTTCGGAATTAGTGAAGCTAATTGTTATCGCAATATCAAGTGAATTGAAGATATTTTAATTAAACATTCTGATTTTCAGCAAGTTGCTGGTAAAAAAGCACTAATAAATGATTATTTTAATGATAAAACTATTATTATTGATGCTACCAAAACCCCAATCCAACGCCCAAAAAAAGACAAAAACAATCTTATTCTGGTAAAAAGAAAAAACACACTATTAAAACACAAGTAATTATCGAACAAGAAACCAAAAAAATTATTGCAACAAATTTTTCACTTGGTAAAAAACACGATTATGCTTTATTTAAAGAATCAAAAATCGCAATTTTAAAAAATACCAAATTAATAGTTGATAGTGGTTATCAAGGAATACAAAAAATTCACAATAATGTTATAATGCCCACAAAGAAAACTAAGAAAAAACATTTAAATAAAGAACAAAAACAACATAATAGACTAGTTTCAAAAATAAGAATTATTATTGAAAATATTTTTGCTATTCTTAAAAAATTTAAAATTATTACAGAAAAATATAGAAATCGTAGAAAACGATTTAGTTTAAGATTTAATTTAATTGCTTCAATTTATAATTTACAATTATTATAGTTATCATAAAAGATTTATTTAAAATTAACGAATTTGAATAATAAAATAATTTTTCGTTGTGGCAAAATATTAAATTTTTAAATAAAAGACATAATTAATTAAAATTATAATTTTATATTAACCCCTTTTTACAAATATTTGAAATTATTTTAATGGGTTATGCAAGAAGTCTAATGTATTATATATAAAATAAAAAGGTCAATAAATATGCAAGAATTTTGTAAAATTAATAATAAAAAACGAATTACTAGTTATGAACATTTAAATAAAAAATATGATTTAAATTTTAGTGACTATAATTTTGGTTTTGATTGAGAAGTATTTAAAGACTTTGTCGGTGATAGTTATGCCCGATATTTTACTTCGCCAAGTTTTTTTTAAGTTTGTTTCAGCGGGGCGTGGTACTAATAAAACATGAAATCATTTAGTAAAAAAATTGTTTTTTGCTTGTAATTTTACCGATGCTTCATCTAATATTTTACGAAGATACGCCAACACCCACGAAGATACCACATTTGGTGATACAATTAATGTCTGTAATTATTTATATGATAAATATGGGATTGATATAGGACCCGACAATGACAATGGCATTGTTTGACCTAAAAATGTTAAAGAAGGTGGTGAAATTGTTTTTCATAGTGGTGTTCGCATTGCCTTTGCTGGTTATGCTAATGGTAATAAAATTATGGGAAAAGTTGGTAAAGGTAGTGGTATTATATCGGCGTGAACAGATGAAATGATACATGCTGAAGAAAAAGAAATTTTAACGGACAAAGAACTAGATAAAAGATATAATAATTTAAGAGTTTCAATGTTTCGTTCTAAAAGTTTAAAAGTATCTTATAAAAAATACACGGATGAAAATGATAATAAACAATATAATTTAGATAATCCTATTCCAGTAAAAGAATTATCTTGGACATTTCAAGAATGAGACAACATAGCAAAACAATACATAACAGTAACAACATATTTTCATAAAACATATTCTAATCAATTTACTTTTAACCCTTTTGATAAATACCATGTCTTTTATGAAAAATTTGTAACGCTATTTTTACCTTTAAATGAAAGAATTAAAAACATTTTAAAAGAACACAATCAAGTATATTCAGAAAATACACAGGCATTTAATGGCTTGGGTGTTTTTAATTTAAGATTAACAATGGGTGCTGTTTGAAATAAAATACCTGATATTACTAAAAAACTTGTTTTAACAAATAAAGAAGGGAGACCTGATTTATTTGAACTTGAATATTATGGTTTTGAATATAATGACAATGACCCCAGTATTTATGTTTTGCGAAATTATTGTAAATATATTAAAGATTATAATCTACAAGATTTTTATAATTCTAATACAAAAAATTATCAATTTGATAGTTATTCAATTGGTGTTGATTATGCTAATGGTAGTGAAGACCATACGATATTTTTATTTAGTGGTTATAAAATTAATGAAAATAATGAATATGATAAATATTTAATTGAAGAAAATGTTGTTACACCAAAAAACGCAATGAATTTAAATGAAATAGTTGAACATTACGGACAATGAATAATTAATACATTTGATAAATTTGATGGTTTTGAATATGCTACATTTCATTATGATATTAATGCCCACGATTTTATGCAAAAATTACAAGAAGATATTTACCCTTATTTAGGTTATAAAATTAAGATGTTTAAAGCCAAAAAACATCAGACATCTCTTAATAAAGAGGCGGGTATAATCAATCGCGCAACCTGAATAAGAAAAATGTTTGTTCAAGGTAAAATATATGGTATTTTAGATAACTTCCCATTTTTAGACAAGTGCATTAGTGAACTAAGATTTAGTGATACCAAAACAAACATACCCGATAGTAAAATGTATCATGACCCATATGATGCTTTGTTTTATGGTTCTTATCCGTATCGTTTTAAAATGGGGTTATAACTAATCTTGTTGTTGGGCGAGCGGTTGATTTTCTTAAATTTTTGTGATAAAATGACTTACAAGTTAAAAAAGTTTTGAGGTTCTTTCAAACAAATTTGGGAAACTTTATAAAATTCTTCGCTTAACGCTTAGAATTTTTCCCAAGTATTTTGAAAAGCGCGGCAAAATTTTTTTAAACTTTAAGGCATTTTTCGCAAAAATTATAAAAATCACCGCGAGACCAGATTAATACAATAAAATCACAATAATAATCATATAAATAGTTTCCTCCTTTCTAAAATAGAATTCTTGCATAACCCATTAAAATAATTTCAAATATTTGTAAAAAAGGGTTAATATAAAATTATAATTTTAATTAATTATGTCTTTTATTTAAAAATTTAATATTTTGCCACAACGAAAAATTATTTTATTATTCAAATTCGTTAATTTTAAATAAATCTTTTATGATAACTATAATAATTGTAAATTATAAATTGAAGCAATTAAATTAAATCTTAAACTAAATCGTTTTCTACGATTTCTATATTTTTCTGTAATAATTTTAAATTTTTTAAGAATAGAAAAAATATTTTCAATAATAATTCTCATTCTTGAAACTATTCTATTACGTTGTTTTTGTACTTTATTTAAAGGTTTTTTTTGTTTTTTTGTAGGAATTAGAACATTATTGTGAATTTTTTGAATTCCTTGATAACCACTATCAACTATTAATTTGGTATTTTTTAAAATTGAGATTTTTGATTCTTTAAATAAAGCATAATCGTGTTTTTTTACCAAGTGAAAAACTTGTTGCAATAATTTTTTTGGTTTCTTGTTCGATAATTACTTGTGTTTTAATAGTGTTTTTTTTCTTTTTACCAGAATAAGATTGTTTTTGTCTTTTTTTGGGCGTTGGATTGGGGTTTCGGTAGCATCAATAATAATAGTTTTATCATTAAAATAATCATTTATTAGTGCTTTTTTACCAGCAACTTGCTGAAAATCAGGGTGTTTAATTAAAATATCTTCAATTCACTTGATATTGCGATAACAATTAGCTTCACTAATTCCGAAATTTTTCCAAGATGAAAATAAGTTCGATATTCTCGTCAATACGATAAAGTCATCAATAATCGATTTTCTAGTGATAATTTATTAGTTTTGCCACCTTTTTTAAATTTTTCTATTTCAGCTACTTGTAAAATATCTAACATTTTATTAAAAATATCTTGCTTTATTCCTGTTAATCTTAATCATTCTTTATCATTAATATTTTTAAATTCATCAAATTTCATAATTTAATATCCTCATAAATTATATTTTATAATAATATTTTAATAATAAAACCAGGTATCGCAAGAAGTCTAATATAAAAATAAAAAAAACAATCTCACAAGATTTGTTTTTTGCCGGTTCATCGTACAGGACGCCAAAATTTAAAATTATTATAGAAAAATATCTTAATCGAAGAAAACGATTTAGTTTAAGATTTAATTTAATTGCTTCAATTTATAATTTGCAGTTAGCATAGAAGATTTATTTAAAATTAAAGAATTTAAATAATAAATTCATTTTTTGTTGTGGCAAAATATTAAATTTTTAAATAAAAAACACAATTAATTAAAATTATATTTTTCTATTAGTGTCTTTTTACAAATATTTGCAATTTTTTAATAGGTTACGCAAGAAGTCTAATAAATATTTATACTTTTTACAAGTTCATAAAACTTTATTTGATAAAAATTCTTCAGTAATGAATGATATTGTTTTATAGTAGTTATCAATATCGCAAATTTGTTGTTGCTTATTAATTTTCATTACTTATTTCTTCCTTTTTATTAAGTTTTTTTATTAGCAAATTAATTAACTGAAACAGAGAAAGGACAACAAATTAAATTAGGAGAAAAAAAGGTACATTTTGTAAAGATTTCTAAGATATTTAATAAATGTTTAACACAACTTTTATAAAGTTAACAAAAGCTGTAATAAAAAGTTTCTATTTTAAGAATTTAAGATGCCGCCCTTTCTCTGAATCAATAAATAATTTGGTTTTATAAATAAAAAAAACTCCTTTATTTAACAAGAGTTGTTTTTTTTTGCCGCTTCATCGTACATGATACATCATTTTAAAACAATACAACAAGATTAGTTAAATAAAACATAATAAAAGAAAAAGTTATTCTTTGAATAACTTTTTCTTTTATTAGACTTCTTGCGTAACCTATTAAAAAATTGCAAATATTTGTAAAAAGACACTAATAGAAAAATATAATTTTAATTAATTATATTTTTTATTTAAAAATTTAATATTTTGCCACAACAAAAAATGAATTTATTATTTAAATTCTTTAATTTTAAATAAATCTTCTATGCTAACTGCAAATTATAAATTGAAGCAATTAAATTAAATCTTAAACTAAATCGTTTTCTTCGATTACGATATTTTTCTGTAATAATTTTAAATTTTTTAAGAATAGCAAAAATATTTTCAATAATAATTCTCATTCTTTAAACTATTCTATTACGTTGTTTTTGTACTTTATTTAAAGGTTTTTTTTGTTTTTTTGTAGGAATTAGAACATTATTGTGAATTTTTTGAATTCCTTGATAACCACTATCAACTATTAATTTGGTATTTTTTAAAATTGAGATTTTTGATTCTTTAAATAAAGCATAATCATGTTTTTTTCCAAGCGAAAAACTTGTTGCAATAATTTTTTTTGGTTTCTTGTTCGATAATTACTTGTGTTTTAATAGTGTGTTTTTTCTTTTTACCAGAATAATATTGTTTTTGTCTTTTTTTGGGCGTTGGATTGGGGTATCGGTAACATCAATAATAATAGTTTTATCGGTTGTATGTATTATTTAAGGGTTTTAATTAATATCTTAGAAATTGTGGAATAATATGACACTTACTTAATTAAATTGTATTACTTTTAATTTTATTGTCAATATATTTTTTCATTATTTTTAAATTTTTCCACGACAAAAATACATGTTTATTAAAGTTATTTAATTTATTTAGATAAAATTAATAAAAATATAAGTTTGATTGTAAACTATTATTTACAAAATTATTAACTAAATAATTAATTCTATTTTCTTCTAATGGTTCATTAGTATTAAATAAATTAATTTTATTTTTAAAATTCATCATACTAGTATTTAATTTATTTTTAATAGTTTTTTCATGATAAGTTGCTTTTTTAACCAAAACACCCTTACAGTAATGTGATATATCACCCTCAATATGACAACCAATATTATTTCATAATGTTTGATTTCTGACACTTTCTTCATTATTTTTAATTAATTTAATTGTCTCTTTTAAGAATTTCATTTTTGATTCTTTTATAAAAGAAGCACTGTTTTCTACGCGTTCTAATAATTCTTCATATTTACCATTAAAAAAATAATCGACTGCTTTATGGTACGTTTCTCTGTTTTCTTTGTTTTTACTTTGATAAGGATATAATTTTTTAAATCTACTTGTAAGGTGAAATTTATCTATCGTGTAATGTACTTTATTTTTAGGAAAATATTCTTGAATAAATTTTACCATATTTTTAATTCAAAGTGCACCATCTCCTAATACCATAAATTCAATATTGTCATTAATGTCATAATAACTGGTAATTAATGTAAGTAATTTACTAACAAAATTAATTAATTTACTATTTTTTTTAATATATTCTGGAATATTATCTAGTTCTATAACACCTAATTTATTTGCAATTACAGGTCTTTTTTTAGTTGATTTTGTTTTATTAAAACCAGTATGAACAGTTGAAAATATACTATGTTTTTTTATTTTTTCTTTCCCCTTTTTATTTTCATTTCACATTTTTAAATAAGTTCCATCAATTTGAATATATAAAGTATGAGGTACCTTTATTTTTTTATCAGTTTTATTAATATAATATTCTTTATCAGTTTTTTCATTTTTCATAATATTTGAAATTGTTTTTATACAAATTTTTACATGTTCTATAGTATCTAAAATATCTTGATATGTTTTTTTATTACCAATAAATGATAATATTTTTTCTTTAACAGAATTATCTATTCTTTGTCATTTTTTAATTACTAAAAGTTTATCCAAAGGAAAAATATATTCTTCTTTACCTGTTTCTGGATTAATTTTATAATATTTTCTTCTTTTAAAAGTTATTTTCCCATTTAAAATAGTTAATGTTCTTGGTTTTATTTCTTTTACTTTATAATCTTTAAATTCTTTTAAAGTTTCATTAATTTTATAATTTTTAAAAATTCATTCATCACAATCTTCTAAATTTTGTTGAATTATTTCAATACTTTGTTTATCTAAAAAATTATTAAAATTCTTAAAAAATCTGTTATCAATATTTATCATTTTTTTACCCTCTTTCCTTAGTTCTACACATTAACACAAAAATAATAAAAATGCAAAAAAAATATTTTAATTTTGTAGAAAACTCTTGATGGAGTCAAAAACCCTTATCAAATAAAGGTTTTTGCAAAAATAGTAATTTAGTAAAAAGTCAATAAAATCAAGGTTTTTTATAAATATCAAGAGTTTTCTACAAAATTAAAAAAAAATATTATTTTTTATTTATTGTGTTATAATTTAATTGTTAATTATTAGCAAATTAATTTAACTGAAAAAAGTAAATTACTTTACTTTTTTTTATTTTGGTGTAAAATATAGATAATAAAAAGAACTTGTGAGAGTTCTTTTATAAATTTTTGATAGCATTACAAAAGTTGAGGTTTTATAAAAAATATAAATAAAATAATTGGATAAATTTTTAAAAATCCTGATTTATTAGTGTTTTAAATTCATCAATAATAGTAAAAAAATACTTTTTATACCAAAACCTCAACCTTTTTCTTACTACCAAATTTTTACAGTTATTTATTACTCTTTTATTTAATCATATTGTTTAGATAATAGCAATTTTAATATGCAAAAAGGAGTAAAAAATGAAAGAATTTAATCCAAAAACAGCAAGTTTACGAACATTTTATCGTAAAATAGATGAATTTTGGCAAAATAAATCACCTAATATTCCCTATACTTTGAATGATTTAACCAATAAATTGAACCTTTCTCGTAAATGACGATATGATACTTATGCGAGCGAGAAGATAGTTTCTTTACTTGAAAAACAAGTTGATAGAATTGAAAGTGAAATAATTAATTTTATGATGAAATCACCTGATGGTGCTAAATTATATTGACAGCGTGCATTTAATCATAAATATTCACTGCAAGAAAAAGAACTTGAAAAAGAATTAAACTTAAATAATCAGCAACCAATAATTGTTAATTTACAAACTGATATTAGAGATATTAAAAATGATGATAATGAAAATAATAATGCTTAATCATTTTACTTATTTGTTAGAAACGCCTTATTGGTTATTACAAAATAGTAGTATTGGTAATAAGTATCCCTTTGCTAAGAAATATGAATTAGTTAATGAAATTAATCAAATTGGAACACGATATAGTGGTAAAACTATATCAAATATTAAAATGTTTGGTGAATTATTAAAAATTAGTTTATTAATTAAAGAATCAATTTGTATCATTGCTAGTATGTATTGGAGTAAAGATTTAAAAGATAGTGTATTTCAAAATATATGAAATATGTTAGATGAAAATCATATTCCTTATACTATTAATTTATCAAATTTTACTTTTACTTTATCAAATGGTAGCAAAATATATTGTAAAGGTTTACATTCACCAAGTTGGAAAGAAAAATTAAAAGCATTTGCTGATTTAAATAAATATAAATTAGTTATTGATTGACGAGAAGAATGTGACCAATTTCAACAAAAAGATTTAAGTGATTTAGAATTTGCTATTCGTGGTTATCAAAATAAAATAACAATTAATACATGTAATCCTGAAAGTTTAAAAAGATATATTGTTGGTTATTGTAATGAATTATTACCTTTTAATGAAGAAATAATGCGTAGTAAATATGAACAAATAAAATATATTGAAAAATGAAATATGAAAATTATTATTCATTATTCTAGTTGAAGACTTAATTATGAATTACCACAAGATAAAGTTAATGAACAATTAAGATTAGAACAATTAGATATTGAAAGAGCAAGAGTATGAAGTTGAGGTTTACCAGGTAATACTAGTGGTTCAATCTTTGCAAGATATATTGATATTATGCAAGCAACAGATATTATTCAACCAACGAAATTATTAGGTGGTGTTGACTTAGCAAACTCCACTAGCCCCAAAGGACATACAACAGCAGCGAGTTTTTGAATATATAATTCATTTGATAAAAAAGCATATAAAGTTGCTGAATATACACACTCAAATGCTACTCAACAATTTAAAGGACCATTAGAACAAGTAAAAGATATTTTAGAGTTTTACAACAATCAATTAAACCAATACTTTAATTTAATTCAACAAGGTATATCAATTAATGTTGATGATAGTGCTTATGCAACACTAGAAAGTTTAAATAGAGAAAAATATAATTATACTTTTGGTCAATACATGCATTTTAAACCAGCACAAAAGCAGAAGTTTAAAATAAAACATCGTGTAGAAGCATTTACAATGTTAATAAATACTAATCAATTAAAATGATTATGAGAAAAATGTCCTGTAAGTAAAACCCAATATGAATTAATTCAATGAGAAGATAAGCCTGATGCAAGAGAAGAACGAATGTTAGACTTATATGATGATACATTTGATAGTGATTTTTATGCTTTACACTTTGAATTAGTACCAATGGTTAAGCATAATAGTTCAGCAGATTATAAATTATGACAACAAAGGGAATGATTAACTTAATGAAAAAAGATATTTATGTAATACATGATGAGCGTGTAATAAATGCAAAAAGACCTTATATGTCTGTTTGTGGACAAGTTAAAAAAAGACTTTGTCAAGAATTAAAAAAAGATAATATCGCAATATGTAATTTAAATTTATATAACGAATATATTAAGAAATATCAAAAAGTTAAAGTATGTGTACAAGTTTTAGCAAATGAACCAAATTTATTAACAGTAAATATTATTAATTATGCACTTATCTTAAAATTAAAGGAGCAAAATAACCATGAATAATACTTTCCCTAGTTTACCAAACTTAAATGATATTAATAGTGTTTTAAAATTTTATAATTATGATTGAACAATTAATTTAGCAAATATTATTGCTCTTCATCAAATGCGATTAATAAATGGTAAAGATATTTTATTTAAGTCTCATCGTAAAGACATTTTAGAAAAATTAAATTGATGATATGAAACTTATAAAATAAAAGAGAAATTAGATAAAAACGAATTAACAGCAAGTTTAATCGGTAAAACTATCTTTGGTTTATTAGAAACTAGTGATGGCAATATTGATTTATGAATTAATCCATTTAACTTTACATCTCGTGTAAGTAAAATAAACGAAATTGAACAAGGTGCTGATATTTGATTAAATTATCATCAATCAGATAGTGGTTTTATTTTAAATTTAATTTGTACCAAAGATAAAATAGTTATTAAAGGTTGACCTAAAAATAATGAAGTAATTGTTGGTCAAAGTAAAACACAAATTAAAGATGATGTTAAACCTGTTTTAGTACAAGAATTTAAAAACAAATTAGGTATAGTACCTTTCTGAGAAATGATTAATGAACCTAGTCCATTGTTTTTATCAACATCAACTACTTTAAATCCATGACCTACTATGGCAAATTGTTATAAATTACAATTTGATTTAGAAGATAGTTTTAATATTAAATCAAAAGAACGATGAGCAAATCGTACGCATTGATATGGTCAATTAGATGATAGTTTACTTGCTGCTTACAATAAAGGTAATAAAAAAGTATATCAAGATATTTTTGATGATATTTTTATTCAATCAGGTCAAACGGCGGCAGATGGGACATCATCTCAATCTTTACAAGTAGTACAAGGAACACCAACCTTAGAAACATATACAGAAGACCAAAAATCAATTATTGAGCAAGTATACTTAGCATGTCATTTTTCTAGTCCATTTGGTGATAAATCAGATAATGACCAAAATAAAACACAGTCATTATTAACTAAAACAAAAGACTTAGAAAAACAAGCATATTTACAAGCATATCGTAAACAGTATTATACTAAAATGTTTGATACTGTTTTAAAATATTATGGTTTATGAGATGGCACTAGTGAACGCCCTTATGGTTTTGATTTTGTTAGTGCTAGTTTAGTAGACCAAATGCGACAAAATGAATTAATTACTGCTAGATTAGATAATGGTACAATGGAACCAATACGAGCAATTACTGAATATGATAATATTGATGAATTAGAAGCAACAAAATATTTTGAAAAAGTAGAAAAATGACAAGATAAAATGCAAGCCAAAGAAATAGAACATAATAACAAATTACTAGAATATGATGAAACTGGTAATAATCAAAATGCTTTACAAGGTAGAACAGAAATTAAGGAGAATTAAAAAATGAGTAGAATTAACCCGGGTGTTATGGAATAATTAAGAAGACAAGCCCATTATACTTTAATAGATATCAGAGAAAACATACGAAATAATAGACATTGAATGGTTTTTCCTTTTAATGTTTATAGTTCATATATTCCTGATACTGAAACAGGTTGAAAACCTAATAATGCTAAACCAAGTGATTATGGTAGTTATTCACGAATATTTGATAATATGGAAAGTACTATTGCACAATGACAAGGTAGTTTAAAAATAGTCCAAAAATATAAAGGTGAAGAAATTAAAATATTAACGATTGATGATTTTAAAAATCAACCAATTAACTCAACAATATGAGCAAATAATGAAACGCCTTTTGGGATAAAATTAAAAGATGAAAATAGCAATGTTTATTGAAAATTAATTGATGGTGAAAACATTTATGATATTAATAAAATGTTAGAATACTTAAAGCAATATAAATTAAGTTATTTTATTAATAATGATAATAAAGCCGATAACTTTTATACAAAAGAAGTTAAAGTTGGTAAATATTGAGATGCTTATATGATTGATGATAGAAGTTCAATCCAATTCGGTGATGCTAAATTTGAACAAGTATTTACACAGCAATCAACTGAAAGACAATATACTTTATTAATTTTAGATGAAGATGTAAATAAATTAAATATTAATGATTATTATAATTTTTATACTGTATTTAATGACCGTGGATTAAATATTGGTGGTGGTAATATTAATTCTGCTCCCCAAGATAGACAATGATTATACCCATCAAATGTTATTAATTATTATTCACCTTATGATGGTAGTTTTTTATGACAAGAAATTACATTTTCAAGTATTAATGACAAAATTAGTAATAGTGGTTTATCAGTACGACAATTTATACAAACAAGCGCACCTGGTGAAGGTTATTGTTTTCCTAAAATAACTTATGATGAAAAACTAAATAAAGGTATTGTTGAATTAGATGAGATTTTATTAAAAGACCCAGGTGTTAGAGCGATGGCAGTTAAATTTTATGGTAATCCAATCTTTTTTGATATGCCGGTAATTGGGCGACCAATTATTAAAGGTCAATTTAATAAAAAAGTAATGAATTCAAGAGACTTATTAATGTATAACATGTTTCCTGCGCCACCTGATAAAATAAATACTTATGCATCACCCGAAGTAAGTTGATATAACATTCAAGGGGTACAACCAACTATGATAACAGGTTATGAAGATTGAAAAAAAGATATGGAAAGTAGATATGACTTTTGAAAACAGAAAAATAGTGAAGGTATTGTTATAACCGACCCCACTACTACATCATTATCCAATTCTACTGTTGGTAGATATGTTTATAAAGAAGATAAAGATTCTAAATTTTACTGGTCTAAAGATTGAATGATTACTCCACCTGAAAAAGTAAAAATAAAAAATGAAGATGTTAATAATATCATTAGTACCCAAGCATCATCATATTTTAGAAGAAAAGATGAATTTGGTAATACATTAGGGCAAGTTCAAATTGAATATAATAAAATGGGTTCCTGTAATGTTTGAGATATTTTAAATATGAATAATTTTATTAATCGCCAAATTACCGTATTACCTTTAAACTATACGCAAAGGTTGGTTTTTAATCCATTTACTATTCCGGGCGGGGTTGGTAAATTCTTAAACTTTATTTCATTTGGTATTCCCTGAGGTTGAGTTATTAATCAAGATGAAAAAACTTGACCTAATTTTCAATGACTTAATGGCTTTATGAGTGCTAATGTTTATAGTTTTTATAATGATGCTTTTTGATCTGACAACTCAAAAGGTAAAGGTTATCTACCATTTGAAATATTTAGAGAACAAGGGAATGATAAAGTTGGTGCTATCTTTGGAGCAAATGCTACTAGTTTAGGGTTTACAACTTTATTAACTGATAAAGTATTAGGTGATGTTTTACATCCTGATGGTACATTAGATACAAGAACAGTTTATTCAACATATAATTTAAAACAATTAAATCCTAAAACTAATCGCATATATTTAATTAATGAACAAACCAAAGCAGTAGATGCCCAAGTCCCAGTTGGTAATAGTGAAAAAGATAATAATTGTGAATTCTTACAAACACCAGATGGCACAAATTGTAGTTATATAATTGATATGTTTTCAATCCAAGCATTATATAAAGGTAATTTTGAAATTATCTTTTATGCTGATAACCCATATACTAATAATGAAGAAGATTATTTACGATTGTCAGTATGGAGTTTTCGTGGTAAAACAAAAAGTGTATTAAATAATTATTTACGCGATGTGACAACTAATTATAAAACTAGTTTCTTATTACCACATGATTATGAAATACCAACATTTAATTACCCACAATATGTTTTACCACCAGTACCATACAACTATAAATCTTATACAAAAGATATCTGAGACGCTAATACAATCAAACCATTAAAAACTAAAATTACTGCACCTGCGCAATGCAAGAAAGCACAAAATTATGGAATTCCTGTTAATTTATTTTCTGATGAATTTAATGAGGGTTATTATGAAACTGAAATTGATTTAAAACAAATTGACCCAACAATTCAAAGTATAGATAAATTTATTAGTGTTTATAAAACTATTGAAATAAGTAATCTAAGTAATTTACAAGTTGAATGTGGACCACCTGAAATAGAAAATTTTATTCCTGATAGAGATATTAATCTATTGGGTGGTCGTTATGGTTGCGATTTTAATAGTGGTTTATTGTCTAATATAACTTTAAAAAGGGAAGGATTATCACAAACTGATAATATTAATTTTGATAATACAATAACTTTATATACCGATAATATAAAAGCGAATGTTATTCAAAAATTCGCTACTGCCCATACTAATGGTTTATCTAGTGGAAATTATAAAAGCATTTATTATACAGAAAAAAGTGGGGCAATTAATTTTTTACTTCAAACAACAAAATTATCTAATAATGATAATGAGAAAATTAAAGAAACATATTTACAAGCATATTATACTAATGATGTTAAATTAAAAATTAGATTTTCAAAAGTATTGTTTGCTCAGTTATGATTGTTGGCTCAAATTAATTTAAGTTATGCAGGTAATAATAAAAATATTACAATAAATATTAATAATCAAAATGTTTTAGATATTAGAAATGATAGTGATAGTCCTGTTAAAATTACAATAAATCCAAGATAAATAGAAAAAGTGCTCAATGCACTTTGTTTTTTTATTCTCCATTAATTTTTACATTACCGTTATTACCGGCAATTAATTTAGGTAATTTTTTTTCTTCGTCATTTCAACGATAAACTGATTTAATATAATCATTTTTACTACTTCAAGGAATTTTTATATTTTCTGAAGAAATATATGTTGTTAAAACTGAAAAACTAGCACCCATATAAAAGTATAATGATAATATAGAATTATTTAATTTATAAATTTTTTTTTCTTTTCCACCCTCTAATTTTGTATTATTATTAAAATTACTTAAATATCATTTTTCATTTTTATCACCACGCCATAATACATAATAACATTTATTATCAACCGTATTAAATGGTTTTTCTTGTGGTGCTATTCATTCTAAATTGTTTTTAATAGTTTCATTTGTTGTATTTATTTGGTTTTCTTTTTTTAATTTATCTAATTCTTCTTTTGTATATTCTTGTGATGTATTACAAGCAACTAAACTTGTTGTACTTGTTCCTATTAAGGTGATTGTTCCTAAAAAACTTAATATTTTTTTCATATATTTATTTCTTATTAATTAAATAAATATAATTAGGATTTCATTCTCCCACTCTATTTGTTTCAATCTCAATTGTATTATAATTTTTATTTATTGATAATTCTAAAACTTTATTATGAAAATATGAATAATGCTCATAAATAAAATCTACTAATGTTGAATGATCAGTATCTGTAATCGATCCTAACCAAGCAGTGTTATCTTTTTGTTCCATTTTTTTAAATAAATTTGATAAATAAATCATAAAATCTGTTTTGCGATTTTCATAAAACATTTTTTCAATTCCTAGAGCAGTTTTTAATGATAAATTAGTTTTAATTTTATCATGTCCAGCAGATACATAATATACTTGAAAAAAATCTTCTTTATCATAAAGCGGGTTTTCATTATCTACTAAAATTTCAAAATAAACTTTTTTTCAACTTCACTGTTCATAATAATCATTTTTATTATCAATTCAAAATTCTGCTGAATTATATGTTTTATTTCTAATTGTATAACCCTCTATATCAGCTAATTTATTTTTATTTTTAACTGACTCAATGATTGTTTTATCGTCATTATTATTTAAATATCCCAAAAAATAATTATTAATTATTAAATTTAAATCTTTTTTTATATTAGAAAAACAATATTCATTATTATTTAATTCTCTTGCCTGTCTTCTATTACAAGATTTGTAATAATTTGATAATGTTTTAGAAAATATATTAATATTTTTAAGTTGATAAAATCCAACTAGTGTTCCTAGTTGAAATAAATAATTTAATGCTTCTTTTGAAATATGATCCCAATTTTTTAAAAAATTATCAAAATATCAACCTCAATTACTAGTTGAAGTATCATTATTATAATTAGAAATTATATTATTTCTTACCTCTCTAAATCTTAATGCTTCTGATGTTGCTAAAATAACACGAAGAAAAGATGATCGAAGTATGTTACTATCAACAAAAGAAGGATTTTCTCCATAATTTGCTAGTTGATGAAAAGCATCTACTATACCTGTTCATCTAATTGGCGTTCTTTCATCAGCTCTAAGTCCATTAGAACCGGTATAATTTGATCCAAATGGTATTATTTCTGATCTTGTAGCTTCTGAAACATTTGTTATTGTTGAATCATTAAAATAATAATAAACATTTAAAAATTCATTATTACATGTTCGCCCACTAATAAATCCTTGCAAATAAAAATCATTACTTCTAAAAATTAAACGTATTTCTCTATCATTTTCTATGTTAATTGGCATAATAAAGTATTGATTATTAGAATTTTCGTTTACATAAAAAATACGAGGAGAACTATATCCGCCTGTTTCTTGTGGAGAAATTAATCTGATATTAGCATTATCTTGAAGAAAATTAATAGCATTATATAAATCAGAAAAATAATCATTAATTTCATAAGAAACTTTAACCTCGGGGGTTATGTTATTATTTTGTCTTTTACCTCTATTTAAATTTTCTGAATTATTTGTTTTTGAATTAATATCAATGTTTAATTTTTCTTGTTTTTTATAACTACTAGCGGCAATTGTTGTTGGTATAGCACTTCCACTAATAGTTAATACACTTAATAAACTAAGTAATTTTTTCATACTTTTTTTCTCCTTTTCTTAATCTTGAAACTTTTTATCAAGATTTACCATCATTATATATATATATATATATATATACAAGAAAAATTAGAAATTATTTAAAACTTTTATCTTTTAAAATAACTCTTATGACGCGTTTTAAGGGCTAAATTAGAAATGAAATATAATAATATTATATGTTGTTTTGCTTGTTTATTGTGTGTAATTGTTTAGTGTTAGTTTATAAAAAGTATTGTAATTATAAAATATTAGTATATAATTAAGTTATAGGTTTAATCTTTTTCCGTAAAAAAGAGTTATGCTGACTTGTTAATCGGACAAGGATAAAAAAAGAGAGGTTTATAAAATGGCACTTACAAAAGAACAATTAATAGAACAAGGTTTAAGTGAAGAGATTGCTGAAAATATCTTAAATCAGTTTAATAATGAAGCAAAGCAAATTAGAGAAAGTGTGCAAAAACGCGAAGATGTTATATCAAAAGAAGACTTTATTAAATTATCTAATGAATTAGATGAATTAAAAGCATTTAAAGATGTTCCATCTACTAAAATTGAAGATATTAAAACTAATTTAGATAAAGTTAGTGGTAATTCTTTAACTGAAAAAATGCAAACTTTAAAAGAATTAAAACCTGATTTGTTTGTTGAAGAACAATCATCAATTTCACCAACTAATTTTATTAAAGATATGATTGAAAATTCGGTTGAAAATAAAAATGATGAAATTGAAACTATTAAAGAAAAAGGAGCATATACTCCGGAAGAAATTAAAAAATTAACCGATTATACACTTAAAAACCTTAGATAATAAGGGAAGTGAAATTATGGCAACAATTAATTTGCCACAAGTACCTTTTACATTAGAAGGTAATACAACAGGTCAAAAAGCTTATGTTGATATGGTTAATGCATTATTGCGTGGACCATTATATAATGAATATGCAAGTATTATGCAATATGCGACAGCAACAGCAGAACAAGTTGCTTGATTACCTAATGCTGGACAAGCATTATATAATTTAACTCATCGTGTGATATGACAAAATGATTATTCATTACCAAATGGTGGGACAACTCAAACAATGGGATTAACAAGAATTCCAGTTCCTATTGATAAAAGATTTAATTTAAAATTAATGAATGAGGCTTTTGATTTAGCATTAATAGAACAAAATATTAAAAATGGTGTTATTGCTGATGCTATTTCTAGTGTTGTACAAAATAAATTTGTTAATTTAGAATGTGAATTAATTCAGGCTATTTATGATTATTGTTTAGCAGATGGTCAGTATGAAGTAATTCCATTTCGTAGTTATACAGCAGATAATGCTGATGATGCAAATAAAGCATTCTTTACATTAAATGAAACTTTGATTGAATTAACAAATCAAATTAGTAATTTATATTTTGGTTTGCCAACAGATAAAATGTTTATGGTTTTAGGTCGTAGGGCGTATTTAGGATTAACACCTGCTTATTTAAAAGTAATTGGTTCACAAGCCCAATTAAAAGCAATGGTTAATGGTGAATTATATGAAAATACAGCAATGGGTATTCCTGTATCAAAAAGCTTTCATTTAGAAAAAACATATACAAAAGGACAAGTTAACCGTGATAAAGGTTATAATTTTAATAATGTAAATGGTTTAATTATTAATAAACAAGTATGAGCATATCCAATTAATATGGATACTATTCAACAAGTTTTAGATAATGATACTGCTAACCCTAAATGAATCGGTAAAGTTCAATATGCTACTCCAACAATTTTATATCCTAAAACATGTAAAATTATTTTAGAAAAAGCACCTACACAAGAAGAAATTAATACTGCTAAAAGCAATCTAAATAAAACTTTTAGAGTGCCAGTTGATTATGTAATCACTGCACCAACACCAAGTAAAATAGATATTAGTAAAATTAATAAAATAGATAAACCAACTATTCATGTTGCAGAACCAACACAAACAACAGCCGAACAGTTAAAACCACAATTTAAAGCTGTTGTTTTAAAAGCAGTAAAAGCCGTAGATAGTTCTTTAACCGAAAGTGATTTTGATTACTTTATTGAAAGTAAAGGTGAAGATTGACCAATTAATATTACAAATGATAAAACTGTTGAAGTTCAAATTGAAGGTAAAAACAACGCTAGTGGTCAAACAAATCCGATTGATGCAGTAATTAAAAATTCTTAATAAACAATGAATTTACTAATATTACGAGTTTTAACTTTATTAGTAACTAATTTAGAAAATAAACCTTTAATAAGTAAATTTGTAAATTTAATTAATAGAGTTAATCAAGTTCAAAATAAATTATTAAAACCAATTAATTATATTACTGATAAATATAATAAAATTACAAGTAAAGTTGAAGATATTTATCAGTGATTAAATCCATTTACTTATGTAGATTTAATTAAAAAAGGTCATAAAAAAGAAATACAACAAATATTAAGTCAATTAGAAAAAGATAATAATATTAAAAATAGAGAACAATTTAAAAATGAAAATTATTTAAATACTAATTGACAACCTTTAAATAGTAGTTGACTTGATAATGGAATGTTTAATATAACTAATAAATTAACTTTAACAGGTAATTTAACTATTTTAATATATACAAAAACAGAAAAGCATCCGAAATTTTATGGACCTTATGTTTATCCTAGTGTTCCAGTTGAAATTTGAAAATTATTAAGTAATGCTGTATCTAATGCTGGGACTTTATTTTGGCGTTATTGATTAAGAAAATGATTACCTAGTCATTTAAGATATTATATTAAAAAAAGATTACAACAAGCATTAAAAGAAAAATATCCCAAAGGAAATATTAAATTAACATTACCAACAGTTCAAAAATTACAACAAATTAAAAAGTTTATTAATAATTTAAATATTGGACATTTTAATTTTAATTTTGCTGGTGAAATTAATAATAAAAAATGATGTCGAGAGCGAAAAAGTGATGTTAAAAATATTAAGAATTTATATAAAACACCAGTTAATAATAAATTTTATCAGGTTAATAAATCTATTAAGGCGATTAATAAAACAAAAATAAAAGTTAATAGTTATAAACCAAGTAATTTAAAAAATAAATATCGTAATCAATTAAGAGGTGTTTTATATGGAAAATAATTTAAGTAATTTGTTATTTATAACAGTTGAAGATGTTAAAGAAAGTAAACTTTGACAACCTATTAATGATAGAAAACAATCTGCTTATAATGATAATTTAATTTATAATGCTATTTTAAAAACTAGTTTATGAATGGATAGATTATCAGGTGGAACAATTTCCGATAAGATTAATAAAAAAGAATTATTTCCCTGAGTAAAAAAAGATAATACTGGTTTAATTGAATATGATAAATGATTAAGTTATATTCAATCTGCTTGTTTATTAGCAGTTATTAATTGATATTTACCCAAAGGTGTTAATGATTTAACTGGTAGTGCTTCATTTTCACAAGGTGGAGTTGCTTATTCACAAACTAATGACCCTGAGGCAAATGAAAATATTACTCGTGATGTTAAAAATGCTTTAAAATTAGCAGGTGAAATTATTGATATTATATCTAGTAAAACAGTATCTAGACCTTATAATTATAGTTTAGATAATTATGCTCATCCCTGAGAAGAAGAATATAAACATATTAGTAAAAAAACTTTTTATCCAACATTATTATTTTGATTAAAAGAACGATTACAAACAGATAATTCAATAAATATTTCTTATCCCACTATTAATGACTTTTCTAAAATTGATTATAATGAATATATTAAACTTATTGTTCCGTTTGATAATAATACTATTTATGAAGAAAATGGATTATGAAAAGCAAAACAAGGTGACGATATTCCTTCAGATGTTATTAAAGATAGTGATTTAAATAAAAATTATATTGAAAAAGTTGATGGTAAATATATTGTAAAAACAGCAAAAGATTTATTAAGTAAATATTATTGTGATGCAAATACGATTGATAATTTTTTAGTTAATAAACAAGATAAATTAGTAAGTGGAACAAATATTAAAACTATTAATGGTAATTCATTATTAGGAAGTGGTGATGTAACTATTAGTGATGGTAATGATTGAGAAGTTATTAATACTAGCGATTTTGTCCCTAATGATACTCAATATATTTTACCAATTACTCCTAATGGAATATATAAATATAAAGTTGAATTAGGGTATTTAAAAGAAAATAAAACTATTTATAAAAGTTCATTAATTTTTAGTGAAAAAAACTTTGATAAAAATTATGATGTAGTAGTTGGAAATACCTTTCAATTTTCAGGTTTACCTATTTTTACAATATCTATTAGTTTAAGAAAAGGTTATCAAAATGCTATTATTAATTTATTAAATCAAAATAATGTTAAATATGAAATACAAACATTAAATATTGAAAGAAAAAGAATAAAATATTCAAATTAAATACAGAATTAATGTCAGATGAACCACATTCTATTTATGAGCGTGATATGGATACTATTTCAGCAAAAGAAAAATTAGATTCTTGATATACTGATAAAAAAACAAATAGTGCAACAACTATCAATGAATTAAATTTAATTGAAAAACATACAATATGAAGAATTATTTCGAATAATAAAAATGATATTAAAGAATTATTTAATAAAAAATGATTAGAGGTAAATAATTATGAAACAAGATAAAACAACTTGATTAAAGGGCGCCTTACCTTGAAATTGATTTAAAAAAGACCCTATCCCGACTTATAATTGAACTCATAAAGATATTAGAGAATGAGAAAGAAAATATAAAATTCGTAGTTGAGTTGTTGGTTTTTATACATTAATATTTTTAGCATTAAATTGTTGATTAGAATATGGCATGATTAATGCAATTAAAGATAATATTAATTGATATAATTATGGTCAATATTGAGGTAATGGAATTGCTATTTTATTAACACCTTTATTTACACACGGAATTCAAGGTATATTTGTTGCTAGTAGCAAACCAAAAGTTGATATGAAAATTGATATCCCACGATTAAAAATATCTAAAATGGGATTAGTATTTACAATATTACCTTTAATTACTTTAATAATTTCTTTAATTATTATTTGAATTGATAAATCAAAATGAAAAAAAGACCATTTAAGACATTGTTTAGATTGCCGTATTAATCCGCGTGTTATTCAACCAAGAATAGCAAAAGCATGAAACAAATTAGATGGTATAACAGAAGAAAATAACAAAGAATTAAATTTAAAATAGACTATATATAGGGGTGGTTGATATTTTTGGGTGGTTATATAGTTTAATTTATAAATTATTTTGTTTTGAAAGAATAGATGGTCACTGTTTGAGTAAGGATAAGAAAGGAAATATTAAAATGGAAATTAGCAATGAAATAGTAATTGCTTTACTTGTATTAGCAGGTGCAGGCGGAATGGGTAGTCTTGGTATTCTAGGATTATCTGCTAAAAAAATTAAAAAATATAAAGCAGAAATTAGAGAATTAAGAACTGCTGTTATTGCCCACGAAAAACATTTACGGGGACCTGATTATGCAACAGAATTAGCATTAAAAACAGGTCAAATTAAAAATGTTAAAAAACAAGTTAAAGTAAATGACAAAAAACAACAACAAAAAGACGCTATTAGACAACTAACAAATAGTATTTAAAAAAATAACCAATTAAGGTTATTTTTTATTTTTCTTTATTAGACTTCTTGCGATACCTGGTTTTATTATTAAAATATTATTATAAAATATAATTTATGAGGATATTAAATTATGAAATTTGATGAATTTAAAAATATTAATGATAAAGAATGATTAAGATTAACAGGAATAAAACAAGATATTTTTAATAAAATGTTAGATATTTTACAAGTAGCTGAAATAGAAAAATTTAAAAAAGGTGGCAAAACTAATAAATTATCACTAGAAAATCGATTATTGATGACTTTATCGTATTGACGAGAATATCGAACTTATTTTCATCTTGGAAAAAATTTCGGAATTAGTGAAGCTAATTGTTATCGCAATATCAAGTGAATTGAAGATATTTTAATTAAACACCCTGATTTTCAGCAAGTTGCTGGTAAAAAAGCACTAATAAATGATTATTTTAATGATAAAACTATTATTATTGATGCTACCGAAACCCCAATTCAACGCCCAAAAAAAGACAAAAACAATCTTATTCTGGTAAAAAGAAAAAACACACTATTAAAACACAAGTAATTATCGAACAAGAAACCAAAAAAATTATTGCAACAAGTTTTTCACTTGGTAAAAAACACGATTATGCTTTATTTAAAGAATCAAAAATCGCAATTTTAAAAAATACCAAATTAATAGTTGATAGTGGTTATCAAGGAATACAAAAAATTCACAATAATGTTATAATGCCCACAAAGAAAACTAAGAAAAAACATTTAAATAAAGAACAAAAACAACATAATAGACTAGTTTCAAAAATAAGAATTATTATTGAAAATATTTTTGCTATTCTTAAAAAATTTAAAATTATTACAGAAAAATATAGAAATCGTAGAAAACGATTTAGTTTAAGATTTAATTTAATTGCTTCAATTTATAATTTACAATTATTATAGTTATCATAAAAGATTTATTTAAAATTAACGAATTTGAATAATAAAATAATTTTTCGTTGTGGCAAAATATTAAATTTTTAAATAAAAGACATAATTAATTAAAATTATAATTTTATATTAACCCCTTTTTACAAATATTTGAAATTATTTTAATGGGTTATGCAAGAAGTCTATTGTGTTTTATATAAAAATTAATAAGATGTTCAATTCGTTGCGAATAAGTAAGGTCATTAAATTCATTTCAAACTTTTTCTTCATTTTCATTTAAGTAAATATTAACATTACGAATTAATTTAGAATAATATTTTCCTGTTTTTTGATTAAATGAATGTTTCATAATATTAACCCTTATAATTAGCAATAATAATGGCATCTCGTAAATGATTACTTATTTTTTCATTATTATAAAATCAACCCTTACCATATTGATAAGTTAAATTAGTATCTTTATCATATTTTCATATACAACTATCATTATATTTACTTAAATTTTCCATATTTTTAACAACTGATTTAGTATGACGTGGTGATACTCAATTAATATTTAATAATTTTTCTGTTTTATATTTAATTTGTAGAAACCACACACATTTTGTACTTTTGTGGTATTTACATTTTTATAAAATAAATTTTATTAATATTTTAAATAAGGAGTTGAAATTATGCAAACAAAGCAATATTTTATTTTGCGGTCGTTAGTGAAAAAGTATGGTAAAGATATTGTTATTAATATTGTCAATAAGATTGCAAAAGATATTGAAATTAAAAAGTAAAAGAATAAATTATTCCGCGTAATTTATTAGCTGATAATTTATTCAATAATGTTTTTAAGTGGCGCAAAGCGACAACGAGCGGAGCGAGTTTGCAAATTTCAATTTTTTAATTTATGAAAGGAGTTATATCGTGCCAGTATGATTAACATGAATATTTAGTATTTTGATTTTGTTAGGTATTTTTGCGTGAATTGGTTTATCAATTTATCAAAAAATTCGACAAATTCAAGGTAAGAAAAAAGAAAAAAAAGAACTTGAAAAAAAGGAGGATAGAAAATAATGAATTTATTAACTGAAACAGTTACAAAAATCGGTTTTGGTGATGGAATGAATTCCATTTGAACTGGTTTAGGTAATGCAATGGGTAAAGTAAAAGATGCCGTATATGGTATTTTACCGCAATTAATGACCTTTTTGGGTGATGCGTGAATTATTTTAATTCCATTTGGATTATTTATTATTATTAAGATATTAAACTTTTTCCGTCATATGGTTAAAGGATTTTAATAGAATATAATACTATAAACAAAACTAAGGCACACTAGTTTATTTATTTTTATTAATTTATTTTATATAACTATTACTTTAAAACTTAATAGTATTTTTCAGTGTGCCAATTTTTATTATTTTATATTTTTAACATTGTTAATAACATTGTTTATTAAAAATTAAATAAGCAATATATTAGCATTATGTATAACATTGTTAATAATCAATGTTTTTATCAATAAACAAGCAATATATAAACATTAAATATAACATTGTTTATTAAACAGATATTTAGTTAGGAGATTATATTATGGATATAAAATTTGAAACAACTAAAGAATATAAAAAATTAAAGAGAGATTTTACTATTAAGAATTTTGGTTTTGGTTTTTGTTATTTTTTATTCTTAATTAATTTTATTACAATTATTGTAGGTTTTATTTTGTTTTCAAATAGAGAAATAATAATTGGTATTTTAATTGCTTTTTTATTTTTAATTTTTATATTTATTATTTTATTTTTTGTAATTATGGAGCATATATCAGAAATTAAGGAATATAAAGTTATGGTGTTAAAGAAACAATTGTTACCGTTAGAAAATATAATTGGAGAATTAGGAGAAGGTAAAATGCTAAGAGGAGGATTTGATAAAATTGAGTAATTTTGTTAAGAAAAATCAGAATATAGCAAATTATTTTATTTCTAAGGAACTTGTTCCTTTTGAAACAGATAAAGCAAGTTTTATAAATTTACCTAATCATAATCGCCATATTGGTTTTTGATTGAGTAATAAATTTATTTATCCTAGTCAAAAACACTCTGAACAAGTAGCAATCGGTTTAATTTATGATAATTATTATCGTATTGTAAAATATGATGAAAATTTAAAACAACACGATTGAAAATGTTTAACTGGAACAGAAATAATTGATTTGTATAATCAATATAAACAAAACTATTTTACGCGTATGCATAAAGCATTATTTCAAAATGAACCTAAAAAAGTAAAAACAAATAACAATAATAATTTAATAAATTGAAATGATGAAAAAGTAGAACAATTAATTAGTGATTTGGAGGAATTGTAAAATGGAAATTAAATTAATAGAAGAAGTAGAAAGAGAAAATAGAATACAATACGAAAAAAATAAAGGTTATAAATTGTGTGATAATGGTTATATTTTTCATCATCCAATTAAAAATTATTTAAAAGTAGTTGGTTGTTCTAATAATTTTATAAAATCTAAGGTTTCTTATATATCTTTTTCTTGCAAAAATAAAATTAAATTTTTATGTAAAAAATGTTATAAAAGTTTTAAAAAAGAGTCAGATTGCGTTTTATCAATTTATGATGAACAATGTTATAAAAAACCTATTCAAATTAATATAAAAGATTTTAATTATGAAATCGAATATCAATGAATATGGTAAATATTTTTTATAGAGGTTTTTATAATGAGTTTATATAATTATTGAGTTCAATTTGTTAGTTATATTATTGGTTCAAACGCACCTGAATTTTTATATGTTATATCGTTTGTATTATTTATCATTTTATTTTTTGGAATTTTTTTTAAACTTATTCAGAAAATGTGGAGTTTTTAAATATGCAAAATGATTGAGAAAAATTAAAAGAGTTTTTTATTCATATATTTTTATTTATAGATAAAACGAATGTTGAATCGATTACAACTTGGACTTTGACACAAAATGAATATTTAACTTTAATGGTTGGTGTTTGAATTGTTATTTTGTTTTTAATTTGGTTCTTATTGTGAATGATTTTTAAAATAGTTGGGTATTTTAATTAATGAAAAAGTTTGCATTTTTTCTAATAAACTTTTGTTATATTAGTGGTTCAATGGTTTTGTTTAGTTTAATTGATTTATTACTTTGAATAATTTAATTAAATTATACTGGTTTAGTATTTTGACTATTATTTGCTTTACAATCTGTTTATTTTATTTGGTGAATTTGAAAAAATGTTTTTTATCAGTTAAATGTTTTTCGTTTAGTTTACTTTATTTGAGATAATCCGTTATCGGTAATTATTGGTAAATTAGGAACTGGTAAAACATTACTTTTAACTTTTTTATCACAAGTTATGAAACTTTTAACAAAGAAAATTTATAGTAATTATCCAATCGAAGATGATGCAATAAAACTTTTAACTTTTAATAACTTAGATTTTACTGATAGAACTAAATTAGTTCCCCCTGATGATAGTTTAATTTTGTTTGATGAAAGTTTTTTATATATTGATGGAACTAGTCCTCACGAAGTTAAAAAAGTTCATGGTGGTAAAAGTGTGTGGATTGTTTTAGCAAGACATTTTAAAAATAGAGCGATTTTTACCGTACAGCGTGAGGGTATGATGTGAAATAATATTCGTCATTTAGCAAGCGGTATTATTATTCCGATTTCATTGAAAAAACCCGTTAAATCTAAATTAGGTAATATTTTTAATCGTAGTTTTGTTATGCGAATTGGTATTTTCCAAGATATTACGGATTATGAAATTTGAAAAACAAAATCAGTAGAACGAACAGCAGAAGGTAAAAGAGCAAAACATAAATCAGATGTTGGTTTAGGAATTCGGTTTTTTAAGATAATTATTCCGCTTGAATTTGCCAATAAATATGATAGTCATTGATTAAGTTTTGTTCGTGATTTAAAAAATGATGAAGTTATTAATAAAAAAGAATACTTTTGAAAAGATATATCAAAATTAAACAATAAACAACGCTTAGAATTGTTTGATATTGATATTTTGAAAGAAAATTTAAAAGCAAAAAAAGGGAAAGGAAAAATAAAAAATGAGTAATTTATTAAGTGAAAGCGTTAATAACGATAATTGAAATAAGATTTTTAGTTTTATTTTTGATACTTTTTTATTTGTTTTTGATGTGATTTGAAATACTAAATTGCCAATGACAAATATAACGATTGCTTATTTTTTAATCTTTTTTATGATTATTAAGTTATCAATTTATGCTATTCACGGAACATCAACTAATTATAACGATTTAGGTTCAACGGTTAAAAGCGGTGTTATTAATAGTTCTAAACTATACGGTGCTACTGTTCGGGGTGTTTCTAGTACTGGAAAAGGTTTACAAAAACATATTAGAGAACGAAAACAATTTAAATTTAGTCGCAATAAACAACAGTTATCAAGTTTAGCAAGACAAGCAAAAACAAGAGAACAAGGATTTAAAAGAATTCATAGCACTAAAAGAATAAAAAAATAAGTAAGGAGTTGATTTTATATGATTAAGTTAGTTTTATTGGTAGCGGCAATCGCTATTTTTGGTACTGGATTTATTACAGTTATTATTAATCAGTTGACATCAGCAAAAAATATTATTATGGATTTATATAATTCTGATACTTGGTTGTTATCTATTTTTGGTAAAATGGCGATTTTATTTAGTCATCCGTTAATGTTAACAATATCAAGTTTATATATTATTGGTTTTATTATTTCAAAAACATTATATAGTTAGGAGTTAAATTTATGAAAAGTAATGTAGAAAATAAAAAAGAAAAGAAACAAAATGGTTTATTTATTTCTTGGGTTGATTTAATTTTATATTTTATTATTAGTTGTTTATTAGCATTTGTGTGTATTTTAGATACAGTTTCAACGATTTGCGAATTAAAAGAAAAATATAGTGGTATAAATGGTTATATATTTTATGGTTTATGATTTATTATATTATGAGATATTTTAATAATTCATTATTTTTATGGTTATTTATTTAATAAAATTATCAAATTAATAAAAGAAAAACGTAAAAATAAGTTGGTAAAAAATAATGCGTAAGTTTTTAGTATTATTTTCGTTTGTACCAATTTTATTGATTTCTTTTTTCTCGTTAGGGGCAATGACATTACAACAACATCAACAATCACAAACAGAAGAAAAAGTAAGAACAAAGCGAAGTATAGAAACGGGCATTAATGAAACTGATTTTATTAATACAATGTTTTTACGCAGCACTTTTTTTGAAAATTGAAGTGATACAAATTATTTTATTAATCCTACTTTAAAAACATCAAAATCATTAACTTATAACGATAAATGATACTTAGATTTTTTAAAGGATAGTTATTCGACTGGTGTTTCTTATGATAAACCTAGTGATAAATTTATGGAATTATATAAAAATTGAGATAATTATGTTAAACAGTATAACATTAACAAATTTTATGATGTTGATAGAAAACAATTTTTAAGAGAATTAGCTAATTTTATTTATACTTTTACAAATAAATATAATTTAACAGCAATGTTAAATAAATTAAAAACAAATATAAATGATTTACAATCAGTTAATTTAAATGAAAATAATTGAAAATTAATTGATGATGTTTGAGAAGAAGTAAAACAATCATCAAATGGAAAATGATATATAGGAATTTATTTTACATATGGAGAAACAGATAATGATAAATATTTTGTAATTGAGAAATTTAATAATATTAAAGAAATTAAGACAAATTATTGACGTAAAGTTTATCGTTGAGACGGTGAAAGTATCCCATCAACCCCAAATATTGATAAAAATACTGGTAAAATTACAGATTGAAATGTTGAAAATCAAAATAAAGTTAAAGATTTTTTAAATAATTATTTAGATGTTATTATTCAAGAAAATATTCGAGTTCAACAAGGCGGTAATCCCAATTATGAGAGTTCTATTGTTGGAACACAAAGAATAATATTTGATTTTGAAATTATTGATGAAAGTCAAAAAATGGGTAGTTGATATTTTATTAAAAAATCAATTTATCGGATGATTTTAACAATTGATAAAAATAATAACATTATTGCTGGCAGTTTAGAATTAACACATACTAAGGCACGCAGTTTTGATGTATCTGAATCTACTCATAAAGATGAAAAATTAGGTTTTTTGTTTACTTTTATGCAAGATAAAGAAAATATATTTAATTTTGAAGGAAATATTTATTCTATTGGACAATGAAATATTTATAATACTATTTATTATCAAAAAATGACTGGAAAAATAGATATTAATAACTTTTTAAAATCTTTTTTTGCGTATGCTTTGGTACCTGTGTTTCAAAATCGTAGTAATTTTATTGAAAGTGGTTATATTGATAATTTACAATATGATACTGTTTTAATTAACTTTTTTGGTTTAAAATTAGAAAATTTTAAAGATGTTATTTTAGATGAAAATGGAAAATCAATAAAATATTTTGATGACTATAATAACTATATTTATAAATTTGAAAATAATAAAAAAATTTTAAAATCCGAAGCAGAGAAAAAAGAATTTGAAGAACAAAAGAAAAAGTTTTTAGTTTCTTATAATAAATTTAAAGAATTACTAAATAGTATGTTTGTTGTATCTAAAAATTTTTATAAGGATTATTTACGAACAATGTTTGATTTAGATAATAATACTTATACACAAGGATATAATAAAAAATATGGTTTATTAGCAAATAATGGTTTTAAAATTTATCCGCGTTATTTTTATTTTTCTGATAAATATAAATCATTAGATTTTAAGATGTATTCTGCTTATAAAAATCGCTTTTATAACACAAATTATGGAGATGTATTTAACTATGATTTTTCAGTTGCAAATGATTATAATATTAATCAAAATGAGGGTTATGTTTTTGAAGGAACTTTAAAAGACAAATACGGTTTAAAATATAAGAAAATGGAAGAACAAAAAATTGGTTATAATGTCTTTGAATTACAAGCACAAAAAGAAAATGATTTTTATAAATATTATAGTTTTAATTTTGGAATTTATAATTGACAAGAAATTAATAACGGTGGATTATTCCCCGATAGTCAATGATGACAAGCACAATATGAAAGTTGTAGTTGATATAATTTAGCTTGTCATATTAGAAATGCGGCAATTTGAATCGTTAATAATATTCCTGGTATAAAACAAGTAAACGAATTAGCAAGTGGAGTTGGTAAAATATTTCAAACAATATATAGTTTTTTTAACCAAACATTTGAAGTATGAAAATTTAGTCCCGCATTGTATAGCACAATAACTAATTTATTCTTATTAATTATCTTTATGAAATTTGTACGATTAATATAAAAAGGAACTATTTTTTTAAGTTCCTTTTTAACCTTTTCAATCTGTAATTTTACCAGTATTTTTATCAATATTTGGGGTTGATGGGATACTTTCACCGTCTCAACGATAAACTTTACGTCAATAATTTGTCTTAATTTCTTTAATATTATTAAATTTCTCAATTACAAAATATTTATCATTATCTGTTTCTCCATATGTAAAATAAATTCCTATATATCATTTTCCATTTGATGATTGTTTTACTTCTTCTCAAACATCATCAATTAATTTTCAATTACTTTCAATTGGTGGTTCTTGTGGTTTTTCTGGTTCTGGTGTAGGCTCTGGTTTATTCCCCCCATTTTGATTATTATTATCTGATTTTGGTTTTTCACAACTAATTAATGATGTTGTACTTGTTGCTGTTAATCCGATTGTTCCTAAAATACTTAATAACTTTTTCATATCTGTTCTCTTTCTTTTTTAATTTATCTTTAATGATAAAATTATACTATATTTTTAAGGTAGGTGTAAATTAATGAAATATATTATTAATAACTTTAATTTAAGCGATTTACAAGCAAAATTGCAAGATTTTTTAAGTAAAAATTATAAAAATAAATATTATAAAAGAATAAAAACAAAAATATTTGCATATATTAATTTATGCAAGGAGTTTTTTCTTGAAACTAATTTGTTATTAAAAGATTTGATTAAAAAATATTTTAAAAATAAATTTTCAACTTTTTATTATTGTGCAAAGAAAATTTTACTTGCATATACAAATAATAATTTTGAAGATTTATTATTAAAATCAACAGTTCCTAATAATATTAATTATCAATATAGTAATGATGTTCGTGAAAATATCTGTGATTTATATTTTGAATATTGTAATAAACACGCTGGTGGTGTTTTATCTTTGTTTTATAATTTAAAAAAAGGAATTCATGGCGAAGAATTAAAAAGTAAAGCACCAAAAAATTTAAAAACATTTTTTGGCTGACTTAAAAAAGATAAACGATGATTAAAAATAAAAAATAAAATTAAAGAAATTAAAAGACAACACCCACGATATGAAGTTAAAGAATTAGGATTATTACAAATGGATGCGAAATATTTTATGCCAAGTAAATTTCCAGTTGATAAAAAGTATTATGTCTATGATTTTATTGATGAAATGTCACGGTCAGGATTAGGATATATTTATGATAAATTAAGCACTGAAAACGCTATTGATGCTGTTAAAAGAGCGATCAGTGATTTTAAAAAAATATTTGGTATTAAAATAACACGAATTAGAACTGATAACGGTTCTGAATTTATTAATAGTCATCGGAATAATCAAAAAAGTACTATTAAAGAAACTACTTTTACTCAATTTTTAACAGATAAAAATATTTTACATCAAACAACACCCGTTCGTTCTCCGCAGTCAAACGGTAAAATTGAAAGATTTCATCAAAATTATAGTAAATTATTTGTATTTGAAGAAAAAATATTGGATGCAGTTGGTTTACAAAATAAACTAAATGATTATTATTACTTTTATAATTTTGAAAGAGTGCATAAATATTTGAATTTTCAGACACCATTTCAATTTTTAACTAATTTAACTAAATAATTTTAAATTTATAAAGTTTTATTTAAAATATTTTTTAGTGTGTCAATTTTAGAATTTTTATTTATATATGTATTATTTTTGATGATGTTTTTATATTTTAAATTATATATTTTATTATTTTTTCTTGTTTTATTGCAATCTCCAAAATGTATGTGGTATACTACAGTTTTATATTTAATTGCCCCTATAAGTTTTAATAAATCATCTCTATCTTTACTCGCACTAGCAGATGTATATAAACAATCTTCTATATTAATAATTGCATCTTGTTTTAACTTATCTAAAATAATATCGGTTTGTGCAATTCAATCACGATTTGTATATTCAGATTTATCAATTAATTTATTATCTTCAAAAATAGCAACAGCCGTAGTACCAGTTCCTGATGGGTCAATGCCTATTTTTATCAAGTTGCTCATTCCTCATCATTGTTAACTGTTGGTACTACATTTGATATATCTTCTTCTTTTACTACATTATTATCTGTTAATTCTTCACTTGATTCATGTAAATTATTATTTGATATATTTTCGTTGCTAATTTGACTCTTATTTATGCTTATATTACTATCATTATCAATATAAATCTTTTCATAATTAGTTGTAATAACTGCTTGGTCTGATTTATAAGCTTGTTGTAATTCGACTGACATAATACCTCATTTTCGCAATAAACTAGTTAATACTGTTTTAAGTGCCATTTCATCAAAACTAGCAATATAAAATGATTTATTTTTAGCATAAGTTTTAGAATATTTCATAAAATGATTTTCCATTTGTTCTTTGGTCATATATAAGGTTTTTTCAAAACCATTAACCATTTTAAAATATGCTACATAACCCATAATTGTTAATTTTTCTCGTTCATCTTCATCTTGAATTCAATTAAAACTAGTTCCCTTTAAACGATCATAATTTACTAATTCACCAGTTCTAACATCTGATACTGACATATCTAAATATTGACCGCTTCTTTGTGCTAATTGAATATAACCTTTATAACCCATTTGAAATTGAGCCTGATTAATTCATTCTTGTATTTCACGACCATTAATAATTCTTGTTATTTTAGTGTTATATGGAACAACATAAGCATAACCAAATTGTCTTTCCATTGGTAAGTTTAATAATACTCCTTGATAACAAGCAGTCATTATAGTTTTTGGATCTGCCTTTTGTAATAATTCATTACTATTTGATATTGCAACTATATTACTTTTAAATCTTGCAATTTCATTTTCATTTGAAAATTTACTTTTAATTCATTCTGTTGCTTTATCTGTTCTTAAAAAATCAACTATATTTGCCATATTATTTTTCTCCTTTATTTATTTTAAAATTAATACCTTTAATACCAATTAAATTAATGTCTTTATTACTATCTCATTGTTCTTTAATTTTATTTTTAATAATTTGTTCATCAACAATTAAATAATTTTTAATTAAATTAATAAGTTCTAATTTATCAGCTTTTTGTAAAAAATCATCATTAATACCTGTAACTTCAATATCTTTAATTAATAGTTTATCTTTACGAAAATTACTAGTAATAATTTTTAATTCTTGTTCTTGTTTTGATACACTTTTAATTTCTAAAAATTGTTCTTTTTTATGAGTTTCAATAATTTCATTTTGTTTTTGAAATTGAATATTAATTACACTATTTTTTAAAGAATCATGATTACTCTTAATATTATTTTCTAAATTCAAAATATCTTTTCTAATAAAATTTAATTCATCTTTAAAATTTTTTATTAATTCTAATGGTTCTCTAAAAATATAATCAATTTTTGAAACTACTAATTTTAAATCTTTTAATGATTGTGATTTATATTCTCCATTTATTAATCAAGCTTGTTGTCGATATATAAATTCTGCTAATTCTTGCCCATTTTCATCAATTCATTTTTTAATTGTTAATGCTTTTAAACTTAATTCTTTAAAATCATTTCCTTTTAAATAAAACGGGTAAGTAATATTTTTAACTTCATTATTTAATTTTAAATATACCATAATTAAATTTCCTCTAATTCCATTTCTTCAATTAAATTATCAATATATTCATATGCACTATCTTCTGAATGACATTCTTCTAATGCCATATTAAATAAATCTTCTTCTGTATAAACTTTACCTTCTTCATCTTTTCACATATTATTCACATCCTTGTCATTTAATTTTTTTATCTTCTAAATCAATAATTGTTGTTTTAAAATAATTTAAATTTTCAGAATAAATTCTCGCTTCATCAAATGTATAAAAATATATAGTATTTAGGCTATATTTATCTTTCATTACTAATAAATATCTTTTATTCATAATTTATCACCTAGTAATCTGCTTCTTCATCTTCTAAATAATCACTAATTAAACCTTTAATTTCATCAATTTCATATCAATTGTAATTTAAATCAAAGTCTACCGGTTGAAAAGTACCTACATATCGTTCTTCATTGCCAAATTTAAGATATAAATTTAATTCCAAATTATCTGAATAACCACGATTAGTTTGTGCATAAATAATATCTTTATTTGTAATTTTTAATGCTTTATTACATATCATTTTTAATTCTCCTTTTTTAACTCGCTGGCGCTTACTCCCAAGTGAAAGTGCCAAAGCGAGAGTTTGTTAAATAAGTATTTATCTATTTATTTACTACGCCGCCCGCTTCACTGGAGGTGAGAGGTAGCGGTATGTTAATTGTTTGAATGTTTAATAATCCACAGTTGTTTTTTGTTTTTTACGCCAGAGAGTTTTCTCTCTCTTCATCCGCACCATTTCAGGTCAAAGCGTTCAGTTTTTAAAATAAATTCACTTGCGCCTTGAAGAGCCAAGTGCTGGCTTTGTGGTTTTAAAAACCGCTGCCACTTCTAAGAAGTAATATCTATCGCAAATTTATTTATAAAGTCACTATCTCTATGGTTTATTGTCGTTTGATATTAACCTTGGACTTATCACGACTATCGCTTGTTAAAGCGTCTATTATTTCCGGACTGATTACCGCTGGGCTAGACCGCCTCATGTGGAATAAAAACACTTAGTTATTTAAAATAACCGTCCCACTATGCATTAAGTTGTTTTATAAAATCAAAGTTTTAAAAAACCAGTTTCATAATCAAAGATAATTTTTGAATTTTCTAAGCGTTTATAAAAACGCTTTTGTTTTTTATCTTTTGTATGATTTAATAAATCTTTATGTTTTTCACAAGTTCATAAAACTTTATTTGATAAAAATTCTTCGGTAATGAATGATATTGCTTTATAGCAATTACCAACATCACATATTGTCTGTTGCTTATTAATTTCCATTACTTACTCCTTTCTTTTATTAAGTTTTTTTATTAGCAAATTAATTAACTGAAACAGAGAAAGGACAACACCTTAAATTAGGAGAAAAACAGGTACACTTTGTAAAGATTTCTAAGATATTTAATAAATGTGTAAACAACTTAAAGAGGGTATCAAAAAGTTGTAATAAAAAGTTTCTATTTTAAGAATTTAAGATGCTGTCCTTTCTCTAAATCAATTAATAATTTTGGTTTTACAAATAAAAAAACCATTTTAGTAAATGGTTTATTATTTTTATTCAATTTCTATCTATTTTCTTAAAACCCTTCTTTTTTACATGCGACCGTTTTATCATTAAAATAATCATTTATTAGTAATTTTTTACCAGCGAGTTGTTGAAAATCAGAGTGTTTAATTAAAATATCTTCAATTAACTTGATATTGCGATAACAACTAGATTCGCTAATATCAAAACTTTTAGCAAGATGAAAATAAGTACGATATTCTCGTCAATACGATAAGGTAATCAGTAGCCGATTTTCTAGTGATAATTTATTAGTTTTGCCACCTTTTTTAAATTTTTCTATTTCAGCTAGTTGTAAAATATTTAACATTTTATTAAAAGTAGCTTTTTTGCTCCGGTTAATAGCAATAATTCTTTATCATTAATAAAATTAAATTTATCAAATTTCATAATTTTAATCTCCTATAATTTCTATTTTAATTTAAAAATATTTTATAGGAATTTTAAAATAATTAGATTATGTTATGCAAGAAGTCTATTATTTCGCATTCTATTTAGTCTTTTTTTTGTTTTTTTAAAATGACATTTTTCTAATAAAATCCAAAACTCATTCGGGTCTTTTTTCCGAATAACATTAATTAGTTTAATTATAAAGATAATAGTAATAAATACATTAGTAATGAAATTCCTTTTGTATTTCTTTTATTAATTGTTTTAATACTCTGCGGAATAAGATAAATGCTTGTTAAACTAGCCCCAACTAAACCAATAATTTCATAAGTTGCTATTTAAAACTTCTAAAATTATATTTCCGTTTTAATGACATGTTTCATAAATTGTAAAGCTTTGGTTCAAATATTGTGTTTTTGTAATTTCCGCTGCTAATTATTTGGCCCCACTAGTGTAGATAACAAAGCTAATGTTAATTTCGTTGTATGGAGCATTCATTACTAATTTCCGTTTGATATCATCCTAGTGGTTCAATATACTCAAATTCTAATGCTGGCGACATATATGATCAAGCAATTGAACTATTTTGTAATAATTTTAATACTTCATAATGATCATAAACAGCTGGTTTTCAACTTTCTAAATTCGCAGTAATTGGTCAATCATAATATCAATTAATCTTGCGCGGTCTCATGTTCATAATGAACCAACATCAACACTTCAAACAATTTGTTGGTTATTTTCTGCTGCAATTGTAATCATATTATTTGCAATTTTTACTATTTCTTCAATACTGCGAGCACTAACTGTTGAAACTAAAACATCACGCCCAATTGCTTGGGCTTTAAGTTGTTCAAAATCGCTGGCATTGCCCACAAATTTAGTAATGGTAAGGTTATTATAATTGATAAGTTCAATTAATAAGTTTCTTACCCAATTTACCTTGATCCCCAATCAATAAAATTCTCATGTTTTTTTCCTTTACTAAAATCTTAACATATTTATTTTTTCTAGAATGGATAAATTAATAACTATTTTTTTCAAAAACCCTTATTTTATTGCAATCTTTAAAAAAGAAAAAATTATTTTTTTTTAAATCTTTTTTATAAAATAATTTGTTAAATTAAAAAATACTTGCAAAATTTTTGCAAATAAAATATAATAACAATGTAGTTAAAACAAGTTGCATAAAGACTAATTAGTTATTAATATGGTCCAATCTTAATAATTAATTATGTTTTTAATTATATGTTTTCTTTATAAAAAACTACAAAATGAAACCAACATTGCAAATAAGTACTCTTTATAATTGTATAATAATTTAACGGTCCAAAATATTACTTTTAAAGTAATTGTTTATAAAATTATTTAATAATAACTAATTGCAATGTTGGCGGAAAAAATATGTATGTTGCCTTTGAGCGTTATACTGTTAGTAAAACGCTTTTTTTATAGCAAAATTAACTAGATAAGTTTATAATTATAATAAAGTATAAACAACAGATGGGAATTATTTTACATGCAAAATGGATTAGAAAAGCAGCTTGAAGATACGTTTAAAAGTTCTGAGCAATCAATGTTTGATGCTTTATTAAAAAGTTATTATTTAGATGATGATCAATTAGATTATTTGCATAAACATTATCGACCAATTTTTACTTTTGATGATAATGAAGCATGTATTTGTTTAAGTAATGAGCAATATGCAAGTTGTTGTAAAACGAAGGTATTAAATTCAACTAAAAATCGTGCTCAATATATTTCAATTTTACAAGCAGTAGCGGACTTAACATTAAAAGAACAATATATTGAACAAGAAACAAAGCATTATCAACAAGTTTTAAAAAAATGTATTAAACAAAAATGTATTTTACAAGAATGTAATAATAAAGTTGGTCAGCATAATCTTTATTCGATTGATATTAGTAAAAATCATTATTATTTAAATCGTTATAATTCTAAACATTTTTTTAAAAATATTAAAACATCTTTTTTAGATTTAACATCAACAGAGAAAGTACCTTATTTTTTTAATGTTTTTTGTCAAAAACATTTGAATGAATATCTTCAGTCAAACAAAACACTTGTACGGCAGTTAGAAGCATTATTAATTAATATTAACGATAATTTAGTTGATCATCAAGAAGTTTATGAAATATATGTTAATTATTATTATAGTTTAAGTGTTGGTGAACAAGTGATTTTAACAATTAAACTTCGCCGAATTATGAAATTAGCGTTATTTTATCAATTAGAATTATCACGTTTATTAAATGATTTAGATAATCAACAACATAGCTATGTTGTTAAAAAAATAACTTTGTCAAAAGAAATTCATTCAATTGTTTGCAATGATATTCTATTACCACAATTAACTCCAATCACTTTTCAAGCAATTAATTCACCGAATAATCAGTTTTTACCAAATAAAATTTTATATACAAGATTAGTTAATAATGCGAAAGGGGGGGAAATTCATTTTATTTATCATAAAAATAATCGGATTTTAAATACTTACTTTGCTGAATGAACAGAAAAAAATAAAAATGAAAAACAATGACAAAATTATCTATCAAGTATTATCCTTAATCAAGGAACCCATTTTTTAATTAATAAAAAATATTATGATAAACTAAATCAAAAAACAAAAGATTTAATTAATATTTATTATTATAATAGGTTTGAACAACCACGAAATTCAGCAGAAGAATTAATGCTCCAAACTTTTATTAATAATTTTAATAATGGCATTAATATTTTAAAATAGGAAGTTGATAAAAATGACAATCTTACGATGAATTATAATTGGAGTTTTTATTAGTTTATTATTTATTTTTATTGATTTTTTAGGATGATTTTATCAAAAAAAACAGCAACTTTTTTTTCAAATTTTTAAACAATTAGAAGTTGAAAATCAAGAATATATTAATAATAATTTATCAAAATTAACTTTGCAAGAAATTAAAGTTAAATTTAAATTAGAGCCAGGTGAAAAAGTATTTAGGAATATTGCTGTTACTGTTTACCTTCAACATAAATTAAAAAATAATCAAACTGATTCCAAATATACAACTCCATTTTCAAATGGAATTAGTATTGGTTATGGGCAAGACAAAAGAATTAAAGAAATGTATCAAATTCCATTTGAAAATGGTCATATTTTTATTATAAACCAAAGAATTTTAATTATAAATGAAGATATTACTACAACTTGACCATTAAGTGAAATTAATAATCTTGAATTAAGTATTTTTCGAATTAATAATATTCTATATCAAGGCCTTTATTTATATACGGAACAAAAACGCTTTATGATTATTGTAAAAGTTTTAGAAAAGCCGTATCTAATTTATAAGGTGTGAAAGCATGAATCATAATTATTTAATTGGAATTATTTTATTTAGTACTATTTTATGTGTTGCAATAATTATTGTTGCTATTTTAGCTTTATGCCAGCAACAAAAAATAAAACATTTTAAACAAAAGAAAAATGAACTACAAAAAATGATTGATAACAATCAAACATTCTTAAATGATAATTTAGTCGTAATTAAAATTAAATATGAATTACCAAAAAATGAAATTTGTTATTATCAAGCACCCATTATTGGCTATGAAATAACAAAACCAAAAGAACTTCAACAAAATATATACTACTTAACTCAAAAAATGAAAGAGCAATATTATATTGAATACTTGGCCGGTTATTTAAATCTTACTACCAATAATGGCAAGGAAATAATTAATGGAACCATTTGTGTTACAAATTACCGCTTAGTTTTTGAAACTAAAGATCAAAATCTTATTATTTGATTAAAAGATATTAATTTTGTTTTACCAAGTATTTTTAATCTTAATAATTTTTATCAAATCGGTTTTTTTATTAGTACTACTGAAAAAATTTATCGCTTTATTACAAGTGATGTCAAAATATCAATGACAATTTTTAAAACACGACAACAAAATAGGGGAGGCTAATTAAACAATCAAAATGCATATTATTTTAGTTTTTTCATTAATCTTAATGCTAGCTTTATATACTTTTCATACTTTATTTTTTATTTATTATCAAAAACAAAAAGAAAATAATAAGGTAATTAAAGAATATAAATGGAAAGCAATGATAATTTTTATCTTTATTACCATCTATTTGCTTTTAACTCCACTTAATATTTTTATTATTATTGATTATATTTTATTAATGACTTTATCAAGTATCTCAAATACATTTTCTTATTTATTTGTAATTATTGCAATTTGTAATTACGGCTTAATTTTAAGTTATTTAATTATTCAAACATTAGTTAATAATAGTTTATGAATTAAAGTAAATGATGAAACCATTTTCTTTTTAGATGAAGAAATTATATTATCGCAAGTGATTGGTATTGATATCAATGGTTTGTTTAATAAAGTTATTTATAAATTTGATGGAGAAATTGAAAAAAAAGTTATTGTTGGGAAAAAAACATTTGAATTTTTAGAACAAATTAAATTAACAAATTAAAAATCAATCAACCTGTTGGGAAAACCAGCTGATTGCTCTTTTTTTTGTTTGGGTAACAAAAATAATTATTTTGGCGAAACGGGCTATGAAATTAGAGACTTTAATTTTAAATTACAAATTCAACAAAATACAACAATTCAAGATAATATTACAAGTTATGTAATGATTGATGAAAAAGATATTTTAATTAATAATATTTCAAAACAAGAAAAAGCATTTTTAGAAACATTAGATTTAAAAATAGTATCTATTAACGAACCAATTATTGAAAACAATAAAAATGAATGTTATATCATTGAAGAATATAAACGCCCTTATTCACCAAATGGTGTTGATATTATTGAATCTACGCATTTAGTTAAAATAACTGACTTTAAATGAAAAAATCAAAATAGTATCCATTTAGTATTACAAAAATCATTGTCCGAAGATACAGTATTTACTGGGATTGATACTAAATACCCTAAACCAATGTTGTTTGGAAATATTAAATGTTGAGTCAATGTCAATGATGTTTATTCTTATCCATCATCAATCGTTGAAAATGCTAGCTTAGTACCATTACTATCAATGTCAATTGAGACAGAACCTAATTTAAGAATATTTCAATATTGATTTACTGAAATTTTTTTACCTTGAAGTATTGCCAAAAATTATATTCAAGGAAAAGATATTTTAGATTTGGTAAATAAAAATGGTTTAGAAAAAGTTTTATTAAATTATTTAACATATCGTTATAATTATGATAGAAAATTTCAAGGGGCAAAATACGACTAAAAAGGTAATTCTACTAATGAAGCGGCTAAACTGCGCCAAAAATTCGAAGGACAAAAACCCGAAGATGTAATTGATGGTTTATTTGAAAACTGAAAATTAGATAATCCAACACTTATTAATGATGTTATTGTTAAAAAATTTAAACAAATTATTTATATGTTATCAAATTATACATATAGTAAATATGCAATTAATAAAGGTTATAATGATGATATTAAATTATTTTCTCCGTATTATTTTGAATTAATATCTAATACAAGAGAGGTAGAAACTGGATATTGAGAATTTGAAAACTGTAAAGTTAAATTAAATTCATCATATTTTAATTTTACTGGTTGCCCCACTCCACCAACACCAATAAATTATTGAGATGAAGTTTATTTAAATGACAAACCATTTAATCAAATTGATAATAAATGATATTTTGTTGTATGAAGGGGCAATAAAAATGCTGATTGGCGTATTATTAAGTTTAAAAATAATGAAATGACTATTAAAATTGATAATTCTAATAATCGACAATTGCAGAAAACCAATTTAGGTATGGGAAGAGATTTATATATTACAAATGATTCGGAGTTTGTTAAATATGTGACACATTGAACAGATGACAATGGTTCTTGCTTTAAATCAGTTTATTGTTGAAATAATGATAGCAAACCAAATACACCATTTATTTTACCTAAAACAGGACAAATTACAGATTGAAATTTAAAAAATCAAAGAAATATTGAAAACAATGATAATAAAATTAAAGTATCTATTATAAATAATGATATTTCAGAAAATAAAATTTATCAATTAGAAGCAAATTATTTTAATTGATTACCAATAACAAATGAATTAGAAACAAATAATATTCCTTCTCTTATTACTGTCGAAATTAAATTATCTGATGGAGAATATGGTAAATACTTAACTAATTTAATTATTTCTAATGACAAAATAGAATAATATTTAAACTATTTTTCACAATGATATACATTACTTTACTATAAGGCAAGTTGAATGAGTACGACTAAAAAAATAGTTGAAGATAGTATTAAAATAACTTTTTTAAAACACGAAAAACTATTTAATTTAAATAAAATCGAAATATCTGTCATATGATGTTATGGGAATTATGATATAAATATTTTTATTGAAAAAATAAATGAAAAAATTATTGAAGGAAAGGATATAAATTTAGAATTAATTAAAAATTGTCCTATCGGAACCAAATTTAGTGGTAAAGATAAAAATACATATCTTCAATTAATAGAAGATGATGTCTGATATCTTTGAAAAAATGGTGTTGAATATGAAAAATCTTATTCAAATATTGCGGTTGTTAATTTTCTAAAACAATCAAATAGTGTAATATTTTCCTATCCGCCCACAAAAGAATAAATTAATATTAATAATTTACAATTATTTAATAAAAACAATGAAAAATTATCATTAATTACATTAGAAATATAAAAAGTTATTTAGATTTATAAATCTAAATAACTTTTTAATTTATTTTTAATATCTATATTTGGTTCGCTATCATTATTTGAACAATAAACTGATTTAAAGTAAGAACCATTATCATCTGTTCAATGTGTCACATATTTAACAAACCCCGAATCATTTGTAATATATAAATCTCTTCCCATACCTAAATTGGTTTTCTGCAATTGTCGATTATTAGAATTATCAATTTTAATAGTCATTTCATTATTTTTAAACTTAATAATACGCCAATCAGCATTTTTATTATCTCTTCATACAACAAAATATCATTTATTATCAATTTTATTAAATGGTGTTTCTTGTTGTGCTATTCATTCTAAAATACAATTATTTGTATTTACATTATTTTTTTCTTTTAATTCTTGTAATTTTTTTTCATTATATTTCGTTGTATTACAGGCAATTAAACTTGTTGTACTTGTTCCTATTAAAGTGATTGTTCCTAAAATACTTAATATTTTTTTCATTTTTATTTTATTTCATGAAATTCAATATTAGCATCAAATCCTTGTTTTAATGATCTATTTGCTTTCCCGTTAAAAGTTATAGTATCATCATTATTTATTGTAATTTCTTGTGGTAATAAATTATATTTTTTTAGTTTTTGCATAATTTCTTTAATTGATAATGTAATGGTTTTTTCTTCATTATTTAATGTTATTATTTTTGCATTAATTTCACCATAAATATTTTGTTTTAAATTCAACGTTATTTGTGCCGAAACTTCTTCTAAAGATGCAATTATTTTAATTTTTTTATTTGGATAAATTGTAATTTCTTGTGCTGGCGATTCTACTTCTGAAATTTCTTTATATTCATCTATTTTAGTGCTTGAAAAATTAAATTTATTACTTAAATTTTTTGTTTCTAATGACGTGCTTGTTGTCAAAGAATTATAATTATCTACATATTCAGCTTTTGCATCAATACCTGACGAAAGTTTAAATGGTCATACACCAACTTCAGCTTTAACATTAGCCCCTAACTCAAAATTTAAGTTATTTTCTATGTTTAAACTAGATTTTTGTTCTGTTCTTTTTTCTTCACTATTTTTTTTGCTTAAACCTGTTGTAATTTTAGTATTTATAATTTTTTCTTTTGTATAATTACAACTAGGTGATTTCATTATTTTTGTTTCAGATAAATCATTAAACAATGTTGTTGTTCCAAAACAAATACTTTTGTTATTTTTGCTGTATATCGGTTCAGTAGTTTTTGTTGCTGTTACATTTGAATAAATTAAATTATCTGTATTTATAATTTTTATTTCTTTAAATATTAAATTTAGATTTTCATCATGAAATTTAAAAAATAATCCTTTTTTAATTAATTCATATAAATTAATAATTTTATCTTGTTCATTATTAATTATATAATAAATTTTCTTTTCACCAGAATATTTATCACTGTCATATTTTGCTTTAATAGTAACTGAGGTGTTTGTTTTATTAACTAATTCTAGTTGCGATATATCTAATGTTGGGTTTAAATAATTTAATTCATTTAAAATTGCTTCATTATCATTATTTATTAAATTTAAATTAAAATTTTTAATAGTTTTATTTAAATTAATTTTTTCATAGTATTCATAAACGTTGTTATCATATAAAGCAAAATAAAGTTTATTATTTAACACCACACCAGAAGAATTAACATAATAATTTGTTGTAATGAAAATTTTTTGTTCACCTTTCGCTGAATCATATTCATAAATTTTTTTATCTCATGATCCCCAATAAAGTTTATTATTTAACACAACACCAGAAGAATGAATATAACCGTTTGTTCTGATGACAATTTTTTGTTCACCTATTGCTGGGTCATACTCATAAACATTATTATCTTCTGAACTAAAATAAACTTTATCTTTTAATACAATACCAGAAGAATCAACTCTTTTATTTGTTCTGATGACAATTTTTTGTTCACCTGTTGCTGGGTCATACTCATAAACATTATGATCAACCGAGCCGAAATAAATTTTATTATTTAACACAACACCAGAAGAAATAACATAATGATTTGTTCTGATGACAATTTTTTGTTCACCTGTTGCTGGGTCATACTCGTAAACATTATTATCACCTGAACCAACATAAATTTTATTATTTAACACCACACCAGAAGAATGAATATAACCGTTTGTTCTGATGACAATTTTTTGTTCACCTGTTGCTGGGTCATACTCATAAACATTATGATCAAACGAACCGAAATAAAGTTTATTATTTAACACAGCACCAGAAGAATAAATACCATCATCAGTTCTGATGACAATTTTTTGTTCACCTGTTGCTGGGTCATACTCATAAACATTATTATCACGTGATCCAAAATACATTTTATTATTTAAAATAATACCAGAAGAATGAATATAACCGTTTGTTCTGATGACAATTTTTTGTTCACCTGTTGCTGGGTCATACTCATAAACATTATGATCAAACGAACCGAAATAAAGTTTATTATTTAACACCACACCAGAAGATTGAACTGAATCGCTTGTTTTAATTACAACTTTTTGTTGTTTCAATGTTTGATTATTTTCTATTTTTTGTCTATTTAAAGTTTCTAAATTATTTATTTGTAAATTAATATTATTATTTTTGATATTTTTTTCTTTTTGATAAGAACTAGCAGCAATTGCTGTTGGTACAAAAGTTCCACCAATTGTTAATACACTTAATAAACTTAAAAGTTTTTTCATTTTGTATAAATTTCCTTTCTTTAATCTTGAAACTTTTTATCAAGATCTATTGACATTATATATATATATATATATATATTCAAGTCAAGTATTTTAATATGTTTATTTAGAAAGGAGCGATTTAATATGATTAGACTTCTTGCATAGCCCATTAAAATAATTTCAAATATTTGTAAAAAGGGGTTAATATAAAATTATAATTTTAATTAATTATGTCTTTTATTTAAAAATTTAATATTTTGCCACAACGAAAAATTATTTTATTATTCAAATTCGTTAATTTTAAATAAATCTTTTATGATAACTATAATAATTGTAAATTATAAATTGAAGCAATTAAATTAAATCTTAAACTAAATCGTTTTCTACGATTTCTATATTTTTCTGTAATAATTTTAAATTTTTTAAGAATAGCAAAAATATTTTCAATAATAATTCTTATTTTTGAAACTAGTCTATTATGTTGTTTTTGTTCTTTATTTAAATGTTTTTTCTTAGTTTTTTTTGTAGGTATTAGAACATTATTGTGAATTTTTTGTATTCATTGATAACCACTATCAACTATTAATTTGGTATTTTTTAAAATTGCGATTTTTGATTCTTTAAATAAAGCATAATCATGTTTTTTACAAGCGAAAAACTTGTTGCAATAATTTTTTTGGTTTCTTGTTCGATAATTACTTGTGTTTTAATAGTGTGTTTTTTCTTTTTACCAGAATAAGATTGTTTTTGTCTTTTTTTGGGCGTTGGATTGGGGTTTCGGTAGCATCAATAATAATAGTTTTATAATTAAAATAATCATTTATTAGTGCTTTTTTACCAGCAACTTGCTGAAAATCAGGGTGTTTAATTAAAATATCTTCAATTCACTTGATATTGCAATAACAATTAGCTTCACTAATTCCGAAATTTTTTCCAAGATGAAAATAAGTTCGATATTCTCGTCAATACGATAAAGTCATCAATAATCGATTTTCTAGTGATAATTTATTAGCTTTGCCACCTTTTTTAAATTTTTCTATTTCAGCTACTTGTAAAATATCTAACATTTTATTAAAAATATCTTGTTTTATTCCTGTTAATCTTAATCATTCTTTATCATTAATATTTTTAAATTCATCAAATTTCATAATTTAATATCCTCATAAATTATATTTTATAATAATATTTTAATAATAAAACCAGGTATCGCAAGAAGTCTATTATATGGAAAGGGTCAATCTGGGCTCGCGGTGGTTTCCATAAGTTTTGCGAAAAATTACTTAAAGTTTAAAAAAACTTTTGCCGCCGTTTTTCAAAATACTTGGGAAAAATTCTAAGCGTTAAGCAAATAATTTTATAAAGGTTTCCAAATTTGTTTGAAAGAATCTCAAAATTTTTTTAACTTGTAAATCATTTTATCACAAAAATTTAATAAAATCAACCGCTCGCCCAATAACAAAATTAGTTATAATCCCATTTTAAAACGATATGGATAAGAACTATAAAACAAAGCATCGTATGGGTCATGGTACGTTTTACTATCAGGTGTGTTTGTTTTGGTATCACTGAATCTTAGTTAACTAATGCATTTATCTAAAAATGGGAAGTTATCTAACATACCATATATTTTGCCCTGAACAAACATTTTTCTTATTAATGTTACACGATTGATTATACCCGCTTCTTTATTAAAGGATGTCTGATGTTTTTTGGCTTTAAACATTTTAATTTTATAACCTAAATAAGGGTAAATATCTTCTTGTAATTTTTGCATAAAATCGTGGGCATTAATATCATAATGAAATGTAGCATATTCAAAACCATCAAATTTATCAAATGTATTAATTATTCATTGCCCGTAATATTCAACTATTTCATTTAAATTCATTGCATTTTTAGGTGTAACAACATTTTCTTCAATTAAATATTTATCATATTCATTATTTTCATTAATTTTATAACCACTAAATAAAAATATCGTATGGTCTTCGCTACCATTAGCATAATCAACACCAATTGAATAACTATCAAATTGATACTGTTTTTTATTTAGATTATAAAAATCTTGTAAATTATATTCTTTAATATATTTACGATAATTTCGTAAAACATAAATACTGGGGTCATTATCGTTATATTCAAATCCGTAGTATTCAAGTTCAAATAAATCAGGTCGTTATTCTTTATTTGTTAAAACAAGTTTTTTAGTAATATCAGGTATTTTATTTCAAACAGCACCCATTGTTAATCTTAAATTAAAAACACCCAATCCGTTAAATGCCTGTGTATTTTCTGAATATACTTGATTGTGTTCTTTTAAAATTTTTTTAATTCTTTCATTTAAGGGTAAATATGGGGTTACAAATTTTTCATAAAAGACATGGTATTTATCAAAAGGGTTAAAAGTAAATTGATTAGAATATGTTTTATGAAAATATGTTGTTACTGTTATGTATTGTTTTGCTTTGTTGTCTCATTCTTGAAATGTCCAAGATAATTCTTTTACTGTAATAGGATTATCTAAATTATATTGTGTATTATCATTTTCATCCGTGTGTTTTTTATAATATACTTTTAAACTTTTAGAACGAAACATTGAAACTCTTAAATTATTATATCTTTTATCTAGTTCTTTGTCCGTTAAAATTTCTTTTTCTTCAGCATGTATCATTTCATATGTTCAGGCTGATATAATACCGCCACCTTTACCAGCTTTTCCCATAATTTTATTACCATTAGCATAACCAGCAAAGGCAATGCGAACACCACTAGGAAAAACAATTTCACCACCTTCTTTAACATTTTTAGGTCAAACAATGCCATTTTCATTGTCGGGTCCTATATCAACCCCATATTTATCATATAAATAATTACAGACATTAATTGTATCACCAAATGTGGTATCTTCGTGGGTGTTGGCGTATATTCGTAAAATGACCGACGAAGCATCGGTAAAATTACAAGCAAAAAATAATTTTTCTGCTAAATGATTTCATGCTTTATTAGTGCCCAGACCAGCTGAAACAAACTTAAAAAAAGTTGGCGAAGTAAAATATCGGGCATAACTATCACCAACAAAGTCTTTAAATAATTCTCAATCAAAACCAAAATTATAGTCACTAAAATTCAAATCATATTTTTTATTTAAATGTTCATAACTAGTAATTCGTTTTTTGTTAAAATTATGTGAAGTATTAAGTATCATAATTTAGAATAATTTGTTTAATTACGAAAGGAAATAATAAAATGGAATTAAAAAATAATTTATTAGGAAATTATAAAGAAAATAAAAGAATAGAAACAAACAATGAAATTAAAAACTTATTTATTAATAGAGATAATGAGATATTTAAATTATATCAACAAGTACAAATATTACAAGGATATAAGGTGATATCAAAATTGCCAAAAACAATTAAAACAGAATATGGAGATTTTCCCATTAAAAGAAGATTATATGTTAAATATTATGAAAAAAAAGAAAATATAAATCGTTATCCTTTAGATGAAGAATTAGGTTTAAAAAAATACGAAAGAATCGAAATAAATTTAAAAGATAAATATATGTCTTTTATTGGTGATGGAAAAAGATATAAAGATATTTTACATACAACAGAGAATGCAAATATTAGCGAAAGAACAATATCTAATATTTTTAAAAATGCCGATTTAAAAGAAAGCGATTACATTAGTAATAAAAATAATAATAAAATTAAAATTCCAAATAATGTTTTATATATTCAAATTGACGGAGCTTTTGAACCAATGCGATAAAATAAAAAAAGTTGAAAATAAAATATTTCTTTCAACTATGCATATTGGTGTTGATGAAGAAAAGTCAACAAAAACCAAAATAAAAATGAAAAAGAAAAAAGGCGTTTTTCAAATGATGAATAAAAATCATAAGAATAAAAATGAAAAATCAAATATTGATAATTTTATTGATAAAATTTTTAAATCAATGGATAATTATGATATTAATGAAGATACTAAAATATTAATATTAAGTGATGGTGAAAAACAAATTAAAAAAATTTATAGAGCATTAAAAGCAAAATAGACTTCTTGCGATACCTGGTTTTATTATTAAAATATTATTATAAAATATAATTTATGAGGATATTAAATTATGAAATTTGATGAATTTAAAAATATTAATGATAAAGAATGATTAAGATTAACAGGAATAAAACAAGATATTTTTAATAAAATGTTAGATATTTTACAAGTAGCTGAAATATAAAAATTTAAAAAAGGTGGCAAAGCTAATAAATTATCACTAGAAAATCGATTATTGATGACTTTATCGTATTGACGAGAATATCGAACTTATTTTCATCTTGGAAAAAATTTCGGAATTAGTGAAGCTAATTGTTATCGCAATATCAAGTGAATTGAAGATATTTTAATTAAACACCCTGATTTTCAGCAAGTTGCTGGTAAAAAAGCACTAATAAATGATTATTTTAATGATAAAACTATTATTATTGATGCCACCGAAACCCCAATCCAACGCCCAAAAAAAAGACAAAAACAATCTTATTCTGGTAAAAAGAAAAAACACACTATTAAAACACAAGTAATTATCGAACAAGAAACCAAAAAAATTATTGCAACATGTTTTTCACTTGGTAAAAAACACGATTATGCTTTATTTAAAGAATCAAAAATCGCAATTTTAAAAAATACCAAATTAATAGTTGATAGTGGTTATCAAGGAATACAAAAAATTCACAATAATGTTATAATGCCCACAAAGAAAACTAAGAAAAAACATTTAAATAAAGAACAAAAACAACATAATAGACTAGTTTCAAAAATAAGAATTATTATTGAAAATATTTTTGCTATTCTTAAAAAATTTAAAATTATTACAGAAAAATATAGAAATCGTAGAAAACGATTTAGTTTAAGATTTAATTTAATTGCTTCAATTTATAATTTACAATTATTATAGTTATCATAAAAGATTTATTTAAAATTAACGAATTTGAATAATAAAATAATTTTTCGTTGTGGCAAAATATTAAATTTTTAAATAAAAGACATAATTAATTAAAATTATAATTTTATATTAACCCCTTTTTACAAATATTTGAAATTATTTTAATGGGTTATGCAAGAAGTCTATTAGATAATTTAATAAAGTCTTCTTTTGATATAACATCTTCGCGTTTTTGCACACTTTCTCTAATTTGTTTTGCTTCATTATTAAACTGATTTAAGATATTTTCTGCAATCTCTTCACTTAAACCTTGTTCTATTAATTGTTCTTTTGTAAGTGCCATTTTATAAACCTCTCTTTTTTTATCCTTGTTCGATTAACAAGTCAGCATAAACTCTTTTTTACGGAAAAAGATTAAACCTATAACTTAATTATATACTAATATTTTATAATTACAATACTTTTTATAAACTAATACTAAACAATTACACACAATAAACAAGCAAACATATAATATTATTATATTTCATTTCTAATTTAGCCCTTAAAACGCGTCATAAGAGTTATTTTAAAAGATAAAAGTTTTAAATAATTTCTAATTTTTCTTGTATGTATATATATATATATATATAATGATGGTAAATCTTGATAAAAAGTTTCAAGATTAAGAAAAGGAGAAAAAAAGTATGAAAAAATTACTTAGTTTATTAAGTGTATTAACTATTAGCGGAAGTGCTATACCAACAACAGTGGCCGCCAATCCTTATCAAAAAGAAGAAATTAAAATAGAAAATAGTGAGATTAATTCTTCACAAACAAATAATTTAGAAAATTTAAATAGACAAAAAAGAGAAATAAATTATTCATCGTGCCCAATAATAAATATTGAAAATCCGCTTTATGATAAAGAAGATTTTTTTCAAGTATATTATGTATCTGCTGGACATGATAAAATTAAAACTAATTTATCATTAAAAACTGCTCTAGTAATTGAAAAAATGTTTTATGAAAATAGTAAAACAGATTTTATGATTTATTTATCAAATTTATTTAAAAAAATGGAACAAAAAGATAACACTGGTTGGGGTGGATCAATTTTAGATACTGATCATTCAACATTAGTAGATTTTATTTATGATCATTATTCATATTTTCATGATAAAGTTTTAGAATTATCAAAAAATAAAAATTATAATATGATTGAAATTGAAACAAATAGATTGGGGGAATGAAATCCTAATTATATTTATTTAATTAATAAGAAATAAATATATGAAAAAGATATTATTTTTTTTAGGAATAATCCCTTTAATAGGAACAAGTACAACCAGTTTAATTGCTTGTAATACACCACAAGAATATACACCCGAAGAATTAGCAAAATTAAAAGAAGAAAACAAAATAAATACTGCTAATCAAGAAATCAGAGACAATTTAGAATGAATAACACCACAAGAAAAACCATTTAATGAGGTTGATAATAAATGATATTATGTAGTATGAAAAGGTGAAAATAAATATCATTTAAACAAATTTAAAAATATTGTGCACAACGATGAACTAATAATTAATGATGGTACTAACCACTTTTATTTAATATTAGACGTTGATTTGAATTTGTTATATGTATATGAAACTTATCAAGGAAAAGAAACTAAGTTCCATTATTGAAAAATTAAAAATGATGATTATATTAAATCTGTTTATAATTGAAATGGTAAAGAACAAAATTTACCTGACTTGATTGTTGATAATGATGGTAATGTAAAAGTTAACGGAGAATAAAAAAAGAGATACTAAATCTCTTTTTCTTTTTATCTTGGTTTCATTGTGATTTTAACAGGATTATTGCTACTATTTCTAATCCTCAAAACATTTGGATTATTTATATTAAATTTTATACTTCCATCTGAAATAGGTGTTTCATATTCGGTTGTACCTCAATATCAAATATCTCCATATCCCTCAACTCCTAATAATTTAGGAATTATACTTTTTGATATTCTAATTTTTAATTTCATATTATTAGTATAATATATTTGAAGTTTAGTTTCTTTAATTTTATCGTTATCATTATTATATAATTTTGTTATTTGCAATAATAAATAAATAAAGGCTTCTTCTCACTTAGTTTTATATTTAGTTCTATATTCTTTATTTATTAATCCATTAGTATAACCAGTAGCAACTGTTTGAATATCATTTATTATTATATTATCAGTATATAAAATAATTGTATTTTCAAAATTAACTTTATCAATTTGTTCCATTCCTTGTGTTTCTATTTTTACACCATCCAAATTACCTAAATAATCTGAACATCCTGTTCTACCAACTAAAATTTCAACATTTCTATTAGGAATAAAATTTTCTATATTTGGTGGTTCACATTCAACTTGTAAATTACTTAGATTACTTATTTCAATTGTTTTATAAGAACTAATAAATTTATCTATACTTTGAATTGTTGGGTCAATTTGTTTTAACTCAAGTTCTATTTCAGAATATCCAAAATATTCTGTATTTTCATCAAAAAAATTATTATGTGCAATATTATACGGTGGTGTTATTTTTTTACATTGTCCTGGTTGAATTGCATTAAATAATATAGGCAATTTTGCATTAGCAGGAATAATATCTTTGGTATAAGGTTGATAGTTATATGGAACTGGTGGGAGAACATATTGTGGGTAATTAAATGTCGGTATTTCATAGTCATGTGGTAATAAGAAACTAGTTTTATAATTAGTTGTCATATCACGTAAATAATTATTTAATACACTTTTTGTTTTACCTCTGAAACTTCATACTGATAATCGTAAATAATCTTCTTCATTATTGGTATATGGGTTATCAGCATAAAAGATAATTTCAAAATTACCTTTATATAGTGCTTGAATTGAAAACATATCAATTATATAACTACAATTTGTACCATCTGGTGTTTGTAAAAATTCACAATCATTATCTTTTTCACTATCACTAACCGGTGTTTGAGCGTCAATTGCTTTGGTTTTTTCATTAATTAAATAAACTCGGTTAGTTTTTTCATTTAATTGTTTTAAATTATAAGTTGAATAAACTAATTCACTTGTTGGTGAACCATTTTTATTTAAAACAGTACCTTTGCATTTATCTGTTAATAAAGTAGTAAAACCTAAACTAGTGGCATTTACCCCAAAAATAGCACCAACTTTATCGTTTCCTTGTTCTCTAAATATTTCAAATGGTAGATAACCTTTACCTTTTGAGTTGTCAGATCAAAAAGCATCATTATAAAAACTATAAATATTAGCACTCATAAAGCCATTAAGTCATTGGAAATTAGGTCATGATTTTTCATCTTGATTAATTACTCAACCTCAGGGAATACCAAATGAAATAAAGTTTAAGAACTTACCAACACCACCGGGTATCGTAAAAGGATTAAAAACTAATTTTTGTGTATAGTTTAAAGGTAGTAGTGTTATTTGGCGATTAATAAAATTATTCATATTTAAAATATCTCAAACATTACATGCGCCCATTTTATTATATTCAATTTGAACACTACCAACAGTATTGCCAAATTCATCTTTTCTTCTAAAATATGATGATGCTTGAGTACTAATGATATTATTAACATCTTCATTTTTTATTTTTACTTTTTCAGGTGGAGTAATCATTCAATTTTTAGACCAATAAAATTTAGATTCATTATCTTCTTTATAAACATATCTACCAACAGTAGAATTAGTTGCTGATGTAGTACTAGGGTCAGTTATAGCAATACCTTCACTATTTTTCTGTTTTCAAAAGTCATATCTACCTTCCATATCTTTTTTTCAATCTTCATAACCAGTTATCATAGTTGGTTGAATCCCTTGAATGTTATATCAACTTACTTCTGGTGAAGCATAAGTATTTATTTTATCAGGTGGTGCAGGAAACATATTATACATTAATAAGTCTCTTGAATTCATTACTTTTTTATTAAATTGACCTTTAATAATTGGTCGCCCAATTACTGGCATATCAAAAAAGATAGGATTACCATAAAATTTAACTGCCATCGCTCTAACACCTGGGTCTTTTAATAAAATCTCATCTAATTCAACAATACCTTTATTTAGTTTTTCATCATAAGTTATTTTAGGAAAACAATAACCTTCACCAGGTGCACTTGTTTGTATAAATTGTCGTACTGATAAACCACTATTACTAATTTTGTCATTAATACTTGAAAATGTAATTTCTTGTCATAAAAAACTACCATCATAAGGTGAATAATAATTAATAACATTTGATGGGTATAATCATTGTCTATCTTGGGGAGCAGAATTAATATTACCACCACCAATATTTAATCCACGGTCATTAAATACAGTATAAAAATTATAATAATCATTAATATTTAATTTATTTACATCTTCATCTAAAATTAATAAAGTATATTGTCTTTCAGTTGATTGCTGTGTAAATACTTGTTCAAATTTAGCATCACCAAATTGAATTGAACTTCTATCATCAATCATATAAGCATCTCAATATTTACCAACTTTAACTTCTTTTGTATAAAAGTTATCGGCTTTATTATCATTAATAAAATAACTTAAATTATATTGATTTAATTATTCTAACATTTTATTAATATCATAAATATTTTCACCATCAATTAATTTTCAATAAACATTATTATTTTCATCTTTTAATTTTATCGCGAAAGGCGTTTCATTATTTGCTCATATTGTTGAGTTAATTGGTTGATTTTTAAAATCATCAATCGTTAAGATTTTAATTTCTTCACCTTTATATTTTTGTACTATTTTTAAACTACTTTGTCATTGTGCAATCGTACTTTCCATATTATCAAATATTCGTGAATAACTACCATAATCACTTGGTTTAGCATTATTAGGTTTTCAACCTGTTTCAGTATCAGGAATATATGAACTATAAACATTAAAAGGAAAAACCATTCAATGTCTATTATTTCGTATGTTTTCTCTGATATCTATTAAAGTATCATGGGCTTGTCTTCTTAATTCTTCCATAACACCCGGGTTAATTCTACTCATTTTTTAATTCTCCTTAATTTCTGTTCTACCTTGTAAAGCATTTTGATTATTGCCAGTTTCATCATATTCTAGTAATTTATTATTATGTTCGATTTCTTTATTTTGCATTTTATCTTGTTGTGCTTCAACTTTTTCAAAATATTTGGTTGCTTCTAATTCATCAATATTATCATATTCAGTTATGGCTCTTATTGGTTCCATTGTGCCATTATCTAATCTAGCAGTAATTAATTCATTTTGTCGCATTTGGTCTACCAAACTAGCGCTAACAAAATCAAAACCATAAGGGCGTTCACTAGTGCCATCTCATAAACCGTAATATTTTAAAACAGTATCAAACATTTTAGTATAATATTGCTTACGATATGCTTGTAAATATGCTTGTTTTTCTAAATCTTTGGTTTTAGTTAATAATGATTGTGTTTTATTTTGGTCATTATCTGATTTATCCGCAAAAGGACTAGAAAAATGACATGCTAAGTATACTTGTTCAATAATTGCTTTTTGGTCTTCGGTATATGTTTCTAAGGTTTGTGTGCCTTGTACTACTTGTAAAGATTGAGATAATTGACCATCTACTGTTGATGAGCTTGATTGAACAAAAATATCATCAAATACATCTTGTAGTACTTTTTTATTGCCTTTGTTATAAGCAGTCATTAAATCATCACTTAGTATCCCATATCAATGCGTACGATTTGCATATCTTTCTTTTGATTTAATATTAAAACTATCTTCTAAATCAAATTGTAATTTATAACAATTTGCCATAGTAGGTCATGGATTTAAAGTAGTTGATGTTGATAAAAACAATGGATTAGGTTCATTTATCATTTCTCAAAAGGGGACTATACCTAATTTGTTTTTAAATTCTTGTACTAAAACAGGTTTAACATCATCTTTAATTTGTGTTTTACTTTGACCAACAACTACTTCATTATTTTTAGGTCAACCTTTAATAACTATTTTATCTTTGGTACAAATTAAATTTAAAATAAAACCACTATCTGATTGATGATAATTTAATCAAATATCAGCACCTTGTTCAATTTCGTTTATTTTACTTACACGAGATGTAAAGTTAAATGGATTAATTCATAAATCAATATTGCCATCACTAGTTTCTAATAAACCAAAGATAGTTTTACCCATTAAACTTGCTGTTAATTCGTTTTTATCTAATTTTTCTTTTATTTTATAAGTTTCATATCATCAATTTAATTTTTCTAAAATATCTTTACGATGAGACTTAAATAAAATATCTTTACCATTTACTAATCGCATTTGATGGCGAGCAATAATATTTGCTAAATTAATTGTTCAATCATAATTATAAAATTTTAAAACACTATTAATATCATTTAAGTTTGGTAAAATAGGGAAAGTATTATTCATGGTTATTTCGCTCCTTTAATTTTAAGATAAGTGCATAATTAATAATATTTACTGTTAATAAATTTGGTTCATTTGATAAAACTTGTAGACATACTTTCACTTTTTGATATTTTTTAATATATTCGTTATATAAATTTAATTTACATATTGCAATATTATCTTTTTTTAATTCTTGACAAAGTCTTTTTTTAACTTGTCCACAAACAGACATATAAGGTCTTTTTGCATTTATTACACGCTCATCATGTATTACATAAATATCTTTTTTCATTAAGTTATTCACTCCCTTTGTTGTCATAATTTATAATCTGCTGAATTATTATGTTTAACCATTGGTATTAATTCAAAGTGTAATGCATAAAAATCACTATCAAATGTATCATCATATAAGTCTAACATTCGTTCTTCTCTGGCATCTGGTTTATCTTCTCATTGAATTAATTCATATTGGATTTTACTTACAGGACATTTTTCTCATAATCATTTTAATTGATTAGTATTTATTAACATTGTAAATGCTTCTACACGATGCTTTATTTTAAATTTTTGTTTTTGTGCGGTTTTAAAATGCATATATTGACCAAAAGTATAATTATATTTTTCTCTATTTAAACTTTCTAATGCTGCATAAGCACTATCATCAACATTGATTGATATTCCTTGTTGTATTAAATTAAAATATTGATTTAATTGATTGTTGTAAAATTCTAAAATATCTTTTACTTGTTCTAATGGTCCTTTAAATTGTTGAGTAGCATTTGAGTGTGTATATTCAGCAACTTTATATGCTTTTTTATCAATTGAATTATATATTCAAAAACTCGCTGATGTTGTATGTCCTTTTGGACTAGTAGAGTTTGCTAAGTCAACACCACCCAATAATTTTGTTGGTTGAATAATATCTGTTGCTTGCATAATATCAATATATCTTGCAAAGATTGACCCGCTAGTATTACCAGGTAAACCTCAACTTCAAACTCTTGCTCTTTCAATATCTAACTGCTCTAATCTTAATTTTTCATTAACTTTATCTTGTGGTAATTCATAATTAATTCTTCAACTAGAATAATGAATAATAATTTTCATATTTCATTTTTCAATATATTTTATTTCTTCATATTTACTACGCATTATTTCTTCATTAAAAGGTAATAATTCATTACAATAACCAACAATATATCTTTTTAAGCTTTCAGGGTTACATGTATTAATTGTTATTTTATTTTGATAACCACGAATAGCAAATTCTAAATCACTTAAATCTTTTTGTTGAAATTGGTCACATTCTTCTCGTCAATCAATAACTAATTTATATTTATTCAAATCAGCAAATGCTTTTAATTTTTCTTTCCGACTTGGTGAATGTAAACCTTTACAATATATTTTGCTATCATTTAATAAAGTAAAAGTAAAATTTGATAAATTAATAGTATAAGGTATATTATTTTCATCTAACATATTTCATATATTTTGAAATACACTATCTTTTAAATCTTTACTCCAATAGACTTCTTGCGATACCTGGTTTTATTATTAAAATATTATTATAAAATATAATTTATGAGGATATTAAATTATGAAATTTGATGAATTTAAAAATATTAATGATAAAGAATGATTAAGATTAACAGGAATAAAACAAGATATTTTTAATAAAATGTTAGATATTTTACAAGTAGCTGAAATAGAAAAATTTAAAAAAGGTGGCAAAGCTAATAAATTATCACTAGAAAACCGGCTACTGATGACTTTATCGTATTGACGAGAATATCGAACTTATTTTCATCTTGGAAAAAATTTCGGAATTAGTGAATCTAATTGTTATCGCAATATCAAGTGAATTGAAGATATTTTAATTAAACACCCTGATTTTCAGCAAGTTGCTGGTAAAAAAGCACTAATAAATGATTATTTTAATGATAAAACTATTATTAGACTTCTTGCATAACCCATTAAAATAATTTCAAATATTTGTAAAAAGGGGTTAATATAAAATTATAATTTTAATTAATTATGTCTTTTATTTAAAAATTTAATATTTTGCCACAACGAAAAATTATTTTATTATTCAAATTCGTTAATTTTAAATAAATCTTTTATGATAACTATAATAATTGTAAATTATAAATTGAAGCAATTAAATTAAATCTTAAACTAAATCGTTTCCTTCGATTACGATATTTTTCTGTAATAATTTTAAATTTTTTAAGAATAGCAAAAATATTTTCAATAATAATTCTTATTTTTGAAACTAGTCTATTATGTTGTTTTTGTTCTTTATTTAAATGTTTTTTCTTAGTTTTCTTTGTGGGCATTATAACATTATTGTGAATTTTTTGTATTCATTGATAACCACTATCAACTATTAATTTGGTATTTTTTAAAATTGCGATTTTTGATTCTTTAAATAAAGCATAATCGTGTTTTTTACCAAGCGAAAAACTTGTTGCAATAATTTTTTTGGTTTCTTGTTCGATAATTACTTGTGTTTTAATAGTGTGTTTTTTCTTTTTACCAGAATAAGATTGTTTTTGTCTTTTTTTGGGCGTTGGATTGGGGTTTCGGTAACATCAATAATAGACTTCTTGCATAACCTATTAAAAAATTGCAAATATTTGTAAAAAGGGGTTAATATAAAATTATAATTTTAATTAATTATGTTTTTTATTTAAAAATTTAATATTTTTCCACAACAAAAAATGAATTTATTATTTAAATGGTAGTAAGAAAAAAATTTAGTTTTTGGTATAAAAATTATTCTTTATTTTAAATATATTTCTAAAACACTGATAAATCAACCTTTTAAAAATTTATCTAATTATTTTATTTATATTTTTTATAAAAACTAAGCTTTTGTAATACTATCATTTAAATTATTTAATTTTAAATAAATCTTCTATGCTAACTGCAAATTATAAATTGAAGCAATTAAATTAAATCTTAAACTAAATCGTTTTCTTCGATTACGATATTTTTCTGTAATAATTTTAAATTTTTTAAGAATAGCAAAAATATTTTCAATAATAATTCTCATTTTTAAAACTATTCTATTACGTTGTTTTTGTACTTTATTTAAAGGGGTTTTCTTTGTTTTTTTTGTAGGTATTAGAACATTATTGTGAATTTTTTGAATTCCTTGATAACTACTATCAACTATTAATTTGGTATTTTTTAAAATTGAGATTTTTGATTCTTTAAATAAAGCATAATCGTGTTTTTTACCAAGCGAAAAACTTGTTGCAATAATTTTTTTGGTTTCTTGTTCGATAATTACTTGTGTTTTAATAGTGTGTTTTTTCTTTTTACCAGAATAAGATTGTTTTTGTCTTTTTTTGGGCGTTGGATTGGGGTTTCGGTAACATCAATAATAATAGTTTTATCATTAAAATAATCATTTATTAGTGCTTTTTTTACCAGCAACTTGCTGAAAATCAGGGTGTTTAATTAAAATATCTTCAATTCACTTGATATTGCGATAACAATTAGATTCACTAATTCCGAAATTTTTTCCAAGATGAAAATAAGTTCGATATTCTCGTCAATACGATAAAGTCATCAATAATCGATTTTCTAGTGATAATTTATTAGCTTTGCCACCTTTTTTAAATTTTTCTATTTCAGCTACTTGTAAAATATCTAACATTTTATTAAAAATATCTTGTTTTATTCCTGTTAATCTTAATCATTCTTTATCATTAATATTTTTAAATTCATCAAATTTCATAATTTAATATCCTCATAAATTATATTTTATAATAATATTTTAATAATAAAACCAGGTATCGCAAGAAGTCTAATAAATTCATTTTTTGTTGTGGCAAAATATTAAATTTTTAAATAAAAAACATAATTAATTAAAATTATACTTTTCTATTAGTGTTTTTTTACAAATATTTGCAATTTTTTAATAGGTTACGCAAGAAGTCTAATTTATAATTTACAATTATTATAGTTATCATAAAAGATTTATTTAAAATTAACAAATTTGAATAATAAAATAATTTTTCGTTGTGGCAAAATATTAAATTTTTAAATAAAAGACATAATTAATTAAAATTATAATTTTATATTAACCCCTTTTTACAAATATTTGAAATTATTTTAATGGGTTATGCAAGAAGTCTATTGAATAAAGCTATTACATTAATTAAAAATAATAAAGAAGGAATTGAAAATCAAACATTAGAATATAATATTGGTTGTCATGTGGAAGGTGATATATCACACTATATTAATGCTGTTAAAGGTCGGGGTGCAAAAATATATTGCAAAGAAACATTTATCAATATGTTAACTGCTTCAATGTTAAGACTTAATAATGAAATTAATGATGAAAAAGTAGATAAAACTAATAAAAATAAAGAAAAAATTGAATTTAATATATTTAATTTAAATCAATCTCAAAACCAATTTTTATCTTTATAAAAAATAAAAACCTTTTAAAATTAACAATAACTTTAAAAAGTATTTTTTAGTGTGTCAAAATTCATAAATTTATAAATTTTTTTTCAACTAAAAATTATATTTTTAAAAAAAGTTGAATTTTTTATAAATTTTTTTATCATTTAGTCATAAGAGAAACTTAATTTGTTTCTAATTACTTAATTTTATCAAAAACATAAGAATAATGAATACTACCTGAAATTTCATAATTTTAATCTCCTATAATTTATATTTTAATTTAAAAATATTTTATAGAAATTTTAAAATAATTAGATTAGGTTATGCAAGAAGTCTAATACACTATAAGAAAAAATGAAGGGAATTTGTATAAAAATAAGAAAATTTAAACATTTAATATTTGATGAACGAAATTTATTTAAGGATTTATTGTTATCTGATAGTTGTAAAAAGAAAAATGGCACACTTAATTTATCTGAAATATCACGACAAACGGGTCGTGAGGTTAATACTGTTAAAAGAAAAATTAAGCGATTTAAAAATATACAAGATTATAATCCATATCAAGCACAAAAAATATTATAAAAAAAAGCGTAAAAAGTGTATTAAAAAATACATGAATTTACAAAAGAGCAGTTAAATTTTATTAAAACAAGATTTAACAAATACCATGATCATAATACACCCGAACAATTAATTTATCGTTATTTTATAGAATTTGGTATTAAATTTCCTGCTTGTGTTAAAACTTTATATAAATTAATTCGCTTAGGAAAATTGGGGTTAAGAAAAGGAAATTTGCCCCATCGTGGTAAAAAATATAAAAAAAACAAGATAATCGTGGAAAATTAATTAATTTTAAATCAATTTGAGATATTAAAAATAAAGTTTCTAATGTTGGTTTGATTCGAAATGGATACTGTTGTGGAAAAACACCATCAATCCGGTTGTTTGGTATTAGTTGAACAAAATAGTAAAAATTATTTTGCAATGAAATTAAAAAATAATACCGCTAATGAGGTTTTAGAAAAATTTAAAGATATTGTTATAAATAATAATTTAATTGGAAAAATTAAAGGAATAATAACTGATAGAGGAAAAGAATTTAGTAAATAAAGAGAAATGGAAATATTTGCTGAAACAAAAGTTTATTTTTGTGATCCTGGTAAACCACAACAAAAACCATTAATTGAGCATATGAACGGCGAATTTAGATATTGACTTTCTAATGGAACTGATTTTAATAATGTTAGTCAAAAAATGATAGATTGAATATTTAATGTTATAAATGATAAACTTCGACTGTGTTTGAATTGAATAATTACAAAATCGGTGTTTTTACAAAATATTAAATAAATTTATTAGTTAAAATTTAATAAATTATTTTTAGTGTGCTTAAATATGAATAAAATAAGATAAAATTACAAAAATTTAATTTTTTCTGAAAAATTTGTTACAATTTATTAAAAATATTTTATTATTAACTTAACAAGATATAAATTTGCCGTTTGTATCTACACAGCGCCTATTCATTAAATTTTTCAACCCCAAGTCACTCCCAAATCCAACTTTAATAACAACATAATCACTTAATTTTAATGCTAAATTTGTTGCAATTAAAGAATTTGTCCCATGGGAAATATTTAGAAATGGCCCACAATGATAATGGTGTGCCATATTTTGTTTGCGCTAAATTTGGCAATAAAGCATTTTTTAATAAGGCTAATAATGAGCCCGTAATTTTTAATTCGTTTAGGTAAACTGGTTCATTATTCAAATTATAAGCAACTATTGTTTGGTCTAAACGACGACGTAAATCATCAAAATCTTTACTTAAACCTAAAATTGCCATAATTTCGCTAGCAGCATTAATTTGGAAATGTTGTGAACGTAAAGCGCGATCATTAACATCCAAACAACGTTGCCAAACATTTTTTTAGGATCAATTTGCAGCGGATTTCCTCAATAAATAAGGTTATCAATCATAGCACTGACCATATTATTTGCTGTTGTAATTGCATGAAAATCACTATTATAATGTAAATTAATTTCATTTTCTGGTTCCATAATGCATTCGCCACCACCTGTTGCTGGGCCTTTTAATCCAAACACTGGTCCTAACGATGGTTATCGTAATGCTAAAGTTGTTTGATATCCTAAATGATTCAACATATCAGTAACGCCAATTGAACAAGTTGTTTTTTTCCATCTCCTGCTTTGGTTGGGTTAATTGCTGTCACTAAAATAAACTTTGCTTTTTAGGTAAATTAATAAAATTAAAGGATTTTACTTTTGCCATATAATCACCATATTTAATTAAGTCATCATCTTTTAAATTAATTTTTGTTCCAATTGTGATAATTTTTTCCATTTTCTTTTACTCCTTTTAATTAAAAACGCCCTATTTTTAGATGGTGTCAATAATTTTTAAACACGATGCTATTTTAGAAATGTTAAGATTTTGTATTTAATTATTTAACTCTTTCATATACAATAATTTATATACAGGTATTTTAGAATAGAAAAGAGCGAAAATTTAATGGATAAAACAAAAATAATTGATGGGAAAATGGTTAGTGAATTAATCAAAGTAAAAATAACTAAACAAATTTTTAAAATTAAGGCAAAAAAGCAGCGTATACCTGCTTTAACAATTATTCAAATTGGTAATAATAAAGCCAGTACTACTTATGTTAATAATAAAAAAATTGCTTGTGAAAAAGTTGGTGTTACTTGTAATGTATTAAATTATCCAGATAGTATTGCCGAATCAGCTTTAATAAAAATTATTAATGACTTAAATAATAATTCTAAAATTGATGCAATTCTTGTTCAGCTTCCATTACCAAGGCATATTAATAGTGAAAAAATTATTAACACAATAACAACTAAAAAAGATGTTGATGGCTTTACTCCAAAAATATTAGGCAATTTAATGCTTGGACATTATAACTTATTGCCAGGGACACCAAAAGGAATTATCGCCCTTTTAAAACACTACCAAATTCAATTAGCAGGACAGCATGTTGTAATTATTGGCCGTAGTAAAATTGTTGGTAAGCCCCTTGCTAATCTTTTAATAAATGCCTCAGCAACTGTAACAGTTTGCCATTCACAAACAAAAAATTTATCTGTTTTTACAAAACAAGCTGATATTTTAATTTCTGCAGTGGGGAAAGCTAAATTTGTTACAGCAGAGATGATTAAAGAAAATGCTATTGTGGTTGATGTTGGAATTAATCCTGATGAAAATAATAACTTATGTGGTGATGTTGACTTTAATAATGTTTTATCAAAAGTAAAAATGATTACCCCTGTTCCTGGCGGAGTTGGGCCAATGACAATTGCCTCATTATTAGAAAACATCTTATATCTTTATAAATTAAATCAATAAATATAAAAATGTTTATTTTAACTTTTATATCAACAATATTTTAATTAAAAGAAACATACTTTGTGCTTTGATAAGGTTTTTTATTTTAAATTTTGCAAGATTGCTTCAACATTATTCGAATTATCTAATGAATGATCAAAAACAAATTCTAAATCCGGACAACGATAAATTTCTAATTTATGTGATAATTTACTTCGAATTTCATTTTTATAATTCTGAACAATATTGTGAAGTTCTGCCTCTGATTTATTTAATAATGATGAATAATAAACCTTCGCATGACTCAAATCATTTGATAATTTGACAGCATGAATTGATATAGTATTCAAAATTTCATCACGAATTTCTCGTTGCATAATAATTGTTAAATCACGGGCAATCAAAGATTTCATTCTTTCAACTTTAATTTTCTTTGCCATTATCTCACCTTTTTCTAACTTACTAGCATTATAACAAAGCATTTTATAAAAAGGAATAATTTTATTAATAAACAAAATTATTTTTAAAAAGAACTGAAAAAAGGATTAAATGTCATTAAAAAAACAATTTTTATGTGATAGTATGTAAAATATATCAAGAATGGACTATGAAACGTTGAAATTATCGGATTTGATACAAAGATTATCTCTGATATTATAAAGTAATAATTGCCAGTTTAGCTTTTGAATTTTTAACTTATGGATTTTACATGGATATTTTTAAAGAATTTTGATATGTAAAAGAAACAAAACTTACTAGTTTACAAAATTATGACATATTATTAATTTTTTATTCTGTTCAAGTTAATATCACAACTATTACTTGGTTAATATTAGCAATTTTTAATAATCATCGTGAACAAAAAAGTTGATTTTTTTCAACTAATGCTAAATTAAGTATTTTAAATTGAAATTTATTAATGTTTTTTATTTTTTCAATTGGAATTATTATTGATTATAAAAACGGACCAGTAACAATTTCTGAATATAGTAGACTTCTTGCGATACCTGGTTTTATTATTAAAATATTATTATAAAATATAATTTATGAGGATATTAAATTATGAAATTTGATGAATTTAAAAATATTAATGATAAATAATGATTAAGATTAACAGGAATAAAGCAAGATATTTTTAATAAAATGTTAGATATTTTACAAGTAGCTGAAATAGAAAAATTTAAAAAAGGTGGCAAAGCTAATAAATTATCACTAGAAAATCGATTATTGATGACTTTATCGTATTGACGAGAATATCGAACTTATTTTCATCTTGGAAAAAATTTCGGAATTAGTGAAGCTAATTGTTATCGCAATATCAAGTGAATTGAAGATATTTTAATTAAACACCCTGATTTTCAGCAAGTTGCTGGTAAAAAAGCACTAATAAATGATTATTTTAATGATAAAACTATTATTATTGATGCTACCGAAACCCCAATCCAACGCCCAAAAAAAGACAAAAACAATCTTATTCTGGTAAAAAGAAAAAACACACTATTAAAACACAAGTAATTATCGAACAAGAAACCAAAAAAATTATTGCAACAAGTTTTTCACTTGGTAAAAAAACACGATTATGCTTTATTTAAAGAATCAAAAATCGCAATTTTAAAAAATACCAAATTAATAGTTGATAGTGGTTATCAAGGAATACAAAAAATTCACAATAATGTTATAATGCCCACAAAGAAAACTAAGAAAAAACATTTAAATAAAGAACAAAAACAACATAATAGACTAGTTTCAAAAATAAGAATTATTATTGAAAATATTTTTGCTATTCTTAAAAAATTTAAAATTATTACAGAAAAATATAGAAATCGTAGAAAACGATTTAGTTTAAGATTTAATTTAATTGCTTCAATTTATAATTTACAATTATTATAGTTATCATAAAAGATTTATTTAAAATTAACGAATTTGAATAATAAAATAATTTTTCGTTGTGGCAAAATATTAAATTTTTAAATAAAAGACATAATTAATTAAAATTATAATTTTATATTAACCCCTTTTTACAAATATTTGAAATTATTTTAATGGGTTATGCAAGAAGTCTAGTAAAGCGCAAATTTGTTCTACTGTTGTTACTCATTTTATTATGCCAATTCTCTTTTTTGTTTATACCTTCTTGTCATTTGGTGGTCATCGTCTTAGTTGAAAAAAAGACTTTTTACAAAAAGATTGATGAATTAGTTTAAGTTATCCATTTTTTTATTTAATGTATGTTATTGTGCTAGCATCAGCTTGAAAACGAGATGGCAATATTACTTGAGCATATCCTTATCCATTTTTAGACATTGATAATCCAATTATTTCAGGATTATCAAGAGTACAAGCGGCATATTTTATTGCTTTTATTTTTATTATTGTTTTTACTATTTTTCACATTAGTTTGCATAGTCTTAACAATGGTATGTACAGTGTTTTTAATAAAAATCAAACTAAAAATAAAAAAAGAAAATAGTGATAAATAGCTTTATTTATCACTATTTTCTTTTTGAAGTTGTAATAAAATTTATTATTGTTATTAAATATTCCGTTGAATTATGATATATTCCGCGAACATGATCACAATCAAAAACAATTCGACGACTAATTTTTTGTTTTTCATACTTACGCTTATTCTGGTAAGCCAACCGGCCCATTATATATGGTGTTACATAATCTTTCTTATTCAAGATATATAACACTGGTAATTTTGCTAATGCTTCCAAATTCTCACCAGGATTAATTTGTTTTGGATCATACCCGCGTGTTTCAATCGCATAACGACGAATTGCATAATAATGTTCATAATAATTAACTTTTGTCTTTAACATATAATAATGATATAAAACATTTAAATTACTAATTGTTGAATCTAAAATAGCACTATTAATTAATTTATTTTTATCAAATGCAAATTTTAAATATTCCATAATAACAAAAGTTCCCATTGATCAACCATGAAAATTAAGTTCCTTAAATTTTGGATCAATTTTAGTTTGTAAAAAATCAACTACTGATGCTAAATCATATTTCTCATAGTAACCCATTGTTGTCATTTTAGTAGTTGATTCGCCATGATTTCGTTGGTCAAAAACAAGAATATTATAACCTAACCGAAGATAAATTAAACCAAAAAAAATTGCACGGAATTTATGTGAATTTAATCCGTGAACAACAATAACTCATTTTTTATTGTTGTCATTTTTTACTCATGAACGAATTGAAACTCCTTTTAACATCACATCTTCATAGCCAGGAATATCATATTCCTGAATATCTCATTTTTGTTCTAATTCATCAGAAGTTAATGACATTGTTTCAAGATGCAAACGCCTGGTTAAATCCATAATATACTTTTTACAATATGCTTCTAAATCATTATCAGTTTTTTTTCATCAAGTATGATGAGTTAATAAAAAACGTTTGTCATGAAAAGCATAAAAGATTTTAATATAAATATCATTATTATGCATATATTCTTGTAATTGATCATCAGGAACAAGACGATAACTATGGTCAGTAACTAAACCTTGTTGAAAATCTTCCTCATCTTTATGTTTCTTGACCATCCTACTGCAAATCCTCCTTCGTGAAGCCATATGGCAGTAAATATCTAATTGTTAAAACATATGATTCACCTTTTTGATTATAAATTTCAATTGGAATTCGATGATCAACTAATTCTCATAAAAATTGCCGACATATTCCACAAGGAGAACCTTCTTGTTTACTGTCAGTATATAAGTAAAATTTTATAATATCTGTTTTACGATAACCTAACGAATAAACCTGAGCTAAAGCTGTCCGTTCTGCGCAAATCGTAGCAGCATATGCTGCATTTTCAACATTAACACCGATAACTTCTGTACCATCTTTTAACAAACAAATTGCACTAACACGAAAATTTGAATATGGTGCATAAGCTTTTTTACTTAATAATTTTAACTTTTCAAAATAAGTTGACATTTGATTAACTCTCCTTTTTAACTAATGTGTAAATATAACTTAATAACATCCACCAACGGTGGTAACATTATTAATAATCCAATTGCAATTGCCAAAATAGAATTAATTAATGTTGCCGCGGCACAAATATCTTTAATTTTTTTTGCTTTAATATTATATTCAAATGATAATAAATCAACAAAATTTTCAACCATTGTATTAATTAACTCAAAACCAATGACAATTCCAATGGTTAATAATAAAATTGCTAATTGAACATATCCAAACTGGTTAGGAACCATTTTTTGCAATCAAATTCCTAGACCAATAACAACCAATGAAACAATAAAATGAATAATTAAACTTGATTCTTCTTTAATTACTGTATAAATTCCACGAAAAGCATTTGAAAATTTATTCCGTAATTTAAAAAATATTTTTTTCTTGACTGGTAACTCTTTTGCCATTATGTATCTCTTTCTTCTTTCTGTTTTTATTTTATTGGAATTCGGTTAATTTGTAAATCATTTAATACTTTTCGTTGTAAATTAAACATTTTTTCTTCATCAGTTGGAGTTTGATGATCATAACCTAAAATATGTAACATACCATGAGTAAATAAAAAAGCAAATTCACGACCAAGAGAATGGTTATATTTAGCAGCTTGAGCAAGAGCTTTTTCATAGCAAATAAAAATATCCCCTAAACTGCGCAGTCCGGTTAATTGAAATAAATCAATCTTATTTTCTTCTTCTAAAGCAAAGGTAATAACATCAGCAACATAATCTTTGTTACGATATTTTCGATTAAGTTCTAATTGTTCTTGTGCATCAACAATAATTAATGATAATTCTAATGTTTCAGTTATTGATAATAAAGTTTTAATTTTTTTGAAAATTGCATTAAAATCATCTTGATATGGTTTAATATCAAACTTTGTTTCATTGTAAATCACAAAATCATCTTTCATTACCTCACCAGACCCTTCTTTTTTTTATTATAACAAATTAAATCATTATCTTCAGTAAATAATCTAATTTTGTTTGCGAACAAATTTCCATTTTCCCTGATAAATATCAAACATTAATCATAAATTCTGGCTGATTTAAAATAAGATAATAATAATTTTCTCTTTTAACTTGCGTTATAATTATTTGCCATTGTTTCTCTACAAAATATTTTATTTTTACTTGTTGTCCTTGTTTAATAACTAAAGGTGTCTGATGGGTAAGAAAAATATAGGTTAATTCATCGTCATTAGTTTTAAGAATTGTTAAATAACCATCATAATATAAACTAATTGGAAAATAAGCAAGTAACAGAACAAACCCAATTAACATTAAACATCATATTCCCATTAAAATTAAACTTTTTTTATTCATTAATAATATTTAACTTTGTTAAATCAATCACAGTTGGTAAATATTGTTCAACAATTTGTCATGACTAGCATATACAATTAATTGTGATGATTTTCAGTGAAATAATAATTTTAATAAAATAATTTTACTATCATAGTCAACATCACTTAATACTTCATCGAGGAAATAGACATCACATCGTTGTAACAATAAATTTAAAAACAAAATAATTTGTCGTTCTCCTTTTGATAAATTTTTACTATTATTACGAACCATTTATTCAAATGATAAATGATTTTGCAACAATAATTGCTTTATTTCTGGCAACTTTAAAATTTGATAATCACACTGTTTCTTAAAATTAACAATATTATCATAAACACTACCCGTAAATAAAAAGTCATCTTGATAAAAAAATAAAATTTTACTACAAATGGTTTTTTCAGTAAGAATTGATAAATCAAAATGATCATTAATCATTATTTTACCAGGTTGCCCCTAGTCGTAATTTAGCACGAATTTCTAATAATGTTGTTTTTCCAATGCCACTTCGTCCTTTTAAAAAACAATGGTTTTGGAAAGTTAATGTTAAATCTTTTAAAATAAAAATTATCATTAATAAGATAATTCAAATTTGTTACTGTTAAAGCTGTAATTGGAACAAGTAAATATTGTGCTTGTGAAGTATCTTTTTGTTTAGGAAATAATAATGTTGATGTTTGCTGAAAAGATTTTTCTAATTTTCCTTTTTAAACAATAAAAAATGATAATTGGCTAGTAAAATCATTGATAAAACTAGCTAAAGCACTATAAAACATTAAGTTACCAATTGTTAAAGTTTTTTTACTAATAAAATGGAGCGCTAAGTAAAAAAATAATGATAATTGGGAAATTAAACTTAAAATTAATTTTTGAATAATATTACAGTTTACAAAATAATATATTCATTATATATGGTGAAAGGAGAATATAATTTAGTAAGAATAAACCTTGCAAACTTCAAATTGATAATAAGTTTTTTTAAATGTTGCTGGAATTTATGTTTTTATGCTATAATATTATAAAATTAACTATTTACTAATATAAAAAAAAGAAATAAACATTGTACAATGTTTATTTTAACTGATAATATGAAATAAAAAACCTTTCTAGGTTATTATTAAATAGACTTCTTGCATAACATAATCTAATTATTTTAAAATTCCTATAAAATATTTTTAAATTAAAATAGAAATTATAGGAGATTAAAATTATGAAATTTGATAAATTTAATTTTATTAATGATAAAGAATTATTGCGATTAACCGGATCAAAAAAAGCTACTTTTAATAAAATGTTAAATATTTTACAAGTAGCTGAAATAGAAAAATTTAAAAAAGGTGGCAAAGCTAATAAATTATCACTATAAAATCGGCTACTGATGACTTTATCGTATTGACTAGAATATCGGACTTATTTTCATCTTGCTAAAAGTTTTGATATTAGTGAATCTATTTGTTATCGCAATATCAAGTGAATTGAAGATATTTTAATTAAACACTCTGATTTTCAACAATTCGCTGGTAAAAAATCACTAATAAATGATTATTTTAATGATAAAACTATTATTATTGATGTTACCGAAACCCCAATCCAACGCCCAAAAAAAGACAAAAACAATCTTATTCTGATAAAAAGAAAAAACAAACCATTAAAACACAAGTAATTATCGAACAAGAAACCAAAAAAATTATTGCAACAAGTTTTTCACTTGGCAAAAAACACGATTATGCTTTATTTAAAGAATCAAAAATCGCAATTTTAAAAAATACCAAATTAATAGTTGATAGTGGTTATCAAGGAATACAAAAAATTCACAATAATGTTATAATGCCCACAAAGAAAACTAAGAAAAAACATTTAAATAAAGTACAAAAAAACGTAATAGAATAGTTTCAAAAATGAGAATTATTATTGAAAATATTTTTGCTGTTCTTAAAAAATTTAAAATTATTACAGAAAAATATCGTAATCGAAGAAAACGATTTAGTTTAAGATTTAATTTAATTGCTTCAATTTATAATTTGCAGTTAGCATAGAAGATTTATTTAAAATTAAATAATTTAAATAATAAATTCATTTTTTGTTGTGGGAAAATATTAAATTTTTAAATAAAAAACATAATTAATTAAAATTATATTTTTCTATTAGTGTCTTTTTACAAATATTTGCAATTTTTTAATAGGCTACGCAATAAGGCTAATGTTTTACATGTAATTTCTGGTTGTGCCGCTAAATGCAAATATTTTTGAAATACTTTTTTAATCGAAGTACTACTATGAATTCAAAGTATATGGTGACAATTTTCTTTTACTTGTCCATTTTTCATCATCTTCATCATAAATTTCATCAACTAATTCTTCTAAAATATCTTCCAGTGTAATAATTCCAAGAAAATTATTACTATCTTCATTGGTACTAACAACTAACATATGGGCTTGTTCTTGTTGAAATAATTCTAAAGCATCATCTAATTTTAAATAAAGAGAAAAAAATGGTTCAGAAAATAAGCTTTTGATATCGACTTCTTGATGATCAATAACGGCAATAAAAACATCATTAATGTTTAAAATTACAATTACTTTTTCAGTTTCTGGAACTAAAACAGGAATACGCGTAAAACGTTCTTGCTTATAAAATCGTTGTAATTCTCTTAATGAAATATTACTATAAATTGTTTTAACTTTTTCCTTTGCTGTCATAATTGAACCAATTTTTTTATCAAAAGTTATTGCTGATTCAATTAGTTCTTTCTCATTTTTTTCTAAAACAACTTATGATTCAATTGTTGAAATTAATTCTAACAATTCATTTTTTTGTTAAAACACCATTTTTTTATGAAAGGTTAACAACCAAGTAAAAGGATAAAACAAAATTTTTCAGATTCATAAAATATAAGCCGAAAAAAATTAATAAAATTAATAAAATAATCATTATTGGAAGTAACAGAGCCAATGCGGTTGTCATATCCATAATCATTTGCTCTCCTTTAAAATCTGTATTATTTTTTATCATTATATACTTTTCTCTCATAATTATCTACTAAATAACACCATAAAAATATTTAGATTTAACTTTAAAAATATAAAAAATAATGTATATTTATATATATAAAATTATATAAAATAATTATCAGGGAGGAATATAAATGAAAAAACTGCTAAGTACAATGGCAGCAATGACACTCGCAACAACAACAGCAACAGCAACAACCGCTTGTTCAGATCAAAATATGACTTATTACAACCAATTCATCAATGGTATAAACAATAAAGAAAGTTTTATTTTTATGGTTTCAGCAAAGAATTGCATTCATTGTCAAAATACAACAGATACAACAATTACAGATTTATATAATAAAAATGGCTATGGTAATGATAAATATGACAACTATTTAGCGGGTAATTTTGGTGCCCAATATGATTTAAAAACATATCCGATTAGTTATGATGAGCAAGAAAAAATTAAAAACACTCGCTTAATTATTACTGATAACATTAAAGAATATAATGGTATTTGAAAAGAAAAATGAGCAAAAAAAATTGCTAATTTAATTGTAATAAAAGAGCGAAATGCTCATAAAATTAATGGTGAAATTGACAAAACAATTACTGCTGATTCATTAGGATTAACTGAAACGCCAACTTACGTCTATATTAAAAATGGAAATTATGTTGGGTTCGAAACTGGTGAAGTTGGAAACTTACAAACGGGGCCTAATTCTGCCTTATGAATGAATCGTTTTATTAAAAATATGGTCTTAGAAGATTGAGATACTGATCATAATAAATCATAATAAAAAATACTCAGATAACTTGTTGGATATTTTTTTTAATTAATCATGTTTAAAATTGCATTAAAAATAATAAATAAATGATTATAAATAATTTGGTGGGTATACATTTTGCGCCGATCATTAATAATAATCGGTGTTTTTGTTGTTAAATTAGTTTATATAATCTGTAAATTTTCTTTTAAAATAAATTTAATATTAGACTTCTTGCGATACCTGGTTTTATTATTAAAATATTATTATAAAATATAATTTATGAGGATATTAAATTATGAAATTTGATGAATTTAAAAATATTAATGATAAAGAATGATTAAGATTAACAGGAATAAAACAAGATATTTTTAATAAAATGTTAGATATTTTACAAGTAGCTGAAATAGAAAAATTTAAAAAAGGTGGCAAAGCTAATAAATTATCACTAGAAAATCGATTATTGATGACTTTATCGTATTGACGAGAATATCGAACTTATTTTCATCTTGGAAAAAATTTCGGAATTAGTGAAGCTAATTGTTATCGCAATATCAAGTGAATTGAAGATATTTTAATTAAACACCCTGATTTTCAGCAAGTTGCTTGTAAAAAAGCACTAATAAGTTATTATTTTAATGATAAAACTATTATTATTGATGCTACCGAAACACCAATCCAACGCCCAAAAAAAGACAAAAACAATCTTATTCTGGTAAAAAGAAAAAACACACTATTAAAACACAAGTAATTATCGAACAAGAAACCAAAAAAATTATTGCAACAAGTTTTTCACTTGGTAAAAAACACGATTATGCTTTATTTAAAGAATCAAAAATCGCAATTTTAAAAAATACCAAATTAATAGTTGATAGTGGTTATCAAGGAATACAAAAAATTCACAATAATGTTATAATGCCCACAAAGAAAAATTATTTTATTATTCAAATTCGTTAATTTTAAATAAATCTTTTATGATAACTATAATAATTGTAAATTATAAATTGAAGCAATTAAATTAAATCTTAAACTAAATCGTTTTCTACGATTTCTATATTTTTCTGTAATAATTTTAAATTTTTTAAGAATAGCAAAAATATTTTCAATAATAATTCTTATTTTTGAAACTAGTCTATTATGTTGTTTTTGTTCTTTATTTAAATGTTTTTTCTTAGTTTTCTTTGTGGGCATTATAACATTATTGTGAATTTTTTGTATTCCTTGATAACCACTATCAACTATTAATTTGGTATTTTTTAAAATTGCGATTTTTGATTCTTTAAATAAAGCATAATCATGTTTTTTTCCAAGCGAAAAACTTGTTGCAATAATTTTTTTGGTTTCTTGTTCGATAATTACTTGTGTTTTAATAGTGTGTTTTTTCTTTTTACCAGAATAAGATTGTTTTTGTCTTTTTTTGGGCGTTGGATTGGGGTCTCGGTAGCATCAATAATAATAGTTTTATCATTAAAATAATCATTTATTAGTGCTTTTTTACAAGCAACTTGCTGAAAATCAGGGTGTTTAATTAAAATATCTTCAATTCACTTGATATTGCGATAACAACTAGATTCACTAATATCAAAACTTTTAACAAGATTAAAATAAGTCCGATATTCTCGTCAATACGATAAAGTCATCAGTAGCCGATTTTCTAGTGATAATTTATTAGTTTTGCCACCTTTTTTAAATTTTTCTATTTCAGCTACTTGTAAAATATTTAACATTTTATTAAAAGTAGCTTTTTTTGCTCCGGTTAATCGCAATAATTCTTTATCATTAATAAAATTGAATTTATCAAATTTCATAATTTTAATCTCCTATAATTTCTATTTTAATTTAAAAATATTTTATAGGAATTTTAAAATAATTAGATTAGGTTACGCAAGAAGTCTATTTTACTTCACATGCATATTTTGATTTATTAAGAGATTATGGAGTAACTATAAGTATGTCTCGACGTGGAAATTGTTTAGATAATTCACCTATTGAAAATTGGTTTTCAATTTTAAAAACAGAAAATAAAAATATAACAAAATACAAAAATTTTAATGAGCTAAAAAATATGATAGGTAATTATATTGTTGAGTATAATAATTATAGAAGGGTTTTAAAATTAAAAATGCCTCCAATTCAATTTGGATTAAAAAGCATTTTAAATTAAAATATAATTCTCATTTATTTGAAAATGTGCAATTTAGATGCTGGAATTAATAAAATTAAACAAATAAAAAAAGATCTCAGTAACATAATAATTCATTCAGATCATGGATTTCAATACACATCAAAAATATATAATAATAAATGTATATCTAATGAAATTAGAATTTCTATGGGTAAAAATTATCATTGTGCTCATAATATTGTTATTGAAATTTTTGACTCTTTATTAAAAAAAGAAACAATTCATAACAATATTTATTTATCTCATGATGAATATATTAATGATGTTAAAAAATGAAATAAATGATATTCAATTCGGAAAGAAAAAGATACTGGGTGCAGTCTACCCCCTTTTTTTCTTTTAATTATTTTTTTCTTTTGCGATTGCTTTAACAACAGCTTTTTCAATTAAATCTTCAATTTCTGTTGCAGTTAAGATAATAGTTGGTTCAACTAGTTTATGACTTATTTTTTCCTTATTAGTAGATTTTTGTTTCATTGTTTGTGCTGGATTAGTTTTATTATTGATTGACTTTTTTTGTTTCGATGCGTTTAAAACGGCTCCCCCCCCTTGGTTATTTTGCGTTTTAACATTTAATTGATCTAAGTCACTATTATCAAAATCACCAATTGTTTCTAACGGGTTGTCTTCTTCAGATGAACTTTTGATGCATTCAATGCCACGATTAACTCGACAAGCATGATCGATTATTTCTTGCGAGCCAGGATTTTTTTTATTAGTACTAGTAGGGGAAGATAAATTATTATTATCTCTTTCACCTACTTCTTGTTGGTTAGTAACTGCAGCACGTAAACGAGCCATTTTTGCTTTAATATCATTTTCATCAACACCAATCGCTTTTTCATCTTCATTTTGAATTCCCAATTTGTGTTTAATGTTTTCATTATTTTTTTTAGCATTTTCTAAAATATATTGAATTGTTCCCTTTTCGACTACTGCTGATTTAATAGGTTCATTACTAGTTGTAGTTGGATTTAGCATTCGATTCATTTTTGCTTTAATCCTATTTTCAGTTGTTCTTGAAATAGCTTTATTACTATTTTCTGAACATTCATGAATTTTTAAATGAATTGGACAAAATGTTGGCACTCCCATTCTAACTCCCCTCTTTTCTTTAATATTTGTATATAATTATAACTTAAATTGATGTAAATGTGTATTAGATTAAATTTAATCTTTTTTATGTGATAGCATATTTATAGTATAATGATAAAAAATAAATTAAAAAGTGGTTATAGTTAATGAACATTTTTATTTTTCATCGTTATTTTAGAATTGAAGATAATCTTGGTCTTGCTGAGTTGGCTAATGAAGAAGATAAAATTTATTTATTAGACTTCTCGCATAACCTAATCTAATTATTTTAAAATTCCTATAAAATATTTTTAAATTAAAATAGAAATTATAGGAGATTAAAATTATGAAATTTGATAAATTTAATTTTATTAATGATAAAGAATTATTGCGATTAACCGGAGCAAAAAAAGCTACTTTTAATAAAATGTTAAATATTTTACAAGTAGCTGAAATAGAAAAATTTAAAAAAGGTGGCAAAACTAATAAATTATCACTAGAAAATCGGCTACTGATGACTTTATCGTATTGACGAGAATATCGGACTTATTTTCATCTTGCTAAAAGTTTTGATATTAGTGAAGCTAATTGTTATCGCAATATCAAGTGAATTGAAGATATTTTAATTAAACACTCTGATTTTCAACAACTCGCTGGTAAAAAATCACTAATAAATGATTATTTTAATGATAAAACTATTATTATTGATGTTACCGATACCCCAATCCAACGCCCAAAAAAAGACAAAAACAATCTTATTCTGGTAAAAAGAAAAAAACACACCATTAAAATAAAAGTAATTATCGAACAAGAAACCAAAAAAATTATTGCAACAAGTTTTTCGCTTGGAAAAAAACATGATTATACTTTATTTAAAGAATCAAAAATCTCAATTTTAAAAAATACCAAATTAATAGTTGATAGTGGTTGTCAAGGAATTCAAAAAATTCACAATAATGTTCTAATGCCTACAAAAAAAACAAAGAAAAACCCTTTAAATAAAGCACAAAAACAACGTAATAGAATAGTTTCAAAAATGAGAATTATTATTGAAAATATTTTTGCTATTCTTAAAAAATTTAAAATTATTACAGAAAAATATCGTAATCAAAGAAAACAATTTAGTTTAAGATTTAATTTAATTGCCTCAATTTATAATTTGCAGTTAGCATAGAAGATTTATTTAAAATTAAAGAATTTAAATAATAAATTCATTTTTTGTTGTGGCAAAATATTAAATTTTTAAATAAAAAACATAATTAATTAAAATTATATTTTTCTATTAGTGTCTTTTTACAAATATTTGCAATTTTTTAATAAATTACGCAAGAAGTCTATTACAACATCTAAATTTATCAAAATAAATTAAAAAAACAATTAAATTAAATTAATTCTTTTTTTCATCATCTTTTTTCTTTTTTAACCTATCATTAATTTTTCTTAACAAAGCAACAATAGTTGATAAAAGAGCTATAATAACAAATATTAAAATATATAAAAAAATATTAATTCCCTGTGTCATAAACTAAAATCTAATTCCACCACGAGATGTAGAACGAAACAAATTAGCAGCACGAACAGCACGAGCAGTAGTTGTTAAGTAACGACGATGGGCTGCAGTATTTTTTACTTTTTTACGAAACGCCATTTTAAGAATTTCTCCTTTCATATATAATAACATTAAAGATAAAAAATACTATTTTTTATCTTTAACATTTCGCTTCAAATCTTTAACTCTCTCGCAAAGAATATGTTTTCTATTACCAAGTAAATTGACATATCCTATGCCAGAATTTTGAACACGAGAAACTAAATTATGCCTCGCATTATTAATGTGAGCATTTTTATTTCTTCTAAATGTTTACTATTCTGTTTTTCATAAAGACGATCAAAATAACGAGGCGGTTGTACTTTAAATAAACCCTTATCGGTATTTAAATTAACAACATCAAATTTATAAATTTGATCTTTAAATTCATCAAAATAATTTTTACCAATTCCTTTACTCATATACAATTTTTCAGGTTCAATCCCTAATTTTTCATAATCTAACTTAGTACCTAACTTCTTCAAAGTATAATGCGCGACATAACCGGCGCTCTGATAAGTAATACGACCTATTTTATGTATACCTTTGCCTCAAATAGGATCAACAAATTTACTAAAAAAGTAAAAATGACTCAAATTAGACCTTTCGCCAGTATGAATAATGTCACTCCCCCCCCCACACCAAAAAAAGGGAGACCAAAAAAAACAAAGGTGATAATTGGGTCTATCCGTTCAAGAACCATATTCTGAACTAGCTAAATACCTAATATTTCTAATTCCTTGAGGAGTAAAAACTTGACGCAAAGATTCAACAAATCTTCTTAAATAATAATAACTAATCGCCGGAATAACTCTATCATTAACAGGTAAAAATTCACCAGCATAAGTTAAAGTAATAAATCAATTATCTTTTGAGCTCTTACATTCTAAAGCAGAACGAATAGCTCACTCTTTAGCATTATCTAATTTACAACCGACGCACTTGCGGCAAGGAACAGAATTATTACTTTCATAATTCATATTCATATCTAATTTATCAACATCAATATTAATATATCTTTTAAAAATTACTTTTTAACCTTTATTTAAATTATGTACTTGAATAGGTTTTAAACACGCCATTTTAAGAATTCCCCCTCATATTTAATAAAAATATATAAAAAAACTGAAATGAAAATACAAAAAAACCACTACTTTCTAAACAATCCTTACAATCTTGTCTTCAACGGGGCATCTTAAATTTAAATTCAAGAGAGAGACGCCCCGTTGCAACCAAAACCGCCTTTGGCGGTTTAAAAAATTTTTTTACTTAATCATCTTGGCAGATGTAACAATTAAATTTTTTAAATTCTGCTGATACAAATCAGTAAGCATATTAGGTGACTTAGCATTTGCTAAATCACCTAATAACCTGGCACTAGAACCAATAATATTAGAAGCTATACCAGAAATAAGATTCAGAAGAACCACCAGCTCTGCTAGAACCAGCAGGAACAGCTCCTGTGGCACTAGTAAAAGCAGATAAAGGATTAATACCTGCTTTTTTCATATCTTCAACCCCACGTTGTCACTGCGTATTAGCCATACGCTCCTGAAAATCACAATTCATTTTATTTTTAACCCTTGCGCTACTACCGCCAGTTAATAATCTATCATTTCAAAATTGATTAATATCAGTAGTATATTTTTGACCACTAAAATATTGACTATATTCATTATTCATAAAATATTTCATTCCTAAATTATATCAATACCAGGAATACTAAAAAATGGCATTGTGCGCTCATGCATAACTTCAAAATAAAAATCAGATTGAAATTGTGGCATATCATAAGTTGATTTAATAGCTAAGGCACGGTCAATATTTGACTTGTCTTCTCGTAATCACTCATCAGACAGCTTAGGTAACCTATCATAATTATCGGCATAATGATAAACATCCAAACCTTTACTAACACTACGCATCATACCGGTAACCTTAATAAATTTAGAACGATACGAAGTTCACGCCTCATTATAACCAAATATTTCATTATCTACTTTTTCATCACCACTAAAATAAATTTCTTTATTTTTAATTGGCTGTTCACCAATATTAGCAAATATCTGATCATAAATATCGTTACGCAATCTACGAGTTCATAATTGTTCAACTCCTTGTTGATAATAATGCTCATATCTAACACACGCAACCAAAATCAAATAACCATGTTCTAAAAAAGTTTTATTAATCATACTTTGACTTAAAAACTTTCTCCAAAAGCAGCCAAACTAGCTTGTGGCGATTTAACACCAGCAGCATCAACAGTATTAGAAGTCTGAAGAACAGTATTAACATTCAATGGTTTATGATAACCACCTAAATATTCTGCCCTTTGTTGTGTAGCATCAGGAGAATTAACAACAAAATGAGAACGCAAATATTAAACATAACGAGTACCACTACGAGCATCTTTCTCTAACATATGTTGATAAGCAATAGCTTGTCGCAAATCATTAATTGATATACCTGTAGCTTTTGATAAATCAGCATATAAATTATCTGGATAAAGAGAAGGAGAAAATGAAACCCCTACGGCAACTAAATCATCTTTTAAGCCTGTCTTAAATCTAGAAGTTTAGTCAGAATGATATCTAAATTCATGTTGACCAAAATCAAGAGGCAAGCCATTTGTTTTAGTAAATGTAATCGCATTTTGTTCACCATCAACCAAAGGAAGTGAAGAGGTCATAACAAGTGCTTTAACACCAAAATTTAAAGTAATAGGCGAACCTTTTTGTGGACTAGGTAAAGCACTAGTAAAATAATCATGATACTTATTAGCGATAAATGGTTTGCCGCCTAACTCTAAATCCTTAACGTAATTACCGCAATTAGAACCCTTACCATCAGAACTATGCTTATTAATATGAGAAGCTGATTGTAAATTTTGATCTCTAAACCAATCATTGACAATTCGAGTATAAGCTCGAAACGGCAAAACATTAACCTCTAAACCTTCTTTATTAACAGGTAAGCCCATATAATCAGCAATATTTCCAACTTTTCGACCCCACAATCACTAGGGGCTTTAACAATATGAATTAAAACATCATCCGTAACAGCTCAGGGGTCATTATTTTCACCAAAAAACTTTTTAAAATCATCCCAAATAATTCTATTTGGCACAAAAAAAGCAAAAAACATCAATATTAGAAACATCCATAACTGACCTAATCATAGTCGTCTGACGAATTAAAGCTTTAACATCCATCTTAACATTATCACCAGGCAAAATCTCATCCAAATAAATAGGAACCAAATCACCAGCATTAAAAGCAGTAGTAAGTTGACTATTTCTTGTAAATACAGAATGCTGTGGCGACCTATCTAAAGCAATCTGAAAACCATAAACTAATTTATTTTTTTTTCATTTTTATTTTCTCCTTTATCCTTTACCTAAAATTTATTCTTATCATCATTAACATTTAAAACAATTTGATTATCTAAATCATCTTTTTTATCTTTTTCATTAACAGTATTTAAAGACCTTAAATAATCATTAATAACATCTAAATTATCAATATTTTTTAACAAATTTAAAGTATCCATAGCAGAACTTGGTAACTCAGATAAATCTAAATATTGACCTTGTCTAAAGTTAAAATCTACAACTTCACCAGATTCATATTTATCAATAAGTTCTTGTAAAGTATTACCAATTCCAGTCTCTTGTATTTAATTATATAAATCTAAAACCTTATTAACTCTTAAAGAAACTTCTCCCGTTTTTTATTAACAACTCTTTCACATACATTAGACTTCTTGCGTAACCTATTAAAAAATTGCGAATATTTGTAAAAAGACACTAATAGAAAAATATAATTTTAATTAATTATGTTTTTTATTTAAAAATTTAATATTTTGCCACAACAAAAAATGAATTTATTATTTAAATTATTTAATTTTAAATAAATCTTCTATGCTAACTGCAAATTATAAATTGAAGCAATTAAATTAAATCTTAAACTAAATCGTTTTCTTCGATTACGATATTTTTCTGTAATAATTTTAAATTTTTTAAGAATAGCAAAAATATTTTCAATAATAATTCTTATTTTTTAAACTAGTCTATTATGTTGTTTTTGTTCTTTATTTAAAGGGTTTTTCTTTTTTTTGTAGGTATTAGAACGTTATTGTTAATTTTTTGTATTCCTTGATAACCACTATCAACTATTAATTTGGTATTTTTTAAAATTGCGATTTTTGATTCTTTAAATAAAGCATAATCGTGTTTTTTACCAAGTGAAAAACTTGTTGCAATATTTTTTTTTGATTTCTTATTCGATAATTACTTGTTTTTTAATAGTGTTTTTTTCTTTTTACCAGAATAAGATTGTTTTTGTCTTTTTTTGGGCGTTGGACTGGGGTTTCGGTAACATCAATAATAATAGTTTTATCATTAAAATAATCATTTATTAGTGCTTTTTTACCAGCAACTTGCTGAAAATCAGGGTGTTTAATTAAAATATCTTCAATTCACTTGATATTGCGACAACAACTAGATTCACTAATGTCAAAACTTTTAGCAAGATGAAAATAAGTCCGATATTCTCGTCAATACGATAAAGTCATCAGTAGCCGATTTTCTAGTGATAATTTATTAGTTTTCCGCCTTTTTTAAATTTTTCTATTTCAGCTACTTGTAAAATATTTAACATTTTATTAAAAGTAGATTTTTTTGCTCCGGTTAATCGCAATAATTCTTTATCATTAATAAAATTAAATTTATCAAATTTCATAATTTTAATCTCCTATAATTTCTATTTTAATTTAAAAATATTTTATAGGAATTTTAAAATAATTAGATTAGATTATGCAAGAAGTCTATTTTACTTCACATGCATATTTTGATTTATTAAGAGATTATGGAGTAACTATAAGTATGTCTCGACGTGGAAATTGTTTAGATAATTCACCTATTGAAAATTGGTTTTCAATTTTAAAAAAAGAAAATAAAAATATAACAAAATACAAAAATTTTAATGAGCTAAAAAATATGATAGATAATTATATTGTTGAGTATAATAATTATAGAAGGGTTTTAAAATTAAAAATGCCTCCAATTCAATTTGAATTAAAAAGCATTTTAAATTAAAAAAATAATTATCATTTATTTGAAAATGTGCAATTTAGATGCTGCAATTAATAAAATTAAACAAATAAAAAAAGATCTCAGTAACATAATAATTCATTCAGATCATGGATTTCAATACACATCAAAAATATATAATAATAAATGTATATCTAATGAAATTAGAATTTCTATGGGTAAAAATTATCATTGTGCTGATAATATTGTTATTGAAAGTTTTCATTCTTTATTAGACTTCTTGCGATACCTGGTTTTATTATTAAAATATTATTATAAAATATAATTTATGAGGATATTAAATTATGAAATTTGATGAATTTAAAAATATTAATGATAAAGAATGATTAAGATTAACAGGAATAAAACAAGATATTTTTAATAAAATGTTAGATATTTTACAAGTAGCTGAAATAGAAAAATTTAAAAAAGGCGGCAAAGCTAATAAATTATCACTAGAAAATCGATTATTGATGACTTTATCGTATTGACGAGAATATCGAACTTATTTTCATCTTGGAAAAAATTTCGGAATTAGTGAAGCTAATTGTTATCGCAATATCAAGTGAATTGAAGATATTTTAATTAAACACCCTGATTTTCAGCAAGTTGCTGGTAAAAAAGCACTAATAAATTATTATTTTAATGATAAAAACATTATTATTGATGTTACAAAAACCCCAATCCAACGCCCAAAAAAAGACAAAAACAATCTTATTCTGGTAAAAAGAAAAAACACACTATTAAAACACAAGTAATTATCGAACAAGAAACCAAAAAAATTATTGCAACAAGTTTTTCACTTGGTAAAAAACACGATTATGCTTTATTTAAAGAATCAAAAATCGCAATTTTAAAAAATACCAAATTAATAGTTGATAGTGGTTATCAAGGAATAAAAAAAATTCACAATAATGTTATAATGCCCACAAAGAAAACTAAGAAAAAACATTTAAATAAAGAACAAAAACAACATAATAGACTAGTTTCAAAAATAAGAATTATTATTGAAAATATTTTTGATATTCTTAAAAAATTTAAAATTATTACAGAAAAATATAGAAATCGTAGAAAACGATTTAGTTTAAGATTTAATTTAATTGCTTCAATTTATAATTTACAATTATTATAGTTATCATAAAAGATTTATTTAAAATTAACGAATTTGAATAATAAAATAATTTTTCGTTGTGGCAAAATATTAAATTTTTAAATAAAAGACATAATTAATTAAAATTATAATTTTATATTAACCCCTTTTTACAAATATTTGAAATTATTTTAATGTGTTATGCAAGAAGTCTATTAAAAAAAGCAACAATTCATAACAATATTTATTTATCTCATGATGAATATATCAATGATGTTAAAAAATGAAATAAATGATATTCAAGTCGGAAAGAAAAAGATACTGGGTGCAGTCTACCCCCCCTTTTTTTCTTTTAATTATTTTTTTCTTTTGCGATTGCTTTAACAACAGCTTTTTCAATTAAAGCTTCAATTTCTGTTGCAGTTAAGATAATAGTTGGTTCAACTAGCTTATGACTTATTTTTTCCTTATTAGTAGATTTTTGTTTCATTGTTTGTGCTGGATTAGGTTTATTATTGATTGACTTTTTTTGTTTCGATGCGTTTAAAACGGCCCCCCTTGGTTAGTTTGCATTTTAACATTTAATTGATCTAAGTCATTATTATCAAAATCACTAATTGTTTCTAACGGGTTGTCTTCTTCAGATGAACTTTTGATGTATTCAATGCCACGATTAACTCGACAAGCATGATCTATTATTTCTTGCAAGCCAGGATTTTTTTTATTAGTACGAGTGGGGGAAGATAAATTATTATTATCTCTTTCACCTACTTCTTGTTGGTTGGTAACTGCAGCACGTAAACGAGCCATTTTTGCTTTAATATCATTTTCATCAACACCAATCGCTTTTTCATCTTCATTTTGAATTCCCAATTTGTGTTTAATGTTTTCATTATTTTTTTAGCATTTTCTAAAATATATTGAATTTTTCCCTTTTCAACTACTGCTGATTTAATAGGTTTATTACTAGTTGTAGTTGGATTTAACATTCGATTCATTTTTTCTTTAATCCTATTTTCAGTTGTTCTTGAAATAGCTTTATTACTATTTTATGAACATTCATGAATTTTTAAATGAATTGGACAAAATGTTGGCATTCCCATTCTAACTCCCCGCTTCTCTTTAATATTTGTATATAATTACAACTTAAATTGAGGTAAATGTGTATTAGATTAAATTTAATTTTTTTATGTGACAGCATATTTATAGTATAATGATAAAAAATAAATTAGAAAGTGGTTGTAATTAATGAACATTTTTATTTTTCATCGTGATTTTAGAATTGAAGATAATCTTGGTCTTGCTCAGTTGACTAATGAAGAAGATAAAATTTATTTATTATTTATTTTTACAAAAGAACAAATAAAAGCAAATAATTATTTTTCACCTCGTAGTTTTCAGACAATGGTTCATTGTTTAAAACAATTAAGGAAAAAGGCTCATGTTAATTTTCTAAAAAGTGAAAATGAACAAACTGGAATTAAATTTTTATTAGACCAAGGTTATAAAATTAATAAAATATACACAAACCGTGATTATACACCATTTGCTATTAACCGAAGTAAAGCAATGCGTCAGTTATCAAAAGAATATAATTTTATTTATCATGAATTTGATGATTATGTATTAATAGAACCATTAACAATAAAAAATACTCAAAATGGATATTATGCTGTTTTTACACCATTTTGAAATAAATTAAAAGGACATTTTAACGTTAATAAGATTGTTCCTTATAAGGTTAAATCCTTTTTGCCCCAACAATTAAAAAATCTTGAGATTTTACAAGACATTACAAATGTTAAATCTAGTGATTTTAATTTACCATTAGTACCTGAAAAAGTTAAAACATCAATTTTTAATTTAGATCAAAACTATCATCAAACTCGTGATTTTGTTGATTTAGAAAATAGTACAGCAAAAATTAGCACTTCTTTAAAATTTGGCATTATTTCAATTCGACAATGTTATCTTTGAAGCATTGAAAAATTTGGTGTTTTTGATAACGCTTTTGCGCGCCAATTATCATGGCGAGATTTTTATTATCAAGTAACTTATAATGCACAATTAAATCAACAATGATATTTTAGTGAAAATTGAAATAAAAAAATAACAATTGACTGGACAAATAATCCAGAATGACTAGAAAAGTGGCAAAATGGTGAAACTGGTTATGATTTTATTGATGCTGGAATGAAGGAGTTAAAAGAAACAGGTTTATTACATAATCGAGCAAGAATGGTTTGTGCTTCGTTTTTAGTTAAGAATTTACAAATTGACTGACGTAAGGGCGAACAATATTTTGCTCAACAGTTAATAGATTATGACCCTATTATAAATCAATGCTCATGACAATGAGTAGCAGGTGTGGGATTTGATTCTCAACCATTTTTTCGAATTTTTAATCCTGAGTTACAACAAAAAAAATATGATCCAACAGCAAAATATTGTAATAATTTTTTAAAAAACCGCCCCACAATTAATAAAATTGTTGATTACAAAATGTCTGTTAAAAAAGCGTTAGAAATTTATAAAGGTAAATAAATAACATTATGGAAAAATGCTAGTAAAGTTCATGCACAGTTTCAAATAAATGAGAATTATTTTTTTAATTTAAAATGCTTTTTAATTTAAATTGAATTGGGGGGGCATTTTTAATTTTAAAACCCTTCTATAGCTGTTAGACTTCTTGCGATACCTGGTTTTATTATTAAAATATTATTATAAAATATAATTTATGAGGATATTAAATTATGAAATTTGATGAATTTAAAAATAGACTTCTTGCATAACCTAATCTAATTATTTTAAAATTCATATAAAATATTTTTAAATTAAAATAGAAATTATAGAAGATTAAAATTATTAAATTTGATAAATTTAATTTTATTAATGATGTATAATGTACGATGAAGCGGCAAAAAACAACTCTTGTTAAATAAAAAGGGTTGTTTTTTTATTTGTAAACCCATAATTATTAATTGATTTAGAGAAAGGACAGCATCTTAAATTCTTAAAATAGAAACCTTTTATTACAACTTTTTGATACCCTCTTTAAGTTGTTTACACATTTATTAAATATCTTAGAAATCTTTACAAAGTGTACCTGTTTTTCTCCTAATTTAAGGTGTTGTCCTTTCTCTGTTTCAGTTAATTAATTTGCTAATAAAAAAACTTAATAAAAGAAAGGAGTAAGCAATGGAAATTAATAAGCAACAAACAATATGTGATGTTGGTAATTGCTATAAAGCAATATCATTCATTACCGAAGAATTTTTATCAAATAAAGTTTTATGAACTTGTGAAAAACATAAAGATTTATTAAATCGCATAAAAGATAAAAAACAAAAGCGGTTTTATAAACGCTTAGAAAATTCAAAAATTATCTTTGATTATGAAACTGGTTCTTTAAAACTTTGATTTTATAAAACAACTTAATGCAAAGTGGGACGGTTATTTTAAATAACTAAGTGTTTTTATTCCACATGAGGCGGTCTAGCCCAGCGGTAATCAGTCCGGAAATAATAGACGCTTTAACAAGCGATAGTCGTGATAAGTCCAAGGTTAATATCAAACGACAATAAACCATAGAGATAGTGACTTTATAAATAAATTTGCGATAGATATTACTTCTTAGAAGTGGCAGCGGTTTTTAAAACCACAAAGCCAGCACTTGGCTCTTCAAGGCGCAAGTGAATTTATTTTAAAAACTGAACGCTTTGACCTGAAATGGTGCGGATGAAGAGAGAGAAAACTCTCTGGCGTAAAAAACAAAAAACAACTGTGGATTATTAAACATTCAAACAATTAACATACCGCTACCTCTCGCCTCCAGTGAAGCGGGCGGCGTAGTAAATAAATAGATAAATACTTATTTAACAAACTCTCGCTTTGGCACTTTCACTTGGGAGTAAGCGCCAGCGAGTTAAAAAAGGATAATTAAAAATGATATGTAATAAAGCATTAAAAATTACAAATAAAGATATTATTTATGCACAAACTAATCGTGGTTATTCAGATAATTTGGAATTAAATTTATATCTTAAATTTGGCAATGAAGAACGATATGTAGGTACTTTTCAACCGGTAGACTTTGATTTAAATTACAATTGATATGAAATTGATGAAATTAAAGGTTTAATTAGTGATTATTTAGAAGATGAAGAAGCAGATTACGAGGTGATAAATTATGAATAAAAGATATTTATTAGTAATGAAAGATAAATATAGCCTAAATACTATATATTTTTATACATTTGATGAAGCGAGAATTTATTCTGAAAATTTAAATTATTTTAAAACAACAATTATTGATTTAGAAGATAAAAAAATTAAATGACAAGGATGTGAATAATATGTGAAAAGATGAAGAAGGTAAAGTTTATACAGAAGAAGATTTATTTAATATGGCATTAGAAGAATGTCATTCAGAAGATAGTGCATATGAATATATTGATAATTTAATTGAAGAAATGGAATTAGAGGAAATTTAATTATGGTATATTTAAAATTAAATAATGAAGTTAAAAATATTACTTACCCGTTTTATTTAAAAGGAAATGATTTTAAAGAATTAAGTTTAAAAGCATTAACAATTAAAAAATGAATTGATGAAAATGGGCAAGAATTAGCAGAATTTATATATCGACAACAAGCTTGATTAATAAATGGAGAATATAAATCACAATCATTAAAAGATTTAAAATTAGTAGTTTCAAAAATTGATTATATTTTTAGAGAACCATTAGAATTAATAAAAAATTTTAAAGATGAATTAAATTTTATTAGAAAAGATATTTTGAATTTAGAAAATAATATTAAGAGTAATTATGATTCTTTAAAAAATAGTGTAATTAATATTCAATTTCAAAAACAAAATGAAATTATTGAAACTCATAAAAAAGAACAATTTTTAGAAATTAAAAGTGTAGCAAAACAAGAACAAGAATTAAAAATTATTACTAGTAATTTTCGTAAAGATAAACTATTAATTAAAGATATTGAAGTTACAGGTATTAATGATGATTTTTTACAAAAAGCTGATAAATTAGAACTTATTAATTTAATTAAAAATTATTTAATTGTTGATGAACAAATTATTAAAAATAAAATTAAAGAACAATGAGATAGTAATAGACTTCTTGCATAACCCATTAAAATAATTTCAAATATTTGTAAAAAGGGGTTAATATAAAATTATAATTTTAATTAATTATGTCTTTTATTTAAAAATTTAATATTTTGCCACAACGAAAAATTATTTTATTATTCAAATTCGTTAATTTTAAATAAATCTTTTATGATAACTATAATAATTGTAAATTATAAATTGAAGCAATTAAATTAAATCTTAAACTAAATCGTTTTCTACGATTTCTATATTTTTCTGTAATAATTTTAAATTTTTTAAGAATAGCAAAAATATTTTCAATAATAATTCTTATTTTTGAAACTAGTCTATTATGTTGTTTTTGTTCTTTATTTAAATGTTTTTTCTTAGTTTTCTTTGTGGGCATTATAACATTATTGTGAATTTTTTGTATTCCTTGATAACCACTATCAACTATTAATTTGGTATTTTTTAAAATTGCGATTTTTGATTCTTTAAATAAAGCATAATCGTGTTTTTTACCAGGTGAAAAACTTGTTGCAATAATTTTTTTGGTTTCTTGTTCGATAATTACTTGTGTTTTAATAGTGTGTTTTTTCTTTTTACCAGAATAAGATTGTTTTTGTCTTTTTTTGGGCGTTGGATTGGGGTTTAGGTAGCATCAATAATAGACTTCTTGCATAACCCATTAAAATAATTTCAAATATTTGTAAAAAGGGGTTAATATAAAATTATAATTTTAATTAATTATGTCTTTTATTTAAAAATTTAATATTTTGCCACAACGAAAAATTATTTTATTATTCAAATTCGTTAATTTTAAATAAATCTTTTATGATAACTATAATAATTGTAAATTATAAATTGAAGCAATTAAATTAAATCTTAAACTAAATCGTTTTCTACGATTTCTATATTTTTCTGTAATAATTTTAAATTTTTTAAGAATAGCAAAAATATTTTCAATAATAATTCTTATTTTTGAAACTAGTCTATTATGTTGTTTTTGTTCTTTATTTAAATGTTTTTTCTTAGTTTTCTTTGTGGGCATTATAACATTATTGTGAATTTTTTGTATTCCTTGATAACCACTATCAACTATTAATTTGGTATTTTTTAAAATTGCGATTTTTGATTCTTTAAATAAAGCATAATCATGTTTTTTTCCAAGCGAAAAACTTGTTGCAATAATTTTTTTGGTTTCTTTTTCGATAATTACTTGTGTTTTAATAGTGTGTTTTTTCTTTTTACCAGAATAAGATTGTTTTTGTCTTTTTTTGGGCGTTGGATTGGGGTTTCGGTAGCATCAATAATAATAGTTTTATCATTAAAATAATCATTTATTAGTGCTTTTTTACCAGCAACTTGCTGAAAATCAGGGTGTTTAATTAAAATATCTTCAATTCACTTGATATTGCGATAACAATTAGCTTCACTAATTCCGAAATTTTTTCCAAGATGAAAATAAGTTCGATATTCTCGTCAATACGATAAAGTCATCAATAATCGATTTTCTAGTGATAATTTATTAGCTTTGCCGCCTTTTTTAAATTTTTCTATTTCAGCTACTTGTAAAATATTTAACATTTTATTAAAAATATCTTGTTTTATTCCTGTTAATCTTAATCATTCTTTATCATTAATATTTTTAAATTCATAAAATTTCATAATTTAATATCCTCATAAATTATATTTTATAATAATATTTTAATAATAAAACCAGGTATCGCAAGAAGTCTAATAAAGACATTAATTTAATTGGTATTAAAGGTATTAATTTTAAAATAAATAAAGGAGAAAAATAATATGGCAAATATAGTTGATTTTTTAAGAACAGATAAAGCAACAGAATGAATTAAAAGTAAATTTTCAAATGAAAATGAAATTGCAAGATTTAAAAGTAATATAGTTGCAATATCAAATAGTAATGAATTATTACAAAAGGCAGATCCAAAAACTATAATGACTGCTTGTTATCAAGGAGTATTATTAAACTTACCAATGGAAAGACAATTTTGTTATGCTTATGTTGTTCCATATAACACTAAAATAACAAGAATTATTAATGGTCGTGAAATACAAGAATGAATTAATCAGGCTCAATTTCAAATGGGTTATAAAGGTTATATTCAATTAGCACAAAGAAGCGGTCAATATTTAGATATGTCAGTATCAGATGTTAGAACTGGTGAATTAGTAAATTATGATCGTTTAAAGGGAACTAGTTTTAATTGAATTCAAGATGAAGATGAACGAGAAAAATTAACAATTATGGGTTATGTATCTTATTTTAAAATGGTTAATGGTTTTGAAAAAACTTTATATATGACAAAAGAACAAACGGAAAATCATTTTATGAAATATTCTAAAACTTATGCTAAAAATAAATCATTTTATATTGCTAGTTTTGATGAAATGGCACTTAAAACAGTATTAACTAGTTTATTGCGAAAATGAGGTATTATGTCTGTTGAATTACAACAAGCATATAAATCAGACCAAGCAGTTATTACAACTAATGATGAAAAGATTTATATTGATAATGATAGTAATATAAGCATAAATAAGAGCCAAATTAGTAATGAAAATACATCAAATAATAATTTATCCGAACCAAGTGAAGAATTAACAGATAATAATGTAGTAAAAGAAGAAGATATATCAAATGTAGTACCAACAGTTAACAATGATGAGGAATGAGCAACTTGATAAAAATAGGCATTGACCCATCAGGAACTGGTACTACGGCTGTTGCTATTTTTGAAGATAATAAATTAATTGATAAATCTGAATATACAAATCGTGATTGAATTGCACAAACCGATATTATTTTAGATAAGTTAAAACAAGATGCAATTATTAATATAGAAGATTGTTTATATACAAATGCTAATGGTTCAAACGACCGTGATGATTTATTAAAAATAATTGGAGTAATTAAATATGATACACACGAATTAAATAATGTTAATTGAGTATCGCCAAAACATACTAAATCAGTTGTTAAAAATATAGAAAATTTAAGTAAATATAATGATAGTTGTATATGAAAATATGATAAAGATAATAATTTAACTTATCAATATGGTAAAGGTTGATTTTATAATAATCAAAAAATAAGTAATCATTTACGAGATGCTATTATTATTGCTAATTATAAGGGTTAATATTATGAAACATTCATTTAATCAAAAAACAGGAAAATATTATTCTAAATTAATTCGTAATGTTAATATTTACTTAAATGAAAATGAAGAAAAAGTTTGAAATGAATTTAATGACTTTACTTATTCGCAACGAATTGAACATCTTATTAATTTTTATATAAAACACAATAAAGAAAAATAAAAAATAACCAATTAAGGTTATTTTTTTAAATACTATTTGTTAGTTTTCTAATAGCATCTTTTTGTTGTTGTTTTTTGTCATTTACTTTAACTTGTTTTTTAACATTTTTAATTTGACCTGTTTTTAATGCTAATTCTGTTGCATAATCAGGTCCCCGTAAATGTTTTTCGTGGGCAATAACAGCAGTTCTTAATTCTCTAATTTCTGCTTTATATTTTTTAATTTTTTTAGCAGATAATCCTAGAATACCAAGACTACCCATCCCGCCTGCACCTGCTAATACAAGTAAAGCAATTACTATTTCATTGCTAATTTCCATTTTAATATTTCCTTTCTTATCCTTACTCAAACAGTGACCATCTATTCTTTCAAAACAAAATAATTTATAAATTAAACTATATAACCACCCAAAAATATCAACCACCCCTATATATAGTCTATTTTAAATTTAATTCTTTGTTATTTTCTTCTGTTATACCATCTAATTTGTTTCATGCTTTTGCTATTCTTGGTTGAATAACACGCGGATTAATACGGCAATCTAAACAATGTCTTAAATGGTCTTTTTTTCATTTTGATTTATCAATTCAAATAATAATTAAAGAAATTATTAAAGTAATTAAAGGTAATATTGTAAATACTAATCCCATTTTAGATATTTTTAATCGTGGGATATCAATTTTCATATCAACTTTTGGTTTACTACTAGCAACAAATATACCTTGAATTCCGTGTGTAAATAAAGGTGTTAATAAAATAGCAATTCCATTACCTCAATATTGACCATAATTATATCAATTAATATTATCTTTTATTGCATTAATCATCCCATATTCTAATCAACAATTTAATGCTAAAAATATCAATGTATAAAAACTAACTACTCAACTACGAATTTTATATTTTCTTTCTCATTCTCTAATATCTTTATGAGTTCAATTATAAGTTGGAATAGGGTCTTTTTTAAATCAATTTCAGGGCAAGGCACCTTTTAATCAAGTTGTTTTATCTTGTTTCATTAATTAAAAATCCTTTCTAATTTACTTTTTTTCTTTCAATATTTAATGTTTGTATTTCATATTTAACATTATTTTGATTTAATAAATTAATAATAGAATTTTGATAACCTTTTCTTAAACTAATAGATATTGTAAAAATAGGTAAACCTGAAAATTGAAAGGTATTTCCAACTACTACATCATAATTTTTATCAAAGTTTTTTTCACTAAAAATTAATGAACTTTTATAAATAGTTTTATTATCTTTTAAATATCCTAATTCAACTTTATATTTATATATTCCATTAGGAGTAATTGGTAAAATATATTGAGTATCATTAGGTTTAAAATCACTAGTATTAACAATTTCTCAATCATTGCCACCACTAATATGTATATCACCACTACCTAATAATGAATTACCATTAATAGTTTTAATATTTGTGCCACTTACTAATTTATCTTGTTTAAGATTAATATCTTGTGATGTTTTTACAATATATTTACCATCAACTTTTTCAATATAATTTTTATTTAAATCACTATCTTTAATAACATCTGAAGGAATATCGCCACCTTGTTTTGCTTTTCATAATCCATTTTCTTCATAAATAGTATTATTATCAAACGGAACAATAAGTTTAATATATTCATTATAATCAATTTTATAAAAGTCATTAATAGTGGGATAAGAAATATTTATTGAATTATCTGTTTGTAATCGTTCTTTTAATCAAAATAATAATGTTGGATAAAAAGTTTTTTTTACTAATATGTTTATATTCTTCTTCTCAGGGATGAGCATAATTATCTAAACTATAATTATAAGGTCTAGATACTGTTTTACTAGATATAATATCAATAATTTCACCTGCTAATTTTAAAGCATTTTTAACATCACGAGTAATATTTTCATTTGCCTCAGGGTCATTAGTTTGTGAATAAGCAACTCCACCTTGTGAAAATGAAGCACTACCAGTTAAATCATTAACACCTTTGGGTAAATATCAATTAATAACTGCTAATAAACAAGCAGATTGAATATAACTTAATCATTTATCATATTCAATTAAACCAGTATTATCTTTTTTTACTCAGGGAAATAATTCTTTTTTATTAATCTTATCGGAAATTGTTCCACCTGATAATCTATCCATTCATAAACTAGTTTTTAAAATAGCATTATAAATTAAATTATCATTATAAGCAGATTGTTTTCTATCATTAATAGGTTGTCAAAGTTTACTTTCTTTAACATCTTCAACTGTTATAAATAACAAATTACTTAAATTATTTTCCATATAAAACACCTCTTAATTGATTACGATATTTATTTTTTAAATTACTTGGCTTATAACTATTAACTCTTGTTTTTGTTTTCTTAATTGTTTTAATAGTTTGATTAGTTTTGTAAAACATATTTTTAACTGGTGTTTTATATAAATTATTAATATTTTTAACATCACTTCGGCGTTCACGATACCATTTTTTATTATTAATTTCACCAGCAAAATTAAAATTAAAATGTCCAATCTTTAAATTATTAATAAACTTTTTAATTTGTTGTAATTTTTGAACTGTTGGTAATGTTAATTTAGTAGTTCCTTTGGGATATTTTTCTTTTAATGCTTGCGGTAATCGTTTTTTAATATAATTTCTTAAATGACTAGGTAATCGTTTTCTTAATCAATAAAGCCAAAATAAAGCCCCTGCATTAGATACAGCATTACTTAATAATTTTCAAATTTCAACTGGAACACTAGGATAAACATAAGGTCCATAAAATTTCGGATGCTTTGCTGTTTTTGTATATATTAAAATAGTTAAATTACCTGTTAAAGTTAATTTATTAGTTATATTAAACATTCCACTATCAAGTCAACTACCATTTAAAGGTTGTCAATTAGTATTTAGATAATTTTCATTTTTAAATTGTTCTCTATTTTTAATATTATTATCTTTTTCTAATTGACTTAATATTTGTTGTATTTCTTTTTTATGACCTTTTTTAATTAAATCTACATAAGTAAATGGATTTAATCACTGATAAATATCTTCAACTTTATTTGTAATTTTATTATATTTATCAGTAATATAATTAATTGGCTTTAATACTTTATTTTGAACTTGATTAACTCTATTAATTAAATTTACAAATTTACTTATCAAAGGTTTATTTTCTAAATTAGATACTAATAAAGTTAAAACTCGTAATATTAGTAAATTCATTGTTTATTAAGAATTTTTAATTACTACATCAATCGGATTTGTTTGACCACTAGCGTTGTTTTTACCTTCAATTTGAACTTCAACAGTTTTATCATTTGTAATATTAATTGGTCAATCTTCACCTTTGCTTTCAATAAAGTAATAAAAATCACTTTCGGTTAAAGAACTATCTACGGCTTTTACTGCTTTTAAAACAACAGCTTTAAATTGTGGTTTTAACTGTTCGGCTGTTGTTTGTGTTGGTTCTGCAACATGAATAGTTGGTTTATCTATTTTATTAATTTTACTAATATCTATTTTACTTGGTGTTGGTGCAGTGATTACATAATCAACTGGTACTCTAAATGTTTTATTAAGATTATTTTTAGCAGTATTAATTTCATCTTGTGTTGGTTGTTTTTCTAAAATAATTTTACATGTTTTTGGATATAAAATAGTTGGTGTTGCATATTGAACTTTACCAATTCATTTAGGGTTAGCAGTATCATTATCTAAAACTTGTTGAATAGTATCCATATTAATTGGATATGCTCAAACTTGTTTATTAATAATCAAACCATTTACATTAGTAAAATTATATCCTTTATCACGATTAACTTGTCCTTTTGTATATGTTTTTTCTAAATGAAAGCTTTTTGATACAGGAATACCCATTGCTGTATTTTCATATAATTCACCATTAACCATCGCTTTTAATTGGGCTTGTGAACCAATTACTTTTAAATAAGCAGGTGTTAATCCTAAATAGGCTCTTCGACCTAAAACCATAAACATTTTATCGGTTGGCAAACCAAAATATAAATTACTAATTTGATTTGTTAATTCAATCAAAGTTTCATTTAATATAAAGAATGCTTTATTTGCATCATCAGCATTTTCAGCTGTATAACTACGAAATGGAATTACTTCATACTGACCATCTGCTAAACAATAATCATAAATCCCCTGAATTAATTCACATTCTAAATTAACAAATTTATTATGTACAACACTAGAAATAGCATCGGCAATAACACCATTTTTAATATTTTGTTCTATTAATGCTAAGTCAAAAGCCTCATTCATTAATTTTAAATTAAATCTTTTATCAATAGGAACTGGAATTCTTGTTAAACCCATTGTTTGAGTTGTTCCACCATTTGGTAATGAATAATCATTTTGTCATACTACACGATGAGTTAAATTATATAGTGCTTGTCCTGCATTAGGTAATCAAGCAACTTGTTCTGCTGTTGCAGTAGCATACTGCATAATACTTGCATATTCATTATATAAAGGTCCACGCAATAAAGCATTAACCATATCAACATACGCTTTTTGCCCTGTTGTATTACCTTGTAATATAAAAGGTACTTGTGGCAAATTAATTGTTGCCATAATTTTCACTCCTTATTATCTAAGGTTTTTAAGTGTATAATCAGTTAATTTTTTAATTTCCTCAGGAGTATATGCTCCTTTTTCTTTAATAGTTGCAATTTCATCATTTTTATTTTCAACCGATTTTTCAATCATATCTTTAATAAAATTAGTTGGTGAAACTGATGGTTGCTCTTCAACAAACAAATCAGGTTTTAATTCTTTTAAAGTTTGCATTTTTTCAGATAAAGAACTACCACTAACTTTATTTAAATTAGTTTTAATATCTTCAATTTTAGTAGATGGAATATCTTTAAATGCTTTTAATTCATCTAATTCATTAGCAACTTTTAAATACTCTTCTTTTGAAATAGTATCTTTTCGTTTTTGCACACTTTCTCTAATTTGCTTTGCTTCATTATTAAACTGATTTAAGATATTTTCTGCAATCTCTTCACTTAAACCTTGTTCTATTAATTGTTCTTTTGTAAGTGCCATTTTATAAACTCCTCTTTTTTTATCCTTGTCCGATTAACAAGTCAGCATAAACTCTTTTTTAATATAAAAAGATTAAAACGTAATTTAATTATATAACAATAATTTACAATTACAATACATTTTTGATTAGACTTCTTGCGATACCTGGTTTTATTATTAAAATATTATTATAAAATATAATTTATGAGGATATTAAATTATGAAATTTGATGAATTTAAAAATATTAATGATAAAGAATGATTAAGATTAACAGGAATAAAACAAGATATTTTTAATAAAATGTTAGATATTTTACAAGTAGCTGAAATAGAAAAATTTAAAAAAGGTGGCAAAGCTAATAAATTATCACTAGAAAATCGATTATTGATGACTTTATCGTATTGACGAGAATATCGAACTTATTTTCATCTTGGAAAAAATTTCGGAATTAGTGAAGCTAATTGTTATCGCAATACCAAGTGAATTGAAGATATTTTAATTAAACACCCTGATTTTCAGCAAGTTGCTGGTAAAAAAGCACTAATAAATGATTATTTTAATTATAAAACTATTATTATTGATGCTACCGAAACCCCAATCCAGCGCCCAAAAAAAGACAAAAACAATCTTATTCTGGTAAAAAGAAAAAACACACTATTAAAACACAAGTAATTATCGAACAAGAAACCAAAAAAATTATTGCAACAAGTTTTTCACTTGGTAAAAAACACGATTATGCTTTATTTAAAGAATCAAAAATCGCAATTTTAAAAAATACCAAATTAATAGTTGATAGTGGTTATCAAGGAATACAAAAAATTCACAATAATGTTATAATGCCCACAAAGAAAACTAAGAAAAAACATTTAAATAAAGAACAAAAACAACATAATAGACTAGTTTCAAAAATAAGAATTATTATTGAAAATATTTTTGCTATTCTTAAAAAATTTAAAATTATTACAGAAAAATATAGAAATCGTAGAAAACGATTTAGTTTAAGATTTAATTTAATTGCTTCAATTTATAATTTACAATTATTATAGTTATCATAAAAGATTTATTTAAAATTAACGAATTTGAATAATAAAATAATTTTTCGTTGTGGCAAAATATTAAATTTTTAAATAAAAGACATAATTAATTAAAATTATAATTTTATATTAACCCCTTTTTACAAATATTTGAAATTATTTTAATGGGTTATGCAAGAAGTCTATTATAAATATCTAAACTTAATATATTTTATTGCTAATTTAGCCCTTAAAACACACAATAAGATGTATTTAACAAGATAAAATTATTAAAATAATTCATAATTTTGCTTGTATATATATATATATATATATATAATGCAATTAGGTCTTGATAAAAAGTTTCAATAAAAAGTTTCAAGATTAAGAAAAGGAGAAAAACAAGTATGAAAAAATTACTTAGTTTATTAAGTGTATTAACAATTACTGGAACTGCTGTACCAACAACAATTGCCGCTAGTAGTTATCAAAAAGAAGAAGCGTTAAATAGTGAGATTAATTCTTCACAAACAAATAATTTAGAAAATTTAAATAGACAAAAAAGAGAAATAAATTATTCATCGTGCCCAATAATAAATATTGAAAATCCGCTTTATTATAAAGAAGATTTTTTTCAAGTATATTATGTATCTGCTGGACATGATAAAATTAAAACTAATTTATCATTAAAAACTGCTCTAGTAATTGAAAAAATGTTTTATGAAAATAGTAAAATAGATTTTATGATTTATTTATCAAATTTATTTAAAAAAATGGAACAAAAAGATAACACTGGTTGGGGTGGATCAATTTTAGATACTGATCATTCAACATTAGTAGATTTTATTTATGATCATTATTCATATTTTCATGATAAAGTTTTAGAATTATCAAAAAATAAAAATTATAATATGATTGAAATTGAAACAAATAGATTGGGGGAATGAAATCCTAATTATATTTATTTAATTAATAAGAAATAAATATATGAAAAAGATATTATTTTTTTTAGGAATAATCCCTTTAATAGGAACAAGTACAACCAGTTTAATTGCTTGTAATACACCACAAGAATATACAAAAGAAGAATTAAAAGAACTAAAAGACAAAAATAATATAACTACAAAAGATGGTATTTTAGAATGAATAACACCACAAGAAAAACCATTTAATGAGGTTGATAATAAATGATATTATGTAGTATGGCGTGGTGATAAAAAAGATAATTGAAAAATTATTAAATTTAAAAACGATACTTTTTTATCTGGTAAGCAAACAAAAAAAATAGATTTAAAAAATAATTATGAATTATTTTTATATAAAGCCCCATATTTTCCAATAGATTTAGTAATTGGTAAAACCAATAATATTGTTTCTATCGTCCAATGACGAGAATATATAAAAAATAAAAATTACTTTAAATCAGTTTATCTTTGAAATTCAGATACAAAAGAATATGACTTAATTTTAGACAAAAATGGTAATGTAAAAATCACTGAAAAATAGAAAAAGAGATATTAAATATCTTTTTATTTTATCTTGGCTTAAATATAATTTTAACTGGTTTAGTACTTTTATTTCTAATACCTAAAACATTTGGATTAGAAACATTTATTACAATTTTTTTATCATTACCGAAATTAATTTTAGTATTTGGTCTTCCTATTAATTTAGCAACCAATACTTTTGAAAATCTAATTTTTAATTTTACATCATTAGTATAATATGCTTGTAAATATAATTCCTTAATTTTATTATTATCATTATTATATAGTTTTGTTATTTGTAATAAAAAGTAAATTTTTCAAAGTCCCAAAGGAGGTTTGTTTCTAGGTTCATAAGTGTTTTCATAATATTTTTCTGATAATCCATTAGTTTTAAAAGTATCAAGCGTTTTAATATCATTAGTTATTTCTTTTGTATTTATTGTAAAGGTATTTGGGAAATTAACTTTATCAGTTTGCGAATAACCACTTTCTAATAAATTTAAATCTTCTAACAAGCATATTGTTTTATTACAATTTGTATATCCAGTTAATAAATTAACATTCCTATTAGGAATAAAATTCTCTATTTCTGGTGGTCCACATTCAACTTGTATATTATTAAGATTACTTATTTCTATTGTTTTATAAGCATCTTGGAATTTGCTGATACTTTGAATTGTGGGGTCAATTTCTTTTAAATCAATTTCAACATCATAATAACCCTTATATTCTGTTGTATTATCAAATAAATTAACATCACCAAATGGTGTTGGTGCAAGTTGACATTTTGGTGTTTCAGTAATTTTGGTTAATAATGGTAATACTACATCAGAAGGCATAATATCTTTTGTATAAGGTTTATAGTTATATGGGACTGGTGGAAATACATATTTTGGATAATTAAATGTTGGTATTTCATAGTCATGTGGTAATAAGAAACTAGTTTTATAATTAGTTGTCATATCGCGTAAATAATTATTTAATGTACTTTTTGTTTTACCTCGAAAACTCCATACTGATAATTTTAAATAATCTTCTTCATTATTTGTATATGGGTTATCAGCATAAAAGATAATTTCAAAATTACCTTTATATAAAGCTTGAATTGAAAACATATCAATTATATAACTACAATTTGTGCCATCTGGTGTTTGTAAGAATTCACAATTATTATCTTTTTCACTATTACCAACTGGGACTTGGGCATCTACTGCTTTGGTTTGTTCATTAATTAAATATATGCGATTAGTTTTAGTATTTAATTGTTTTAAATTATATGTTGAATAAACTGTTCTTGTATCTAATGTACCATCAGGACGTAAAACATCACCTAATACTTTATCAGTTAATAAAGTTGTAAACCCTAAACTAGTAGCATTTGCTCCAAAGATAGCACCAACTTTATCATTCCCTTGTTCTCTAAATATTTCAAATGGTAGATAACCTTTACCTTTTGAGTTGTCAGATCAAAAAGCATCATTATAAAAACTATAAACATTAGCACTCATAAAGCCATTAAGTCATTGAAAATTAGGCCATGATTTTTCATCTTGATTAATTACTCATCCTCATGGAATACCAAACGAAATAAAGTTTAAGAATTTACCAACACCGCCCGGAATAGTAAAAGGATTAAATATTAACTTTTGAGTATAGTTTAAAGGTAATACAGTTATTTGACGATTAATAAAATTATTCATATTTAAAATATCTCAAACATTACATGCACCCATTTTATTATATTCAATTTGAATTTGCCCAACAGTATTACCAAATTCATCTTTTCTTCTAAAATATGATGATGCTTGGGTACTAATGATATTATTAACATCTTCATTTTTTATTTTTACTTTTTCAGGTGGAGTAATCATTCAATCTTTAGACCAGTAAAATTTAGAATCTTTATCTTCTTTATAAACATATCTACCAACAGTAGAATTGGATAATGATGTAGTAGTGGGGTCGGTTATAACAATACCTTCACTATTTTTCTGTTTTCAAAAGTCATATCTACTTTCCATATCTTTTTTTCAATCTTCATAACCTGTTATCATAGTTGGTTGTACCCCTTGAATGTTATATCAACTTACTTCGGGTGATGCATAAGTATTTATTTTATCAGGTGGCGCAGGAAACATGTTATACATTAATAAGTCTCTTGAATTCATTACTTTTTTATTAAATTGACCTTTAATAATTGGTCGCCCAATTACCGGCATATCAAAAAAGATTGGATTACCATAAAATTTAACTGCCATCGCTCTAACACCTGGGTCTTTTAATAAAATCTCATCTAATTCAACAATACCTTTATTTAGTTTTTCATCATAAGTTATTTTAGGAAAACAATAACCTTCACCAGGTGCGCTTGTTTGTATAAATTGTCTTACTGATAAACCACTGTGACTAATTTTGTCATTAATACTTGAAAAGGTAATTTCTTGTCATAAAAAACTACCATCATAAGGTGAATAATAATTAATAACATTTGATGGGTATAATCATTGTCTATCTTGGGGAGCAGAATTAATATTACCACCACCAATATTTAATCCACGGTCATTAAATACAGTATAAAAATTATAATAATCATTAATATTTAATTTATTTACATCTTCATCTAAAATTAATAAAGTATATTGTCTTTCAGTTGATTGCTGTGTAAATACTTGTTCAAATTTAGCATCACCGAATTGGATTGAACTTCTATCATCAATCATATAAGCATCTCAATATTTACCAACTTTAACTTCTTTTGTATAAAAGTTATCGGCTTTATTATCATTATTAATAAAATAACTTAATTTATATTGCTTTAAGTATTCTAACATTTTATTAATATCATAAATGTTTTCACCATCAATTAATTTTCAATAAACATTGCTATTTTCATCTTTTAATTTTATCCCAAAAGGCGTTTCATTATTTGCTCATATTGTTGAGTTAATTGGTTGATTTTTAAAATCATCAATCGTTAATATTTTAATTTCTTCACCTTTATATTTTTGGACTATTTTTAAACTACCTTGTCATTGTGCAATAGTACTTTCCATATTATCAAATATTCGTGAATAACTACCATAATCACTTGGTTTAGCATTATTAGGTTTTCAACCTGTTTCAGTATCAGGAATATATGAACTATAAACATTAAAAGGAATTACCATTCAATGGCGATTATCTCGTATATTTTCTCTGATATCTATTAAAGTATCGTGGGCTTGTCTTCTTAATTCTTCCATAACCCCTGGGTTAATTCTACTCATTTGTTAATTCTCCTTAATTTCTGTTCTACCTTGTAAAGCATTTTGATTATTGCCAGTTTCATCATATTCTAGTAATTTGTTATTATGTTCTATTTCTTTGGCTTGCATTTTATCTTGTCATTTTTCTACTTTTTCAAAATATTTTGTTGCTTCTAATTCATCAATATTATCATATTCAGTAATTGCTCGTATTGGTTCCATTGTACCATTATCTAATCTAGCAGTAATTAATTCATTTTGTCGCATTTGGTCTACTAAACTAGCACTAACAAAATCAAAACCATAAGGGCGTTCACTAATGCCATCTCATAAACCATAATATTTTAAAACAGTATCAAACATTTTAGTATAATACTGTTTACGATATGCTTGTAAATATGCTTGTTTTTCTAAGTCTTTTGTTTTAGTTAATAATGACTGTGTTTTATTTTGGTCATTATCTGATTTATCACCAAATGGACTAGAAAAATGACATGCTAAGTATACTTGCTCAATAATTGATTTTTGGTCTTCTGTATATGTTTCTAAGGTTGGTGTTCCTTGTACTACTTGTAAAGATTGAGATGATGTCCCATCTGCCGCCGTTTGACCTGATTGAATAAAAATATCATCAAAAATATCTTGATATACTTTTTTATTACCTTTATTGTAAGCAGCAAGTAAACTATCATCTAATTGACCATATCAATGCGTACGATTTGCTCATCGTTCTTTTGATTTAATATTAAAACTATCTTCTAAATCAAATTGTAATTTATAACAATTTGCCATAGTAGGTCATGGATTTAAAGTAGTTGATGTTGATAAAAACAATGAACTAGGTTCATTAATCATTTCTCAGAAAGGTACTATACCTAATTTGTTTTTAAATTCTTGTAATAAAACAGGTTTAACGTCATCTTTAATTTGTGTTTTACTTTGACCAACAATTACTTCATTATTTTTAGGTCAACCTTTAATAACTATTTTATCTTTGGTACAAATTAAATTTAAAATAAAACCACTATCTGATTGATGATAATTTAATCAAATATCAGCACCTTGTTCAATTTCGTTTATTTTACTTACACGAGATGTAAAGTTAAATGGATTAATTCATAAATCAATATTGCCATCACTAGTTTCTAATAAACCAAAGATAGTTTTACCGATTAAACTTGCTGTTAATTCGTTTTTATCTAATTTCTCTTTTATTTTATAAGTTTCATATCATCAATTTAATTTTTCTAAAATGTCTTTACGATGAGACTTAAATAAAATATCTTTACCATTTATTAATCGCATTTGATGAAGAGCAATAATATTTGCTAAATTAATTGTTCAATCATAATTATAAAATTTTAAAACACTATTAATATCATTTAAGTTTGGTAAACTAGGGAAAGTATTATTCATGGTTATTTTTGCTCCTTTAATTTTAAGATAAGTGCATAATTAATAATATTTACTGTTAATAAATTTGGTTCATTTGCTAAAACTTGTACACATACTTTAACTTTTTGATATTTCTTAATATATTCGTTATATAAATTTAAATTACATATTGCGATATTATCTTTTTTTAATTCTTGACAAAGTCTTTTTTTAACTTGTCCACAAACAGACATATAAGGTATTTTTGCATTTATTACACGCTCATCATGTATTACATAAATATCTTTTTTCATTAAGTTAATCACTCCCTTTGTTGTCATAATTTATAATCTGCTGAACTATTATGCTTAACCATTGGTACTAATTCAAAGTGTAAAGCATAAAAATCACTATCAAATGTATCATCATATAAGTCTAACATTCGTTCTTCTCTTGCATCTGGTTTATCTTCTCATTGAATTAATTCATATTGGGTTTTACTTTCAGGACATTTTTCTCATAATCATTTTAATTGATTAGTATTTATTAACATTGTAAAAGCTTCAATACGATGTCTTATTTTAAATTTTTGTTTTTGTGCTGTTTTAAATGTCATATATTGACCAAAACTATAATTATATTTTTCTCTATTTAAACTTTCTAGTGTTGCATAAGCACTATCATCAACATTAATTGATATACCTTGTTGAATTAAATTAAAGTATTGGTTTAATTGATTGTTGTAAAACTCTAAAATATCTTTTACTTGTTCTAATGGTCCTTTAAATTGTTGAGTAGCATTTGAGTGTGTATATTCAGCAACTTTATATGCTTTTTTATCAAATGAATTATATATTCAAAAACTCGCTGATGTTGTATGTCCTTTTGGACTAGTAGAGTTTGCTAAGTCAACACCACCCAATAATTTTGTTGGTTGAATAATATCTGTTGCTTGCATAATATCAATATATCTTGCAAAGATTGAACCACTAGTATTACCTGGCAAACCTCAACTTCAAACTCTTGCTCTTTCAATATCTAACTGCTCTAATCTTAATTGTTCATTAACTTTATCTTGTGGTAATTCATAATTAATTCTTCAACTAGAATAATGAATAATAATTTTCATATTTCATTTTTCAATATACTTAATTTGCTCATATTTACTACGCATTATTTCTTCATCAAAAGGTAATAATTCATTACAATAACCAACAATATATCTTTTTAAACTTTCAGGATTACATGTATTAATTGTTATTTTATTTTGATAACCACGAATAGCAAACTCTAAATCACTTAAATCTTTTTGTTGAAATTGGTCACATTCTTCTCGTCAATCAATAACTAATTTATATTTATTTAAATCAGCAAATGCTTTTAATTTTTCTTTCCGACTTGGTGAATGTAAACCTTTACAATATATTTTGCTACCATTTGATAAAGTAAAAGTAAAATTTGATAAATTAATAGTATAAGGAATATGATTTTCATCTAACATATTTCATATATTTTGAAATACACTATCTTTTAAATCTTTACTCCAATACATACTAGCAATGATACAAATTGATTCTTTAATTAATAAACTAATTTTTAATAATTCACCAAACATTTTAATATTTGATATAGTTTTACCACTATATCGTGTTCCAATTTGATTAATTTCATTAACTAACTCAAACTTTTTAGCAAATGGATATTTATTACCAATACTACTATTTTGTAATAACCAATAAGGTGTTTCTAACAAATAAGTAAAATGATTAAGCATTATTATTTTCATTATCATCATTTTTAATATCTCTAATATCAGTTTGTAAATTAACAATTATTGGTTGCTGATTATTTAAGTTTAATTCTTTTTCAAGTTCTTTTTCTTGCAGTGAATATTTATGATTAAATGCACGCTGTCAATATAATTTAGCACCATCAGGTGATTTCATCATAAAATTAATTATTTCACTTTCAATTCTATCAACTTGTTTTTCAAGTAAAGAAACTATCTTCTCGCTCGCATAAGTATCATATCGTCATTTACGAGAAAGGTTCAATTTATTGGTTAAATCATTCAAAGTATAGGGAATATTAGGTGATTTATTTTGCCAAAATTCATCTATTTTACGATAAAATGTTCGTAAACTTGCTGTTTTTGGATTAAATTCTTTCATTTTTTACTCCTTTTTGCATATTAAAATTGCTATTATCTAAACAATATGATTAAATAAAAGAGTAATAAATAACTGTAAAAATGTATAAAAGAACTCTCACAAGTTCTTTTTATTATCTATATTTTACACCAAAATAAAAAAAAGTAAACTTAATTACTTTATTTTTTTATAAACAGCTTTAAGAGACAGAATTTATTTACTGTTTATTATTTAAATTATATACCTATAAAAATAATTGTCAATAATTTTTAATTTAATGTTCGAATATTATTTTAGGTACCAGTTTAACAACAATTTTAGACTATTTTTAAAAATAGTTAATCATTAAACCGCTTAATTTAAAAGTATCTTATTTACACATTTATTAAAACACATTTCTTTAAAAAAGGGAATACTAAAATGAGAATATTTTTAAAATATTCATTTTTTGTAAAATTACTGATTTTTAACCACTATCTTACTGCTGTTATTTCTTTTAATGCTTTACTAATTCCAGTAGTATGATATTCCATTACAGGCATACCTCCTTTTTTAGGTTCATATAATGAATTATTAGCATCATTATTTCACTTAGCCATTTTCATATTTTCTAATGAAATATCTTTATTTTCAAGCTGTTCTTTAAACATTTCTTTAACTAAGTTTAATCCATTAATTTTTGCTACACGTAAGGCTAAAATATTCCTAAATGAATTATATGAATAGATCTTGTTTCCATAACCTAATTGTGCTTTTATTGTATGTGATATTAATGCTTCCGCACATGCGCTTAAACATCAATCGTGTTTATACGCAATAATACCATCTTTGCGTTTTTTTAAATATTTAATTACATTTAATAAATTATTTTGTTTAGTAATTAAATCTGGTTTATTTTTAAAGTATTCTAAATGAGTGATTAATTTTTTATATTCTCCATTGTTAAAAAGACCTTTACAAATTTTAAATTGTAATTTATCATACTTACTTTTTAAGTTAAATACTGTTCCAATTTTTCTAATTGCATGAAACTTATCTAAAACATATTTTGCATTTAAAAAATGAGAAGTATTTTTTATCCAATCAGCACCATCTCCACATACAATAAATTGAGTCTCAGGTGTAATATTATAATATTTTGATATTTCTTTGAAAAGTTCTTCACTATATTCTAATGTATTAATATTTGTAGCAGTTCTTAACAATTTACAATAAGCTTTTTTATTTAACAAAATTGAATTTCCAACTCTTTCATCTTCTGACATATGACCTTGATGAAAAAATGCTGTCCGAATTCGAAATTTCTTCTTCTTATTTTTCTCTTTTAAATTTAAAAAAGTATCATCTAGAACAATATAAATATATTTTGATGATGTTTTATTGCTAAAATTATTACTTGCATTTTCTAAATTAAGATCTAATTTATTAATTAATCTAGCTATTGAAGAGTACGAAAGACTTTTAACTGGAATCATATCATTAATATCTTTAATTATTTTCCTATCTGCTACATTAGTTAATATTAATTCTTTTAAGTCATGTGTAATTTTTTGATATTTTTCAAATTTTAAATCTTCTAATAAAAGACATTTAAATCGTCATTTTCCATAATTTTTTGTTTTATTATTATATGCACTTGCATCTCAAAATTTGTAACGTCTAATTTTAATCTGAATATCTCCAAGTAACGTAATAAAACATCTTTTTTTAAAACCTTTTGGCTTAAAACCTAATTTTCTAGTTTCATCACTAAGAAAAATTTCCTTATCACGTTTTAATAAATGATTTTTAATTTCAATAAGTCCATCTTTAATTAATTGCTCATTAATGTCAGAAAAAAATTGATATGGGTTGATACTACCAAGTTTATTAATAATATTCATATTTATATGCCCATCATACTTACCCTAATTTTTACTTGTATATATTATAACATTTTGGGTTTTTAATTAGGATAGGTTAAAATAAAAAATGCCTTTTTATTGGCATTAATGAGTACTAAATCAATTGTCTCATTCTGCTATTAATTTATTTTGTTCTTTAATAATACCATTAAATTCATTTTTTGAATAGGTTCCCTCTACTCACTTATTTGCACCATTCATAGCATTTTGTTCTTTATTATAATAAAATAAACTTCCCATACTTATTAATGATAAATTATTGTCATCTCCTAATAAAATTTTAACAAAATTATTAATTATTGTATGATCTGAATTATGTAAATTATTAATATAACTGTCAAAAACAGTTTCAACATATGAGTAATTAATTAAACCTCCTAAATCTTTTGTGTTCTGTGTTGGATTATCGGGAATCTGACCATTAATAAAATAATTCTGATTTATGTTTTTAATGTTATTAAGAGTTGAAATTAACTCTTGATCTGTTGAATTGTCTTTATCATTAATTTTAACAATATTATAGATATCATATAATGCCAACGCATATTCATTATAAATATCAGTTTCAAGTTCAAAATATAACATTTGTGAATCTAGTTGATTCATATCATCGCTGCTAAAATTATTTCTTGTATCTTGATCTAAAACAATATTTGTAGCATGACCAACATAATCATTGTAGTAATCACTGATTGTTTCTAGCTTTGGATTTGGCTTGGGTTTAGGATGTGGTGTTGGATTTGGGAAAAAACCTCCTCCTGATGAATTTATATCACATGCAATTACTTGCGTAGCAAGAATTGATGATAAACTAGTTACTGATAAGATTGCTAATAATTTTTTCATATTTTATATTCTCCATTCTATTTTTCATACTTAAAATATTCATCTCTAATGTCAAAAACATTAAATTCCTTTTCTAATTGTTCCGCATATTTTTTCATTCAATCTAATTTTTGAAACATAATTTCTTTTGGATTATTTAGTGCATTTAAATCTTTTCCTTGTTCATCACTAAATGCATTAATTGTAAATACTGATATTTCTTGAATCATATTAAGTAATTTAAATACATTTGTAAATTGAAAATCCATATATTTAATAAAACGATTTAATTTATTATTAAATGTTGTTTCAATAAGTTTTTTATTTGGGCCAGCAAAAATATGTTGATTTTCATTGTATAATTCGAATTCAGCACCTTTACGTAATAATTTTAAATATAAATCATTTTTAGATTTCTCTTTATTGTTAATAATTAATTGTTTAATTAATTCAACATCCTTTAAATCATATACATATATTTTTAATTCCATAGCTGAACGAGACATTTTATCTCTCCTTTCACATAGGCATCCTATCCGAAAGTGATAAAAAAGCACATAATAAAAAAGAACTTAACGAGTAAGTTCTGCATTTTCAATTGAATATTTTTCAATGTTATATAGTGAATTATTAAAATCAATATGATTATTTCTTATCTTTTTCATTTGTTATAAAATATAAGGAATATTTGTTGAAACTAATTTGTAATATTCCTCTTGTTCCATATTTCCCAAATATTCTGAATGAATATTAACTATTCAATTGTGGCTTCCATTTTTATCTTCATACAAACAATTTCATTCAATATATTTTTCTTCTAATATATTACCAATTAATTTTTGCTTTGCATCACTAAATTTATCTTTTTCAGATAAGAAATTTTGGAAATCTGATAGTGAGTCTTCAATAACATCATTAGAGTCTAATCAATTAACTACATTCATTGTAAAATCATTTAAAGTCACTATTTGAAGTTTTGATAAATTATTTAACATATTAAATAATCTCCTTTCGCAAGATCATAGTATCAGAAAAAGAACTTATTGCATACATTAAAATGATTTAATTCGAATATTTAATTCTGATAATTCAGCTCTTAATTTCTTTATTTCTTCTTGAACATCCGAATAAATTTTTTCATCCTGTTGTAAAAAAGATAATTTATCTTGAATATCTTCTTTTCTCTCTATTAGAATATCTAGACTAACAACCGGTTCTTTTTTCTTAATTCTAATTTCTTTTTTATCAAAGGATTCATTATTAACAAGATTATTATCATAAGTAAAATTATTTTGATTTATTTCTAATAAATTACTAAAATGATTTTTTTCAAATTCTTCTTCTGATAAAGGAACTCTTGGAATAATATCAATTGAACCTTTTTGCCATTCATCAGTTTTTCACATTGGTAATAATTTAACTTTATATGCATAATCTTTGTGTGAAAATAATATTCCTTGTTCTAAAGGGACTACTAATAAATCACCTGGCGGAATTAAATCAACTTTTTGAATACTTGCTCCTGTGCTATTTGGCTTATATGTTGTTTTAGATGAGCCAAAGAAATTAAAATTACTAGTTTTTTTGTTTATATGATTATCACTAACATTTGATGAATAATTTTTAATTAGTTTAGTTGTTGTACCTGCACGTTTAGAATAACGTTCGGCAGTTATATCATCTTCTGTTCCTATAAATAAATGAACATGACAATTGTTTAAAATAGTTCTTGCATCTTCTTTCCCATATTTTGATTCCAACTGTGGAATATCTTGAAGAATTAAATCTCAAAAAATTCCTGCACCACGTGATACTGAAACTTTTTGCATCATATTATCTATTTTAGGATAATTCGCAAACTCATCTAAGATAAAATAAAATGATTTTTTTAACTTACCACCATTTTTTTCAGCATAATTTGACAAATACTTATAAACTTGTGAAATAAACATTGATGCAAATTTATGTTTATCAATTGATTGATGTGATACTACTGCAAAAATAGCAGTTGCCTCTTTGACTATTTTATTAAAATCAATTTCATTTCTTGATGTAATATTTTTTATCAATGAATCATTAAATATACTTAAAGCTGTTTTTAAAGTTCCCAAAATTGAACCTGTTGTTTCTTTAGCGTTATCAATTATTGATCCTGCCATATTTCGAGCTGGATGTGTCAAAGGTAATGCTGATAAATAGTTTTTTAATTTTTCTATGTTATTAATGATTGGTAAAATTGAGGCTAAGTTAAATCGATTCTCATCAAAAATATTATCACTTCTCATTTTGTATAACATTGATAATAAAATCCCATTTGCTAAATCACGTGCTGATTCATCAAAATATTTTCCTTTATCATCATTGATTGGTACAAGTGTACTACATATATCAGAAATATATTTTTTTGCTTCTTCTTGATACTTGTAATATGACTTAATTTCTTTTGTTTTATCTTTTATACTTGTATCATTATATTTTATTTCTAATTCACAACCCTTTTTCCAATTTTCAAAAGCAAGTTGCAATGGATTCCAATATATTGATTCATCTCCCTCTTTTAAGTTTAAAATAATAACATTATATCCATTTTCTGCTAAATGTTTTGAAGATGATTCATATAATTCCCCTTTTACATCAGCGATAAATAAAGATGGTTTTGTTTTTGAATTCGCAAATAATTGCAGTGTTGGAATAACATGACCTTGTGATTTTCCATCTACTGATGTTGCAATAGTTACAACATGCTTATCAGTTGCAACATTACAATAAATTTCTTTTATTTTTTTAAAAACACCTTTAATTTTTTCAAAAGAATTAATTACTATCCCAGTATGCTTACCACCATTTTTAAATTTCACTAATTTATATTTTTTATTAAATTCTTTTTTAGTTAAAAATCTTGCTTTACCAAATGTTTTATCATTTACATCTTCTGAATATTTACTTTTTGATTTTGTTATTATTTTTGTTCAATAGAAAAAAGTAAATAAAATTACTATTCCAATTCCTAAATATAAATACAATAAGTTGTTATTTAAATAAATATAATTTAAAGCAATTTTAATATTTAATTTATGCAACTTTAGTAAACTATTAATTATACCACAAAATAATAAACCTAAAAATATTATTATTGGTAATAAAACTAAATATACTATTAAAAATAATTTGTTTTTTTTCAAATCAACTTTTCATATTGTCATCTAATCCTTTCGTATAGGCATCCTATCCGAAAATAATAGAAAAACAAACTATTAATTAAACATAATTAAAAATTGTTTCTAATTGTATATCATATTTCTGCAATGTTAATAAAACTTTTGAATCATATGTGTAATTTTTATCCATTAAAATAATTTTTTTAAAGGTAGGTTTTTTCATATTAGTATCATTAACAAAATTTTCATATACTAAAATTTGACCAATGGCTTTATAAATTTCAGATCTAGAAGTTTTAATTTCAAAGATTAGTGTTTCATCATCATTTTCTACATATAAATCAATAAAGCGATATTTTTCTCTTTTAACTTTATAGCCTTTGTTTAAGAAATACAATGCTAAAATATTTTGAATATTATTATGCTGTAAAGAAAGATCTGCTTGCCTATTAATTGTTATAGTTTCTACTTTATTATTTTCTGAGTATTCAGGAATAATATCATCTCAATCATCATATAATATTTTAATTTGCTTTTTATCATTTAATTCTAATATATCTGGAAAAGTTTCTAAAGTAGACTCAAGATTCATTTCTTTTTTAAATTTTTCTATTTTTTCATAGTTAATTCTATGATATATTTCTTTAGAATCCCTATTAATAACTAGTTCAACAAAATTTAAGTTTTTATTTGATTTTTGTCCAATAATTGATTTACCACCACCAAAAAAACCTAAAAATATAAAATTCTGAAATTCAAGTTCTTTTTTTGTGGCACTAGTTTCATTTCGTTTCGCAGTTTTTTTACCAAAATTAATAACACGTTCAGTTCTGTAATCTGCTCTTAAACCTATCGTTAACTTACCAAATACTTTATTCTTATCATTATACTTATCAAATAATTTTGAATCATATACTTTACTATCAATTTTTCCAGCAAAAATAAATGCCGGAATATTATCTTTAACTTCATTTAAGTGTTTTTTTAATCTGTTTATATCAACTCAAAATTCTCCTAATTCAATATAATCTGTATTATCTTTATCAATTCCAAAATACTTATATAATGAGGTTGGAACCGTGACTGCTTTCAAACTTGATAAATTGGTGTTAATTTTTGGAACTTGCCTTTTAGTATCAGGTGATGCTTCAGATGGTAATCAAATTATTAAATTATTTTCTATGTGCATACTAATTTCTTTGCTCATCATTAATTACCTAAAACAATCTATATATAATAATGTTAGCAGAAAATAATCAAATAAAAAGAATAAATTCTATTATTTATTCTTTAATGTTTTATATATAGCTAGTCCAATTGCTTTTGCCATAATTGGAGGAACAGCATTTCCTATTTGTAATAATTGTCATTTTTTAGTACCTTCAAAAATAAAATCGTCAGGGAAAGATTGTAGTGCTGCCAATTCTCGTGGAGTTAAAACTCTTGGCAATTTAGGATGTATATTTACTCCCCCATGGTTTTCTTTAATAGTACACGAAGGTTTATCTCATAAAGATTTTTTTCAAGCATCAGAATAATTTTTATATAATGATTTGCCTTCAGGAACATCTAATAAACGTTTTTGCATTTCAACTGTATGCTTTGTAAAAATATGATTAATTTCTTTATTCTCATCTAAATCAAAAAATCGTTCTAATTCTTGACCTAAAGTTTTATATTTTGTTTCATTTAATATAGGCTTCGGATTATAATTAATTAATCCAATATTATTTGCTATAAAAATAACTCTTTTACGTTGCTGTGCAACACCATAATTTGCAGCATTTAATGTATGAACTGAAATATTATATCCTGCATCTTGATAATCTGAAACTATCATTTGCTCTATTTTTCCATTTAACATACTTCGTAAGCCTTCAACGTTTTCCATAACAACAAATTTAGGTTTAATTTCTTTAACAATTTCTAACATATCCAAATATAAAGAATTTCTAGGATCTGTTACAACTCTATTTCCTGCCATACTAAATCCTTGGCAAGGAAAACCTCCTACGATTATATCAACTTTTTCTTTTTTACATATATTAATTACTTCTTTTTTTATTAGATTATCTCTAATATCTCTAGTTTCAATTTTTTCATTAGGGAATCTACCTGATTTTATAAAATTTTTAGTATAGGTATCCACTGCTGGTTGTAAAATTTCTACACTAGAAACCGGAGTAAAACCTGCCATAACCATACCGCATGATAACCCACCTGCACCAGAAAATAAATCTAAAAATTTAAAACCATTTTTATAATTATTATTTCAACCATCAATAATTTTCATTTCTTCTGATATATCTATAAATTCGGGTTCTTGATATACAACATTTCTATTAAATTTAATAATTTTATCAGGAATTTTAATAGTTTTATGACTTTCGCTTTTTCACTTATGATAGTCTTCTCTATTTATAGAATAAAAATTACCCCCTACTTTTTCAGCAAATAATTCGTTACTTGCAATGGCCCTACGTATAGTTTTAATGCTTTTTTGCTCTAATTCAGCAATATCTTTAATTGTTAAAAATTCTTGATTCATTCTATCACCAAAATAATTATAAAGTATTTTTTTGAAAAAAACATGTTAAGTGGACATCTTTTAAAAAATTTATATTAATATGTGTTCCTATTAAACATTAAAAATTATCTTTTTATTTAATTTTTATATTTCTAAAGAATATATGTCATCAATGTGACTATCTGGTTCAAATTCTTTTGATGGCTGTTGAATTTTTACGATTTGAGGTAATTCTTGAAATCTACCAGCAAATACTGCACATCCTGGTTTTAAATATGAAAGTATTTCTAAACTTTGCTCATCTAAATAAGAAATAACTTTACTTATTTTATTAATATCTGTATGGCTAGTAATTTTATGAATTATAAAATTACTACATTGTGATAACAATGTTTCAGAAATATCGCTTGGTTTTTGACTAGCAATTATCAATGAAACTCCAAATTTTCGACCTTCTTTTGAAATTTCATTAAATAATTCTTCCGTATTATTTTCATAATCATCAGAATTATATGAATCCATATATTTATGTGCCTCATCAAAAAATAAAATTAATTTACCATTCTTTTTTTCCTTTTTCTGATTATATAGTTTAGAGGTTATTAAACCTGCCATTCCTGTTGTAATATAAAAGTTTACATTTGATAAATCAAAAATATTAATTAAAGTATTTTCTGAATCAAATACGAAGTTAATTAAATTTTTTTCTTTTAAATTATTCATAAAAATAGATGACAATTCATCATTAAAACGTTCATATCTTTGAATTAAAGATTTAATATTATTAAACATATTGCCTCCAAACATCTGATATCGAATTTCAAATAATTTAAATAAAATATTAAAAATTTCAAAATTCTTAAAAAAAGTTTTTTTAATGTTTAATTGTATATTTTTAATATCATTAATAATAGTTGATTCAACATTTGTAAGTTGACTCCCCTTATATAATGGTTTACCAAAGTCCAAAGTTAATTCATTAAAAAAACCAGCAATATTTTGAAAATATGAATAAAAAACAGATTTCTTTGAAACAATATCTTTTAAACCATCTCTAATGACTTTTAATTTATGATCTTGTTCAGTAGCAGATCTTGACATATTAGCAAAATCTTTCATTGTATAAAATATAGTTCTAACTATTGTAGACTGAAATTCAATTCAATTGTTTATTTTTTTAAAACTTGAATCTAAACTTTTTAAAAATGGCTCTTGAGTTTTTGGGGATGCAAATAGTAAAAATGATCAGTCTTTATAATTAAGTTGATCAATTGGAATCTTATATTCATTTATTGATAAACCTGATAATAATTTTTTTTCGCCTAAATTTTTTTCTAAAATAATTTTATATTCACCCGTAATATCAAAAAGAATAATTTTTAAAAATTCAGTTCTTTTATATTGTTTATTTTTTTCAACTAAACTAATTGTTTCCAAAACTTTACCAATTGTATTTGACTTTCCACTCCCTGTTATACCAAAAATAGCTGAATGAAATTTCAAAAAATCATTTACATCTAAATGAAAATTAACATCCGAATCCTGTAAAAATGTTCCAAATTTTTGTAAAACATTATTTTTTGATTGACTGTTAAGAATTTTTATTAATTCACCATTTGAAAGTGAAAAAACACTTGAAAATATATTTGGCATTTTTGAAATTCCAAATTCAAAAATACCATTTTCTTTTTTTATACTTCCTATAATTTTTCCTTCTATAACTTTATAATAATTATCTTTAATTTTTTTTGATATATCTGTATTTTGTAAAAAGTTAGCTGTCTCATTAATAATATGTACAATTAAAAATTCATTATTATTATAAATTTTACAATAACCTCCAACAGATAAAATATTATGTAATTTATTATCTTGAACTATAATTCCATCAATTAAATCATTATAAACTTCAATTTGAACTTTATTTAAGAAAACAGACACTACTCTCCCTATATTAATCATTATCTATTACCTCATTTTTAACATTAATAATATTAGTTTTATTTTCAAATCCTTGTTCAAATTCATAATTTGCACTTTTCATAAAATATTCTTCATAATTATAATTTTCAAAGCATACAAAATTAATACCATTAATGTTAAGGAGATTATCTCTAAATTTTTCTTTAACTTTTTCCTCTAATATCATATTATTTTCATCTAAAATGTTGTCTGAACTAAAAATAAATACTATTAAATTACCATTTGATAGTGCTTCATTAATTACTTTTCATATATGATTATCTTTTAATGAAAATCCTATAACTAAGAGACAACTGTCTTTTTTATTTAAACATTCTTTAAATTTTGTTTGAAGTTCATAATAATGCTCATAATTTAAAGACATTGAATATTTTTCAGTTGAAGGGTATATTATATGCGGATAATTTGATCTTTTTAAAAAATTTATAGAAGATTGAATACCAATTTCTTCTAGTTTTTCTTTTTCTTCATTATAGTTTCATGTAATGGATCCATGCAATTTATACAAATTAAATAGTGATTTTTTTCTTGATAAAAGTTTTTATTTAAATTCATATCATCAAAGTATTTATAATTATAATATTCTGGAGAAAACGTTTTATTGATTGTTCCATGAAATCCATTGTAGTAAAACTGTTTTAAATTTTCTAATGCTTCTTCAATAAAAGTATCATAATTTGTAGTAAACACATTAATTGTATTTTTTAAACTTCGTTTAGAATTTAATAAATGTTTATTTAAAATTCATACAAACAAAGATTTAAATTTTTCAATATTTTTTTTATATTTTAAATCATTTCTTAAAATTAAATACAATTCAAAAAAAAAGATTTACAAATAAAAATGATAAATTATACTCCCTAATTCCAGTTTTATCTTTATCATTATTTAAATAGTTATTTAAATGATCTTTATATAAAAGATTTTCAAAATTCATATTTTTGTCTTCTAATGATACAATAAGTTCATTAATTTTTTTTGAATCTCAATTAGAATAATTAATCTTCTCTTTTAAATTTAAAAATAATTCATTAATTTTGTTGACTTCAAGAAAATTATTAAGTTTTTTTAAATCATCTGTGTCTTCTAAGGTATTTAAAATATTTGAATCTAAAAAATATTGTAATAATAATTTTATCAAAGTTTGAACTTGCTCCATATTTGGAAAAGTAGGCATTGAGAAACCTGATCCAATTAAAATATTAATATTACATACATCAACAGATAATTCAAGCATATTTTTAATTTGTATATCATTGTATTGTTTACCCATAAGTTTATCCCATTCTATTATTAATAATTATTTTATATCTTAGAATTATTATAAACTTAATAATCTTCTTTAATTTTGTCGAAAACTCTTGATATTTATAGAATATACCTAATTTTAGGTATATTTTTAATATATAGAGGTAAATAATTGATGGAAAAAATAATTACAGAATTAAAAAACAGTTTTACAGATGATCAATTTTTAGAATTTTATGAAAAAATAAAAAAAGAAGTAAAGGTAATCAAAAAACAAAAACGTTTAAATGAAATTGATCAAAAATTTAGAGATAAAGGCATTACATGTCCTAATTGCAAATCTTTTCATTGTGTTAAAAATGGTCATAATCCTGAAGGAAAACAAAAATATTTATGTAAAAAATGTCGTGCTAGTTTTGATGCTTTTCGTCATCATTTTACTTATTGAAGTCATTTAAATTATGAACAATGAAATTTATTAATTCAAATTGCATTATTAGGACAATCTAGCAAAATAATTTCTCGTTTTATTAAAACAACCCAAAAAACTGCTTGGTATAATCGACAAAAATTAATGCAATCAAAACAATTAGAAAATACCCAATTAAAATTTAAAAAATTAAATGGTCAAATTCAAATGGATGAAACATTTATTAAAGAAATCCATAAAGGTAATTTTAAAGATAAATTTGATAAACGAAAAACTCATCTCGATCCATTTTCAACCAATACCAAATGCTGTATTCAAATGGCAGTTGATAGCAATAATAATATTTTTGTTCAATCTACCAATACCAAACGATTACAAAAACAATGAATTATTGAAAATATGAATAAGCAATTGATTAAAGAAAAATCAACGATTATTTCTGACATGCAACCACTATATTTATTAGTAGCAAAACAAACAAATTCTACTCTATATTCCACCAAAACTAGTACAAACCCTGATACTAGTTATCGAAAGTTAAATAAGATTAATAAATTACAATCCAGTCTTAAAGAAGCCTTAATTCATTATCATGGTTTGGGTTTCACTAATATTCAAAATTATTTAAAGCTCTGAAAATGAAAATACCAACATAAAGGTTTAACACCAAACCAACAATCAACGGTATTATATTTTAACGTTTAAAAAATTTAAAACAAAATCATAATCTTACACAAAATTAGTTTTTAAATTGTCATATTGATGATTTTTTTTATTTCATCAAGAGTTTTCGACAAAATTAAAGATAATCTTTAAAATCTAGAATTTTAAATAATTATTTACTCTATAAATATCCCCTATACTCTATAAACAGGATAAGGACAGACCCCATACACATTAAAAAGCATAGATAAAATTTAGCTTTTTATTGGGGTCATGTCCGTTCTTGAAAGGGTTAATTTTATCCCCTTTTGATATCAAAAATCCTTATTTTCATACGTTTTTGATAGGGATAAAATTAACCCTTTCTCAGCAACTCGGAAAGCCGAGTTCTGTTACACAATAAAATATGTAAAAAAGTAGTATTTATTTTACTACTTTTGCTCCTTTTCTTTTTGTTTTACTTTTACCTAATGATTTTTTTCTTCGAATTAGTATTATTGATATAATAATGCCTCCTATTGCTAATAAACCAACAACTAATGTAATAATTCATCATAGATTCCTTTTTACAAAATTATTATCTGGTTTTGGATTAGGATCTGGCGGTATTGGCGGATCTGGAGGAACTGGTTTAGCATTTGGATCATTAATTAAAGTTTGATATGAATAACCCGTTGTTTTATCACTAGCATCATCACCATAAACACAATGATGGTCAAAGTTTTAACACCAGTTGAATTATCTAAGAAATCTTTTAGTAATAAATCATTCAAATCTCCTGGAGTATTATGATGAGTAATAGGATCTTCATCTGGAATTCTATTTCCTGAAATTCCATAATCTTCATTTAAAGTCATATCATTATAACCATATGTGTTCATATAATTATCAACATCTTTATAAATTCAAGTTCTTAATTGTTCTGGTGTAAAATCTGCAAAATTATATTTATAATTTTCAAATTTAATTTTACTTAAATCTCTAACATTTGTAGGATCATACGTCGAAGAATTTCTTACTTGGACTCTAGCAGTTCCTATTAATAGAGTTGAGGTTGAAGATGATTTAACTATTAAACCTAAATATTGTGGATTAATTTGATCCTGTAATAAACTTGATAATCCAGAATTATCAATAGTAATATCTTTACCATCTGGAGAATAAATATTATAATCAGATTTTATTTTAGCATTTGGAGATTTAGAAGTTATATATTTATCTACATCTACTAAAATATTCGAAACTATTGCGTCTAAATCAGTTTCATTCATTTTAATAATAGGAATATTCCCAGTTATATCAGTATAATTTGCAGGTGTTGGATCTGGAGGAATTCTTTGCGAAATAACATCAGAAGTATATTCCTTTCAATATGCTGCAACTTGTTCGTAACTTAAATCTCCAATTTTAGCTGAATCAAATCCCTTATATGTTGCTAAATAATTCTTTAAGTGCACACCATGAATTGTAGTTCAAAAGTCAACTGCAATATTTGAATTATTTAATATATCTAAGAATCGTGGATATTGATTTGAATAATCAGCACCAATAATCATAAATTTTTGGGCTGAAGATTTATCAGATAAATTTTCAATATAATGTCAAATTCCACTATCAGATCAATATTGTGTATCGCTGTCAGAAGTGATTTGGGTCTTTTTTTGTCTATCATTTGGATTGTTAAAAGGTTCCAAAGTATTTTGAACTCCTTGACGATAAACTGATAAAATATTTGAATCATTAAAGGTTTGATTTACTCCTTTACCAGCAAAAGCACCCTCAGCAATAAAACCTAAATCATATTCTTCAGGATTTTTATTTGGATCAATAACATTTCCATTTTTATCTAAAGGATCTAATGCGAATGGAACTAATGATTTATTTTTTACTCAAATAATTTGTGTTTTTGTCCCAGTATCAGCATTAATTTCCTTGTCATATTTTGGATTTGGCTTTCCATCTGGCAAATTAGGTGTTATTAAAATATTTTGCTCTGGATTTTTGTCAGGATCTCATGCATATCATTTTAACTTTAAATCTGGTACTAATGTTTCAATAACTACTTTTATTTCATATTGTGCTTTATATTTGTCATCCTTGTGATATGCAATAATATCATATGTATTGTTTTTTTCTCCTGATACACGATTGTCTAATAATGTCGCACTAAATTTGTTATATAAAACATCAATTTTAGTTCCATTAATTTCTAATCATTCCGTATTATTTAATAAACTATCAAATTCAATACTTGCAGTTGTATGATATCTTAAAGTTCCACCATAGTTTTTACTTGGATCTGGACGATCTAATATATCTGGTGTATCAATAATCATTCCTTTTGTAGAATCATCAGGATTTACAATTTGTCCAGGTAATAAATGCATTCGTTCATTTAAACTTTTACCTCAATAATTCTGTGATAAAGTAATATTAATAGGGGTATTAAAAGTTCAAACTTGTTGCTGACTAGTAACTGTATCATTAAACTTTATAGTCGTTGTTGCTTTTCTAGTATCATCACTAAAAGAAAATGGCTGAATGTATTGTTTTCAATCATTATATTCATTACTCAATACTTTTGAAATTGCAGAATTCAGCAATGTAGTTTCGTCATTCCCTTTTCCAGTTGGATCAATTATGTTTCGTTTATCAATTAAACTTCCTGAATAATCACTAACTAAGTTAATTGTATTAGATAATGCATTAGTTAAATTATTTTTTATTGCATTTAAATTCTGGTTAGAATTTAAAATTATTTTAGAAACTTGTAATTTACTAGTAGTATCAGTTCATGACGAATTGCCTCCCTGATACATCCAACAATTAACTTTGAAATTAAAATATAATTTATTATATAATCAAGTAATATCTACAGTAGCATTATTAGATGCCTGATTTTGAGCACCTTTTTGTGACCAATTAAAAAATGTGTAAGTAAAATCACTACTTTGAAGGTTTATTGTAACAGGACCATTATAATCTTGACTTCGATTAAAGCCAGATGAACTAGAAAGAGCACCAAAATCAAGAGTAATTGATTTATAATATTTTAAAAATGTCTGTTTATCTTTAGTATAAGATAAATAATCAAATATATATTCTTTGTTTTTATTATCACTTAAAGTTTTTCATCATGAGTTTGTTCCCTTATAAACTTCCAAGTTTACACCGGGATTAATATTTACATTTGGGTAAAATGGTGCACCACGTATAGTACTATATAAAGTAATTAAATTGGTTGTTGATAGTGGCAAAGTTGGTGTTGTTAATAATGTGCTGCTTGATATAAACAATAATAATCATTTCATATTTAATCCTCACTTTCATAGAAATATCCTATCCGAAAACAAAGAAAAAGCACATAAAAAGATATCTTCTAGATATCTTCATTAACTTATATCATTTTTAAAACTATTATGCTTAGCATAAAATTGTTTATTTTCATTACTAATTTGTTTTCGCTCAGCTTTTATTAGCTTAACTTTATTATCCATTTGTGATAAATATATTGCTAATTTGTTGTAGTCAATAGTTCCTTTTGCTCGACCATCTTTATCCTTATATACAAAGATTTGATTTAAAAAAATTTTAATAAAGGCATAGTCTTTATTGTACTGCAAAGTAATATATTTTTTATTAATTGTAATAGTTCCATAAGGATGAATTAAGTTATCTACTTTTAACACAATTCACTGGTTACCCTTTTTATCTAAAACTGGTTTAGAAAGTATTAATGAACTTGTCATAATTTCAAATGATTTATAATTTTTATTTTCTGACATATTACTTTTTTTCCTTTCGCAAAGGTATCCTATCCGAAAGTAAAGAAAAAGCACATATTAAAATTATAGGCTTTAATTTAATAAATGCTAAAATAATAATATGAGAGGTAAATATTATGAATAAAATTGTATTATATTCAAATGATTGCATTAAAGAGATAAAAGAGTATATTAGCAAAAATAATTATGAAATTATTGAGGAAAAAACAAAATTTGAAGATAAATACATTAGTACATATGATCAAAAAGAATATCCAATTAAAGTTGATTGATATGTATCTTTCAAAAGCAAAAAAGGATTTATACATAAAATGTATTTTTACTTTTTAGAGTTTCACTCAAATGATATCTTTAAAATTTCAGATATTAAATCTAAGAATAATCATTACGCTCAGATGACAACTAAAGTAGCAGATTTTTCACATTATGGAGAAACAGGAAACCAAGGCTTTATTAATTACCGATACAAAGTGAGCCATAATTATCATAATTTTTTTAAAGCTTTAGATAAAAACAAAAATTCTAATGAGATTCCATATGTTTGTGTATTACTAAAGTATAAAAACCACGCAGGTGAATGGCCACGTGGTAGATATTATGCAAATTCATTTTCTATATTTATGAAATCTGGAATAACAAACATTAATAATTTTGAAATAATGGACTATAATGGTTAAGTTGATTAACTATTAATGATAATTTAAACTCTTTAACAAACTTTGTAAAAATTAATCAACAATTTTTACAAAGTTTTATTTTAATTACTTTCCCACTAACGATTTTATCATTTTTTTCTAAATGATGACCATCACATTCCAGTTTAATTTGTTCACATATTTTATTTTTATTACAATTCTCACACATATATTTTTCTCCTTTCATAGAAATTTAATTTTAATTCTAAGATAATTTTCTAAAATATTTTTTACAACTAGTTCAACTTCTCCCCGCTTTACCAGTTTTAAAATAATTATAAGTTAAATTATTTTTCTTAAAATAAATGAAATTCTTTAATTTTGTCGAAAACTCTTGATGAAATAAAAAAAATCATCAATATGACAATTTAAAAACTAATTTTGTGTAAGATTATGATTTTGTTTTAAATTTTTTAAACGTTAAAATATAATACCGTTGATTGTTGGTTTGGTGTTAAACCTTTATGTTGGTATTTTCATTTTCAGAGCTTTAAATAATTTTGAATATTAGTGAAACCCAAACCATGATAATGAATTAAGGCTTCTTTAAGACTGGATTGTAATTTATTAATCTTATTTAACTTTCGATAACTAGTATCAGGGTTTGTACTAGTTTTGGTGGAATATAGAGTAGAATTTGTTTGTTTTGCTACTAATAAATATAGTGGTTGCATGTCAGAAATAATCGTTGATTTTTCTTTAATCAATTGCTTATTCATATTTTCAATAATTCATTGTTTTTGTAATCGTTTGGTATTGGTAGATTGAACAAAAATATTATTATTGCTATCAACTGCCATTTGAATACAGCATTTGGTATTGGTTGAAAATGGATCGAGATGAGTTTTTCGTTTATCAAATTTATCTTTAAAATTACCTTTATGGATTTCTTTAATAAATGTTTCATCCATTTGAATTTGACCATTTAATTTTTTAAATTTTAATTGGGTATTTTCTAATTGTTTTGATTGCATTAATTTTTGTCGATTATACCAAGCATTTTTTGGGGTTGTTTTAATAAAACGAGAAATTATTTTGCTAGATTGTCCTAATAATGAAATTTGAATTAATAAATTTCATTGTTCATAATTTAAATGACTTCAATAAGTAAAATGATGACGAAAAGCATCAAAACTATCACGACATTTTTTACATAAATATTTTTGTTTTCCTTCAGGATTATGACCATTTTTAACACAATGAAAAGATTTGCAATTAGGACATGTAATGCCTTTATCTCTAAATTTTTGATCAATTTCATTTAAACGTTTTTGTTTTTTGATTACCTTTACTTCTTTTTTTATTTTTTCATAAAATTCTAAAAATTGATCATCTGTAAAACTGTTTTTTAATTCTGTAATTATTTTTTCCATCAATTATTTACCTCTATATATTAAAAATATACCTAAAATTAGTTATATTCTATAAATATCAAGAGTTTTCGACAAAATTAAAGATGAAATTTGGATTATTTTCTAGAACTTTAATTATAATTAATTTTTTATTTCTTCTATCTTTTTTTTACCATATTTATTTTCTCCTTTCGCATAGGCATCCTATCCGAAAGCAGTAAAAAAGCACATAAAAAAGAAAAATGTAGTTTGACTACATTTATATTATAGTAAATAAATATTTAATAAAAAGGTAACTTTTAAATTAGGGCTAGGGTAATTGCTTACCCCGAGAAATCCTATCTGGTTATTAAGCAAATGTACATATATTTTTTATTTATTTGTTAAATTTGGACGTTTGCTTGGATCATAATTCATTATTCATGAATCATCATAATCCATATGATCTTTACCAGTTAATGGTTTATCTTCTATCATTTCATCACTAATAATTTCTTTTATTTCTTTTTTCTTATATTTACGTTTAGGTTCTTGCGGCATAATAAATCCTTTATTGTCAAACGCAATAACTTCATCATCTGTAACTTCTCGATGTAAACAAATAAAGTTATTTTTTGTTAAAAACATTACCATATCCCCTTGTTCAGCATGAGTTAAAAAACTTTTTAAAGCATCCGTAAAACCACCAGCAGTTGCATAAGCTTCTTCAGCACCTGCAACATCATCAGGATCCATTGGCATTAAAATTTTAACTTGGCAATCTCTTAATAATGCACTAACTTTTTTAAATATTTCTGGATCTCCGTTTCCAGTCATATCACTTCAGTTTTGCGTAGTAATGATTAAACCTGTTCTATATTTACGACCACGTTTAACCATTTGGAACATAAAATCTAATGCTGCTGGGTTTTTAGCATCAACACAAGTATGAGCCTCATCAATAACAATTAATAAGTTTCTTTCTAACTTATCAATTCGATTTTGCTTAACTACTCCTTTAATAACTCCTAAAGTTAAATATAATTGAGCTGTTAATTTTTCCGGGACTCCCTCGTCATATAATGAATGAATATCTAATACAATAAAATCATTATCTAATTTAATGGATGTATGTCGATTAAACATTTTTGTATATCTTCCATCATTTAAAAAATCATATTCAATTATTTCTTTTAGGTTTTGTAATATTGAATCTAAATTATGTTTTGATGTTTCAACTATAGTATCATATAAATCTGACATTGTTGGAAAATCTGTAGTTTTTAATTTATCAAAATCAGTGGTATTAGACAAATTAAATCTTTGATAAGTTTTTTGTACTTCTCTTAATAAAACTCGTTCTTCTTTTTCATTTAATTCTTTATATAAAATTTTAAATCATTGTTTAAAAATTGATAAATGTGTTGATAATGGTGCAGCATCAATCTCTGTTTCAGAATCATCTCCTAATTCATTATTAAATATTTGAAGTGGATTAATTCCATCAACGCCTAAATTAATTCATTCTCCCCCATGATAGTCACATTCTTTTTTGTATTCACGTTCAACATCAACAATAACAACTTTATTACCTATTGAGGCATGAAAATTTATTAACTTTTTAGTAGTTCATGTTTTACCTTTTCCTGGTTCTCCGGCAATAAAAATACTAAAACTTGTTCGATTTTTATCTTTAAAAAACTGATTAAAAATAATTGTTTCATTATTTACATCTTTACCAAAATACATACCATTTTCATCACTTAACCCCCCACTAATAAAAGGAAAAGATGAAGCTAATGTATATGTTGGTATCAATCTAGATAATTGATAATTTAATGGCCGATAATGTTGTGGTCAAATATCAATTAAAGCATCTTTCTGACGATACATCAATGGATTGTCTTTAATATCAATTGTTTTTAATGATCTTGATAACTGGTTTTTTATTAGACCCAAATCTTTTAAATTATCAGCGTATGAAATTGCTAAAATTTCTACACCTTTTAATGTTTCTGCATTTCCATATAAACTATCAATTAGGTTTTGATAACTTTCTATTTCATATTCAATTTCAGTTCTAGATATATCGTCTTTTGTTCCATATAAATTAGCTCTTGCGTTTTGACTAGCTTTAACTAAACTCCTACGAACTTTTGAATTAAATTGATGATTAATATTTCAAATAAATACTTGTTCATTTCTAACAATATCAGCACCTCAAGTATTTCTAACTCACAATGGATAATCTAAGATTCCATTAACAGATAAATATAAATCATCTACTTTTAAATTTCGAGACATAATATTTAATGTTTTATGAGCAATTAACTCTGCAATATTATCTTCGTATGAATCAATTGTCTCATTGTCAATTACATCAGCAATTGGATTTAATCTTCATATTAATGAATTGACAAGTTCATAACGATTTAATGGCTTAATTTCAAAACCTACTCGAGATAATTCATTTATCATAATTTCTTGAGTTAACTCAATATTTTCTTTTTTTGAAATAATTCCATAAACATAAAATTCTTTATTAAATAAAATATTATTTTCTCCGTTAACATCATTCTTAAGAATTTTAATTTGTTTTAAAATCTGATATTTCTTTGCATTAAATATTTTTAATGTTATTTTGTTGTTTTTCCTTTGCTGTTTTAATTTATCCAAAACAGAATTTAAATAAACAATTTGTTCTTTGAATTCAGATGGTCGATTAATTGCCATCATTTGAATTGGAAAATCTAATCCCTTTAAAGCAGTTTGTAAGTCTTCAATTAAAACTAATTGTTTTTCTAATGATAATTGATAAAAATTGAATCCTTTTAATTTAATTCCTATTATTCAGTTTATTTTTTTGTCTAAGAGTTTTGTTTGAATTGCATTATCAACTAATTTTTCATATGGAATTAATCCTAATGTGTCATTTGCAGTGTTCTCTTTATACTTTTTGTGCATAAAAACATATTTAAACATTAAAAATAAAACATGCCATCCTTTTAAACCAGGTAATCAATGAAACATTAATGGCAATGTTAACATAACAGCAATCATTGATATAATAATTTTTCCAGCAGTTGACAAAGATGGTAATCCTCAAACCATTAAAGAAATAAAACCAATTACTAGTACTGCAATGATAACATCTATTCAACTAATTCCTCTTCAAAAATGAAATTTAGATGCCTTAATATTTTTAGGTATCATATTTTTATTCATATTTGTTCCTCTCTTTCGTAGGAATATCCTATCCGAAAGATATGAAAAAGCATACTATTAATTAAAGCTACTTTATGATTCATTTGCTTTCATAAGTTTCTTTTCAAAAATTAATTGCTTCTTGTAATAAATCATTGTTAATACCATAAAATATTTTGCCACTAGCACTTCGGCCAAGTTTTATTAATGCTGGCGGTTTATAACTTAACTTTTTTCTCCTCAATTATTTCATTATAAAAGATCATTTTGCTAGACACTTCACATATTTGAAGTCTCATTATATCTGCTTTATTTAAAAATTCAATAATTCATGCATATCAATTTGCTTTAATATATTTTTTATTTATAACATTTTTATTATTTCTGTTTGATTTCATATTATTTGCCTCTTTAATAAATTATATCGTAATTGAGTCTAGATGGTTTCTTGACTTTAAGTACCACTTCGGATAGGATATTTATGGATTTAGATAACATATTATTTCCAAATGTATCAAAATAATCAATTAAAAAGAAAAAAACAATATGCTGGAACATATTGTTCAATAAGTGAAAGGAGATTTTTGATGAAGAGTTCAATTAAACACAAATTTAATAAATGAATTAATAATAATGCGCTTCCCAAAAGTTATATTGTAACAAGTATGTTTACATTGTTTCTAATTGCATTTTTATATCCTTTATTAACTGATTTAATGATTAGAAGAAATATAATATCTCAATATGATTATCTTCTGTCATTAGAATACTTTTCATTTTTTATTAAACCATTAATCTTACCTATTTCTTATATCTTTTCAATTTCATTTTGTATTATATTTAATTTAGTTACTTGGAATGTTTTTAATAAAGACAATACAATAAATATGAAATTTAATTTGACAAGTTTACTAACTACATTAATAATATCTTTATTAGGAAATTACATATCATTAATTTTAATGAATAATATAATTCTTTCTATAGTTTTTAGTATATCAATATTTAGTATAAATTTATGTAAAAATGAAATTATTACTTGTGTTTTCCTTTCACAGATAGATAGTATCAGGAGTTTAAATAAATTGGGATAATTTATAAATTATTTTTTAAATTAAATATCATTTAATTAATTTTGATAATTCATACACAAAATATTTAGTTCTTTTAATAAATGAATCATCAATATATTGGCTATTAATAAGTTCATCTTTTTCTGAAGGTGTATTTAATACTTTACTATTAAAAGTAAAATCATCATCTTCATAACCATATTTATTACAAATAGTAATTAGTTTACTAATTTTTAATCTTCAACTTTTATAAGAATCTTTTAATTTTTGTTTTACATCATTATTTGAAAATAATTCATTAAAATAATAGTAAATTTTACTATAAAAAGAATTAATTAATAGTTCTTGTTTAAAAGAAGAAGTGATTTCATAATTTAATTCATTAATATAATACAATGAGCACTCTCAAAAAAGATTATTATATCAATATTTAAAAATATTAGATTTTAAAAATGATAACTGTGGTAGTTTATTAATTCGTGGGTGACTATAAAATATTCACATTAGATTTTGAACTAATAATTTTTGAACTGAAGAAAATAATTTAAAATATCCATTTTTAGCAGCATTTGATTCTCAAAATATTTTATGAAATAATTCATTTACTAAAAGTAAGCATAAATTATTAATTTCTGTAACTGTTTTGTCATTTTGATTTAAAATTATTTTATATTGATTATTTTTTTCTTTTTCCTTTGCTAATTTTTCATCTTTTTCTTGTGCAATTCTATCTTTGACTACTTGTGCATTAAAATATTTTTTTTCATTTTGTTCTATTATAAAAGCTGATAAATAAATATCATAATTTTTAAAATAATTTTGGAACGACTTTGATTCCATAATTTCTTTTACATCACTCATTGAAAGTATTGCACCCGCTGCAATTCTTTTTGTTTTTGGATTATATAACTCAACATTTTTTTCTTTTGGTCAATATCCAACTATTCTGGGAACTCGTTTAAAACTATCATAACTACCAGGAATAATATAATCACTACGAAACAAAATAAAAACATTATTTTTATACTTTTCTAATTCTAGCGTATCATCTAATTGAACATATTTATTTAAAATTTCCATAATTAACTATAAACAACTATTTATTTTGTTGAGTTTTCATTTCTTGTAATTTAAGTTCCATTTCAAGAATTTGTTTTTTAAGTTCAAGTTCTTTTAAAGAGTTGCTGTCATCTTTAGATACAGTTTGTTGTTCTAAAACTGGGTTAATTGTTCCATCTGATGATAAAACATCAGGATATTTTGCTCAGAATAAATCAACTATTTCTTTATTCATTGTTTTGCAAACAAAATTATATCCATTTGTTCTAATTCAGTCTAATATATCTTGCTCCAATTTTTAATCTTCAAATACTTTATTTTGTTCTTTTCGCATGGCACAATATTGATCATACTGTTCTCTTGTCATACCCATTTCTTTACGTACAATTGTAGCTCGACTAGGTCCAACTCCAATGATTTTTGCTGCTGTTTTAAAAATACCCATATTTAACAACTCCTTTTATGAATATATTATAACAAATTAAAAAAATAAGGGGATAGTTTTACTATAACTTTTTACCCTTATTTGCTTTTGCATCTTGTTTAATTGCTTTCTTTGTATCACGAGATCAATTAACATCATTTCTTTTATTTACATAATTACTATGCTTTGCTATTTTATTATTTAACTTATCAACTTTTTTATGAGTTTTATTAAACAACTTACTATTTGCATTTGTAATAGAATAAGTTTTTTTCAATAAATTGTTTCTTTTATCTGTTAAATTTTTATTTCTATTATTCATAAATGAACTATGATTTTGTTTTTCTGTTGCACTAGCTTCTTTTGACAAAGAAATTAGTTGTGGATTTCATCCAGTAAATGCTCTGCCAAATGCTTTAAATGGTGCTGCAATACCTCTTCCAACTCCACGTCTAAAACCTTTAAATCCACCTTGTTTCCAGTTTGCTATTCCTTTAGCAATACCCACTGTCATACCAACAGTTGCTAAACCTGCAGCACCAAGAACACCAGGTCGTGATTGCACAAATTTTCCAAATTTTCCATCAGCAATTTTTTGACCAAAACTCATCTTCTGAGATTGATTTGTCATTAAATTACTCATCATATTATTTGAACTCATTGTTGCAGGACCATTAACAGCTTGTGACATATTCATTTGGTTCATATCAAATCCAGGTGTTCCTGCAAATGATTTTGATCCTCTAACTGCTTTACCTTTGTTTTTTGAAACAAAACCGAGAGCTTTCATAGTCATTTTCCCTGCCATTGCTCCAATTCCTAAACCTGCTCCTAGTGATTTCATTGATGCCATTGATTCATACATTCCAACCGATTCTCCAATAAATGCTGCTATTAAAGTTGAAAAATGAATTAATGCTAAACCACCACCGGCAATTGTGATAAATAATAATACACCTTGAGCCATTCAATTATTTCCTAAAGAAGTTTTACCAGAATAAATAATTACTGTTAATAACTGCATAATTCCAATAAATGTATATCATCCAATTAATGTTGACAATGTTGCTAAGAACTTACCTATTGTGAATTCTCCTCATTGTTTTAGTCTTGCACCATCATCAAGAACAGTAATTACTCCAAAAACTGGGGCAATAATAAATAAAAACATTAACTCTACCACTTTTTGAACTAAAATCATTCCTGTCATCAAAATAACAAATAACATAAATCAGACTGTTAACAGTTCAATAATTAAGTTGTATTTTAAGATATTTCCTGGTGATCCATAATCACTAGGCACACCTATGGTTTGATCTGGTGAACCAACTTTATACAAAGCGTCTGCAATTGATCCACTTGTTCCCATTGCACCACTTATTGTTTCAGAAAGTTTAGATACAAAAAAATTTGCAAGAAAGAATATTATAGGGATTGTAAGAATAAATATTATTCCTTTAAATGATCCAGCAAATGATTTTAAGAATTTTACTTTCATTTCAGCTGTTTCTTTACACATTAATATAATAAGTTGAATACCAAATATTAATACTCAAATACATCCAACAATAATTAATATAATAAAGAATGCAATTGGTAGATTTGCAAAATCAAAATTTTGTGATGAACCAAATAAAATATCTGATAATATACCACCTGATAAATAACTTAATATTTTATTAAAAATATTAATAATTTGAAGTGGGCCTTGTAAAAATATTTGCCACATCAAATCTAATAATGCTTTACTAATCCCATCTCATATTGATAATAATTGCATTTATATTCTCCTTTCTATAAAGTTTATTAAATTTATCCAGTAGCTGATGGAGAAAGTGATAAGTTCAATCCCATAGCAGCAAATACTGCATTTACAATTGTAGGAATTGCAAATAATATAATTGTTGAAATTAATGGTCAAAGCAATGAAGATCTTAATTCTGATCTTAATTCTGGATTATCAGAAGCCATACCCATTCTAACAATAATTATTCCAGTTTTAACAGCCATTATCAGACCACCACCACCGAATAATAATCAAACTCCAATGTTTACTCATAGAGTAAATGAATCGATAATACCTTGACCATTAAATCCAGTTCCTGACATTAAATTTAAATTAATCATATTTTATCTCTCCTTTCACAAAGCTATCCTATCTGAAAGTTAATAAAAAGCACACAATAAAATAAAAGAACTTATCGAGTAAGTTCTTCAGGATTATAAACATGATTTTGCTTTAAATTATTATAAATTAATTCTTTCAAATCAACAGTAACTAAATCTATAATTTTTTCATCAAAAGTTTTGGCAATATCTATATTTTCTAAAGGAATATAATAATAATCTGCCATTTCGTTTAATAGATTACTATTAACATTAGTATGCTTTAAATAATTTCTAATTGTTGTTTCTAAATGAGTATCTGCATGTTCTAAAATATCTTCTTTTTTTGATTTATTTCAGTTTTGTGCTGCTTCATATAGAAATAATTCAATAATTTCATAATTATTTTTGACATTTTATCTCTCCTTTCGCATAAACATCCTATCCGAAAGATAATAAAAAGCACACAATAAAAAAGAAAACCAATTCTTAACGGACTGGTTCTTCTTTAAAAACTATAATATTACGTTCAATAACTAAATCATCTCATATGTATTCTTCTAATAATGAGTTTACTATCATTGGATTATCTGCATTTCACTCAATTGCTTTTTCAAAAACATTGTATCCTTGATGATACAATTGACCAGCTAATTCAAATAATTGATAATTATATATTTCATAATCGACGAAATAATCACTTGTATATTCTTTGACATCATTATAAAATTCATCATCAGTATCTATTTTCTCTAAAATATCTTCTAAAGGCATTTCAAAATTACTAATTAAATCTTTTTGGTAATCCAATCTGATATCAAATAAATTATTTTCTTTGCTCATAATAATCTTTCTTCTCCTATCTAGTAAAATCATCGCTAATAGTTTCTATACAATCAAATCCCATTTTTTCGGCCTTTTTCATCATTTTAGAAATTGATCATTTTTTGGGAAATTCGGTTTCAGGGATTGAATTAACTTTAATTGGTTCAAATTCTTTTTCTTCAAACTCATCTAAATTATTAACTCTATTTTCTATTTTCTTGATGTAATTGTCGAATTTCTCTTTGTTAATATTAGGATCTAATTCATATTTTTCAAAAAAATAAAGTTTTCTTTCGTCGTTAGTTATAAAAATTAAATTATCTTTTTTATCAAAAATAGCAAATTCAAGATCATAACCATAATAATTTTCACTCAAATTTAAGTATGAATAATTATCGTTAATTTTATGCTCGACAATTATATATTCATGGTAATTTTCATACCCATCTACCTCATTCATCAATAAGTATTGGTTTCATCTTTTTAAAACATCTTCTTTTCTTTTTTCAATAATGGTTTCATTTTTTAATACTTTTTTTAACATATTTTTTCTCCTATCTAGTTCTTACTGCAACATTTGTAAGTTGTTTTTCTTTGATAATTTCTTTTTGCACATCTTGCTTAATTAAATTTTTAAGTTCTTCAATAGCATTAAAATCAGATAATTTATATTCTTTTATAAAACCATTTGTAGTCACTATTTGCACTGTGTTATTATTGGTTGGTGAAATTCATAAGTCTAAAGTTTCATCATATTCGCGCAATTCATTTTTTAAATCAATAATATGAATCATATTAAAAATTTCTAACATTTTATTTTTTTTATCAAAATTAGTCATTTTTCTTCTCCTCTCTACTAGAAAATACTAGTGTCTTTTTTGAATTTTTAGTTTTTTTCCTTAATAAGATCCATCCAACTATAATTGAACTAATACTTCCCAAAAACAATCCAATAAAAGTTAATACATAACTAATTGTTAAATTTGGTTTGGCAAAGATGAAAATTATTATAATTGACGAATAAATTAATATTCAAGGAAGTAAAATTAAAATAATAATAATCATATTATTAACAAAATTTTCAACTTTCTTAAGTTTCATTTATCTTTTTCTCCTTTCGCAAAGGCATCTTATCCGAAAGTTAATAAAAAGCACAATTTAAATTGTGCTTACACTAATAAATGTAATTAATGTTATTGCAAAAATTATGCTAAATAAGATACATAGTATTTTATAAATATAAAATTTCCTATTTTCTTTCTTGGGCAGTATATCAAAACGTTTTTTTAATTTTTTAAATTTTAAATATTTCATTAATGATATACATAATATTAAAAAAGAACTAGCTACAATCCCTGAAAAAATAATGCTTAATACTTCCATTTTATCTCTCCTTTGATTTTCCTAAATCATTAAATAATTTCAATGAATTATTTAAATCTTTCCCTATTTGTTTTTTAATTGCTCAATATAACTTATTAAATAAATCACTAAATGATTTTTCTTTCTTTTTGTTTATATCGAAGTTATTGGTTCATTTATTGTTTTGCTGAGTAAATAAAGATGATTTAGATTTTTTATTACTATTAAATTCATTTTGTTTATTTTGTTCTTTAATAAATTTAATAATTTGATTACCAATTCGATTATAAATTCCATCATTCTTATCATATAATCTCTTATCAGCAAAACCATTCGCTAAGTTATTTTTAACATCATTATCTAGCCCCCGCTGTTTTAATTCATTTTCTAGATTTAATAATTCTTGTTTATATTCATCAAAACTATTTTTTAAATCTGTTTCATTTATAAAATTATCAATAACTTCATCAATGAATTTCCTAATTGAATTTGGCAAACTAGCATATCTAGTATTTCCTGTTTTAGGTAACATCTCTTTTAACTTATGTAATTTGATATTTAAATTTTCGTTTGAATTGGATTGATAAATTTTGTGTGCTTCTTTTCAAACTAATGATCTTCCATTGGATTCTTTTTTATTTGAAACTAAGTCACTTTTTAACTTGTTTTCACGTCAAAAAAAATCTTTTAAGTGATTTCTAATATAATTATCAATCTTAACTTTTAAATAATAATATGCTGGAACAAAGTTATCATACATTTTCTTTGAAAAGGGATTTGAAAATTTATTATGTTTTTTGTCTTTATTATTTCAAGTTCGTGGATTTTTTTCAAAAAAGACAAAATGAACATGAGCATGTTCTGTATTAGTATGATAAGCTGCAAATCATTCAATATTATCAGGGTCCAAACCATATTTTTTAAAAAAACTAGGTAAAACTGCTTGTGTTATTTCCATTGCTCTATCTACAGTATGAACTTGATAATCATCATTGAACTCAGTTGATAATGACCAAACATTATCTCAAATAAAACTCTCAGTTTGAGCTAAATCATATCTTAAATTATCATAGTCATCTTTATTAAATAACCCTTTTGAACCAAACAATCCAGTTGCAGCAGATTCTCTGCCAATATAATTTACTGCACTACGTTCTTCATCCATAAAAATACATTCTTCAACCAATTTTTTTGAAAATTCATTAGCTGTTGCAGATTTTCTTGCAAGATATTTAATAATGTTTCCACCAGTATAATGTTTTCGAATTTGAGAATTACCCGGTTGGACTATTCGAAAGTTTCGTGCAATTACAGGTTTGTAATATCTTTTATTTTCCATCACATTATATTCCTTTCGCATAAACATCCTATCCGAAAGTTAATAAAAAGCACATAAAAAAGATAGCATTACAAAAGTTGAGGTTTTATAAAAAATATAAATAAAATAATTGGATAAATTTTTAAAAATCCTGATTTATTAGTGTTTTAAATTCATCAATAACATTAAAAAAATACTTTTTATACCAAAACCTCAACCCTTTTCTTACTACCCATAAAAAAGAACCTAACGAATAGGTTCATCAATGCAATTGTTTAAAGTAATTAATTCTTTTAATTTATTATTTTCTAAAATTAAGTCATTAATCTTTTGCATTTGAAAATTAATTATATTATTAACTTTTTCTTCAAGTTCATTAAATTTCTCTTTTAATTTATTTATCTCTTTATATGGATCATCTATGTTATTAATATTTGCAAAAACACCAATTAAGTCCTTATATTCTTGAGAAGACAATTTATAATTTTTATTCTTTGATAAATTTCATCCATTTTTTAATTTATCAGAATTAACTTTATCAATTCCCGTTGCATAAAAATAAGTTGGTTTATTTAATTGCTTAACAAAAACTGGTTCACTGTCAATACGTAACTTTGTTGTTCCAAATCATATTAATGATTCTTTGCCCAAATATTTAAGTAGTATAGCTGGGCGGCCATGGTTATGATTTTCACTATCAGAACGATGAAGCGAATAAATATAACCTTGTTTTTTAAATAATTTATTCATTTTTTCTTCCTTTATATGTGCAAAGTAAATCATTTGATATATAATAAAATTGTTTAGATACAGTATGATCTGAATATTCAGGCCTAATACATATGTATTAGTTAACTTGCGTGGGGTAACCAAACCCGCGATTTTTTATTTATAATAAAAGTAGATATAAGACAAAAGAGCCTATCGAGTAGGCTCTTCATTTTCCTTTAATTTTGCTTTATACTGTTGATATTGCTGTTGTTCCATATTCATTTTTCAATGAAGTTTATTAGACAATTCTTCTCCCGAAATTTGTTTGGGAGCATTTTCAAAATATTCTTTTTTATTATTTAATTTAATTAGTTCATAATTATAATCATTTCTAATTAATAAACGAACCGCTCTATTATTTGTATTTTGAGGATAATAAATTGATTCTTTATTATCAATATCTGTAAATTTTTCATATTTAATCACTACACCATATCCTCTATAAAGTGGTGGGCGATAAATAATTGATCCATCTGATAAAGTTTCATTAATATTAACTCGATTTAATCAAAATTCATTTGCTAAAATACTATCCTCTTCTGTATTTGCATTAAAATTTTCATTTTTAGTTAAATTGCTATTAACTTTTCTATTTACTCTAATATCTAATCTATTGTCTAAAATTGCGCCTAGTTCAATATCTGATAATTCAATAGAAATTTTGTTGTCTGAATTGGAACATGCAATATAATATTGACTTTCTAAAAATTCTTTTAATGTCATATCTTTTCTCCTTTCGCATAGCTATCCTATCCGAAAGTGATAAAAAAGCACATAATTAAATTAGAATTAATTCATATCAATGTTTTTTATTAAAACTTAGTTTTAATAATTCTGTTTCATTTAAAATGAAACTATTTTCAGTAATTTCATTCTCATTTTGTAAATTAAGGATTCTTAATATATTTTTACTCTTATATTTATAAAGAAATAAAATATAATTTAGTTTAATACACAATTCTATTATTTCAGGAAATTCCTGCTTTAAACTTTTATAAAAGATATGCTTTTTAGTGTCAGGCATTTTATCAATTTCATAATTATTTAGTTGTTTTTTAAAAAAAAGTATTGATGAATCCAGATAATCTTTTGTTAACTGTTGAATTTGAATTCCATTTTCCAATAACTTATAATATGATTTTGCAATTGCAAAAATATTAACTCTTAAAAATTTATTCAATATTGTCATAATTATCTTGTCATACTTTCTAAGATACATTCTTTATTTCTAACATATTCATCAATATCTTTATACTTATCATCTAAGTGAATAACTTTTGTATTCTTCTTATATTTTGATAATTGATACTTTATTTTTTCAGCAGCTTGTTTTCCTGGTTCATCATTGTCTAAAAAAATATAAATATTAGCAAATTTCTTGACTATTAATAATTCATTATGTGCTGACAAGTTTGTTCCCATTAAAGCAACTGCTGGTTTTCCTAGTTTGCTTAAAGCAATAACATCCATATAACCCTCAACTAAATAAATATCTGTAGAATCATTAATATTATTAAAATTGTATAAAACTTTTGATTTTTCAAAAATTGGGGTTTCAGGTGTATTTAAATATTTTATATTAGTATCCTCCTGCAAATCACGACCACTAAAACCAACAATATTACCGAATTCATTACATATTGGAAACATTATTCTACCTTTAAAACTATCAATATATTCATTATTTACATTTTTACGAATTAAACCTAACTCATCTAATTCTTCAACACAATATCCACGTTTTAATAAATAATCACGTAATTCATTCTTATAACTTGCAAACCCTAAATTAAATTTTTCAATTTGTTCCATTGATAACTTTCTTTCATCTAAAAGATAACTTTTAATATTAGAAAAAACAGATTGGTTTAATTGATTTTTAAAGAATAACGATACATAGTAATTTATTTCATACATTTTTTTAAGTTTTTGATCATCTAATTTTACTTTTATTGGTTCTGTATATTTATAATTAGTATCATATCCATATTCTTTATTTAATAAAACACAGGCTTCCTGATATGAAATCTCTTTAAATTCAGAAATAAATTTAGGAACATTACCCCCTTTGCCACACACAAAGCACTTAAAAATCATTTTAACTGGTGAAACAGTTAATGATGGTCTTGAATCTGAATGAAATGGGCAAATGCCAATATAATTTCTTCCACGTTTAGTAAGGTTAATATATTCTCCAAGAATTTTAACTATGTCCATTTTATTTTTCCTTTCGCATAAGCATCCTATCCGAAAGCAGTAAAAAAGCACATAATAAAATAAAAAGAACTTATCGTGTAAGTTCTTCATTTTCTATTGAATATTTTTCAACAATATAATCATCTAAATAGTCTGATAAACATTCATTTCCAAAACTAAGCTCAGATAATAACATTTCTTGTTCTTCTTCTGACAAAAAATTTCATTTAGATAAAGTAATACCAATTGTTGAAATCATATCAAGTGAAATATTCTCGGTATCCATATAATAATCGCTTGCAATATTTAATGCATTGTCAAAATCTTTATCTGAAAAATTTAAGTTTAGTATTTCTTCATTAATGTAATTATAGTTTGACTTAATATAATCAGCCAGTATTAATTCATATGGATAGATATTTTCTTTTTGCAATTCAATAATTTTACTAATGTAATTTTTAAAACTCATTTTTATTCTCCTTTCGCATAAGCATCCTATCCGAAAACAAAGAAAAAGCACATAATTATAATTATGTGCTTTAGATATCTTGAATATATTTTCCAAAAAATTTATTAAAATCTGTAAGTATATTGGATATTTTTTCAATTAAATTATAATAAGTAGAATCATCTCAAAGATCTAAGCCATATAAATTTGTATAAATCTTTGAACTATTTTTTAAATCTAGTCTATTCCAAAATAACTCATATGAAACACTAGAATTAATTTCATCTTTAAAATTAATTAATTTATCAAAAATATTTTTTTCTTTTGTAAAAAATGCAATTTCAATTTTATTATCGCGTTGTGTTAAACTAATTCTTAAACAGTATTTTTCTCCACCACCAATTGAAAAGTTATGTCAAGAATGAGATGATGGTGTTTTTAAACTAAATACAGATCGACATTTTTTTAAATATTGATAGCATTACAAAAGTTGAGGTTTTATAAAAAATATAAATAAAATAATTGGATAAATTTTTAAAAATCCTGATTTATTAGTGTTTTAAATTCATCAATAACATTAAAAAAATACTTTTTATACCAAAACCTCAACCCTTTTCTTACTACCTAAATATTCATTAAGTTTTTTTCAGAACTCTGATTGTCTAATATTTAATTCACTTTTAGTTAAAGAATTTGAAATCTTAATTTTTTTATTAAATTCTTTAGGTTTTTCTATAATCTTAAAATCTATGGTTGGTAAAGAATCATCAATAGTATATGCATGTAACTCAACTAGAAAAAATAAAATATCTTCATCTGTTTTCTCATTTAATCATGAAATTGCGCTAATATGTTCTGCACGTGCATTTTGAACTATTCATATTACTATGGATGCTTTCAAACCTGAAGCATAAGTAATAATTTTCCCTAAATGATCATGATTTGTTTGAGTTAATTGATTTTCAATTATGACATTTTTTTCTAAATCTTCATCTTCACAGAAAATATCACATTTAAAATCTCCTACACTTCTTTCTCTTTCAATTAATGAAAGGTTTAAATCTAAACTTTCTGATAAAAGATATAAATTTTCTTCTTGCGCCAACCATTTTGTAAAGTCATTAGCCTCATGTTTTCATAATGTTCTAATATCTATTTCTTTTTTCTTACCTAATTTCATAAAGCTGATCTCCTTGTTGTCTATTACATTAATAATATCAGAATTAAATAAAAATGAGCTTTTAAAAACTCATTTAAATATTATCTTGAAATAGTAGATTCCTGAGAAACTAGTATATTTTCAACTATACTATTAAGTTCTACTTCAATTTCAGGACTAGTCTCAATTCAATCATTAATTTGTTCTGATAAACTCGTATCTAAATCGCAATTAGAAATTCACATTGATAAATCTGAAATTAGTTCATTTTTATATCTAAATTGAAGTATTACATCATATATTTTAAATTCTCAATCTTCTAATTCTAATAAAATGGATACTTGGATATCTTTTTTTTCACAATCTAGAATATATTTTTCAATATCAAACATAATTTTTTTCTCCTTTCGCATAAGCATCCTATCCGGGTTATTTATTTTTGCACATTATATCCAAGATTTTTTACCATATTATACTCAAGACTCTTTGTTGTTTGATTAATATGTCTAGTTCTTTTAAAAACATTTAAATTAACTTCTACTTTATCATTACAAATTCGATTTTTTACGTAATCATTTCTAAATGGTTTATTTAATAAATATTTATGTTCTTCACAAGTTCATCTAATTATTCCTGGTTTATTTAACTCTGATATAACTTTCATTTTATTAAAGCATTCATGAACACCACACATATCATAAGGCACATTTTTTAAAGTATGAGTTATATTAACCATAATTAAATTCCCATTCAATAAATTTATAAATATATTTACTATGTACCTCAAATAAATGGACATCTACACTTATCTCATTTTCGTTAAATCATTTTTTACATCTTTTACAATAATATTTGCTCATATTATTTTCCTTTCTAATTTTATTATTAAATTCATTGAATTTGTTTACCTTGAATATTTAGCTTATAACAAATTCAAACACATCCTTGATTAAAAGATGTATTACAACCTTTAAACTTAATTCTTTTTTTAAAAATTAAAATTTGAATGTCATTATTATATTTTTCAAATAAATTACCTCGTGGTTCTGTTTCTAAAGTTCTTAAAGGCAATAACATTGCAAACGGAATATTTAAATCAAATAATCGCTCTAAAATTTGATTTTGAATACTAAACGGTGGATTAGAAATAATTAAATCGCAATGATTAGGTGGCTCAGTCATAAAGAAATCATTTTGTAAATCATCAAATATGTGTGTTGCTTGAAAATTTGATAAATTATTATATAAAGCTTCTTGTCTAAATTCTGATTCCAAGTGATTAAAAGGTAATCATACATTTCGATATTTTTTAATATTAATTCTATTATACATATCTTGTACAACTCATTTAGGAATTTCAACATGATCTTTATTTCTAATTGGCAGTTCTTTAGAAACTATTCTGAAACCATTATTTTTCATTTATTTCATTTTTCTTTTCCTTATTATGCAAAATGTATAACTTATAATCTCCCAGCTGTAATTCTCCCAACTCATCACTATGGTCTATTAATTCTGCAGTTTCAGACTGAATCATCTTTGCTATGCATTCTGTATGAAAAGACATTGTTCTTAATTTATCATTTAAATTAGTTTTTCCTCTTACATTCATTAAATTTTTCTTTTTAATTTTTTTAGTACATAAATTACATTCTTTACCACATCTTATTAATAGTCATATAATATATCAAGTTAAAAACATTATCATTATGGCAAGGGAAAAAATGGTTATGGTTAAATTCTGTTCTAGTGTTGTCATTTATTAAAATTTCCTTTCTTATACATTAATTTAAAGAATTATAGTGATCTTTGCATAAAACAATTGCAGCATATAATTCTAAATTATCTTTTAAAACAGGTTTTACTGTGAAGTTTATTCGAACATGTGATGAAACATTTCTGCAGAATGCAACTCCACATTCTGTTTTTTCGTCTTCTGTTGTATAATTGTCTAATATTTAATGTTCTTTTTTTAATTCAATTAAATTTGTCATTAATTATCCCTTCTCTCTAAATTCTTAAAAACTCTTTTATCTTCTCCAACCAGTTCTTTTTCAGAACACACCCCTCTTATTCTAGATAAACATCGATTAATTGATTGGATATCACATTTTTTTAATCAATATTTTTCTAATTCAGTAATGCTAAAGTTTGAAGTAAAACAAGTAAATAATTTATTATTAAAACGATAGTCCAATATTGGAAGCAATACTTCACTAAGCATTCAATTACTAGGAGTTTCACAACCAAGGTCATCAATAACTAGTATTTCTATTTCCTGTAAAATTCTAGAACTAGGTATACAACTATAATCATTTGTCCCCATTGCTCTTTTTAAGTCTGAAATATATCTTGGCCAATTAAGTAGTAAATAGTCAATATTTATTTTTAATGATTGAGAAATACCAGTTGGTGAATCTCAATCATAATTTCTATAGCAATGTTCTTTTAGTTGTTTCATTGAATAAGTTTTTCCAACGCCAACTTTGCCATATAATTATATGCCCTTAACTTTTTCATAATTTCTTATTTTGGTAACGCACAAATTTCAATCAATCATTTTATCATTTCTCCAAATCAATTATTAAATCATCATTTTGATGCTTATCAATTATACTTTCATTTATTTTTGCTTTTGATTCTAAGTATCTTTTTTTATTATCAACAGCAGCTTGTTGAAATATTGAAATTATTTTACTACCTGTTAATGACTTAAAATTTGACTTAATAACCTTTTTGAATTTTTGATTATATACAAATACTTTATAAGTATTCATTGGAAATAACTTAATACCAATAGATTTTCAATATTGTGAACTTACTAACATTGTTTTAGGCATATATATTCCATATTCTTGATAAGGTTCTGGTAAAAGAACAAAAATTGCTTTTTCTGTATTCTGTAACTGAATATTATATTTTTGATTTATATAAACTAATTTACATAAATACTTTTGTTGCATTTTATTTTCCAGTTGAACCAAATGCGCCTTGATTACGTTCTTTAAATTCCCAGTTACTTTCTAAAATTAAATCGCTTAAAACAATTGGCTGAATAACTAATTGGGCAACTCTATCGCCTTTTTTAATTTGATATGAACTCTGTCCATCAATTAAACTAGTTGCTGTAAATATTGCATGTATCTCTCCATTATATCCACTATCAATTGGCGCTGAATGAGAAATAATTCCTTTTGTAGCTAACGATGATCTAGGTAATACCAAGCCCATATATCCATCAGGTAATTCTATTCCAAAACCTAATGGAATTCTAATTGTCTCAAAAGCTTTTAATTCAATATTTTTTAATGCATAAACATCTATTCCTGCATCATTATAGTGTTTTCTATTTAAATCATACTTTGTTAGTTCTTTATTTTTGATTAATATCTTAATTTTCATTTTTATCCTCCTCAAATAATAATTTAATAAATGTATTTCTAGCATTATTTAAGAAATCAATTGCCTTGTCTAAACTAGAAGAATATATATGAATATAACAAGTTTTAGAACTTTTATTATACTCAATAGAATAACTATCATGCTTATTTTTATAATTTAAATTGCAACTAACTTTATTAATTTCTTCAATAATATTTTCTTTATCCATATTTTGATTCCTTTCTATGTCTTCAACAGTAATTTCCATACTTTTTATTATTGCTACATTGATGTGGTATAACTGACAATCTTTCTTTAGAATAAACTGCTTCATAGCATTTTCTTTCATCCAATTTATAATAATGATTTAATATTGGTTTATAATCTGGCATTAATTGTTTTCCTCTCATTCAGCCATTTTATCTAGAATAATTTCAAACTCAGTTATATTTTCGTCAAAGAATTCCTCTAAAGTGCAAACATCTAATGTTCTAATTGTTCTATTTTTACAATCAGAACAATTTTCACATTTTGTATATTCTACTAATTCATAATCTGAATCTCTATAATCTCCATCAGAATCTCCATTATAATTAAGTTCTATTGTACGTGATGTTATAGTTTTTACATGACTACATTTTTCTCTTTTATGATAATCACAATATTTTTCTTCCTGTTTAATTTCTTTAGTACAAGGATATTCTTTTATTGTTTCTATTCTTTTTATTTCTTTAGTTTTATCACTAGTTACTAAATTATAATGAGGTATTTTTGTTATATATTCGCAAGATCATATTTTTATTTCTTTTGTAATTTTATTTCTTACCTCCAAACTTAGGTTCTACAGTATCAACAGTTTTTTTAATTTCTTTAAAAACTTTATTTAACTTTTCTTGAAATAAAGCAATATCAACATATTTAAATTCACTATTCAAATACATATCTCTTGAAAAATAAAAACTTTTATTAAATGAACTATACTTTGTTGGTATTTCATAATTATCAAATTCTTTTTTAAAATAAATACTTAATCTAGTTCTTCCTGAAGATGAAGTATCATATCTAACTTCACTTTCGAATGCTTTGCCATCATTTCTAAATGGTTCAAATAATTCTTCTACTTGTTTAACAAAAATAGGATATTGATTTAATAAGTAATCAATAAAATCTCTTAAATCTGCTAAACCATCTAGTCCTTTAATTCCGCGTTGCATTATTCCACTTCCATTTCTATTATTTCTCATCCATTATCTTCATAACATGAATTATTTTCTTGATAATTATTTAAATCATTATCAGTAATGTCATCACTTCCTAGATAATCTTTAAAATATTCTTTTATAAATTAATATGCTTTTTGATATGTAGAAAATAATTTAATTTCTAAAACTCCAAGAGAATATTTTCCAATTCATTTATTTCGCATATCAAATGCTGTAATAATAGCAGTATAAATTTTCATATTTATTTTCCTTTCTAATCAAATGTTGCTGAACTAAGAGCACAATGTGAACTACAATAGTCTTCACTATAACCACATTTTGGACAAAGTTCATTATCACATCATATACAAGTTGGTATTTCTTGAAATCCTTTAATTACTTTGTCACAATTTTGACATTCATAATCTCCATCAATATTTTCAACAAACAATTCTTCCATTAATTATATTTCTCCAATTTTCTTTTATTGGCTTTAACTTTATTGGATAGGTTAAGATAAATTGGACAACAATAATGTAGAGTAAATATTTATAATTAAATTACAATGGAGGTGTAATTATGGCAAAGAATCATTATACAGATGAATTTAAGCAACAAATTGTTGGTCTTTACAAAATGGGTCAAACTCCTGAACAATTAGCCAATGATTACCAAATTGGTAAATCTACTGTTTGGAAATGAGCTCACCAATTTAGTAACTCGGACTCATTTAAAGCTAAAGACAATAGAACGCCAGAAGAAAACGAATTAATTCAATTACGTAAAAAAGTTAAACAATTAGAAATGGAAAATGACATTTTAAAGCAAGCAACACTGATAATCGGCAAAAAATAGCAATCATTAAAAATAACAAAGCAAAATATCCAATTATTAATTTATGTAAAACATTGAAATTGGCTAGATCAACATATTACTATCAATTAAAAGCAAATAATCCCAAGAATAATCAAAACATTGATAATGCTGTTATCAGTATTTTTCTAAAAAGTCGTAAAAATTATGGAACAAGAAAAATTAAAATCATGCTAGCTCAGCAAAATATTATATTATCTCGTGTAAAAATTAGTAAAATAATGGTAGTAAGAAAAGGGTTGAGGTTTTGGTATAAAAAGTATTTTTTTAATGTTATTGATGAATTTAAAACACTAATAAATCAGGATTTTTAAAAATTTATCCAATTATTTTATTTATATTTTTTATAAAACCTCAACTTTTGTAATGCTATCAAAATAATGAGAAAATATAACTTAATTTCAAATTATACAAAAATCAAATACAAGCATTCAAATACAAGCAATGTTACATATAAATATAACAATTTATTAAATCAAGAATTTAATAATTATAAACTACATGAAGTTGTTGTCAGTGATTTAACATATGTTTTTATTAATAATAAATGATATTATGTTTGCTTTCTAATTGATTTATTTAATCGTGAAATTATTAGTTATGATGTTAGTTTACACAAAAATGCAAAATTAGTTAAAAATACCTTTAATAAACTTAACTTTACATTAAATGATATTAAAATATTTCACACTGATCAAGGTAGTGAATTTAACAACAATCTTATTTATAACTTTTTAACTAAAAATAACATTCAAAAGTCTTACAGTAAACCAGGTTGTCCTTATGACAATGCTGTTGCGGAATCAACATACAAAATTTTTAAAACTGAATTTATTAAAAATAATAAATTTAAAAACATTGAGCAGTTTAAATTAAAATTATTTGATTACATTAATTGGTACAATAATATTCGAATTCATAGCAAACTAAATTATTTAACACCAGTACAATACAGAAATTATTACTCTACATAAAATTTGTCCAAAAAACCCTTGCCATTCCATATTTTTACGAACTTTTATTTTATGCTGTTGTGCTTTTCATTTCTTTGTTTTCACTATTAACACTCCCTCTATTCATAGAACGTTGTACTCTTTTTCTATGAAGTTGTTTTTTATTTAATAATTTTCATGATTTCTTTTTCATTCAATTTTCCCTCTCTTTAAATACATAAATCGTTATCTTGATAGCAATATCAACAATGAAAAATAGTTTCACAAGTATAGCATTGATATACTGTAACATTTTTAAATTTTGCTAATTGTTTTTTTAATATTAATTTTTCTTTAAAAGTTTTTTGCTGTAAATTTTTATTTAAATCATATTGTTCCTTTGCTCATTTTTGAAAATTATCCATAGTTACTCCTCCAAATTTTCGTATTTTCATTTATCTTTTAAGATTAATTTATTACCACATTTTTTATCTGCACAATCTTGATAACTATCAACATCACATTCATGCTGTCACTCAAAATCACTTTTCTTTAATTGTAATTTTGGTTTTGGAACTTTAAGAATTGTTCCACATTCAGGACAGCAAGTTTCATAATTTATTAAATCATTTTGCAACATTTCAATTTCTTTGTCTTTTTCTTGAATTTCTTGTTCATATAATTCTTTAATTACTTTTAATTAAGAATAATGATTAACATGTAAATTATCATAACCTTGTGTATCTAAAAATTCTTCTCAACTTTTAATTGAATCTTCTAATAAATCTAATAATTCTGATTTCATTATCGATGCCCTCCATTTTGCCGATTACCACAATAACTACAATAATGATGATTATAATAACTATAAGTAGCATAATCTTTACAATTACACAATTTACATTCACATTTCATTATAATGTACCTTTAAATTTTTTCTTTAATGCTCAATAACGATTATGGTGTACTCATCCTTTGCATATTTGACATCAATTAGTTTGATTAACAAATTCTCCTGTTGATGTTTCATTATATTTACAAATAATTTGATCTGTATTTGTATATTCTTTAAAATTACAACTGCATTTCTTATAATGTTTTCTTAAATAATCATAATGACCACTTCAGTTTTTTCCTGGCATTATTTATCACACTCCTCTAATAAACTAAAATATCTTTCATAAATATGCATTGACCCCACATTGTGAAAATAACTACCTATTGCTATTTTCAATGCATTAGCTATATAACTTTGTATTTGGGTAAAAAATACAACATCATACATAAAACCATAAACTATATCATTACTGCGCATAGTTGTAATACAAATTAATTTTTTATTTCTTACAAAGAATTGCAGTGCAATTGTACATGGTATATCATTTATTCACTGTTGTTCTTCCATATTTTGAGGAAGTTTTATATTAATTACTGCTCTACGAGAATTATTATCATTTTTTAACTCATTAATTACTCATTCTAGCTGGTTAAATGAACCTTTATTTGTAAAATATGAATTATCCATTATTCGATACCCATAAGCACTATTAACATATTCTTCATTTGAATTAGAATATAATTTATTTCAAAATTTTGAATATTTAGCGATTGATGGCAAATCTGACTTGCCAGATCAATATCAATCCAATTCTCCATTTAAGTAATTCAAATTAGGCTGTCTAATTCTTGAATTAATAATGTTATCATTAGGATTTTTAATTTCTATATGACAATTAATAAGTTCTAAAGTTGAAAAGTTTCGTGGTGATGTTTTTATTCCTGTTGTTTTTAATTCATTTAATATTTGCTCAAAAGCATCTGTAGCATTTTTTGCAATTATCATTTTCTTTTCAAAATAAAGACATCACATTTTGTTTCTCTATTTAGTAATAACTTTTTAAACAACTTATCAGCTCTTTTTAATTGTTTTCAATTAAAATTTTCTTTTCGTTCCAAATGTGCTTTCTTAATTAATTTTTTAGTAGCTTGAAAATAAAGAATACATCCATTTTGTTTTGAAATTTCACGTTCTAATTTTTCAAGATCATTAACAGTCAATTTAGGATTTCTATTAAATAATTCTGAATATACAATTTCTCCATGTGCATATCTATCAAAAATTATATTTGAGAAAGAGTTATTATTTAATTCTGAATATCATTCATAAGTATTAGGTGTTTTAGAATCTGAATGAACTATCATTCCTTTTGAACTTAAATTATTCATTAATTTATTTGCAAAAGTTGTTTTTCCAACACCATCAATACCCTCTAATACTATCTTATTCATTTTTAAATATTCTCTCATTCATTAAATCCATAATATCCATACCCGATTTTTTATTTGCTCTTTCTAAAAGTTTAAAAGCTCTTCCTCTTAATGACTTTGCCATAATATTCAGAATAGTTTTATTTTTAGTTAAAATATAGCCTTTTTGCGATGATGCAAATTTATAACCATTAATGAAATTATCTTCATCATCCAATTTATTTAAAAGTTTTGAAAATATTACAGAAGAGTTTAAAATTGATAATTCTGTTTTATGATCAGGATAATTAATTAGAAACCGCTCATTGCATGAATTAAGTATTAAATCCCCATGAATTCAATTATCAATCGCATTTTCATTTAAGAATTCATAAATATACGATTTATATACTTTTTTAAATAATTTTATATTCATTTTTACCTCCTTAAATATGCTACGTAAAATAAGAAAATTCATAATTAAATAAAATGTCATCTTATTCAGTCATCTTATTCAGTCATCTTATTCAGTCATCTTATTAAATAAATAATATAAAGATAACAAACTGATTAAAATTTGACAACAATGAAAAATAGTATCTAACTTTTAAAATACCTGAAAAACTCCTTATTTTATCGTACGATTGCAAATAAAAAACCGCCCGTTAAGCGGTTTAGGAGGTACCTAATTTGATATTCGGTCTAATTTAATGTTGTAAATATTTTAATAAGAATTGGAGACAGAAAAATGCAAAAATATACATATGTAAAATATGATGAACGAAATTTATTTAATGATTTATTGTTATCTGATAGTTGTAAAAAGAAAAATGGCACACTTAATTTATCTGAAATAGCAAGACAAATGGGTCGTGTAGTTAATACTGTTAAAAGAGAAATAAATCGATTTAAAAAGGTAGAAGATTATATGCCAGTTGAAGCACAAAAAGATTATAAACAAAAAAGAAAAAAATGTATTAAAAAACCACCCGAATTTACAGAGGAACAACAAGAATTTTTAAATTTACGATTTAATATTCTTTACGATTCACCAGCAGAAATTATTCAACGATTTTTAATAAAGTTTGGTGTCAAATTTCCTGCTTGTCTTAAAACATTTTATAAATGAATTTATTTAGGTCTTTTGGGTTTGTTAAAGAAAAATTTATTAAATGGTGGCAGAAGAAATAGAACAAAGAAAAGACCTGATAATCGCGGAAAATTAGATGAAAGATTTGGGTCAATTTGAGATATTGAAAATAAACAATCTAATGTTGGTTGATTTGAAATGGATACGGTAGTTGGTAAAGACCATCAATCTAGTTGTTTAGTATTAGTTGAGCAATCAAGCAAAAAATACTTTGCTATGAAATTAGAAGAACATACTGCTAATGAAGTTTTAGAAAAACTTGAACATATAGTTAGAATTAATGATTTAGTTGGAAAAAATAAAGGAATAATAACAGATAGAGGAAAAGAATTTAGTAAATTTGAAGAAATGGAAAAGATTGCTGGAGCTAATGTTTATTATTGTGACCCAGGTTCACCTAAACAAAAACCCTTAATTGAAAGAATAAACCGTGAATTTAGGAAAAGATATCATAAGGGAACAGATTTTAACCTTTTTACTCAACAAAAAATAGATTGAGTAGTTGATATTATAAATGAAAAATTAAGGCCTTGTTTAAATTGAAGAACAGCAAAAGAGGTATTTATAGAGAATTTTAGATAAGTTTATTTGAAGTAAAATTTAATAAATTATTTTTCAGTGTGCTTAAATATGTTTAAAATAGACTAAACTTACAAATATTTTATTTTTTTTTTAAAAAATAGTCTTTAATTTTGTCGAAAACTCTTGATGAAATAAAAAAAATCATCAATATGACAATTTAAAAACTAATTTTGTGTAAGATTATGATTTTGTTTTAAATTTTTTAAACGTTAAAATATAATACCGTTGATTGTTGGTTTGGTGTTAAACCTTTATGTTGGTATTTTCATTTTCAGAGCTTTAAATAATTTTGAATATTAGTGAAACCCAAACCATGATAATGAATTAAGGCTTCTTTAAGACTGGATTGTAATTTATTAATCTTATTTAACTTTCGATAACTAGTATCAGGGTTTGTACTAGTTTTGGTGGAATATAGAGTAGAATTTGTTTGTTTTGCTACTAATAAATATAGTGGTTGCATGTCAGAAATAATCGTTGATTTTTCTTTAATCAATTGCTTATTCATATTTTCAATAATTCATTGTTTTTGTAATCGTTTGGTATTGGTAGATTGAACAAAAATATTATTATTGCTATCAACTGCCATTTGAATACAGCATTTGGTATTGGTTGAAAATGGATCGAGATGAGTTTTTCGTTTATCAAATTTATCTTTAAAATTACCTTTATGGATTTCTTTAATAAATGTTTCATCCATTTGAATTTGACCATTTAATTTTTTAAATTTTAATTGGGTATTTTCTAATTGTTTTGATTGCATTAATTTTTGTCGATTATACCAAGCAGTTTTTGGGGTTGTTTTAATAAAACGAGAAATTATTTTGCTAGATTGTCCTAATAATGCAATTTGAATTAATAAATTTCATTGTTCATAATTTAAATGACTTCAATAAGTAAAATGATGACGAAAAGCATCAAAACTAGCACGACATTTTTTACATAAATATTTTTGTTTTCCTTCAGGATTATGACCATTTTTAACACAATGAAAAGATTTGCAATTAGGACATGTAATGCCTTTATCTCTAAATTTTTGATCAATTTCATTTAAACGTTTTTGTTTTTTGATTACCTTTACTTCTTTTTTTATTTTTTCATAAAATTCTAAAAATTGATCATCTGTAAAACTGTTTTTTAATTCTGTAATTATTTTTTCCATCAATTATTTACCTCTATATATTAAAAATATACCTAAAATTAGGTATATTCTATAAATATCAAGAGTTTTCGACAAAATTAAAGAAAATAGTTGCATTTATTTTAAATGATGTTATTATCATATTAACAAGAGACAGAATTTGCTGCTTGAATTTACATAATACATGATAAAGAATTATTGCGATTAACCGGAGCAAAAAAAGCTACTTTTAATAAAATGTTAAATATTTTACAAGTAGCTGAAATAGAAAAATTTAAAAAAGGTTGCAAAACTAATAAATTATCACTAGAAAATCGGCTACTGATGACTTTATAGCATTGACGAGAATATCGGACTTATTTTCATCTTGCTAAAAATTTTGATATTAGTGAATCTAGTTGTTATCGCAATATCAAGTGAATTGAAGATATTTTAATTAAACACTCTGATTTTCAACAATTCGCTGGTAAAAAATCACTAATAAATGATTATTTTAATGATAAAACTATTATTATTGATGTTAACGAAACCCCAATCCAACGCCCAAAAAAAGATAAAAACAATCTTATTCTGGTAAAAAGAAAAAACACACCATTAAAACACAAGTAATTATCGAACAAGAAACCAAAAAAATTATTGCAACAAGTTTTTCGCTTGGGAAAAAACATGATTATGCTTTATTTAAAGAATCAAAAATCGCAATTTTAAAAAATACCAAATTAATAGTTGATATTGGTTATCAAGGAATACAAAAAATTCACAATAATGTTATAATACCTACAAAAAAAACAAAGAAAAACCCTTTAAATAAAGTACAAAAACAACTTAATAGAATATTTTCAAAAATGAGAATTATTATTGAAAATATTTTTGCTATTCTTAAAAAATTTAAAATTATTACAGAAAAATATCGTAATCGAAGAAAACGATTTAGTTTAAGATTTAATTTAATTGCTTCAATTTATAATTTGCAGTTAGCATAGAAGATTTATTTAAAATTAAAGAATTTAAATAATAAATTCATTTTTTGTTGTGGCAAAATATTAAATTTTTAAATAAAAAATATAATTAATTAAAATTATATTTTTATATTAGTGTCTTTTTACAAATATTTGCAATTTTTTAATAGGTTACGCAAGAAGTCTATTATTGTAATATCAGTTGATCATTTTTGATTCATTTGATTAGAATGAAAATTACGTTTAAGTAAATAGGGGTATTTTTTATGTTAATATAACATATTATTAAAATTTTTAATTCGTTTTTTATGTTTAATTATAAATTCATAACATATTTGTAATATCTTCATATAACGAAATACAGTAATTGCTGATATTTTTATTTTTTTGTTCTTCCAAATAAAGTTTTATTTGTCGATGACCTTTATTTTTATTATTTTTTTAAATTATTTTAATTATTTATAATATATTGTAATCAATTTTTCATTCATATTTTTCATGAATATTTTTATATTTATTTCATGTATCATATGAAATGCATAATATTTTTAAAAATAATCTTAATGGTAAGATTTAGTTGTTATTTAATTCGTTTTTAATAAAATCAATTTGTTTTCTAATATTCATCTTTGTTTTTGTTTTTGGAAGATATTCAAGCTTTTTTAAAATATTATTTTCTGCTTTTATTTGTTCATTTTCTTTTGTTAATAAATATATAGTTTCATCATGCGGATTATTAAAAATTGGCATTTTTTAATAGACTTCTTGAATAACCCATTAAAATAATTTCAAATATTTGTAAAAAGGGGTTAATATAAAATTATAATTTTAATTAATTATGTCTTTTATTTAAAAATTTAATATTTTGCCACAACGAAAAATTATTTTATTATTCAAATTCGTTAATTTTAAATAAATCTTTTATGATAACTATAATAATTGTAAATTATAAATTGAAGCAATTAAATTAAATCTTAAACTAAATCGTTTTCTACGATTTCTATATTTTTCTGTAATAATTTTAAATTTTTTAAGAATAGCAAGAATATTTTCAATAATAATTCTCATTTTTGAAACTAGTCTATTATGTTGTTTTTATTCTTTATTTAAATGTTTTTTCTTAGTTTTCTTTGTGGGCATTATAACATTATTGTGAATTTTTTGTATTCCTTGATAACCACTATCAACTATTAATTTGGTATTTTTTAAAATTGCGATTTTTGATTCTTTAAATAAAGCATAATCGTGTTTTTTACCAAGTGAAAAACTTGTTGCAATAATTTTTTTGGTTTCTTGTTCGATAACTACTTGCGTTTTAATAGTGTGTTTTTTCTTTTTACCAGAATAAGATTGTTTTTGTCTTTTTTTGGGCGTTGGATTGGGGTTTCGGTAGCATCAATAATAATAGTTTTATCATTAAAATAATCATTTATTAGTGATTTTTTACCAGCAACTTGCTTAAAATCAGGGTGTTTAATTAAAATATCTTCAATTCACTTGATATTGCAATAACAATTAGCTTCACTAATTCCGAAATTTTTTCCAAGATGAAAATAAGTTCGATATTCTCGTCAATACGATAAAGTCATCAATAATCGATTTTCTAGTGATAATTTATTAGCTTTGCCACCTTTTTTAAATTTTTCTATTTCAGCTACTTGTAAAATATCTAACATTTTATTAAAAATATCTTGTTTTATTCCTGTTAATCTTAATCATTCTTTATCATTAATATTTTTAAATTAATCAAATTTCATAATTTAATATCCTCATAAATTATATTTTATAATAATATTTTAATAATAAAACCAAGTATAGCAAGAAGTCTAATATATGTTCGTTTATCAAATTTTTTATCTTTATTGAAAACATTAATTAACCTAGAAATAGTTGCAGTACTTATTTCATATTCTTTAGATATTAAAGATATTGATTTATTATATTCGTAATATTCGTTAATAATTTTAGTTTTAAATTAAATATCATGGTATTTTGACCCTTTAGTTTTACCATTTGCCATATAAAAAATGTTTCTCCTAACTTTATATATTTAATAATAACCTAGAAAGGTTTTTTATTTCATATTCTCAGTTAAAAGAAACATTGTATGCTAGTAAAGTTCATATTTTTATTTTGGAAAAATATTTTATTTTATGTATCATGATTATTTTTAATATTATTTTCTAAATTTAAAATATCTTTTCTAATAAAATTTAATTCATCTTTAAAATTTTTTATTAAGTCTAATGTTTCTCTAAAAATATAATCAATTTTTGAAACTACTAATTTTAAATCTTTTAGTGATTGTGATTTATATTCTCCATTTATTAATCAAGCTTGTTGTCGATATATAAATTCTGCTAATTATTGCCCATTTTCATCAATTCATTTTTTAATTGTTAATGCTTTTAAACTTAATTCTTTAAAATTATTTCCTTTTAAATAAAACGGATAAGTAATATTTTTAACTTCATTATTTAATTTTAACTCTTCCATAATTAAATTTACTCTAATTCCATTTCATTAATTAAATTATCAATATAATAATCTATTAGACCTTTAACTTCATCAATTTCATATCATTTTCAATTTAAATTAAAATCTATTGGTAATTCAATATTACCTACGTGTCGTTCTTCATTACCAAATTTAAGATATAAATTTAACTCTCAATTACCTAAATAATCACGATTAATTTGTGCATAAATAATATCTTTATTGGTAATTTTTAATGCTTTATTACATATAATTTTTAATTCCTCATAATTCTTTCTACATAATGCTCAATGTTAATTAGTCATATCTTCAAATGATACTAGATAACTTTTAAGCATTAATTCTTGTAATTTATTTTCTTGATTGAATTCTTTATGAAAGAAATAACCTCAATATCTTTGTTTAAGACAAATTTTATTTAACCTTTTCATATAAACCTCCTAAATTATTCCTTTAATTTTTTTATCAATTTGTAATATTTTTCATCCATCTGATGCTAAATCTAAAACATCGTTAATTTTGTAATGTTGCATATAAGAAGCAACAACATCTCAATTGTTTTTAAATAAATTTAAGTAAATTTTTGCTCATTCTAAACATTGCAAATCATAATGCTTTTTATGATGTGAAATACGACAATTAACAGGTTGACAATTAATCCAATCAAATGATGTTGTTATTTAATTTCAAGTTTTATTAATATACAAACTTTTATATTCTGTCATTATAATTCCTCCTAATTTTAACTCGCTGGCACTCACTCCAAAGTGAAAGTGCCAAAGCGAGAGTTGGTTATATAAGTATTTATCTATTTAACTTCTAAGAAGTAATATCTATCGCAAATTTATTTATAAAGTGGCCATCTCAATATTTATTGTCGTTCGATGTTGACCTCGCAATTATCACGACTATCGCAAGTTAGTGCGTCTATTATTCCCGGACTGATTACCGTTGGGTTAGACCCGCCTATGTGAAAAAAACACTTAGTTATTTATAAAATAACCGCCCCACTTTGCATTAAGTTGTTTTGTAAAATCAAAGTTTTAAAAACCCAGTTTCATAATCAAAGATAATTTTTGAATTTTCTAAGCGTTTATAAAACCTCTTTTGTTTTTTATCTTTTACTTTATTCAATAAATCTTTATGCTTTTTACAAGTTCATAAAACTTTATTTGATAAAAATTCTTCGGTAATGAATGATATTGCTTTATAACAATCATTAACATCAAATATTTTTTGTTGTTTGATTATCATTACCTACTTTTAGATATTGTTTTATTCCAAATAAAAAAAACAACCCTAACAAGAGTTGTTTTTTGGAACTTCATCGTACACGACGCCTTATATATTTATTATTTTAATTTAATTCCTAATTCATCCAACTTTTTTCCATCAACTGGACTTGGTGAAGCTGTCATTGGATTAGTTCCTGTTGTATTATTCGGAAAAGCAATCACATCTCGAATTGATTCACTATTCGTTAAAATCATTGCTAACCGATCAAGTCCAAATGCAATTCCGCCATGGGGTGGAACACCATAATTAAAAGCATTTAAAAATCAACCAAATTTGTTCTCAATTTCTTGGGTTGATAATTGTAATGATTTAAACATTCGGGTTTGAACTTCACTTTGGTGAATACGAATGCCCCCCCCCCCAATTTCATAACCATTTAAAACTAAGTCATAAGCATCAGCGCGCGCATTTGCCATTTTATGTTCAAAATTATCAATAAATTCACTATTTGGCGCGGTAAAAGGATGATGAGCTGCTTCATAGCGTTGATTTTCATCTGATCATTCATATAATGGTCAATTAATAATTCATAAGAAGTGATATTCATTCGGTGGAATTAAATCAAACATTTTAGCTAATGCTACTCGGACTGCTCCTAAAGCTTGGCAAGTAACTGCTTTTTCATCACTAACAAAGAAGAATGTTCCAGCTTGTTTATTACATTTTTGTAATAATTTTTCTTTTTCATCATCACTAAGTACTTTTGCAAGTGGTCCTTCTCAATTATTTTTTTCTTGTTTAACTCATGCTAACCCTTGTGCTTTGTTTTGTTGGGTAATCCGTGTTAATTCTTCAACTTGTTTTTTGCTGACTAATTGGGGAAGAAAAATTCCTTTTAAACTCAACTCCTTTTTTAATGCTGTTGCAAAGACTCTAAATTCAGTTTTCGCAAAAATATCTTTTGTATCAAATAACTGTAAATCATAACGCGTATCTGGTTTATCAGTGCCATATTTTTCAATTGCTTCATCATAATCCATCCGAAGAAAGGGCGTTTTAATTTTAACTTTCATCACATCTTGCATAATTGTTTGAAATAATGTTTCAACAAAATGAATAATATCATCACATTCAACAAAACTCATTTCTAAATCTAATTGCGTAAATTCTGGTTGACGATCACTTCTTAAGTCTTCATCGCGAAAGCACTTTGCAATTTGAAAATATTTATCAAATCCGGCTAACATTAATAACTGTTTAAACAATTGCGGTGATTGTGGTAATGCATAAAAATTATGGGGATTTAAACGCGAGGGAACTAAGAAATCACGGGCACCTTCTGGTGTTGATTTGTTTAAAATTGGTGTTTCAATATCAATAAATTGATGATCATAACAAAATTTCCGAATTGTTTGCACTAATTGATTTCGTAACATAATTTTTTGTTGCATTATTGGTCGACGTAAATCTAAATAACGATATTTCATTCGAACATCTTCTAACGCATCAGTTACATCATTAATAATTAATGGCGGCGTTTCGGATTTTGATAAAATTGTGACTTGTTTAGCTGAAATTTCAATTTCCCCGGTTGGTAATTCTAAATTCTTACTTTTTCGTTCAATTACAACACCTTCAACACTAATAACAAATTCATTTCGAATTGTATTAATCATCGCATATTGGGGATGCTCTGGTTTAACAACAACTTGTATAATCCCTGTTCGATCACGTAAATCTAAGAAAATAATTCCCCCTAAACGACGATTCTTTGCCACTCAACCGCTTAAAAAAACCTTTGTTTTAAAATTTTTTAATGTTAATTCACCGCAAGTATGTGTTCTCTTCATTATTTCTTCTCCTTACTTAAAACTGCAATAATCTTGTCAAACTTAACTTCTTGTTCTTTTCCTGTTTGTTGGTTTTTAATTTTTACAACATTTTTTTTCAATTCTTCATCATCAATAATAATAGCATTCTTTGCTTTCAAGCGCTCTAATGATTTAAACTGAGCTTTAACACTACGTGTTAAATAATCACAATCAACACGAAAACCACTTGCTCGAAGTAACAGCAACAACGAAGCAGCAAAATAACGCGCATGATCAGATAAACAAATTAAATAAGCATCAAGATAAGCCTCATCAGCTAGGACAATATCAATTGCAGCTAAAGTTAATAACAATCGTTCTAATCCTAACGCAAAGCCTACCGCTGGATAATCTAAACTTGATTCAAAAGTGTGAACTAATTGGTCATACCGTCCACCACCTAGTAAAGTTAATTCTCGTTCTACTTCCTCAATCACAATTTCAAAAACAACGCCAGTATAATAATCTAACCCTCGTACTAATTTCGCATCTAAGGTAAAAGGAATTCCTAATTTAGTTAACAACTTTTGAATTGCCGCAAATTCTTCATTTTCTGTTGGGGTTAAATAATCATAAATTTTTGGCGCATTACTAAATTTATCATGATCAATTTTACAATCTAATACTCGTAATGGATTCTTTTGTAGCCGAATTTGACAATCGGCACATAATGTTTGTTCTTGGAAGAAAGATGTTAACATACCAAGATAATTTGTTCGCGCTGCACCAATTGTTAAATAATTTAGTTTTAATGTTAAGTTTGTTAATCCAAGTGTTTTTAATAAATTATAACCAAGTAAAATAACTTCAACATCTAATAAATAATTCTTAGATCCGACCACTTCAACTCCAAACTGATTAAATTGTCGTAAACGACCAAGTTGAGGTCGTTCATAACGAAACATACTCCCAATATAAAATAATTTTAATGGTAATTCATATTTCCCATATAGTTTATCTTCAATAATACTGCGAATAATAGGCGCGGTTCCTTCTGGACGTAAAACAAATGCTCGCTCTTTTTTATCTAATAATTCAAACATTTCTTTGCTAACAATATCGGTTTCTGCTCCTACTGAACGCACAAATAAATCTTTTGCTTCGAAAATTGGAGTTCTAATTTCATGATAGTTATATTGCATAGCAAGACTACGCAGCATTAATTCTAGGGCACTTAATTCATTTGCTTTTTCATAATAAAGATCTTCAGTTCCTCGTGGTTTTTGCATATTCATAACTTTCTTCCCTTCTAAATAAAAAACTAAAAAATTGCTTAGGAAAGAAAAATCGCGGTGCCATCCTATTTCATTATCTTTTAGTTAATGCGCTTAATTGTCAAAATATATTAAATTTTATCTTTATGTTGTCATCGCGCTTTAAAATTCCAATATTTTCCACCAGCCACTATTTCTCTGTTCAATTATTGTCAACAATAATTTCTTTTAATTAAAATTATACCTATTTTTTTAGAAAAGTAAAATAAATTAGCAATTTATTTTGTAAAAACCATTTATATTTAAGACCTGTTAGCCTTTTTAAAATATTTCTGGTTTTTATTCCCCTTAGTTAATTTTAAATCCCACGTTGATATAATTAACCTAATACTAATGTTTTTAACTCTTTAATTGTTATTTTTCTATCTTTTATCATTATTTTTCTCCATAAAACTTGTTGTTTTGCATCATATAATTTAAACGTAATTAATCATTCAATCAAAATAAATTTAATTTTTAAAATATTGATTATATATATCAAAATAAAATTTTATTATAATTAGATAAATATATTAATTCATTTTTTACTACTCATCTGCTTTTTGCTCTTGAATATTTGTAACTGTCCCTTTATTAATAATTTCTAAAATTTTATTGCTTTTATAAGCAACCTCAGTATCCATTGCTTGCTCAATATCGGCAGCCCAAAGATTAGTATTAAAATCACTTTCTATGGGGTCTAATTTACGAGCAAAGGTTAAAATTGTATCTAATTCAACAATTCCATATTCAAATTCCACTGTTGAATATTTTAGTAGTTTATCATCAGTATTAAATACTTGACTGTTTGCTCCCAAACCTTCATTATATTTAATATTTTTCTTTCTTTTATATGTTAAGCCAAACTTATTGGCTTCTTTTCACACAAATAATGCTTCTCAACTAAATTTTTGTTGATAATTTTGTAAATATCATTGTTCAAATTTTTCTCGGTCTCTTTGTGTTGCTTGATTAGCAATATCTCCGAAAATTCTTTGTGGGTTTTGCGCCATAATTTAATTCCTTATTTCTATTTATTAAATACATTGTCTGTATCTAAAATATTGTTTTCTTTGTTTTATAACTTTGGTACGCCACCAGTATTAACTGTTTGTACCTTAATTAATTCATCATAAACACTTTGCAATTGAGCTTTAATGATTTCAATATCATCGCTAATATCATAAGACTTTAATAAAACATTTTTAAATTCTTCATTATCATTTAAAGAATTAATAAAATCAATTACTTCAATTTGTTTTAATTGAATTGTTTGTTCTTCAATTTATGAAGTTAATTCAGTATTTTTTGTTTGTAGTTCGTTGATTTGTTGATTATTATTTTCTAAATTACTTGCATTAAATTCTTCAACTCCAGCAGTATTTTCTAAAATAATTTTAGCAGTTTTAATATCTAAAATACCATCTTCATTTTTAATAGGTTCATTATTTTCATCAATAAGAACATATTTTACATTTTTTAATGTCATTGTTTTTTCCTCCTATTTTTTAATATTTGTATTTGTTCTCTTTCTAATCGCTTTTTGTATAATTTCAAAAATATCTACTCTAAAAGATAAAAAATATCGTTTAGTTTTTATATTTAACTGATTAAATACTGAGACTTTAATTTTTATCTAATCACCTTTTCTTAATTTCAAAAACTCAGTTAAAATAGATGGGTTATATATTGATAATGTTGAGTAATTTAATCCTTCTCACTGACATTTAGCCGAACAAGCGTCAAATTCAACACCACCAGCAACCAGTGCCTTAATTTTATTTTTAATCGGATTTTCATGTAATCTAACAGTTAGTTCTAATTTGTTAACTCTTTTATTTTTTATTTTAGGTTTATTAGTTATTGATTTTTTAGGTAAATTACTTTTTGTTTTTGCCATTTTTATCAACTCCTTTTGTTAAAAAATATTGTAATTGTTTTCATGCATCGTGTTAGTGCCCTGTCATTTTAATATTTATTTTATAAATATATTTTTTCTTAATGACTGGTGATTGTAAAATATATTTTAAATTAAATAGATATTTGCATAAAACTTTTAAACCACCAATAAATTTAGGAGTAGATAATTGATTTTTATTTTTAAACCTTTATGAAGTTGATAATCTTCAATTATTATAATAACTTTATTTAAATAAGAACAAATTTTATTTTTAAATTATATATTTACTTTTATATTCTTGCATAATATTTTATTCTTTTCTTTCTTTTTTTTAAAATAAACAGAAAATCCCTTTGTTAGTTAATATTTTGATATTTAGTAAGAATATTTGTATTTTGATTTAATTAGCTTAATTCGCCACCCACCTCGCTTTGGGGGTGAGTGGTGGAGATACTAAAATTCTATATTTAAACAGAGTTTATCCCCCAACTGAAGTAAAACAAATTTACCCAGTTATTAATTGCGCTTCATCCATCCCTATACAACTTTATATAAAGAAAATAACCTTTTGGAGTTCCAACCCCCTTGTTTTTTTAGTGTCCGATATTGTTTTTTTTCGGTTTAATAACAATATTTTTATGAAAACAAGCCAAAAAACACATGCTCTGACATTTAACAAGTGATTAATCTTGCCGACAATTAAAGAAATAAATAGGAGAGTAAATCCAATCGCTTTCACACTTTTTTAATAATTCGTGCCATAGATGGGTTATGCATCTTTAAGCATCAAAAAATATTAAGTTTTAGAGCTTGCATTATTCATCGGATAATACCTTTATTTAAAAGGAAATTTATAAAAATATCTTTTATTTTGTGTGGGGAAAACAGAAATTAATCTGTTTTTATGATAAAAGTTATAAATTTAAAGATACTATCCGATGAATAATGCAAATAAATTTATGTTTTTTAATAGAAAAATAAAAAAACAATCTAACAAGAATTTTTTTGCCGGTTCATCGTAAAGGACGCCATATCACTGGTATAAAACAAGTAAACGAATTAGCGAGTGGTGTTGGTAAAATTTTTCAAACAATATATATTTTTTTCAGTCAAACATTTGAAGTATTAAAATTTAGTCCTGCATTATATAGTACAATAACTAATTTATTCTTATTAATTATATTTATGAAATTTATTTGATTAATTTAAAAAGGAACTTAATAATAGTTCCTTTTAACCTTTTCATTCTGTAATTTCACCAGTATTAGATTTAATTGCTGGTATTTGTGGTTCACCAACACCATCTCAACAATAAATTAATTTTATTTTTGAAGCATCAAAATAAGCAGCACATTTTCCATTATTTAAAATAAGAATTCAATGTTATTCGTTTACTTGTTTTATATTATTACCATTATTTTTTGCTAAATATTTATTAGACTTCTTGCGATACCTGGTTTTATTATTAAAATATTATTATAAAATATAATTTATGAGGATATTAAATTATGAAATTTGATGAATTTAAAAATATTAATGATAAAGAATGATTAAGATTAACAGGAATAAAACAAGATATTTTTAATAAAATGTTAGATATTTTACAAGCAGCTGAAATAGAAAAATTTAAAAAAGGTGGCAAAGCTAATAAATTATCACTAGAAAATCGATTATTGATGACTTTATCGTATTGACGAGAATATCGAACTTATTTTCATCTTGGAAAAAATTTCGGAATTAGTGAAGCTAATTGTTATCGCAATATCAAGTGAATTGAAGATATTTTAATTAAACACCCTGATTTTCAGCAAGTTGCTGGTAAAAAAGCACTAATAAATGATTATTTTAATGATAAAACTATTATTAGACTTCTTGCTTAACCTAATCTAATTATTTTAAAATTCCTATAAAATATTAGACTTCTTGCGATACCTGGTTTTATTATTAAAATATTATTATAAAATATAATTTATGAGGATATTAAATTATGAAATTTGATGAATTTAAAAATATTAATGATAAAGAATGATTAAGATTAACAGGAATAAAACAAGATATTTTTAATAAAATGTTAGATATTTTACAAGTAGCTGAAATAGAAAAATTTAAAAAAGGTGGCAAAGCTAATAAATTATCACTAGAAAATCGATTATTGATGACTTTATCGTATTGACGAGAATATCGAACTTATTTTCATCTTGGAAAAAATTTCGGAATTAGTGAAGCTAATTGTTATCGCAATATCAAGTGAATTGAAGATATTTTAATTAAACACCCTGATTTTCAGCAAGTTGCTGGTAAAAAAGCACTAATAAATGATTATTTTAATGATAAAACTATTATTATTGATGTTACCGAAACCCCAATCCAACGCCCAAAAAAAGACAAAAACAATCTTATTCTGGTAAAAAGAAAAAACACACTATTAAAACACAAGTAATTATCGAACAAGAAACCAAAAAAATTATTGCAACAAGTTTTTCGCTTGGTAAAAAACACGATTATGCTTTATTTAAAGAATCAAAAATCGCAATTTTAAAAAATACCAAATTAATAGTTGATAGTGGTTATCAAGGAATACAAAAAATTCACAACAATGTTCTAATACCTACAAAAAAAACAAATAAAAACCCTTTAAATAAAGTACAAAAACAACGCAATAGAATAGTTTCAAAAACGAGAATTATTATTGAAAATATTTTTGTTATTCTTAAAAAATTTAAAATTATTACAGAAAAATATCGTAATCGAAGAAAACGACTTAGTTTAAGATTTAATTTAATTGCTTCAATTTATAATTTGCAGTTAACATAGAAGATTTATCTAAAATTAAAGAATTTAAATAATAAATTCATTTTTTGTTGTGGCAAAATATTAAATTTTTAAATAAAAAACATAATTAATTAAAATTATATTTTTTTATTAGTGTCTTTTTACAAATATTTGCAATTTTTCTTTAATTTTGTCGAAAACTCTTGATATTTATAGAATATACCTAATTTTAGGTATATTTTTAATATATAGAGGTAAATAATTGATGGAAAAAATAATTACAGAATTAAAAAACAGTTTTACAGATGATCAATTTTTAGAATTTTATGAAAAAATAAAAAAAGAAGTAAAGGTAATCAAAAAACAAAAACGTTTAAATGAAATTGATCAAAAATTTAGAGATAAAGGCATTACATGTCCTAATTGCAAATCTTTTCATTGTGTTAAAAATGGTCATAATCCTGAAGGAAAACAAAAATATTTATGTAAAAAATGTCGTGCTAGTTTTGATGCTTTTCGTCATCATTTTACTTATTGAAGTCATTTAAATTATGAACAATGAAATTTATTAATTCAAATTGCATTATTAGGACAATCTAGCAAAATAATTTCTCGTTTTATTAAAACAACCCCAAAAACTGCTTGGTATAATCGACAAAAATTAATGCAATCAAAACAATTAGAAAATACCCAATTAAAATTTAAAAAATTAAATGGTCAAATTCAAATGGATGAAACATTTATTAAAGAAATCCATAAAGGTAATTTTAAAGATAAATTTGATAAACGAAAAACTCATCTCGATCCATTTTCAACCAATACCAAATGCTGTATTCAAATGGCAGTTGATAGCAATAATAATATTTTTGTTCAATCTACCAATACCAAACGATTACAAAAACAATGAATTATTGAAAATATGAATAAGCAATTGATTAAAGAAAAATCAACGATTATTTCTGACATGCAACCACTATATTTATTAGTAGCAAAACAAACAAATTCTACTCTATATTCCACCAAAACTAGTACAAACCCTGATACTAGTTATCGAAAGTTAAATAAGATTAATAAATTACAATCCAGTCTTAAAGAAGCCTTAATTCATTATCATGGTTTGGGTTTCACTAATATTCAAAATTATTTAAAGCTCTGAAAATGAAAATACCAACATAAAGGTTTAACACCAAACCAACAATCAACGGTATTATATTTTAACGTTTAAAAAATTTAAAACAAAATCATAATCTTACACAAAATTAGTTTTTAAATTGTCATATTGATGATTTTTTTTATTTCATCAAGAGTTTTCGACAAAATTAAAGCAATTTTTTAATAGGTTACGCAAGAATTCTGGTAGTATTTATTATTTTGAGGTTTTTAATAAAATTAAATAATTAGAAACAAATTAAGTTTCGCTTATGACTAAATAATACCAAAATTTATAAAAAATTCAACTTTTTTAAAAAACATAATTTTTAATTGAAGAAATAATTTATAAATTTATGAATTTCGACACACTAAAAAATACTTTTTAAAGTTATTAATAATTTTAAAAAGTTTTTTATTTTTTATAAAGATAAAAATTGATTTTTAGATTGATTTAAATTAAATATATTAAATTCAATTTTTTCTTTATTTTTATTAATTTTATCAATTTTTTCTTCATTTGTTTTACTATTAAGTCTTAACATTGAAGCAATTAACATATTGATAAATGTTTCTTTACAATATATTTTCGCGCCACGCCCCTTAACAGACTTAATATAGTGTGATATATCACCTTCCATGTGACAACCAATATTATATTCTAACGCTTGATTTTCAATTCCTTCTTTATTATTTTTAATTAATTCAATAGTTTCTAATAAAAATTTCTTTTTATTATCAATAACATAGGGTAAATGACACATTAAAAAATCTAATAATGCTTCATAATTTCCAGTAAAAAAATATATTTTTGATAATTTATATTTTAATCTATGAATTCGGTTTTTCTTACGATTTGTGAATAATTCTTTAAATCTTTTTACTAAATGAAATTTATCTAAACTATATGATACAGTATTATTTTTATATTTTGCTTTTACTGCTTTGTAAATTTTTTTAATTTGTTTTTCACCATCACTTAATATTAATATTTTAGTATCTTCATTAATATCATAAGTATCCATTGATTTAAAAATTTTATCAATAAAATTATCAATATTAGATTTATCATTTTTATTCTTATGATTTTTATTCATCATTTGAAAAACTCCTTTTTTCTTTTTCATTTTTATTCTGGTTTTTGTTGACTTTTCTTCATCAACACCAACATGCATAGTCGCAAGAAATATTTTATTTTCAACTCTTTTTTTATTTTCTCTCATAGGTTCAAAAGCCCCATCAATTTGAATATATAAAACATTATTTGGGATTTTAATTTTATTGTTATTTTTATTACTAATGTAATCGGTTTCTTCTAAATCGGCATTTTTAAAAATATTAGATATTGTTCTTTCACTAATGCTAGCATTTTCTGTTGTATGCAAAATATCTTTATATCTTTTCCCATCGCCCATAAAATACATATATTTATTTTTTAAATTTTTTTCAATTCTTTCGTATTTTTTTAACCCTAATTCTTCATCTAAAGGATAACGATTTATATTTTCTTTTTTTTCTTCATCATATTTAACATATCTTCGTCTTTTTAAAGTGTTATCCCCATATTCTGTTTTAAATGTTTTTGGTATTTTTGATACAACCTTATATCCTTGTAATATTTTTCATTGTTGATATAATTTAAATATCTCATTATCTCTTTCAATTAAGAAATTATTAATTTCATTTATTGTTTTTTTTTCTTTTATTTTCTTTATAATTTCCTAATAAATTATTTTTTAATTCCATTTTATAATTTCCTTTCTTAATTAAAAAAATATTTTAAATTATGATATTTAATACTTCAAATAATTTTATCAAAAAAAGGAGGATATTTAAAAATGCAAGACTTTACTAAAATTAATAACAAAAAACGAATTACTAGTTATGAACATTTAAATAAAAAATATGATTTGAATTTTAGTGACTATAATTTTGGTTTTGATTGAGAGGTATTTAAAGACTTTGTTGGTGATAGTTATGCCCGATATTTTACTTCGCCAACTTTTTTTAAGTTTGTTTCAGCAGGGCGTGGTACTAATAAAACATGAAATCATTTAGCCGAAAAATTATTTTTTGCTTGTAACTTTACGGATGCTTCATCTAATATTTTGCGAAGATATGCCAACACTCACGAAGATACTACATTTGGCGATACAATTAATGTCTGTAACTATCTTTATGATAAATATGGGATTGATATAGGACCCGACAATGAAAATGGTATTGTTTGACCTAAAAATGTTAAAGAAGGCGGCGAGATTGTTTTTCCTAGTGGTGTTCGCATTGCTTTTGTTGGTTATGCTAATGGTAATAAAATTATGGGGAAAGTTGGTAAAGGTAGTGGTATTATATCTGCATGAACTGATGAAATGATACATGCTGAAGAAAAAGAAATCTTAACTGATAAAGAATTAGATAAAAGATATAATAATTTAAGAGTTTCAATGTTTCGTTCAAAAAGTTTAAAAGTATCTTATGAAAAATATACTGATGATGATGTTAATGAACAATATAATTTAGATAATCCTATTCCAGTAAAAGAATTATCTTGGACATTTCAAGAATGAGACAACATAGCAAAACAATACATAACAGTAACAACATATTTTCATAAAACATATTCTAATCAATTTACTTTTAACCCTTTTGATAAATATAATGTCTTTTATGAAAAATTTGTAACCCCATATTTACCCTTAAATGAAAGAATTAAAAATATTTTAAAAGAACACAATCAAGTATATTCAGAAAACAAACAAGCATTTAATGGTTTGGGTATTTTTAATTTACGATTAACAATGGGGGCTGTTTGAAATAAAATACCTGATATTACCAAAAAACTTGTTTTAACTAACAAAGAAGAACGACCTGATTTATTTGAACTTGAATACTACGGATTTGAATATAACGATAATGACCCCAGCGTTTATGTTTTACGAAATTATCGTAAATATATTAAAGAATATAATTTACAAGATTTTTATAATCCAAATACAAAACAGTATCAATTTGATAGTTATTCAATTGGTGTTGATTATGCTAATGGTAGCGAAGACCATACGGTATTTTTATTTAGTGGTTATAAAATTAATGAAAATAATGAATATGATAAATATTTAATTGAAGAAAATGTTGTTACACGAAAAAACGCAATGAATTTAAATGAAATAGTTGAACATTACGGCCAATGAATAATCAATACTTTTGATAAATTTGATGGTTTTGAATATGCAACATTTCATTATGATATTAATGCCTATGACTTTATGCAAAAATTACAAGAAGATATTTATCCTTATTTGGGTTATAAAATTAAAATGTTTAAAGCTAAAAAACATCAAACTTCATTGAATAAAGAAGCAGGTATAATTAATCGTGTAACATGAATAAGAAAAATGTTTGTTCAAGGCAAAATATATGGCATATTAGATAACTTTCCATTTTTAGATAAATGTATTAGTGAACTAAGATTTAGTGACACCAAAACAAACACACCCGACAGTAAAATGTACCATGACCCATATGACGCTTTGTTTTATTGTTCTTATCCATATCGTTTTAAAATGGGATTATAACTATTCTTGTTTTTGGGCGAGCGGTTGATTTTCTTAAATTTTTGTGATAAAATGACTTACAAGTTAAAAAATATTTTGAGGTTCTTTCAAACAAATTTGGGAACCTTTATAAAATTCTTCGCTTAACGCTTAGAATTTTTCCCAAGTATTTTGAAAAGCGCGACAAAAGTTTTTTTAAACTTTAAGTAATTTTTCGCAAAACTTATGAAAATCAACGCGAGCCCAGATTAGTACAATATAATCACAATAGTAACCATTATAATTCATCTCCTTTCTAAAATATATTTAAAGTGCTTGACTTGCATATATATATATATATATAATGTCAATAGATCTTGATAAAAAGTCTCAAGATTAAAGAAAGGAAATTATACAAAATGAAAAAACTACTAAGTTTATTAAGTGTATTAACAATTAGTGGAACTGCAATACCAACAACAATTGCCGCCAGTCCTTATCAAAAAAAAGATAAAATAAATAATAATATTAATTTACAAAAAAATAATTTAAAAAAATTAAATAAAATCAAAAAAAGAGAAGCGCTTCCAAATTTTTTAAATTTATCTGTATCAAAAATTAAACAATTATCCGCACAATGATGTGGTCCTGCAATTGGTGAATCAATTTTAAGATATTTTGGATTAAATACAGATATTATTCTTAATAATGTTAATATAAATCACCAAAGAACATACACTAGTTTTCAGCATTATTTAGCATATTTGATGCAAACTATAACAAATCAAAATTTAAATCCTGACTTAACTCCAACAAACTCAAGATATACATATCTAGGAACACTTGTTGATAATTGAACAAATCAAATTAATAATTTTATTAGTAGTGAATATTTAAATAATAATAGGCAATACTCATTAACAACAATTAATAGAAATCATAATATAGGTAATATTGTATCTTTAATAAGAAATAGTTTACAAAACAATACACCGGTAGCTCTTGCTTACAGAGGTTATCTTCCGGAATTATTTAGTGAAAATAGTAATCAAATTGAAAATCATTTTATTATTATTAGAGGAATAAGAGGTGTATTATCGCCTTCTGGAACAAATATTACAATAGATTATATGGATCCGGGAACAGGACAATATGGGAGTTTTAGTGGATTAGTGCTTAGATTACTAATTTCTAATTCTGATGATTCTGGTAGGGCTTTGGAAAGTTTTTTAATTTCTCATATTCCATCAACCATATCAACAGAATCTCAAATTTCAAGACCAAATCAAACAGAATCAATGGAAATGGGCTCTCATAATGTTTGAATTCAACCAAATATTCATTTTGAAAATTGTTTTAGTGGTTCAAATTGTATAAAAAATAATCTTCAATCTGTTGAAGAAGGAACAAGTAATACATATAATGATATTATAAATATAGGTAATGGAGCAAATATGCTTGATTCTCATTATGTTTTTGATACAGATCAAAAAATTATAAATAGATTTTTAGATAAAAACAATTATCCTAGAGAATTAAATAAATATATTAAATTAACAAAAGATTATAGTATAAATCCTTCAAATAAAATTTCAATTGTAAATGGTGATAAAAATTACATTGTTTTAAACAATGTATATTATTATGGAGAAAATCTTGTTAGTGCAAACGATAAAATTATTTATGAATAAAAATATTAATTTAAAATTAATATTAAGTCTTTTGGGTTCAATCACTTTAATTGTAACAAGTACAACAAATTTAATTGCTTGTAATACACCACAAGAATATACAAAAGAAAAATTAGATGCATTTAAAAAAGAAAACCAAACAAATACAACTGATGAAACTATTAAAAACAACTTAGAATGAATGGCACCACAAGAAAAACCATTTAATAAAGTTGATAATAAATATTATTATGTAGTATGAAGATATAATGAAAATAATAAGTGAAAAATTACAAAATTCTCAAATAATTTGGAAATAAAAAATAATAAATCTAAAATTATTTTTAAAGAAGGTGATTGAGAGTTATCTTTAAATAAAGATATTCCCAATAATTTAAAAGGTGATAGAGATGTTATACTATATTTAGTTGAAAATAAAGAAAAAATAAAACAAAAAAGTTTTATTTGAGGAAAAAATAAAGATTACTTAAAATCAGTTTATCGTTGAAATTTATATACACCAGAACCTGATTTAATAGTTGATAAAGATGGTGTGGTGAAGGTTAATGAATATAATTAATGAAAGTTTTTCATTGTTTTTATTAAATAATTCTAAATTATTAATATTAATTTGTTCTTTTACGGATGGATAGGAAAATATTATACTATTTGATTGTTTTATAAAATTAACAACTGCAATATTTGAATATGAGTTTTCATCTTCAATACCATTTTTATATAAATATCATGTATCATCTTCTATTAATTGAAGATATGTATTTCTATCTTTTCCACTGACTTTAGTTCCAGTGGGACAATTTTTGATTAATTCTAAGTTAATATCTTTTCCTTCAATAATTTTTTCATTTGGTTTTTCAATAAAAATATTTATATCATAATTCCCATAACCTCATATACCAGATATTTCAATTTGATTTAAAATAAATAGTTTTTCGTCATAAGTTATTTTAATGTTATCTTCAACTAAATTTTTAGTCATAATCATTCAATTTGCTTTAGAATAAAGTAATTTATGTAATTGTGAAAAATATTTTAAATATTCTTCTATTTTATCATTAGAAATAATTAAATTAGTTAAATATTTTCTTTAATTTTGTCGAAAACTCTTGATATTTATAGAATATACCTAATTTTAGGTATATTTTTAATATATAGAGGTAAATAATTGATGGAAAAAATAATTACAGAATTAAAAAACAGTTTTACAGATGATCAATTTTTAGAATTTTATGAAAAAATAAAAAAAGAAGTAAAGGTAATCAAAAAACAAAAACGTTTAAATGAAATTGATCAAAAATTTAGAGATAAAGGCATTACATGTCCTAATTGCAAATCTTTTCATTGTGTTAAAAATGGTCATAATCCTGAAGGAAAACAAAAATATTTATGTAAAAAATGTCGTGCTAGTTTTGATGCTTTTCGTCATCATTTTACTTATTGAAGTCATTTAAATTATGAACAATGAAATTTATTAATTCAAATTGCATTATTAGGACAATCTAGCAAAATAATTTCTCGTTTTATTAAAACAACCCCAAAAACTGCTTGGTATAATCGACAAAAATTAATGCAATCAAAACAATTAGAAAATACCCAATTAAAATTTAAAAAATTAAATGGTCAAATTCAAATGGATGAAACATTTATTAAAGAAATCCATAAAGGTAATTTTAAAGATAAATTTGATAAACGAAAAACTCATCTCGATCCATTTTCAACCAATACCAAATGCTGTATTCAAATGGCAGTTGATAGCAATAATAATATTTTTGTTCAATCTACCAATACCAAACGATTACAAAAACAATGAATTATTGAAAATATGAATAAGCAATTGATTAAAGAAAAATCAACGATTATTTCTGACATACAACCACTATATTTATTAGTAGCAAAACAAACAAATTCTACTCTATATTCCACCAAAACTAGTACAAACCCTGATACTAGTTATCGAAAGTTAAATAAGATTAATAAATTACAATCCAGTCTTAAAGAAGCCTTAATTCATTATCATGGTTTGGGTTTCACTAATATTCAAAATTATTTAAAGCTCTGAAAATGAAAATACCAACATAAAGGTTTAACACCAAACCAACAATCAACGGTATTATATTTTAACGTTTAAAAAATTTAAAACAAAATCATAATCTTACACAAAATTAGTTTTTAAATTGTCATATTGATGATTTTTTTTATTTCATCAAGAGTTTTCGACAAAATTAAAGAATATTTTCCGTATTCACCATCAGATAGTTTAATTTCAGCAGGAATAAGCGAAGGTATATTATTTGTTTCTAATTCATTTGTTATTGATAATCAATTAAAGTAATTTGATTCTAATTGATAAATAGGGTTTTCTGAAATATCATTATTGATAATAATATTTTTATTTAAAAAATTAAAATATATCGATTTTAATTTAACAATGCAATCATTAAATTCTCAATATTCATCTTCTTCTTTTGGGTTAGATATTAATTCAAAATAATAGGGTGCAAATAATTTGATATCATCATTATAACCCTTATTAATTGCATATTTGCTATATGTGTAATTTGAAAGCATATAGATAATTTGTTTAAAATTTTTGACAGCAACTCCACTAAGAAATGTTGGATTTTTAAATTTTCATTCTTCAAATAAACCATCAATAACATCTTCAGGTTTTTGCCCTTAGAATTTTTGGCGTAATTCAGCTGCTTTATTTGTAGGATTGCCTTTTTCATCGTATTTTGCCCCCTGAAATTTTCTATCATAATTATAACGATATGTTAAATAATTTAATAATATATCTTTTAAATCACCATATAAAGGTGCTTCAGAAAATTCTAATATAATGTCACTATATTTATTATCGGGTGGTGTTGAAAGAAAGCCGGACAAAAATTGTCTAACTACAGCACCCTGTTTCGTATATAAATACATTCTTTCAACAGTTTTATCAGAAATTAATTTGATATCTAAAGAATTTCTTCCAGGAATTGGTGGCCTTTCGTTACTATTTAAATCTTTTCAACCAATATTTGCACTAACAATTCTAGCATTTTTATATACTTTTTTTCGTGGATTAGGGGTTGGATTATTTATATTTAACAAATATAGTATATCTTTTCCTTGAATATAGTTTTTGGCAATACTTCACGGTAAAAAACTTTCTGTAAATCAATACTGAAATACTCTTAAATTAGGATTTGTTTCAATGGGCATTGATAATAAAGGTACTAAACTAGCATTTTCAATAATTGATGAAGGATAAGAATAAACACCATTAATATTCCCTCAGCACTTAATATTTCCAAATAACATTGATTTAGGATATTTAATTTCAATCCCAGTAAATACTGTTTCTTCGGGTAATGATTTTTGTAATACTAAATGAATACTATTTTGATTTTTTCATTTAAAGTCAGTTATTTTGACTAAATGAGTAGATTTAATAATATCAATGCCATCGGGTGAATAAGGACGATTATATTCTTCGATAATATAACATTCATTTTTATTTTCTTCACTAATTGGTTCATTAATAGATACTATTTTTAAGTCATAAGATTCTAAAAATTCTTTGTCTTGTTTTGAAATATTATTAATTAAAATATCTTTTTCATCAATCATTACATAACTTGTGCTATTATCTTGAATTGTGGTATTTTGTTGAACTTGTAATTTAAAGTTAAAGTCACTAATTTCATAGCCAATAATCTTAATATATTCATCTTTGTCAATAAAACCGATTTTAACGATATTTTGCGAGTAGTTTAAGATTGTTTTTTGCTTTGTCTTAACAAGATTATTAATTTTATAAATATATAAGATTCTTGCGCGGTCTTCACTAAATAATTGTTCTAAATTAGGGTCGCTGTACTGCGATTGATTAGCAAAATCTAACGGAATACTATCAATTGAATAGTCAATTGGTTCATCATTTTCTGCTAATTGTGCTAACATTTTTTCAGATGGTTTTAACATTATTCTTGTTCTCCTTCTTTATTGGGTATATTGATAATAGTTTCGTTGTTTTTTAGTTGTCTGTTTAAAGTAGCATTTACTGGTAAGCGAACATCAACAATTAACTCATCAATATTTTTAATATTAAATGTTCTACTATTTAAAATAGCATTATCATATTTAATTAACTTAATAATGAATTCAGTTAATTTAATTTCTCTAATATATATCATTTGTTCGTATGATGCGTTTGTTTGAATATTTACACCAGCAACTTCTGCTTGAGTTTGTTGTGCCCCCTTAGCTATTGCCGGAACATGATGACGATTTATTTTATAATAATTAGTTAATAATCAATCATATATTTTAGTTAATTGTTCACCTTTAAAATTGCCAGCGATATAGTCTACTGGCTGAAAATTACTATCAGGGTCTCCTTCAACTAATAACAAGTCATTTTCAATAAATGAAGCCAACATTTTACTAATTTCTTGGTCAACCACACCAGTCACTCCATTAGTATTAATGGTAAATTTACCACTATTTAATAATGGGTCTAACATTATCTTTTCAGCAATAATATCTAAAATACTAGCAAATTGTTTACCATAACGAGCAGAAGGTTCAAAATTAGGGTTATTAGGAATTATTTCAATGGGTATAAAATTAATTGGTAGTATTTCTTCTCTTTGTAATGTTGTATAGTTATTTCATTTAGCATCATCAATATATAAGTCGGTAATAGTACTGTATAATCGTGTTTTTAACTTTCTAATAACTTTTACTTGTTTAGTTACATAATCAATTTCTAATTTTTCAGTAATAAAAACACTCTGGTCATTTTTAATATAAGGGTCATAATCAAAAGTGCAAGATACTAAATTACCTAATTCATCATACTGGTCATTGTAAAAATCAATAGTAATAAAATTAAGTTTTGAATTATTAGCAAAAATAAAATATGCACCTTTACCATTCTTATTAATTTTATATTCGTTATATCAATTCTTATTAGTAAAGTCCTGCATTTTTAAAAAGTTATTAATTAATTTAAAGTTTATTTGTTGATTAGTAAGTGGATTATAAATACCAATTTCTAACTCACGTGGATTTAAAAAATTAGCATTATCTTCACAAATTCTTTTTTCTAAAATCTCATTATGTTTTTGAACAGTAACATTTTTAAGATTAGTAATTGTTGATGCTAAATTAAGATAATAACTATCAATATCATAATTCTTTTTTAATTTCTTTTTTGCTGGTAAAAATCCCATTTATAACACCCCTTTATTTTGTGTCTTCTTTTTTAATAATATCTTCAATGCTATCTTGCTTTTTTTCTTGTTTAAAAAAATCAAAAATTTTATCAATTAAATAGACTAAAACACCACCAATAAGTAATGATAATCCAATATAAAAATATTCTGGTCATGAAATTTCAATTACTTTAAATGCTTTGCAAAAAAACAACACAATTGCACTTGTTATTAAAATTGCCCCTAATCCCCAAATAAATATTTTACGAATTAATAACAAAATTTCTGATTTATAATCTTTTAAATTCATTTATAATACCCCCATTTCTTTCTAACTTACTTTTTTTCTTTGAACATATAATGCTTGAATTTTAGCAGGTATTCCTGCTTTATTTTTATATGATATAATTCTTCCTTGTGAAAATGATACATAAAAATATAATCCATCATTTGTTTCAATTGGAACTTTAACAGAAAATGGAAATTTAGGATGTGTTGTAAGCATACTACCATATTCACCAATTGGATTATTTTCATTATTCTGAACAAAAATTTGATAACTATAATTATCTTTATCATAATTTTTAATGTCATAAAAATAACCACTATTTGGTACAAAATTACTAGTATCAACTTCTTCTCAATCTGGTACATCTGGTATAACAATTGATTTTTTTAATTCATCTAAAATTTCTTCTTTTATTTTTGCAAGTTGATCATCTTTAATTTTTTCTATAACAATATTATCTAGTAATGCATCAACCTCTAACTGGGTATAATATGCTTCTAAATCTATCATAGTTAAATCAATACCTTCTTCTTGAAAAGTGCGAAACATTTTCTTTAAAGTTGTTAAATTAGCCAATGATTTTGCATATGTAGGCAATAGACCTTGTCATGTTGCCATAGGGTCATTTTGTGAAGAATAATTAATACCAACAACACTCATATTTGCCGAAGTAAAAAACTCAATCGGAATACGGTTAAATGTTCAATGCTCAATCGTAATAAACACCATATTAATACAAATTTTCTTTAATAATGGGTCTTTAAATGTTTCAAACTTTAATTTTGAAAATGGATAATTCAAATAGGAATTAATCATATTTTGGGCTCTTAAAGCAAATGTTTTAAATCATAATTCTACACCACCTTTAAAGAACTTATTATAACGAACTGGAACTTGTGTAATTTTACCTGTCATTGGATTAAAATTATTATAATTTTCCAAAGTAACATTTTGTCATAATTCATTTAACATTTAATCATCTCCTTATCATTGTTTTCTTTTTGATTTAATCTTATTTAAGATAAATTTTTTACTACTTAATAGTGTTTTTGTTTTAATTGTTTTGTTTAAATATTGTTTTGTTCTTAGTTGATTGTATGTTTGAAATGCTACGCCACCGCCCAGTAAACTAGCAACAGCACTATCTTCTAGCGTATTTAACAATTTATCTTTATTAAAGTTATTTTTAAATTGTTCTTGCAATTTTAATACTTTAGCAATTGTTCGATATATTTTAAAACTATCTTTTACTACTTGCTGATAAGCAAGCGGGGCAAAAGAAACTAAATTAAACAAACTTGTTTTTTTAAATCCCCAACCAATAAACCACTCACTGTTCATATAGAATTTAAACGGTTCGGGGGATAAAACAAACTGTTCTGCTTTGATTAAAGTTGTCATAACTACAATAGGGGCATATTTAGGATTTTTATAATATATTGTTAAAGCAACTTCACCAACAACTGATAAAGGAACAATTTTTACTGCTAAAAAAACATCAGAACCATAAGCAAAAGGTAATAATTGGCCTTTTTTAATAGCCTTAGTTTCAAATTTATATAATATTTTTTTAGTTTTATCAGTAATTTTATTAATTACTTTTTGTTTAATAGTAATTATTTGTTTTTCAATTGGGGCTAATAATTTTTTAGTTACTTTTTGAATATAAAAATTTGGGTTTAAATGATTTAAAACTTTATTTAATTTAATTGGTGTTTGATGCAAGATATTTAATAATTTGTTATTATTTATTTTACTGCCCCGCATTAAATTAGCATTTAATAGCAGGTTTTTACCAACACCTTTTTTATGAAGATTAGTCATAATGTTATATCACTCATTAGTATTAATTTTGCTTATTTTATTAATATTTAATCCATATTCAGACAATCATTTATTAGCATTTTTTTCATTTACGCGTGGTATTTTTTGAACTAATTTAGAACTTATTTTTTGAATATTTTTCTCAATTTTTAATAAATTATTAATTGTTTCTAAATTAGAAACTTTAAAACCTTTATAAAAATCATTTCGAGCTAATTTTCCAATTGTATATAATAAAGTTTCATTATTAGTCTGCTTTGTAAAATCAAATAGTAATTTATCAGATAAAATCTTTTTACCCGTAACTTGTTTTACAACATCTTCTAAGTTATTAGCAGTTATTACACCTAATTTTTCAAGTAATTTAGTTTCTTTTGCTAATTTTAAAATTCTAGTTGTACTAGCAGCACGCGTTAATTTACCAATTCCACCAATTGCTGGTAACAAATTTAAGGCAGTACTTTTTGCTGTCACTTCTGATGTTAATTTATCGTATATTTGATTTACGGTAAAATCGGTTGCTGTTTCTACTCCAAACGAGATAAATGCTGCAGCAAAATTAGATAATCCTGCACCTAAACCAACAGCAGATGCTATACCACCAGTTAAAACTGATAAACCAAGGGCTAAAATTTGAATTCCTAAAAATTCTAATAATTGTAAACCAAAACTTTTTTCTTGTTGTTGGATTGACAATCTAGTTGGATTTTTTTTAACAGCATAAATAAGAGCTGTTTTAGATGTTCCAATTGGCATATCTATCAAACGAAAAAGTACTATTTTTTAGTACTTAAGAATTTTTAATTTTAGCATCAATCGGATTTGTTTGACCAGTAGCGTTATTTTTACCTTCAATTTGAACTTCAACATTTTTATCATTTGTAATATTAATTGGTCAGTCTTCACCTTTGCTTTCAATAAAGTAATCAAAATCAGTTTCTGTTAAAGAACTATTTACGGATTTTACCGCTTTTAAAACAACATCTTTAAATTGTGGTTTTAACTGTTCTGCTGTTGCTTTATTAGGGTCTGCAACATGAATAGTTGGTTTATCTAATTTATTAATTTTACTAATATCAATTTTTGTAACAATATGTTTAATAATTCCCTTCGGTTCAACTACTGCCCCACCTAAATATAAAACACGATCCATAATTAAAGTATTACCCATCCCAGTACCTAACGCAGCAGCACCTACCCTTAATGGAGTATGGTCTTTTTTGCGTAAAATAAGAGGGTCATATTTTTTGCTAAATTTAAAGGCAATTGCATTAACACCTTCTTGTAATAAACTAATTGTTCCTTCTGAACCATCTTTATTAATAATTGGTAATTTTTTTGGAACCATATAATATGTTGTTCCTTCAACAGTTTTCATTGCTCCACTTGTTTCAATTACGCTATTTATTTGGTCGTTTGCTCCAAGTTGTAACTGTAATTTATTACGAATTCCACGAATAAAATCAGCCGAACCCAATACAACTGTTTCTGATGGGGTAAAGCCGTTTTCATATATTTTATCCATTATTTCATCGTGGATTTGTAAAGCATTTGTATCATCTGCTTTTTGTCCTTGAATAGTTGTAACTATTCCTTTATTAATAATTTCTAAAATTTTATTGCGTTTATAAGCAACTTCAGTATCCATTGCTTGCTCAATATCAGCCGCCCAAAGATTAGGATTAAAATCACTTTCTACAGGGTCTAATTTACGGGCAAAAGTTAAAATTGTATCTAATTCAACTGTTCCATCTTCAAACTTTACTTCAGTGTAGTTTAAAAGACTATCATCAGTATTAAATACTTTTCCATCTTTTCCTATACCTTCATTATATTTAATATTTTTCTTTCTTTTATATGTTAAACCAAATTTATTTGCTTCTTTTCACGCAAATAAAGCTTCTCAACTAAATTTTTGTTGATAAGTTTGCAAATATCATTGTTCAAATGTTTCTCGGTCTTGTTTTGTTGCTTGATTAGCAATATCTCCGAAAATTCTTTGTGGGTTTTGGGCCATAATTTACTTCCTTCTTTCTATTTATTAAATACATTATCTGTATCTAAAATATTGTTTTCTTTGTTTTCTACTTTTGGTACACCGCCGGTATTAACTGTTTGTACCTTAATTAATTCATCATAAACACTTTGTAAGTGTGTTTTAATAACTTCAATGTCATCATTAATATCATAAGATTTTAATAAGACGTTTTTAAATTCTTCATTATCAGTTAAAGAATTATTGAAGTTATTAATTTCAATTTGTTTTAATTGATTTTTTTGTTGTTCAATTTGTGAAGTTAATTCAGTATTTTTTGTTTGTAGTTCGTTGATTTGTTGATTACTATTTTCTAAATTACTTGTATTAAATTCTTCAATTTCTTCAGAATTTTCTAAAATAATTTCAGCAGTTTTAATATCCAAACTACCATCTTCACTTTTAATGGGCTCATTATTTTTATTTATAAGAACATATTTTACATTTTTTAATGCCATTTTTTTTCCTCCTATTTTTTAATATTTGTATTTATTTTTTTTCTAATCGCTTTTTGTATAATTTCAAAACTATCGACTCGAAAAGATAAAAAATAACGTTTAGTTTTTAAATTTAGTTGATTAAATACTGAGCCTTTAATTTTTATTTCATCATCTTTTCTTAATTTTAAAAATTCAGATACAATTTGTGGATTATATATTAGACTTCTTGCATAACCCATTAAAATAATTTCAAATATTTGTAAAAAGGGGTTAATATAAAATTATAATTTTAATTAATTATGTCTTTTATTTAAAAATTTAATATTTTGCCACAACGAAAAATTATTTTATTATTCAAATTCGTTAATTTTAAATAAATCTTTTATGATAACTATAATAATTGTAAATTATAAATTGAAGCAATTAAATTAAATCTTAAACTAAATCGTTTTCTACGATTTCTATATTTTTCTGTAATAATTTTAAATTTTTTAAGAATAGCAAAAATATTTTCAATAATAATTCTTATTTTTGAAACTAGTCTATTATGTTGTTTTTGTTCTTTATTTAAATGTTTTTTCTTAGTTTTCTTTGTGGGCATTATAACATTATTGTGAATTTTTTGTATTCCTTGATAACCACTATCAACTATTAATTTGGTATTTTTTAAAATTGCGATTTTTGATTCTTTAAATAAAGCATAATCGTGTTTTTTACCAAGTGAAAAACTTGTTGCAATAATTTTTTTGGTTTCTTGTTCGATAATTACTTGTGTTTTAATAGTGTGTTTTTTCTTTTTACCAGAATAAGATTGTTTTTGTCTTTTTTTGGGCGTTGGATTGGGGTTTCGGTAACATCAATAATAATAGTTTTATCATTAAAATAATCATTTATTAGTGCTTTTTTACCAGCAACTTGCTGAAAATCAGGGTGTTTAATTAAAATATCTTCAATTCACTTGATATTGCGATAACAATTAGCTTCACTAATTCCGAAATTTTTTCCAAGATGAAAATAAGTTCGATATTCTCGTCAATACGATAAAGTCATCAATAATCGATTTTCTAGTGATAATTTATTAGCTTTGCCACCTTTTTTAAATTTTTCTATTTCAGCTACTTGTAAAATATCTAACATTTTATTAAAAATATCTTGTTTTATTCCTGTTAATCTTAATCATTCTTTATCATTAATATTTTTAAATTCATCAAATTTCATAATTTAATATCCTCATAAATTATATTTTATAATAATATTTTAATAATAAAACCAGGTATCGCAAGAAGTCTATTGATAATGTTGAATAATTTAATCCTTCTCATTGACATTTCGCAGAGCATGCATCAACTTCAACACCACCAGCAACAAGCGCTTTAATTTTAGTTTTAATCGGGTTTTCATGTAATCTAACGGTTAATTCTAATTTGTTAACTCTTTTATTTTTTGTTTTTGTCTTATTGGTAGTGGTTGTTATTTTAGATAAATTACTTTTTGTTTGTGGCATTTTTTTTAACTCCTTTTGTTAAAAAATATTGTAAATGTTTTCATGCATCGTGTTCGTGTTCTGTCATTTTAATATTTCCTTTATAGATATAATTTTTCTTAACAACTGGCGATTGTAAAACATATTTTAAATTAAATATATATTTGCATAAAACTTTTAAACCACCAATAAATTTAGGAGTAGATAATGGATTTTTTATTTTTAAACCTTTGTGAAGTTGATAATCTTCAATTATTACAAGAACTTTATTTAAATAAGAATAAGTTTTATTTTTAAATTCATTTAATATTAAATAGATATTATTTATTGCTTCATCTTCGTTTTTAGAATGAAAGGTAATATTATTAATTATTTTATTTTGTAAAACTTTATAAATAATAATACCGGTTTGTCCAATTCCATCAGGGTCAATTGCAATAATATATTTTAATTTATTTGTTTTATTTTTTTGTCAATTTGTAATATTTTCCATCCATCTGATGCTAAATCTAAAATATCGTTAATTTTGTAATGTTGCATATATGAATTAATAACATCTCATTTATCTTCAAATAAATTTAAATACATTTTTACTCATTCTAAACATTGTAAATCATAATGATTTTTATGGTGCGAAATACGACAATCAACGGGCTGACAATTAACTCAATCAAACGAAGTTGTTATTTCACTTCAAGTTTTATTAATATATTTACTTTTATATTCTTGCATAATATTTTATTCCTTTCTTCTTATTTTGTTAAATAAACATAAAATACCTTTGTTGGTTAATATTTTGATATTTAGTAAGTATATTTATATTTTGATTTAATTATCTTAATTCGCCACCACTCACCCCCAAAGTGAGGTGTATGGCGATACTAAACTTTATATTTAGACAGAGTTTATCCCCCAACGGAAGTAAAACAAATTTACCCAGTTATTAATTACGCTTCATCCATCCCTAGACAACTTTATATAAAGAAAATAACCTTTTGGAGTTCCAACCCTCTTGTTTTTTTAGTGTCCGATATTGTTTTTTTCGGTTTAACAGCACTCTTTTTATGAAAACAAGCAAAAAACACGCGCTCTGACATTTCGCAAGTGATTAATCTTGCCGAGAATTAAAGAAATAAATAGGAATAAATCCAATCGCTTTCACACTTTCTTTAAGGCTTCGTGCCATAGATGAGTTATCCATCTTTAAGCATCAAAATATTAAGTTTTAGTATTGCATTATTCATCAGATAGTACCTTTATTAAAAATGATATTATTTAGTTGTTAAACCAAAAAAATATAATAAATCACAGAAAGGAAATTATAAAAATTAACTAATTTGTAGAAAAAAAAATAGGTTAATTTTTAATTTTAAAGATACTATCTGATGAATAATGCAAATAAAAAAATCGCTCTAATAAGCGATTACTTTAATTTGTATTTAATTACTTTATTTATAATTTTTATAAAACCTCAACTTTTTTCCGACTACCAGAATTCTATTAAATACATATGTATCAGATTCAATAAAAAAGTATCATTTATTATTTAACTTTTTAAATTCATTTTCAAATTTATATCTATCTTTTTGTCAATTAATATCAACTAATTTTCATTTAATATTTTTAGGTGGTTGTTGTTCTGGTTTATTATCCCTCCCGTTTTCGCTATTATTTGGTTTTTCACAACTAATTAATGTTGTTGTGCTTGTTGCTGTTAATCCAATTGTTCCTAAAATAGTAAGTAAATTTTTCATATTTGTTTCTTATTTTTTATTAAATTCTATTGACATTATATATATAAGCATTTTTAAATATTTTAGAAACGACACTCACTTATTATGGTTATGATTGTTTAAAAGTTGGTCGCATTTAAAAAAGAAGGGTCTTAACAAATACATAGAAATTGAATAAGAATAATAATTAAACCATTTACTAAAATGGTTTTTTTATTTGTAAAACCAAAATTATTAATTGATTCAGAGAAAGGACAGCACCTTAAATTCTTAAAATAAAAACCTGATAGCATTACAAAAGTTGAGGTTTTATAAAAAATATAAATAAAATAATTGGATAAATTTTTAAAAATCCTGATTTATTAGTGTTTTAAATTCATCAATAACATTAAAAAAATACTTTTTATACCAAAACCTCAACCCTTTTCTTACTACCAAAAACCTTTTATTACAACTTTTTGATACTCTATTTAAGTTGTTTACACATTTATTAAATATCTTAGAAACCTTTACAAAGTGTACCTGTTTTTTTCCAATTTTAAGGTGTTGTCCTTTCTCTGTTTCAGTTAATTAATTTGCTAATAAAAAAACTTAATAAAAAGAAAGGAGTAAATAATGAAAATTAATAAGTAACAAGCAATATGTGATGTTAATGATTGCTATAAAGCAATATCGTTCATTACCGAAGAATTTTTATCAAATAAAGTTTTATGAACTTTTGAAAAACACAAAGATTTATTAAATCAAACAAAAGATAAAAAACAAAAGCGGTTTTATAAACGCTTATAAAATTAAAAAATTATATTTGATTATGAAACTGGTTCTTTAAAACTTTTATTTTACAAAACAATTTAATGCAGTGTGGGACGGTTATTTTAAATAACTAAGTTTTTTTATTCCACGTGAGGCGGTCTAACCCAGCGGTAATCAGTCCGGAAATAATAGACGCTTTAATAATCGATAGTCGCGATAAGTCCGAGGTCAACATCGAACGACAATAAATATTGAGATGGATACTTTATAAATAAATTTGCGATAGATATTACTTATTAGAAGTGGTGGCGGTTTAAAAACCACAAAGTCAGCATTAGGCTCTTCAAGGTGCAAGTAAATTTATTTTAAAAACTAAAAGCTTTGAGCTGAAATGGTGCGGATGAAGAGAGAAAGTTCTCTGGCTTTACATTATAAAAACAAATGTCTATTATTAGACTTCTTGTGTAACCTATTAAAAAATTGCAAATATTTGTAAAAAGACACTAATAAAAAAATATAATTTTAATTAATTATGTTTTTTATTTAAAAATTTAATATTTTGCCACAACAAAAAATGAATTTATTATTTAAATTATTTAATTTTAAATAAATCTTCTATGCTAACTGCAAATTATAAATTGAAGCAATTAAATTAAATCTTAAACTAAATCGTTTTCTTCGATTACGATATTTTTCTGTAATAATTTTAAATTTTTTAAGAATAGCAAAAATATTTTCAATAATAATTCTCATTAGACTTCTTGCGATACCTGGTTTTATTATTAAAATATTATTATAAAATATAATTTATGAGGATATTAAATTATGAAATTTGATGAATTTAAAAATATTAATGATAAAGAATGATTAAGATTAACAGGAATAAAACAAGATATTTTTAATAAAATGTTAGATATTTTACAAGCAGCTGAAATAGAAAAATTTAAAAAAGGTGGCAAAGCTAATAAATTATCACTAGAAAATCGATTATTGATGACTTTATCGTATTGACGAGAATATCGAACTTATTTTCATCTTGGAAAAAATTTCGGAATTAGTGAAGCTAATTGTTATTGCAATATCAAGTGAATTGAAGATATTTTAATTAAACACCCTGATTTTCAGCAAGTTGCTGGTAAAAAAGCACTAATAAATGATTGTTTTAATGATAAAACTATTATTATTGATGCTACCGAAACCCCAATCCAACGCCCAAAAAAAGACAAAAACAATCTTATTCTGGTAAAAAGAAAAAACACACTATTAAAACACAAGTAATTATCGAACAAGAAACCAAAAAAATTATTGCAACAAGTTTTTCGCTTGGTAAAAAACACGATTATGCTTTATTTAAAGAATCAAAAATCGCAATTTTAAAAAATACCAAATTAATAGTTGATAGTGGTTATCAAGGAATACAAAAAATTCACAATAATGTTATAATGCCCACAAAGAAAACTAAGAAAAAACATTTAAATAAAGAACAAAAACAACATAATAGACTAGTTTCAAAAATAAGAATTATTATTGAAAATATTTTTGCTATTCTTAAAAAATTTAAAATTATTACAGAAAAATATAGGAATCGTAGAAAACGATTTAGTTTAAGATTTAATTTAATTGCTTCAATTTATAATTTACAATTATTATAGTTATCATAAAAGATTTATTTAAAATTAACAAATTTGAATAATAAAATAATTTTTCGTTGTGGCAAAATATTAAATTTTTAAATAAAAGACATAATTAATTAAAATTATAATTTTATATTAACCCCTTTTTACAAATATTTGAAATTATTTTAATGGGTTATGCAAGAAGTCTAATAAATTCATTTTTTGTTGTGGCAAAATATTAAATTTTTAAATAAAAAACATAATTAATTAAAATTATATTTTTCTATTAGTGTTTTTTTTACAAATATTTGCAATTTTTTAATAGGTTACGCAAAAAGTCTAATGTTTAAAATTAAATAGGGTATCAAAAATTTGTAATAAAAGGTTTCTATTTTAATAATTTAAGATGCTGCGCTTTCTCCGAATCAATAAATTAATTCGTAATTATTGTTTTATAAATAAAAAAACAACTCTTGTTAACTAAAGGAGTTGTTTTTTGGAGCTTTCATCATACATGATGCCAATTATCTAATTCATATCGAAAAAAAATATAAAATTCTTTGCATCCTGCAAACATAAACTTTTACAAAACTTTGTCACCGATGAAACACTTGTATGTGATATTTATGCAACATCATTAATGATAAAATTTTCATTTGATACTTTAGCAAAATTTAAAATAGTTTGTGCAATAATACCATTAACAGTATCATCATTAAGATTAATAATTTCCTCTAACTTCTCAATAATATTAGTTTTTAACTGCATATTACCCACCTATTCATTTAATCGTTTAATCCCTTCAGATTTCAATTAGATTTTAATAAAATTTAGATAACAATTGAATGAAAAAAATTTGAGAGTTTAATGAAAATATTTTCCTAATCTACCTAATCGGCACGATCTTTTAATACTTCCTCAATTTTTGCTAGAACAGTAAATAATTCTTCAAATTCAAACTTTTCAATTTGGTTACACACATGTTGGACATTATTTAAATCCATTTTAACTTCCTTTCAAGCAAAAAATTACCATACTAAGTTAACTTTTCCTTACAAATATAAAACTTTGTTTAACAACAAAGTTTTATATTACTTTAACATTAAAATCATATTGTTTTATAACTTCTGGTTTATCCGTTGCTAAATATGAAACATCTTTAACGTCATAAAATTTAAAAAAACCAACTTTATCAAATTTTGTAATATCAGCTAATAAAATTTTAACTTGAACCCGTGCTAATGCTGCTAATTCAACCCGCGCTTCTTCTTCATTACTTTTGAAAACAGCGCCAGTTTTATCAATTGTATTTGCTGAAAAAATAACTTTTGAAAATTGAATTAATGATAAACTTTCCTCACAAAACGAACCATAAAAAGCTTGTGATTTTTCTCGTAATTTGCCCCCAAATAATACATTATATTGAACATTAGGATTATCTTTTGCCAATTGTAAAATTCGAAATGAATTAGTAACAATTTTTATTGGTTTATCAATTAAAGTAACAAAAATTTCACAAGTTGATCCTGCTCCGACAAAAATAACATCGTTTTTTTCTAAAAAATTTGTTAACTTTTTTCCGATAATCACTTTTTTATCAAAATTAATAATACTTCTTCGAAAATTAATATTACATGTTTTATTATGAACTCCTAAAAAATTAATACCACCATAATACATTGTAATAATTCCTTCATTTTCAAGTTCTTTTAAATCACGGCGCGCAGTTGTTGATGAAATATTATATTTTCGAACATATTCAAGAACATGATTCATTTCGTGAAAAAGTTTTTGACACAAATATGCTAATAATAAATCTTTTCGTTGTAATCTATGGATAATTCTCTACTCCTTTCATTGTTTAATTCTGTGCTTAATTATTATAACTAAAAAAAGTTATTTACCAAAATGTTCCAAAAATTTTCTTAAATTTTCAATAAGTTTTTTATTATGCAATAATTGATATAATTCAGCATCACTTGCTTTTTGAATTGCACCAATACTTTCAAAATGGTGATTTAATAATTTAATTCGTTGTTTTCCAAGCCCTGGGATTGTTTCTAGAATACTTGTTGTCAAAGCTTTTGTTTGCCGGCGACGAAAACTAGTAATTGCAAAATTATGAACATCATCTTGCATTCTTGTTAAAAATAAAAATAAACGGCTACTTTTATCCAAATATACTTTTTCTTTTTTTAAATTAAGTAAATGGTCAGTTTTATGATGATCATTTTTAACTAAACCAATCACGGGAATTGATAAATCTAATTTTGCCAGTTCTTTTAAACAAGCATTAACTTGTTGAATCCCACCATCCATAATAATTAAATTAGGAAGGGCTTGTTCTTCTTGAATAATTTTTTGATAACGACGAGCAACAGCGGCCACAATACGGTGCGTATCATCTTGATATGGAGTTTCTAAATTATACTTACGATAATCATTTCGTGATGGACGACCATTTTTATAAACAATAACCCCACCAGTCACAAACTCATTATTAATATTAGCAATATCAATCATTTCAATTAAATATGGTAATTCTGATAAACCTAAAAGCATTTGTAACTCTTTTAAAACTTCAGCATTATTTAATTCTCGTTGGACAGTTGTCTGGTATTGGACATAAGATTCATAACTATTTTCAGTCGCTAATTTCATAATTGTTTTTTCAATTGGTTTTTTAGGATGAAAAACACGATTATCAAATAACAAGTTTAATTCTGGTAATGAAATTGCTTCGTTAACAATTATTTTTGTGGGTAAAATATTTTTTTGATAAATATTTTGCAAGTATAAGCGGTATAATTCTTGGTAATCTTCAGCAAAATCAAGATGATAATATTCATAATCTTTATAGATTAATTTTCCAGCACGATAAAATAAAGTTGTTAACACTAAATGCTCAGTAGTTTGATATAAACTAACCACATCTAAATCATAATTTTGATTTAACATTTCAACTGTTTGTGATGATAAAGTTCAATCTAAGTTTCGAATTAAAACTTTTAATTTATGTGCTTCTTCAAATTGTAAGTTATCTGCGGCCTGAAACATTCGTTTCTCTAGTATTTTTTTTGTTTCAGTAAAATTACCTTTAAAAAAATTATGACCTTTTTTAATCATTTTTGTATAATACTCTGAAGGAACTGATTTAAAACAAGCACCTGAGCATTGATTAATATGATAATAAAGGCAAGGTTTTCCAATATTTCCTTTACAACGACGTAAAGGATATAATCGTTCTAAAACTTTAATAATTTCCCGCGCACGACTCCCCTCTGGGAATGGTCCATAATAGCGAGCATATTTTTGATGAACATTACGAACATACAAATATTGAGGGTTTTTTTCTTTTGTAATTACAATATAAGGATAATGTTTATCATCATTTAACAAAATATTGTATTTTGGTTTGTACTGCTTAATTAAATTATGTTCTAAAATTAGTGCTTCTTTTTCAGTTTTCGTAATAATTGTTTCTAAACGAACTATTTCTTGAACTAAGCGAGTTGTTTTATAATTATACACTTTGTTAAAATAAGAACTAACACGACTTCGTAAGTTTTTTGCCTTTCCAACATATAATACTTGATGATAATTATTGTAAAATAAATAGCATCCTGGTTTAGTTGGTAAAATCTCAAACTGCTCTTTTAACGATACTTTTTCTGACATTTTTTATTCTTCCCCTTATGTTTGTTAAAATTTTATGCTTAATTAAAAAAATTAGCAACTTATCATAAAAAAATCCAAGGTAAGAGTGAACTTAATATTAAAATAAAAAAATACTTTTCTGAAAAATAAGTACAATGTTTCTTTTAACTGATAATATGAAATAAAAAACCTTTCTAGGTTATTATTAAATAGACTTCTTGCATAACATAATCTAATTATTTTAAAATTCCTATAAAATATTTTTAAATTAAAATAGAAATTATAGGAGATTAAAATTATGAAATTTGATAAATTTAATTTTATTAATGATAAAGAATTATTGCGATTAATCGGAGCAAAAAAAGATACTTTTAATAAAATGTTAAATATTTTACAAGTAGCTGAAATAGAAAAATTTAAAAAAGGTGGCAAAAATAATAAATTATCACTAGAAAATCGGCTACTGACGACCTTATCGTATTGACGAGAATATCGGGCTTATTTTCATATTGCTAAAAGTTTTGATATTAGTGAATCTAGTTTTTATCGCAATATCAAGTGAATTAAAGATATTTTAATTAAACACTCTGATTTTCAACAACTCGCTGGTAAAAAATCACTAATAAATGATTATTTTAATGATAAAACTATTATTATTGATGTTACCGAAACCCCAATCCAACGCCCAAAAAAGACAAAAACAATCTTATTATGGTAAAAAGAAAAAACACACCATTAAAACACAAGTAATTATCGAACAAGAAACCAAAAAAAATGTTGCAATAATTTTTTCGCTTGGAAAAAAACATGATTATGCTTTATTTAAAGAATCAAAAATCTCAATTTTAAAAAATACCAAATTAATAGTTGATAGTGGTTATCAAGGAATTCAAAAAATTAACATTAATGTTCTAATACCCCACAAAAAAAACAAAGAAAAACCCTTTAAATAAAGTACAAAAACAACGCAATAGAATAGTTTCAAAAATGAGAATTATTATTGAAAATATTTTTGCTATTCTTAAAAAATTTAAAATTATTACAGAAAAATATCGTAATCGAAGAAAACGATTTAGTTTAAGATTTAATTTAATTGCTTCAATTTATAATTTGCAGTTAGCATAGAAGATTTATTTAAAATTAAAGAATTTAAATAATAAATTCATTTTTTTGTGGCAAAATATTAAATTTTTAAATAAAAAACATAATTAATTAAAATTATATTTTTCTATTAGTGTCTTTTTACAAATATTTGCAATTTTTTAATAGGTTACGCAGGAAGTCTGATATATAAAGTTAGGAGAAACATTGTAAAGCAATAAATAATATATATTTAATATTAAATGAATTTAAAAATAAAACTTGTTCTTATTTAAATAAAGTTCTTGTAATAATTGAAGATTATCAACTTCATAAGGGATTAAAAATAACAAACCCACTATCTACTCCTAAATTTATTGGTGGTTTAAAGGTTTTATGTAAATATCTATTTAATTTAAAATATGTTTTACAATCGCAATTTGCTAAGAAAAATTATATTTATAAAGGAAATATTAAAATGACAGAGCACGAATACGATGCATGAAAACATTTACAATATTTTTTAACAAAAGGAGTTGATAAAAATGGCACAAACAAAAAGTAATTTACCTAAAAAATCAATAACTAATAAACCTAAAATAAAAAGTAAAAGAATTAACAAATTAGAACTAACTGTTAGATTACATGAAAATCCGATTAAAACTAAAATTAAGGCACTGGTTGCTGGTGTTGTTGAAGTTGACGCTTGTTCGGCTAAATGTCAGTGAGAAGGATTAAATTACTCAACATTATCAATATACAGCCCATATATTTTAACTGAGTTTTTGAAATTAAAAAAAGATGATGAGATAAAAATTAAAGGCTCACTATTTAATCAGTTAAATATAAAAAATAAACGCTATTTTTTATCTTTTAGAGTAGATAGTTTTGAAATTATACAAAAAGCGATTAGAAAAAGAACAAATACAAATATCAAATATAAATATTAAAAAATAGGAGGAAAAAACAATGGCATTAAAAAATGTAAAATATGTTATTATTGATGAAAATAATAAAACTATTAAAAATGAAGATGGTAGTTTAGATATTAGACTTCTTGCATAACCTATTAAAAAATTGCAAATATTTGTAAAAAGACACTAATAAAAAAATATAATTAATTAAAATTATATTTTTTTATTAGTGTCTTTTTACAAATATTTGCAATTTTTTAATAGGTTATGCAAGAAGTCTAATTAATAAATACCAATTTTTAATAATACGCATGATGAAACTATATATTTATTAACAAAAGAAAATGAACAAATAAAAGCAGAAAATAATATTTTAAAAAGCTTGAATCTCTTCCAAAAACAAAAACAAAGATGAATATTAGAAAACAAATTGATTTTATTAAAAACGAATTAAATAACAACTCAATCTTACCATTAAGATGATTTTTAAAAATATTATGCATTTCATATGATACATGAAATAAATATAAAAATATTCATGAAAAATATGAATGAAAAATTGATTAAAATATATTAGAAATAATTAAAATAATTTGAAAAAACAATAAAAATAAAGGTCATCGACAAATAAAACTTGATTTGGAAGAACAAAAAATAAAAATATCAGAAAGTACTGTCTATCGTTATATGAAGATATTACAAATATGTTCTGAAGTTAGAATTAAACATAAAAAACGAATTAAACATTTTAATAATATGTTATATGAACATAAAAAATACCCCTATTTACTTAAACGTAATTTTCATTCTAATCAAATTAATCAAAAATGATCAATTGATATTACAATAATTAAAATATATTCAGAATCAGTATATTTATTTGCTATTAAAGACTTATTTAGTAATGCAATTGTTGAATACTCACTAACAGTAAGGTCAACATTAAATTGAGTAATTAATTTTTTAAAACAAAGCTTAATTAATCGAAAAATTAAACCTGGTCAATTAATAATTAATTATGATCAAGGCATTCATTTTACTTCATATGCATATTTTGATTTATTAAGAGATTATGGAGTAACTATAGGTATGTCTCGACGTGGAAATTGTTTAGATAATTCACCTATTGAAAATTGGTTTTCAATTTTAAAAAAAGAAAATAAAAATATAACAAAATAAAAAAATTTTAATGAGCTAAAAAATATGATAGATAATTATATTGTTGAGTATAATAATTATAGAAGAGTTTTAAAATTAAAAATGCCTCCAATTCAATTTGAATTAAAAAGCATTTTAAATTAAAAAAATAATTATCAGTTGTTTGAAACTGTGCACTTTCTGAAAAATAGTTTTGTTAATTTTTTAAAGCTTGTTTTGATTTTTCTACTAACACTTTAAATTCACTTGGATTATGAATTGCTAATTCTGATAACATCTTACGATTTACTTCAATGTTATTTTTATTTAAACCATTCATAAATTGTGAATACGACATATCATGTTCACGTACTGCAGCATTAATTCTTTGGATTCATAATGAACGAAAATCTCTTTTACGTTGCTTACGATCACGAAAGGCATACGCTCATGATTTCATTACTTGTTCTTTTGCTTTTTTGTAATGCGTTGATTTTGTTCCAAAATATCCTTTTGCTTCTTTAATAATTTTTTTACGACGTTTCCTTGTTGTTGGTCCGCCTTTAACTCTTGCCATCTGTTAATACTCCCTTATCTTTCTTTATCCTTGTAATAGTTGTTTTAATCGACTCTGATCAGTTTGATCCATTAAACCACCTTTACGTAAATGACGTTTTTGTTTTGTTGTTTTATTTTGGGCTAAATGTGAAGTATATGCATGCGCAATCTTTCATTTTCCTGTACCTGTTATTTTAACTCTTTTTGCTAAAGATTTTTTCGTTTTCATTTTTGGCATAAATTTTCCTCCTTGTCTTTTCTTTTAAAAGTTAATTTAATTAATTATTTTTTTGGTACAACATACATATCTAAAAACAATCCATTTAAATGGGGTTCTTTTTCAATCTTTGCCAAATCTTCAATATAACTAAAAAATTTATCTAATGTTTCTTTGCCATATTCAGGTCTTGCAACTTCTCGACCACGAAACTTTAAAGAAATTTTAACACGGTTTCCATCAGTTAGAAATTCACGAACTTTTTTTGCCTTAAATTCCAAATCATGTTCACCAATTCCTGTTCGTAAACGCATCTCTTTATTTTCAGTTAAATGTTGATTTTTCTTATTTTCTTTATTTTTTTTCTTTTGTTCGTATTTATATTTTCCATAATCAACCAATTTTGCTATTGGTGGATTTGAAGCAGATGATACTAACAATAAATCTAAACCTTTTTCTTCAGCAAAACAAACTGCTTCATTTATCCTTAAAGGACCAACTTTATTACCATCATCTAAAATAATTAAAACTTCACGTGCTCTAATATCATAATTTACTTGCTCGATATTTTTATTGTTTTTAGTGGGTTGGTTCATCCAATACCTCCATTTTAATTAATTAAAAAAACGCTCAAAAGTAGCGCTTTCATTAACAAGAATTATCTTCTTAAACGATTAAAATAATCATTAAAAAATTTAATTTTATCTTGTAAAACCTGTTAACCACACTAAAGGGCACGGGTGAGCATTAGCTACTTTAACATTTTTCAATTTTAATTATATGATATTTTTTTAGTTTAGTCAATAATATTGAGAATTTATTTTCTAAATATTCATTAACATTTTGGACTAATTCAGATAATATATAATAAATTTAATAAAATACAAAAAATGGATAAGAAATTTTAAACATTAGATTTTTTAATCTGAAATTCAATTGTGTCTAATCTTGCATAGGCTTTATAATCAATGTTATTAATCAAGTATTTTTCATTATTAGGAATAAAAGAATATGCAAAATTATTATAACCAAAATTTATCTTAAATTCTCAGTTTATAACATTATTAATATGTTTTTTAAATCATTTTAAGATAATTACATAGACTGCACCCAGTTTAGTAAGTATTATTTAGTAAGTAATAATAAAAAAGAGTTATAAACTTTTATTTATTATATCTTTTTCTTTACGACTTGAATATCATTTAGGCGTCCTGTACGATGAACCGGCAAAAAACAATTATTGTGAGATTTTTTTATTTTTATATTAGAATTCTTGCGATACCTGGTTTTATTATTAAAATATTATTATAAAATATAATTTATGAGGATATTAAATTATGAAATTTGATGAATTTAAAAATATTAATGATAAAGAATTATTAAGATTAACAGGAATAAAACAAGATATTTTTAATAAAATGTTAGATATTTTACAAGTAGCTGAAATAGAAAAATTTAAAAAAGGTGGCAAAGCTAATAAATTATCACTAGAAAATCGATTATTGATGACTTTATCGTATTGACGAGAATATCGAACTTATTTTCATCTTGGAAAAAATTTCGGAATTAGTTAATCTAGTTGTTATCGCAATATCAAGTGAATTGAAGATATTTTAATTAAACACCCTGATTTTCAGCAAGTTGCTGGTAAAAAAGCACTAATAAATGATTATTTTAATGATAAAACTATTATTATTGATGTTACCGAAACCCCAATCCAACGCCCAAAAAAAGACAAAAACAATCTTATTCTGGTAAAAAGAAAAAACACACTATTAAAACGCAAGTAGTTATCGAACAAGAAACCAAAAAAATTATTGCAACAAGTTTTTCACTTGGTAAAAAACACGATTATGCTTTATTTAAAGAATCAAAAATCGCAATTTTAAAAAATACCAAATTAATAGTTGATAATGGTTGTCAAGGAATACAAAAAATTCACAATAATGTTATAATGCCCACAAAGAAAACTAAGAAAAAACATTTAAATAAAGAACAAAAACAACATAATAGACTAGTTTCAAAAATAAGAATTATTATTGAAAATATTTTTGCTATTCTTAAAAAATTTAAAATTATTACAGAAAAATATCGCAATCGAAGAAAAAGATTTAGTTTAAGATTTAATTTAATTGCTTCAATTTATAATTTACAATTATTATAGTTATCATAAAAGATTTATTTAAAATTAACGAATTTGAATAATAAAATAATTTTTCGTTGTGGCAAAATATTAAATTTTTAAATAAAAGACATAATTAATTAAAATTATAATTTTATATTAACCCCTTTTTACAAATATTTGAAATTATTTTAATGGGTTATGAAAGAAGTCTACTAAAGAAATTGTTGATGTGCAGTGATCAAAATATAATGATAACAAAATTATTATGAACAAATTTAGATGCTGAAATTAATAAAATTAAACAAACAAAAAAAGATCTCAGCAACATAATAATTCATTCAGATCATGGATTTCAATACACATCAAAAATATATAATAAATGTATATCTAGTGAAATTAGAATTTCTATGGGCAAAAATTATCATTGTGCTGATAATATTGTTATTGAAAGTTTTCATTCTTTATTAAAAAAAGCAACAATTCATAACAATATTTATTTATTTCATGATGAATATATTAATGATGTTAAAAAATGAAATAAATTATATTCAAGTCGTAAAGAAAAAGATATAATAGAATTATTGCGTAACCTATTAAAAAATTGCAAATATTTGTAAAAAGACACTAATAGAAAAATATAATTTTATATTAACCCCTTTTTACAAATATTTGAAATTATTTTAATGGGTTATGCAAGAAGTCTAATAATAAATTATTAAATATTTTGTACCAAACACCAATTAAATTAAATAAAATTTCAAATCATTTAAACCCAAATTTTTATATTCAAAAAGTAACTAAAAAATTATTAGCCCCAATTTAAAAACAAATAATTACTATTAAACAAAAAGTAATTAGTAAAATTACCGATAATACTAAAAAAATATTGTATAAATTTGAAACTAAATCTATTAAAAAAGGTCAATTATTACCTTTTTTTATGGTTCTGATGTTTTTTTAGCAGTAAAAATTGTTCCATTATCAGTTGCGGGCGAAGGTTGCTTTAAAAATATATTATAAAAATCCTAAATATGCCCCTATTGTCGTTATGACAACTTTAATCAAAGCAGAACAGTTTGTTTTGGCTCCTGAACCGTTTAAATTATATATGAACAGTGAGTGATTTATTGGTTGGGGATTTAAAAAAACAAGTTTGTTTAATTTAGTTTCTTTTGCTCCACTTGCTTATCAGCAAGTAGTAAAAGATAGTTTTAAAATATATCGGACACTTGCTAAGATATTAAAAATGCAAGAACAATTTAAAAATAACTTTAATAAAGATAAATTGTTAAATACGTTAGAAGATCGTGCGGTTACTAGTTTATTGGGTGATGGACTAGTATTTAAAGCATATAAACAACTCAGAACAAAACAATATTTAAACAAAACAATTAAAACAAAAACACTATTAAATATCAAAAAGTTTATTTTAAATAAAATAGACTTCTTGCGATACCTGGTTTTATTATTAAAATATTATTATAAAATATAATTTATGAGGATATTAAATTATGAAATTTGATAAATTTAATTTTATTAATGATAAAGAATTATTGCGATTAACCGGAGCAAAATAGAAAAATTTAAAAAAGGTGGCAAAGCTAATAAATTATCACTAGAAAATCGATTATTGATGACTTTATCGTATTGACGAGAATATCGAACTTATTTTCATCTTGGAAAAAATTTCGGAATTAGTGAAGCTAATTGTTATCGCAATATCAAGTGAATTGAAGATATTTTAATTAAACACCCTGATTTTCAGCAAGTTGCTGGTAAAAAAGCGCTAATAAATGATTATTTTAATGATAAAACTATTATTATTGATGCTACAAAAACCCCAATCCAACGCCCAAAAAAAAGACAAAAACAATCTTATTCTGGTAAAAAGAAAAAACACACTATTAAAACACAAGTAATTATCGAACAAGAAACCAAAAAAATTATTGTAACAAGTTTTTCACTTGGCAAAAAACACGATTATGCTTTATTTAAAGAATCAAAAATCGCAATTTTAAAAAATACCAAATTAATAGTTGATAGTGGTTATCAAGGAATTCAAAAAATTCACAATAATGTTATAATGCCCACAAAGAAAACTAAGAAAAAACATTTAAATAAAGAACAAAAACAACATAATAGACTAGTTTCAAAAATAAGAATTATTATTGAAAATATTTTTGCTATTCTTAAAAAATTTAAAATTATTACAGAAAAATATAGAAATCGTAGAAAACGATTTAGTTTAAGATTTAATTTAATTGCTTCAATTTATAATTTACAATTATTATAGTTATCATAAAAGATTTATTTAAAATTAACAAATTTGAATAATAAAATAATTTTTCGTTGTGGCAAAATATTAAATTTTTAAATAAAAGACATAATTAATTAAAATTATAATTTTATATTAACCCCTTTTTACAAATATTTGAAATTATTTTAATGGGTTATGCAAGAAGTCTATTGTTTAAAACAAAGCTTAATTAATCGAAAAATTAAACCTGGTCAATTAATAATTAATTCTGATCAAGGCATTAATTTTGTTTCACATGCATATTTTGATTTATTAAGAGATTATGGAATAACTATAAGTATGTATCGACGCGGAAATTGTTTAGATAATTCACTTATTGAAAATTGGTTTTCAATTTTAAAAACAGAAAATAAAAATATAACAAAATACAAAAATTTTAATGAGCCAAAAAATATGGTAGATAATTATATTGTTGAGCATAATAATTATAGAAGGGTTTTAAAATTAAAAGTGCCTCCAATTCAATTTGAATTAAAAAGCATTTTAAATTAAAAAAATAATTCTCAGTTATTTGAAACTGTGCACAATATGTAAAAATAGATATTACAGTTAAATCACAGGGTGGAACAAATTCAAATTATAATATCATTGCTATACATACTAAATGTAATCGAAGAAAAGCATATTCTTAAAAACCAAGAAAATAAGACTTATTTAAAAAAATATGTTAAAATATCATAGGAATTATAATAATAATTACTTATTACAAAAAAAGGAGGACAACAAGAATGCCCTGATGAGGAGGACTTATTATTGGGATTGGTTGTTTAGTTATTGGTGGGGTTTTAGGATTTTTAATTACCAAAAAAATTGTGCAAAAACAATTACGTGATAATCCGCCAATTACTGAAAAACAAATTCGGGCAATGTATATGCAAATGGGACGCAAACCGTCGGAAGCAGATATTAAAAAGGTTATGAATTCAATGAAACGTGCAAAATAAGATTGTATTTAATATCTTTTGCCAATAATATAACACCTGTTAGATTATTAATGTAACATGTTTTTTTGTTTTACCAAATAATTAACATTAGAAATAATTTTGCATAAATTTGCAAAAAATTTACAATTTTACTAGTTATTACCAAAAAGAGAGTAGACTGTACCCAGTTTAGTAAGTATTAATAAAAAAGTGTTAATAACAATTTTGTTATCATTATTTTTTGATCACTGCACATCAACAATTTCTTTAGTATATCCATCAAGTATTGTTGATTGATAATGTTTTTTACCATTTAAAATTAAATAAGCTACATCAGTAAATAAAACTTTAAATTTTTCTTTAATTGGCATTGATGGAATTGGAAAATCATTGTTTGTAATTCTGATGATGTGTGGTGGAGGATTGGCAGTGATGGCGTTTTCAGATGTTGTTGCCAACTTAATTGGTGAAGCAGCTGGTGTTCTTGAGGGAATGAGTTCAAGAGCTGGAATTGTTGGTTTAGCAGGATTTGGGCTTGGGGTCACAACGATTGCAACAAGTAAACTAGTGGGAGCAGCTTGAGGAGGTTGGGCAAAAGGATTTTTCCGTCAATTTGGAACTGGGATTGCAACACCATTCAAAGCAATTGGTAAAAGATTTAATCCACAGCTTGCAAATAGTGGTAATAAAAATAATAAGTTAAAAATAAAAGATTATGGTGATATAAAAGAAAAATATTTAAACAAAAAACTATTTAAAGTAGAAAACAAATTTACTATAAAAAATATTTTTTCATATATTAAACCAACAACAAAAAGCGATTTGAAACATAACAAAAAAGTTTCTGTTAAAAATTTAAATAAAAAATAAACAAGAATTAATAAAAAACTATTTAATCATAAGGAAATATCTGGATAGCATTACAAAAGTTGAGGTTTTATAAAAAATATAAATAAAATAATTGGATAAATTTTTAAAAATCCTGATTTATTAGTGTTTTAAATTCATCAATAACATTAAAAAAATACTTTTTATACCAAAACCTCAACCCTTTTCTTACTACCAAATATCTGATGATAGAAAGAAAAAATGAGATAAAAAAGATGATAAAAAAGCATAAAAGAAAAAGTCATAAGTAAAAAAAACCTGACAAAAATAATAAATGCGGTATAATATAAATAAAAAGGAGTGATAAATCATGGGATTATGACGATTATTAGGTGGTGAAGTCAACTGAGAACGCGTTGCTAGAATAAATGACAGAGGTCTTGCAACTGAAATTCACGGTGCAATTATTCATGCCACTCGGGGGGGGGTATCAACTTTAAAGATTGATAGATTAAATGATGATGACAAAAATAATGTCACGTGAGTGTTAGAAAAGTTTGGTCGCCAAGTTCCTGATTTAAATAGATATACATTTTTATCAAAATCATATCTTGATCCTCAACAACGATTAAAACGAAAACACAGTTTAGAAAATAAAAAAGATTGAGATCAAGCGTTAGAATGATATGGCGCATACAAAAGCGGTGCAATTCCATTTCTCAAATATCGCATTCAAATCCGAGAAAAATAATTAGAAGATGATATAAAAATGTTTTAAAAATGTAAATCAGAACAAAAACCAGATCGTCTTACTAAAAAAATTATTAAAAATTGTGAAAAAAATATTCCTGAAAAACAAGTAAAAATTAATGAATTAAAAAGAGAATTGAAATCGTTGAAAGCAAAAGAAATGCAAAAGCAACAAGAAGAAAAACCTGAGTTAACCATTGAAAATGAAAATTTACATATGAAAAAGGAAATAAAGTTATTGTAAAAATAACAAATATCACTCCTTATGGTGCTTTTTGTAGAACAGAAAGAGCTGATGGTTTAATCCATATTATTGAAGTTTAAGATTGCTTTGTTATAGATATCAGAGATTTTTTTAATATTAATTATGAAATTGAAGTTAAAGTACTTGATTTTAATCAAATTAGAAAACATCTTAAATTAAGTTATAAAAAGTGTCATCCTGAGTTATTAAAAACTTATGATAATGAAATTCAACAGATAAAAGCAGCTTTTAAAAAATTAAATAAAAAAAATAAAACAGAAAATATTAAAAATATTGGTAAGACAAATGAAAACGAAGAAATTAGTAAAAGTAATTAAATGTAAAGGAAAAAAAAATATGTTAGAAATTTGTTGTCCTGGCGGAGCTCATAATTGTTATACTTGTCGTGTTTGTATAGGTTCTTTTCAAGGGTGTAAAAGTTGTTTAAAATGTATTTCTTGTCAAGTTTGTTTATTAAAAAAATGTCAAGTTTGTATTAATGGTAGTATTAGACAACAAGAAAATAAGAAAAAGTATAAAAAGTAAAGGAGTTAAATTAATAAATGAGTTATTTTGAAAATAAAAAAACAATTCCTAGATTTATTAAAAATAAAATTACTTTTATTAAAGTATTTTCTTTTTTTCAAATATTATTTTCTTTATTTTTACTTTTACTTTTATCTTTTATATTATTTTTATATTATAATATTGATTATAAAAACAAAATTTTTAAATTAGATACAAATATTAATTTTATCTTTGATAAGATTGTTAAATCTTTAGAAATAGAATTAATTCCCTATCCATTTTTATTAATTTTTTTATTAATAATTTTTTTTATTATATTTATATATGGTTGTTTTAATTTAACAATGATAAAAAAACAAGAAAAAAAATATAAATTATGATTAAAAAATGATGAAAATACTATTCCGGAATTTATATATAGTGTATATAAAAAAAGTATTGTATGTAAAATTATTGCTGATTGATTTTGCATTTTTTCTTATATAGTTGGTGTAATTGCATTGTCTATATTAATATGATTACAATATCAGTATATTAATAATGAAAATATTTTTTATTTAGGTTTTTGAAAAATAGGAACAATAAAAAATTTACAAACAGAAATAATAATAACTAGTTCATTAATATTATTATTTTTTGTTTTGCATTGTTTTTGTTTTATTCACTTTAAAAAAACTAAAACACAAATAATATGTTATTGAGGAACAGATATATTATCATTAGAAGAAAAAAAATATTTAAAAAGAAAAACAAATTGAATTTGTTTTATTATAATAGCTATATTATTAACAATTACATTATTTTATATTTATATTTTTATTAAAAAAATAAAGATAAAAAATAATAAAAAATTATTCCCTTAGTAAAAATTAAATATACATTAAAAATAAACAAAAACTAAATAAAAATTAGAAACATATTAAAAAACAGCAACTAAATTTGCTGTTTTTAATTTTATCAAAATAGAAAGGGAATAATAAAAATGTATGAAAAAATTACTTATTTTTTTAGCGATATTTTCGTTTTTATGTAAAAACACAGTGAATTTGATTAGTTGTGAAAATATTGCAAATAACAAAACAAATTTAACTAATAATTTAGTAAATGTTTTAAAAGTAAATTTAGAAACAAATATTAATTTAGAAAAAATGTACTTGCCCCACCCTGTTTTAATTCAAAAGCGAGGATATAAAGGAGCTTTATTTAATCAATATAAAACAAATGCAATCAAAAATTTAACAGATGCTTTTTAAGTAAAGCAGATATTAATTTAGAAATTAAATTTAAAACAGAATTTAGTACTTATCAACAACTACAACATTATTTAAAAATAGAATAACAAAATTATTGACAAAATTTATTGAATAATATTTGTCAACAATACCAAAATAATTTAAAGCAAATTATTTTATTGTTTTATAATTTTGTTGCTAATATTTAAAATAAAACAAATATTAATGAAATTTTACAAAAAATAGAAATTAAAAATATCATTGATGGTGATAATAATATCTTAGGACAAACAAATAATCACCAAACTATTTTGCTAAACAAAAATGTTTTATCTTGTGCGTTTGAAAAAACAATAAATAGTGAATGACACAAAAGACAATTTACAACCAATAAATTTATGCATATTTTAATCCATGAATTAGGACATATCTTTTATTTTTATGATTGAGAAACATTTAAAATTAATCATATTTTTTATTTAAAGCAATTTTTAGGACAGAAAATTAATAACTTAAATAAGTTTGCAGAACTAGACAAAGAAAAAGTGTTAAAGATATTTGCTAACAGTAATTATTCATTGAGTGATGATGACCGGTTATTGGCGGAGGGACTTGCATATTGGTTATTAACAAAACAAACTGTACAAACAAAAATATGATAATTTTGAAAAGAATACTTTACAAGTTATTTACCACAAATAAGAAATAAAAAAGAAAGGAAGTGTAAATTATGTTAAACACAATAATAGGAATGATGGTAACAATTGCTGTAATTGGTTTGTTTGGTTGTTTATTAAAGTTTCTTGGTATTAAATTTAAAAAAATGAAAAAAAATTGAGTTAACAAAATACAAAAAAACTTGCCGAATAATATTATATGTTAGTATAAGTTGTTTTGTGTTATTTTTGTTGGTAATTGAATTGTGGTTTGGATTAATATAGCCAACTTTGTAATAAAATAAAAAAAAATATTCATATTTTTAATATATATTTTTAGAATTGACAATTATTTAACTGTGATATATTTTTTTCGCAATAAATTTCAATATATTTAATTAAAAATTACAATGCGAGGGAATGATTAATTTTATTTTTTATTATGCCAATTTATTTTATAGATTGAATATTATACTTCTTGCGTAACCTATTAAAAAATTGCAAATATTTGTAAAAAGACACTAATAGAAAAATATAATTTTAATTAATTATGTTTCTTCTTTAAAAATTTAATATTTTGCCACAACAAAAAATGAATTTATTGTTTAAATTCTTTAATTTTAAATAAATCTTCTATGCTAACTGCAAATTATAAATTGAAGCAATTAAATTAAATCTTAAACTAAATCGTTTTCTTCGATTACGATATTTTTCTGTAATAATTTTAAATTTTTTAAGAATAGCAAAAATATTTTCAATAATAATTCTCATTTTTTAAACTATTCTATTACGTTGTTTTTGTACTTTATTTAAATAGTTTTTCTTTGTTTTTTTTGTAGGTATTAGAACATTATTGTGAATTTTTTGAATTCCTTGATAACCACTATCAACTATTAATTTATTATTTTTTTAAAATTGAGATTTTTCATTCTTTAAATAAAGCATAATCATGTTTTTCTCCAAGCGAAAAACTTGTTGCAATAATTTTTTTGGTTTCTTGTTCGATAATTACTTGTGTTTTAATGGTGTGTTTTTTCTTTTTACCAGAATAAGATTGTTTTTGTCTTTTTTTGGGCGTTGGATTGGGGTTTCGGTAGCATCAATAATAATAGTTTTATCATTAAAATAATCATTTAGGCGTCCTGTACGATGAACCGGCAAAAAAAATTATTGTGAGATTGTTTTTTTATTTTTATATTAAAAACATAACTTTATTTGCATTATTCATCGGATAGTATCTTTAAATTTAGAACTTTTATCATAAAAACAGATGTTATTATGTTTTTCCTACACAAAATAAACGATATTTTTTTATAAATTTCCTTTCAAATAAAGGTATTATACGATGAATAATACAGCCCCTAAAACTTAATATTTTTTGATGCTTAAAGATGGATAATCCATCTATGGCACGAAGTCTTAAATAAAGTGTTAAGGCGACTGGATTTATTCTCCTATTTATTTATTTAATTCTTGGCAAGATTAATCACTTGCGAAATGTCAGAGCATGTGTTTTTTGGCTTGTTTTCATAAAAAGATTGTTGTTAAACTGAAAAAACAATATCGGACACTAAAAAAACAAGAGGGTTGGAAATCCAAAAAGTTATTTTCTTTATATAAAGTTGTCTAGGGATGGACGAAGCGTAATTAATAACTGGGTAAACTTTTTTTACTTCCGTAGGGGGATATAAACTATGTCTAAATAACCTTACCCCCCCCCCACTAACTCCCGAAGTGAAGCGGGCGGCGAAATAAATAAATACTAAAATACAATACATTATTTACTAAATATCAAAATATTAACCAACAAAGGATTTTTCTGTTTATTTAAAAAATATAAATAAAAAGAAAGGAAAAAAATATTATGCAAGAATATAAAAGTAAATATATCAATAAAACTTGAAATGAAATAACAACATCATTTGATTGAGTTAATTGTAAGTCCGTTGATTGTCGTATTTCGCACCATAAAAATCATTATGATTTACAATGTTTAGAATGAGCAAAAATGTATTTAAATTTATTTGAAGATAAATGAGATGTTATTAATTCATATATGCAACATTACAAAATTAATGATATTTTAGATTTGGCTAAAGATGGTTGAAAGATATTACAAATTGAGAAAAAAATAAAACAAATAAATTAAAATATATTATTGCAATTGACCATGCTGCAATTGGACAAACTGACATTATTATCTATAATGTTTTGCAAAAGAAAATAATTAATAATATTACTTTTAATTCCAAAAATGAAGAAGAAGCAATAAATAATGTGTATTTAATATTAAATCAATTTAAAAATAAAATTTGTTATTATTTAAATAAAGTTATTGTAATAATTGAATATTATAAACTTCACAAAGGTTTAAAAATAAAAAATCCATTATCTACCCCTAAATTCATTGGTGGTTTAAAAGTTTTATGCAAATATCTATTTAATTTAAATTATGTTTTACAATCGCCAGTTGTTAAGAAAAATTATGTTTATAAAGGAACTGTTAAAATGACAGAGCATGAATTAGATGCTTGAAAACATTTGCAATATTTTTTAAAAAAGGAAGTGATAAATAATGGTAAAAACAAAAAGTAATTTATCTAAAACAACAGTCACTACTAATAAGACAAAAACAAAAAATAAAAGAGTTAATAAGTTAGAATTAACTGTTAGATTACATGAAAATCAGATTAAAACTAAAATTAAGGCACTGGTTGCTGGTGGTGTTGAAGTTGATGCTTGTTCAGCTAAATGTCAGTGAGAAGGATTAAATTACTCAACATTATCAATATATAACTCGTCTGTTTTAACTGAGTTTTTGAAATTAATAAAAGGTAATGAGATAAAAGTTAAAGGCTCAATATTAGACTTCTTGCGATACCTGGTTTTATTATTAAAATATTATTATAAAATATAATTTATGAGGATATTAAATTATGAAATTTGATGAATTTAAAAATATTAATGATAAAGAATAATTAAGATTAACAGGAATAAAACAAGATATTTTTAATAAAATGTTAGATATTTTACAAGTAGCTGAAATAGAAAAATTTAAAAAAGGTGGCAAAGCTAATAAATTATCACTAGAAAATCGATTATTGATGACTTTATCGTATTGACGAGAATATAGAACTTATTTTCATCTTGGAAAAAATTTCGGAATTAGTGAAGCTAATTGTTATCGCAATATCAAGTGAATTGAAGATATTTTAATTAAACACCCTGATTTTCAGCAAGTTGCTGGTAAAAAAGCACTAATAAATGATTATTTTAATTATAAAACTATTATTATTGATGCTACCGAAACCCCAATCCAACGCCCAAAAAAAGACAAAAACAATCTTATTCTGGTAAAAAGAAAAAAACACACTATTAAAACAAAAGTAATTATCGAACAAGAAACCAAAAAAATTATTGCAACAAGTTTTTCACTTGGTAAAAAACACGATTATGCTTTATTTAAAGAATCAAAAATCGTAATTTTAAAAAATACCAAATTAATAGTTGATAGTGGTTATCAAGGAATACAAAAAATTCACAATAATGTTATAATGCCCACAAAGAAAACTAAGAAAAAACATTTAAATAAAGAACAAAAACAACATAATAGACTAGTTTCAAAAATAAGAATTATTATTGAAAATATTTTTGCTATTCTTAAAAAATTTAAAATTATTACAGAAAAATATCGTAATCGAAGGAAACGATTTAGTTTAAGATTTAATTTAATTGCTTCAATTTATAATTTACAATTATTATAGTTATCATAAAAGATTTATTTAAAATTAACAAATTTGAATAATAAAATAATTTTTCGTTGTGGCAAAATATTAAATTTTTAAATAAAAGACATAATTAATTAAAATTATAGTTTTATATTAACCCTTTTTTACAAATATTTGAAATTATTTTAATGGGTTATGCAAGAAGTCTATTTAATCAGTTAAATATAAAATCTAAACGCTATTTTTTATCTTTTATAGTCGATAGTTTTGAAATTATCCAAAAAGCGATTAGAACAAGAACAAATACAAATATTAAAAAATAGGAGGAAAAACAATGGCAGTAAAAAATGTAAAATATGTTCTTATTGATGAAAATGATGAACCTATTAAAAATAAAGATGGTATTTTTGATATTAAAACAGCAGAAATTATTTTAGAAAATACTTCTGAAGTTGAAGAATTTAATGCAAGTAATTTAGAAAATAGTAATCAGCAAATCAACGAACTACAAACAAAAAATACTGAATTAACTTCACAAATTGAACAACAAAACATTCAATAGACTTCTTGCGATACCTGGTTTTATTATTAAAATATTATTATAAAATATAATTTATGAGGATATTAAATTATGAAATTTGATGAATTTAAAAATATTAATGATAAAGAATGATTAAGATTAACAGGAATAAAACAAGATATTTTTAATAAAATGTTAGATATTTTACAAGTAGCTGAAATAGAAAAATTTAAAAAAGGTGGCAAAGCTAATAAATTATCACTAGAAAATCGATTATTGATGACTTTATCGTATTGACGAGAATATCGAACTTATTTTCATCTTGGAAAAAATTTCGGAATTAGTGAATCTAATTGTTATCGCAATATCAAGTGAATTGAAGATATTTTAATTAAACACCCTGATTTTCAGCAAGTTGCTGGTAAAAAAGCACTAATAAATGATTATTTTAATGATAAAACTATTATTATTGATGTTACCGAAACCCCAATCCAACGCCCAAAAAAAGACAAAAACAATCTTATTCTGGTAAAAAGAAAAAACACACTATTAAAACACAAGTAATTATCGAACAAGAAACCAAAAAAATTATTGCAACAAGTTTTTCGCTTGGTAAAAAACACGATTATGCTTTATTTAAAGAATCAAAAATCGCAATTTTAAAAAATACCAAATTAATAGTTGATAGTGGTTATCAAGGAATACAAAAAATTCACAATAATGTTATAATGCCCACAAAGAAAACTAAGAAAAAACATTTAAATAAAGAACAAAAACAACATAATAGACTAGTTTCAAAAATAAGAATTATTATTGAAAATATTTTTGCTATTCTTAAAAAATTTAAAATTATTACAGAAAAATATCGTAATCGAAGGAAACGATTTAGTTTAAGATTTAATTTAATTGCTTCAATTTATAATTTACAATTATTATAGTTATCATAAAAGATTTATTTAAAATTAACGAATTTGAATAATAAAATAATTTTTCGTTGTGGCAAAATATTAAATTTTTAAATAAAAGACATAATTAATTAAAATTATAATTTTATATTAACCCCTTTTTACAAATATTTGAAATTATTTTAATGGGTTATGCAAGAAGTCTAATTAAAACAAATTGAATTAATTGACTTTATTAATTCTTTAACTGATAATGAAGAATTTAAAAATGTTTTATCAAGGTCTTGTGATATTACTGATGATATTGAAATCATTAAAATACAATTGCAAAGTGTTTATTATGAATTAATTAAGGTACAAACAGTTAACACTGGTGGTGTGCCAAAAGTAGAAAACAAAGAAAACAATATTTTAGATACAGACAATGTATTTAATAAATAGAAAGAAGGAAATAAATTATGGCACAAAACCCACAAAGAATTTTCGGAGATATTGCTAATCAAGCAACAAAACGAGACCAAGAAACATTTGAACAATGATATTTACAAACCTATCAACAAAAATTTAGTTGAGAAGCTTTATTTGCGTGAAAAGAAGCGAATAAGTTTGGTTTAACATATAAAAGAAAGAAAAATATTAAATACAATGAAGTTTTGGGAGCAAATGGTCAAGTATTTAATACTGATGATAACCTGCTAAAATATTCAACAGTGCAATTTGAAGATGGAATTGTTGAATTAGATACCATTTTAACTTTTGCTCGTAAATTAGACCCTGTAGAAAGTGATTTTAATCCTAATCTTTGGGCTGCTGATATTGAGCAAGCAATGGATACTGAGGTTGCTTATAAACGCAATAAAATTTTAGAAATTATTAATAAAGGAATAGTTACAACTATTCAAGGACAAAAAGAAAATGATACAAATGTTTTACAAATACATGATGAAATTATGGATAAAATATATGAAAATGGTTTTACCCCATCAGAAACAGTTGTCTTGGGTTCAGCTGATTTTATTCGTGGAATTCGTAATAAATTACAGTTAAAACTTGGAGCAAACGACCAAATAAATAGCGTAATTGCAACAAGCGGAGCAATTAAAACTGTTGAAGGAACAACATATTATATGGTTCCTAAAAAATTACCAATTATTAATAAAGATGGTTCAGAAGGAACAATTAGTTTATTACCAGAAGGTGTTAATGCAATTGCCTTTAAATTTAGCAAAAAAATATGACCCTATTATTTTACGCAAAAAAGACCATACTCCATTAAGGGTTTGTGCTGCTGCGTTAGGTACTGGAATGGGTAATACTTTAATTATGGAAAGAGTTTTATATTTAGGTGGAGCAGTAGTTGAACCCAAGGGAATTATTAAACATATTGTTACAAAAATTGATATTAGTAAAATTAATAAATTAAATAAACCAACTATTCATGTTGTAGACCCAACAAAGGTGACAGCAGAACAGCTAAAACCACAATTTAAAGATGTTGTTTTACAAGCAGTAAAAGCCGTAGATAGTTCTTTAACTGAAAGTGATTTTGATTACTTTATCGAAAGTAAAGGAGAAGATTGACCAATTAATATTACAAATGATAAAACTGTTGAAGTTCAAATTGAAGGTAAAAACAATGCTACTGGTCAAACAAATCCGATTGATGTTAAAATTAAAAATTCTTAAGTACTAAAAAATAGTGCTTTTTCGTTTGATAGATATGCCAATTGGAACATCTAAAACAGCCCTTATTTATGCTGTTAAAAAAAATCCAACTAGATTGTCAATCCAACAACAAGAAAAAAGTTTTGGTTTACAGTTATTAGAATTTTTAGGAATTCAAGTTTTAGCCCTTGGTTTATCAGTTTTAACTGGTGGTATTGGAAAATTAACGCGTGCAGCACGAACAACTAGAATTTTAAAATTAGCAAAAGAAACTAAATTACTTGAAAAATTAGGTGTAATAACTGCTAATAACTTAGAAGATGTTGGAAGACAAGTTACAGGTAAAAAGATTTTATCTGATAAATTAATATTTGATTTTACAAAGCAGGCTAATAATGAAACTTTATTATATACAATTGGTAAATTAGCACGAAATGATTTTTATAAAGGTTTTAAGGTTTCTAATTTAGAAACAATAGACTTCTTGCGATACCTGGTTTTATTATTAAAATATTATTATAAAATATAATTTATGAGGATATTAAATTATGAAATTTGATGAATTTAAAAATATTAATGATAAAGAATGATTAAGATTAACAGGAATAAAACAAGATATTTTTAATAAAATGTTAAATATTTTACAAGTAGCTGAAATAGAAAAATTTAAAAAAGGTGGCAAAGCTAATAAATTATCACTAGAAAATCGATTATTGATGACTTTATCGTATTGACGAGAATATCGAACTTATTTTCATCTTGGAAAAAATTTCGGAATTAGTGAAGATAATTGTTATCGCAATATCAAGTGAATTGAAGATATTTTAATTAAACACCCTGATTTTCAGCAAGTTGCTGGTAAAAAAGTACTAATAAATGATTATTTTAATGATAAAACTATTATTATTGATGATACCGAAACCCCAATCCAACGCCCAAAAAAAGACAAAAACAATCTTATTCTGGTAAAAAGAAAAAACACACTATTAAAACACAAGTAATTATCGAACAATAAACCAAAAAAATTATTGCAACAAGTTTTTCACTTGGTAAAAAACACGATTATGCTTTATTTAAAGAATCAAAAATCGCAATTTTAAAAAATACCAAATTAATAGTTGATAGTGGTTATCAAGGAATACAAAAAATTCACAATAATGTTATAATGCCCACAAAGAAAACTAAGAAAAAACATTTAAATAAAGAACAAAAACAACATAATAGACTAGTTTCAAAAATAAGAATTATTATTGAAAATATTTTTGCTATTCTTAAAAAATTTAAAATTATTACAGAAAAATATAGAAATCGAAGAAAACGATTTAGTTTAAGATTTAATTTAATTGCTTCAATTTATAATTTACAATTATTATAGTTATCATAAAAGATTAGACTTCTTGCATAACCCATTAAAATAATTTCAAATATTTGTAAAAAGGGGTTAATATAAAATTATAATTTTAATTAATTATGTCTTTTATTTAAAAATTTAATATTTTGCCACAACGAAAAATTATTTTATTATTCAAATTCGTTAATTTTAAATAAATCTTTTATGATAACTATAATAATTGTAAATTATAAATTGAAGCAATTAAATTAAATCTTAAACTAAATCGTTTTCTTCGATTTCTATATTTTTCTGTAATAATTTTAAATTTTTTAAGAATAGCAAAAATATTTTCAATAATAATTCTTATTTTTGAAACTAGTCTATTATGTTGTTTTTGTTCTTTATTTAAATGTTTTTTCTTAGTTTTCTTTGTGGGCATTATAACATTATTGTGAATTTTTTGTATTCCTTGATAACCACTATCAACTATTAATTTGGTATTTTTTAAAATTGCGATTTTTGATTCTTTAAATAAAGCATAATCGTGTTTTTTACCAAGTGAAAAACTTGTTGCAATATTTTTTTTGGTTTCTTGTTCGATAATTACTTGTGTTTTAATAGTGTGTTTTTTATTTTTACCAGAATAAGATTGTTTTTGTCTTTTTTTGGGCGTTGGATTGGGGTTTCGGTATCATCAATAATAATAGTTTTATCATTAAAATAATCATTTATTAGTGCTTTTTTACCAGCAACTTGCTGAAAATCAGGGTGTTTAATTAAAATATCTTCAATTCACTTGATATTGCGATAACAATTAGCTTCACTAATTCCGAAATTTTTTCCAAGATGAAAATAAGTTCGATATTCTCGTCAATACGATAAAGTCATCAATAATCGATTTTCTAGTGATAATTTATTAGCTTTGCCACCTTTTTTAAATTTTTCTATTTCAGCTACTTGTAAAATATTTAACATTTTATTAAAAATATCTTGTTTTATTCCTGTTAATCTTAATCATTCTTTATCATTAATATTTTTAAATTCATCAAATTTCATAATTTAATATCCTCATAAATTATATTTTATAATAATATTTTAATAATAAAACCAGGTATCGCAAGAAGTCTATTAAAAAAATGCCAATTTTTAATAATCCGCATTATGAAACTATATATTTATTAACAAAAGAAAATGAACAAATAAAAGCAAAAAATAATATTTTAAAAAAGCTTGAATCTCTTCCAAAAACAAAAACAAAGATGAATATTAGAAAACAAATTGATTTTATTAAAAACGAATTAAATAACAACTCAATCTTACCATTAAGATGATTTTTAAAAATATTATGCATTTCATATGATACATTAAATAAATATAAAAATATTCATGAAAAATATGAATGAAAAATTGATTACAATATATTAGAAATAATTAAAATAATTTGAAAAAACAATAAAAATAAAGGTCATCGACAAATAAAACTTGATTTGGAATAACAAAAAATAAAAATATCAGCAAGTACTGTATATCGTTATATGAAGATATTACAAATATGTTCTGAAGTTAGAATTAAACATAAAAAACGAATTAAACATTTTAATAATATGTTATATGAACATAAAAAATACCCCTATTTACTTAAAGGTAATTTTCATTCTAATCAAATTAACCAAAAATGATCAATTGATATTACAATAATTAAAATATATTCAGAATCAGTATATTTATTTGCTATTAAAGAATTATTTAGTAATGCAATTGTTTGATACTCACTAACAGCAAGACCAACAGTAAATTGATTAATTAATTGTTTAAAACAAAGCTTAATTAATCGAAAAATTAAACCTGGTCAATTAATAATTAATTCTGATCAAGGCATTCATTTTACTGCACATGCATATTTTGATTTGTTAAGAGATTATGTAGTAACTATAAGTATGTCTCGACGTGGAAATTGTTTAGATAATTCACCTATTGAAAATTGGTTTTCAATTTTAAAAACAGAAAATAAAAATATAACAAAATACAAAAATTTTGATGAGCTAAAAAATATGATAGATAATTATATTGTTGAGTATAATAATTATAGAAAGGTTTTAAAATTAAAAATGACTCCAATTCAATTTGAATTAAAAAGCATTTTAAATTAAAAAAATAATTCTCAGTTATTTAAAACTGTGCAATGTTCAGATATAATCTTGTTTTTAATTAAAACCCGTATCTTTGCAACACTCCTTTTTTGATATTTTCCTTTATAATTAGAATAATTAAGAGGTGAAGAAAATGTCAATTAAATCAGGTTTTGTTGCAATTGTGGGGCGACCAAATGTTGGCAAATCAACATTATTAAATACAATTTTAAATAATAAAGTAGCAATTGTAACAGCAAAGGCACAAACAACACGAAACCGTATTCAAGGGATTTATAATGATCAAGAATCACAAATTGTTTTTATGGATACCCCCGGCATTCATAAAGCTCATCATGAAATGGGAAAATTTATGAATAAAGTTGCTTTATCAGCAACAAAAGCAGCCGATGTTATTTTATTTTTAGCTCCAGCAAATGAACACATTGGTGATAATGACCGTTATATTATCAGAGCACTACAAGAGCGCGCAATTGCAATTGTTTTAGTTGTAACAAAAATTGATTTAGTTTCCAAAGGTAATTTAATAGTAAAAATTTCTGAATGAGAAAAAATTAATCAGTTTACTGCTATCATTCCGGTTTCAACCGTTAAACATAAAAATATTGAAACATTATTAACTTTATTAAAAACACATTTAGCACTAGGGCCACAATATTATACTGATTATATGTTAACCGATCAACCAGAAAAGTTTTTAATTCGTGAAATTATTCGGGAAAAAATTTTGTTGTTAACAGAAGATGAGATTCCGCATAGTGTTGCCATTTTAATTGATAAAATCGATGACCAACCACACTTATTAAAAATTGTGGCTTCAATTTGTGTTGAACGGGATTCGCAAAAAGGAATTATTATTGGGAAACAAGGCCGTTTAATTAAGCAAATTGGAACGCAAGCCCGCTTAGAATTAGAACAAATTTTAGGAACAAAAATATTTTTAGAATTATTTGTTAAAGTAGTGGATAAATGACGGGATAAACCTTCAATGATTGCCCGTCTAGGTTATAACAAAGAAAGTTATTAAAATGATTCAAAAATTAACAGGAATCGTATTGAATAAATGACCCGGCGATGATAGCGGTGCAATTATTACGATTTTGTCACAAGAATTAAGAAAATTAGTTTTTTTGCACCTGGGGTACAAAAAATTACATCAAAAAATTAGTATGCAATACAATTATTAGCAACAAGTGAACTTGAAATATTTTTATCATATCATAATAATAAGTTAAGTAAATTAAAGACAGGAAATTTATTAAAAACAAGAATTAAATTAGCACAAAATTATGATGATTATATGATGATTATTTATTAGCAACATTAATTTGTGAAATTTCTAAGCAGGCGGTTGTTGACCATCAATTTGATAATGAATTATACAAATTATTAACAAAAACATTAGACAATTTATTTGCATGATAAGATAATTTAAGTATTAGACTTATTGCGTAACCTATTAAAAAATTGCAAATATTTTTAAAAAGACACTAATAGAAAAATATAATTTTAATTAATAGACCTCTTGCATAACCCATTAAAATAATTTCAAATATTTGTAAAAAGGGGTTAATATAAAATTATAATTTTAATTAATTATGTCTTTTATTTAAAAATTTAATATTTTGCCACAACGAAAAATTATTTTATTATTCAAATTTGTTAATTTTAAATAAATCTTTTATGATAACTATAATAATTGTAAATTATAAATTGAAGCAATTAAATTAAATCTTAAACTAAATCGTTTTCTACTATTTATATATTTTTCTGTAATAATTTTAAATTTTTTAAGAATAGCAAAAATATTTTCAATAATAATTCTTATTTTTGAAACTAGTCTATTATGTTGTTTTTGTTCTTTATTTAAATGTTTTTTCTTAGTTTTCTTTGTTGGCATTATAACATTATTGTGAATTTTTTGTATTCCTTTATAACCACTATCAACTATTAATTTGGTATTTTTTAAAATTGCGATTTTTGATTCTTTAAATAAAGCATAATCGTGTTTTTTACCAAGTGAAAAACTTGTTGCAATAATTTTTTTGGTTTCTTGTTCGATAATTACTTGTGTTTTAATAGTGTGTTTTTTCTTTTTACCAGAATAAGATTGTTTTTTGTCTTTTTTTGGGCGTTGGATTGGGGTTTCGGTAGCATCAATAATAATAGTTTTATCATTAAAATAATCATTTATTAGTGCTTTTTTACCAGCAACTTGCTGAAAATCAGGGTGTTTAATTAAAATATCTTCAATTCACTTGATATTGCGATAACAATTAGCTTCACTAATTCCGAAATTTTTTCCAAGATGAAAATAAGTTCGATATTCTCGTCAATACGATAAAGTCATCAATAATCGATTTTCTAGTGATAATTTATTAGCTTTGCCACCTTTTTTAAATTTTTCTATTTCAGCTACTTGTAAAATATCTAACATTTTATTAAAAATATCTTGTTTTATTCCTGTTAATCTTAATCATTCTTTATCATTAATATTTTTAAATTCATCAAATTTCATAATTTAATATCCTCATAAATTATATTTTATAATAATATTTTAATAATAAAACCAGGTATCGCAAGAAGTCTAATTATGTTTTTTATTTAAAAATTTAATATTTTGCCACAACAAAAAAATGAATTTATTATTTAAATTCTTTAATTTTAAATAAATCTTCTATGCTAAATGTAAATTATAAATTGAAGCAATTAAATTAAATCTTAAACTAAATCGTTTTCTTCGATTACGATATTTTTCTGTAATAATTTTAAATTTTTTAAGAATAAAAAAAATATTTTCAATAATAATTCTCATTTTTGAAACTATTCTATTACGTTGTTTTTTTACTTTATTTAAAGGGTTTTTCTTTGTTTTTTTGTAGGCATTAGAACATTATTGTGAATTTTTTGAATTCCTTGATAACCACTATCAACTATTAATTTGGTATTTTTTAAAATTGAGATTTTTGATTCTTTAAATAAAGCATAATAATGTTTTTTTACAAGCGAAAAAATTGGTGCAATAATTTTTTTGGTTTCTTGTTCGATAACTGCGTGTGTTTTAATGGTGTGTTTTTTCTTTTTACCAGAATAAGATTAGACTTCTTGCGATACCTGGTTTTATTATTAAAATATTATTATAAAATATAATTTATGAGGATATTAAATTATGAAATTTGATGAATTTAAAAATATTAATGATAAAGAATGATTAAGATTAACAGGAATAAAACAAGATATTTTTAATAAAATGTTAGATATTTTACAAGTAGCTGAAATAGAAAAATTTAAAAAAGGTGGCAAAGCTAATAAATTATCACTAGAAAATCGATTATTGATGACTTTATCGTATTGACGAGAATATCGAACTTATTTTCATCTTGGAAAAAATTTCGGAATTAGTGAAGCTAATTGTTATCGCAATATCAAGTGAATTGAAGATATTTTAATTAAACACCCTGATTTTCAGCAAGTTGCTGGTAAAAAAGCACTAATAAATGATTATTTTAATGATAAAACTATTATTATTGATGTTACCGAAACCCCAATCCAACGCCCAAAAAAAGACAAAAACAATCTTATTCTGGTAAAAAGAAAAAACACACTATTAAAACACAAGTAATTATCGAACAAGAAACCAAAAAAATTATTGCAACAAGTTTTTCACTTGGTAAAAAACACGATTATGCTTTATTTAAAGAATCAAAAATCGCAATTTTAAAAAATACCAAATTAATAGTTGATAGTGGTTATCAAGGAATACAAAAAATTCACAATAATGTTATAATGCCCACAAAGAAAACTAAGAAAAAACATTTAAATAAAGAACAAAAACAACATAATAGACTAGTTTCAAAAATAAGAATTATTATTGAAAATATTTTTGCTATTCTTAAAAAATTTAAAATTATTACAGAAAAATATAGAAATCGTAGAAAACGATTTAGTTTAAGATTTAATTTAATTGCTTCAATTTATAATTTACAATTATTATAGTTATCATAAAAGATTTATTTAAAATTAACGAATTTGAATAATAAAATAATTTTTCGTTGTGGCAAAATATTAAATTTTTAAATAAAAGACATAATTAATTAAAATTATAATTTTATATTAACCCCTTTTTACAAATATTTGAAATTATTTTAATGGGTTATGCAAGAAGTCTATTTATTTAAAATTAACGAATTTGAATAATAAAATAATTTTTCGTTGTGGCAAAATATTAAATTTTTAAATAAAAAACATAATTAATTAAAATTATAATTTTATATTAACCCCTTTTTACAAATATTTGAAATTATTTTAATGGGTTATGCAAGAAGTCTAATAAATTCATTTTTTTGTTGTGGCAAAATATTAAATTTTTAAATAAAAAACATAATTAACTAAAATTATATTTTTCTATTAGCGTCTTTTTACAAATATTTGCAATTTTTTAATAGGTTACGCAAGAAGTCTATTGAATTAAACCAGTATTATCTTTTTTTACTCAGGGAAATAAATCTTTTTTATTTATTTTATCTGAAATTGTCCCACCTGATAATTTATCCATTCATAAACTAGTTTTTAAAATAGCATTATAAATTAAATTATCATTATAAGCAGATTGTTTTCTATCATTAATAGGTTGTCAAAGTCTACTTTATTTCACATCTTCAACTTTTATAAATAACAAATTACTTAAATTATTTTCCATATAAAACACCCCTTAATTGATTACGATATTTATTTTTTAAATTACTTGGCTTATAACTATTAATTTTTCTTTGTAATTTTTTAATTTTTTTAATAGTTTGATTAGTTTTGTAAAAAATATTTTTAACTGGTGTTTTATATAAATTATTAATATTTTTAACATCACTTCGGCGTTCACGATACCATTTTTTATTATTAATTTCACCAGCAAAATTAAAATTAAAATGTCCAATTTTTAAATTATTAATAAACTTTTTAATTTGATTTAATTTTTGAACTGTTGGTAATGTTAATTTAGTAGTTCCTTTTGGGTATTTTTCTTTTAATTATTGCGGTAATCGTTTTTTAATAGGTTACGCAAGGAGTCTATTATTTATAATGACAAATTAGAAGACTATTTAAATTACTTTTCTCAACGATATAATTTACTTTATTCTAAAGCAGCTTGGATAAATATAACTAAAGATTTAGTTGAAGATAATATTAAAATAACTTATGATGTTAAACTATTTGCTTTAAATGAAATTGAAATATCTTGAATATGGGGTTATGGAAATTATGATATTATAATTTCTACAGAAAAAGAAAAAATTGTTATTAACAACATACAATTATTTAATAAAAACAATGAAAAATTATCATTAATTACTTTAGAAATATAAAAAAGTCATTTATTAAAATGACTTTTTTATATTATTCATTAACTTTTACATTACCGTTTTCATCTAAAATTAAATTAAGCCCTGGTTTATATAATAAATTTAAACTATAAACTGATTTAATAAAATTATTATTAATATCATAAATGTCAAATTATTTTATTACATTTAAAACATTATTTTTAGAGATGATAATTTTGTTTTTACTTTTGTTAAACCGAAAAAATATAATAAATCACAGAAAGGAAATTATAAAAATTAACTAATTGATGGAGAAAATAGGTTAATTTTTAATTTTAAAAATACTATCTGATGAATAATGCAAATAAAAAAATCGCTCTAATAAGCGATTACTTTAATTTGTATTTAATTACTTTATTTATATTTTTTATAAAACCTCAACTTTTTTCTTACTACCAAATTTATTGTTTGTATAAGATTAGTAAAAATTTATTTTTTGTTGTGCTTATTTTTATAATTCTGAAAATAAATATTAAAAATAATATTTTTTACAATGTTTCTTTTAACTGATAATATGAAATAAAAAACCTTTCTAGGTTATTAAATATATAAAGTTAGGAGAAACATTTTTTATATGGAAAGGGGTAAAACTAAAGGGTTAAAAGACCATGATATTGAATTTAAAACTAAAATTATTAACTAATATTACGAATATAATAAATCAATATCTTTAATATCTAAATAATATGAAATAAGTACTGCAACTATTTCTAGGTGAATTAATGTTTTCGATAAAGATAAAAAATTTGATAAACGAACATATATTAGACTTCTTGCATAACCTATTAAAAAATTGCAAATATTTGTAAAAAGACACTAATATAAAAATATAATTTTAATTAATTATGTTTTTTATTTAAAAATTTAATATTTTGCCACAACAAAAAATGAATTTATTAGACTTCTTGCGACACCTGGTTTTATTATTAAAATATTATTATAAAATATAATTTATGAGGATATTAAATTATGAAATTTGATGAATTTAAAAATATTAATGATAAAGAATGATTAAGATTAACAGGAATAAAACAAGATATTTTTAATAAAATGTTAGATATTTTACAAGTAGCTGAAATAGAAAAATTTAAAAAAGGTGGCAAAGCTAATAAATTATCACTAGAAAATCGATTATTGATGACTTTATCGTATTGACGAGAATATCGAACTTATTTTCATCTTGGAAAAAATTTCGTAATTAGTGAAGCTAATTGTTATCGCAATATCAAGTGAATTGAAGATATTTTAATTAAACACCCTGATTTTCAGCAAGTTGCTGGTAAAAAAGCACTAATAAATGATTATTTTAATGATAAAACTATTATTATTGATGTTACCGAAACCCCAATCCAACGCCCAAAAAAAGACAAAAACAATCTTATTCTGGTAAAAAGAAAAAACACACTATTAAAACACAAGTAATTATCGAACAAGAAACCAAAAAAATTATTGCAACAAGTTTTTCGCTTGGAAAAAAACATGATTATGCTTTATTTAAAGAATCAAAAATCGCAATTTTAAAAAATACCAAATTAATAGTTGATAGTGGTTATCAAGGAATACAAAAAATTCACAATAATGTTATAATGCCCACAAAGAAAACTAAGAAAAAACATTTAAATAAAGAACAAAAACAACATAATAGACTAGTTTCAAAAATAAGAATTATTATTGAAAATATTTTTGCTATTCTTAAAAAATTTAAAATTATTACAGAAAAATATCGTAATCGAAGAAAACGATTTAGTTTAAGATTTAATTTAATTGCTTCAATTTATAATTTACAATTATTATAGTTATCATAAAAGATTTATTTAAAATTAACGAATTTGAATAATAAAATAATTTTTCGTTGTGGCAAAATATTAAATTTTTAAATAAAAGACATAATTAATTAAAATTATAATTTTATATTAACCCCTTTTTACAAATATTTGAAATTATTTTAATGGGTTATGCAAGAAGTCTATTAAAAAATGCCAATTTTTAACAATCCGCATGATGAAACTATATATTTATTAACAAAAGGAAATGAACAAATAAAAGCAGAAAATAATAGACTTCTTGCGATACCTGGTTTTATTATTAAAATATTATTATAAAATATAATTTATGAGGATATTAAATTATGAAATTTGATGAATTTAAAAATATTAATGATAAAGAATGATTAAGATTAACAGGAATAAAACAAGATATTTTTAATAAAATGTTAGATATTTTACAAGTAGCTGAAATAGAAAAATTTAAAAAAGGTGGCAAAGCTAATAAATTATCACTAGAAAATCGATTATTGATGACTTTATCGTATTGACGAGAATATCGAACTTATTTTCATCTTGGAAAAAATTTCGGAATTAGTGAAGCTAATTGTTATCGCAATATCAAGTGAATTGAAGATATTTTAATTAAACACCCTGATTTTCAGCAAGTTGCTGGTAAAAAAGCACTAATAAATGATTATTTTAATGATAAAACTATTATTATTGATGCTACCGAAACCCCAATCCAACGCCCAAAAAAAGACAAAAACAATCTTATTCTGGTAAAAAGAAAAAACACACTATTAAAACACAAGTAATTATCGAACAAGAAACCAAAAAAATTATTGCAACAAGTTTTTCACTTGGTAAAAAACACGATTATGCTTTATTTAAAGAATCAAAAATCGCAATTTTAAAAAATACCAAATTAATAGTTGATAGTGGTTATCAAGGAATACAAAAAATTCACAATAATGTTATAATGCCCACAAAGAAAACTAAGAAAAAACATTTAAATAAAGAACAAAAACAACATAATAGACTAGTTTCAAAAATAAGAATTATTATTGAAAATATTTTTGCTATTCTTAAAAAATTTAAAATTATTACAGAAAAATATAGAAATCGTAGAAAACGATTTAGTTTAAGATTTAATTTAATTGCTTCAATTTATAATTTACAATTATTATAGTTATCATAAAAAATTTATTTAAAATTAACTAATTTGAATAATAAAATAATTTTTCGTTGTGGCAAAATATTAAATTTTTAAATAAAGGACATAATTAATTAAAATTATAATTTTATATTAACCCCTTTTTACAAATATTTGAAATTATTTTAATGGGTTATGCAAGAAGTCTAATATTTTAAAAAAGCTTGAATCTCTTCCAAAAACAAAAACAAAGATGAATATTAAAAAAAATTGATTTTATTAAAAACGAATTAAATAACAACTCAATCTTACCATTAAGATGATTTTTAAAAATATTATGCATTTCATATGATACATGAAATAAATATAAAAATATTCATGAAAAATATGAATGAAAAATTGATTACAATATATTAGAAATAATTAAAATAATTTAAAAAAACAATAAAAATAAAGGTCATCGACAAATAAAAATTGATTTGGAAGAACAAAAAATAAAAATATCAGCAAGTAATGTATATCGTTATATGAAGATATTATAAATATGTTCTGAAGTTAGAATTAAACATAAAAAACGAATTAAACATTTTAATAATATGTTATATGAACATAAAAAACACCCCTATTTACTTAAAAGTAATTTTCATTCTAATCAAATGAATCAAAAATGATCAATTGATGTTACAATAATTAAAATATATTCAGAATCAGTATATTTATTTGCTATTAAAGACTTATTTAGTAATGCAATTGTTGGGTAATCACTAACAGTAAGGCTAACAGTAAATTGAGTAATTAATTGTTTAAAACAAAGCTTAATTAATCGAAAAATTAAACCTGGTCAATTAATAATTAATTCTGATCAAAGCATTCATTTTACTTCACATTCATATTTTGATTTATTAAGAGATTATGGAATAACTATAAGTATGTATCGACGTGGAAATTGTTTAGATAATTCACTTATTGAAAATTGGTTTTCAATTTTAAAAACAGAAAATAAAAATATAACAAAATACAAAAATTTTAATGAGCCAAAAAATATGGTAGATAATTATATTGTTGAGCATAATAATTATAGAAGGGTTTTAAAATTAAAAATGCCTCCAATTAAATTTGAATTAAAAAGCATTTTAAATTAAAAAAATAATTCTCAGTTATTTGAAACTGTGCAAAAATAATATTTTTATTTAGTTATTTTTTGTAATTATTGATTTTTATTTTTAATTTGTTATAATTTCATTAATTTTTTATGATTTATTTTTACAGTATACACATTAAGTAAAATAATTTTTTTTAAATGTAAATTAAATGCACAATAACAATAACAAATTTATTAACTAAAATAATAGTAATTGTTGCAATTAAATAAATTATTAATTTATTTAATTAAACTCCATATTAAAATTTTAAAAAAGGTTAAAAACCTTAAACTTTATTTTCTAATTCCTAATGTTTCAATGATTGCTTTATATTCATTAAAATCAGTTTTGGTTAAATATGCAAGCAAGTGTTTTCTTTGTGCTACTTTTTGCAATAAACTTCTTCTTGATACAATATCTTTTCGATGTATTTTTAAGTGTTCGGTTAAATTATTAATATCTTCTGTTAAGATTGCAATTTGAACTTTTGTTGAACCAGTATCTTTGGCATTTTGACCAAACTTTGTGACTAATTCTGCTTTTTTTTCTTTTGAAACCATTACTGTTTTCTCCCTTCATTTAGTGGCTTATTATGTTAAAACAAAGAATTTAAGAAAGGGTTATCTTAAATCAACGAAATAACAACCTTATTAATATTATGCTTTTTTAGAAAAAAAAGCAAGGGTATTAACTAAATCTTGTTCTAAAAGCGTAACTAATTCTGCTAAATTATTAATTTTAATATTTTCTCGAAGATATTTTTTAAAATAAACAATGATTTCCTGACCATATAAATCAAAATTAACATTTAGCAAATATGTTTCAGCAACTTCTTTCCCTTCAAATAACCGATAAGATGTCATTGAAGGATAAAGTTTGCCTTGTGCTAATGTTTCTGTTATATAAACACTATGGGGTAAAATTACTTTTTGTGGCAAATAAATATTTGCCGTTGGAAAATTAATTGTTCGTCCTAATTGTTTTCCTGGTTTTACTTCTCCGCGTAAATTATAATCTTCATACAATAATTTATTTGCTGACACTAAATCATATTTTAATAAAAAATTTCGAATTGTTGTTGAAGAAAACAAATTATCTTGGCGAGTAATTAAATAAACATTTTCTTGACCAAAAAAAGTAATAATATCATTAAAATCCCCTTCACGATTTTTTCCAAACCGAAAATCAGAGCCAATTACAATTTTTGTAACATTAAATTTTTTTTTTAAAATTGTTAAAAATTGTTGTGCAGATAAATTTATAAATGTAGTACTAAGCGGCACTTCTAAATAATAATCAAATCCTAATTTTTCAACAATTTGTTGTTTTGAATGATTATCTACTATTTTTGTATTTGTTTGTTGTAAAAAATCACCAACACTTTGTGACATAGTAAAAAATAATATTGCAAGGTTATACTGTTTTTTAATCTCCATTAAACGTGTAATTAATTTTAAATGACCTTGATGAAAACCATCAAACAAACCTAAGCAAGCAACTTTTGGTTTCTTATCACTGGGCTTATTTCATACTAAATTTTTCATTAATAATGATCATCCTTCTCTCTGTCATCTTGGTTTTTAGGTTCAATATATCCTCATAGTCCACGTTGGCAAGCATAAACATGTTTTCCAATATGTTTATAAATTGCTAAAACATTTTTATTTTTATCAATAATAAAAATAATTGGGTCAGTATGATTAATAATAACAATAGGTTTTCCTTGCCTAATTTCTTCATCATGATGATAAAGTAATAATTGTTGATTATTAATAAATAAAGCATTATACATCGATATTAACTCATTAAAATTTACTGCTTCAGGGTTAATTGCTTTAGATAGCATAAAATTTCCTGATTGCGTACGGCATAAAGCTGTAACAGTAGCAATAGTATTTAATTTTGCCGCAATATCATGTACTAAACTTCTAATATATGTTCCTTTAGTACATAACACACTAAATTTAATTGTATGATTATGTACATCATATTTTTTTAATTTAATTGCCTTAATTGTAACAGTTCGTGGTTTAATTTTTACTTCTTTATCTTGGCGTGCATACTCGTAAAGTTTTTTACCATTAACTTTAATAGCAGAATATTTTGGCGGATATTGCTCATAAATAAATCCATTAAATTCATTAAAGATTTTTTTTAATATTTTCTTTTGAATCTTAAATGGCGCTGTTTCATTAAGCACATTCCCAGTAATATCACCAGTATCTGTCTCAACAAATAATCGCATTTCAACATCATACGCTTTATCTGCTGTTAGCAAATATTCACTCATTTTCGTAGCATTATTAACTAAAACAACTAACAATCCTGTTGCTAGTGGATCTAATGTTCCTGCGTGACCAATTTTATTTATTTGCAATTTTTGTTTAATTTCTTGAATAACCTGATTACTTGTTTTTCTTGTTGGTTTATTGATTAAAAAAATACCGTCATGCATAATAACCACCCCACTTCCTGAAATATTATATCACTTTTTAATATATTCCTAAAACTGATTAAAAAATTACATTATTTTTATCGTATTTTTTACAAAATTAATTGATTATTAGAAAAATATAGTTTATGATGTTTATGTATGAAAAATAAATATTGTTACATTTGTATCTTTCTTAAATTATTCTAGCCTTTCCTTTTGTGCTAAATTTATATTTTGTGACAATATTTAAATCTAAAATAATCTTAAAGTTTGTTTTTCATACGTTTTTAAAAATTAATTGAAGTTTCTTATAGGCTGTTTATTTTTCTTCAATTAATTTTTTTATTTGTCTAAAACAAAAAAATTACTTTTAAAATCTTGTAATTTCAAAAATGTATGTTATTATTAAAAATGTCTTAAGTAAACAAATAAGTAAATCAAAATAAGAAAATTAAACATGTTAGGTAATCTTTATTTTTTAATAAAATAAAGCAACGAACACAGATAAATGTATTAAATACCTAAATTACTTTTAAAATTCCTATAAAATATCTCAAAAAATATAAAAAATAGGACTTTGAACATCTAAAATAAAATTGACAGAAAAAAGAGACAAACATTTTCTGTTATATAATTTTATTGAAAGGATGTTCTTTTCTTATGGCAAAACAATGAAACAAAAATGAAAAACTAGAAATTTTAACATTTGCTGAGTTAAATGGCATTAAACTAACAGTTCAAAAATATAACATAGCCAAATCTACCATACATAGATGACGTCTAGAGGCACAAAACAATTTTGATAACCTATAATGAGGTCGTGGATCTCAAAGTAAAAAAAAGACAAAAAGAAGAATTAGTATTTTAACAATTGACTCAAATGATGTCAAAAAAATGTCACGTTCTGAATTATAAGAGGTTGATAAATTACATTTTGCATTAAAAAAGTATGAGGCTAATACTATTAAAGAAAAGTTCCTCGCAGTAAATAAATTATCAGCAGATTATTCTGTTGATTTTCTATATAGAAAATTAGGTATTACTAGACAAGGTTATTACTTATGGATTAAACAAGGAAAACCTATGTATAAAAACTATAATTTTTTTTTAGCAGAAATAATACTTAAAATATTTAATAAATTTAAAGGTGTTTATTGGTACCCAATGATTACGATTTTGTTAGAAAAATATAAAAATATCAAAGTTAACAAATGAGTAGTCTATCGCTATATTAAAAGGCGCTGTGGAGATATAAACGGCAAATTTATATCTTGTTAAGTTAATAATAAAATATTTTTAATAAATTGCAACAACTTTTTCAGAAAAAATTAAATTTTTGTAATTTTATCTTATTTTATTCATATTTAAGCACACTAAAAATAATTTATTAAATTTTAACTAATAAATTTATTTAAAATTTTGTAAAAACATTGTCTCTGCACTTAGTCAATTTAAACATGGTCGGAGTTTATCATTTATAACATTAACTACTCAGTCTATCATTTTTTGACTAATATTATTAAAATCAGTTCCCTTAGAAAGTAAATATCTAAATTAATCGTTCATATACTCAATTAATGGTTTTTGTTGTGGTTTACCGGGGTCACAAAAATAAATTTGTGTTTCAGCAAATATTTCCATTTCTTTTCATTTACTAAATTATTTTCCTCTATCAGTTATTATTCCTTTAATTTTGATAGCATTACAAAAGTTGAGGTTTTATAAAAAATATAAATAAAATAATTGGATAAATTTTTAAAAATCCTGATTTATTAGTGTTTTAAATTCATCAATAACATTAAAAAAATACTTTTTATACCAAAACCTCAACCCTTTTCTTACTACCTTAATTTTCCTAATTAAATTATTATTTTTAACAATATCTTTAAATTTTTCTAAAACTTCATTAGCAGTATTATTTTTTAATTTCATTACAAAATAATTTTTACTTGATTGTTCTACTAAAACTAAATTACTAGATTGATGGTCTTTTCCTACAACAGTATCCATTTCAAATCATCCAACATTAGAAAATTTATTTTCAATATCTCAAATTGATTTAAAGTTAGTTAATTTACCACGATTATCAGGTTTTCCTTTTGTTTTGTATTTTTTACCACGATGGATTAAATTTTCTTTTTTTAATCCAAATTCACCTAAGCGAATTCATTTATACAATGTTTTAACACAAGCAGGAAATTTAACACCAAACTCCAAGAAATAACGATAAATTAATTGTTCAGGTGTATCGTGGTATTTATTAAATCTTATTTTAATAAAATCTAACTGCTCTTTTGTAAATTTATGTAGTTTTTTAATGCATTTTTTACGTTTTTGTTTACAATCTTTTTGTGCTTGATATGGATTATAATCTTGTATATTAGACTTCTTGCATAACCCATTAAAATAATTTCAAATATTTGTAAAAAGGGGTTAATATAAAATTATAATTTTAATTAATTATGTCTTTTATTTAAAAATTTAATATTTTGTCACAACGAAAAATTATTTTATTATTCAAATTTGTTAATTTTAAATAAATCTTTTATGATAACTATAATAATTGTAAATTATAAATTGAAGCAATTAAATTAAATCTTAAACTAAATCGTTTTCTACGATTTCTATATTTTTCTGTAATAATTTTAAATTTTTTAAGAATAGCAAAAATATTTTCAATAATAATTCTTATTTTTGAAACTAGTCTATTATGTTGTTTTTGTTCTTTATTTAAATGTTTTTTCTTAGTTTTCTTTGTGGGCATTATAACATTATTATGAATTTTTTGTATTCCTTGATAACCACTATCAACTATTAATTTGGTATTTTTTAAAATTGCGATTTTTGATTCTTTAAATAAAGCATAATCATGTTTTTTTCCAAGCGAAAAACTTGTTGCAATAATTTTTTTGGTTTCTTGTTCGATAATTACTTGTGTTTTAATAGTGTGTTTTTTCTTTTTACCAGAATAAGATTGTTTTTGTCTTTTTTTGGGCGTTGGATTGGGGTTTCGGTAGCATCAATAATAATAGTTTTATCATTAAAATAATCGTTTATTAGTACTTTTTTACCAGCAACTTGCTGAAAATCAGGGTGTTTAATTAAAATATCTTCAATTCACTTGATATTGCGATAACAATTAGCTTCACTAATTCCGAAATTTTTTACAAGATGAAAATAAGTTCGATATTCTCGTCAATACGATAAAGTCATCAATAATCGATTTTCTAGTGATAATTTATTAGCTTTGCCGCCTTTTTTAAATTTTTCTATTTCAGCTACTTGTAAAATATTTAACATTTTATTAAAAATATCTTGTTTTATTCCTGTTAATCTTAATCATTCTTTATCATTAATATTTTTAAATTCATCAAATTTCATAATTTAATATCCTCATAAATTATATTTTATAATAATATTTTAATAATAAAACCAGGTATCGCAAGAAGTCTATTTAATTTTATATTCTTGCATAATATTTTATTCCTTTCTTTTTATTTTTTTAAATAAACAGAAAATTCCTTTGTCGGTTAATATTTTGATATTTAGTAAGAATATTTGTATTTTGATTTAATTAGCTTAATTTGGCATCCACTTCACTTTGTGGGTGAGTGATGGCGATACTAAAATTCTATATTTAAACAGAGTTTATTACCCAACGGAAGTAAAACAAATTTACCCAGTTATTTACGATTCATCCACCCCTAGACAACTTTATATAAAGAAAATAACCTTTTGGAGTTCCAACCCTCTTGTTTTTTTAGTGTCCAATATTGTTTTTTTTGGTTTAACATGACTCTTTTTATAAAAACAAGCAAAAACACGTGCTCTAACATTTCGCAAGTGATTAATCTTGCCGAAAATTAAAGAAATAAATAGGAGAATAAATCCAGTCGCTTTCACACTTTCTTTAAGACTTCGTACCCTAGATGGGTTATCCATCTTTAAGCATCAAAAAATATTAAATTTTAGGGGTTGCATTATTCATCGGATAATACCTTTATTTAAAAGTAAATTTATAAAAACATCGTTTATTTTGTGTAGGGAAAACAGAATAATATATGTTTTTATGATAAAAATTCTAAATTTAAAGATACTATCCGATGAATAATGCAAATAAATTTATGTTTTTTAATATAAAAATAAAAAAACAATCTCACAAGAATTGTTTTTTGCCGTTTCATCTTACAGGACACAAAATAAAAAAACTATTTTAGTAAATGGTTTAATTTATTATTTTTATTCAATTTCTATATATTTTCTTTAAATCCTTCTTTTTCCATGCGACCTTTTTGCAAAGAAAACAACAAGGTAATAATTAAAAATCGATATATTTATGTTAATATATCGATTTTTAATTATATAATTATAAAAATGAGTGAGGTGTTAAGATGGCAAAAATTATTTTAGTTATTACGGGAGGCATTTCTGCTCATAAGGGCCTTCACTTATATGAAACATTGAAGAAAGAACATGATGTTGAATTGCTTTTAACACAAGATGCTTTAAAATTTTTAAAGGATTGACCAACAACAACAAAAACCGAAATTTTTATGAAAAAATATTATGATAAAAAAGACTTATCAGAACATATTGCAATTGCTGAGCAAGCTGATTTATTTGTTGTTTACCCAGCAACACAAAACTTTATTGCTCATATTGCTCATGGTTTTACAAATACGTTAGCGAGTTTAGTGTATAGTGCTACGCAAAGTTATAAAATGATTTTTCCTGCAATGAATAGCAAGATGTATTTATCACCAGCTAATTTACGGAATTTAGCACAATTAATAGCAGATGGGAATCAAATTTATGAACCTCGTTCAGGGATGCTTGCTTGCAATATGGTTGGGATTGGTCGTGCCTGAGAATGAGAAGATGTTCTAAAGGAAATAAAGCAATTTTTAGTTTGAAAAAACTTGTGAAAAGATAAAAAAGTTATGCTTAATTTTGGGCGAACAAAAACATATTTAGATGATATTCGTTATTTGACAAATAGTTCGAGCGGGAAAATGGGAAATGCATTGCACACTGTATTAACATGAACAAACTGTTACTTAACAACAATTGTTGGTGATTGTGATTTTCCAATTTATTATGAGTATGTTAAAGCAAACACAAATGATGAAATGTTAACAGCAATGTTAAAAACGTATAAAGAACAAGACATTATTATTGCTTGTGCTGGTTTAAATGATTATCAAGTTGCGGTTCCTATTAAAGGAAAAATTAGTAAGCGAAAAAATCCTCAACTTGCTGTATCATTACTTCCTAATGTTGATGTCTTGTCTGAATTAGGTAAGTTAAAACAGCGCCAAATTTTAGTTGGTTTTAGTGCTCAAAATAATTTTGATTTAGATTATGCTCTTCAAAAGTTAATTGCAAAAAATTTAGATTTAATTATTATCAATCAAATTAATGTTACGGGTACTGATCAAAATGAAATCATTTTGTTAACAAAAAAAGGTCATCAACAAATTACTAGTCAAAAAAAAATTATTATTGCAAAAGAAATTTTAGCAGCAATTAGTGAATTAATAAAGGAGCGAACACAGTAATGAAATTATTAGTTGATATTGGTAATACAGCAATTAAATTTGCAATTCTTAATTCTCAAAAAAAGATTATTGTTTTTTTAACAATGTCTAGTCGCGAATTAGTTGATGAAAAGAATTTTCGGCAAAAAATAATAACTGATTTAAGTATAATAAAATTAGTTTTAACAGATATTACATTATTAGCTTTATCTTCTGTTCGGCCAATGTGAGATGATTTATTTTACCAATTAGCTGCAGATTTAAAAATTCCTTTTTATCAAGTTAAAAAAAATTTGTTTACTGAGTGATTAAAAACAGACATTCCTAATCTTCACAATCTTGGTGCTGATTTAATTGTTGGTTCATATGCAACATTAGTTTTATTTCCTAAAAAAGATGTTATTTTAGTTAATATGGGAACAGCAACAACAATTTCATTACTAAAACAAGGAATTCTATTAGGAACAATTATTATGCCAGGCTTAGAAACAGCAGCAGAAGCTTTATTTGAAAGGGCACAATTATTACAAAAATTTGATTTTTCTTATGACAATGCGACTTTAGGAAAAAATACTAGACAAGCAATCAATATTGGATTAGTCAATGGTCATTTATTAGCAATTACTGCTTTTGTTAACCAACTGGCAACTGAAGCAATAAAACCACAAGTAATTTTAACAGGAGGTAATGCTTTTTACATTAAAAAATTAGTTAATTACCACTATGATAAAGATTTACTTTTTAAAGGATTAGTTGCCATTTTACAAGATAATAAATTAATATAAAAAATACGACTAAGTGGCAATGTCGATTAAAATTGACAGAAAAAAGAGACATTTTTATTTTGAAACTCCATTTGAAAAACAAATGGAGTTTTTCTTTTTTTAACTCTAGGTCTGACAAAATTATAGAAATCAACATAATTTGAAACAATATTCATAATATTACTAAAATTAAGACTGTTTCGTTTATATAAGAAAAAACATTCATTTTTAAATGAACTGAATAAAGTTTCACAAGCACCATTATCTCGTGAATTACCACGGCGAGACATCGAAATAATAATTCTAATTTTTTCAGACAATTCTTTTCATTGCGGCGATATATATGCATAGCCTTGATCTGAATGAATAATTAATTTTTTGGGACGTCCTGCATAATTTCAGGCTGATACTAAATTCTTAAAACTCAAATTAACATTAGCATGATTTGATAATTTTCAATCTATTATTTCACCATTGAATAAGTCACGGATAATTGATAAATATGCCACGCCATTATTAATAGTTAAATATGTTATATCTGTTACTCATTTTTTGTTTGGTTCAGATTTAACAAAATCTCGTTTTAAGATATTTGGGAATCTTAGAGGACCTTATTTAAAATAATTCGGTTTTATTTTATTCTGAATAGAATTAATTTTTAATATTTGGCGTTCTGTACGATGAACCGGCAAAAAACAATTCTTGTGAGATTGTTTTTTTATTTTTATATTAAAAACATAAATTTATTTGCATTATTCATCGGATAGCATCTTTAAATTTAGAACTTTTATCATAAAAACAGATGTTATTATGTTTTCCCTACACAAAATAAACGATATTTTTTTATAAATTTCCTTTCAAATAAAGGTATTATCCGATGAATAATGCAACATTTAAAACTTAATATTTTGATGCTTAAAGATGGATAACTCATCTATGGCACGAAGCCTTAAAGAAAGTGTGAAAGCGATTGGATTTACTACTCCTATTTATTTTTTTAATTCTCGGCAAAATTAATCACTTGCGAAATGTCAGAGCATGTGTTTTTTGGCTTGTTTTCATAAAAAGAGTGTTGTTAAACTGAAAAAACAATATCGGACACTAAAAAAACAAGAGGGTTGGAGCTCCAAAAGGTTATTTTCTTTATATAAAGTTGTCTAGGGATGGATGAAGCGTAATTAATAACTGGGTAAACTTTTTTTACTTCCGTAGGGGGATAAACTCTGTCTAAATAACCTTACCGCCCCCACTCACTCCCGAGGTGAAGCGGGCGGCGAAATAAATAAATACTAAAATACAATACATTATTTACTAAATATCAAAATATTAACCAACAAAGAATTTTTCTGTTTATTTAAAAAATATAAATAAAAAGAAAGGAAAAAAATATTATGCAAGAATATAAAAGTAAATATATCAATAAAACTTGAAATGAAATAACAACATCATTTGATTGAGTTAATTGTAAGTCCGTTGATTGTCGTATTTCGCACCATAAAAATCATTATGATTTACAATGTTTATAATGAGCAAAAATGTATTTAAATTTATTTGAATATAAATGAGATGTTATTAATTCATATATGCAACATTACAAAATTAATGATATTTTAGATTTGGATAAAGATGGTTGAAAGATATTACAAATTGAGAAAAAAATAAAACTAATAAATTAAAATATATTATTGCAATTGACCCTGCCGGAATTGGACAAACCGGTATTATTATCTATAATGTTTTGCAAAAGAAAATAATTAATAATATTACTTTTAATTCCAAAAATGAAGAAGAAGCAATAAATAATATGTATTTAATATTAAATCAATTTAAAAATAAAATTTGTTATTATTTAAATAAAGTTATTGTAATAATTGAAGATTATCAACTTCACAAAGGTTTAAAAATAAAAAATCCATTATCTACCCCTAAATTCATTGGTGGTTTAAAAGTTTTATGCAAATATCTATTTAATTTAAATTATGTTTTACAATCGCCAGTTGTTAAGAAAAATTATGTTTATAAAGGAAATATTAAAATTACAGAGCATGAATTAGATGCTTGAAAACATTTGCAATATTTTTTAAAAAAGGAAGTGATAAATAATGGTAAAAACAAAAAGTAATTTATCTAAAAAAACAATCACTACTAATAAGACAAAAACAAAAAATAAAAGAGTTAATAAGTTAGAATTAACTGTTAGATTACATGAAAATCCGATTAAAACTAAAATTAATGCACTGGTTGCTGGTGGTGTTGAAGTTGATGCTTGTTCAGCTAAATGTCAGGGAGAAGGATTAAATTACTCAACATTATCAATATATAACTCATCTGTTTTAACTGAGTTTTTGAAATTAATAAAAGGTGATGAGATAAAAGTTAAAAACTCAATATTTAATCAGTTAAATATAAAATCTAAACGCTATTTTTTATCTTTTCGAGTCGATAGTTTTTAAATTATCCAAAAAGCGATTAGAACAAGAACAAATACAAATATTAAAAAATAGGAGGAAAAACAATGGCAGTAAAAAATGTAAAATATGTTCTTATTGATGAAAATAATGAAACTATTAAAAATGAAGATGGTATTTTTGATATTAAAACAGCAGAAATTATTTTAGAAAATACTTCTGAAGTTGAAGAATTTAATCCAAGTAATTTAGAAAATAGTAATCAGCAAATCAACGAACTACAAACAAAAAATACTGAATTAACTTCACAAATTGAACAACAAAACATTCAATTAAAACAAATTGAATTAATTGACTTTATTAATTCTTTAACTGATAATGAAGAATTTAAAAATGTTTTATCAAAGTCTTATGATATTACTGATGATATTGAAATCATTAAAACACAATTGCAAAGCGCTTATTATGAATTAATTAAGGTACAAACAGTTAACACTGGTGGTGTACCAAAAGTAGAAAACAAAGAAAACAATATTTTAGATACAGACAATGTATTTAATAAATAGAAAGAAGGAAATAAATTATGGCACAAAACCCACAAATAATTTTCGGAGATATTGCTAATCAAGCAACAAAACGAGACCAAGAAACATTTGAACAATGATATTTACAAACCTATCAACAAAAATTTAGTTGAGAGGCTTTATTTGCGTGAAAATAAGCGAATAAGTTTGGTTTAAAATATAAAAGAAAGAAAAATATTAAATACAATGAAGGTTTGGGAGCGAACGGTCAAGTATTTAATACTGATAATAACCTGCTAAAATATTCAACAGTGCAATTTGAAGATGGAATTGTTGAATTAGATACCATTTTAACTTTTGCTCTTAAATTAGACCCTGTAGAAATTGATTTTAATCCTAATCTTTGGGCTGCTGATATTGAGCAAGCAATGGATACTGAGGTTGCTTATAAACGCAATAAAATTTTAGAAATTATTAATAAAGGAATGGTTACAGCTATTCAAGGACAAAAAGCAAATGATACAAATGTTTTACAAATACATGATGAAATTATGGATAAAATATATGAAAATGGTTTTACCCCATCAGAAACAGTTGTCTTGGATTCAGCTGATTTTATTCGTGGAATTCGTAATAAATTACAGTTACAACTTGGAGCAAACGACCAAATAAATAGCGTAATTGCAACAAGTGGAGCAATGAAAACTGTTGAAGGAACAACATATTATATGGTTCCTAAAAAATTACCAATTATTAATAAAAATGGTTCAGAAGGAACAATTAGTTTATTGCCAGAAGGTGTTAATGCAATTGCCTTTAAATTTAGCAAAAAATATGACCCTATTATTTTACGCAAAAAAGACCATACTTTATTAAGGGTTGGTGCTGCTGCGTTAGGTACTGGAATGGGTAATACTTTAATTATGGAAAGAGTTTTATATTTAGGTGGAGCAGTAGTTGAACCCAAGGGAATTATTAAACATATTGTTACAAAAATTGATATTAGTAAAATTAATAAATTAAATAAACCAACTATTCATGTTGTGGACCAAACAAAGGCGACAGCAGAACAGCTAAAACCACAATTTAAAGATGTTGTTTTACAAGCGGTAAAAGCCGTAGATAGTTCTTTAACTGAAAGTGATTTTGATTACTTTATTGAAAGTAAAGGAGAAGATTGACCAATTAATATTACAAATGATAAAACTGTTGAAGTTCAAATTGAAGGCAAAAACAATGCTACTGGTCAAACAAATCCGATTGATGTTAAAATTAAAAATTCTTAAGTACTAAAAAATAGTACTTTTTCGTTTGATAGATATGCCAATTGGAACATCTAAAACAACCCTTATTTATGCTGTTAAAAAAATCCAACTAGATTGTCAATCCAACAACAAGAAAAAAGTTTTGGTTTACAGTTATTATAATTTTTAGGAATTCAAGTTTTAGCCCTTGTTTTATCAGTTTTAACTGGTGGTATTGCTTCGGCTGTTGGCCTTGGAGCTGGTTTATCTAATTTCACCGCAGCATTTATCTCGTTTGGAGTAGAAGCATCAACCGATTTTGCTGTAAATCAAATATACGATAAATTAACATCAGAAGTAACAGCAAAAAGTACCGCCTTAAATTTGTTACCAGCAATTGATGATATTGGAAAATTAACGCGCGCAGAACGAACAACTAGAATTTTAAAATTAGCAAAAGAAACTAAATTACTTGAAAAATTAGGTGTAATAAGTGCTAATAACTTAGAAGATGTTGGAAGACAAGTTACAGGTAAAAAGATTTTATCTGATAAATTAATATTTGATTTTACAAAGCAGGCTAATAATGAAACTTTATTAGACTTCTTGCGATACCTGGTTTTATTATTAAAATATTATTATAAAATATAATTTATGAGGATATTAAATTATGAAATTTGATGAATTTAAAAATATTAATGATAAAGAATGATTAAGATTAACAGGAATAAAACAAGATATTTTTAATAAAATGTTAAATATTTTACAAGTAGCTGAAATAGAAAAATTTAAAAAAGGCGGCAAAGCTAATAAATTATCACTAGAAAATCGATTATTGATGACTTTATCGTATTGACGAGAATATCGAACTTATTTTCATCTTGGAAAAAATTTCGGAATTAGTGAAGCTAATTGTTATCGCAATATCAAGTGAATTGAAGATATTTTAATTAGACTTCTTGCGATACCTGGTTTTATTATTAAAATATTATTATAAAATATAATTTATGAGGATATTAAATTATGAAATTTGATGAATTTAAAAATATTAATGATAAAGAATGATTAAGATTAACAGGAATAAAACAAGATATTTTTAATAAAATGTTAAATATTTTACAAGTAGCTGAAATAGAAAAATTTAAAAAAGGCGGCAAAACTAATAAATTGTTACTAGAAAATCGATTATTGATGACTTTATCGTATTGACGAGAATATCGAACTTATTTTCATCTTGGAAAAAATTTCGGAATTAGTGAAGCTAATTGTTATCGCAATATCAAGTGAATTGAAGATATTTTAATTAAACACCCTGATTTTCAGCAAGTTGCTGGTAAAAAGCACTAATAAATGATTATTTTAATGATAAAACTATTATTATTGATGCTACCGAAACCCCAATCCAACGCCCAAAAAAAGACAAAAACAATCTTATTCTGGTAAAAAGAAAAAACACACTATTAAAACACAAGTAATTATCGAACAAGAAACCAAAAAAATTATTGCAACAAGTTTTTCGCTTGGAAAAAAACATGATTATGCTTTATTTAAAGAATCAAAAATCGCAATTTTAAAAAATACCAAATTAATAGTTGATAGTGGTTATCAAGGAATACAAAAAATTCACAATAATGTTATAATGCCCACAAAGAAAACTAAGAAAAAACATTTAAATAAAGAACAAAAACAACATAATAGACTAGTTTCAAAAATAAGAATTATTATTGAAAATATTTTTGCTATTCTTAAAAAATTTAAAATTATTACAGAAAAATATAGAAATCGTAGAAAACGATTTAGTTTAAGATTTAATTTAATTGCTTCAATTTATAATTTACAATTATTATAGTTATCATAAAAGATTTATTTAAAATTAACAAATTTGAATAATAAAATAATTTTTCGTTGTGGCAAAATATTAAATTTTTAAATAAAAGACATAATTAATTAAAATTATAATTTTATATTAACCCCTTTTTACAAATATTTGAAATTATTTTAATGGGTTATGCAAGAAGTCTATTAAACACCCTGATTTTCAACAACTCGCTGGTAAAAAATCACTAATAAATGATTATTTTAATGATAAAACTATTATTATTGATGCTACCGAAACCCCAATCCAACGCCCAAAAAAAGACAAAAACAATCTTATTCTGGTAAAAAGAAAAAACACACTATTAAAACACAAGTAATTATCGAACAAGAAACCAAAAAAATTATTGCAACAAGTTTTTCGCTTGGAAAAAAACATGATTATGCTTTATTTAAAGAATCAAAAATCGCAATTTTAAAAAATACCAAATTAATAGTTGATAGTGGTTATCAAGGAATACAAAAAATTCACAATAATATTATAATGCCCACAAAGAAAACTAAGAAAAAACATTTAAATAAAGAACAAAAACAACATAATAGACTAGTTTCAAAAATAAGAATTATTATTGAAAATATTTTTGCTATTCTTAAAAAATTTAAAATTATTACAGAAAAATATAGAAATCGTAGAAAACGATTTAGTTTAAGATTTAATTTAATTGCTTCAATTTATAATTTACAATTATTATAGTTATCATAAAAGATTTATTTAAAATTAACGAATTTGAATAATAAAATAATTTTTCGTTGTGGCAAAATATTAAATTTTTAAATAAAAGACATAATTAATTAAAATTATAATTTTATATTAACCCCTTTTTACAAATATTTGAAATTATTTTAATGGGTTATGCAAGAAGTCTATTATTTCATAATGTTTGATTTCTGACACCTTCTTTGTTATTTTTAATTAATCTAATTGTCTCTTTTAATAATTTCATTTTTGATTCTTTTATAAAAGAAGCGCTGTTTTCTAAACATTCTAATAATTTTTCATATCTAGCATTAAAAAAATAATCAACTGCTTTATGATATGTTTCTTTATTTTGTTTGTTTTTACTTTGATAAGGATATAGTTTTTTAAATCTACTTGTAAGATGAAATTTATCTATCGTGTAATGTGCTTTATTTTTAGAGAAATATTCTTGAATAAATTTTGCAATATTTTTAATTAAAGGAGTACCATAACCTAATGCCATAAATTCAATATTGTCATTAATATCATAATAACTTGTAATTAATGTAAGTAATTTAATAACAAAATTAGTTAATTTGCTATTTTTTTTAATAGACTTCTTGCATAACCTAATCTAATTATTTTAAAATTCCTATAAAATATTTTTAAATTAAAATAGAAATTATAGGAGATTAAATTTATCAAATTTGGTAGTCGGAAAAAAGCTTAGATTTTGTAAAAATTATAAATAAAGTAATTAAATATAAATTAAAGTAATCGCTTATTAGAGCGATTTTTTTATTTGCATTATTCATCAGATAGTATCTTTAAAATTAAAATTAATATATTTTCCCAACAAATTAGTTAATTTTTATAATTTCCTTTCTGTAATTTATTATATTTTTTCGGTTTAAAAACTAATAATATCATTTTTAATAAAGGTACTATCTGATGAATAATGCAATCTAAAACTTAATATTTTGATGCTTAAAAATGAATAACTCATCTATGGCAAGAAGCATTAAAGAAAGTGTGAAAGCGATTGGAATTATTATCCTATTTATTTCTTTAATTCTCGGCAAGATTAATCACTTGTGAAATGTCAGAGCATGTGTTTTTTAGCTTGTTTTCATAAAAAGAGTGCTGTTAAACCGAAAAAAACAATATCGGACACTAAAAAAACAAAAGGGTTGGAACTCCAAAAGGTTATTTTCTTTATATAAAGTTTTCTAGGGATGGATGAAGCGTAATTAATAACTGGGTAAACTTTTTTTGTTTATTTCCGTATGGGGGTAAATTATATCAAAATATCCTGCCGCCCCCGCTAACCCCCGAAGTGAAGCGGGCGGCGAAATAATTAAATACTAAAATAAATTATTTACTAAATATCAAAATATTAACCAATAAGGGAATATTATGCTTTTTTACAGAAAGGAAAATATTTGATGAAAAAATGAAATTAAACATAGAACAATTAAGATTTAATTTTGATAATAAAATAACTAATGACAGAGAAAATTGAAATTGTTATTTTTGTAAAAAAATAATGTTTAATTCATCAGAAGTATATTATTTTAATTCAAATAAAGATATTTATAATTTTACAAATAGAAAACAATGCTGTTTAGAATTTTTTAATGAAAAAAATAAAAATAATGAAAGGAATAAATATGTGAACTTAAATGAAAATAAAAAATAAATTTTCTGAATTAATTCAACAAAAAAGAAAAACAATAGAAATTAGAAAAGAAGATAGTTTTGATAAAATTATTTCTAAAAATGTTTGTAATAAAACAGATGGAATTAATTATTATCAAACTACTATTTTTAAAAATTGTCAATTAAGTATTAATATGTAAATTTTTGATTGTAATTGTGAAAAAGAAAAAGAATAATATTCACGATTAAATATTGAAATTAATTCAATTATAGAATGACACAAAAATAATTGTAATTTTAAATTAGTTTTTGATCGATATCAAAGAATAAAAGTAAGTGATTTAATTTCCTTTATAAAAAACATTGCGGAGATGAAATTGAATGTTTTTGTGATATTTATTATAAATGTGACAGTTATTATAAATATATTTTGTTTTGACAAAATAACTATGGTTGATTAACTGATGATATAGATTTGATTGAATATTATTTAAAAGATGAAGAATATTGCATTATTTATAATATTAATTTAGAAGAAACATTTAAAGCAAATGGTTGGGAGGAAAAATAATGGCAACAGTTAAAAAATTAATTGTAAAAATAAAACAAGAAATTAAATTATGTAATAGTGCTTTAGCATTAAAAACATTAGAAGATTTAATAAATAAATATGAAAAAGAACTTGCTGAAAAAAATGCAGCAATTAATAAAATATTAATGATTTTTAATAACTATGGTTAAGAATTTGAGCCAAAATGTGAAAATATCGATGTAATTATTAAAAATCACATTGATAACTTAAAAGAACTAATTGATTGTCTAAATAACATTATTAATGGAAAAAATAAACAATTACAACAATAACAATTGTTTAAAGGAGATTTTGAAAAAAGATTTATTGATATTGGGTGTTTTCCAAGACCTTTAAGATGTGTTTTAAAAGATAATTCAAAATATGACAAATTACCTAGTAAGGAGTATAGATAAATGACAGAATATAAAAGTAAATATATTAATAAAAATTGGAATGAAATAACAACATTATTTGATTGAGTTAATTGTCAGCCTATTAATTGTCGTATTTCACATCATAAAAATCATTATGATTTGCAGTGTTTAGAATCAGCCAAAATGTACTTAAATTTATTTAAAGACAAGTGAAATGTTATTGCTTCTTATATGCAACATTACAAAATTAACGATATTTTAGATTTAGCTTCGGATGGATGAAAAATATTACAAATTGACAAAAAATAAAACAAATAAATTAAAATATATTATTGCAATTGACCCTGCTGGAATTGGACAAACTGGTATTATTATTTATAATGTTTTGCAAAAGAAAATAATTAATAATATTACTTTTAATTCTAAAAATGAAGATGAAGCAATAAATAATATGTATTTAATATTAAATGAGTTTAAAAATAAAATTTGTTCTTATTTAAATAAATTTATTGTAATAATTGAAGATTATCAACTTCATAAAGGTTTAAAAATAAAAAATCCATTATCTACTCCTAAATTTATTGGTGGTTTAAAAGTTTTATGCAAATATCTATTTAATTTAAAATATATTTTACAATCACCAGTCATTAAGAAAAATTATATTTATAAAGGAAGTATTAAAATGTCAGAGCACGAACACGATGCTTGAAAACATTTACAGTATTTTTTAGCAAAAGGAGTTGACAAAAATGGCACAAAGAAAAAGTAATTTACCTAAAAAATCAATAACTAATAAACCTAAAATAAAAAATAAAAAAATTAATAAGTTAGAATTAACTGTTAGATTACATGAAAATCCGATTAAAACTAAAATTAAGGCACTGGTTGCTGGGGGTGTTGAAGTTGATGCTTGTTCGGCTAAATGTCAATGAGACGGATTAAATTATTCAACATTATCAATATATAACCCATCTATTTTAACTGAGTTTTTAAAATTAAAAAAAGATGATGAGATAAAAATTAAAGGCTCAGTATTTAATCAGTTAAATATAAAAACTAAACGCTATTTTTTATCTTTTATAGTAGATAGTTTTGAAATTATACAAAAAGCGATTAGAAAAAGAACAAATACAAATATTAAAAAATAGGATGAAAAAACAATGGCATTAAAAAATGTAAAATATGTTCTTATTGATGAAAATAATGAACCTATTAAAAATGAAGATGGTAGTTTAGATATTAAAACTGCTGAAATTATTTTAGAAAATACTGCTGAAGTTGAAGAATTTAATGCAAGTAATTTAGAAAATAATAATCAACAAATCAACGAACTACCAACAAAAAATACTGAATTAACTTCACAAATTGAACAACAAACAATTCAATTAAAACAAATTGAAGTAATTGACTTTATTGATTCTTTAACTGATAATGAATAATTTAAAAATGTTTTATTAAATTCTTATGATATTAGCGATGATATTGAAATCCTTAAAGCACAATTGCAAAGTGTTTATGATGAATTAATTAAGCTACAAACAGTTAATACTGGCGGCGTACCAAAGGTAGAAAACAAAGAAAACAATATTTTAGATACAGACAATGTATTTAATAAATAGAAAGAAGGAAGTAAATTATGGCACAAAACCAAAAAATAATTTTTGGAGATATTGCTGATCAAGCAACACAAAGAGACCGAGAAACATTTGAACAATGATATTTACAAACTTATCAACAAAAATTTAGTTGAGAAGCACTATTTTCTTGAAAAGAAGCCAATAAGTTTGGTTTAACATATAAAAGAAAGAAAAATATTAAATATAATGAAGGTTTGGGAGCAAACGGTCAAGTATTTAATACTGATGATAACCTACTAAAATATTCAACAGTGGAATTTGAAGATGGAATTGTTGAATTAGATACAATTTTAACTTTTGCTCGTAAATTAGACCCCGTAGAAAGTGATTTTAATCCTAATCTTTGGGCTGATGATATTGAGCAAGCAATTGATACTGAAGTTGCTTATAAACGCAATAAAATTTTAGAAATTATTAATAAAGGAACAGTTACAACTATTCAAGGACAAAAAGCAGATGATACTAATGCTTTACAAATACATGATGAAATTATGGATAAAATATATGAAAATGGCTTTACCCCATCAGAAACAGTTGTATTAGGTTCGGCTGATTTTATTCGTGGAATTCGTAATAAATTACAGTTACAACTTGGAGTAAACGACCAAATAAATAGCGTAATTGCAACAAGTGGAGCAATGAAAACTGTTGAAGAAACAACATATTAGACTTCTTGCGATACCTGGTTTTATTATTAAAATATTATTATAAAATATAATTTATGAGGATATTAAATTATGAAATTTGATGAATTTAAAAATATTAATGATAAAGAATGATTAAGATTAACAGGAATAAAACAAGATATTTTTAATAAAATGTTAGATATTTTACAAGTAGCTGAAATAGAAAAATTTAAAAAAGGTGGTAAAGCTAATAAATTATCACTAGAAAATCGATTATTGATGACTTTATCGTATTGACGAGAATATCGAACTTATTTTCATCTTGGAAAAAATTTCGGAATTAGTGAAGCTAATTGTTATCGCAATATCAAGTGAATTGAAGATATTTTAATTAAACACCCTGATTTTCAGCAAGTTGCTGGTAAAAAAGCACTAATAAATGATTATTTTAATGATAAAACTATTATTATTGATTTTACCGAAACCCCAATCCAACGCCCAAAAAAAGACAAAAACAATCTTATTCTGGTAAAAAGAAAAAACACACTATTAAAACACAAGTAATTATCGAACAAGAAACCAAAAAAATTATTGCAACAAGTTTTTCGCTTGGTAAAAAACACGATTATGCTTTATTTAAAGAATCAAAAATCGCAATTTTAAAAAATACCAAATTAATAGTTGATAGTGGTTATCAAGGAATACAAAAAATTCACAATAATGTTATAATGCCCACAAAGAAAACTAAGAAAAAACATTTAAATAAAGAACAAAAACAACATAATAGACTAGTTTCAAAAATAAGAATTATTATTGAAAATATTTTTGCTATTCTTAAAAAATTTAAAATTATTACAGAAAAATATCGTAATCGAAGGAAACGATTTAGTTTAAGATTTAATTTAATTGCTTCAATTTATAATTTACAATTATTATAGTTATCATAAAAGATTTATTTAAAATTAACGAATTTGAATAATAAAATAATTTTTCGTTGTGGCAAAATATTAAATTTTTAAATAAAAGACATAATTAATTAAAATTATAATTTTATATTAACCCCTTTTTACAAATATTTGAAATTATTTTAATGGGTTATGCAAGAAGTCTATTATTGTTAAATTTATTAATTCTTAAATCATTACTTTTATCATTACGCCACACTAAATAATATAACTTATTATAAATTTCATTAAATCAAAATTCTTGTGGCGCTATTCATTCTAAAATACCATCTTTTGTAGTTATATTATTTTTGTTTTTTAATTCTTATTTTGTATATTCTTATGGTGTATTGCAAGCAACTAAACTTGTTGTGCTTGTTCCTACTAAGCTAATTGCACCTATTATAATTAATAATCGTTTCATTCCAATTAACCCTCTTTTCTGATATTTATTAAATTATCAAATTATATATATATATATATAAGGGTAAATTAGTTATTTTAAATACCTTTATTACTTGTTTTAAGACCTAAATTAGCAATAAAATATATTAAATTTAGTTATTTTTTTTGTGTCTTACAAAAGGTATTATATTGGTAAAATAGTATGATATTATTATTCCAGTTAAATAAAAAAAGAATGACCACTCATCATTTTTATTAGTAATTATATATCAATAAATAATAATTTCAAGTAAGAATGATAAGGTTTTTACCTCTTTATTAATTTAATCAAAGAGGTAAAAAAAATGATTTTTAAAACAAATAATTTAATATTATCAATTGATAGCAATAATTTTGAGATTAAAAAATTTAAAGAGTATGGTGGTTTTTTTAATTAAACTTATTGACTTAAAAACACAAAATGATTATATATTGGGTGTATGAGATATTTTAGAAGACCAAGAAAAATGTTTTAATGATGTTTTTGATTCAATTTCAAAATTTAATAATAAAATTAAAGAAGAAAAAGAATTAATTATAAAATTGGAACAAAATAAAAGAGAGATAAATTAATTTTACAATGTTTCTTTTAACTGAGAATATGAAATAAAAAACCTTTCTAGGTTATTATTAAATATATAAAGTTAGGAGAAACATTTTTTATATGGGAAATGGTAAAACTAAAGGGTTAAAAGACTATGATATTGAATTTAAAACTAAAATTATTAACGAATATTACGAATATAATAGACTTCTTGCGATACCTGGTTTTATTATTAAAATATTATTATAAAATATAATTTATGAGGATATTAAATTATGAAATTTGATGAATTTAAAAATATTAATGATAAATAATGATTAAGATTAACAGGAATAAAACAAGATATTTTTAATAAAATGTTAGATATTTTACAAGTAGCTGAAATAGAAAAATTTAAAAAAGGTGGCAAAGCTAATAAATTATCACTAGAAAATCGATTATTGATGACTTTATCGTATTGACGAGAATATCGAACTTATTTTCATCTTGGAAAAAATTTCGGAATTAGTGAATCTAATTGTTATCGCAATATCAAGTGAATTGAAGATATTTTAATTAAACACCCTGATTTTCAGCAAGTTGCTGGTAAAAAAGCACTAATAAATGATTATTTTAATGATAAAACTATTATTATTGATGCTACCGAAACCCCAATCCAACGCCCAAAAAAAGACAAAAACAATCTTATTCTGGTAAAAAGAAAAAACACACTATTAAAACACAAGTAATTATCGAACAAGAAACCAAAAAAATTATTGCAACAAGTTTTTCACTTGGTAAAAAACACGATTATGCTTTATTTAAAGAATCAAAAATCGCAATTTTAAAAAATACCAAATTAATAGTTGATAGTGGTTATCAAGGAATACAAAAAATTCACAATAATGTTATAATGCCCACAAAGAAAACTAAGAAAAAACATTTAAATAAAGAACAAAAACAACATAATAGACTAGTTTCAAAAATAAGAATTATTATTGAAAATATTTTTGCTATTCTTAAAAAATTTAAAATTATTACAGAAAAATATAGAAATCGTAGAAAACGATTTAGTTTAAGATTTAATTTAATTGCTTCAATTTATAATTTACAATTATTATAGTTATCATAAAAGATTTATTTAAAATTAACGAATTTGAATAATAAAATAATTTTTCGTTGTGGCAAAATATTAAATTTTTAAATAAAAGACATAATTAATTAAAATTATAATTTTATATTAACCCCTTTTTACAAATATTTGAAATTATTTTAATGGGTTATGCAAGAAGTCTAATAAATCAATATCTTTAATATCTAAAAAATATGAAATAAGTACTGCAACTATTTCTAGGCGAAGTAATGTTTTTAATAAAGATAAAAAATTTGATAAACAAACATATATTAAAAAAAATGCCAATTTTTAATAATCCGCATGATGAAACTATATATTTATTAACAAAAGAAAATGAACAAATAAAAGCAGAGAATAATATTTTAAAAAAGATTTAATCTCTTCCAAAAACAAAAACAAAGATTAATATTAGAAAAAAATTGATTTTATTAAAAAAGAATTAAATAACAACTCAATCTTACCATTAAGATGATTTTTAAAAATATTATGCATTTCATATGATACATGAAATAAATATAAAAATATTCATGAAAAATATGAATGAAAAATTGATTACAATATATTAGAAATAATTAAAATAATTTGAAAAAAAATAAAAATAAAGGTCATCGACAAATAAAACTTGATTTGGAAGAACAAAAAATAAAAATATCAGCGAGTACTGTATATCTTTATATGAAGATATTACAAATATGTTCTGAGGTTAGAATTAAACATAAAAAACGAATTAAACATTTTAATAATATGTTATATTAACATAAAAAATACCCCTATTTACTTAAACGTAATTTTCATTCTAATCAAATGAATCAAAAATGATCAATTGATATTACAATAATTAAAATATATTCATAATCAGTATATTTATTTTCTATTAAAGACTTATTTAGTAATGCAATTGTTGGATAATCACTAACAGTAAGAATGGCAGTAAATTGAGTAATTAATTGTTTAAAACAAAGCTTAATTAATCGGAAAATTAAACCTGGTAAATTAATAATTAATTATGATCAAGGCATTAATTTTACTTCACATGCATATTTTTATTTATTAAGAGATTATGGAATAACTATAAGCATGTCTCGACGTGGAAATTATTTAGATAATTCACCTATTGAAAATTGGTTTTCAATTTTAAAAACAGAAAATAAAAATATAACAAAATACAAAAATTTTAATGAGCTAAAAAGTATTATAGATAATTATATTGTTGAGTATAATAATTATAGAAGGGTTTTAAAATTAAAAATGCCCCCAATTCAATTTGAATTAAAAAGCATTTTAAATTAAAAAAAATAATTCTCAGTTATTTGAAACTGTGCACATATGAAATGCATAATATTTTTAAAAATCATCTTAATGGTAGTGTTGATTTGTTATTTAGTTCGTTTTTAATAAAATCAATTTGTTTTCTAATATTCATCTTTGTTTTTGTTTTTGGAATATATTCAAGCTTTTTTAAAATATTATTTTCTGCTTTTATTTGTTCATTTTCTTTTGTTAATAAATATATAGTTTCATCATGCGGATTATTAAAAATTGGCATTTTTTTAATATATGTTCGTTTATCAAATTTTTTATCTTTATTAAAAACATTACTTCGCCTAGAAATAGTTGCAGTACTTATTTCATATTCTTTAGATATTAAAGATATTGATTTATTATATTCGTAATATTCGTTAATAATTTTAGTTTTAAATTCAATATCATGGTCTTTTGACCATTTAGTTTTACCATTTCCCATATAAAAAAATGTTTCTCCTAACTTTATATATTTAATAATAACCTAGAAAGGTTTTTTATTTCATATTCTCAGTTAAAAGAATCATTGTAACCTTATAAAAGGTTATTTTTTTAAATCATCAACATGTTTTTTTAAATTATAAAATGTTTTAATTCCATCATATTCGGCTACTGTTCCTAGCTCATCTTCAATTGCTAATAAACGATTATATTTTGCAATTCTATCACTTCGTGACATACTTCCTGTTTTAATTTGACCAGTATTTAAAGCGACTGCTAAGTCGGCAATTGTTGAATCTTCTGTTTCTCCTGAACGATGTGAAACAACTGCTGTTCAACCTGCTTTTTGTGCTAATTGAATTGTATCAATTGTTTCAGTAACTGTTCCAATTTGGTTTAATTTAATTAAAACAGAATTTGCAGCATTACGAGCAATCCCTTCTGCTGTAATTTTTGGATTTGTAACAAATAAGTCATCGCCAACAATTTGAATTTTATGTCCCATTGTTTTTACTTGTAATTCAAAACCAGCTCAATCACCTTCTGCTAGACCATCTTCAATTGAAATAATTGGGTATTTATCAACTAATTTGTCTAAATATTTAATTAATTCTTCTGTTGTCATGGCATATTCTTTACCAGTAACTTTTTCAATTTTCTTAAAGTGATATTTTTTATCATCAAAATATAATTCTGATGAGGCACAATCCATTGCGATCATAACACCTTCTTTACCTGGTTTATATCCTGCTTTTTCAATTGCTTCAACAATTAAATCTAAGGCAACCTCAGCTGGTGTTTTTGTTTGAAATGAAGCTAAATTTTGATCTTTATATGCTCAATTAAAATGCGGAGCGAAACCACCTTCATCACCAACAGCAGTAATATCACCTTTATCATGTAAGATTTTTTTTAAAATATGGAAAATTTCTGATGATCATCTTAGAGCTTCTTTAAAAGTTTCAGCTCCAACTGGCATAATCATAAATTCTTGGAAATCAATTGCACTATCAGCATGTTCTCCTCCATTAATAATATTCAACATTGGAACAGGTAGTTTTTTCCCATTTACACCGCCTAAATATTTGTATAATGGCATTTCTAATTCCGAAGCAGCTGCTTTTGTAACAGCCATTGATACTCCTAACATTGAATTAGCGCCTAGATTCTTTTTAAAATCAGTTCCATCTAAAGTAATCATGGCATGATCAATTTCAACCTGGTTTGTTACTTCCATCCCAACCAGTTGTTCGGCAATTTTTGTATTAACATTCCCAACCGCTTTTAAAACACCTTTCCCTTGGTAACGTCCTTTATCGCCATCTCTTAATTCTAATGCTTCACGACTTCCTGTTGAAGCTCCTGATGGTACCATTGCTGAACCATATCCGCCAAATTCTGTTCAAACTTCAACTTGAATAGTTGGATTTCCTCGTGAATCAATTACTTCACGAGCATTAATTTTCTCAATTCTCGACATAATTTTTTACTCTCCTTTTAAGTGTATAATGTTATTATATTATTTGTTCAAAAAATAGTAAACAAAATTGGTTAAAAATCCAAGAAAAATACTACTTTTATTGTTTTTATTTTGGAAAAAATAAAATATTTGCTATGATTTTACTAAATATGTTATTAAATTTGGACAAGAAGGGAGAACATATGGAACAAAAAAAACCAACAATTGTTTCAGGCATTACTGCGACAGGGCAATTAACTTTAGGAAATTATATTGGGGCGATAAAAAATTTTATTGAATTACAAAAAGATAATAATTTAATTATTTTTGTGGCAAACTTACATGCAATTACAATTCCAATTAGCAAAGAAGAATTACGAAATAACATTAAAAATATGGTTGCATTATATTATGCGTGTGGTTTGAACCCACAAAAAGCAATAATTTTTGTTCAATCAGATGTCTTAGAAGTTACCTTATTGGCACATATTTTATTGTGCAATACAACTATTGGGGAATTATCACGAATGACACAATTTAAAGACAAATCAATAAAAATGAAAGCAGAAAATGGAACTGAATTTATTCCAACCGGATTATTAACTTACCCAACTTTAATGGCCGCGGATATTTTATTATATGATGCTGATTTAATTCCAGTTGGAAAAGACCAAAAACAACACATTGAATTAATACGAAATATTGCCGAACGAATGAATAATCGTTATCAACAATATTTATTTAAAATTCCGACCGACTTTATTCCACCAATTGGTGGTAAAATTATGGATTTACAAAATCCAACTAAAAAAATGAGTAAATCTTCCAATGATCCTAAATCTTTTATCGGCTTATTAGATGCACCCGAAGTAATTCGAAAAAAAATACGTAGTGCCGTAACTGATTCAGAAGGAAAAATTGCTTATAATCCTGAACAAAAACCAGGCGTAAGTAATATTTTAACAATTTATGCTGTTTTAAAAAAAGTAACAATTGAAGCAGCTGTTAAGGAATTTGCTCGACACGATTATGGCCAATTAAAAGAACAAGTTGCCAATACAATTATTGAAGTTTTAGAACCAATTCAAAAAAAATACCACAAATTAATGCAAGATCAAGCAATTGATGAATTAATTGATTTAGGATCAACAAAAGCACGAGCAATTGCTAATAAAAAAATAACAAAAGTTAAAAATGTTGTTGGATTAAATTATAAAAAAAAGTAGCCTTTAAATAAAAAATAGACACATAAAGTATAAAATTTATGTGTCTATTTTTGTTATATTTAGTTTTGAATTTGGTATTTTAATTCATTTAATTCTCACATATAATTACAATTTTGGTAAGTTACTTTAAAATTAAATTTTCCATTTTAATTAACTTTACTAGTATCTAACTGATCAAAATGAAAAATAATTTTATTTTTTAAATAACAATATAATTCATCAATATTTTCAATTGTCTTAATATTACTAATTTTAAAATTATTTGAATCACTATAAACATTTGTTAGCCATAATTTAATAATTTCTGCTTTTGTCATATTTTGTTTAAAAATAAACCTTGGATGATTCTGAATATAATTAATTAAATATTCTTGTAAATCTTTATTAAATTTATAACTTCAAAAAACATTTGAATTTAAATTAATTGTTAAATAATAAATCGTTGTTGGAAAATGACTACAATCTAAAGTATATTCTTCCATTTTTATTTGTAACGTCGTACAAGTATCTTCCGTTGTATTACGAATTAATGGAAACAAAATAAAATCACGATATAATTGGTTAGCTGTTAGCAAATGGGTTAGCATACTTGCAATATATGTTTTAAATAAAACATTAGTTGTTGGTAACTCAAATGCTGGAACATTTGAAGGATTATTAAAATTATAATTAATAATTGATCATAAAGTATGAGCTTCTCTTTCTTTTGAAAATATTGTGAAAATTGTATTATCATCTTGATTTTTTAATCAATATTCATCTTCATCATTAATGGGTTGTAACATAAAATGTGTTAAAAAATTGCCCACCGCTGGCTACAATGTTGCATCTTGGGTTGAAATATAATAATAGACTTCTTGCATAACCTAATATAATTATTTTAAAATTCCTATAAAATATTTTTAAATTAAAATAGAAATTATAGGAGATTAAAATTATGAAATTTGATAAATTTAATTTTATTAATGATAAATAATTATTGCGATTAACCGGAGTAAAAAAGCTACTTTTAATAAAATGTTAAATATTTTACAAGTATCTGAAATAGAAAAATTTAAAAAAGGTGGCAAAGCTAATAAATTATCACTAGAAAATCGATTATTGATGACTTTATCGTATTGACGAGAATATCGGACTTATTTTCATCTTGCTAAAAGTTTTGATATTAGTGAATCTAGTTGTTATAGCAATATCAATTGAATTGAAGATATTTTAATTAAACACTCTTATTTTCAACAACTCGCTGGTAAAAAATCACTAATAAATGATTATTTTAATGATAAAACTATTATTATTGATGTTATTAAAACCCCAATCCAGCGCACAAAAAAAGACAAAAACAATCTTATTCTGGTAAAAAGAAAAAAACACTATTAAAAAACAAGTAATTATCGAACAAGAAACCAAAAAAATATTGCAACAAGTTTTTCGCTTGGAAAAAAACATGATTATGCTTTATTTAAAGAATCAAAAATATCAATTTTAAAAAATACCAAATTAATAGTTGATAGTGGTTATCAAGGAATACAAAAAATTCACAATAATATTCTAATAACTACAAAAAAAACAAAGAAAAAACATTTAAATAAAGAACAAAAACAACGTAATAGAATAGTTTCAAAAATGAGAATTATTATTGAAAATATTTTTGCTATTCTTAAAAAATTTAAAATTATTACAGAAAAATATCGTAATCGAAGAAAACGATTTAGTTTAAGATTTAATTTAATTGCTTCAATTTATAATTTGCAGTTAGCATAGAAGATTTATTTAAAATTAAAGAATTTAAATAATAAATTAATTTTTTGTTGTGGCAAAACATTAATTTTTTAAATAAACAACATAATTAATTAAAATTATATTTTTCTATTAGTGTCTTTTTAAAAATATTTGCAATTTTTTAATAGGTTACGCAAGAAGTCTAATATTTTAAAAAAGCTTGAATCTCTTCCAAAAACAAAAACAAAGATGAATATTAGAAAAAAAATTAATTTTATTAAAAACGAATTAAATAACAACTCAATCTTACCATTAAGATGATTTTTAAAAATATTATGCATTTCATATGATGCATGAAATAAATATAAAAATATTCATGAAAAATATGAATGAAAAATTGATTACAATATATTAGAAATAATTAAAATAATTTAAAAAAAACAATAAAAATAAAGGTCATCGACAAATAAACCTTGATTTGGAAGAACAAAAAATAAAAATATCAGCAAGTACTGTATGTCGTTATATGAAGATATTGCAAATATGTTCTGAAGTTAGAATTAAACATAAAAAAAGAATTAAACATTTTAATAATATGTTATATGAACATAAAAAATACCCCTATTTGGCATCGTGTACGATGAAGCGGCAAAAAACAACTCTTGTTAAATAAAAAGGGTTGTTTTTTTATTTATAAACCCATAATTATTAATTGATTCAGAGAAAGGACGGCATCTTAAATTCTTAAAATAGAAACTTTTTATCACAACTTTTTTGTTAACTTCAAGTTGTGTTACATATTTATTAAATATCTTAAGAATTTTTACAAAGTATACTTTTTTTCTCCCCTTATTTAAGGTGTTGTCCTTTCTCTGTTTCAATAGACTTCTTGCATAACCCATTAAAATAATTTCAAATATTTGTAAAAAGGGGTTAATATAAAATTATAATTTTAATTAATTATGTCTTTTATTTAAAAATTTAATATTTTTCCACAACGAAAAATTATTTTATTATTCAAATTTGTTAATTTTAAATAAATCTTTTATGATAACTATAATAATTGTAAATTATAAATTGAAGCAATTAAATTAAATCTTAAACTAAATCGTTTTCTACGATTTCTATATTTTTCTGTAATAATTTTAAATTTTTTAAGAATAGCAAAAATATTTTCAATAATAATTCTTATTTTTGAAACTAGTCTATTATGTTGTTTTTGTTCTTTATTTAAATGTTTTTTCTTAGTTTTCTTTGTGGGCATTATAACATTATTGTGAATTTTTTGTATTCCTTGATAACCACTATCAACTATTAATTTGGTATTTTTTAAAATTGCGATTTTTGATTCTTTAAATAAAGCATAATCATGTTTTTTTCCAAGCGAAAAACTTGTTGCAATAATTTTTTTGGTTTCTTTTTCGATAATTACTTGTGTTTTAATAGTGTGTTTTTTCTTTTTACCAGAATAAGATTGTTTTTGTCTTTTTTTGGGCGTTGGATTGGGGTTTCGGTAACATCAATAATAATAGTTTTATCATTAAAATAATCATTTATTAGTGCTTTTTTACCAGCAACTTGCTGAAAATCAGGGTGTTTAATTAAAATATCTTCAATTCACTTGATATTGCGATAACAACTAGATTCACTAATATCAAAACTTTTAGCAAGATGAAAATAAGTTCGATATTATCGTCAATACGATAAAGTCATCAATAATCGATTTTCTAGTGATAATTTATTAGCTTTGCCACCTTTTTTAAATTTTTCTATTTCAGCTACTTGTAAAATATTTAACATTTTATTAAAAATATCTTGTTTTATTCCTGTTAATCTTAATCATTCTTTATCATTAATATTTTTAAATTCATCAAATTTCATAATTTAATATCCTCATAAATTATATTTTATAATAATATTTTAATAATAAAACCAGGTATCGCAAGAAGTCTAATTAATTAATTTGGCTAATAAATAAAAAAATAATATCAAAGAAAGGAATGAGTAATGAAAATTAATAAGCAACAAAAAATATGTGATGTTAATGATTGCTATAAAGCAATATCATTCATTACCGAAGAATTTGTATCAAATAAAGTTTTATGAACTTGTGAAAAACATAGAAATTTATTGAATAAAGTAAAAGATAAAAAACAAAAGCGGTTTTATAAACGCGTAGAAAATTCAAAAATTATCTTTGATTATGAAACTGGTTCTTTAAAACTTTGATTTTATAAAACAACTTAATGCAGAGTGGGACAGTTATTTTAAATAACTAAGTGCTTCCATAAGAACATGAGTTTAAACTCATTCCCACAGCCGGCCGAGGCAAGTACTGAAATAGTGTATGAGGAAAAATGTAAATCGGCGCTGGTTCATTAGAATTAAGCGATAGTCGTAATAAGTGCAAGGTCAACATCAAACGACAATAAATATTGAGATGGCCACTTTATAAATAAATTTGCGATAGATATTACTTCTTAGAAGTGACAGCGGTTTAAAAACCACAAAGTCAGCATTAGGCTCTTCAAGATGCTAGTGAATTTATTTTAAAAACTGAACGCTTTGACCTTAAATGGTGCGGATGAAGAGAGAGAATTCTCTGGCGTAAAAAAACAAAAAACAACTGTGTATTATTAAACAAATAATATACCGCCACCGCTCACCCCCAGTGAAGCGGATGGCGTAGTAAATAAATAGATAAATACTTTATATAACTAATTCTCGCTTTGGCACTTTCACTTGGGAGTAAGTGCCAGCGAGTTAAAAATAGGAGGAAAAACAATGACAGAATATAAAAGTAAATATATTAATAAAACTTGAAATTAAATAACAACATCATTTGATTGAGTAGATTATAAACCTATTAATTGTCGTATTTCACATCATAAAAAGCATTATGATTTGCAATGTTTAGAATAAGCAAAAATGTACTTAAATTTATTTAAAGACAAGTGAGATGTTATTGCTTCTTATATGCAACATTACAAAATTAACGATATTTTAGATTTAGCATCAGATGGTTGAAAAATCTTACAAATTGACCAAAAAATCAAAGGAATAATTTAGGAGGTTTATATGAAAAAGTTAAATAAAAAACCTTGAAAGTTTTTAAGTAAAAAGCAATTACATAAGAAAAAAATTGAGCGTGCTAATGAAAGAGTAAGAATAGAAAATAGTAAGGAATTAAATAAAAATGAAAAAGTTAAATAAAAAAACTATTAATAAATTAAATAAATTAATGCTTAAAAGTTATCCAGTTTCATTTGAAAATATGACTGATGAACATTGAGCATTAGGTAAACATAATTAGGAGGAATAAAAAATGTCATATTAGACTTCTTGCGATACCTGGTTTTATTATTAAAATATTATTATAAAATATAATTTATGAGGATATTAAATTATATTTTGTAATAATATTTTAATAATAAAACCAGGTATCGCAAGAAGTCTATTGTATTAGTGATTACTTAAATGAAAAATGAATTAATAATAAAGCATTAAAAATAACAAATAAAGATATTATTTATGCACAAATTGATAGTGGTTATTCAGATAATTGAGAATTAAATTTATATCTTAAATTTGGTAATGAAGAACAATATGTGGGCAATGTTTCGTTGCCAACAGATTTTGACTTGAATTTGAAATGATATGAAATTGATGAAATTAAAGGTTTAATTAGTGATTATTTAGAAGATGAAGAAGCAGATTACGAGGTGATAAATTATGAATAAAAGATACTTATTAGTAATGAAAGATGAACAAAGAGCTATAGCTGAATCGTTTTATATCTTAGAAGAAGCGAAAATTAGTGCTAAGGTCCAAAATAAACAAGATTGATTAACAACTATTATTGATTTAGAAGATAACAGAATTAAATGACAAGGAGTTAAATAATATGTGAAAAGATGAAAATGGTTATGTTTATACTGAAGAAGACTTATTTAATATGGCATTAGAAGAATTTTATTCAGAAGAAAGTGCTTATGACTATATTGATAATTTAATTGAAGAAATGGAATTAGAGGAAATTTAATTATGTCAGATTTAAAGTTAAATAATGAAGTTAAAAATATTACTTATCCGTTTTATTTAAAAGGAAATGATTTTAAAGAATTAAGTTTAAAAGCATTAACAATTAAAAAATTAATTGATGAAAATGGACAAGAATTAGCAGAATTTATATATCGACAACAAGCTTGATTAATAAATGGAGAATATAAATCACAATCATTAAAAGATTTAAAATTAGTAGTTTCAAAAATTGATTATATTTTTAGAGAACCATTAGAATTAATAAAAAATTTTAAAGATGAATTAAATTTTATTAGAAAAGATATTTTGAATTTAGAAAATAATATTAAGAGTAATCATGATTCTTTAAAAAATAGTGTAATTAATATTCAATTTCAAAAACAAAATGAAATTATTGAAACTCATAAAAAAGAACAATTTTTAGAAATTAAAAGTGTAGCAAAACAAGAACAAGAATTAAAAATTATTACTAGTAATTTTCGTAAAGATAAAATATTAATTAAAGATATTGAAGTTACAGGTATTAATGATGATTTTTTACAAAAAGCTGATAAATTAGAACTTATTAATTTAATTAAAAATTATTTAATTGTTGATGAACAAATTATTAAAAATAAAATTAAAGAACAATGAGATAGTAATAAAGACATTAATTTAATTGGTATTAAAGGTATTAATTTTAAAATAAATAAAGGAGAAAAATAATATGGCAAATATAGTTGATTTTTTAAGAACAGATAAAGCAACAGAATGAATTAAAAGTAAATTTTCAAATGAAAATGAAATTGCAAGATTTAAAAGTAATATAGTTGCAATATCAAATAGTAATGAATTATTACAAAAGGCAGATCCAAAAACTATAATGACTGCTTGTTATCAAGGAGTATTATTAAACTTACCAATGGAAAGACAATTTGGTTATGCTTATGTTGTTCCATATAACACTAAAATAACAAGAATTATTAATGGTCGTGAAATACAAGAATGAATTAATCAAGCTCAATTTCAAATGGGTTATAAAGGTTATATTCAATTAGCACAAAGAAGCGGGCAATATTTAGATATGTCAGTCTCAGATGTTAGAACTGGTGAATTAGTAAATTATGATCGTTTAAAGGGAACTAGTTTTAATTGAATTCAAGATGAAGATGAAAGAGAAAAATTACCAATTATAGGTTATGTATCTTATTTTAAAATGGTTAATGGTTTTGAAAAAACTTTATATATGACCAAAGAACAAACGGAAAATCATTTTATAAAATATTCTAAAACTTATGCTAAAAATAAATCATTAGACTTCTTGCATAACCCATTAAAATAATTTCAAATATTTGTAAAAAGGGGTTAATATAAAATTATAATAGACTTCTTGCGATACCTGGTTTTATTATTAAAATATTATTATAAAATATAATTTATGAGGATATTAAATTATGAAATTTGATGAATTTAAAAATATTAATGATAAAGAATGATTAAGATTAACAGGAATAAAACAAGATATTTTTAATAAAATGTTAGATATTTTACAAGTAGCTGAAATAGAAAAATTTAAAAAAGGTGGCAAAGCTAATAAATTATCACTAGAAAATCGATTATTGATGACTTTATCGTATTGACGAGAATATCGAACTTATTTTCATCTTGGAAAAAATTTCGGAATTAGTGAAGCTAATTGTTATCGCAATATCAAGTGAATTGAAGATATTTTAATTAAACACCCTGATTTTCAGCAAGTTGCTGGTAAAAAAGCGCTAATAAATGATTATTTTAATGATAAAACTATTATTATTGATGCTACCGAAACCCCAATCCAACGCCCAAAAAAAGACAAAAACAATCTTATTCTGGTAAAAAGAAAAAACACACTATTAAAACACAAGTAATTATCGAACAAGAAACCAAAAAAATTATTGCAACAAGTTTTTCACTTGGTAAAAAACACGATTATGCTTTATTTAAAGAATCAAAAATCGCAATTTTAAAAAATACCAAATTAATAGTTGATAGTGGTTATCAAGGAATACAAAAAATTCACAATAATGTTATAATGCCCACAAAGAAAACTAAGAAAAAACATTTAAATAAAGAACAAAAACAACATAATAGACTAGTTTCAAAAATAAGAATTATTATTGAAAATATTTTTGCTATTCTTAAAAAATTTAAAATTATTACAGAAAAATATAGAAATCGTAGAAAACGATTTAGTTTAAGATTTAATTTAATTGCTTCAATTTATAATTTACAATTATTATAGTTATCATAAAAGATTTATTTAAAATTAACGAATTTGAATAATAAAATAATTTTTCGTTGTGGCAAAATATTAAATTTTTAAATAAAAGACATAATTAATTAAAATTATAATTTTATATTAACCCCTTTTTACAAATATTTGAAATTATTTTAATGGGTTATGCAAGAAGTCTAATTTTAATTAATTATGTCTTTTATTTAAAAATTTAATATTTTGCCACAACGAAAAATTATTTTATTATTCAAATTCGTTAATTTTAAATAAATCTTTTATGATAACTATAATAGACTTCTTGCGATACCTGGTTTTATTATTAAAATATTATTATAAAATATAATTTATGAGGATATTAAATTATGAAATTTGATGAATTTAAAAATATTAATGATAAAGAATGATTAAGATTAACAGGAATAAAACAAGATATTTTTAATAAAATGTTAGATATTTTACAAGTAGCTGAAATAGAAAAATTTAAAAAAGGCGGCAAAGCTAATAAATTATCACTAGAAAATCGATTATTGATGACTTTATCGTATTGACGAGAATATCGAACTTATTTTCATCTTGGAAAAATTTCGGAATTAGTGAAGCTAATTGTTATCGCAATATCAAGTGAATTGAAGATATTTTAATTAAACACCCTGATTTTCAGCAAGTTGCCTGGTAAAAAAGAACTAATAAATGATTATTTTAATGATAAAACTATTATTATTGATGTTACCGAAACCCCAATCCAACGCCCAAAAAAAGACAAAAACAATCTTATTCTGGTAAAAAGAAAAAACACACTATTAAAACACAAGTAATTATCGAACAAGAAACCAAAAAAATTATTGCAACAAGTTTTTCGATTGGAAAAAAACATGATTATGCTTTATTTAAAGAATCAAAAATCGCAATTTTAAAAAATACCAAATTAATAGTTGATAGTGGTTATCAAGGAATACAAAAAATTCACAATAATGTTATAATGCCCACAAAGAAAACTAAGAAAAAACATTTAAATAAAGAACAAAAACAACATAATAGACTAGTTTCAAAAATAAGAATTATTATTGAAAATATTTTTGCTATTCTTAAAAAATTTAAAATTATTACAGAAAAATATAGAAATCGTAGAAAACGATTTAGTTTAAGATTTAATTTAATTGCTTCAATTTATAATTTACAATTATTATAGTTATCATAAAAGATTTATTTAAAATTAACAAATTTGAATAATAAAATAATTTTTCGTTGTGGCAAAATATTAAATTTTTAAATAAAAGACATAATTAATTAAAATTATAATTTTATATTAACCCCTTTTTACAAATATTTGAAATTATTTTAATGGGTTATGCAAGAAGTCTATTTTATATTGCTACTTTTGATGAAATGGCACTTAAAACAGTATTAACTAGTTTATTGCGAAAATGAGGTATTATGTCTGTTGAATTACAACAAGCATATAAATCAGACCAAGCAGTTATTACAACTAATGATGAAAAGATTTATATTGATAATGATAGTAATATAAGCATAAATAATAGACTTCTTGCGATACTTGATTATTTATGCTTAAAAAGAAATTAAAATTTTTAAAAATGCTTATTTTAAGGTTTAATTTAAATTTTTTAATTTGTAATTTTATTTGTTTTTGTTAGTATCGCAAGAAGTCTAATAGCCAAATTAGTAATGAAAATACATCAAATAATAATTTACATGAATCAAGTGAAGAATTAACAGATAATAATGTAGTAAAAGAAGAAGATATATCAAGTGTAGTTCCAACAGTTAACAATGATGAGGAATGAGCAACTTGATAAAAATAGGTATTGACCCATCAGGAACTGGTACTACGGCTGTTGCTATTTTTGAAGATAATAAATTAATTGATAAATCTGAATATACAAATCGTGATTGAATTGCACAAACCGATATTATTTTAGATAAGTTAAAACAAGATGCAATTATTAATATAGAAGATTGTTTATATACATCTGCTAGTGCGAGTAAAGATAGAGATGATTTATTAAAACTTATAGGGGCAATTAAATATAAAACAGAAAAATTATTAAATATTAATTGAGTATCACCACGTCATACTAAATCAGTTGTTAAGAATATGGAAAATTTAAGTAAATATAATGATAGTTGTTTATGAGAATTTGATAAAGATACTAATTTAACCTATCAATATGGTAAAGGTTGATTTTATAATAATGAAAAAATAAGTAATCATTTACGAGATGCCATTATTATTGCTAATTATAAGGGTTAATATTATGAAACATTCATTTAATCAAAAAACAGGAAAATATTATTCTAAATTAATTCGTAATGTTAATATTTACTTAAATGAAAATGAAGAAAAAGTTTGAAATGAATTTAATGACTTTACTTATTCGCAACGAATTGAACATCTTATTAATTTTTATATAAAACACAATAAAGAAAAATAAAAAATAACCTTAATTGGTTATTTTTTTAAATACTATTTGTTAGTTGTCTAATAGCGTCTTTTTGTTGTTGTTTTTTGTCATTTACTTTAACTTGTTTTTTAACATTTTTAATTTGACCTGTTTTTAATGCTAATTCTGTTGCATAATCAGGTCCCCGTAAATGTTTTTCGTGGTCAATAACAGCAGTTCTTAATTCTCTAATTTCTGCTTTATATTTTTTAATTTTTTTAGAAGATAATCCTAGAATACCAAGACTACCCATTCCGCCTGCACCTGCTAATACAAGTAAAGCAATTACTATTTCATTGCTAATTTCCATTTTAATATTTCCTTTCTTATCCTTACTCAAACAGTGACCATCTATTCTTTCAAAACAAAATAATTTATAAATTAAACTATATAGCCACCCAAAAATATCAACCACCCCTATATATAGTCTATTTTAAATTTAATTCTTTGTTATTTTCTTCTGTTATACCATCTAATTTGTTTCATGCTTTTGCTATTCTTGGTTGAATAACACGCGGATTAATACGGCAATCTAAACAATGTCTTAAATGGTCTTTTTTTCATTTTGATTTATCAATTAAAATAATAATTAAAGAAATTATTAAAGTAATTAAAGGTAATATTGTAAATACTAATCCCATTTTAGATATTTTTAATCGTGGGATATCAATTTTCATATCAACTTTTGGTTTACTACTAGCAACAAATATACCTTGAATTCCGTGTGTAAATAAAGGTGTTAATAAAATAGCAATTCCATTACCTCAATATTGACCATAATTATATCAATTAATATTATCTTTTATTGCATTAATCATCCCATATTCTAATCAACAATTTAATGCTAAAAATATCAATGTATAAAAACTAACTACTCAACTACGAATTTTATATTTTCTTTCTCATTCTCTAATATCTTTATGAGTTCAATTATAAGTCGGAATAGGGTCTTTTTTAAATCAATTTCAAGGTAAGGCACCCTTTAATCAAGTTGTTTTATCTTGTTTCATTAATTAAAACTCCTTTCTAACTTACTTTTTTTCTTTCAATAATTAATGTTTGCATTTCATATTTAACTCCATTTTGATTTAATAAATTAATAATAGTATTTTGATAACCTTTTATTAAACTAATAGATATTGTAAAAATAGGTAAACCTGAAAATTGAAAGGTATTTCCAACTACTACATCATAATTTTTATCAAAGTTTTTTTCACTAAAAATTAATGAACTTTTATAAATAGTTTTATTTTCTTTTAAATACCCTAATTCAACTTTATATTTATATATTCCATTAGGAGTAATTGGTAAAATATATTGAGTATCATTAGGGACAAAATCGCTAGTATTAAGAACTTCTCAATCATTACCATCACTAATAGTTACATCACCACTTCCTAATAATGAATTACCATTAATAGTTTTAATATTTGTTCCACTTACTAATTTATCTTGTTTATTAACTAAAAAATTATCAATCGTATTTGCATCACAATAATATTTACTTAATAAATCTTTTGCTGTTTTTACAATATATTTACCATCAACTTTTTCAATATAATCTTTATTTAACTCACTATCTTTAATGACATCTGATGAAACATCGGCACCTTGTTTTGATTTTCATACATTATTTTCATAATAAATACTATCATTATCAAACGGAACTATTAATTTGATATATTCGTTATAATCAATTTTAGAAAAATCATTAATAGTTGGATAAGAAATATTAATACTATTATCAGTTTGTAATCGTTCTTTTAATCAAAATAATAATGTTGGATAAAAAGTTTTTTTACCAATATGTTTATATTCTTCTTCTCATGAATGAACATAATTATCTATACTATAATTATAAGGTCTAGATACTGTTTTACTAGATATAATATCAATTATTTCACCTGCTAATTTTAAAGCATTTTTAACATCACGAGTAATATTTTCATTTGCCTCAGGGTCATTAGTTTGGGAATATGCTACACCACCTTGTGAAAATGATGCACTACCAGTTAAATCATTAACTCCTTTTGGTAAATATCAATTCATAACTGTTAATAAACAAGCAGATTGAATATAACTTAATCATTTATCATATTCAATTAAACCAGTATTATCTTTTTTTACTCAGGGAAATAAATCTTTTTTATTAATCTTATCGGAAATTGTTCCACCTGATAATCTATCCATTCATAAACTAGTTTTTAAAATAGCATTATAAATTAAATTATCATTATAAGAAGATTGTTTTCTATCATTAATAGGTTGTCAAAGTTTACTTTCTTTAACATCTTCAACTGTTATAAATAACAAATTACTTAAATTATTTTCCATATAAAACACCTCTTAATTGATTACGATATTTATTTTTTAAATTAATTGGCTTATAACTATTAACTCTTGCTTTTGCTTTCTTAATTTTTTTAATAGTTTGATTAGTTTTATAAAACATATTTTTAACTGGTGTTTTATATAAATTCTTAATATTTTTAACATCACTTTTTCGCTCTCGATACCATTTTTTATTATTAATTTCACTAGCAAAATTAAAATTAAAATGTCCAATCTTTAAATTATTAATAAACTTTTTAATTTGTTGTAATTTTTGAACTGTTGGTAATGTTAATTTAATATTTCCTTTTGGGTATTTTTCTTTTAATGCTTGTGGTAATCGTTTTTTAATATAATTTCTTAAATGACTAGGTAATCATTTTCTTAATCAATAAAGCCAAAATAAAGTCCCCGCATTAGATACAGCATTACTTAATAATTTTCAAATTTCAACTGGAACACTAGGATAAACATAAGGTCCATAAAATTTCGGATGCTTTGCTGTTTTTGTATATATTAAAATAGTTAAATTACCTGTTAAAGTTAATTTATTAGTTATATTAAACATTCCACTATAAAGTCAACTACTATTTAAAGGTTGTCAATTAGTATTTAGATAATTTTCATTTTTAAATTGTTCTCTATTTTTAATATTATTATCTTTTTCTAATTGACTTAATATTTGTTGTATTTCTTTTTTATGACCTTTTTTAATTAAATCTAAATAAGTAAAAGGATTTAACCATTGATAAGTATCTTCAACTTTATTTGTAATTTTATTATATTAGACTTCTTGCGATACCTGGTTTTATTATTAAAATATTATTATAAAATATAATTTATGAGGATATTAAATTATGAAATTTGATGAATTTAAAAATATTAATGATAAAGAATTATTAAGATTAACAGGAATAAAACAAGATATTTTTAATAAAATGTTAGATATTTTACAAGCAGCTGAAATAGAAAAATTTAAAAAAGGTGGCAAAGCTAATAAATTATCACTAGAAAATCGATTATTGATGACTTTATCGTATTGACGAGAATATCGAACTTATTTTCATCTTGGAAAAAATTTCGGAATTAGTGAAGCTAATTGTTATCGCAATATCAAGTGAATTGAAGATATTTTAATTAAACACCCTGATTTTCAGCAAGTTGCTGGTAAAAAAGCACTAATAAATGATTATTTTAATGATAAAACTATTATTATTGATGCTACCGAAACCCCAATCCAACGCCCAAAAAAAGACAAAAACAATCTTATTCTGGTAAAAAGAAAAAACACACTATTAAAACACAAGTAATTATCGAACAAGAAACCAAAAAAATTATTGCAACAAGTTTTTCGCTTGGTAAAAAACACGATTATGCTTTATTTAAAGAATCAAAAATCGCAATTTTAAAAAATACCAAATTAATAGTTGATAGTGGTTATCAAGGAATACAAAAAATTCACAATAATGTTATAATGCCCACAAAGAAAACTAAGAAAAAACATTTAAATAAAGAACAAAAACAACATAATAGACTAGTTTCAAAAATAAGAATTATTATTGAAAATATTTTTGCTATTCTTAAAAAATTTAAAATTATTACAGAAAAATATAGAAATCGTAGAAAACGATTTAGTTTAAGATTTAATTTAATTGCTTCAATTTATAATTTACAATTATTATAGTTATCATAAAAGATTTATTTAAAATTAACGAATTTGAATAATAAAATAATTTTTCGTTGTGGCAAAATATTAAATTTTTAAATAAAAAACATAATTAATTAAAATTATAATTTTATATTAACCCCTTTTTACAAATATTTGAAATTATTTTAATGGGTTATGCAAGAAGTCTATTTATCAGTAATATAATTAATTGGTTTTAATACTTTATTTTGAATTTTATTAACTCTATTAATTAAATTTACAAATTTACTTATTAAAGGTTTATTTTCTAAATTAGATACTAATAAAGTTAAAACTCTTAATATTAATAAATTCATTGTTTATTAATAATTTTTAATTTTAACATCAATAGGATTTGTTTGACCAGTAGCGTTATTTTTACCTTCAATTTGAACTTCAACAGTTTTATTATTTGTAATATTAATTGGTCAACCTTCACCTTTACTTTCGATAGAGTAATCAAAATCACTTTCAGTTAAAGAACTATTTACTGCTTTTACTGCTTTTAAAACAACATCTTTAAATTGTGGTTTTAATTCTTCTGGTGTTGTACTTGCTGCGTTTGTAACATGAATGATTGGTTTCTCTATTTTATTAATTTTACTAATATCTATTTTACTTGGTGTTGGTGCAGTGATTACATAATCAACTGGTACTCTAAATGTTTTATTAAGATTATTTTTAGCAGTATTAATTTCATCTTGTGTTGGTTGTTTTTCTAAAATAATTTTACATGTTTTTGGATATAAAATAGTTGGTGTTGCATATTGAACTTTACCAATTCATTTAGGGTTAGCAGTATCATTATCTAAAACTTGTTGAATAGTATCCATATTAATTGGATATGCTCAAACTTGTTTATTAATAATCAAACCATTTACATTAGTAAAATTATAACCTTTGTCACGATTAACTTGTCCTTTTGTATATGTTTTTTCTAAATGAAAGCTTTTTGATACAGGAATACCCATTGCTGTATTTTCATATAATTCACCATTAACCATCGCTTTTAATTGGGCTTGTGAACCAATTACTTTTAAATAAGCAGGTGTTAATCCTAAATAGGCTCTTCGACCTAAAACCATAAACATTTTATCGGTTGGCAAACCAAAATATAAATTACTAATTTGATTTGTTAATTCAATCAAAGTTTCATTTAATATAAAGAATGCTTTATTTGCATCATCAGCATTTTCAGCTGTATAACTACGAAATGGAATTACTTCATACTGACCATCTGCTAAACAATAATCATAAATCCCCTGAATTAATTCACATTCTAAATTAACAAATTTATTATGTACAACACTAGAAATAGCATCGGCAATAACAGCATTTTTAATATTTTGTTCTATTAATGCTAAGTCAAAAGCCTCATTCATTAATTTTAAATTAAATCTTTTATCAATAGGAACTGGAATTCTTGTTAAACCCATTGTTTGAGTTGTTCCGCCATTTGGTAATGAATAATCATCTTGTCATACTACACGATGAATTAAATTATATAATGCTTGTCCTGTGCATTTGGTAATCAAGCAAATTGTTCTGCGGTTGCTGTTGCATACTGCATAATACTTGCATATTCATTAGACTTCTTGCGATACCTGGTTTTATTATTAAAATATTATTATAAAATATAATTTATGAGGATATTAAATTATGAAATTTGATGAATTTAAAAATATTAATGATAAAGAATGATTAAGATTAACAGGAATAAAACAAGATATTTTTAATAAAATGTTAAATATTTTACAAGTAGCTGAAATAGAAAAATTTAAAAAAGGCGGCAAAGCTAATAAATTATCACTAGAAAATCGATTATTGATGACTTTATCGTGTTGACGAGAATATCAGACTTATTTTCATCTTGCTAAAAGTTTTGATATTAGTGAAGCTAATTGTTATCGCAATATCAAGTGAATTGAAGATATTTTAATTAAACACCCTGATTTTCAGCAAGTTGCTGGTAAAAAAGCACTAATAAATGATTATTTTAATGATAAAACTATTATTATTGATGCTACCGAAACCCCAATCCAACGCCCAAAAAAAGACAAAAACAATCTTATTATGGTAAAAAGAAAAAACACACTATTAAAACACAAGTAATTATCGAACAAGAAACCAAAAAAATTATTGCAACAAGTTTTTCGCTTGGAAAAAAACATGATTATGCTTTATTTAAAGAATCAAAAATCGCAATTTTAAAAAATACCAAATTAATAGTTGATAGTGGTTATCAAGGAATACAAAAAATTCACAATAATGTTATAATGCCCACAAAGAAAACTAAGAAAAAACATTTAAATAAAGAACAAAAACAACATAATAGACTAGTTTCAAAAATAAGAATTATTATTGAAAATATTTTTGCTATTCTTAAAAAATTTAAAATTATTACAGAAAAATATAGAAATCGTAGAAAACGATTTAGTTTAAGATTTAATTTAATTGCTTCAATTTATAATTTACAATTATTATAGTTATCATAAAAGATTTATTTAAAATTAACAAATTTGAATAATAAAATAATTTTTCGTTGTGGCAAAATATTAAATTTTTAAATAAAAGACATAATTAATTAAAATTATAATTTTATATTAACCCCTTTTTACAAATATTTGAAATTATTTTAATGGGTTATGCAAGAAGTCTATTATATAAAGGTCCACGCAATAAAGCATTAACCATATCAACATACGCTTTTTGGTTTGTTGTATTACCTCGTAATGTAAAAGGTACTTGTGGCAAATTAATTGTTGCCATAATTTTCACTCCTTATTATCTAAGGTTTTTAAGTGTATAATCAGTTAATTTTTTAATTTCCTCAGGAGTATATGCTCCTTTTTCTTTAATAGTTTCAATTTCATCATTTTTATTTTCAGTAGATTTTTCAATCATATCTTTAATAAAATTAGTTGGCGAAATTGATTGTTGTTCTTCAACAAACAAATCAGGTTTTAATTCTTTTAAAGTTTGCATTTTTTCAGATAAAGAATTACCACTAACTTTATTTAAATTAGTTTTAATATCTTCAATTTTAGTGGATGGAACATCTTTAAATGCTTTTAATTCATCTAATTCATTAGATAATTTAATAAAGTCTTCTTTTGATATAACATCTTCGCGTTTTTGCACACTTTCTCTAATTTGCTTTGCTTCATTATTAAACTGATTTAAGATATCTTCAGCAATCTCTTCACTTAAACCTTGTTCTATTAATTGTTCTTTTGTAAGTGCCATTTTATAAACCTCTCTTTTTTTATCCTTGTCCGATTAACAAGTCAGCATAACTATTTTTTACGGAAAAAGATTAAACCTATAGCTTAATTATAGACTATTATTTTATCAATACAATACTTTTTATATACAAATTACAAAAATTTACTAAACTTAATATCTTTGATTGCTAATTTAGCCCTTAAAACACGTCATAAGGGGTATTTAACAAGATAAAATTTTAAAATAATGCCTAATTTTTGCTTGCATATATATATATATATATATATAATGCAAGTAGATCTTGATAAAAGTTTCAAGATTAATAAAGGGAGAAAAAACAAGTATGAAAAAATTACTTAGTTTATTAACTGTATTAACAATTAGTGGAACTGCTGTACCAACAACAATTGCCGCTAGTCCTTATCAAAAAGAAGAAAAATTAAATAGTAATATTAATTATTTTTCACAAACAAATAGTTTAGATAACTTAAGTAGAGGCAAGAGAAGTTTTTCTTGAATAAAAGATAGAAAAGTAAATTTTGAAGATATATTAGCATATATGATTTTACATAAGAAATTTAATAAAAATTTTAAGTATCCTGTAAGTTTTAAAACAAATATGAAAGATTCAGTAAAAAAATTACAAGATGAAATTTATAATAATAAAACAGGTTTATTAAAAATAAATAATAAAGAAAGATTAAATTTACAAAGTTCAAAAATATGGGGTCATACCTTTACAAATTCTTCTGATAAAGAGCAAGTTTTTTCAACACAAGCATATGAAAAAATAGTTACAAATACAAATAAATGAAATATAAATATAAGTCTTAAAGAAAGTTTAAAATTTGATTTTTTTGTTGGAGAAGGCAGTGTAGAATTTACTATTAGTGGGGGATATGAAAAAACTGAAACAAAAACTGAAACTTTAAAATTACCAAGTCAAAATTTTAAAGTAAAACCAAATAGCACAGCTGATGTTAATATAGTTTTGGAAAAAGCAACATACAAAAGTACAGGATTAGTAACATTTGAAGTTGATATGAATAAAGTTTTAGATTTGGGTCCTTATACTATTAAATATATAGATGAAGATGATAGAATTGAAGAAAAAAATGGAACTCTTACTATAAGAGAACTTATTGATGTTTTGTGAGAAAATAATTACAATCAGTATTTAAAGTATAATAATAACACTGACAGTATATTTACTGTTGATAATATTGATAATCCAACCAAGGCATATTTCAATATTCCAATAACTTGAAATTGAACTGGAAATAATTTAATAGTAAATTTTTCAAATTAATTTAGTCTTATTAAATTTTAAAAAATATTTATGGAAATAAAAAAATATTATTTCCATTTTTAATTAAATAACAAAATTTATAAAAAAGTAGAGGGGTAAAATTTAAAATGAAAAAAATATTAAGTCTTTTAAGCACAATCACTTTAATTGGAACAAGCACAACAAGTTTAGTTGCTTGTAATACACCACAAGAATATACACCCGAAGAATTAGATAAATTAAAAGAAGAAAACAAAATAAATACAACAAATAAAGAAATAAAAGATAATTTAGAATGAATAGCACCACAAGAAAAACCATTTAATCAAGTGGATAATAAATGATATTTTGTTGTCTGGCGTGGTGACAAAAATGATAAATGAAGAATTATTAATTTTAAACATACTGAATTAAAAATAGGAAAAATATTTGATAAATATAATAATAAATATACATTAGAATTAAGAGAAGAAACTGGATATCCATTTTATTTTACTTTATATGTTAGATATTCATCTTCTTGGGCTCCAGCAGATTGAGAATCATATAATAATAATGAAACATATTTTAAATCAGTTTATCGTTGAAATGGTGAAGAACAAAATTTACCTGATTTAATTATTGATAATAAAGGTAAAATAAAAGTTAAGGATGAATAAAAATAGGGATAAAACCCTGTTTTTATTTTTTATCTTGGTTTAAATGTAATTTTAACAGGACTATTACTTTTATTTCTAATACCTAATGTACCTCAATTATTAACATCTATTGTTATATCTTTATCATTGCCTAAGTAATAAGTTCAATTTGCTGATAAATTAGCAAATACTACTTTTGAAAATCTAATTTTTAATTTCATATTATTAGTATAATATGATTGTAGATATGTTTCTTTAATTTTATCATTAACTTTATTAGATAAAGATGTTATTTGAAATAAAAATTTAATATATTCGATAATTCCACCTTTTTCAGGTTTATATTTATTTGCATATTGTCCACTAGGCAAACCGCTAGTAATACCAGTAGCGAATGTTTGAACATCATTTACTTTTATATTATCAGTATATAAAGTTATTGTATTATCAAAATTAATATTGTCGGTTTGTGATAAACCTCCTTTTTGCAAACTTATATTGACTAATGAACCATAATTATATTCACAAAACTCATTATAACCGCCACCTAAAATATTTACTCTTCTATTAGGAATAAATCACTGTATTTTAGGGTCTGAACATTCAACTTGTAAATTATTAAGATTACTTATTTCAATAGTTTTATAAGAACTAATAAATTTATCTATACTTTGAATTGTTGGGTCAATTTGTTTTAAATCAATTTATATTTCATAATAAGCATCATAAAATTCATCAGAAAATAAATTAATGGGTTCATAATTTGAATATGCTTTCTTGCACTGTGCTGGTGCTGTAATTTTGGTTTTTAATGGTTGCGCTGTATTAGCATCTCAAATATCTTTGGTATATTCTTGATAATTATATGGTACTGGCGGTAATAAATATTGTGGGTAATTAAAGGTTGGTATTTCATAGTCGTGTGGTAATAAGAAACTAGTTTTATAATTAGTTGTCATATCTCGTGAATAATTATTTAGTGTACTTTTTGTTTTACCTCTAAAACTCCATACTGATAATCGTAAATAATCTTCTTCATTATTTGTATATGGGTTATCAGCATAAAAGATAATTTCAAAATTACCTTTATATAAAGCTTGAATTGAAAACATATCAATTATATAACTACAATTTGTGCCATCTGGTGTTTGTAAGAATTCTAAATCATTATCTTCTTCACTATCACTAACTGGTGTTTGTGCATCTACTGCTTTAGTTTGTTCGTTAATTAAATAAACTCGGTTAGTTTTTTCATTTAATTGTTTTAAATTATAAGTTGAATAAACTATCTCGTGTGTTGGTAGACCGTTTTTAGTTAAAACAGTACCTTTGCATTTATCAGTTAATAAAGTAGTAAAACCTAAACTAGTAGCATTTGCTCCAAAAATAGCACCAACTTTATCATTTCCTTGTTCTCTAAATATTTCAAATGGTAGATAACCTTTACCTTTTGAGTTGTCAGACCAAAAAGCATCATTATAAAAACTATAAACATTAGCACTCATAAAGCCATTAAGTCATTGAAAATTAGGTCATGATTTTTCATCTTGATTAATTACTCAACCTCATGGAATCCCAAATGAAATAAAGTTTAAGAATTTACCAACACCACCTGGTATCGTAAATGGATTAAAAACTAATTTTTGAGTATAGTTTAAAGGTAATACTGTAATTTGACGATTGATAAAGTTATTCATATTTAAAATATCTCAAACATTACATGCACCCATTTTATTATATTCAACTTGAACACTACCAACAGTATTGCCAAATTCATCTTTTCTTCTAAAATATGATGAGGCTTGGGTACTAATGATATTATCAACATTTTCATTATTTACTTTTATTTTGTTTGGTGGAGTAATCATTCACTTTTTAGACCAATAAAATTTAGAGTCATTATCTTCTTTGTGAATATTTCTAACAACAGTAGAATTGGATAATGATGTAGTAGTTGGGTCAGTTATAACAATTCCCTCACTATTTTTTTGATTTCAAAAATCATATCTACTTTCCATATCTTTTTTTCAATCTTCATAACCTGTTATCATAGTTGGTTGAATACCTTGAATATTATATCAACTTACTTCGGGTGATGCATAAGTATTTATTTTATCAGGTGGAGCAGGATATATGTTATACATTAATAAATCACGAGAATTCATTACTTTTTGATTAAATTGACCTTTAATAATTGGTCGACCAATAACAGGCATATCAAAAAAGATTGGATTACCATAAAATTTAACTGCCATTGCTCTAACACCGGGGTCTTTTAATAAAATCTCATCTAATTCAACAATACCTTTATTTAGTTTTTCATCATAAGTTATTTTAGGAAAACAATAACCTTCGCCTGGGGCGCTTGTTTGTATAAATTGTCGTACTGATAAACCACTATTACTAATTTTGTCATTAATACTTGAAAATGTAATTTCTTGTCATAAAAAACTACCGTCATAAGGTGAATAATAATTAATAACATTTGAGGGATATAATCATTGTCTATCTTGGGGTGCAGAATTAATATCACCACCACCAATATTTAATCCACGGTCATTAAATACAGTATAAAAATTATAATAATCATTTATATTTAATTTATCGGCATCTTCATCTAAAATTAATAAAGTATATTGTCGTTCAGTTGATTATTGAGTAAATACTTGTTCAAATTTTTCTTCACCAAATTGAATTGAACTTCTATCATCAATCATATAAGCATCTCAATATTTACCAACTTTAACTTCTTTTGTATAAAAGTTATCGGCTTTATTATCATTATTAATAAAATAACTTAATTTATATTGGTTTAAGTATTCCAACATTCTATTAATATCATAAATATTTTCACCATAAATCAATTTTCAATAAACATTATTATTTTCATCTTTTAATTTTATAGCAAAAGGTGTTTCATTATTGGCTCATATAGTTGAGTTAACTGGTTGTTTACTAAAATCATCAATCGTTAAGATAGTAATTTCTTCGCCTTTATATTTTTGGACTATTTTTAAACTACCTTGTCATTGGGCTATTGTACTTTCCATATTATCAAATATTCTTGAATAACTACCATAGTCACTTGGTTTTGCATTATTAGGTTTTCAACCAGTTTCAGTATCAGGGATATATGAACTATAAACATTAAAAGGAATTACCATTCAATGGCGATTATCTCGTATATTTTCTCTGATATCTATTAAAGTATCGTGGGCTTGTCTTCTTAATTCTTCCATAACCCCTGGGTTAATTCTACTCATTTGTTAATTCTCCTTAATTTCTGTTCTACCTTGTAAAGCATTTTGATTATTGCCAGTTTCATCATATTCTAGTAATTTGTTATTATGTTCTATTTCTTTGGCTTGCATTTTATCTTGTCATTTTTCTACTTTTTCAAAATATTTTGTTGCTTCTAATTCATCAATATTATCATATTCAGTAATTGCTCGTATTGGTTCCATTGTACCATTATCTAATCTAGCAGTAATTAATTCATTTTGTCGCATTTGGTCTACTAAACTAGCACTAACAAAATCAAAACCATAAGGGCGTTCACTAGTGCCGTCTCATAAACCATAATATTTTAAAACAGTATCAAACATTTTAGTATAATACTGTTTACGATATGCTTGTAAATATGCTTGTTTTTCTAAGTCTTTTGTTTTAGTTAATAATGACTGTGTTTTATTTTGGTCATTATCTGATTTATCACCAAATGGACTAGAAAAATGACATGCTAAGTATACTTGCTCAATAATTGATTTTTGGCCTTCTGTATATGTTTCTAAGGTTGGTGTTCCTTGTACTACTTGTAAAGATTGAGATGATGTCCCATCTGCCGCCGTTTGACCTGATTGAATAAAAATATCATCAAAAATATCTTGATATACTTTTTTATTACCTTTATTGTAAGCAGCAAGTAAACTATCATCTAATTGACCATATCAATGCGTACGATTTGCTCATCGTTCTTTTGATTTAATATTAAAACTATCTTCTAAATCAAATTGTAATTTATAACAATTTGCCATTGTGGGTCATGTATTTAAAGTAGTTGATGTTGATAAGAATAATGGATTAGGTTCATTTATCATTTCTCAAAAAGGTACTATACCTAATTTATTTTTAAATTCTTGTACTAAAATAGGTTTTACATTATCTTTAATTTGTGTTTTACTTTGTCCAACAACTACTTCATTATTTTTAGGTCAACCTTTAATAACTATTTTATCTTTGGTACAAATTAAATTTAAAATAAAACCACTGTCTGATTGATGATAATTTAATCAAATATCAGCACCTTGTTCAATTTCGTTTATTTTACTTACTCTTGATGTAAAGTTAAATGGGTTAATCCATAAATCAATATTGCCATCTAATGTTTCTAATAAACCAAAGATAGTTTTGCCCATTAAACTTGCTGTTAATTCGTTTTTATCTAATTTTTCTTTTATTTTATAAGTTTCATATCATCAATTTAATTTTTCTAAAATGTCTTTACGATGCGACTTAAATAAAATATCTTTACCATTTACTAATCGCATTTGATGGCGAGCAATAATATTTGCTAAATTAATTGTTCAATCATAGTTATAATATTTTAAAACACTATTAATATCATTTAAGTTTGGTAAACTAGGGAAAGTATTATTCATTGTTATTTTGCTCCTTTAATTTTAAAATAAGTGCATAATTAATTATATTTACTGTTAATAAATTTGGTTCATTTGCTAAAACTTGTACACATAATTTAACTTTTTGATATTTCTTAATATATTCGTTATATAAATTTAATTTACATATTGCTATATTATCTTTTTTTAATTCTTGACAAAGTCTTTTTTTAACTTGTCCACAAACAGACATATAAGGTCTTTTTGCATTTATTACACGCTCATCATGTATTACATAAATATCTTTTTTCATTAATTTATTCACTCCCTTTGTTGTCATAATTTATAATCTGCTGAACTATTATGTTTAACCATTGGTATTAATTCAAAATGTAAGGCATAAAAATCACTATTAAATGTATCATCATATAAGTCTAATACTTTTTCTTCTCTTGCCTCAGGCTTATCTTCTCATTGAATTAATTCATATTAGGTTTTACTCACAGGACATTTTTCTCATAATCATTTTAATTGATTAGTATTTATTAACATAGTAAATGCCTCTACACGATGTCTTACTTTAAATTTTTGTTTTTGTGCTGGTTTAAATGTCATATATTGACCAAAATTATAATTATATTTCTCTCGGTTTAAACTTTGTAATGTTGAATAAGCACTATCATCAATATTAATTGATATACCTTGCTGAATTAAACTAAAATATTGATTTAATTGATTGTTATAAAACTCTAAAATATCTTTAACTTGTTCTAATTCAGTTTTAAATTGTTGTGTAGCATTTGAATGAGTATATTCAGCAACTTTATAGGCTTTTTATCAAATGAGTTATATATTCAAAAACTAGCCGCTGTTGTATGTCCTTTAGGACTAGTAGCATTAGCAATATCAACACCACCTAATAATTTAGTTGGTTGTATAATATCTGTTGCTTGCATAATATCAATATATCGCGCAAAGATTGAACCACTAGTATTGCCTGGTAAACCCCAACTCCATACTCTTGCTCTTTCAATATCTAATTGTTCTAATCTTAATTGTTCATTAACTTTATCTTGTGGTAATTCATAATTTAATCTTCAACTAGAATAATGAATAATAATTTTCATATTTCATTTTTCAATATAATTAATTTGTTCATATTTACTACGCATTATTTCTTCATTAAAAGGTAATAATTCATTACAATAACCAACAATATATCTTTTTAAACTTTCAGGATTACATGTATTAATTGTTATTTTATTTTGATAACCACGAATAGCAAACTCTAAATCACTTAAATCTTTTTGTTGAAATTGGTCACATTCTTCTCTTCAATCAATAACTAATTTATATTTATTCAAATCAGCAAATGATTTTAATTTTTCTTTTCGACTTGGTGAATGTAAACCTTTACAATATATTTTGCTACCATTTGATAAAGTAAAAGTAAAATTTGATAAATTAATAGTATAAGGAATATTATTTTCATCTAACATATTTCATCTATTTTGAAATACACTATCTTTTAAATCTTTACTCCAATACATACTAGCAATGATACAAATTGGTTCTTTAATTAATAAACTAATTTTTAATAATTCACCAAACATTTTAATATTTGATATAGTTTTACCACTATATCGTGTTCCAATTTGATTAATTTCATTAACTAACTCAAACTTTTTAGCAAATGGATATTTATTACCAATACTACTATTTTGTAATAACCAATAAGGTGTTTCTAACAAATAAGTAAAATGATTAAGCATTATTATCTTCCTTATCATCATTTTTAATATCTCTAATATCAGTTTGTAAATTAACAATTATTGGTTGCTGATTATTTAAGTTTAATTCTTTTTCAAGTTCTTTTTCTTGCAGTGAATATTTATGATTAAATGCACGCTGTCAATATAATTTAGCACCATCAGGTGATTTCATCATAAAATTAATTATTTCACTTTCAATTCTATCAACTTGTTTTTCAAGTAAAGGAACTATATTCTCGCTCGCATAAGTATCATATCTTCACTTACGAGAAAGGTTGAATTCATTGGTTAAATCATTCAAAGTATATGGTTTATTAGGTGATTTATTTTCTCAAAATTGCTCTATTTTACGATAAAAAGTTGCCAAACTTGCTGTTTTTGGATTAAATTCTTTCATTTTTTACTCCTTTTTGCATATTAAAATTGCTATTATTTAATAAATATGATTAAATAAAAGAGTAAAAAAATGTATTAAAATTTATAAAAGAACTTTCACAAGTTCTTTTTATTATCTATATTTTACACCAAAATAAAAAAAAGTAAATTACTTTACTTTTTATTTTTGATATAAACAGTTTTTAAGAGACAGAATTCAACTATTGTTTATTGTTTATATTATATTCCTATAAAAATATTTGTCAATATAATAATTTAAATTTTTTAATTTAATGTTATAAATAAATTAAAAGATTGGAGACAGAAAAAATACAAGACTATACATATGTAAAATTTGATGAACGAAAATTTTTTAAGGATTTATTCTTATCTGATAGTTGTAAAAAGAAAAATGGCACAATTAATTTATCTGAAATATCAAGACAAACGGGTCGTGTAGTTAATACTGTTAAAAGAGAAATTAATAGATTTAAAAATATAGAAGATTATGATGCTCGTAAAGCACATGATGATTATTATAAAAAACGAAAAAAATCTATTAAAAAACTGCCTGAATTTAGAGAAAAACAAAAAGAATGATTAAATGTAAGATTTAATAAATATCATGATACACCATCACAAATTATTAGAAAATTTAAAAAAAAGTTTGGTGTTAAATTTCCAGCATGTAAAAAAACTTTATATAAATGAATTTATTTAAATTTATTAGGATTAAATAAACAAAATTTACGTCATCATGGTAAAAAATACAAAAGAAAAGTAAAATCTGAAAATCGTGGAAAATTAGATGATAAATTTAAGTCAATATGAGGTATTGAAAATAAAGATACTAATGTTGGTTTTTTTGAAATGGATACGGTGGTTGGAAAAGACCATCAATCTGCTGTTTTAGTTTTAGTTGAACAAAATAGTAAAAATTATTTTTCAATGAAATTAGAAAAAAATAATTCAAGTGAAGTTTTAGAAAAACTTGAACATATAGTTAGAATTAATGGTTTAGTTGGAAAAATTAAAGGAATAATAACAGATAGAGGAAAAGAATTTAGTAAGTTTGAAGAAATGGAAAAGATTACTGATTCTAATATTTATTTTTGTGACCCTGGTAAACCACAACAAAAACCATTAATTGAGTATATGAATGGTGAGTTTATACATTGATTTAAAAAGGGAACAGATTTTAATAATGTTACTCAACAAGAAATAGATTGAGTAGTTAATGTTATAAATGAAAAATTAAGGCCTATTTTGAATTGAAGAACATCAAGGGAAATATTTTTAGATAATTTTAGATAGGTTTATTTACAAAATTTAATAAATTATTTTTCAGTGTGCCTAAATATGCTTAAAATAGACTAAAATTACAAATATTTTATTTTTTTAAAAAAAATAGTTGCATTTATTTTAAAGAGTGTTATTATCAATCTAACAAGAGACAGAATTTGCTGCTTGAATTTACACAGTGCATAATTAAAAAATGACAAAGAATAGATAATTCTGTTAAAGAAAAAATATTATCATTTATTGGTAATAAAAAAACATATCAAGATATTTTAGATACTATAGAACATGTAAAAATTTGTATAAAAACAATTTCAAATATTATGAAAAATGCAAAAACTGATAAAGAATATTATACTTCTTGCATAACCCATTAAAATAATTTCAAATATTTGTAAAAAGGGGTTAATATAAAATTATAATTTTAATTAATTATGTCTTTTATTTAAAAATTTAATATTTTGCCACAACGAAAAATTATTTTATTATTCAAATTCGTTAATTTTAAATAAATCTTTTATGATAACTATAATAATTGTAAATTATAAATTGAAGCAATTAAATTAAATCTTAAACTAAATCGTTTTCTACGATTTCTATATTTTTCTGTAATAATTTTAAATTTTTTAAGAATAGCAAAAATATTTTCAATAATAATTCTTATTTTTGAAACTAGTCTATTATGTTGTTTTTGTTCTTTATTTAAATGTTTTTTCTTAGTTTTCTTTGTGGGCATTATAACATTATTGTGAATTTTTTGTATTCCTTGATAACCACTATCAACTATTAATTTGGTATTTTTTAAAATTGCGATTTTTGATTCTTTAAATAAAGCATAATCGTGTTTTTTACCAAGTGAAAAACTTGTTGCAATAATTTTTTTGGTTTCTTGTTCGATAACTACTTGTGTTTTAATAGTGTGTTTTTTCTTTTTACCAGAATAAGATTGTTTTTGTCTTTTTTTGGGCGTTGGATTGGGGTTTCGGTAGCATCAATAATAATAGTTTTATCATTAAAATAATCATTTATTAGTGCTTTTTTACCAGCAACTTGCTGAAAATCAGAGTGTTTAATTAAAATATCTTCAATTCACTTGATATTGCGATAACAATTAGCTTCACTAATTCCGAAATTTTTTCCAAGATGAAAATAAGTTCGATATTCTCGTCAATACGATAAGGTCATCAATAATCGATTTTCTAGTGATAATTTATTAGCTTTGCCATCTTTTTTAAATTTTTCTATTTCAGCTACTTGTAAAATATCTAACATTTTATTAAAAATATCTTGTTTTATTCCTGTTAATCTTAATCATTCTTTATCATTAATATTTTTAAATTCATCAAATTTCATAATTTAATATCCTCATAAATTATATTTTATAATAATATTTTAATAATAAAACCAGGTATCGCAAGAAGTCTATTATATTAATAAAACTGATAAAAAAATAAAGGTACCTCATACTTTATATATTCAAATTGATGGAACTTATTTAAAAATGTGAAATGAAAATAAAAAGGGGGAAGAAAAAATAAAAAAACATAGTATATTTTCAGCTGTTCATACTGGTTTTAATAAAACAAAATCAACTAAAAAAAGACCTGTAATTGCAAATAAATTAGGTGTTATAGAACTAGATAATATTCCAGAATATATTAAAAAAAATAGTAAATTAATTAATTTTGTTAGTAAATTACTTACATTAATTACCAGTTATTATGACATTAATGACAATATTGAATTTATGGTATTAGGAGATGGTGCGCTTTGAATTAAAAATATGGTAAAATTTATTCAAGAATATTTTCCTAAAAATAAAGTACATTACACGATAGATAAAATTCACCTTACAAGTAGATTTAAAAAATTATATCCTTATCAAAGTAAAAACAAAGAAAACAGAGAAACATACCATAAAGCAGTCGATTATTTTTTTAATGGTAAATATGAAGAATTATTAGAACGCGCAGAAAACAGCGCCTCTTTTATAAAAGAATCAAAAATGAAATTCTTAAAAGAGACAATTAAATTAATTAAAAATAATGAAGAAAGTGTCAGAAATCAAACATTATGAAATAATATCGGTTGTCATATTGAGGGTGATATATCACATTACTGTAAGGGTGTTTTGGTTAAAAAAAGCAACTTATCATGAAAAAACTATTAAAAATAAATTAAATACTAGTATGATGAATTTTAAAAATAAAATTAATTTATTTAATACTAATGAACCATTAGAAGAAAATAGAATTAATTATTCAGTTAATAATTTTGTAAATAATAGTTTACAATCAAACTTATATTTTTATTAATTTTATCTAAATAAATTAAATAACTTTAATAAACATGTATTTTTGTCGTGGAAAAATTTAAAAATAATGAAAAAATATATTGACAATAAAATTAAAAGTAATACAATTTAACTAAGTAAGTTTCATATTATTACACAATTTCTAAGATATTAATTAAAACCCTTAAATAATACATACAACCAAATTGGTTTTCAATTTTAAAAACAGAAAATAAAAATATAACAAAATACAAAAATTTTAATGAGCTAAAAAATATGATAGATAATTATATTGTTGAGTATAATAATTTATAGAAGGGTTTTAAAATTAAAAATGCCTCCAATTCAATTTGAATTAAAAAGCATTTCAAATTAAAAAAATAATTCTCAGTTATTTGAAACTGTGCAACTCCCAAATTAGTCATTTTTTTATTTACTCATTTTGTTTTTATATTTAATTACTAAAATTATATATTAAAAATCAGTCAAAATTAATTGATTTTTAATTTATTTTTTACTTTTATCTAAAATATCATTAATAGTCAATTGTAATTCTTTTGTTTCATCAATTGCTAAATATTTTTTAAATTTAGCTTTCGTTACCCTTTTATTTTTAATTTGTTTAAAATCAACTTTTTGCATTGTTTGTTCATGATTATTTGAAGAAACATTTCTTAAGCCAATCTTAATTGTTCCAGCTGGAGCTTGTTCAATTGCTTTTAATCATTCTGTCCGTGATTTTGCTTTTATAATAATAGGCTTATCTTTTGGTTTATCTTTTTCGCTATTATTAAACTCAAAATTAATTTGTTGTTGTCTATTTTTAAGCAGAGTTTTCGCTGTTGTGACCACTTTTCCAAAAGATGGTTTTTCTTCGTCAAAAAAAGGAGCTGTCGGTTTTATATTTTTTTGTTGATTATTTTGTTGTGCCTGTGCTTTTACTAAAGCTACTTTAGCTTGCTCGCGTTGTTTCTTTTCAATTAACATATCTGCTGTTGTTTTCACTTTTCCAAAAGTTTTGCGAACAAATAATGGCAATGGTTCTTGTTCGGGCGCAGATACGATTGTACTAGTTTTCACATTTGTTGAGGTTTGCTCTAATTGTCGTTTACTTTGTTGTTCTTTTCAAACTTTCTTTTTTGTCTCTTTTATATTTTTATTTTTCTGGCGCATTTTTTCTCCGCGTGGTTTACCCACAATTTTTTTGTTAATAGTTTTATTACTGTTTGCATGATAGCCAAGGGTTGTTATTGGTTCTGCTGTTGCAATAACTTGCTCAACTTGATAAATTTCTTCTGGCGGAATCATTAATGCTAATTTAACATTGAGATCACTTTCTTCATCGTTAGTATTTTCTGAGGTGATTGTTTCTTGATTATAACTTTTTTCATTTGGTTCTGTCTTATTAACAGAAGAATTATTAGTTGGTTTTGTTACTTCAATTAGCGGTTTGAGATTGTTTACATTATCATGTTCATTATGATAAAGCGGATGCTTTTTTGCAGCTGCACTACTGCTTTCTAATCCTTTTTTTGACGAGATTAGTTTTAAATCATAATAGTGGGGAATAACAATATCAACAATATTTTCAAAGCCTAACGTATGATTAGCAGTAACTAATTTGTGAATAGGCATTTTATCAGTATTAAATATATCAATTTCATCATTTTGATTTAACATATGTAAAATATCTTTCCCTTTTGTTAAAAACGTCCAGCGGACAAGTTCATTAATATCTTTATTTATCTTATATAATCGTGTTCCTTTTACTGGCCGTGTTGATGTAGGAATTTCTGCTAAATCAATTTTTTTTCCAGTATTAACATTAGTAATTAATACTAAATTATCATCTTCACAATAACCGGCATTAATAACTACATCATCACGTAGATTAATTGATTTTACCCCTGCTGTTCGTAACCCTAATGTGGGAATTTGTTTTTTACGATATTTAACAATAAAACCGTTCGCTGTTGTTATGACAACATATGGATGATGATCAACTAATTGGCTAGCAACAACTTCATCATCATTTTTTAAATTAATAGCTTTAAAAGCCTTACTAATTCGTGTTGCTTCAAAATCTTTAACAGCTGTTTTTTTAATCATTCCATTTTTAGTTGCCAACATAATGTATTGTTCTTTTTTATTAAAATCATTTAATAAGAAAGCACTAATAATTTTTTCTTCTCCTGGTAACTCAGAAATAGTATTAACATGTTCGCCAATATCACGTAACCGAACAGTTTTAATTTTATAAACCGGAATAATAACATAATTTCCTTTTGAAGTAATTAATAAAATTTTATCAGAAGTATTGGCTTGAAAATCAGAAATTCATAAATCTCCTGGTTTTCGTTTAAATTCTTCAGTTGTTAACCGTGCTAATTGATTATTTTCTAACGCTTTTAAATACCCATCTCGTGAAATTAAAATGTTCAAATCTTTTTCAATAATTATTTCTGTTTTTTGAATTTCAATTGCTTCAATTTCATTATCAATCACACTACGACGACGTGAAACAAACTTTTTCTTAATTAATTCTAATTGGTGAATAATAACACTATTTAATTTATTAATATCAAGTAAAATTAATTTTAATTCAGCAATTGTTGAAATTAATTCTTTTTGTTCTGCTTTTAATTGTAAAATATCTGTTGAAGTTAACCGGTATAATCGTAACTGGACAATTGCTTCGGCTTGAATTTGTGTAAAACCGAATTTTTTTCCTAAATTATGAATTGCATCACTGCGATCTTTTGAATGGCGAATAACGGCAATTACTTCATCTAAAATACTAATTGTTTTGATTAACCCAGCAACAATTTCTGAGCGCTTTTGTGCACGTGCTAATTCAAAGCGAGAACGATGAGTAACAACTGCTTGTTGATGTTCAACATAGTGGGTTAAGATTTCCTTTAATCCTAATTGTCGTGGTTGTTTATTTGCAATAGCAACCATATTAAAATTATATGAAATTTGTAAATTAGTATTTTTTAATAAAAATTTCCGTACGGTTTCAACATTAGCTTTTTTACCTAATTCAATCACAATTCTTAACCCTTCACGGTCTGTTTCATCACGAACTTCCTTAATATTTAATCCTCGTTCATTATATTTAATATCATCAATCTTTTTAACTAAGTCTTGTTTAACAACTTCATATGGAATTTCAGTAATTACTAAAGTATTATTTTCAAATTCAATTTTGCTACGAACAATAATTTTTCCTTTTCCTGTTTGATACGCTTCTAAAATTTCGCTTTTTCCCTGAATAATTCCCCCCGTTGGGAAATCAGGTCCTTTAACATATTTTACTAAATCCTTAACCGTACTGTCTGGTTTTTCAATAAAATGAATTGTTGCATTAATAATTTCATGTAAATTATGTGGTGGAATATTTGTTGCATATCCAGCAGCAATTCCAGTTGAACCATTAACTAATAAATTTGGAAATAAAGCTGGTAATACAACGGGTTCTTGTTCTGAGTCATCAAAATTAGGAACAAAAGCAACTGTGTTTTTATCAAGATCTTGTAATAAAAATGAGGAAATTTCACTTAAACGAGTTTCGGTATAACGCATTGCAGCCGCTGGGTCCCCATCAATTGAACCATTGTTTCCATGCATATCAATTAATGGATAACGGACTTTTCAATCTTGAGATAACCTTACCATTGCATCATAAACTGATGTATCACCATGCGGATGATATTTACCAATTACTTCTCCAACAATCCGTGCCGATTTTTTATAACTCGTATTAAAGGTTAGTCGTAATTCATTTATTGCAAATAAAATACGGCGTTGCACTGGTTTTAAACCATCACGAACGTCAGGCAAGGCTCGATCTTGAATAATATATTTGGCATAACGACCAAAGCGTTCTGACATAATATCATTTAAACTATAAACTAATTCATTTTCTTTTTCGTTATTACTCATTTTTAAATTCCTCTCTGTAAATCAACTTTCATCATTTCATTCTTGATTATAAAATTTTTATAATCAATTTGATAAAATAACTTTTGCCCTAATTTTGTTAATATTCAATAATCCTTATGTTTATCATAATTAAAGAGTTGCTGTTAATGAGTTAATAATAACAATGTCCGGAAATATGCTAAGATTCGGTCATTAAGATTATTACAAATTTCCATTAACTGTAACAACTATGCTAAAATATTTGTTTTGATTATAAATTCTTGTTAATAATAAATTGTTGTTACTGATTTAATGATATATTTACCTTTTTTGGATAAGCAATTAATTTCACATTGATAAAATAAGATTCCTTCAATTAATAATAATTTATAAATTGTTAAACTTAATGTATTTAATTGTTGATTAATTTTTAGTGGTAAATTGTTGGGTTTAATTAATGTTCTTTTTTTAATGTTAATTCCCATATTAATTTTTTTTCAAGCAAATAAAATTATTAATATATTATAATTATAATAGTCTAATTCAAATGCAACAATTTTATCGTTAAAAAAATGAATACCTTCTTTTGTTAACAAGTACAAGTTACTACTTGGTTCTAATTGATAAAGCGGCGTTACTTGTTGCATATTTTTTTTCAAAAAAAATTCTTTTTCCGTATTTTGTTTCGCTGATAATAGTAAACTTTCATAACATCAATTTAATGCTATTTCATCTGCTATCGCAAGTTCAATCGTTGTTGCAATTGTATTTTTACTATCTTCACTGCCATTACTTGTTCAAATTTCTAATGTCAATCTTGTTTTTGTTTCTTTTATTTTAATAAGTCATAACTTAAAATTTTGATATTGACTAAGAGTTAGATTGGTTTGATTTAGGGTATTAATTAATTTTTTTATTGCTTGTAACATTGTTATCCTACTTAATTAATGATCGCTTTAAAATCATCTTCTAAAGTAAATTTAACATTTTCATCAATTCAATCTTTTCGTTTTTTAGCATCATCTCCCATTAAGGTGACAATCCGTCTTTCAGCCATAACAGCATCATCAATTGTTACTAAAATTAGCTGGCGAGTTTGCGGATCCATTGTTGTTTCTCATAATTGTTCTGCATTCATTTCCCCTAGCCCTTTATAACGCTGTAATTCAAATTTACCACGAAATTGACTTAATTTATTTTTTAATTCTGCTTCATCTCATGCATATTCAATATGTTTATTTTTGGTTCTAGTAATTTTAAATAAGGGTGGTAAAGCAAGAAAAACCCGATGTTTTTCAATTAATGGTCGCATATAACGATAAAAAAATGTTAGCAATAAAGTTTGAATATGCGCACCATCAGTATCCGCATCAGTCATAATAATTACTTTGCCATAATTGGCATCATTAATATCAAAGCCATTTCCGACTCCAGCCCCAATGGCATTAATCATTACATTAATTTCTTCATTATTCATTAAATCTTGAAGTTTTGCTTTTTCAGCATTAATCACTTTCCCACGTAACGGTAAAATTGCTTGAAAATGACGATCCCGCCCTAACTTGGCACTTCCCCCTGCCGAATCTCCTTCAACTAAAAAAATCTCATTATTAAATTTATTTCGATTTTGAGCTGGGGTTAATTTTCCGGTTAATAAGCGGTCGCTATTAACGCGTTTTTTGCTATTACGAGCTGCTTCGCGTGCTTTCCGAGCCTCTTCACGAACATTGCGAGCTAATAATGCTTTTTCAATAATAGTATAAGCATTTGCCTTATTTTCTGTTAATCAAAATCCGAATTGCTTTGATACAATTGTTTCAACAACAAGTCGTGCTTCATAAGTTCCTAATTTTCCTTTCGTTTGACCTTCATACTGAATTAAATTTTCAGGAATTTTTACTGAAACAATGGCTGTTAATCCTTCCCGTGTATCAACCGAATCAAGATTCTTATCTTTTTCTTTTAATAAACCTTCTTTGCGAGCATAATCATTAATTACTTTTGTTAATCCTGTTCGGAATCCAGCAACATGACTGCCACCTTCAATTGTTTTAACATTATTGGCAAAACTAAGTAAATTTTCATTAAATTCAGTTGAATATTGTAACGCTATTTCAACTTCAATTTGTTTTTCTATCCCTTTTAACATAATAATTGGAGTAATACTTTTTTTATCTTCATTCATAAAAGTAATGAATTCTTCCAAACCATTATTAAATAAATATGATACTTTTTTATCAGTGCGTTGGTCGGTCAATGTCAACCTAACCCCACTATTTAAAAATGCTGATTCACGAATTAGTTCTGAAATTGTGGAAAAAGAAAAATCAATTACTTTAAAAATCTTATGATCAGGTAAAAAAGTAACTGTTGTTCCTGTTTTTGTTGTTGTGCCAATTTTTGTTAACGGTTCTTTAACTTGCCCACCATTAGCAAATTTAATACTTCAAACTTTGTGGTCACGATAAATTGTGACATCAAAAGCTGATGATAAAGCATTAACAACAGAAGAACCAACACCATGTAATCCTCCTGATGTTTTATAACTATCACCGCCAAATTTTCCTCCAGCATGTAAAACTGAAAAAATTACTTCTGGCGTTGATTTACCAGATGAATGAATTCCGGTTGGAACACCACGACCATTATCTGCCACCGTAATCGCATTATTTTTATAAATAAAAATATCAATTTCATTACAATAACCAGCTAATGCCTCATCAATTGAATTATCAATAATTTCTCAAACTAAATGATGTAATCCACGAACATCAGTTGAACCAATATACATTCCTGGGCGTTTTCGAACCGCATCTAGTCCTTCTAAAATCTGAATTGATGATTCATCATATTTTAATGTTTTATCTTCAATACTCATATTCTATATCATTCCTTTTAAATATAATTTTTACTATTAATATCTTATATTATAATGCTTTTATTTACAATTATTTACTAAATTATTTCTAATTGCTATATAATAGTAAAAGAGAGGTAAAGGAATGACATTATATGGATATTTAGGGACGTCTATTACGGTAATAATTGGTTACTTAATTGGTTCTTTTAGTTGATCAATCTTTATTAGTAAAAAAATTTATAAAATTAACGTGCGAGATTATCATTCTAAAAATGCCGGCGCCACAAATACTAGTCGTGTTTTAGGAAAAAAATGAGGTTTTGCCATTATGTTTTTAGATATGCTAAAAGTTACTATTACAATGTTTGTTGCCTTTAGTATTGGTTGTATTAATATTAATGGGGTTAGTTTTGGTTCAACTAGTTATTATATTCCAGCTTTTTTTGTTTTAATTGGTCATTCTTATCCAATTTATTATAAATTTAAAGGTGGCAAAACTGTTTCATCTTTTTTAGGGTTATTATGAATGACTAACCCATATTATTTTTTAATTGCTACAGTTGTTTGATGAAGCGCAATTTTTATTTGAAAACGAGTTTCTGTTTCTTCAATTTTAGCAGCATTCTTTACAGGAACATTATGTTGAATCCCACAATTAAGTGGCATTGATGTTATTAACTTTAATGTTGATTTACTTCAAAATTCTCATCTTGTTTGAGTGAATTACTTACATTATGTTAATTATGATAATTACTATGATAGTTTAGCTTTAATTAATATTATTATTATTTTAAGTGCTATTTTCTTAATCTTAAAGCATCATGAAAATATTGTTCGTTTATTAAAAGGAACTGAAAAACCTTATTATTTTAAAGGGAAGTCTGATTTAGAAAATGGTAATCTTCCAAAACATAATCAAATCAAAAAACATTAAAGAATTATCCATAGTTTTAATTACTTAATAATTCTAATTAAAAATTCTTTCATTTTTATATTGCACCCAGTTTAGTAAGTATTGATAAAAAAGCGTTATAAACTTTTATTTATTAGGCTTCTTACGATACCTGGTTTTATTATTAAAATATTATTATAAAATATAATTTATGAGGATATTAAATTATGAAATTTGATGAATTTAAAAATATTAATGATAAAGAATGATTAAGATTAACCGGAGCAAAAAAGCTACTTTTAATAAAATGTTAGATATTTTACAAGTAGCTGAAATAGAAAAATTTAAAAAAGGTGGCAAAGCTAATAAATTATCACTAGAAAATCGATTATTGATGACTTTATCGTATTGACGAGAATATCGGAATTATTTTCATCTTGCTAAAAGTTTTGATATTAGTGAATCTAGTTGTTATCGCAATATCAAGTGAATTGAAGATATTTTAGTTAAACACTCTGATTTTCAACAACTCGCTGGTAAAAAATCGCTAATAAATGATTATTTTAATGATAAAACTATTATTATTGATGTTACCGAGACCCCAATCCAACGCCCAAAAAAAGACAAAAACAATCTTATTCTGGTAAAAAGAAAAAACACACTATTAAAACACAAGTAATTATCGAACAAGAAACCAAAAAAATTATTGCAACAAGTTTTTCGCTTGGAAAAACATGATTATGCTTTATTTAAAGAATCAAAAATCTCAATTTTAAAAAATACCAAATTAATAGTTGATAGTGGTTATCAAGGAATACAAAAAATTCACAATAATGTTATAATGCCCACAAAGAAAACTAAGAAAAAACATTTAAATAAAGAACAAAAACAACATAATAGACTAGTTTCAAAAATAAGAATTATTATTGAAAATATTTTTGCTATTCTTAAAAAATTTAAAATTATTACAGAAAAATATAGAAATCGTAGAAAACGATTTAGTTTAAGATTTAATTTAATTGCTTCAATTTATAATTTACAATTATTATAGTTATCATAAAAGATTTATTTAAAATTAACAAATTTGAATAATAAAATAATTTTTCGTTGTGGCAAAATATTAAATTTTTAAATAAAAGACATAATTAATTAAAATTATAATTTTATATTAACCCCTTTTTACAAATATTTGAAATTATTTTAATGGGTTATGCAAGAAGTCTATTCTTCTTTACCTGTTTCTGGATTAATTTTATAATATTTTCTTCTTTTAAAAGTTATTTTCCCATTTAAAATAGCTAATGTTCTTGGTTTTATTTCTTTTACTTTATAATCTTTAAATTCTTTTAAAGTTTCATTAATTTTGATAGCATTACAAAAGTTGAGGTTTTATAAAAAATATAAATAAAATAATTGGATAAATTTTTAAAAATCCTGATTTATTAGTGTTTTAAATTCATCAATAACATTAAAAAAATACTTTTTATACCAAAACCTCAACCCTTTTCTTACTACCTTAATTTTATAATTTTTAAAAATTCATTCATCACAATCTTCTAAATTTTGTTGAATTATTTCAATACTTTGTTTATCTAACAAATTATTAAAATTCTTAAAAAATCTGTTATCAATATTTATAATTTTTTTACCCTTTTTCCTTAGTTCTACACATTAACACAAAAATAATAAAAATGCAAAAAAAAATATTTTAATTTTGTAGAAAACTCTTGATGGAGTCAAAAACCCTTATCAAATAAAGGTTTTTGCAAAAATAGTAATTTAGTAAAAAGTCAATAAAATCAAGGTTTTTTATAAATATCAAGATTTTTCTACAAAATTAAAGCAAAAAAAGATATTATTTTTTATTTATTGTGTTATAATTTAATTGTTAATTATTAGCAAATTAATTTAACTAAAAAAAAGTAAATTACTTTACTTTTTTTTATTTTAGTGTAAAATATAGATAATAAAAAAAACTTGTGAAAGTTCTTTTATACATTTTTACAGTTATTTATTACTCTTTTATTTAATAGACTTCTTGCGATACCTGGTTTTATTATTAAAATATTATTATAAAATATAATTTATGAGGATATTAAATTATGAAATTTGATGAATTTAAAAATATTAATGATAAAGAATGATTAAGATTAACAGGAATAAAACAAGATATTTTTAATAAAATGTTAGATATTTTACAAGTAGCTGAAATAGAAAAATTTAAAAAAGGTGGCAAAGCTAATAAATTATCACTAGAAAATCGATTATTGATGACTTTATCGTATTGACGAGAATATCGAACTTATTTTCATCTTGGAAAAAATTTCGGAATTAGTGAAGCTAATTGTTATCGCAATACCAAGTGAATTGAAGATATTTTAATTAAACACCCTGATTTTCAGCAAGTTGCTGGTAAAAAAGCACTAATAAATGATTATTTTAATGATAAAACTATTATTATTGATGCTACCGAAACCCCAATCCAACGCCCAAAAAAAGACAAAAACAATCTTATTCTGGTAAAAAGAAAAAACACACTATTAAAACACAAGTAATTATCGAACAAGAAACCAAAAAAATTATTGCAACAAGTTTTTCACTTGGTAAAAAACACGATTATGCTTTATTTAAAGAATCAAAAATCGCAATTTTAAAAAACACCAAATTAATAGTTGATAGTGGTTATCAAGGAATACAAAAAATTCACAATAATGTTATAATGCCCACAAAGAAAACTAAGAAAAAACATTTAAATAAAGAACAAAAACAACATAATAGACTAGTTTCAAAAATAAGAATTATTATTGAAAATATTTTTGCTATTCTTAAAAAATTTAAAATTATTACAGAAAAATATAGAAATCGTAGAAAACGATTTAGTTTAAGATTTAATTTAATTGATTCAATTTATAATTTACAATTATTATAGTTATCATAAAAGATTTATTTAAAATTAACGAATTTGAATAATAAAATAATTTTTCGTTGTGGCAAAATATTAAATTTTTAAATAAAAGACATAATTAATTAAAATTATAATTTTATATTAACCCCTTTTTACAAATATTTGAAATTATTTTAATTGGTTATGCAAGAAGTCTAATCATATTGTTTAAATAATAGCAATTTTAATATGCAAAAAGGAGTAAAAAATGAAAGAATTTAATCCAAAAACAGCAAGTTTACGAACATTATATCGTAAAATAGATTAATTTTGGCAAAATAAATCACCTAATAAACCTTATACTTTGAATGATTTAACCAATAAATTCAACCTTTCTCGCCATTGAAGACAAGAAATTTATCGGAGCGAAAAGATAGTTACTTTACTTGAAAAACAAGTTGATAAAATTGAAAGTGAAATAATTAATTTTATGATGAAATCACCTGATGGTGCTAAATTATATTGACAACGAGCATTTAATTATAAATATTCACTACAAGAAAAAGAACTTGAAAAAGAATTAAACTTAAACAATCAACAGCCAATAATTGTTAATTTACAAAAGGATATTAGAGATATTAAAAAAGAAAGTGATAATAATGCTTAATCATTTTACTTATTTGTTAGAAACACCTTATTGGTTATTACAAAATAGTAGTATTGGTAATAAGTATCCCTTTGCTAAGAAATATGAATTAGTTAATGAAATTAATCAAATTGGAACACGATATAGTGGTAAAACTATATCAAATATTAAAATGTTTGGTGAATTATTAAAAATTAGTTTATTAATTAAAGAACGAATTTGTATAATTGCTAGTATGTACTGGAGTAAAGATTTAAAAGATAGTGTATTTCAAAATATATGAAATATGCTAGATGAAAATCATATTCCTTATACTATTAATTTATCAAATTTTACTTTTACTTTATCAAATGGTAGCAAAATATATTGTAAAGGCTTACATTCACCAAGTCGGAAAGAAAAATTAAAAGCTTTTGCTGATTTGAATAAATATAAATTAGTTATTGATTGGCGAGAATAATGTGACCAATTTCAACAAAAAGATTTAAGTGATTTAGAGTTTGCTATTCGTGGTTATCAAAATAAAATAACAATTAATACATGTAATCCTGAAAGTTTAAAAAAATATATTGTTGGTTATTGTAATGAATTAATGCCTTTTAATGAAGAAATAATGCGTAGTAAATATGAACAAATTAAATATATTGAAAAATGAAATATGAAAATTATTATTCATTATTCTAGTTGAAGACTTAATTATGAATTACCACAAGATAAAGTTAATGAACAATTAAGATTAGAACAGTTAGATATTTAAAGAGCAAGAGTATGGGGTTGGTGTTTACCATGTAATACTAGTGGGTCAATTTTTGCAAGATATATTGATATTATGCAAGCAACAGATATTATTCAACCAACTAAATTATTAGGTGGTGTTGACTTAGCAAACTCTACTAGCCCCAAAGGAAATACAACAGCAGCGAGCTTTTGAATATATAATTCATTTGATAAAAAAGCATATAAAGTTGCTGAATATACACACTCAAACGCTAACCAACAATTTAAAGGACCATTAGAACAAGTAAAAAATATTTTAGAATTTTACAACAATCAATTAAATCAATACTTTAATTTAATTCAACAAGGTATATCAATTAATGTTGATGATAGCGCTTATGCAACACTAGAAAGTTTAAATAGAGAAAAATATAATTATACTTTTGGTCAATACACGCATTTAGACCAGCACAAAAGCAGAAGCTTAAAATAAAACATCGTATTGAGGCATTTACAATGTTAATAAATATTAATAAATTAAAATGATTATGAGAAAAATGTTCTGTAAGTAAAATCCAATATGAATTAATTCAATGAGAAGATAAACCAGATGCCAGAGAAGAACGAATGTTAGATTTATATGATGATACATTTGATAGTGATTTTTATGCTTTACACTTTGAATTAGTACCAATGGTTAAACATAATAATTTAGCAGATTATAAATTATGACAAGAAAGGGAGTGATTAAATTGATGAAAAAAGATATTTATGTAGTACATGATGAGCGTGTAATAAATGCAAAAAGACCATATATATCTGTTTGTGGACAAGTTAAAAAAAGACTTTGTCAAGAATTAAAAAAAGATAATATCGCAATATGTAAATTAAATTTATATAACGAATATATTAAAAAATATCAAAAAGTTAAAGTATGTGTACAAGTTTTAGCAAATGAACCTATTTTATTAACAATAAATATAATTAATTACGCACTTATTTTAAAATTAAAGGAGCAAAATAACAATGAATAATACTTTTCCTAGTTTACCGAACTTAAATGATATTAATAGTGTTTTAAAATTTTATAATTATGATTGAACAATTAATTTAGCCAATATTATTGCTCGCCATCAAATGCGATTGATAAATGGTAAAGATATTTTATTTACACCACACCGTAGAGATATTTTAGAAAAATTAAATTGATGATATGAAACCTATAAAATAAAAGAAAAATTAGATAAAAATGAATTAACAGCAAGTTTAATGAGTAAAACTATTTTTGGTTTATTAGAAACTAGTGATGGCAATATTGATTTATGAATTAACCCATTTAACTTTACATCTCGTGTAAGTAAAATAAATGAAATTGAACAAGGTGCTGATATTTGATTAAATTATCATCAATCAGATAGTGGTTTTATTTTAAATTTAATTTGTACCAAAGATAAAATAGTTATTAAAGGTTGACATAAAAATAATTAAGTAGTTGTTGGACAAAGTAAAGCACAAATTAAAGATGATGTTAGACCTGTTTTAGTACAAGAATTTAAAAATAAATTAGGTATTGTACCTTTCTGAGAAATGATTAATGAACCTAATCCATTATTCTTATCAACATCAACCACTTTAAATCCATGACCTACAATGGCAAATTGTTATAAATTACAATTTGATTTAGAAGATAGTTTTAATATTAAATCAAAAGAAAGATGAGCAAATCGCACTCATTGATATGGAGTATTAGATGATGATTTAATGACCGCTTATAACAAAGGTAATAAAAAAGTATTAAAAGACGCTTTTGATGATATTTTTATTCAATCAGGCCAATCAGCCGTAGATGGTCAATTATCCCAATCTTTACAAGTAGCACAAGGAACACCAACCTTATAAACATATACCGAAGACCAAAAATCAATTATTGAACAAGTATATTTAGCATGTCATTTTTATAGTCCATTTGGTGATAAATCAGATAATGACCAAAATAAAACACAATCTTTATTAACTAAAACCAAAGATTTAGAAAAACAAGCATATTTACAAGCATATCGTAAGCAATATTATACTAAAATGTTTGATGTAGTTTTAAAATATTATGGTTTATGAGATGGAAATGGTGAACGCCCCTATGGTTTTGATTTTGTTAGTGCTAGTTTAGTAGGCCAAATGCGACAAAATGAATTAATTACCGCTAGATTAGATAATGGTACAATGGAGCCTATAAGAGCAATTACTGAATATGATAATATTGATGAATTAGAAGCAACAAAATATTTTGAAAAAGTAGAAAAATGACAAGATAAAATGCAAGCCAAAGAAATAGAACATAATAACAAATTACTAGAATATGATGAAACTGGTAATAATCAAAATGCTTTACAAGGTAGAACAGAAATTAATGAGAATTAAAAAATGAGTAGAATTAACCTGGGTGTTACGGAAGAATTAAGAAGACAAGCCCATGATACTTTAATAGATATAAGAGAAAACATACGAGATAATAGACATTGAATGGTATTTCCTTTTAATGTTTATACTTCATGTATTCCTGATACTGAAACAGGTTGAAAACCTAATAATGCCAAACCCAGTGATTATGGTAGTTATTCAAGAATATTTGATAATATGGAAAGTACAATATCCCAATGACAAGATAGTTTAAAAATAGTTCAAAAACATAAAGGTGAAGAAATTAATATATTAACTATTGATGATTTTAAAAATCAACCAATTAACTCAACAATATGAGCAAATAATGAAACACCTTTCGCAATAAAATTAAAAGATGAAAACAATAATGTTTATTGAAAATTAATTGATGGTGAAAATATTCATGATATTAATAGAATGTTAGAATACTTAAATCAATATAAATTAAGTTATTTTATGAATAATGATAATAAAGCTGATAACTTTTATAGAAAAGAGGTTAAAGTTGGTAAATATTGAGATGCTTATATGATTGATGATATAAGTTCAATTCAATTTGGTGAAGCCAAATTTGAACAATTATTTACTCAACAATCAACTGAAAGACAATATACTTTATTAATTTTAGATGAAGATGTCAATAAATTAAATATTAATGATTATTATAATTTTTATACTGTATTTAATGACCGTGGTTTAAATATTGGTGGAGGTAATATAAATACTGCACCCCAAGATAGACAATGATTATATCCATCAAATGTTATTAATTATTATTCACCATATTATGGCAGTTTTTTATGACAAGAAACTACCTTTTCAAGTATTAATGACAAAATTAGTAATAGTGGTTTATCAGTACGACAATTTATTCAAACAAGCGCACCTGGTGAAGGTTATTGTTTTCCTAAAATAACTTATGATGAAAAGACAAACACATCAACTATTGAGTTAGATGATATTTTATTAAAAGACCCAGGGGTTAGAGCAATGGCAGTTAAATTTTATGGTAATCCAATCTTTTTTGATATGCCTGTTATTGGTCGACCAATTATTAAAGGTCAATTTAATAAAAAAGTAATGAATTCTCGTGATTTATTAATGTATAATATGTATCCTTGTCCACCTGACAAAGTTAATACTTATGCATCACCCGAAGTAAGCTGATATAACATTCAAGGTATACAACCAACTATGATAACAGGTTATAAAGATTGAAAAAAAGATATGGAAAGTAGATATGATTTTTGAAGTCAAAAAAATAGTGAAGGTATTGTTATAACAGATCCTAGCACCACATCAGCAACTAATTCTGCTGTTGGTAGATATGTTTATAAAGAAGATAAAGATTCTAAATTTTATTGGTCTAAAAATTGAATGATTACTCCACCTGAAAAATTAAAAATAAAAAATGAAGATGTTAATAATATCATTAGTACACAAGCATCATCATATTTTAGAAGAAAAGATGAATTTGGTAATACTGTTGGACAAGTTCAAATTGAATATAATAAAATGGGCGCATGTAATGTTTGAGATATTTTAAATATGAATAATTTTATTAATCGCCAAATTACAGTATTACCTTTAAATTATACGCAAAAATTAGTATTTAATCCTTTTACGATACCGGGCGGAGTTGGTAAATTCTTAAACTTTATTTCATTTGGTATTCCATGAGGATGAGTAATTAACCAAGATGAAAAAACTTGACCTAATTTTCAATGACTCAATGGCTTTATGAGTGCTAATATTTATAGTTTTTATAATGATGCATTTTGGTCTGAAAAATAAAAATTTAAAGTTTATTTACCATTTGAAATATTTAGAGAACAAGGAAACGATAAAGTTGGTGCTATTTTTGGAGCAAATGCTACTAGTTTAGGTTTTACTACTTTATTAACTGATAAATGCAAATGTACTCTTTTAACTAAAAATGGTTTACCAACACACGAGATAGTTTATTCAACTTATAATTTAAAACAATTAAATGAAAAAACTAACCGAGTTTATTTAATTAACGAACAAACTAAAGCAGTAGACGCACAAACACCAGTTAGTGATAGTGAAAAAGATAATGATTTATAATTCTTACAAACACCAAATGGTACAAATTGTAGTTATATAATTGATATGTTTTCAATTCAAGCTTTATATAAAGGTAATTTTGGAATTATCTTTTATGCTGATAATCCATATACAAATAATGAAGAAGATTATTTAAGATTATCAGTATGGAGTTTTCGAGGTAAAACAAAAAGTGTATTAAATAGGAATTCCACGAATAAAATCAGTCGAACCTAATACAACTGTTTCTGATGGGTTAAAGCCATTTTCATATATTTTATCCATAATTTCATCGTGGATTTGTAAAGCATTTGTATCATTTGCTTTTTGTAATTGAATAGTTGTAACCGCTCCTTTATTAATAATTTCTAAAATTTTATTGCGTTTATAAGCAACCTCAGTATCCATTGCTTGCTCAATATCAGCCCACTCTCAAAGATTAGGGTTAAAATCACTTTCTACAGGGTCTAATTTACTATCAAAAGTTAAAATTTTATCTAATTCAACAATTCCATCATCAAATTATACTTCTGAATAATTTAATAATTTATCATCAATAGACTTCTTGCATAACCCATTAAAATAATTTCAAATATTTGTAAAAAGGGGTTAATATAAAATTATAATTTTAATTAATTATGTCTTTTATTTAAAAATTTAATATTTTGCCACAACGAAAAATTATTTTATTATTCAAATTCGTTAATTTTAAATAAATCTTTTATGATAACTATAATAATTGTAAATTATAAATTGAAGCAATTAAATTAAATCTTAAACTAAATCGTTTTCTACGATTTCTATATTTTTCTGTAATAATTTTAAATTTTTTAAGAATAGCAAAAATATTTTCAATAATAATTCTTATTTTTGAAACTATTCTATTATGTTGTTTTTGTTCTTTATTTAAATGTTTTTTCTTAGTTTTCTTTGTGGGCATTATAACATTATTGTGAATTTTTTGTATTCCTTGATAACCACTATCAACTATTAATTTGGTATTTTTTAAAATTGCGATTTTTGATTCTTTAAATAAAGAATAATCGTGTTTTTTACCAAGTGAAAAACTTGTTGCAATAATTTTTTTGGTTTCTTGTTCGATAATTACTTGTGTTTTAATAGTGTGTTTTTTCTTTTTACCAGAATAAGATTGTTTTTGTCTTTTTTTGGGCGTTGGATTGGGGTTTCGGTAACATCAATAATAATAGTTTTATCATTAAAATAATCATTTATTAGTGCTTTTTTACCAGCAACTTGCTGAAAATCAGGGTGTTTAATTAAAATATCTTCAATTCACTTGATATTGCGATAACAATTAGCTTCACTAATTCCGAAATTTTTTCCAAGATGAAAATAAGTTCGATATTCTCGTCAATACGATAAAGTCATAAATAATCGATTTTCTAGTGATAATTTATTAGCTTTGCCACCTTTTTTAAATTTTTCTATTTCAGCTACTTGTAAAATATCTAACATTTTATTAAAAATATCTTGTTTTATTCCTGTTAATCTTAATCATTCTTTATCATTAATATTTTTAAATTCATCAAATTTCATAATTTAATATCCTCATAAATTATATTTTATAATAATATTTTAATAATAAAACCAGGTATCGCAAGAAGTCTAATATTAAATACTTGACCATTTGCCCCTAAACCTTCATTGTATTTAATATTTTTCTTTCTTTTATATGTTAAACCAAACTTATTGGCTTTTTTTCGCGCAAATAATGCTTCTCAACTAAATTTTTGTTGATAAGTTTGTAAATATCATTGTTCAAATGTTTCTCGGTCTCTTTGTGTTGCTTGATTAGCGATATCTCCGAAAATTATCTGTGGGTTTTGTGCCATAATTTACTTCCTTCTTTCTATTTATTAAATACATTGTCTGTATCTAAAATATTTTTTTCTTTGTTTTCTACCTTTGGTACGCCCCCAGTGTCAACTGTTTGTACCTTAATTAATTCATCATAAATACTTTGCAATTATGCTTTAATGATTTCAATATCATCACTAATATCATAAGACTTTAATAAAACATTTTTAAATTCTTCATTATCAGTTAAAGAATTAATAAAGTCAATTACTTCAATTTGTTTTAATTGAATTGTTTTTTGTTCAATTTGTGAAGTTAATTCAGTATTTTTTGTTTGTAGTTCGCTGATTTGCTGATTATTATTTTCTAAATTACTTGTATTAAATTCTTCAACTTCAGCAGTATTTTCTAAAATAATTTCAGCAGTTTTAATATCTAAACTACCATCTTCATTTTTAATAGGCTTATTATTTTCATCAATAAGAACATATTTTACATTTTTTAATGCCATTGTTTTTTCCTCTTATTTTTTAATATTTGTATTTGTTCTTTTTCTAATCGCTTTTTGTATAATTTCAAAACTATCTACTATAAAATATAAAAAATAGCGTTTAGTTTTTATATTTAAATGATTAAATACTGAGCCTTTAATTTTTATCTCATCACCTTTTCTTAATTTCAAAAACTCAGCTAAAATAGATGGATTATACTCTATTAAAATCCTTTAACCATACGACGGAAAAAGTTTAATATCTTAATAATAATAAATAATCCAAATGGAATTAAAATAATTCACGCATAACCCAAAAAGGTCATTAATTGTGGTAAAATACCATATACAGCATCTTTTACTTTGTCCATTGCATTACCCAAACCAGTTCAAATGTAATCCATTCCATTCCCAAAAGCAATTGCATCTGCTAAAAAATTCATTATTTTCTATCCTCCTTTTTTCAAGTTCTTTTTTTCTTTTTTCTTACCTTAAATTTGTCGAATTTTTTGATAAATTGATAAACCAATTCACGCAAAAATACCTAACAAAATCAAAATACTAAATATTCATGTTAACCATAATGGCATCATATAACTCCTTTCAATAAATTAAAAAATTGAAATTTGCAAACTCGCTCAGCTCGTTGTCGCCCCGCTCCACTTAAAAACATTATTGAATAAATTATCCACTAATAAATTGCGCGGAATAATTTATTCTTTACTTTTTAATTTCAATATCTTTTGCAATCTTATTAACAGTAGACTTCTTGCGATACCTGGTTTTATTATTAAAATATTATTATAAAATATAATTTATGAGGATATTAAATTATGAAATTTGATGAATTTAAAAATATTAATGATAAAGAATGATTAAGATTAACAGGAATAAAACAAGATATTTTTAATAAAATGTTAGATATTTTACAAGTAGCTGAAATAGAAAAATTTAAAAAAGGTGGCAAAGCTAATAAATTATCACTAGAAAATCGATTATTGATGACTTTATCGTATTGACGAGAATATCGAACTTATTTTCATCTTGGAAAAAATTTCGGAATTAGTGAAGCTAATTGTTATCGCAATATCAAGTGAATTGAAGATATTTTAATTAAACACCCTGATTTTCAGCAAGTTGCTGGTAAAAAAGCACTAATAAATGATTATTTTAATTATAAAACTATTATTATTGATGCTACCGAAACCCCAATCCAACGCCCAAAAAAAGACAAAAACAATCTTATTCTGGTAAAAAGAAAAAACACACTATTAAAACACAAGTAATTATCGAACAAGAAACCAAAAAAATTATTGCAACAAGTTTTTCACTTGGTAAAAAACACGATTATGCTTTATTTAAAGAATCAAAAATCGCAATTTTAAAAAATACCAAATTAATAGTTGATAGTGGTTATCAAGGAATACAAAAAATTCACAATAATGTTATAATGCCCACAAAGAAAACTAAGAAAAAAAATTTAAATAAAGAACAAAAACAACATAATAGACTAGTTTCAAAAATAAGAATTATTATTGAAAATATTTTTGCTATTCTTAAAAAATTTAAAATTATTACAGAAAAATATAGAAATCGTAGAAAACGATTTAGTTTAAGATTTAATTTAATTGCTTCAATTTATAATTTACAATTATTATAGTTATCATAAAAGATTTATTTAAAATTAACGAATTTGAATAATAAAATAATTTTTCGTTGTGGCAAAATATTAATTTTTTAAATAAAAGACATAATTAATTAAAATTATAATTTTATATTAACCCCTTTTTACAAATATTTGAAATTATTTTAATGGGTTATGCAAGAAGTCTATTATATACTTCTTTGTATTTATTAATTTGATGACGTGCATTTTGAACAAGGCTATGAATATTATTAACATTCTCTTGGTTCGATGGTATGATGTGTTGTTCGGTGTTTTTAATTTCAGAATGTTCTGAATTATTTATCATCAATTGTGTTGATTATGACACTTTAAAATCAATTGTTTAATCACTAAAATCAACCCCACTAAATGCTTTAATTTCACCAGCAAAAGCACTATCTGTTTCTAAATTTACTATTTTTTGTTCAGTTTTTTTCGTCTTCATCATTTAAACATATCTTTGCCTCTAATTCCATATTCATTATTATATAATAAATTATTAAAATTTCTTGCATTTTTTTTCAACAATGTTAAGATAATATTGTAATTGGCAGAGGTAACTTATAAAAATAAGTTTGAGAAATACTCTTCGAACCTGATCTAGTTAAAACTAGCTTAGGAAGTTCAAATTCGTTATTTATTTAAGTTAATAAATTTAATTTGATGCTCACTTTCACAGAAGTTAATTACAAAATTATTTGTGTAAGGAGATTTTTTATATGGCTACAACCCCATCTTTTAAGGTTAGGTTAAACCAACAAAACATTATTTTATGATACAATAAAGCAACAATTTTTATTGTTATAAGTTTATACCTTGGTATTTTAATAACGCTTAGTATTTTACCACTATCAAGATTAATTAAATTATTGAATTTAAATAATGACCAATATTTTAAAAATATATGATTTTTTTGTTTAACGATTTGTGGTCTTGGTTTAATATTTAGTATTATATCTGCAATAAGTGTTTGATTAACAAACTATGAAGAATATATTAATTATAAGTTTCATTTTATTATTTTAAATATTATTAGTTTAAATGTTCTTAACTTAATTAGTAATATTATTATTTATAGTTATGAAATAAAGGTTAGTGATTTATTATTTACTAATACTACGAAACGAAAACGATTTTTAATTAATTTAGGAATTTGAAAATGAAAAACATTTGATATTGTTATTATTGCGATGTTTGTAGCAGTAACCTTAGCTTTAGCATATTTAGAAACATTATTGCCTAACTTACCATATGGTGGTGGAGTTGGTTTAAAATATCTTCCACTTATCGTTATTGCTTTTTTACATTCAGCCCTCGCCGGGTTTATAACTGGAAATATTAGCGCCCTGATATCATTGCTATTTATTGCTTCAAATTTTATTGTTTCACCATGATCATATTTATTAGATTATTTTGTTCCAATGATTATTCCAACAATTGCGGGTTTTATGCGTTTTAAAGTTAATAATGACAAAAAATATATTACTTATGTTAATTATATTATTATTTGTTTTAGTATTATTACTCTTATTTACTTGTCACAAGTATTAGTTGGTTTTTTAATTTGAACAACTTTATTCCCTGATTCAGTTTGACCAGGTTATAGTAATTGATTATACGCCATTGTTTATAACTTTATTCATAGTTTTCTTTTTACATATCCAATTATCCAAATTGTTGTTCCTTTTATTTTACGTATTTTAGCTCATATTTTTTGACAACGGTATTTAAAATATGATATTTAAATAAACAAGAGAACAATAAAAAAGATAGTATTACAAAAGCTTATTTTTTATAAAAAATATAAATAAAATAATTAGATAACTTTTTAAAGAGTTGATTTATCAGTATTTTAGAAATATATTTAAAATAAAGAATAATTTTTATAACAAAACCTAAGCTTTTTTCTTACTACCATAAAAATGCAATTATCATTTTTATGATAATTGCATTTTTTTATTAATAGCATTAACAATGTTTTCTACATTAAAACCAAAATATTCTAAAACATCTTTAAATTGTCCTGATTGTCCAAAAGTGTTAATTCCAAAATTTAAACCATTATTTGAAGTATAACGTTCTCAACCAAAGGTTGCTCCTAATTCAATTGACGCAATTAAAGCTGTTGGTTCTAGCAATTTTTGTTTATAGGCAGCATCTTGCTGCTCAAATAATTCTCAACAAGGAATTGATACTACTTTTACTTTAATTTTTTTATCATGTTCTAATTTGTTTGCAACAGCAATTGCCATGCTGACTTCACTACCAGTTGCTAACAATATAACATCATTATTATCTTCTTGTCCATAAACTTGATAAGCTCCTTTTTTCAATGCCTCAACATTTGAATGTTCTAATTCTGGTAAATCTTGTCGTGTAACTAAAATAACACTTGGAGTATGTTTTGACTGTAAAGCTATATGATAAGCTCCTAATGTTTCATTAAAATCAGCTGGACGAAAAACATTTAAGTTTGGCTGACTACGTAACATTGCTAATTGTTCAATTGGTTGATGCGTTGGACCATCTTCACCAACAGCAATTGAATCATGCGATAAAATATAAATAGCTTGAATTTCCATTAATGAACTTAAACGAATAGCTGGCTTCATATAATCAGCAAAAACAAAGAAACTACTTGCAAAAGGAATTAATCCACGGTGTAAACAAATTCCATTATTAATGGCTGCCATTGCAAATTCACGCACTCCATAAGCTAAATTTCGGCCTAATCGATTTTCGGGACTATAAACACCATCATTACCCTTTGCTTTTGTACTGCCACTTAAATCAGCACTACCACCAATTAAAGCTGGAATAATATTAGAAAGACGGTTAAGGATTGCCCCGCTACTAATTCGTGTTGCTTGTGGCTTAATTGGTTTTAAATCACGAAAATATTGTGGATTAAAATTAAAATTACCATAAACGGCATCATTAAGTTCTTTTGCTAAAGTAGAGTTTTCTTTGCAAAAACCTTGATACATTTCTAATCATTCCTGATATTTTTTAATTCCTCGTTGTTTAACATTGATTTCAAAATCCTTATAAACTTCACTAGTAACTTCAAATGGTTTATAATGTCATTTTAACATTTTACGAACTGTTTCAATATCACTTCCTAAAGGCGCACCATGTACTGCTGGTGTACCTTGTTTTGTTGCCCCATCACCAATTATTGTTTTTATTTCGATTAATGTTGGTTTATCACTTTTTTTTGCTTTTATAATAGCTTGATCAATTGATTCAATATCATTACCATCTATGACAAAAAGATAATTTCAATTTGCTGCTTTAAAACGATCAACAATTTTTTCACTTTGTGCAACATTAACAATATTATCTAATTGCACATCATTGGAATCAAATAATACAATTAATTTATTTAGTTTTCAATGTCCTGCTAAAGATATTGCTTCTTGTGTAACTCCTTCTTGTAAATCACCATCACCACATAAAACATAAGTATAATGATCATACAGAGGATATTTATTGGTATTGTATCTTGCTGCTAAATGCGTTTCTGCTAATGCTAAACCAACTGCTGCTGCAAGTCCTTGGCCAAGAGGACCCGTTGTAACATCCACTCCGGGCGTTAAATGTGATTCCGGATGACCAGGCGTAATTGAATCAACTTGACGAAAATTTCCTAAATCATCAATGTTAAGATCAAATCCTGATAAATGCAATAACGAATATAATAAGGCACTGCCATGTCCTGCTGCTAAAACAAAACGATCACGATTTATTCATTTATCCACTCGTGGGTTAACAACTAAGTGTCTTGTGAATAAAGTATATGCCATTGGCGCAGCACCAAGAACAATTCCTGGATGACCCGAATTTGCTTTATTAATTTCTTCTATTCCCAACATTTTGATTGTATCAATTGATTTTTTCATTTTTATTATCTCCTTTTTATACACTAATGAATTAATAATCACAATATCATTGTACAATGAATTAAAAGAAAGAACTTAATAATTTAAAAATATTTCATTAATTCTTACTTTTTTTGTATTATTCATTTATACTTAAAAAAGTTAAAATGAAAAAATTAATAGAAAAAGCGTGGTCCCTTGAATGGTTAAATATTTATTTAAAAGTCGTGAATAATAGACGGAACCCCCAAAAAGTAAGTAAAATTAAAAAAGGACTTTACTAAACTTTTAGAGGAGGTGCATTTTTATATGGTAAAAAGGACAAAAATTTAAAACATATGCTGCAGAATTTAGAAAAAATAAAGTAAAAAAAATTGAATAGACTTCTTGCATAACCCATTAAAATAATTTCAAATATTTGTAAAAAGGGGTTAATATAAAATTATAATTTTAATTAATTATGTCTTTTATTTAAAAATTTAATATTTTGCCACAACGAAAAATTATTTTATTATTCAAATTCGTTAATTTTAAATAAATCTTTTATGATAACTATAATAATTGTAAATTATAAATTGAAGCAATTAAATTAAATCTTAAACTAAATCTTTTTCTACGATTTCTATATTTTTCTGTAATAATTTTAAATTTTTTAAGAATAGCAAAAATATTTTCAATAATAATTCTTATTTTTGAAACTAGTCTATTATGTTGTTTTTGTTCTTTATTTAAATGTTTTTTCTTAGTTTTCTTTGTGGGCATTATAACATTATTGTGAATTTTTTGTATTCCTTGATAACCACTATCAACTATTAATTTGGTATTTTTTAAAATTGCGATTTTTGATTCTTTAAATAAAGCATAATCGTGTTTTTTACCAAGTGAAAAACTTGTTGCAATAATTTTTTTGGTTTCTTGTTCGATAATTACTTGTGTTTTAATAGTGTGTTTTTTCTTTTTACCAGAATAAGATTGTTTTTGTCTTTTTTTGGGCGTTGGATTGGGGTTTCGGTAGCATCAATAATAATAGTTTTATCATTAAAATAATCATTTATTAGTGCTTTTTTACCAGCAACTTGCTGAAAATAAGAGTGTTTAATTAAAATATCTTCAATTCACTTGATATTGCGATAACAATTAGCTTCACTAATTCCGAAATTTTTTCCAAGATGAAAATAAGTTCGATATTCTCGTCAATACGATAAAGTCATCAATAATCGATTTTCTAGTGATAATTTATTAGCTTTGCCACCTTTTTTAAATTTTTCTATTTCAGCTACTTGTAAAATATCTAACATTTTATTAAAAATATCTTGTTTTATTCCTGTTAATCTTAATCATTCTTTATCATTAATATTTTTAAATTCATCAAATTTCATAATTTAATATCCTCATAAATTATATTTTATAATAATATTTTAATAATAAAACCAGGTATCGCAAGAAGTCTAATAAACATCGCTTACTTATATTTCAAAAAAAATATAAAGTAAATATAAAAACACTTAATTCATGACAAATAAATTTTAAAAAAGGAATTTTAAATACACTAAAATAGTCAAAAGAACCATTTGGGAAAAAATATTTAAACTATTACAAAGTTAGGTATGAATTATTAAAAAAGCTCCATGACTTTTACAATTAAATAAACAAAAAATAGTATCTTTTATAAAAGAAGGTCGTGCTAAATATTAATTAAAATTATTGTTTGATATAACATGTTTAAAGCGTAGTTATTGAGATAAATATAAAAATTATTTAAGTAATGGTACGGATAACCAACCATTAAATAATATTGTAAAAGTCTATGAATAAAATTTAAAACAATTTTGATATCGTCGGATAACTAAATATTTAAAAGAAGATTATGGCATTATTTATAATGCTAAAAAAGTATTACGAATTATGAATGAAAATAATATTCAAGCTGAATATGTAAAGCGGATGCGTAAAAAATATTAATAAAAAGGCCAAAAATAAAAATATAATTAAATATCCTGATTTAGGAAATCGTAAATTTAATAAAATTAAAGAAAAATTTAATTTTTTATTTACTAATGTGGCTTATTTAATTTGAAATGGTAAAAAACATTATCAATCAACAATAATTGATGGATATAATAAAAAAATTGTTGATGCGCAGTGATCAAAATATAATGATAACAAAATTGTTATGAACAATTTAGATGCTGCAATTAATAAAATTAAACAAGCAAAAAAAGATTTCAGTAACATAATAATTCATTCAGATCATGGATTTCAATACAAATCAAAAATATATAATAATAAATGTATATCTAATGAAATTAGAATTTCTATGGGTAAAAATTATCATTGTGCTGATAATATTGTTATTGAAAGTTTTCATTATTTATTAAAAAAAAGCAACAATTCATAACAATATTTATTTATCTAATGATGAATAGACTTCTTGCATAACCCATTAAAATAATTTCAAATATTTGTAAAAAGGGGTTAATATAAAATTATAATTTTAATTAATTATGTCTTTTATTTAAAAATTTAATATTTTGCCACAACGAAAAATTATTTTATTATTCAAATTCGTTAATTTTAAATAAATCTTTTATGATAACTATAATAATTGTAAATTATAAATTGAAGCAATTAAATTAAATCTTAAACTAAATCGTTTTCTACGATTTCTATATTTTTCTGTAATAATTTTAAATTTTTTAAGAATAGCAAAAATATTTTCAATAATAATTCTTATTTTTGAAACTAGTCTATTATGTTGTTTTTGTTCTTTATTTAAATGTTTTTTCTTAGTTTTCTTTGTGGGCATTATAACATTATTGTGAATTTTTTGTATTCCTTGATAACCACTATCAACTATTAATTTGGTATTTTTTAAAATTGCGATTTTTGATTCTTTAAATAAAGCATAATCGTGTTTTTTACCAGGTGAAAAACTTGTTGCAATAATTTTTTTGGTTTCTTGTTCGATAATTACTTGTGTTTTAATAGTGTGTTTTTTCTTTTTACCAGAATAAGATTGTTTTTGTCTTTTTTTGGGCGTTGGATTGGGGTTTAGGTAGCATCAATAATAGACTTCTTGCATAACCCATTAAAATAATTTCAAATATTTGTAAAAAGGGGTTAATATAAAATTATAATTTTAATTAATTATGTCTTTTATTTAAAAATTTAATATTTTGCCACAACGAAAAATTATTTTATTATTCAAATTTGTTAATTTTAAATAAATCTTTTATGATAACTATAATAATTGTAAATTATAAATTGAAGCAATTAAATTAAATCTTAAACTAAATCGTTTTCTACGATTTCTATATTTTTCTGTAATAATTTTAAATTTTTTAAGAATAGCAAAAATATTTTCAATAATAATTCTTATTTTTGAAACTAGTCTATTATGTTGTTTTTGTTCTTTATTTAAATGTTTTTTCTTAGTTTTCTTTGTGGGCATTATAACATTATTGTGAATTTTTTGTATTCCTTGATAACCACTATCAACTATTAATTTGGTATTTTTTAAAATTGCGATTTTTGATTCTTTAAATAAAGCATAATCATGTTTTTTTCCAAGCGAAAAACTTGTTGCAATAATTTTTTTGGTTTCTTTTTCGATAATTACTTGTGTTTTAATAGTGTGTTTTTTCTTTTTACCAGAATAAGATTGTTTTTGTCTTTTTTTGGGCGTTGGATTGGGGTTTCGGTAGCATCAATAATAATAGTTTTATCATTAAAATAATCATTTATTAGTGCTTTTTTACCAGCAACTTGCTGAAAATCAGGGTGTTTAATTAAAATATCTTCAATTCACTTGATATTGCGATAACAATTAGCTTCACTAATTCCGAAATTTTTTCCAAGATGAAAATAAGTTCGATATTCTCGTCAATACGATAAAGTCATCAATAATCGATTTTCTAGTTATAATTTATTAGCTTTGCCACCTTTTTTAAATTTTTCTATTTCAGCTACTTGTAAAATATTTAACATTTTATTAAAAATATCTTGTTTTATTCCTGTTAATCTTAATCATTCTTTATCATTAATATTTTTAAATTCATAAAATTTCATAATTTAATATCCTCATAAATTATATTTTATAATAATATTTTAATAATAAAACCAGGTATCGCAAGAAGTCTAATATATTAATGATGTTAAAAAATGAAATAAATGATATTCAAGTCGGAAAGAAAAAGATATAATAGACTCCTTGCATAACCTATTAAAAAATTGCAAATATTTGTAAAAAGACACTAATAGAAAAATATAATTTTAATTAATTATGTTTTTTATTTAAAAATTTAATATTTTGCCACAACAAAAAATGAATTTATTATTTAAATTCTTTAATTTTAAATAAATCTTCTATGATAACTGCAAATTATAAATTGAAGCAATTAAATTAAATCTTAAACTAAATAGTTTTCTTTGATTACGATATTTTTCTGTAATAATTTTAAATTTTTTAAGAATAGCAAAAATATTTTCAATAATAATTCTCATTTTTGAAAATATTCTATTACGTTGTTTTTGTGCTTTATTTAAAGGGTTTTTCTTTGTTTTTTTTGTGGGTATTAGAACATTATTGTGAATTTTTTGAATTCCTTGATAACCACTATCAACTATTAATTTGGTGTTTTTTAAAATTGAGATTTTTGATTCTTTAAATAAAGCATAATCATGTTTTTTCCAAGTGAAAAACTTGTTGCAATAATTTTTTTTGGTTTCTTGTTCGATAATTACTTGTGTTTTAATAGTGTGTTTTTTCTTTTTACCAGAATAAGATTGTTTTTGTCTTTTTTTGGGCGTTGGATTGGGGTTTCGGTAACATCAATAATAATATTTTTATCATTAAAATAATCATTTATTAGTGATTTTTTACCAGCGAGTTGTTGAAAATCAGAGTGTTTAATTAAAATATCTTCAATTCACTTGATATTGCGATAACAACTAGATTCACTAATATCAAAACTTTTAGCAAGATGAAAATAAGTACGATATTATCGTCAATACTATAAAGTCATCAGTGGCCGATTTTCTAGTGATAATTTATTAGTTTTGCCACCTTTTTTAAATTTTTCTATTTCAGCTGCTTGTAAAATATCTAACATTTTATTAAAAATATCTTGTTTTATTCCTGTTAATCTTAATCATTCTTTATCATTAATATTTTTAAATTCATCAAATTTCATAATTTAATATCCTCATAAATTATATTAGACTTCTTGCGTAACCTATTAAAAAATTGCAAATATTTGTAAAAAAACATTAATAGAAAAATATAATTTTAATTAATTATGTTTTTTATTTAAAAATTTAATATTTTGCCACAACAAAAAATGAATTTATTATTTAAATTCTTTAATTTTAAATAAATCTTCTATGCTAACTGCAAATTATAAATTGAAGCAATTAAATTAAATCTTAAACTAAATCGTTTTCTTCAATTACGATATTTTTCTGTAATAATTTTAAATTTTTTAAGAATAGCAAAAATATTTTCAATAATAATTCTCATTTTTGAAACTATTCTATTAAGTTGTTTTTGTTCTTTATTTAAATGTTTTTTCTTAGTTTTCTTTGTGGGCATTATAACATTATTGTGAATTTTTTGTATTCCTTGATAACCACTATCAACTATTAATTTGGTATTTTTTAAAATTGCGATTTTTGATTCTTTAAATAAAGCATAATCGTGTTTTTTACCAAGTGAAAAACTTGTTGCAATAATTTTTTTGGTTTCTTGTTCGATAATTACTTGTGTTTTAATAGTGTGTTTTTTCTTTTTACCAGAATAAGATTGTTTTTGTCTTTTTTTGGGCGTTGGATTGGGGTTTCGGTAGCATCAATAATAATAGTTTTATCATTAAAATAATCATTTATTAGTGATTTTTTGCCAGCGAGTTGTTGAAAATCAGGGTGTTTAATTAAAATATCTTCAATTCACTTGATATTGCGATAACAACTAGATTCACTAATATCAAAACTTTTAGCAAGATGAAAATAAGTCCTATATTATCGTCAATACGATAAAGTCATCATTGGCCGATTTTCTAGTGATAATTTATTAGTTTTGCCACCTTTTTTAAATTTTTATATTTCAACTACTTGTAAAATATTTAACATTTTATTAAAAGTAGCTTTTTTTGCTCCGGTTAATCGCAATAATTATTTATCATTAATAAAATTAAATTTATCAAATTTCATAATTTCAATCTCCTATAATTTCTATTTTAATTTAAAAATATTTTATAGGAATTTTAAAATAATTAGATTAGGTTGTGCAAGAAGTCTAATATATAAAGTTAGGAGAAACATTTTTTTATATGGCAAAGGGTAAAACTAAAGGGTCAAAAGACCATGATATTGAATTTAAAACTAAAATTATTAACGAATATTACGAATATAATAAATCAATATCTTTAATATCTAAAGAATATGAAATAAGTACTGCAACTATTTCTAGGTGAATTAATGTTTTAAATAAAGATAAAAAATTTGATAAACGAACATATGTTAAAAAAATGCCAATTTTTAATAATCCTCATGATGAAACTATATATTTATTAACAAAAGGAAATGAACAAATAAAAGCAGAAAATAATATTTTAAAAAGCTTGAATTTCTTCCAAAAACAAAAACAAAGATGAATATTAGAAAAAAAATTGATTTTATTAAAAACGAATTAAATAACAACTCAATCTTACCATTAATATGATTTTTAAAAATATTATGCATTTCATATGATACATGAAATAAATATAAAAATATTCATGAAAAATATGAATGAAAAATTGATTACAATATATTAGAAATAATTAAAATAATTTGAAAAAACAATAAAAATAAAGGTCATCGACAAATAAACCTTGATTTGGAAGAACAAAAAATAAAAATATCAGCAAGCACTGTATATCGTTATATGAAGATATTACAAATATGTTCTAAAGTTAGAATTAAACATAAAAAACGAATTAAACATTTTAATAATATGTTATATGAACATAAAAAATACCCCTATTTACTTAAACGTAATTTTCATTCTAATCAAATGAATCAAAAATGATCAATTGATATTACAATAATTAAAATATATTCAGAATCAGTATATTTATTTGCTATTAAAGACTTATTTAGTAATGCAATTGTGGGATACTCACTAACAGTAAGGATAGCAGTAAATTGAGTAATTAATTGTTTAAAACAAAGCTTAATTAATCGAAAAATTAAACCTGGTCAATTAATAATTAATTCTGATAAAGGCATTCATTTTACTTCACATCCATATTTTGATTTATTAGACTTCTTGCATAACCCATTAAAATAATTTCAAATATTTGTAAAAAGGGGTTAATATAAAATTATAATTTTAATTAATTATGTCTTTTATTTAAAAATTTAATATTTTGCCACAACGAAAAATTATTTTATTATTCAAATTCGTTAATTTTAAATAAATCTTTTATGATAACTATAATAGACTTCTTGCGATACCTGGTTTTATTATTAAAATATTATTATAAAATATAATTTATGAGGATATTAAATTATGAAATTTGATGAATTTAAAAATATTAATGATAAAGAATGATTAAGATTAACAGGAATAAAACAAGATATTTTTAATAAAATGTTAGATATTTTACAAGTAGCTGAAATAGAAAAATTTAAAAAAGGTGGCAAAACTAATAAATTATCACTAGAAAATCGATTATTGATGACTTTATCGTATTGACGAGAATATCGAACTTATTTTCATCTTGGAAAAAATTTCGGAATTAGTGAAGCTAATTGTTATCGCAATATCAAGTGAATTGAAGATATTTTAATTAAACACCCTGATTTTCAGCAAGTTGCTGGTAAAAAAGCACTAATAAATGATTATTTTAATGATAAAACTATTATTATTGATGCTACCGAAACCCCAATCCAACGCCCAAAAAAAGACAAAAACAATCTTATTCTGGTAAAAAGAAAAAACACACTATTAAAACACAAGTAATTATCGAACAAGAAACCAAAAAAATTATTGCAACAAGTTTTTCACTTGGTAAAAAACACGATTATGCTTTATTTAAAGAATCAAAAATCGCAATTTTAAAAAATACCAAATTAATAGTTGATAGTGGTTATCAAGGAATACAAAAAATTCACAATAATGTTATAATGCCCACAAAGAAAACTAAGAAAAAAAATTTAAATAAAGAACAAAAACAACATAATAGACTAGTTTCAAAAATAAGAATTATTATTGAAAATATTTTTGCTATTCTTAAAAAATTTAAAATTATTACAGAAAAATATAGAAATCGTAGAAAACGATTTAGTTTAAGATTTAATTTAATTGCTTCAATTTATAATTTACAATTATTATAGTTATCATAAAAGATTTATTTAAAATTAACGAATTTGAATAATAAAATAATTTTTCGTTGTGGAAAAATATTAAATTTTTAAATAAAAGACATAATTAATTAAAATTATAATTTTATATTAACCCCTTTTTACAAATATTTGAAATTATTTTAATGGGTTATGCAAGAAGTCTATTAAGAGATTATGGAGTAACTATAAGTATGTCTCGATGTGGAAATTGTTTATATAATTCACATATTTAAAATTGATTTTCAATTTTAAAAACATAAAATAAAAATATAACAAAATACAAAATTTTTAATGAGCTAAAAAATATGATAGACAATTATATTGTTGAGTATAATAATTATAGAAGGTTTTTAAAATTAAAAATGTCTCCAATTCAATTTGAATTAAAAAGAATTTTAAATTAAAAAAATAATTCTCAGTTATTTGGAACTGTGCAAAGAATAAAAATTTGTGTTTTTGTTAATTTTGTTTTCGTTAGCTTAAATTAAAATTAATTCACGTTTTGATTCTGTTAAAATATGAAATCCATTTTCGGTGACTAAAATATCATCTTCAATACGAACACCACCTAAATCAGGAATATAAATTCCTGGCTCAACAGTAATAACCATTCCTGGTTCTAATAAGACATCGCAAAATGGTGATAAGCGAGGAAATTCATGGATTTCAATCCCAATCCCATGCCCTGTTGAATGTGTGAAATATTCGCCATAGCCTTTACTTATAATATAATCACGACAAATTTTATCAATCGTTGCTGTTGTAACACCCGGTTTAATTGCATGAATTCCTAACCTTTGTGCTTTATAAACAACATCATAAATTTCTAACATTTTAGATGATGGTTTTTCTAACCCAATTGTTCGTGTTGTATCAGAACAATAACCTTTATAAATACAACCAAAATCAATTGTAATTAACTCATTATTCGCAATTTTTTTATCAGTTGCACGTCCATGTGGCAATGCTCCTCGTCATCCAGAGGCAACAATTGTATCAAAACTAGGTTTATCAGCACCAGCTTCAATAAAACTATTAATAATAATTTGTTCAACTTGGCGTTCTGTCATTCCAACTTTAATTTTGTTAATAACATTATTAATTGCAATATCACCAATTGCACATGCTTTCTTTAAAGCTTCAATCTCAGAATTTGTTTTAATTACTCGTAATTCTGAGAAATCAACTGGTTTTAAAGTAACGGATGATAAATTTGTTATTAAATTTTGATAAGTCAAATATGTTAAGTAATCACTTTCAAAAGCTAAAGTTTTGACCTTGTTTTTAACCAAATCACTTTGCAACATTCCCAAAAAGCCACCAGAATTATTGGTTCTCATTTCAATAACATTTGTAATATTTTTTGCTTCCTTCTTACCAGCAGTAATATATCGTCCATCTAAATACAATATTGATTCATTTTTTGTGAATAACAAACAGCCTTCGGAAGAAGCAAATTCAGATAGTCAAAAACGGTTAACGGTTGAATGAAATAAAATCCCATCAACTTGATATTTTTCTAAATATTGCTCTAATTTTGCTTTTTTATCTAATTTTACTTTAACATATTCCATTAACATTATTCTTTTTTTCTTCTCTATAAATTTAACTCTTATTTTTTAATAATACAAGGATATTTCTTAATTAATTAAGTTTCTTAAAATTTCTTCAATATTATTCTTCTCTTTTTTAATTAAACCATTTTCATAACCATAATGTGAAATTGTTGCATTATGATTAATTAATAAATCAATAATCTTCGCATATAAACCAGTTTCTTTGATAACTTCTTCAAAAATAATAATTTGTTGATATTTTCTCATGTTAATTTGCTTTAACATTTCTCTATCAACTGGATTAATAAAGCGAGCATTAATAACATTAATTTTTTTTGTATCTAATTTTGTGATAACTGTTTTTGCTTTAATTATATTATTCCCATATGTGATTAATAAAATTCGCGCTTTAGGATTTTTAATAACATATTCTCATTGTCCAACTGAGAATGGCAATGACAAAACTTGCTGCGTAATTCCGCCTTTTGTATAACGAATAAAAAAAGGGTCTTTTTTATTGATTAAAGCTAGCTTTAATAACTGGTCAAACTCACCACTCGTTGCTGGTTGGCTAATAATTGGTAAATCACCCATACTATTTAAAAATCCAATATCATAAATTCCATGGTGACTATCTCCATCTGCAAGTGCTAAACTAGCTCGGTCAATTAAAAAAACAACTGGCAAATGATTACGAACAACATCATGTAAAACTTGATCATAAGTTCGTTGCAAAAAACTAGCATACATATTCACAATTACTTTTTGATGGTCTAAAGCAAAACCAGCTGCCAAGGTAACAGCGTGTTCCTCTGCTAAACCAACATCTAAACAATATTGCGGGTTTTGAAACATAAATTCTTCTAAATGAACTGAAGCTTGCATTGCAGCAGAAATAAAATAAAATTTTTCTGCTGCTGTTTGAAATACTTTTTCCAATGTTTTTGCAACATAATAACTTCATTCATTGTGTTTATTGTCAGTTAAACTATAAGAATGATATTTCTCTTGTTCTGCTTGGGTTAACCCATACCCATAACCTTTTTTTGTTTTAAGGTGCAGAACAACACTTGCATTGCGTTTTTTTGCTTGACGAAGACTTTTTGCTAATTTACGAAAATTATGGCCATCCACTGTCCCAATATAATCTAAATTAAAACTAGCAAATAACCCTGGAATTGCAAAACTACGAATAATTTTTTCAACTAATAGGTGGCCTAATCATAATAATGTTAATGGGGGAATATAACGCAAAACTTTTGCAACTTTACTAGCACTACGATATAGTCATCCGGTTCGAACTTTACTAACTGTTGTATGTAAAATATTGACATTTTTAGAAATACTCATTCCATTATCATTTAAAATAATAATAATTTTATTGAAAATTGTTCCTAAATAAGTTAAAGCTTCTAAAGTTAAACCATTAGTAAATGCTGCATCCCCGATCACACAAATAATATTATTATATTTTTGATTATAACTATAAGCAATTGCTGTGGATAAACCAGTTCCCGCATGACCATTAGAAAGATGATCATATTTACTTTCGTTAATATGTTGAAAAGCCGCTAAGCCGTCAGGTAATCGAATCGTTGAAAAATGTTCTTTACGATCAGTTAAAATTTTATAAGCATAAGTTTGATGACCAGTATCAAAAATAATCAAATCATTATTGTCAATGTCAAAAGTTTTTAATAAACTAATTGTTAATTCAACTACCCCTAAATTGCTAGCTAAATGTCCCCCATTTTTGTTAACTGTTTCAATAATAAGACGGCGAACATCCGCTGCTAATTCAATTAAAGCTTTTGTTTTTAAATTTTTTAAATCAGTGTGATGCTGATAATCTTGTAATTTCATCTTTTAACCCCACTTAATACTTTTGTAAAAAATAATTAATTTGTTGAACAAAATTATTAAAATATAATGGTGTAATTTTTCCAATCAAATAATGACAGTAAGCTGTTACATCTAATTTTATTTTATAAATTTCAACATTACTAATATCCTTTAATAACTTTCTCATTACTGTTAAATTAATTAAAAAAACAAGATAATAACCATAATTAAAATATAATTCATGATTCGTAAGGTTAACAAAAGGTTGATAAAAAACATTAGCAATAAAATTATAAAGTAAATTAAAATTATAATACATCTTAATTTTTGAATTTGTAATGTCATTATTTGCAAAAATTGTTTCCTCATAATTATCATCGAGGTAATTAACAAAAATTTTGCTTTTTAATTCCTTAATTATTTTTAAAATTTGTTCTTGTTCACGTTTTACACCGGTATGAAGAATATGTTGCATATGATAATAAATTAAAACTAATTTAATTAAAATAATACTATCAAAATATTCTTGCTCATCTAAATTGTTTAATCGTAATAAATAAACAAAATTTTTAATTAAAATATCTTTTTCATCAAAATTTTTAAAATCTTTTAAAATAACCCAACTTAATTTTAACTCATGCAATTTTTTTCAAATTTTAATATTATTTTTTTTAACTCAGCCACTACGTTCAAAAATTTGCCCTACCATAATAAATTATTCTTCGTCAACTTTAAAATCAGTTGGGTTATTATCACTAACAATTTTAGTGACTTTATCTTTAATATCTTGTAATTTATTTTCCGCTAATTTTGTTAATTTAATGCCCGTTTCAAAAGCATCAATTGCTTGATGTAATGGCAATTTATTATTTTCTAAATCATTAACAATTTGCTTTAATTGTTCTAAAATTTGTTCAAATGATTTATTATTTGTCATTTTTTTCACCATCCTTATTAATTGCTTGTACAATTGATTGAATAATTCCATCTTGCACACGTGTCATTATTATATCATTATTCTGAACATCATTGGTTGCTGATATCACATTTTTATTTTCATTGTAAGTAATACTATAACCACGAATTAATGTTTTTAAAGGACTTAATAAGTCTAATTTACTTATTAAATTATTTTTATTATGTTCAATTGTTAAAATTTTTTGTTGAATTGTTCTTACTAATTTTTGATAATAATTTTGAATCATATTTTTATTTGCTATAAAGAATGTTTCTTGTAAAACATTAAACTGCTTTAATAATAATTGATAAGAATGATCAGATTGTGTATATAATACTTGGGGTTTTGTTAAAACATAACTATTTTTTAATTCGCTTAGTTTATCTTTCATCTTATCAACTTTGCCTTTAATAAGATTAATTAAATTACGGCGTTGTTGTTGCAAATAATTAACTAATTCTTTCTGATCAGGTGTTGCTAATTCAGCAGCCGCCGTTGGTGTTGGTGCTCGTAAATCACTAACAAAATCAGCTAAAGTAAAATCAATTTCATGACCAACAGCTGAAATAACTGGGGTAGTTGCTTGATAAATTGCTTCAACAACTTCAAGTTCATTAAAAGCTCATAAATCTTCAATACTGCCCCCTCCGCGACCAACAATTAATGTATCAAGCTGCGGAGTAAATGCCTGTGCTGCCTTAATTTTTTCTCGAATATCATGTTTTGCACCAATTCCTTGCACTAAACTTGGAAATAAATAAATGTTTGCTTGGGGAAAACGACGATGAATTGTAGTAATAATATCACGAATGGCAGCACCAGTTGGAGCTGTTATTACACCAATATTATTTGGAAAACGTGGAATCGGTTTTTTTAAAGATTGATCAAACCAACCCTTTTTACTTAATTCTTGTTTTAAGGCTTCATATTTTAAAAACAAAGTACCGACACCTTGTAAAGATAAAGTAACTACTTGTAAACTATATGTTCCTTGCGGCTCATATACCTTAATAGAACCTGTTGCAATAATTTTTAAACCTTCTTTTAATTTAAATTGTAAGTTTTTTGCATTAAACGCAAACATAATTGCCCGAATTTGGGCTTTTTCATCTTTGATTGTAAAATAAACATGTCCTGAAGAGTGATTTGTAATATTAGAAATTTCTCCTTGTAGAGAAATATTAATTAAATTTGGTTCTTGTTCAATTATTGTTTTTAAATAATAATTAATCTCACTAACTGTATAAATATTTTTACTCATTTTCCCCTCCATCATCAATATCTTACAATTAATAATATCATTGAAACAATAAAATAATTAAAAAAGGAATGTTGTTACTTTAATAACATTCCTTTTTTTCAAAAGTAATTAAAGTGTTAATTTTTCTTTTACATCTTTTCGATAAATAAAATAATATAAAAATGGTAATAAAATTCCTCCACTTAAGAAATTTCCAATTAAAGTTGGTAATTGAACATTGTAAACAAATTTTCCAAAATCTGTTCAACCACCCCTTGTTCCAAAAATTTTTAAAAATGGTTGTAAAAATCATAAATATGAATTAGCAACTACATGAGAAAATCCAGAAATTGCAAAAGCCATAATAATTAAATTTACAACAAAGAATTTAGCAACGGCTGATTTAGTTGTATGTGCAGCATAAATCGAACCAGCAACTAAAAAGTTACATAAAATGGCACTACCAAAGTTTTCTCATCATTTGTGTTCTAATTTTCCATTAATTAAGATTACCGCATTATTATAAAAATCAGTTTTAGAACCAGGCGTATGATTTAAAAAAGCACCTCACACTGTTAAAACATCCATCACTAAACAACCTAGGAAATTACCACTTAAAACAATAAATAAATTACTAACAAATCTTCGAACATTTAATTGTTTTTTAAAAACAACAATTAATGCTAAAGAATTTGATGTAAACATTTCTCCCCCAATAAAAACAATCATTGTAATTGCAACAGTGAAGACAAGACCAAATACTAAACTTTTTAAACCAATTGGGATATTATCTCAATTTCCCTTTGTTGCCGTAATTGCAGCAATATAACCAAATCCAATAAATAAACCAGCGGATAAACCCATTAAAAAGGTTTTATAAAATGGGCTATTTCCTTTTTTTAACGCATACTTATAAATATTTACAAAACTATCCTCATTGCTATAACTATCGGAATTATCTGCTTTTTCTTCTTTTTTAATTTCGTCTCTCATTTTTTCTCCTATTTTTCACATTTTATTTCTCTATAAATAATACTTTATTATTTTATCATAAAAAATAAAAACCTAAATATAATCTCAGTTTAAAATAATTAACACCCATGCACAGTTTCAAATAACTGAGAATTATTTTTTTAATTTAAAATACTTTTTAATTCAAATTGAATTGGAGCATTTTTAATTTTAAAACCCTTCTATAATTATTATACTCAACAATATAATTATCTATCATATTTTTTAGATCATTAAAATTTTTGTATTTTGTTATATTTTTATTTTCTTTTTTTAAAATTGAAAACCAATTTTCAATAGGTGAATTATCTAAACAATTTCCACGTCAAGACATACTTATAGTTACTCCATAATCTCTTAATAAATCAAAATATGCATGTGAAGTAAAATGAAGGCCTTGATCAGAATTAATTATTAATTGACCAGGTTTAATTTTTCGATTAATTAAGCTTTGTTTTAAAAAATTAATTACTCAATTTACTGTTGGCCTTACTGTTAGTGAGCATCCAACAATTTCATTACTAAATAATTCTTTAATAGCAAATAAATATAATGATTCTGAATATATTTTAATTATTTGACTTCTTGCGTAAACTATTAAAAAATTGAAAATATTTGTAAAAAGAAACTAATAGAAAAATATAATTTTAATTAATTATGTTTTTTATTTAAAAATTTAATAGACTTCTTGCATAACCCATTAAAATAATTTCAAATATTTGTAAAAAGGGGTTAATATAAAATTATAATTTTAATTAATTATGTCTTTTATTTAAAAATTTAATATTTTGCCACAACGAAAAATTATTTTATTATTCAAATTCGTTAATTTTAAATAGACTTCTTGCGTAACCTAATCTAATTATTTTAAAATTACTATAAAATATTAGACTTCTTGCGATACCTGGTTTTATTATTAAAATATTAGACTTCTTGCATAACCCATTAAAATAATTTCAAATATTTGTAAAAAGGGGTTAATATAAAATTATAATTTTAATTAATTATGTCTTTTATTTAAAAATTTAATATTTTGCCACAACGAAAAAATTATTTTATTATTCAAATTCGTTAATTTTAAATAAATCTTTTATGATAACTATAATAATTGTAAATTATAAATTGAAGCAATTAAATTAAATCTTAAACTAAATCGTTTTCTACGATTTCTATATTTTTCTGTAATAATTTTAAATTTTTTAAGAATAGCAAAAATATTTTCAATAATAATTCTTATTTTTGAAACTAGTCTATTATGTTGTTTTTGTTCTTTATTTAAATGTTTTTTCTTAGTTTTATTTGTGGGCATTATAACATTATTGTGAATTTTTTGTATTCCTTGATAACCACTATCAACTATTAATTTGGTATTTTTTAAAATTGCGATTTTTGATTCTTTAAATAAAGCATAATAGTGTTTTTTACCAAGTGAAAAACTTGTTGCAATAATTTTTTTTGGTTTCTTGTTCGATAATTACTTGTGTTTTAATAGTGTGTTTTTTCTTTTTACCAGAATAAGATTGTTTTTGTCTTTTTTTGGGCGTTGGATTGGGGTTTCGGTAGCATCAATAATAATAGTTTTATCATTAAAATAATCATTTATTAGTGCTTTTTTACCGGCAACTTGCTGAAAATCAGGGTGTTTAATTAAAATATCTTCAATTCACTTGATATTGCGATAACAATTAGCTTCACTAATTCCGAAATTTTTTCCAAGATGAAAATAAGTCCGATATTCTCGTCAATACGATAAAGCCATCAGTAGCCGATTTTATAGTGATAATTTATTAGTTTTGCCACCTTTTTTAAATTTTTCTATTTCAGCTACTTGTAAAATATCTAACATTTTATTAAAAATATCTTGTTTTATTCCTGTTAATCTTAATCATTCTTTATCATTAATATTTTTAAATTCATCAAATTTCATAATTTAATATCCTCATAAATTATATTTTATAATAATATTTTAATAATAAAACCAGGTATCGCAAGAAGTCTATTGATTTATTATATTCGTAATATTCGTTAATAATTTTATTTTTAAATTTAACATCATGGTCTTTTGACACTTTAGTTTTACCCCTTGCCATATAAAAAATGTTTATTCTAACTTTATATATTTAATAATAACCTAGAAAGGTTTTTTATTTCATATTCTCAGTTAAAAGAAACATTGTAAATTTATTATAAAAGACTGATTGAAATCAGTCTTTTATAATGTTTCTTTAATTAAATTCCTAAGTCAGGATAACTTGTTGCTTTTGGTTGTTTGTCTTCATCATTATTTACCACAACAGCTTCCGTTGTTAACAACAAAGCACTAACACTACCCGCATGTTGTAAAGCATAACGTGTTACTTTAACTGGATCAACAATTCCTGCCTCAATCATATTTTCTCATGTATTTGTTGCAGCATTATAACCAAAATTGTCATTTTGTTCTTTTAATTTATTAACAATAATTGAACCATCAACACCAGCGTTAGCAGCAATTTGACGAATTGGTTCTTCAATTGCTCGTAACACAATATTTAATCCTAATTTTTCTTCATCATTTAATTTTAAATTTCCTAATTTTTTTTCAACTTGTACTAATGCCGTTCCACCACCAGCAACAATACCTTCTTCAACAGCAGCTTTAGTTGAATTTAAGGCATCTTCAATTCGTAATTTTTTCTCTTTCATTTCTGTTTCAGTTGGTGCACCAACTTTAATGATTCCAACACCATTCGCAAGTTTAGCTAATCTTTTTTTCAATTTATCTTGCTCAAATGTTGATTTTTCATTTTTGATTTGATTACGAATAAATTCTTTACGATCTTCAATTTCTGCACGTGTTGCTTTTCCTTCAATAATTGTTGTCGTATCTTTTGAAACAATTACTTTTTTTGCCGTTCCTAAATCATCTAAATTTAAAGTTTTGAAATCCATTCCTAAATCACCATTAACAAATTTACCTTTTACTAGCATAGCAATATCTTCCAATAAATCTTTACGGTTATTCCCAAATTCTGGCGCTTTAACAACACAAATATTGAAAGCACCACGCATTTTGTTTAGTAATAATGTCGGTAAAACATCACCATCAACATCATCAGCAATAATTAATAATGGACGTCCTTCTTCAACAATTTTTTCTAAAATTGGTAGAATTTCTTTCATATTACTAATTTTTTTATCAGTAATTAAAATATATGGATTTTCAAATTCTGTTAACATTTTTTCACTATCAGTTACCATGTATTGTGATAAATATCCCTTGTCAAATTGCAATCCTTCAGTAACGCTTGTTTCAGTATTGATTGTTTTTGATTCTTCAATCGTAATAACCCCATCATTACCAACTTTAGCCATAATTTCAGCAATTAATGAACCAATTTCAGGATCTTTTGAACTAACACTAGCAACTTGTGCAATTTCTTCTTTTGACTTAATTTCTTTTGCTGATTGTTTTAACAAATCCACAATTGCTTTAACTGTTTTTTCAATTCCATTACGAATAGCTACAGCATTTGCGCCAGCAGTAATATTTTTTAATCCTTCTTTAACAATTGCTTGAGTTAAAACAATTGCCGTTGTTGTTCCATCACCAGCAACATCATTTGTTTTATTAGCAACTTCAGCAACTAACTTAGCTCCCATATTTTCAAAATGATTGCTTAATTCAATTTCCTTCGAAATTGTAACACCATCATTCGTAATTAATGGTGAACCATAAGTTTTTTCTAATAAAACATATTTTCCTTTTGGTCCTAAAGTAACTTTTACTGCATCAGTTAATTTATTAATTCCATTAAGTAATTTCATTCTTGCTTCTTCAGCAAATTTAATTGATTTTGACATATTTCTATTCCCCCTTTAATTTTATTCTTCAATTACGCCTAAAATATCTTCATTAGAAATTAAGACTAATTTTTTATTATTAAATTCAATTTCAGTTCCGGCATATTCGCGATAAAGAACTTTATTATTTATTTTTCCTTCAAAGGTATCATCTTTACTAACTTCAGCACTAATTGCAATTATTTTTCCAATATGGCTTTTGTTTTTTTCATCTTCTGGTAAATAAATTCCATTAATAAATGTTTCTTTTTTTTCTTCTTTTTCTAAGACAATATTTTTTCCTAGTGGTTTAATCATATAACATTCCTCCTTATTAACATGACTATTAGCAAATGGCATATATAACTGCCAATAATATATTTAACAAATTTTATTAAAAAATGCAAGTATTTTTATAGTAATATAAATTAACTTTTTGCTAATTTTATTTTAATAAGCTATTTCATCTTCATCATATCTAATATTAGTTGAAAGATACTCAGATAAGATTATTTTTTCATGTTTCCCATGATAAGTTTCTCAAACAATAATGTTTGGTAATATTTTTGCAACAATTCGTATACGATGTTTTTTGTCACTATCATTTCAAATCGCATTAATTTTATTTCAAATGTAGTGTACCACACAAAAGCACTAAAAACCGTTAATAACTTTTTCATCAATATGCCACCCTCCTTTTGTTTGATACTTATCATTATATTGAATAAAAAAAGCACCCTCGTGCCTTTAACAACTTAATTCCTTAATAAAGTATTTACTAAGATTTTTTTTGTTGATAACATTTTCTAACTTTTAACATAATAAAATGATATAAGCCTCCAAAAGCAGCAATAATGTCTGAAATTAAAATAATAGCAATTATAAATCAAACAATACCAGGTAGACCTTGTACTTTTGGATTTGTAATTTGTAAAAAGAAATATTGATATGCAATCTTTAGGTGCATTCCACTATATTCGCATAATATTCCTTTAATAACCCCATAAACACCATATAAAATTGGATAAATAAAATACCACCCTAATTTTTGTTGATAAAATTGTTTTGTTGAAACTGCTGGCGATTTCTTGGCAAAGATAACAATATAAATAATTGTTAATAATGGCACAACAGCATGCAGAATAATTTGCTCTGTTCATTGTAAAGGCCCTCACATTAAATCTTTATTTTTTAAGATTGATGGTAATAATACAAAATTATAAATTAAACAAGTAACGGTAATATACACAGCAACTGATAATGAAAAATATGTTTTTAATGGTTTAATAATTCCTTCTTGCCGATGATAAATAATTGCAATTACAAATCAAATTAGTACTAAAAAATTTGATTGTGTCGTAAAAAATGAAATTCATCATATTGTGTAACGAGCATAATTTCAATGACTAATTGCGCCTGTTTGATCATAAACAGCTCATAAATATGTCACTTGGTTATTACTATCTTTCACAATCATTTTATCTAAATGCAATAAATTAGTTAAATAATTAGTTAGTAATCCAAATAAAGCAACTAACGCAATAATTATTTTGAATCAAAACCGTAAATCACGACAATAATATTTGATAAAGTTTTGCATTTAATACCTTTTTCTATTGATAATATTGTTTAAATTATATCTTAATTTTTAGATAGTATTACAAAAACTTAGGTTTTATAAAAAATATAAATAAAATAATTAGATAACTTTTTAAAAGTTTGATTTATCATTGTTTTAGAAATATATTTAAAATAAAGAATAATTTTTATACCAAAACCTAAACTTTTTTCTTACTACCAATTTATTTTTTTATTCTTTATTATTAAAAAATTCTGGTGAAATTAATTCACAAATTAAAATTCCTGCTTGTGATAAATTTTGTTTAAATTGTATTTTTGAACTTTTTTTATTTACTTGTAAATAATCTGTAACAATTTTAATACTAACAATTGGAATCTGATAATTTAAGGCAACTTGAAAAAAAGAACAACCCTCCATATCAACTACATCAATCTTATTCTTAAATTTAGTTTTAATATGCTCAAAATATTCTATTTTATCAATAAAAATATCACTACTGCCTAAAACTGCTGTTTGAATGTGAGACACTTTTGCCATAATTGTAGCTATTAATTTTTTATCACTATAATAACTAGGTAATTCACCAGGGATTTGTCCCATTGCATAACCAAAATCTTGGGCATCAGCAAAAGTATATTAAGCTTCGGTAATCGCTAGAACTGATAATGGTTTAAAATTTTGTTTTAAAGTTCCAACTGTTCCAAGATTATAAACTGTTTTAATTGCATAATCTTTAAGTAAGGTTGTTAAAGTCATAGCTGCCTTAGCTAGACCGATTTTGCTGATTGCAAATAATCAATTATCTTTTTGATATAGTTCAATCTGGGCATATTTATCAACTATTGTTGGTTTTAAAACATTTAAAGTTGCTGCCAATTCCTTTTTCATTGCACTAATAATTAAATTCATAACGTTATTTATCCTCTTTTCATTGCTGATAAGTCAATTCTTGAAATGCCTTTACTAAATCTTTTTGTGCTAATCTTCGATAATAATCAACTTTCGAATAATTTCGTTCACTACTAATTTTATCCGCAACAAAAATTAGCATTTCAAATAAAGTCATTTCTGGCCTACCAACAGTATGCCATTTAATTGCTGATAAAATATCTTCATCATCAAATAATAAATCATATTTTAAATGGCAATAACCTGTATAAGCATGCCAAGTAGCAATTGGCTCCGACAAAAACGTTGGTAAATATTTTGTTAGATATGCTTTTTGTTTTTCTTCTGATCATTGTTTTGTAATATCATGATAAGTTCCAGCAATTAAGGCTTTTTGCGGATTTAACTTATGAATTATTGCTAATTCCTGCGCTTTTTCGCCAACATTCAAACAATGTTGATAGCGTTCCTTACCCATATTTTGGCCTAGGCGTTCTGGCAAATATAATAAATTATTATTAATATAATTCGTAATCCTTGGCAATTGTAATGCAATGTTTTTTCCTTCTCGCAAAATTGTTGATGATAAATGTAAATTATTATGAAATGGAATTAACATTGCTTTATATTGTTCTAAAATTGTTTGATCAATTGGCTCATCTCGTTGGAAAACAATAAAAGTTTGTATTCTTGCTAATGCATTAATATTGTTTCATTTATTTAATGATGCTAGTTGATCAGAACCAATCATAAAATAAAACTGATTATGAGGAAATTGTTGCTGAAATTTTAAAACAGTTTCATATGTTGTACTAGGCTTTGCATTTTCTAATTCAATTAAATTAATTTTAACATCCACTAAATCAGAGATTGCTAAATTAATCATTACGACACGATCTGTAGGAGGAGATAATTTTCGCGTTTTAAAAGGATTCTGATTTGTTGGAATAATTCAAATTTCATCAATATCTTTTTTTGTTTTAACAAGATTAATCATTGCTAAATGGTCAGTATGAAATGGATCAAAACTACCACCAAATAATGCTATCTTCATTTATTCTTCCTCCCAATTCAAAAATAAAAGTAAATTCAAACAAAGTAAAAATTATTCATCTTTATTTTTAATTCCTAATTCAACTAAAACATCTTCGACAGTATCACGTACAACTTCTTTAAATTGTTTGATAGATAATTTAATAGTAACTTCTTCTTTTTTACTTAAATCATTAGCAATTTTTTTTGGTAATTTTTGTTTTAAAGTATTAATTTCATTTTTATTACCAGTAATTATAACTTTATTTTTTTTTTACTCCTTTTGGGAGATTCCCTTCTAATGGTTCACCATTATTGTCTAACTCTAACTTATCATCATCACGATGAGAAATTTTAATGCAATCCATAATATATGCCATTCGATCATTAAAATTCCGTTCTTTAATTTGATTTAGCATTTGTTGAAATTCATTTGGTTGCACTTGTGAACTATCACGTAATTTTTTTAATTGTTCTAAGCGTTCTAAAACATTTTCATGTTCATTAACATTATATTCTTCTTTGTATTTATTAATTTGATGACGCGCATTTTTAACAAGTCTATGAATATTATTAACATTATCTTGGTTCGATGGTATGATGTGTTGTTCATTATTTCTAATTTCAGAATGTTCTGAATTATTTATCATCAATTGTGTTGATTGTGCCACTTTAAAATCAATTGTTTCATCACTAAAATTAACCCCACTAAATGCTTCAATTTCATCATCAAAAGCACTAGCTGTTTCTAAATTTACTATTTTTTGTTCGTTTTTTTTTCGTCTTCATCATTTAAACATATCTTTGCCTCTAATTCTATATACATTATTATATAATAAATTATTAAAATTTCTTTCATTTTTTTCCTTTAATTTTGTCGAAAACTCTTGATGAAATAAAAAAAATCATCAATATGACAATTTAAAAACTAATTTTGTGTAAGATTATGATTTTGTTTTAAATTTTTTAAACGTTAAAATATAATACCGTTGATTGTTGGTTTGGTGTTAAACCTTTATGTTGGTATTTTCATTTTCAGAGCTTTAAATAATTTTGAATATTAGTGAAACCCAAACCATGATAATGAATTAAGGCTTCTTTAAGACTGGATTGTAATTTATTAATCTTATTTAACTTTCGATAACTAGTATCAGGGTTTGTACTAGTTTTGGTGGAATATAGAGTAGAATTTGTTTGTTTTGCTACTAATAAATATAGTGGTTGCATGTCAGAAATAATCGTTGATTTTTCTTTAATCAATTGCTTATTCATATTTTCAATAATTCATTGTTTTTGTAATCGTTTGGTATTGGTAGATTGAACAAAAATATTATTATTGCTATCAACTGCCATTTGAATACAGCATTTGGTATTGGTTGAAAATGGATCGAGATGAGTTTTTCGTTTATCAAATTTATCTTTAAAATTACCTTTATGGATTTCTTTAATAAATGTTTCATCCATTTGAATTTGACCATTTAATTTTTTAAATTTTAATTGGGTATTTTCTAATTGTTTTGATTGCATTAATTTTTGTCGATTATACCAAGCAGTTTTTGGGGTTGTTTTAATAAAACGAGAAATTATTTTGCTAGATTGTCCTAATAATGCAATTTGAATTAATAAATTTCATTGTTCATAATTTAAATGACTTCAATAAGTAAAATGATGACGAAAAGCATCAAAACTAGCACGACATTTTTTACATAAATATTTTTGTTTTCCTTCAGGATTATGACCATTTTTAACACAATGAAAAGATTTGCAATTAGGACATGTAATGCCTTTATCTCTAAATTTTTGATCAATTTCATTTAAACGTTTTTGTTTTTTGATTACCTTTACTTCTTTTTTTATTTTTTCATAAAATTCTAAAAATTGATCATCTGTAAAACTGTTTTTTAATTCTGTAATTATTTTTTCCATCAATTATTTACCTCTATATATTAAAAATATACCTAAAATTAGGTATATTCTATAAATATCAAGAGTTTTCGACAAAATTAAAGTTTTTTTCCAAAAATGTTAAGATAATATTGTAATTTACAGAGGTAACTTATAAACATAAGCTTGAGAAATACTCTTCGAACCTGATATAGTTAACACTAGCGTAGGGAGTTCAAATTGGTTATTTATTTAAGTTAATAAATTTAATTTGATACTTACTTTCACAGAAGTTAATTACAAAATTATTTGTGTAAGGAGATTTTTTATATGGTTACAACCCCATCTTTTAATGTTAAGTTAAACCAACAAAACATTATTTTATGATACAATAAAGCAACAATTTTTATTGTTATAAGTTTATAACCTGGTATTTTAATAACGCTTAGTATTTTACCACTATCAAGATTAATTAAATTATTGCATTTAAATAATGACCAATATTTTAAAAATATATTAGTTTTTGTTTAACGATTTGTGGACTTGGTTTAATAGACTTCTTGCGATACCTGGTTTTATTATTAAAATATTATTATAAAATATAATTTATGAGGATATTAAATTATGAAATTTGATGAATTTAAAAATATTAATGATAAAGAATGATTAAGATTAACAGGAATAAAACAAGATATTTTTAATAAAATGTTAGATATTTTACAAGTAGCTGAAATAGAAAAATTTAAAAAAGGTGGCAAAGCTAATAAATTATCACTAGAAAATCGATTATTGATGACTTTATCGTATTGACGAGAATATCGAACTTATTTTCATCTTGGAAAAAATTTCGGAATTAGTGAAGCTAATTGTTATCGCAATATCAAGTGAATTGAAGATATTTTAATTAAACACCCTGATTTTCAGCAAGTTGCTGGTAAAAAAGCACTAATAAATGATTATTTTAATGATAAAACTATTATTATTGATGATACCGAAACCCCAATCCAACGCCCAAAAAAAAAGACAAAAACAATCTTATTATGGTGAAAAAAAACACACTATTAAAACACAAGTAATTATCTAACAATAAACCAAAAAAAATATTGCAACAAGTTTTTCACTTGGTAAAAAACACGATTATGCTTTATTTAAAGAATCAAAAATCGCAATTTTAAAAAATACCAAATTAATAGTTGATAGTGGTTATCAAGGAATACAAAAAATTCACAATAATGTTATAATGCCCACAAAGAAAACTAAGAAAAAACATTTAAATAAAGAACAAAAACAACATAATAGACTAGTTTCAAAAATAAGAATTATTATTGAAAATATTTTTGCTATTCTTAAAAAATTTAAAATTATTACAGAAAAATATAGAAATCGTAGAAAACGATTTAGTTTAAGATTTAATTTAATTGCTTCAATTTATAATTTACAATTATTATAGTTATCATAAAAGATTTATTTAAAATTAACGAATTTGAATAATAAAATAATTTTTCGTTGTGGCAAAATATTAAATTTTTAAATAAAAGACATAATTAATTAAAATTATAATTTTATATTAACCCCTTTTTACAAATATTTGAAATTATTTTAATGGGTTATGCAAGAAGTCTAATATCTTTAATATCTAAAGAATATGAAATAAGTACTGCAACTATTTCTAGGTGAGTTAATGTTTTCAATAAAGATAAAAAATTTGATAAACGAACATATATTAAAAAAAATTTCAATTTTTAATAATCCGCATGATGAAACTATATATTTATTAACAAAAGAAAATGAACAAATAAAAGCAGAAAATAATATTTTAAAAAAGCTTGAATCTCTTCCAAAAACAAAAACAAAGATGAATATTAGAAAATAAATTGATTTTATTAAAAACGAATTAAATAACAAATCAGTCGTACCATTAAGATGATTTTTAAAAATATTATGCATTTCATATTATACATGAAATAAATATAAAAATATGAATGAAAAATATGAATGAAAAATATGAATGAAAAATTGATTACAATAGACTTCTTGCTTAACCTATTAAAAAATTGCAAATATTTGTAAAAAGACACTAATAGAAAAATGTAATTTTAATTAATTATGTTTTTTATTTAAAAATTTAATATTTTGCCACAACGAAAAATTATTTTATTATTCAAATTCGTTAATTTTAAATAAATCTTTTATGATAACTATAATAATTGTAAATTATAAATTGAAGCAATTAAATTAAATCTTAAACTAAATCGTTTTCTACGATTTCTATATTTTTCTGTAATAATTTTAAATTTTTTAAGAATAGCAAAAATATTTTCAATAATAATTCTTATTTTTGAAACTAGTCTATTATGTTGTTTTTGTTCTTTATTTAAATGTTTTTTCTTAGTTTTCTTTGTGGGCATTATAACATTATTGTGAATTTTTTGTATTCCTTGATAACCACTATCAACTATTAATTTGGTATTTTTTAAAATTGCGATTTTTGATTCTTTAAATAAAGCATAATCGTGTTTTTTACCAAGCGAAAAACTTGTTGCAATAATTTTTTTGGTTTCTTGTTCGATAATTACTTGTGTTTTAATGGTGTGTTTTTTCTTTTTACCAGAATAAGATTGTTTTTGTCTTTTTTTGGGCGTTGGATTGGGGTTTCGGTAGCATCAATAATAATAGTTTTATCATTAAAATAATCATTTATTAGTGCTTTTTTACCAGCAACTTGCTGAAAATCAGGTAGTATACATTATTTTGAGGTTTTTAATAAAATTAAGTAATTAGAAACAAATTAAGTTTTGCTTATAATTAAATGATAACAAAATTTATAAAAAAATTCAACTTTTTAAAAACATAATTTTTATTTGAATAAATAATTTATGAATTTTGACACACTAAAAAATACTTTTTAAAGTTATTACTAATTTTAAAAGGTTTTTTTATTTTTTATAAAGATAAAAATTGATTTTTAGATTGATTTAAATTAAATATATTAAATTCAATTTTTTCTTTATTTTTATTAGTTTTATTAATTTTTTCTTCATTTGTTTTACTATTAAGTCTTAACATTGAAGCAATTAACATATTGATAAATGTTTCTTTACAATATATTTTCGTGCCACGCCCCTTAACTGCCTTAATGTAGTGTGATATATCACCTTCCATGTGACAACCAATATTATATTCTAATGCTTGATTTTCAATTCCTTCTTTATTATTTTTAATTAATTCAATAGTTTCTAATAAAAATTTCTTTTTATTATCAATAACATAGGGTAAATGACACATTAAAAAATCTAATAATGCTTCATAATTTCCAGTAAAAAAATATATTTTTGATAATTTATATTTTAATCTATGAATTCGGTTTTTCTTACGATTTGGGAATAATTCTTTAAATCTTTTTACTAAATGAAATTTATCTAAACTATATGATACAGTATTATTTTTATATTTTGATTTTACTGCTTTGTAAATTTTTTTAATTTGTTTTTCACCATCACTTAATATTAATATTTTAGTATCTTCATTAATATCATAAGTATCCATTGATTTAAAAATTTTATCAATAAAATTATCAATATTATATTTATCATTTTTATTCTTATGATTTTTATTCATCATTTGAAAAACGCCTTTTTTCTTTTTCATTTTTATTCTGGTTTTTGTTGACTTTTCTTCATCAACACCAACATGCATAGTAGCAAGAAATATTTTATTTTCAACTCTTTTTTTATTTTCTCTCATAGGTTCAAAAGCACCATCAATTTGAATATATAAAACATTATTTGGGATTTTAATTTTATTGTTATTTTTATTACTAATGTAATCGGTTTCTTCTAAATCGGCATTTTTAAAAATATTAGATATTGTTCTTTCACTAATGTTAGCATTTTCTGTTGTATGCAAAATATCTTTATATCTTTTCCCATCGCCCATAAAAGACATATATTTATCTTTTAAATTTTTTTCAATTCTTTCGTATTTTTTTAACCCTAATTTTTCATCTAAAGGATAACGATTTATATATTTTTTATTTTCTTCATCATATTTAACATATCTTCGTCTTTTTACAGTGTTATCCCCATATTCTGTTTTAAATGTTTTTGGTATTTTTGATACAACCTTATATCCTTGTAATATTCTTCCTTGTTGATATAATTTAAATATCTCATTATCTCTTTTAATTAATAAATTATTAATTTCATTTTTTGTTTGTATTTTTTTATTTTCTTTATAATTTCCTAATAAATTTTGTTTTAATTCCATTTTATTTCCTTTCGTAATTAAACAATTTTTTAAATTATTATATTTAATACTTCAAATAATTTTATCAAAAAAAGGAGGCTAATTAAAAATGCAAGATTTTACAAAAATTAATAACAAAAAACGAATTACTAGTTATGAATATTTAAATAAAAAATATGATTTAAATTTTAGTGACTTTAATTTTGGCTTTGATTGAGAAGTATTTAAAGACTTTGTTGGTGATAGTTATGCCCGATATTTTACTTCGCCAACTTTTTTTAAGTTTGTTTCAGCAGGGCGTGGTACTAATAAAACATGAAATCATTTAGCCGAAAAATTATTTTTTGTTTGTAACTTTACGGATGCTTCATCTAATATTTTACGAAGATATGCCAACACCCACGAAGATACTACATTTGGCGATACAATTAATGTCTGTAATTATCTATATGATAAATATGGGATTGATATAGGACCCAACAATGAAAATGGTATTGTTTGACCTAAAAATGTTAAAGAAGGTGGAGAGATTGTTTTTCCTAGTGGTGTTCGTATTGCTTTTGCGGGTTATGCTAATGGTAATAAAATTATGGGGAAAGTTGGTAAAGGAAGCGGTATTATATCAGCCTGAACAGATGAAATGATACATACTGAAGAAAAAGAAATCTTAACTGATAAAGAACTAGATAAAAGATATAATAATTTAAGAGTTTCAATGTTTCGTTCAAAAAGTTTAAAAGTATCTTATGAAAAATATACTGATGATGATGTTAATGAACAATATAATTTAGATAATCCTATTCCAGTAAAAGAATTATCTTGGACATTTCAAGAATGAGACAACATAGCAAAACAATACATAACAGTAACAACATATTTTCATAAAAAATATTCTAATCAATTTACTTTTAACCCTTTTGATAAATACCATGTCTTTTATGAAAAATTTGTAACGCCATTTTTACCTTTAAATGAAAGAATTAAAAACATTTTAAAAGAACACAACCAAGTATATTCAGAAAATAAACAAGCATTTAATGGTTTGGGTGTTTTTAATTTACGATTAACAATGGGCGCTGTTTGAAATAAAATACCTGATATTACCAAAAAACTTGTTTTAGCAAATAAAGAAGAGCGAGCTGATTTATTTGAACTTGAATACTATGGTTTTGAATATAATGATAATGACCCTAGTATCTATGTTTTACGAAATTATCGTAAATATATTAAAGAGTATAATCTACAAGATTTTTATAATACCAATACAAAACAATATCAATTTGATAGTTATTCAATTGGTGTCGATTATGCTAATGGTAGTGAAGACCATACAGTATTTTTATTTAGTGGATATAAAATTAATGAAAATAATGAATATGATAAATATTTAATTGAAGAAAATGTTGTTACACCAAAAAATGCAATGAATTTAAATGAAATAGTTGAGAATTACGGACAATGAATAATCAATGCTTTTGATAAATTTGATGGTTTTGAATATGCTACATTTCATTATGATATTAATGCCCACGACTTTATGCAAAAATTACAAGAAGATATTTATCCTTATTTAGGTTATAAAATTAAAATGTTTAAAGCCAAAAAGCATCAGACATCTCTTAATAAAGAAGCGAGTATAATCAATCGCGTAACCTGAATAAGAAAAATGTTTGTTCAGGGCAAAATATATGGCATATTAGATAACTTCCCATTTTTAGATAAGTGCATTAGTGAACTAAGATTTAGTGACACCAAAACAAACACACCTGACAGTAAAATGTACCATGATCCATATGATGCTTTGTTTTATGGTTCTTATCCATATCGTTTTAAAATGGGAATATAAAATATGTTATAATATTTATTGAAATAAGATTAGAGAATATTTAACTTAATTTTTATCTATATTTTTATTAAATCTGTAACAGCAGATTTTTTAGGTTTTGGGCGAGCGGTTGATTTTCTTAAATTTTTGTGATAAAATGACTTACAAGTTAAAAAAAGTTTTGAGGTTCTTTCAAACAAATTTGGTAACCTTTATAAAATTCTTCAGCTTAACGCTTAGAATTTTTCCCAAGTATTTTGAAAAGCGCGGCAAAATTTTTTTTAAACTTTAAGGCATTTTTCGCAAAACTATAGAAAATCACCGCGAGCCCAGATTAGTACAATATAATCACAATAGTAACCATTATAATTCATCTCCTTTCTAAAATATATTTAAAGTGCTTGACTTGCATATATATATATATATATATATATAATGTCAATAAATCTTGATAAAAAGTTTCAAGATAAGAAAGGAAATTATATAAAATGAAAAAACTTTTAAGTTTATTAAGTGTATTAACAATTAGCGGAAGTACTGTACCAACAACAATTGCTGCTAGTCGTTATGAAAAAGAAAATATCAAAAATATTGATATTAATTATCGGCAAACAAATAATTTAGAAAAATTAAATAGAGTAAAAAGACAACAAAATCAAAGAACAAGTAAAAACATTTTAATATTAACTGAAAAATTAATTATTGATTCAAATAATTCAATAGAATACATAAATAGTTCTCGAAGAGTTGTACAAAATTTAGAAACACAAAGAATTTTAATTCCAGTTATAAATGTTGGTGAAGAAAATCAAGATAGTATAATTTATACTTTAAATAATGAAAATTATGGATATCTTAGAATTCCTGTTGAAATTAGAGGAATTGATGAAGAAAATCAACAAAGTTATCAAAGAAATTTAGAATTAGTTTTAAGAACAGATAATTTATATCTTCAAGGATTTATTGTTAATAATAATTATTATTATTTTAATTTTAATAATGTGGATATGAGAAGACAACCCCAATCTGTTAGAAACGGTTCTGTTCCACTTTTAACACAAATTGAAGGAATGAGAAATTATGAATTAAATAGAATTGGCCCAGATTATAGACATCTTTTGCCTAGATCAAATAATAATATTAATTGAAATAATATTTATAGTTCATTTTTATATTTAACTAATAATATAAATGTAAATGAAAATAATGTGCAATATTTACAACAAAACAACATGCCTTTAGAAGGTCTAGCTACCTCTTTAGGGAGAGTTATTTTTAGTACATCAGAAGCTTTAAGATTTAGAAATATTTATAATATTATGCACAATGATATTATAAATAATAATCGTAGTGTTAGTCTAACATTTTGTGATGATGAAATTTATCAAATTTTAGTAAGTTGGGGAACAGAAAGCAGACAATACAGATCTTTACTTTTTAATGAACAAAATAGATATCAAGGATTTGAATATTGATTTGGTATTGATAGATTTATTCATAATATTATTGGCAATAGTGAATTTACTTTTATTAACGATCTTACTCCAATAGATGTTATTACAGAGTATTTAAGAAATTTTAATACGAGGGTTTTATTGGGTGTAGCTTTTCCACTTACATTTGGTAGAATTACATCAAACTGTAATAATTTTTATGGTAGAAGTAGTGAAACAACAGAATTTAAAAAGCCTTTTTGAAAAGAACAATTTTGTGATTTTAAACCTCAAATTAAAAAAATTGAGGGTGAAGTAAAAATAGTAAAAATTATAAATGAAGATATTAAATCTAAAAATTTAAAATCTGGAGATATTTTTGTTGGAACAACCAAGGGACTTTATTTAATACTTGAAAATGGCACAGCTTTAAAAGCAGAAAATATTAATGCTGAAGTAACAAGTATAAAAGAATTTGGTAACGGAAACTTTTATGTTTCTACAAAAGATAAAAAAGTTTATTTTTTAAATACAAATCTTTTAAATGACGAACATATAACAGCAGAAATAATAGAAAATGCTGAAAGTTCTAATTTAGAAAAAGAATTAAAATTAAACTTATATATAAATAATGTAACATATGGTGATTATTTTTATGCAGAAGAAAAAGGTAGAAAAAAAGTTGTTGATTTAGATATAAATATTACGCAGGCATTAATGCGTCAAGAAATTAAAAGTGAACAAGAGTTTAAACAAAATTTTTCTAGTGTATCTTTAGAAAATTATAAATCAAATTATAAAGCATTTGTTAAAGATGTGTGATTTTATGATTTTAAATTAAATACATCAGAATTTAAAATTAATGATTGAAGTTATAAATTAATTTCAAGCCTTGAAGATAAAGTAGGTTTAGCATATATAAATGGTAAAATTTATTCTAATTATAGACTTTATATGGATAAAAAAAATGAATTACATATGCAAATTGAAATTTGAATGCAAGGTTATGCCAACGGTTTAAATAATAAATGAATGTGGATTTGATTAGACACAGGCTATCATTTAATTTTTAATGGTAGTTATTAAAATTTATTAAAAAAATAAAATATGAAAAAGATATTAAGTCTTTTGGGAATAATCAATTTAGTTGTAACAATTACAACAAATTTAGTTGCTTGTAATACACCACAACAATATACCAAAGAACAATTAAAAGAACTAAAAAATAAAAACAATATAAAAACAAAAGATGGTATTTTAGAATGAATATCGCCACAAGAAGCACCATTTAAGAATATTGATGATGATTATTATTTTGTTGTGTGGCGTGGTAATAAAAATCTTGAGTGAAGAATTGCTAAATTTAAAAATACTAAAAAAATAAGATTAGGGGGCGGCTTTAAATTAGTTCTTGATTATTATGGTAGAGTTGATGACCCTAATAAAATAAATTTAGTTTTTGATGCTAAAATCAATAATTTAATAGCAAATGATAAAATTTGAACAGGCGATAACATTAATTTTAAATCAGTTTATCATTCAAATTTTGATATATCACAACACGATTTAATCATCGATAATTATGATAATATAAAAATTAAATAATAAACAAAAAAACCATTTTAATAAATGGTTTTTTATATTTCTAAATTAACTAATGATAATTTTTCATTATTTTTATTAAATAATTCTAAATTATTAATATTAATTTGTTCTTTTTTTGTAAAAATTGTAATGTCATAATTTCCATAACCCCATATTCCAGATATTTCAATTTGATTTAAAATAAATATTTTTTTATCATAAGTTATTTTAATACTATCTCCAACTAAATTTTTAGTCATAATAATTCAATCTGCTTTAGAATAAAGTAATTTATATTTTTGCGAAAAATATTTTAAATATTGTCCTATTTTTTCATTAGAAATAATTAAATTTGTTAGATATTTTCCATATTCTCCATCAGATAATTTAATTTCAGCAGGAATAAGGGAAGGAATATTATTTGTTTCTAATTCATTTGTTATTGATAATCAATTAAAATAATTTGCTTCTAATTGATAAATATAATTTTCTGAAATGTTATTGTTTTGAACAATTACTTTAATTTCATCATTGTTATTAATATTTTCATTTTCTAAATTTCATTTTATAATTGAACCTGTTTCTGGTTCTATTTCAGGAATTTCTGTTTCATCGTTATTATTTCAATGATAAACTGATTTAAAATTAATGCTATCACCTGTTCAAATTTTGTCATTTGCTATTAAATTATTGATTTTAGCATCAAAAACTAAATTTATTTTATTAGGGTCATCAACTCTACCATAATAATCAAGAACTAATTTAAAGCCGCCCCCTAATCTTATTTTTTTAGTATTTTTAAATTTAGCAATTCTTCACTCAAGATTTTTATTACCACGCCACACAACAAAATAATAATCATCATCAATATTATTAAATGGTTTATTATATGCATAAACTTCTTTTCAATAATTTATTGGCTCTGGAGTAATTGTTTTATTACTAAAATTAAAATATAATGAATTTAATTTAACTTTACAATCTACAAATTTCCAATATCCAATTTATAGCTCTATTGGATTAGAAATTAATTCAAAATAATAAAGAGAAAATAATTTAATATCGTCATTATAACCCTTATTAATTGCGTATTTACTATATGTATAATTTGATAACATATATATAATTTGTTTAAATCTTTTGACAGCATCTCCATTAATATTTGTTGTATTATCTAATTTTCAGTTTTCAAATAAACCATCAATTACATCTTCTGGTTTTTGTCCTTCAAATTTTTGGCGCAGCTCAGCCGCTTTATTAGTGGGGTTACCTTTTTCATCATATTTTGCTCCTTGAAATTTTCTATCATAGTTATAGCGATAAGTTAAATAATTTAATAAAACAATATTTAATTCTTTAACATCTAATAAACCTAGTATATCTTTACCTTGAATATAGTTTTTGGCAATACTCCATGGTAAAAAACTTTCCGTAAATCAATATTGAAATATTCTTAAATTAGGTTCTGTCTCTACGGGCATTGATAATAAAGGTACTAAAATAGCGTTTTCAATATTTGATGATGGATAAGAATAAACACCATTAACATTGCCTCAACATTTAATATTTCCAAATAACATTGATTTAGGATATTTAATTTTAATCCCAGTAAACACCGTATCCTCTGGCAATGATTTTTGTAAAACCAAATGAATACTATTTTGATTTTTTCATTTAAAATCAGTTATTTTAACTAAATGCGTAGATTTAATAATATTAACACCATCAGGTGTATAAGGGCGTTTGTATTCTTCAATAATATAACATTCATTTTTATTGTTTTCATTGATTGGTTTATTAATAGATACTATTTTTAAGTCTAATGTTTCTAAAAATACTTTGTCTTGTTTTGAAATATTATTAATTAAAATATCTTTTTCATCAATCATTACATAACTTGTGTTATTATCTTTGATTGTAGTGTTTTGTTGAATTTGTAATTTAAAATTAAAATCACTAATTTCATAACCAGTTATTTTAATATATTCATCTTTGTCAATAAAACCTATTTTAACGCTATTTTGAGAGTAGTTTAAGATTGTTTTTTCCTTTGTTTTAACAAGATTATTAATTTTATAAATATATAAGGTTCTAGCACGGTCTTCTGTAAATAATTGTTCTAACTCGGGGTCACTGTACTGCGATTGATTAGCAAAATCTAATGGAATACTATCAATTGAATAGTCAATTGGTTCATCATTTTCTGCTAATTGTGTTAACATTTTTTCTGATGGTTTTAACATCTTTAATTTTGTCGAAAACTCTTGATGAAATAAAAAAAATCATCAATATGACAATTTAAAAACTAATTTTGTGTAAGATTATGATTTTGTTTTAAATTTTTTAAACGTTAAAATATAATACCGTTGATTGTTGGTTTGGTGTTAAACCTTTATGTTGGTATTTTCATTTTCAGAGCTTTAAATAATTTTGAATATTAGTGAAACCCAAACCATGATAATGAATTAAGGCTTCTTTAAGACTGGATTGTAATTTATTAATCTTATTTAACTTTCGATAACTAGTATCAGGGTTTGTACTAGTTTTGGTGGAATATAGAGTAGAATTTGTTTGTTTTGCTACTAATAAATATAGTGGTTGCATGTCAGAAATAATCGTTGATTTTTCTTTAATCAATTGCTTATTCATATTTTCAATAATTCATTGTTTTTGTAATCGTTTGGTATTGGTAGATTGAACAAAAATATTATTATTGCTATCAACTGCCATTTGAATACAGCATTTGGTATTGGTTGAAAATGGATCGAGATGAGTTTTTCGTTTATCAAATTTATCTTTAAAATTACCTTTATGGATTTCTTTAATAAATGTTTCATCCATTTGAATTTGACCATTTAATTTTTTAAATTTTAATTGGGTATTTTCTAATTGTTTTGATTGCATTAATTTTTGTCGATTATACCAAGCAGTTTTTGGGGTTGTTTTAATAAAACGAGAAATTATTTTGCTAGATTGTCCTAATAATGCAATTTGAATTAATAAATTTCATTGTTCATAATTTAAATGACTTCAATAAGTAAAATGATGACGAAAAGCATCAAAACTAGCACGACATTTTTTACATAAATATTTTTGTTTTCCTTCAGGATTATGACCATTTTTAACACAATGAAAAGATTTGCAATTAGGACATGTAATGCCTTTATCTCTAAATTTTTGATCAATTTCATTTAAACGTTTTTGTTTTTTGATTACCTTTACTTCTTTTTTTATTTTTTCATAAAATTCTAAAAATTGATCATCTGTAAAACTGTTTTTTAATTCTGTAATTATTTTTTCCATCAATTATTTACCTCTATATATTAAAAATATACCTAAAATTAGGTATATTCTATAAATATCAAGAGTTTTCGACAAAATTAAAGTTTAACATTATTCTTGTTCTCCTTTTTCATTATTAGGCATATTGATAATAGTTTCGTTGTTATTTAGTTGTCTGTTTAAAGTAGCATTTACCGGTAAGCGAACATCAACAATTAACTCATCAATATTTTTAATATTAAATGTTCTACTATTTAAAATAGCATTATCATATTTAATTAACTTAATAATAAATTCAGTTAATTTAATCTCTCTAATATATATCATTTGTTCGTATGATGCGTTTGTTTGAATATTTACACCAGCAACTTCTGCTTGCGTTCGCTGTGCTCCCTTGGCAATTGCCGGAACATGATGGCGATTTATTTTATAGTAATTTGTTAATAATCAATCATATATTTTGGTTAATTGTTCACCCTTAAAATTACCAGCGATATAGTCTACTGGTTGAAAATTACTATCAGGGTCTCCTTCAACTAATAACAAATCATTTTCAATAAATGAAGCCAACATTTTACTAATTTCTTGGTCAACAACACCAGTCACACCATTAGTATTAATAGTAAATTTACCACTATTTAATAATGGATCTAACATTATCTTTTCAGCAATAATATCTAAAATACTAGCAAATTGTTTACCATAACGAGCAGAAGGCTCAAAATTAGGGTTATTAGGAATAATTTGAATTGGAATAAAATTAAGTGGTAATATTTCTTCTCTTTTTAAAGTTGTATAGTTATTTCATTTAGCATCATCAATATATAAGTCGGTAATAGTACTGTATAATCGTGTTTTTAACTTTCTAATAACTTTTACTTGTTTAGTTACATAATCAATTTCTAATTTTTCAGTAATAAAAACACTCTGGTCATTTTTAATATAAGGGTCATAATCAAAAGTACAAGATACTAAATTACCCAATTCATCATACTGGTCATTGTAAAAATCAATGGTAATAAAATTAAGTTTTGAATTATTAGCAAAAATAAAATATGCACCTTTACCATTCTTATTAATTTTATATTCGTTATATCAATTCTTATTAGTAAAGTCCTGCATTTTTAAAAAGTTATTAATTAATTGAGTTTTTATTTGCTGATTAGTAAACGGATTATAAATGTTAATTTCTAATTCACGCGGATTTAAAAAATTAGCATTATCTTCACAAATTCTTTTTTCTAAAATATCATTATGTTTTTGAACAGTAACATTTTTACGATTAGTAATTGTTGATGCTAAATTAAGATAATAACTATCAATATCATAATTCTTTTTTAATTTCTTTTTTGCTGGTAAAAATCCCATTTATAACACCCCTTTATTTTGTGTCTTCTTTTTTAATAATATCTTCAATGCTATCTTGCTTTTTTTCTTGTTTAAAAAAATCAAAAATTTTATCAATTAAATAGACTAAAACACCACCAATAAGTAATGATAATCCAATATAAAAATATTCTGGTCATGAAATTTCAATTACTTTAAATGCTTTGCAAAAAAACAACACAATTGCACTTGTTATTAAAATTGCCCCTAATCCCCAAATAAATATTTTACGAATTAATAACAAAATTTCTGATTTATAATCTTTTAAATTCATTTATAATACCCCCATTTCTTTCTAACTTACTTTTTTTCTTTGAACATATAATGCTTGAATTTTAGCAGGTATTCCTGCTTTATTTTTATATGATATAATTCTTCCTTGTGAAAATGATACATAAAAATATAATCCATCATTTGTTTCAATTGGAACTTTAACAGAAAATGGAAATTTAGGATGTGTTGTAAGCATACTACCATATTCACCAATTGGATTATTTTCATTATTCTGAACAAAAATTTGATAACTATAATTATCTTTATCATAATTTTTAATGTCATAAAAATAATCACTATTTGTTACAAAATTACTAGTATCAACTTCTTCTCAATCTGGTACATCTGGTATAACAATTGATTTTTTTAATTCATCTAAAATTTCTTCTTTTATTTTTGCAAGTTGATCATCTTTAATTTTTTCTATAAAAATATTATCTAGTAATGCATCAACCTCTAACTGGGTATAATATGCTTCTAAATCTATCATAGTTAAATCAATACCTTCTTCTTGAAAAGTGCGAAACATTTTCTTTAAAGTTGTTAAATTAGCCAATGATTTTGCATAGGTAGGCAATAAACCTTGTCATGTTGTCATAGGGTCATTTTGTGAAGAATAATTAATATCACCAACACTCATATTTGCCGAAGTAAAAAACTCAATTGGAATACGGTTAAATGTTCAATGTTCAATCGTAATAAATACCATATTAATACAAATTTTCTTTAATAATGGGTCTTTAAATGTTTCAAACTTTAGTTTTGAAAATGGATAGTTTAAGTAAGAATTAATCATATTTTGAGCTCTTAAAGCAAATGTTTTAAATCATAATTCTACATCACCTTTAAAAAATTTATTATAACGAACTGGAACTTGTGTAATTTTACCTGTCATTGGATTAAAATTATTATAATTTTCCAAAGTAACATTTTGTCATAATTCATTTAACATTTAATCATCTCCTTATCATTGTTTTCTTTTTGATTTAATCTTATTTAAGATAAACTTTTTACTACTTAATAGTGTTTTTGTTTTAATTGTTTTGTTTAAATCTTGTTTTGTTCTTAGTTGCTTGTATGTTTGAAATGCTACGCCACCGCCCAGTAAACTAGCAACAGCGCTATCTTTTAGCGTATTTAACAATTTATCTTTATTAAAGTTATTTTTAAATTGTTCTTGCATTTTTAATATCTTAGCAATTGTCCGATATATTTTAAAACTATCTTTTAATACTTGTTGATAAGCAACTGGTGCAAAAGAAACTAAATTAAACAAACTTGTTTTTTTAAATCCCCAACCAATAAATCATTCACTATGCATATAGAATTTAAACGGTTCAGGAGCCAAAACAAACTGTTCTGCTTTGATTAAAGTTGTCATAACGACAATAGGGGCATATTTGGGATTTTTATAATATATTGTTAAAGCAGCAACTTCACCCGCAACTGATAAAGGAACAATTTTAACTGCTAAAAAAACATCAGAACTATAAGAAAAAGGTAATAATTGACCTTTTTTAATAGCCTTAGTTTCAAATTTAGATAATATTTTTTTAGTTTTATCAGTAATTTTATTAATTACTTTTTGTTTAATAGTAATTATTTGTTTTTCAATTGGGGCTAATAATTTTTTAGTTACTTTTTGAATATAAAAATTTGGGTTTAAATGATTTAAAACTTTATTTAATTTAATTGGTGTTTGATGCAAGATATTTAATAATTTGTTATTATTTATTTTACTGCCCCGCATTAAATTAGCATTTAATAGCAGGTTTTTACCAACACCTTTTTTATGAAGATTAGTCATAATGTTATATCACTCATTAGTATTAATTTTGCTTATTTTATTAATATTTAATCCATATTCAGACAATCATTTATTAGCATTTTTTTCATTTACGCGTGGTATTTTTTGAACTAATTTAGAACTTATTTTTTGAATATTTTTCTCAATTTTTAATAAATTATTAATTGTTTCTAAATTAGAAACTTTAAAACCTTTATAAAAATCATTTCGAGCTAATTTTCCAATTGTATATAATAAAGTTTCATTATTAGTCTGCTTTGTAAAATCAAATAGTAATTTATCAGATAAAATCTTTTTACCCGTAACTTGTTTTACAACATCTTCTAAGTTATTAGCAGTTATTACACCTAATTTTTCAAGTAATTTAGTTTCTTTTGCTAATTTTAAAATTCTAGTTGTACTAGCAGCACGCGTTAATTTACCAATTCCACCAATTGCTGGTAACAAATTTAAGGCAGTACTTTTTGCTGTCACTTCTGATGTTAATTTATCGTATATTTGATTTACGGTAAAATCGGTTGCTGTTTCTACTCCAAACGAGATAAATGCTGCAGCAAAATTAGATAATCCTGCACCTAAACCAACAGCAGATGCTATACCACCAGTTAAAACTGATAAACCAAGGGCTAAAATTTGAATTCCTAAAAATTCTAATAATTGTAAACCAAAACTTTTTTCTTGTTGTTGGATTGACAATCTAGTTGGATTTTTTTTAACAGCATAAATAAGAGCTGTTTTAGATGTTCCAATTGGCATATCTATCAAACGAAAAAGTACTATTTTTTAGTACTTAAGAATTTTTAATTTTAGCATCAATCGGATTTGTTTGACCAGTAGCGTTATTTTTACCTTCAATTTGAACTTCAACATTTTTATCATTTGTAATATTAATTGGTCAGTCTTCACCTTTGCTTTCAATAAAGTAATCAAAATCAGTTTCTGTTAAAGAACTATTTACGGATTTTACCGCTTTTAAAACAACATCTTTAAATTGTGGTTTTAACTGTTCTGCTGTTGCTTTATTAGGGTCTGCAACATGAATAGTTGGTTTATCTAATTTATTAATTTTACTAATATCAATTTTTGTAACAATATGTTTAATAATTCCCTTCGGTTCAACTACTGCCCCACCTAAATATAAAACACGCTCCATAATTAAAGTATTACCCATCCCAGTACCTAACGCAGCAGCACCTACCCTTAATGGAGTATGGTCTTTTTTGCGTAAAATAAGAGGGTCATATTTTTTGCTAAATTTAAAGGCAATTGCATTAACACCTTCTTGTAATAAACTAATTGTTCCTTCTGAACCATCTTTATTAATAATTGGTAATTTTTTTGGAACCATATAATATGTTGTTCCTTCAACAGTTTTCATTGCTCCACTTGTTTCAATTACGCTATTTATTTGGTCGTTTGCTCCAAGTTGTAACTGTAATTTATTACGAATTCCACGAATAAAATCAGCCGAACCCAATACAACTGTTTCTGATGGGGTAAAGCCGTTTTCATATATTTTATCCATTATTTCATCGTGGATTTGTAAAGCATTTGTATCATCTGCTTTTTGTCCTTGAATAGTTGTAACTATTCCTTTATTAATAATTTCTAAAATTTTATTGCGTTTATAAGCAACTTCAGTATCCATTGCTTGCTCAATATCAGCCGCCCAAAGATTAGGATTAAAATCACTTTCTACAGGGTCTAATTTACGGGCAAAAGTTAAAATTGTATCTAATTCAACTGTTCCATCTTCAAACTTTACTTCAGTGTAGTTTAAAAGACTATCATCAGTATTAAATACTTTTCCATCTTTTCCTATACCTTCATTATATTTAATATTTTTCTTTCTTTTATATGTTAAACCAAATTTATTTGCTTCTTTTCACGCAAATAAAGCTTCTCAACTAAATTTTTGTTGATAAGTTTGCAAATATCATTGTTCAAATGTTTCTCGGTCTTGTTTTGTTGCTTGATTAGCAATATCTCCGAAAATTCTTTGTGGGTTTTGGGCCATAATTTACTTCCTTCTTTCTATTTATTAAATACATTATCTGTATCTAAAATATTGTTTTCTTTGTTTTCTACTTTTGGTACACCGCCGGTATTAACTGTTTGTACCTTAATTAATTCATCATAAACACTTTGTAAGTGTGTTTTAATGATTTCAATATCATCAGTAATATCATAAGACTTTAATAAAACATTCTTAAATTCTTCGTTATCAGTTAAAGAATTATTAAAATTATTAATTTCAATTTGTTTTAATTGAATTGTTTGTTGTTCAACTTGTGAAGTTAATTCAGTATTTTTTGCTTGTAGTTCGTTGATTTGTTGATTACTATTTTCTAAATTACTTGCATTAAATTCTTCAACTTCAGCAGTATTTTCTAAAATAATTTCAGCAGTTTTAATATCCAAACTACCATCTTCACTTTTAATGGGCTCATTATTTTTATTTATAAGAACATATTTTACATTTTTTAATGCCATTTTTTTTCCTCCTATTTTTTAATATTTGTATTTATTTTTTTTCTAATCGCTTTTTGTATAATTTCAAAACTATCGACTCGAAAAGATAAAAAATAACGTTTAGTTTTTAAATTTAGTTGATTAAATACTGAGCCTTTAATTTTTATTTCATCATCTTTTCTTAATTTTAAAAATTCAGATACAATTTGTGGATTATATATTGATAATGTTGAATAATTTAATCCTTCTCATTGACATTTCGCAGAGCATGCATAAACTTCAACACCACCAGCAACAAGCGCTTTAATTTTAGTTTTAATCGGGTTTTCATGTAATCTAACGGTTAATTCTAATTTGTTAACTCTTTTATTTTTTGTTTTTGTCTTATTGGTAGTGGTTGTTATTTTAGATAAATTACTTTTTGTTTGTGGCATTTTTTTAACTCCTTTTGTTAAAAAATATTGTAAATGTTTTCATGCATCGTGTTCGTGTTCTGTCATTTTAATATTTCCTTTATAGATATAATTTTTCTTAACAACTGGCGATTGTAAAACATATTTTAAATTAAATAGATATTTGCATAAAACTTTTAAACCACCAATAAATTTAGGAGTAGATAATGGATTTTTTATTTTTAAACCTTTGTGAAGTTGATAATCTTCAATTATTACAAGAACTTTATTTAAATAAGAATAAGTTTTATTTTTAAATTCATTTAATATTAAATAGATATTATTAGACTTCTTGCGTAACCTATTAAAAAATTGCAAATATTTGTAAAAAGACACTAATAGAAAAATGTAATTTTAATTAATTATGTTTTTTATTTAAAAATTTAATATTTTGCCACAACAAAAAATGAATTTATTATTTAAATTCTTTAATTTTAAATAAATCTTCTATGCTAACTGCAAATTATAAATTGAAGCAATTAAATTAAATCTTAAACTAAATCGTTTTCTACGATTTCTATATTTTTCTGTAATAATTTTAAATTTTTTAAGAATAGCAAAAATATTTTCAATAATAATTCTTATTTTTGAAACTAGTCTATTATGTTGTTTTTGTTCTTTATTTAAATGTTTTTTCTTAGTTTTCTTTGTGGGCATTATAACATTATTGTGAATTTTTTGAATTCCTTGATAACCACTATCAACTATTAATTTGGTATTTTTTAAAATTGCGATTTTTGATTCTTTAAATAAAGCATAATCGTGTTTTTTACCAAGTGAAAAACTTGTTGCAATAATTTTTTTGGTTTCTTGTTCGATAATTACTTGTGTTTTAATAGTGTGTTTTTTCTTTTTACCAGAATAAGATTGTTTTTGTCTTTTTTTGGGCGTTGGATTGGGGTTTCGGTAGCATCAATAATAATAGTTTTATCATTAAAATAATCATTTATTAGTGCTTTTTTACCAGCAACTTGCTGAAAATCAGGGTGTTTAATTAAAATATCTTCAATTCACTTGATATTGCGATAACAATTAGCTTCACTAATTCCGAAATTTTTTCCAAGATGAAAATAAGTTCGATATTCTCGTCAATACGATAAAGTCATCAATAATCGATTTTCTAGTGATAATTTATTAGCTTTGCCACCTTTTTTAAATTTTTCTATTTCAGCTACTTGTAAAATATCTAACATTTTATTAAAAATATCTTGTTTTATTCCTGTTAATCTTAATCATTCTTTATCATTAATATTTTTAAATTCATCAAATTTCATAATTTAATATCCTCATAAATTATATTTTATAATAATATTTTAATAATAAAACCAGGTATCGCAAGAAGTCTAATCATTTATTAGTGCTTTTTTACCAGCAACTTGCTGAAAATCAGGGTGTTTAATTAAAATATCTTCAATTCACTTGATATTGCGATAACAACTAGATTCACTAATATCAAAACTTTTAACAAGATGAAAATAAGTTCGATATTCTCGTCAATACGATAAAGTCATCAGTAGCCGATTTTCTAGTGATAATTTATTAGTTTTGCCACCTTTTTTAAATTTTTCTATTTCAGCTGCTTGTAAAATATTTAACATTTTATTAAAAGTAGCTTTTTTTGCTCCGGTTAATCGCAATAATTATTTATCATTAATAAAATTAAATTTATCAAATTTCATAATTTTAATCTCCTATAATTTCTATTTTAATTTAAAAATATTTTATAGGAATTTTAAAATAATTAAATTAGATTATGCAAGAAGTCTAATATATCAATCAATTATTGTTGATTGATAATATTTTTTACCATTTCAAATTAAATAAGTTACATCAGTAAATAAAACTTTAAATTTTTTTTAATTTTATTAAATTTACGATTTACTAAATCATGGATATTTAATTATATTTTTATTTTTGGCCTTTTTTATTAATATTTTTTTACGCATCCGTTTTATATATTCAGCTTGAATATTATTCTCATTCATAATTCGTAATACTTTTTTAGCATTATAAATAATGTCATAATCTTCTTTTAAATATTTAGTTATCCGGCGATATTCAAATTGTTTTAAATTTTTTTCATAGACTTTTACAATATTCTTTAATGGTTCGTTATCCTTATCATTACTTAAATAATTTTTATATTTATCTCAATAACTACGCTTTAAACCTGTTATATCAAGCAATAATTTCAATGAATATTTAGCACGATTTTCTTTTATAAAAGATACTATTTTTTGTTTATTTAATTGTAAAAGTCATAGAGCTTTTTTGGTAGTAAGAAAAGGGTTGAGGTTTTGGTATAAAAAGTATTTTTTAAATATTATTGATGAATTTAAAACACTAATAAATCAGGATTTTTAAAAATTTATCCAATTATTTTATTTATATTTTTTATAAAACCCCAACTTTTGTAATGCTATCGCTTTTTTAATTCATACCTAACTTTGTAATATTTTAAATCTTTTTTCCCAAATAGTTCTTTTGGCGCTTTTGGTGTATTTAAAATTCCTTTTTTAAAATTTATTTGTCATGAATTAAGTGTTTTTATATTTACTTTATATTTTTTTTGAAATATAAGTAAGCGATTTTTGTTCAATTTGTTTTACTGTATTTTTTCTAAATTATACAGTATATGTTTTAAATTTTTGGCCTTTTTTGCCATATAAAAATGCACCTCCTCTAAAAGTTTAGTAAAGTTCTTTTTTAATTTTACTTACTTTTTAGGGTACCGTCTATTATTTATAATGCTAAAAAAGTATTGCGAATTATGAATGAAAATAATATTAAAGCTGAATATATAAAACGGATGCGTAAAAAAATATTAATAAAAAAGGCCAAAAATAAAAATATAATTAAATATCATGATTTAGTAAATCGTAAATTTAATAAAATTAAAGAAAAATTTAAAGTTTTATTTACTGATGTAACTTATTTAATTTGAAATGGTAAAAAACATTATCAATCAACAATAATTGATGGATATACTAAAGAAATTGTTGATGTGCAGTGATCAAAATATAATGATAACAAAATTGTTATGAACAATTTAGATGCTACATTTAATAAAATCAAACAAACAAAAAAAGATCTCATTAACATAATAATTCATTCAGATCATGGATTTCAATACACATCAAAATATATAATAATAAATGTATATCTAATTAAATTAGAATTTCTATCGGTAAAAATTATCATTGTGCTGATAATATTGTTATTGAAAGTTTTCATTCTTTATTAAAAAAGCAACAATTCATAACAATATTTATTTATCTCATTATGAATATATTAATGATGTTAAAAAATGAAATAAATGATATTCAAATCGTAAAGAAAAAGATATAATAAATAAAAGTTTATAACTCTTTTTTATTAATACTTACTAAACTGTGTGCAGTCTAAACTTTTAGAGGAGGTGCATTTTTATATGGCAAAAAAATGACAAAAAATTAAAACATATACTGCAGAATTTAGAAAAAATACAGTAAAAAAAATTGAACAAACATCGCTTGCTTATATTTCAAAAAAATATAAAGTAAACATAAAAACACTTAATTCATGACAAATAAATTTTAAAAAAGGAATTTTAAATACACCAAAATCCCCAAAAGAATCATTTGGGAAAAAAGATTTTAACTATTACAAAGTTAGTTATGAATTAAAAAAAGATCCATGAATTTTACAATTAAATAAACAAAAAATAGTATCTTTTATAAAAGAAAATCGTGCTAAATATTCATTAAAACTATTGCTTGATATAACAGGTTTAAAGCGTAGTTATTGAAATAAATATAAAAATTATTTAAGTAATGGTAAGGACAACGAACCATTAAAGAATATTGTAAAAGTCTATGAAAAAAATTTAAAACAATTTGAATATCGTCGGATAACTAAATATTTAAAAGAAGATTATGATGTTATTTATAATGCTAAAAAAGTATTACGAATTATGAATGAGAATAATATTCAAGCTGAATATATAAAACGGATGCGTAAAAAAATATTAATAAAAAAAGCCAAAAATAAAAATATAATTAAATATCCTGATTTAGTAAATCGTAAATTTAATAAAATTAAAGAAAAAATTAAAGTTTTATTTACTGATGTAGCTTATTTAATTTGAAATGGTAAAAAAAATTATCAATCAACAATAATTGATGGATGTAATAAAGAAATTGTTGATGTGCAGTGATCAAAATATAATGATAACAAAATTGTTATGAACAATTTAGATGCTACAGTTAATAAAATTAAACAAACAAAAAAAGATCTCAGTAACATAATAATTCATTCAGATCATGGATTTCAATACACATCAAAAATATATAATAATAAATGTATATCTAATTAAATTAGAATTTCTATCGGTAAAAATTATCATTGTGCTGATAATATTGTTATTGAAAGTTTTCATTCTTTATTAAAAAAAGCAACAATTCATAACAATATTTATTTATCTCATAATGAATATATTAATGATGTTAAAAAATGAAATAAATGATATTCAAATCGTAAAGAAAAAGATATAATAAATAAAAGTTTATAACTCTTTTTTATTAATAATTACTAAACTGGGTGCAGTCTATAACGTACTCTAATTTTTTAAAAAGTAAGGTAAAAAAGAAAAAGATTTTTTAAACTCTGCACTAAAAAGCAATAATATCATAAATACCATAAAGCAAAGGATGTGATAATAAAAATGACAAATAAATTACGAAATTGAAAAATAATAATAATAATTCATGGAATCTTGATGGGAGCACTATTTTCATTTATTCCATTTGCAATTTTTGATAAATTTGGTTTAACAAAAATTTGATTCTTCTTATTAGTTCCTACTGCAATGTTCTTTTTTACCCCATTATGGGCTAAAGTTAAAAAGAAAAAGAGTAATACTTTTATCCTTAAAATTAATAGTTTTTTTCTTTTTATTTTTCTTTCTTTATTAATGACTGTTAATTTTTTTGATAATAATTTAATTATTTATTTTTATCCCTTACTGCTTTTTTGTACAGGAATGTTTGTTGCTGGAATGGTTCCTTTTTCAATGGAAATTATCCGCAGTTATACCCGTGAACATCAATTAAAAACAAATCCTAGTCTTTATTTTATTTTAGGAAGTGTTGTTACAATTATAATTCCTTTTTTAATACAATACTTTTTAACAGAATTAACATATAAAATTTCCTTACAAGGATATTTTAGTCTATTAGCATTAATTAACTTTAGTTTAATTTTTTTCAACCATGATATTCAAACAGAAGAAATTACTTTTAAAATTAATCCTAATAGTTGAAAAGTACTTAAAAAAAACAAACAATTTTGAAGTTATTTATATTCATCAAGTTTTTTATACAGCATTAATGAAGTATTTGGTTGCATTATTCCTATTTTAATTTTTAATAACACTGCAATTGTGCTTATAGTGATATGTAGTTTATATGTTATTCGAAAAATAAGTTATTTATTTGGATATTTACTAGAAATAAACAATAATAATATTAAACACCAAATTATTTGTAATACAATTATTGTTATAATTGCCATTGCATTATTATTAGGATTAACAATTGCCTTCTTCCCCTTTCAAGCCCAATTATCGAATATTTTATATTTAACAATTGGTTTAGGTGGAGGTCAAATCTTAATAGGATGTTGTCTTGGGCATTTAAGTCGTATTCAAAAAAATAATATAATTAATTTAGTTGGAACTGAGAATTTAACCTTAGGTCTAATGATTGAACATGTCTTCGGGCATGCTATCTTTAGTTTATTGTTAGGCATTATTATTATTCCAGTAATAATTACCTTTTCTACAAATATATTAACTTATATAATTATTTATAGTATTATCATTGGAATGTTATTTTTAAGTTTTATTTTTATTTTTAATAAACTACCAGTAAAAAGAACGGGGGGCTTAGGTTTTAATATATAAATTATGGTTGTATGTATTATTTAAGGGTTTTAATTAATATCTTAGAAATTGTGGAATAAAAAATACAACTTATTTATTTAGATTTTATTACTTTTAATTTTATTGTCAATATATTTTTCTATTTTTTTAAATTTTCCCACAACAAAAATACATTTTTATTAAAGTTATTTAATTTATTAGATAAAATTAATAAAAATATAATTTTGGTTGTAAGTTATTATTTACAAAATTATTAACTAAATAATTAATTTTATTTTCTTCTAATGGTTCATTAGTATTAAATAAATTAATTTTATTTTTAAAATTTATCATACTAGTATTTAATTTATTTTTAAGTGTACAGTTTCAAATAACTGAGAATTATTTTTTTAATTTAAAATGCTTTTTAATTCAAATTGAATTGGAGGCATTTTTAATTTTAAAACCCTTCTATAATTATTATACTCAACAATATAATTATATATAATATTTTTTAGCTCATTAAAATTTTTGTATTTTGTTATATTTTTATTTTCTGTTTTTAAAATTGAAAACAAATTTTAAATAGGTGAATTATCTAAACAATTTCCGCGTCGAGACATACTTATAAGTTACTCCATAATCTCTTAATAAATAAAAATATGCACGTGAAGTAAAATGAATGCCTTGATCAGAATTAATTATTAATTGACCAGGTTTAATTTTTCGATTAATTAAGCTTTGTTTTAAACAATTAATTACTAAATTTACTGTTGATCTTACTGTTAGTGAGTATCCAACAGTTGCATTAATAAATAAGTCTTTAATAACAAATAAATATAATGATTCTGAATATATTTTAATTATTGTAATATCAGTTGATCATTTTTGATTCATTTGATTAGAATGAAAATTACGTTTAAGTAAATAGGGGTATTTTTTATGTTCATATAACATATTATTAAAATGTTTAATTCGTTTTTTATGTTTAATTCTAACTTCAGAACATATTTGTAATATCTTCATATAACGATATACAGTACTTGCTGATATTTTTATTTTTTATTCTTCCAAATCAAGTTTTATTTGTCTATGACCTTTATTTTTATTGTTTTTTCAAATTATTTTAATTATTTCTAATATATTGTAATCAATTTTTCATTCATATTTTTCATGAATATTTTTATATTTATTTCATATATCATATGAAATGCATAATATTTTTAAAAATCATCTTAATGGTAAGATTGAGTTGTTATTTAATTCGTTTTTAATAAAATCAATTTGTTTTCTAATATTCATCTTTGTTTTTGTTTTTTTGTAAGAGATTAAAGCTTTTTTAAAATATTATTTTCTGCTTTTATTTGTTCATTTTCTTTTGTTAATAAATATATAGTTTCATCATGCGGATTATTAAAAATTGGCATTTTTTTAATATATGTTCGTTTATCAAATTTTTTTGTAGAAACCACACACATTTTGTACTTTTGTGGTATTTACATTTTTATAAACAAATTTTATTAATATTTTAATTAAGGAGTTCAAATTATGCAAACAAAGCAATATGTTATTTTGCGGTCTTTAATGAAAAAGTATGGTAAAGATAATGTTATTAATACTAGACTTCTTGCATAACCCATTAAAATAATTTCAAATATTTGTAAAAAGGGGTTAATATAAAATTATAATTTTAATTAATTATGTCTTTTATTTAAAAATTTAATATTTTGCCACAACGAAAAATTATTTTATTATTCAAATTCGTTAATTTTAAATAAATCTTTTATGATAACTATAATAATTGTAAATTATAAATTGAAGCAATTAAATTAAATCTTAAACTAAATCGTTTCCTTCGATTACGATATTTTTCTGTAATAATTTTAAATTTTTTAAGAATAGCAAAAATATTTTCAATAATAATTCTTATTTTTGAAACTAGTCTATTATGTTGTTTTTGTTCTTTATTTAAATGTTTTTTCTTAGTTTTCTTTGTGGGCATTATAACATTATTGTGAATTTTTTGTATTCCTTGATAACCACTATCAACTATTAATTTGGTATTTTTTAAAATTGCGATTTTTGATTCTTTAAATAAAGCATAATCGTGTTTTTTACCAAGCGAAAAACTTGTTGCAATAATTTTTTTGGTTTCTTGTTCGATAATTACTTGTGTTTTAATAGTGTGTTTTTTCTTTTTACCAGAATAAGATTGTTTTTGTCTTTTTTTGGGCGTTGGATTGGGGTTTCGGTAACATCAATAATAATAGTTTTATCATTAAAATAATCATTTATTAGGGTAGTAAGAAAAAGGTTGAGGTTTTGGTATAAAAAGTATTTTTTTACTATTATTGATGAATTTAAAACACTAATAAATCAGGATTTTTAAAAATTTATCCAATTATTTTATTTATATTTTTTATAAAACCTCAACTTTTGTAATGCTATCTTTATTAGTGCTTTTTTACCAGCAACTTGCTGAAAATCAGGGTGTTTAATTAAAATATCTTCAATTCACTTGATATTGCGATAACAATTAGATTCACTAATTCCGAAATTTTTTCCAAGATGAAAATAAGTTCGATATTCTCGTCAATACGATAAAGTCATCAATAATCGATTTTCTAGTGATAATTTATTAGCTTTGCCACCTTTTTTAAATTTTTCTATTTCAGCTACTTGTAAAATATCTAACATTTTATTAAAAATATCTTGTTTTATTCCTGTTAATCTTAATCATTCTTTATCATTAATATTTTTAAATTCATCAAATTTCATAATTTAATATCCTCATAAATTATATTTTATAATAATATTTTAATAATAAAACCAGGTATCGCAAGAAGTCTATTGATGAAATTTGAATTATTCCAACAAATCAGAATCTTTTTAAAACGCGGAAACTATCTCCTCCTACAGATCCTTGTCGCAATGATTAATTTAGCAATCACTGATTTAGTGGATGTTAAAATTAATTTAATTGAATTATAAAATGCAAAGCCCAGTACAACATATGAAATTGTTTTAAAATTGCAGCATCAATTTCCTCATCATCAGTTTTATTTTATGATTGGTTCTGATCAACCAGCATCATTAAATAAATGAAACAATATTAATAAATTAGCAAGAATGCAAATTTTTATTGTTTTCCAAAGAAATGAACCAATTGATCAAACAATTTTAGAACAATATCAAGCAATGTTAATTCCATTTCATAATAATTTACATTTATCATCAACAATGTTACGAGAAGGAAAAAACATTGTATTACAATTGCCAAGGATTACAAATTATATTAATAATAATTTATTATATTCGCCAGAATGCCTAGGCCAAAATATGGATAAGGAACGCTATTAACATTGTTTGAATGTTGGCCAAAAAGCGCAGTAATTAGCAATAATTCATAAGTTAAATCCGCAAAAGACATTAATTGCTGGAAATTATCATGATATTACAAAACAATGATCAGAACAAAAACAAAAAGCATATATAACAAAATATTTACGAACGTTTTTATCAGAGCCAATTGCTACTTGGCATGCTTATACAGATTATTGCCATTTAAAATATGATTTATTATTTGATGATGAAGATATTTTATCAGCAATTAAACGGCATACTGCTGGTAGACCAGAAATGACTTTATTTGAAATGCTAATTTTTGTTGCGGATAAAATTAGTAGTGAACGAAATTATTCGAAAGTTGATTATTATCGAACATTAGCACAAAAAGATTTAGTAAAGGCATTTCAAGAATTGACTTATCAGCAATGAAAAGAGGATAAATAACGTTATGAATTTAATTATTAGTGTGTAAATTGTAAATGCCAAATCATAAAAATTTAACTATTAATTTAGTTAACTTTTTTTAAGTTAATTATAGGAGGTTGAAATTATGCAAACAAAGCAATATTTTATTTTGCGGTCTTTAGTGAAAAAGTATGGTAAAGATAATGTTATTAATACTGTTAATAAGATCGCAAAAGATATTGAAATTAAAAAGTAAAGAATAAATTATTCCGCGTAATTTATTAGTGGATAATTTATTCAATAATAGACTTCTTGCATAACCCATTAAAATAATTTCAAATATTTGTAAAAAGGGGTTAATATAAAATTATAATTTTAATTAATTATGTCTTTTATTTAAAAATTTAATATTTTGCCACAACGAAAAATTATTTTATTATTCAAATTCGTTAATTTTAAATAAATCTTTTATGATAACTATAATAATTGTAAATTATAAATTTAAGCAATTAAATTAAATCTTAAACTAAATCGTTTTCTACGATTTCTATATTTTTCTGTAATAATTTTAAATTTTTTAAGAATAGCAAAAATATTTTCAATAATAATTCTTATTTTTGAAACTAGTCTATTATGTTGTTTTTGTTCTTTATTTAAATGTTTTTTCTTAGTTTTCTTTGTGGTCATTATAACATTATTGTGAATTTTTTGTATTCCTTGATAACCACTATCAACTATTAATTTGGTATTTTTTAAAATTGCGATTTTTGATTCTTTAAATAAAGCATAATCGTGTTTTTTACCAAGTGAAAAACTTGTTGCAATAATTTTTTTGGTTTCTTGTTCGATAATTACTTGTGTTTTAATAGTGTGTTTTTTCTTTTTACCAGAATAAGATTGTTTTTGTCTTTTTTTGGGCGTTGGATTGGGGTTTCGGTGGCATCAATAATAATAGTTTTATCATTAAAATAATCATTTATTAGTGCTTTTTTACCAGCAACTTGCTGAAAATCAGGGTGTTTAATTAAAATATCTTCAATTCACTTGATATTGCGATAACAATTAGCTTCACTAATTCCGAAATTTTTTCCAAGATGAAAATAAGTTCGATATTATCGTCAATACGATAAAGTCATCAATAATCGATTTTCTAGTGATAATTTATTAGCTTTGCCACCTTTTTTAAATTTTTCTATTTCAGCTACTTGTAAAATATCTAACATTTTATTAAAAATATCTTGTTTTATTCCTGTTAATCTTAATCATTCTTTATCATTAATATTTTTAAATTCATCAAATTTCATAATTTAATATCCTCATAAATTATATTTTATAATAATATTTTAATAATAAAACCAGGTATCGCAAGAAGTCTAGTTATCATAAAAGATTTATTTAAAATTAACGAATTTGAATAATAAAATAATTTTTCGTTGTGGCAAAATATTAAATTTTTAAATAAAAGACATAATTAATTAAAATTATAATTTTATATTAACCCCTTTTTACAAATATTTGAAATTATTTTAATGGGTTATGCAAGAAGTCTAATGTTTTTAAGTGGAGCGGAGCGACAACGAGCTGAGCGAGTTTGCAAATTTCAATTTTTTAATTTATTGAAAGGAGTTATATCGTGCCAGTATGACTAATATGAATATTTAGTATTTTGATTTTGTTAGGTATTTTTGCGTGAATTGGTTTATCAATTTATCAAAAAATTCGACAAATTCAAGGTAAGAAAAAAGAAAAAAAAGAACTTGAAAAAAAAGGAGGATAGAAAATAATGAATTTTTTAGCAGATGCAGTTACTTTTGGGACTGGAATGGATTCCGTTTGAACTGGGCTAGGTAATGCAATGTTTAAAGTAAAAGATGCCGTATATGGTATTTTACCGCAATTAATGACCTTTTTAGGTGATGCGTGAATTATTTTAATTCCATTTGGATTATTTATTATTATTAAGATATTAAACTTTTTCCGTCATATGGTTAAAGGATTTTAATAGAATATAATACTATATTCTAAGTTATTTTAAACAAAACTAAGGCACACTAGTTTATTCATTTTTTATTAATTTATTTTATATAACTATTACTTTAAAACTTAATAGTGTTTTTCAGTGTGCCAATTTTTATTATTTTATATATTTACCATTGTTAATAACATTGTTTATTAAACATTAAATAAACAATATATTAGCATTATGTATAACATTGTTAATAATCAATGTTTTTATCAATAAATAATCAATATATAAACATTAAATATAACAATGTTTATTAAACAAATATTTAGTTAGGAGTATTTAATTATGGATATAAAATTTGAAACAACTAAGGAATATAAAAAATTAAAAAGAGATTTTATTATTAAGAATTTTGGTTTTGGTTTTTGTTATTTTTTATTCTTAATTAATTTTATTACAATAATTGTCGGTTTTATTTTATTTACGAATAGAGAAATAATAGTCGTTATTTGAATTGGTATTTTATTTTTAATTTTTATATTTATTATTTTATTTTATGTAATTAAAGAGCATATATCAGAAATTAAAGAATATAAAGTTATGTTGTTAAAGAAAAGAATGTTACCGTTAGAAAATATAATTGGAACATTAGGAGAAGGTAAAATGCTAAGAGGAGGAGTTGATAAAATTGAGTAATTTTGTTAATAAAAATCAAAATATAGCAAATTATTTTATTTCTAAGGAACTTATCCCTTTTGAAACAGATAAAGCAAGTTTTACAAATTTACCTAATCATAATCGTAATATTGGTTTTTGATTGAGTAATAAGTTTATTTATCCTAGTCAAAAACATTCTGAACAAGTAGCAATCGTTTTTATTTATGATAATTCTTATCATATTGTAAAATATGATGAAAATTTAAAACAACATGATTGAAAATATTTAACTGGAACAGAAATAATTGATTTGTATAATCAATATAAACAAAACTATTTTACGCGTATGCATAAAGCATTATTTCAAAATAAACCTAAAAAAGTAAAAATAAATGACAACAATAATTTAATAAATTGAAATGACAAAAAAGTAGAACAATTAATTCGTGATTTGGAGGAATTATAAAATGGAAGTTAAATCAATAAAAGAAGAAGAAAGAGAAGATAGAATAAAGTACGAAAAAAATAAAGGTTATAAATTATGTTATAATGGTTATATTATTTATAATTCAAATGAACATTATTTTAAATTATTTGGTTGTTCTAACAAATTTATAAAAGCAAAAGTTTATTTTAGCAAGTTTGGTGGCGAATATAAGATTGAATTTTTATGTAAAAAATGTTATAAAAAATGTAAAAAAAATTCTTATCTTATCAGTTTTTAGAAATTTTAGATGAGGAATGTTACAAAAAACCCGTGAAATTTAGTATGTTTAGTTTTGATTATAAAAATGAATATAAATATGATAGAGGTTTTTAAAATGAGTTTATATAATTATTGAGTTCAATTTGTTAGTTATATTATTGGTTCAAATTCCCCTGAATTTTTATATGTTATATCGTTTGTATTATTTATCGTTTTATTTTTTGGGATGTTTTTTAAACTTATTCAAAAAATGTGGAGTTTTTAAAAATGCAAAATGATTGAACAAAATTAAAAGAGTTTTTTATTCATGTATTTTTGTTTATAGATAAAACAAATGTTGAAAGTATTAAAACTTGAAATTTAACACAAAATGAATATTTAACTATGATGGTTGGTGTATGAATTGTAATTTTGTTTTTAACTTGGTTTTTACTGTGAATGATTTTTAAAATAGTTGGGTATTTTAAGTAATAAAAAAGTTTGCATTTTTTCTAATAAACTTTTGTTATATTAGTGGTTCAATGGTTTTGTTTAGTTTAATTGATTTATTGCTTTGAATAATTTCATTAAATTATAATGGTTTAGTATTTTGAATATTATTTGCTTTACAATCTGTTTATTTTATTTGGTGAATTTGAAAAAATGTTTTTTATCAGTTAAATGTTTTTCGTTTAGTTTACTTTATTTGAGATAATCCGTTATCGGTAATTATGGGTAAATTATGAACTGGTAAAACATTACTTTTAACTTTTTTATCACAAGTTATGAAACTTTTAACAAAGAAAATTTATAGTAATTATCCAATCGAAGATGATGCAATAAAACTTTTAACTTTTAATAACTTAGATTTTACTGATAGAATTAAATTAGTACCACCTGATGATAGTTTAATTTTGTTTGATGAGAGTTTTTTATATATTGACGGAACTAGTCCCCACGAAGTTAAAAAAGTTCATGGTGGTAAAAGTGTATGGATTGTTTTAGCAAGACATTTTAAAAATAGAGCGATTTTTACCGTACAGCGTGAGGGTATGATGTGAAATAATATTCGTCATTTAGCAAGCGGTATTATTATTCCGATTTCATTGAAAAAACCCGTTAAATCTAAATTAGGTAATATTTTTAATTATAGTTTTGTTGTGCGAATTGGTATTTTCCAAGATATTACAGATTATGAAATTTGAAAAACAAAATCAGTAGAACGAACAACAGAAGGTAAACGAGCAAAACATAAGTCGGATGTTGGTTTAGGAATTCGGTTTTTTAAGATAATTATTCCGCCTGAATTTGCTAATAAATATGATAGTCATTGATTAAGTTTTGTCCGTGATTTAAAAAATGATGAAGTTATTAATAAAAAAAATATTTTTGAAAAGATATATCAAAATTAAATAATAAACAACGTTTAGAATTGTTTGATATTGATATTTTGAAAGAAAATTTAAAAGCAAAAAAAGTGAAAGGAAAGAAAAAAGATGAGTAATTTATTAAGTGAAAACGTTAATAATGATAATTGAAATAAGATTTTTAGTTTTATTTTTGACACTTTTTTATTTGTTTTTGATGTAATTTGAAATACTAAATTGCCAATGACAAATATAACAATTGCTTATTTTTTAATCTTTTTTATGGTTATTAAATTATCAATTTATGCAATTTATGGAACATCAACTAATTATAACGATTTAGGTTCAACGGTTAAAAGTGATGTTATTAATATTTCTAAACTATACAGCGCTACTGTTCGGGGTGTTTCTAATACTAAACAAGGTTTAAAAAACACATTAGACTTCTTGCATAACCCATTAAAATAATTTCAAATATTTGTAAAAAAGGGTTAATATAAAACTATAATTTTAATTAATTATGTCTTTTATTTAAAAATTTAATATTTTGCCACAACGAAAAATTATTTTATTATTCAAATTTGTTAATTTTAAATAAATCTTTTATGATAACTATAATAATTGTAAATTATAAATTGAAGCAATTAAATTAAATCTTAAACTAAATCGTTTTCTACGATTTCTATATTTTTCTGTAATAATTTTAAATTTTTTAAGAATAGCAAAAATATTTTCAATAATAATTCTTATTTTTGAAACTAGTATATTATGTTGTTTTTGTTCTTTATTTAAATGTTTTTTCTTAGTTTTCTTTGTGGGCATTATAACATTATTGTGAATTTTTTGTATTCCTTGATAACCACTATCAACTATTAATTTGGTATTTTTTAAAATTGCGATTTTTGATTCTTTAAATAAAGCATAATCGTGTTTTTTACCAAGTGAAAAACTTGTTGCAATAATTTTTTTGGTTTCTTGTTCGATAATTACTTGTGTTTTAATAGTGTGTTTTTTCTTTTTACCAGAATAAGATTGTTTTTGTCTTTTTTTAAGCGTTGGATTGTGGTTCCGGTAGCATCAATAATAATAGTTTTATCATTAAAATAATCATTTATTAGTGCTTTTTTACCAGCAACTTGCTGAAAATCAGGGTGTTTAATTAAAATATCTTCAATTCACTTGATATTGCGATAACAATTAGCTTCACTAATTCCGAAATTTTTTCCAAGATGAAAATAAGTTCGATATTCTCGTCAATACGATAAAGTCATCAATAATCGATTTTCTAGTGATAATTTATTAGCTTTGCCACCTTTTTTAAATTTTTCTATTTCAGCTACTTGTAAAATATCTAACATTTTATTAAAAATATCTTGTTTTATTCCTTTTAATCTTAATCATTCTTTATCATTAATATTTTTAAATTCATCAAATTTCATAATTTAATATCCTCATAAATTATATTTTATAATAATATTTTAATAATAAAACCAGGTATCGCAAGAAGTCTATTTTTATTTTGTTGTTGTGAATAAATTAAAAATAAAAATTTAATGTTTTGATTATTTGGAATCCCGAAAAACCAAATTAAGATTTTAATAAAAATATTGGAGTAAGCTGCTACCTCGGATAAAAAGATGCTATACAACTGTAAACTTGTTTTTTGCGATTTTGTAAATTAATTATTTTGATTAAGTTAGACGAGTAGTGGTGCATTCATAACATTTAATAACAATAATAAAAATAAAATCGTGTGGGTAGCAGTAGCTGACTGTTTAAGAACTGGATTTGGATTTCTTAATTAACTACAAGGGACACAAATCGGGGGGTATTTCTGTTAAAAAGCGAGGAAATATTATAATAAAGTTTATCAACAAAAGTTAATTTATAAAAAGGATTATGAAAATATATTTGGTGAAATATCTTCATATCAACAATGTACTGAAAAACAATATCAGTTAATTGTGAAATTAATTAATCAATCATTAAATAATCTTGAAAATAGCAAAACAATTTCTTATTTGAAACACAAAAAATAATAAATTGTTACCAAGAAAAATGTTAACTAAAAAATATGCTTCAATCCTAATTGACAAAATAATCAATAATAAATAAAAAATTATCCAAACAGGATAATTCAAAGTTATTTTAAAAATAAGAATAATTCTTAATATTTAAAATTGTTTACAATTTATCTTAAAATTAATTATTTTTTTTAGTTTTGACTTCTAACACTTTTATTATAACATAAAACATTTTAAAGGAGGCTAAAAAATGCAAGACTTTACTAAAATTAATAACAAAAAACGAACTACTAGTTATGAAGATTTAAATAAAAAATATGATTTAAATTTTAGTGACTATAATTTTGGTTTTGATTGAGAGGTATTTAAAGACTTTATTGGTGATAGTTATGCCCGATATTTTACTTCGCCAAGTTTTTTTTAAGTTTGTTTCAGCGGGGCGTGGTACTAATAAGACATGAAATCACCTAGCAGAAAAATTATTTTTTGCTTGTAATTTTACGGATGCTTCATCTAATATTTTACGAAGATATGCCAACACCCACGAAGATACTACATTTGGCGATACAATTAATGTATGTAATTATCTATACGATAAATATGAGATTGATATAGGGCCCGACAATGAAAATGGTATTGTTTGACCTAAAAATGTTAAAGAAGGCGGCGAAATTGTTTTTCCTAGTGGTACTCGTGTTGCTTTTGTTGGTTATGCTAATGGTAATAAAATTATGGGGAAAGTTGGTAAAGGAAGCGGTATTATATCGGCGTGAACAGATGAAATGATACATGCTGAAGAAAAAGAAAGCTTAACTGATAAAGAACTAGATAAAAGATATAACAATTTAAGATTTTCAATGTTTCGTTCTAAAAGTTTAAAAGTGTCTTACGAAAAATACACAGATGAAAATGATAATGAACAATATAATTTAGATAATCCTATTTCAGTAAAAGAATTATCTTGGACATTTCAAGAATGAGACAACATAGCAAAACAATACATAACAGTAACAACATATTTTCATAAAACATATTCTAATCAATTTACTTTTAATCCTTTTGATAAATACCATGTATTTTATGAAAAATTTGTAAACCCATATTTACCCTTAAATGAAAGAATTAAAAATATTTTAAAAGAACACAATCAAGTATATTCAGAAAACAAACAAGCATTTAATGGTTTGGGTGTTTTTAATTTACGATTAACAATGGGAGCTGTTTGAAATAAAATACCTGATATTACCAAAAAACTTGTTTTAGCAAATAAAGGAGAACGACCCGATTTATTTGAACTTGAATACTATGTTTTTGAATATAACGATAATGACCCTGGTATTTATGTTTTACGAAATTATCGTAAATATATTAAAGAGTATAATCTACAAGATTTTTATAATTCCAATACAAAACAGTATCAATTTGATAGTTACTCAATTGGTGTGGATTATGCTAATGGTAGTGAAAACCACACGGTTTTTTTATTTAGTGGTTATAAAATTAATGAAAATAATGAATATGATAAATATTTAATTGAAGAAAATGTTGTTACACCAAAAAACGCAATGAATTTAAATGAAATAGTTGAACATTACGGGCAATGAATAATTAATACATTTGATAAATTTGATGGTCTTGAATATGCTACATTTCATTATGATATTAATGCACATGACTTTATGCAAAAATTACAAGAAGATATTTACCCTTATTTAGGCTATAAAATTAAAATGTTTAAAGCCAAAAAACATCAGACATCCCTTAATAAAGAAGCAGGTATAATCAATCGTGTAACATGAATAAGAAAAATGTTTGTTCAAGGCAAAATATATGGCATATTAGATAACTTTCCATTTTTAGATAAATGCATTAGTGAACTAAGATTTAGTGATACCAAAACAAACACACCCGATAGTAAAATGTATCACGACCCATATGATGCTTTGTTTTATGGTTCTTATCCATATCGTTTTAAAATGGGAATTTAAAAAAATACTTTTAATTTTTTATCATTAAATTATTCACCTTATCATTAAATTATTCACCACATTTTTTATCGCCTTAATTGATAGTAAATCATTTATCACCTATCTTTTGAATAACAAAACTACAATTTTCACATTTACTTAAATCTTCATCTAAACTTATTAATTTATGCATAATATAATACCTCTTTTATAGTTATTTGATTTCCTTGATGAGTTCTTCGTATGCTTGTTTTTGGCGTCAATAAACATTATTATCTCAAATACTTATAAATGAATTTTCTGTCCTTGGAAAAATTTCACTTTTTTTAATTATAATATCACTAACATTTTTTTCAAAATTTTCATTTTTTAATCAATTTTTAATAGACTTCTTGCGATACCTGGTTTTATTATTAAAATATTATTATAAAATATAATTTATGAGGATATTAAATTATGAAATTTGATGAATTTAAAAATATTAATGATAAAGAATGATTAAGATTAACAGGAATAAAACAAGATATTTTTAATAAAATGTTAGATATTTTACAAGTAGCTGAAATAGAAAAATTTAAAAAAGGTGGCAAAACTCATAAATTATCACTAGAAAATCGATTATTGATGACTTTATCGTATTGACGAGAATATCGAACTTATTTTCATCTTGGAAAAAATTTCGGAATTAGTGAATCTAATTGTTATCGCAATATCAAGTGAATTGAAGATATTTTAATTAAACACCCTGATTTTCAGCAAGTTGCTGGTAAAAAAGCACTAATAAATGATTATTTTAATGATAAAACTATTATTATTGATGCTACCGAAACCCCAATCCAACGCCCAAAAAAAGACAAAAACAATCTTATTCTGGTAAAAAGAAAAAACACACTATTAAAACACAAGTAATTATCGAACAAGAAACCAAAAAAATTATTGCAACAAGTTTTTCGCTTGGTAAAAAACACGATTATGCTTTATTTAAAGAATCAAAAATCGCAATTTTAAAAAATACCAAATTAATAGTTGATAGTGGTTATCAAGGAATACGATAGCATTACAAAAGTTGAGGTTTTATAAAAAATATAAATAAAATAATTGGATAAATTTTTAAAAATCCTGATTTATTAGTGTTTTAAATTCATCAATAACATTAAAAAAATACTTTTTATACCAAAACCTCAACCCTTTTCTTACTACCAGGAATACAAAAAATTCACAATAATGTTATAATGCCCACAAAGAAAACTAAGAAAAAACATTTAAATAAAGAACAAAAACAACATAATAGACTAGTTTCAAAAATAAGAATTATTATTGAAAATATTTTTGCTATTCTTAAAAAATTTAAAATTATTACAGAAAAATATCGTAATCGAAGGAAACGATTTAGTTTAAGATTTAATTTAATTGCTTCAATTTATAATTTACAATTATTATAGTTATCATAAAAGATTTATTTAAAATTAACGAATTTGAATAATAAAATAATTTTTCGTTGTGGCAAAATATTAAATTTTTAAATAAAAGACATAATTAATTAAAATTATAATTTTATATTAACCCCTTTTTACAAATATTTGAAATTATTTTAATGGGTTATGCAAGAAGTCTAATATTGTCTAAATTATCATTTTCGCTAACATCATTAATAATAACTTTTAAACTTGGAACATTAAAATTATATTCTCTACATAATTTATTTAATAAATTTCGTAAATCTAAAAGTCCTTTACATCCAGCATTGCCACTTGAAACCGGACTAACAATTAAATCACTAATTAATAAGAAACTAATTGCTAACTCTTGTATTGTTGGGGGATAATCAATCAACACATAATCATAACCATCTAATATATCTTCATTTAATAGACTTCTTGCGATACCTGGTTTTATTATTAAAATATTATTATAAAATATAATTTATGAGGATATTAAATTATGAAATTTGATGAATTTAAAAATATTAATGATAAAGAATGATTAAGATTAACAGGAATAAAACAAGATATTTTTAATAAAATGTTAGATATTTTACAAGTAGCTGAAATAGAAAAATTTAAAAAAGGTGGCAAAGCTAATAAATTATCACTAGAAAATCGATTATTGATGACTTTATCGTATTGACGAGAATATCGAACTTATTTTCATCTTGGAAAAAATTTCGGAATTAGTGAAGCTAATTGTTATCGCAATATCAAGTGAATTGAAGATATTTTAATTAAACACCCTGATTTTCAGCAAGTTGCTGGTAAAAAAGCACTAATAAATGATTATTTTAATTATAAAACTATTATTATTGATGCTACCGAAACACCAATCCAACGCCCAAAAAAAGACAAAAACAATCTTATTCTGGTAAAAAGAAAAAACACACTATTAAAACACAAGTAATTATCGAACAAGAAACCAAAAAAATTATTGCAACAAGTTTTTCACTTGGTAAAAAACACGATTATGCTTTATTTAAAGAATCAAAAATCGCAATTTTAAAAAATACCAAATTAATAGTTGATAGTGGTTATCAAGGAATACAAAAAATTCACAATAATGTTATAATGCCCACAAAGAAAACTAAGAAAAAAAATTTAAATAAAGAACAAAAACAACATAATAGACTAGTTTCAAAAATAAGAATTATTATTGAAAATATTTTTGCTATTCTTAAAAAATTTAAAATTATTACAGAAAAATATAGAAATCGTAGAAAACGATTTAGTTTAAGATTTAATTTAATTGCTTCAATTTATAATTTACAATTATTATAGTTATCATAAAAGATTTATTTAAAATTAACGAATTTGAATAATAAAATAATTTTTCGTTGTGGCAAAATATTAATTTTTTAAATAAAAGACATAATTAATTAAAATTATAATTTTATATTAACCCCTTTTTACAAATGTTTGAAATTATTTTAATGGGTTATGCAAGAAGTCTAATTTATAAATATCTGTTGCAATTAAATTTCTATCTTTTTCACTAAAAAGTGAATTGATAAGTGCAGAAGCTTTATTTAATTCGTGGTTGCCAATTATTATATCAACATTCCTTGCATTTGTTGTTTGAATTAATTTTTTCAAATCAACCATATCTAATGCACCAATAATTTTAATTAAAGATTTTTTAATATCTACTTCGCTTGTTGCTAGTTGTGTAGACAATGTTGCTTGGGGGTCAAGGTCAATCAACAAGACCTTTGTCCCATCAAGCGCCAACTTGTAGGCGACATTTTTGCAAAGGGTAGTTTTGCCGACCCCACCTTTATTATTACAAAAACTAATTATCTTCATTTTTGTTTTTCTTTCCATAGCGCTCTTTAAGAATTTCATTCATAAGAGTTGTCTTACTCCATTTTTTATTTTTTGCTTCTTGGTTAAATGCTTCTACTATTCACGGTTCAGTAGCAATTGGTGGAATAACTTTTTTCCAATCTCGTTTTTTAAATTCCTTTGCTTCTGAAAAAGTTGACATTTTTTTCATTTTTTCTAATTCTACTTTTATATCTTTTTTTATATTTTTTGGCACTATATTACTCCTTTTATTTTTTATTATATATTTTAATATATAAAAATTACAAGTGATTTTTATATATAAAAAAAATATTTCTTTGTTTTTATTGTAATTTCTTTGTTTTATATATAAAAAAAATATTTCTTTGTTTTTATTGTAATTTCTTTGTTTTATATATAAAAATCACAAGTGATTTTTATATATAAAATTATCTTTTTTGAAAAAGATAATTTACAAAATTTTATTATCAATATTTACCCGCGAAAATAACATTCGATGTGCCACAAACGACAATCGCAAAACAAGCAACAAATAACCCTTATTTTATAAGGGTTATTGGCTATTTTTGTTGATTAAAATATAAAAATGCAATTTTGGGCGAGCGGTTGATTTTCTTAAATTTTTGTGATAAAATGACTTACAAGTTAAAAAAGATTTTGAGGTTCTTTCAAAAAAATTTGGGAACCTTTATAAAATTCTTCGCTTAACGCTTAGAATTTTTCCCAAGTATTTTGAAAAGCGCGGCAAAAGTTTTTTTAAACTTTAAGTAATTTTTCATAAAATTATGAAAATCACCGCGAGCCCAGATTAGTACAATATAATCACAATAATAATCATTCTAAATAACCGCCTTTATAAAATATATTTAAAGTGCCTGACTTGCATATATATATATATATATATATAATGTCAATAGATCTTGATAAAAATTTTCAAGATAAAAGAAAGGAAATTATATAAAATGAAAAAATTGTTAAGTTTATTAAGTGTATTAACAATTAGTGGAACTGCTGTTCCAACAACAATTGCCGCTAGTTTTTATCCAAAACAAGAAAAATTAAATAATAAAATTAATTATTCAGAAATAAAAAATTTAATTAGAAACAAAAGACAAAATAATAATAAAAATTTAGAAATTAATATAGATTTTGAAGAATTAGAAACTTTAAAAGATTCTCAGGTTAAAAATATTATATTTGATTATTTTAATAATAATGTTTATTTACAAACTAAAAAAAATAATACTTTATATAAAATTAAAGAAAACGGAAATTTACAATTAATAAAATCCGGAGATATTAATGGTTTTTCATTAGACAATAATATAAACAAAAATGTTTATATTTTTACTACTAAAAAACTTTATAAAAATAATGTTTATAATATAGAGGAAGAAATTAGTAATCTTAATTTTATTTATTTTTCATTAGATAATGAAAATAATATTATTCTTAAGGTCAATAGTTATGGACAAAATATAGATTTTTTAAATTTAATTAAACATGACGAAAAAGAAAATATTCCGCAAAATATTGATGATATTTATAAATTAAGAAAAGTTTATTTTTCAAAAAATATTGATTCCTTTAATTTTGATAAATATAATAATATTTATTTAAGATCATTTAATAAATTATATTTACTAAAAAAATATGATATTAACCCTATAGAAATAAGCGGAAAATTTAATGATGACAATTATACGGGCTGAAAATTTTATGCTTTAGATGACGACATTTTTATATTTTCTGATAAAAAACTTTATCACCTTAATTCTGGACAAACATCAGTTGAAGAAATTTTAATTCCAGATATTAATGATCACTATTTAGATAGTGAACAAGAAAATTTTTATATTGAAACTCAAAAAGGTATTTATAAATTTAACATTATTGATCAAGAAAAAGAAAAAATTAATGATGTTGTAGCTTCTAAAATAGCAGTTGATAAGTCAAATAATTTATTTATTAGTTCATACGATAATTCATATGGTCATTTATATATTTTATTAAAAAATGAAGATGATTCTTATAATAAATATGAAATTAGACCCGGTGATAATAGGGTTTTTAACGAGAATGTTGAAAAAATATTTAGTTTGAATAAAAAAATCTATTTATTTATAAATTCAGGTGTATTCCAAGTTTTTTCTTTTGATAGATTAAATGAATGAATTAATATTGAAGAACAAGAAAAAAATGAAATAGAAAAAAAAGCAAACAAATCAGAAAAAGAAAGAATAGATAAAGAAAGACAAGAATGAATTGGTCAAGAAGGGGGGAAACAAGCAAAAGAATGAAAAATAAATAAATTAAAAGAAGTAGAAGAATATTTAAAAAATCAAGAAAAAGAAGGAAAATTGAATTCTTTTGGTAAAAAAATTCTTTCTTGTTTGTCTAATCATATTGCTGATGGATTTTCGTTAGGGCTTGGGGTATTAGGTGGTTTAATAGGAACTGCAGTATCACCGGGAACAGGTACTTTATATGGAAAAGAAACAGGAAGTGCAGTAGGAAAATGAATTGGAAAAATTGTTGGAGATGCTATTCAAGAAGCGGTTCCTGGTGAAAAAAGTTGTAAATTTTAGTAAAATTTAATAAATAAAATATGAAAAAGATACTATTCTCCATAGAAGCAAGCACTTTAATAGGAATAATCACAACAAGTTTAGTTGCTTGTAATACGCAACAATATAGCGAAGATAAATTATCAAAATTAAAAGAAGAAAACAAAATAAATACAAAAGATGGTGTTTTAGAATGAATAACACCACAAGAAAAACCATTTAATAAAGTTGATAATAGGTATTATTTTGTAATATCACGTGTAAATAAAGATGATGACTGGCATATTTCTAAATTTGAAAATAATATTCCTTTAAGTGACAATGAAAAAAGAACTGTTGATAGTTGAAATGGACGGGTATTAAATTTAAAAAATAAAGGGTTTGGAAAAGTTAATTTGCAATTAATAGGAGATGGTTGAGTTTATTGATGAAAAACAAAAGATGATTATTTTAAATCAGTTTATCGTTGAAATGGTGATGAACAAAAATTACCTGATTTAATTATTTATGAAAACGGTAATGTAAAAGTTAATAACTAATAAAAAAGTCATTTTAATAAATGACTTTTTTTACATATCTAATGTAATTAATGATAGTTTTTCATTGTTTTTATTAAATAATTCTAAATTATTAATATTAATTTCTTCTTTTATGGGGGGATAAGAAAATATCACACTATTTGATTGTTTTAAAAAATTGACAACGGCAATATTTGAATATGAGTTTTCATCTTCAACACCATTTTTTAAAAAATATCAGGTGTCTTCTTCTATTAATTGAAGATATGTATTTTTATCTTTACCACTAACTTTGGTTCCAATAGGACAATTTTTGATTAATTCTAAGTTAATATCTTTTCCTTCAATAATTTTTTCATTTGGTTTTTCAATAAAAATATTTATATCATAATTCCCATAACCCCATATACCCGATATTTCAATTTGATTTAAATTAAATAGTTTTTGATGATTATCAAAAGTTATTTTAATATTATCTACAACTAAATTTTTAGTTATTCCCCCTCAATCTGTCTTAGAATAAAGCAATTTATATAATTGTGAAAAATAATTTAAATAATCTTCTATTTTGTCATTAGAAACAATTAAATTGGTTAAATATTTACCATATTCTCCATCTGATAGTTTAATTTAAGCAGGAATTAAAGACGGAATGTTATTTGTTTCTAATTCACTTGTTATTGACAGTCAATTAAAATAATTTGCTTCTAATTGATAAATAAGGTTTTCTGAAATATCTTTATTTTTAACAGTTACTTTAATTTCATTTTCTTTGTTATTATTAATTTTTGTTTGTTGTTTTAAATTTCAATCTGTAATTTTTCCGGTTTTTGTATCAATAAATGGTTTATTTGGTTCACCAACACTATTTCAACGATAAACTGATTTAAAATAATCATCTGTTGTTTTTCATCAATAAACTCAACCATCTCCTATTAATTGCAAATTAACTTTTCCAAACCCTTTATTTTTTAAATTTAATACCCGTCCATTTCAACTATCAACAGTTCTTTTTTCATTGTCACTTAAAGGAATATTATTTTCAAATTTAGAAATATGCCAGTCATCATCTTTATTTACACGTGATATTACAAAATAATGCCTATTATCAACTTTATTAAATGGTTTATCATTTGCATAAACTTCTTCTCAATAATTTACTGGTTCTGGTGGAATTGGAGCACTACCACTAAAATTAAAATATAATGAATTTAATTCAACTTTGCAATTTTCAAATACTCAATATCCAGTTTCTTCTTTTCATGGATTAGAAACTAATTCAAAATAATAAGGAGAGAATAACTTAACATCATCATTATAGCCTTTGTTAATTGCATATTTGCTATATGTATAATTTGATAACATATATATAATTTGTTTAAATATTTTGACAACACTATCCTTAATAAGGGTTGGATTATCTAATTTTCAATTTTCAAATAAACCATCAATTACATATTCTGGTTTTTGTCCTTCGAATTGTTGTCGTAATTCAGCCGCTTTATTTGTGGGGTTACCCTTTTCATCGTATTTTGTTCCTTTAAATTTTCTATCATAATTGTAGCGATATGTTAAATAATTTAATAAAACTTTATCTAAATCATTTTTATTTACTAAACCTAAAATATCAGCACCTTGAATATAGTTTTTGGCAATACTTCATGGTAAAAAACTTTCAGTAAATCAATACTGAAATAATAGACTTCTTGCGATACCTGGTTTTATTATTAAAATATTATTATAAAATATAATTTATGAGGATATTAAATTATGAAATTTGATGAATTTAAAAATATTAATGATAAAGAATGATTAAGATTAACAGGAATAAAACAAGATATTTTTAATAAAATGTTAGATATTTTACAAGTAGCTGAAATAGAAAAATTTAAAAAAGGTGGCAAAGCTAATAAATTATCACTAGAAAATCGATTATTGATGACTTTATCGTATTGACGAGAATATCGAACTTATTTTCATCTTGGAAAAAATTTCGGAATTAGTGAAGCTAATTGTTATCGCAATATCAAGTGAATTGAAGATATTTTAATTAAACATTCTGATTTTCAGCAAGTTGCTGGTAAAAAAGCACTAATAAATGATTATTTTAATGATAAAACTATTATTATTGATGCTACCAAAACCCCAATCCAACGCCCAAAAAAAGACAAAAACAATCTTATTCTGGTAAAAAGAAAAAACACACTATTAAAACACAAGTAATTATCGAACAAGAAACCAAAAAAATTATTGCAACAAATTTTTCACTTGGTAAAAAACACGATTATGCTTTATTTAAAGAATCAAAAATCGCAATTTTAAAAAATACCAAATTAATAGTTGATAGTGGTTATCAAGGAATACAAAAAATTCACAATAATGTTATAATGCCCACAAAGAAAACTAATAAAAAACATTTAAATAAAGAACAAAAACAACATAATAGACTAGTTTCAAAAATAAGAATTATTATTGAAAATATTTTTGCTATTCTTAAAAAATTTAAAATTATTACAGAAAAATATAGAAATCGTAGAAAACGATTTAGTTTAAGATTTAATTTAATTGCTTCAATTTATAATTTACAATTATTATAGTTATCATAAAAGATTTATTTAAAATTAACGAATTTGAATAATAAAATAATTTTTCGTTGTGGCAAAATATTAAATTTTTAAATAAAAGACATAATTAATTAAAATTATAATTTTATATTAACCCCTTTTTACAAATATTTGAAATTATTTTAATGGGTTATGCAAGAAGTCTAATCTTAAATTAGGTTCTGTCTCTATAGGCATTGACAATAATGGCACTAAACTAGCATTTTCAATATTTGATGATTGATAAGAATAAACGCCATTTACATTGCCTCAACATTTAATATTACCAAATAGCATTGATTTAGGATATTTAATTTTAATCCCAGTAAATATCGTATCTTCGGGCAATGATTTTTGTAAAACTAAATGAATACTATTTTGATTTTTTCATTTAAAATCAGTTATTTTAATCAAATGCATAGATTTAATAATATTAACTCCGTCAGGTGAATAAGGATGTTTATATTCTTCAATGATATAACATTCATTTTTGTTGTTTTCACTAATTGGTTCATTAATAGATACTATTTTTAAGTCTAATGTTTCTAAAAATTTTTTGTCTTGTTTTGAAATATTATTAATTAAAATATCTTTTTCATCAATCATAACATAACTTGTGCTATTATCTTGAACTGTGGTATTTTGTTGAATTTGTAATTTAAAATTAAAGTTGCTAATTTCATAACCCGTTATTTTAATATATTCATCTTTGTCAATAAAACCAATTTTAACGCTATTTTAAGAGTAGTTTAAGATTGGTTTTTGCTTTGTCTTAACAAGATTATTAATTTTATAAATATATAAGGTTCTTGCACGGTCTTCAGTAAACAATTGTTCTAAATCAGGGTCACTGTACTGCGATTGAGTAGCAAAATCTAAAGGAATACTATCAATTGAATAATCAATTGGTTCATCATTTTCTGCTAATTGTGCTAACATTTTCTCTGATGGTTTTAACATTATTCTTTTTCCCCTCGTTCTTCATTAGGAATATTGATAATATTTTCGTTGTTTTTTAATTGTCTTTTTAAAGTAGCATTTACTGGTAAGTGAACATCAACAATTAACTCATCAATATTTTTAATATTAAATGTTCTACCATTTAAAATAGCATTATCATATTTAATTAACTTAATAATAAATTCAGTTAATTTAATTTCTCTGATATATATCATTTGTTAGTATGATGCGTTTGTTTGAATATTTACACCAGCAACTTCTACCTGAGTTTGTTGGGATCCCTTAGCGATTGCGGGAACATGATGGCGATTTATTTTATAGTAATTAGTTAATAATCAATCATATATTTTGGTTAATTGCTCACCTTTAAAATTACCCGCAATATAGTCTACTGGTTGAAAATTACTATCAGGGTCTCCTTCAACTAATAACAAGTCATTTTCAATAAATGAAGCCAACATTTTACTAATTTCTTGGTCAACAACACCAGTAACTCCATTAGTATTAATGGTAAATTTACCACTATTTAATAATGGGTCTAACATAATCTTTTCCGCAATAATATCTAAAATACTAGCAAATTGTTTACCATAACGAGCAGAAGATTCAAAATTAGGATTATTAGGGATAATTTCAATTGGTATAAAATTAAGTGGCAATATTTCTTCTCTTTGCAATGTTGTATAGTTATTTCATTTAGCATAATCAATATATAAGTCGGTAATAGTGCTGTATAATCGTGTTTTTAACTTTCTAATAACTTTTACTTGTTTGGTTACATAATCAATTTCTAATTTTTCAGTAATAAAAATACTCTGGTCATTTTTAATATAAGGGTCATAATCAAAAGTGCAAGATACTAAATTACCTAATTCATCATATTGGTCATTATAAAAATCAATAGTAATAAAATTAAGTTTTGAATTATTGGCAAAAATAAAATATGCACCTTTACCATATTTATTGATTTTATATTCGTTATATCAATTTTTATTAGTAAAGTCTTGCATTTTTAAAAAGTTACTAATTAATTTAGTGTCTAAATACTGATTATTAATTGGATTATAAATGCTAATTTCTAACTCACGTGGATTTAAAAAATTGGCATTATCTTCACAAATTCTTTTTTCTAAAATTTCATTATGTTTTTGAACAGTAACATTTTTACGATTAGTAATCGTTGATGCTAAATTAAGATAATAACTATCAATATCATAATCTTTTTTTATTTTCTTTTTTGCTGGTAACAACCCCATTTATAAATTCCCCTTTATTTTGTTTCTTATTTTTTAATAACATCTTCAATACTATCTTCTTTTTTTTTGTTATGTGTTTTGATAAATCTAATTGTTTCAATAATCAAAACTATAATTTCAGCCCCGATAAGCATTCCTAAAACAATAACATATGCTGGTCAAGAAATACCTAATGTTTTTTCTCCTATAAAACAAATAATAATCCCTGCAATAAAAAACAACGATGAAACTCCAAAGATTTTCAAAAACATAATTAAATCTTTAATAGTTAATTTTGGCATAATAACATATCCTTCCTAACTTATTATTTTTCTTTCAACATGTATAAATGTTAGTTTCTGATTTGCTTCAATAACACCGTTTTCTCTTATAAGAATAGTGTTTGGTGCAAAAAATTCATATACAGGATGATTTTTAAAAGTCGTAAAAGTTACATTTATAGCATCATTTGTTTGGTCTGAAATATTTATATTATAAATATAATTATTACTATCATAATTTTTTATTTGATATTTATTTAATGAATTTGATACAAAATCACTAGTATCAACAATTTCTCATTCTGATACATCTGGTACAATAATTAATTTTTTTAATTCGTCTAAAATTTCTTTTTTAATTTTTTCAAATTTATAATTTTTAATTTTTTCTATAACAACCTTATCTAATAAAGCATCAACTTCTAATTGAGTATAATATGCTTCTAAATCTATCATTGTTAAATCAATACCTTCTTCTTGAAAAGTACGAAACATTTTCTTTAAAGTTGTTAAATTAGACAATGATTTTGCATAGGTAGGCAATAAACCTTGTCATGTTGCCATAGGGTCATTTTGTGAAGAATAATTAACATCACCAACACTCATATTTGCCGAAGTAAAAAATTCAATTGGAATGCGGTTAAATGTTCAATGTTCAATCGTAATAAACACCATATTAATACAAATTTTCTTTAATAATGGGTCTTTAAATGTTTGAAACTTTAATTTTGAAAATGGATAATTCAAATATGAATTAATCATATTTTGGGCTCTTAAAGCAAAAGTTTTAAATCATAATTCTACATCACCTTTAAAGAACTTATTATAACGAACTGGAACTTGTGTAATTTTACCTGTCATTGGATTAAAATTATTATAATTTTCCAAAGTAACATTTTGTCATAATTCATTTAACATTTAATCATCTCCTTATCATTTACTTTTTTTAGAATATATCTTCTTTGATATAAACTTTTTACTATTTAGTAATGTTTTTGTTTTAATTGTTTTGTTTAAATCTTGTTTTGTTCTTAATTGCTTGTATGTTTGAAATGCTAATCCTTTACCCAATAAACTAGTAACCGCACTATCTTCTAGCGTATTTAACAATTTATCTTTATTAAAGTTATTTTTAAATTGTTCTTGCATTTTTAATATCTTAGCAATTGTCCGATATATTTTAAAGCTATCTTTTACTACTTGTTGATAAGCAAGTGGGGCAAAAGAAACTAAATTAAACAAACTTGTTTTTTTAAATCCCCAACCAATAGACTTCTTGCATAACCCATTAAAATAATTTCAAATATTTGTAAAAAGGGGTTAATATAAAATTATAATTTTAATTAATTATGTCTTTTATTTAAAAATTTAATATTTTGCCACAACGAAAAATTATTTTATTATTCAAATTCGTTAATTTTAAATAAATCTTTTATGATAACTATAATAATTGTAAATTATAAATTGAAGCAATTAAATTAAATCTTAAACTAAATCGTTTTCTACGATTTCTATATTTTTCTGTAATAATTTTAAATTTTTTAAGAATAGCAAAAATATTTTCAATAATAATTCTTATTTTTGAAACTAGTCTATTATGTTGTTTTTGTTCTTTATTTAAATGTTTTTTCTTAGTTTTCTTTGTGGGCATTATAACATTATTGTGAATTTTTTGTATTCCTTGATAACCACTATCAACTATTAATTTGGTATTTTTTAAAATTGCGATTTTTGATTCTTTAAATAAAGCATAATCGTGTTTTTTACCAAGTGAAAAACTTGTTGCAATAATTTTTTTGGTTTCTTGTTCGATAATTACTTGTGTTTTAATAGTGTGTTTTTTCTTTTTACCAGAATAAGATTGTTTTTGTCTTTTTTTGGGCGTTGGATTGGGGTTTCGGTAGCATCAATAATAATAGTTTTATCATTAAAATAATCATTTATTAGTGCTTTTTTACCAGCAACTTGCTGAAAATCAGGGTGTTTAATTAAAATATCTTCAATTCACTTGATATTGCGATAACAATTAGCTTCACTAATTCCGAAATTTTTTCCAAGATGAAAATAAGTTCGATATTCTCGTCAATACGATAAAGTCATCAATAATCGATTTTCTAGTGATAATTTATTAGCTTTGCCACCTTTTTTAAATTTTTCTATTTCAGCTACTTGTAAAATATCTAACATTTTATTAAAAATATCTTGTTTTATTCCTGTTAATCTTAATCATTCTTTATCATTAATATTTTTAAATTCATCAAATTTCATAATTTAATATCCTCATAAATTATATTTTATAATAATATTTTAATAATAAAACCAGGTATCGCAAGAAGTCTATTTAATAATAACCTAGAAAGGTTTTTTATTTCATATTCTCAGTTAAAATAAACATTGTAGATTGAATCCAGAATTATTAGTAAAATTAGTACCAAAACGACCATTTACAGTAATTTCTCAGGTTCCACCTAAGCCTAAGCAAGTAAAAAACAACATTGATTTAGAATATTGATATGCTCCTAATTCAACTTGATTTTATAAACGTGATTATAATGGTTTATGAATTAATAATCATCAAACAACATATCTTGGAAAAAATTTAACAAATGCTTTTTTGATGTAAGCACAAAATACTGATTTGCCATTTTATACGCAAGAATTTTTTTAAGTATTATGAATAATTATCTAATTTTTGATATGATGAAACAAAACAAGGATGACAACAAGTTATTAATACTTTTTGTCCAGATTATCAAGAAGAATTAAAATCATTATTAGTAAAATTTTATGATTTTATCAGTAATATTTGATCAAAAGATATTGTTAAAGAATTTGTTAGAATATTAAGAATTAATGATAATCGTGATTCAATTGTTGGTTCTACATATTGAAAAGGGTTTAAACAAACTATTACGCTTGAACGAAATATCTTGCTTTGTAGCCACAAAGTAAACGGATTTAACTCTTGGCGAAATGGATGATGAAGCTATTGTGAAATTTTTAATGTTATTTTTCATAAATTGGGGCATACCGTTGATATTAATTTTAGTGGTCAAGCCAATGTTATTAAAGAAATTAAAGTTTTTTAATAAAATTGAGAATGGCCAAGGTTTAACGCAAGAACAAATTGCAATTAAATTTATTTCATTTAATTAGTTGTTCTTTTAATAATCTTGGTGATTTTGTTGCAGAAAGATTTGTATATTGATTTTTAGCAAGTGATGCTTTGAAAATAAAAGTTTGAGAATTATGACACGAATTCTGAACATCCTATTTACCAAGGTTAATAAAATAAATTATATCTAATTTTAAATTTCTGGATTATTTTTTTAAGATTAAGTATCTTTTAATTAAACATTAATTGTATTATAATTATATTATTAAAATAAATTATTAATATTTAGCGAGGCAGAAAAATGAAGATACACCCCCTTGTAAAAGAAATTTTAATTACTACTGAAGAAATTGATGAAAAATGTTTTGAATTAGGGCAAAAAATTAGTCATTATTATCTTAATGAATATCCAGCAAAAGATAATACGATTTTATGCTTAGGATTATTAAAAGGATGTATTCCTTTTATGGCAAAATTTATTTCTCATTTAGTTGGTATTGAATGTGAAACGGAATATATGGTTGTTTCATCTTATTTTGGTGGTATTAAGAGTAAAGATGCCCCCCAAATTTTACTTGATTTACCAATGCCAATAACAAATCGCGAAATTTTATTAGTCGAAGATATTATTGATAGTGGTAAAACAATTAAAATGATTAAAGACTATTTATATCTAAAAGGAGCACGTAGTGTGAAAGTTGTTACTTTATTAGATAAAAAATCTGGTCGGAAAGTAGATTTAGTTGCTGATTGATATGGATTTGATGTTCCACCCGCTTTTTTAATTGGCTTTGGTTTAGACTATCAAGAACGTTTACGTAATTTGCCATATATTGCGATTGCTGATCAGAAAAAATTAGCAACATGAAAATGAGACATAAAAGACTAATAGACAATTAGATGATTTAGTTATCATTGGAGGAATAAATGAAAAAAGTAACGACAATAATTATTACAATTAATAATATTATTATTGCAATTTTTTAATAGGTTACGCAAGAAGTCTATTAAAAAAATTACGGTTGACCCTACTTGTTTAGATGGTTTAATTCAACACTTAAATAATTTAATTATTTATATATGTGTGTTAAGATTAATTAAAGTATTAATTTTATTTAATCTATTATGCTATTAATTTTTTTTATTAGTTTAAAATTTTTTAATTATAAAATACTTTAATCAATGAAAGGAATTTTTTATATGTACAGAAATTTTCAAAACAATCAATTATTTACAAAAGAAGTAGATGTTATTTTTGCTGATAAAGCAATGTTTAAAACAATTACCGACAAAAACAATATTCAACGCAATTTATTTTCATTTTATGTAAATGATGAAGGTCAAAATATTAAATGTGTTACTTGAAACGAAGCTGCGGATAATTTAAACAAAGTATTTAACAAAGATACTAAAACAATTGAAATTAAATATCTTCACAAAAAGAACAAAAACACTGACGAACTCGAATACAGTGTCAGAGAATTTAATATTATCAATTAAATTATGTTATATTAACAACGATGTATTTTAAAATACATCACCCTTATAAATTAGGTTTAAATAAAAACACCTTATTAAAATAAGGTACAATGTTTCTTTTAACTGAGAATATGAAATAAAAAACCTTTTTAGGTTATTATTAAATATATAAAGTTAGGAGAAACATTTTTTATATGGCAAGGGGTAAAACTAAAGGGTCAAAAGACCATGATATTGAATTTAAAACTAAAATTATTAACGAATATTACGAATATAATAGACTTCTTGCATAACCTATTAAAAAATTGCAAATATTTGTAAAAAGAAACTAATAGAAAAATATAATTTTAATTAATTATGTTTTTTATTTAAAAATTTAATATTTTGCCACAACAAAAAATGAATTTATTATTTAAATTCTTTAATTTCAAATAAATCTTCTATGCTAACTGCAAATTATAAATTGAAGCAATTAAATTAAATCTTAAAATAAATCGTTTTATTCGATTACGATATTTTTCTGTAATAATTTTAAATTTTTTAAGAATATCAAAAATATTTTCAATAATAATTCTCATTTTTGAAACTATTCTATTGCGTTGTTTTTGCACTTTATTTAAAGGGTTTTTCTTTGTTTTTTTTGTAGGTATTAGAACATTATTGTGAATTTTTTGAATTACTTGATAACCACTATCAACTATTAATTTGGTATTTTTTAAAATTGAGATTTTTGATTCTTTAAATAAAGCATAATCATGTTTTTTTTCCAAGCGAAAAACTTGTTGCAATAATTTTTTTGGTTTCTTGTTCGATAATTACTTGTGTTTTAATGGTGTGTTTTTTCTTTTTACCAGAATAAGATTGTTTTTGTCTTTTTTTGGGCGTTGGATTGAGGATTCGGTAACATCAATAATAATAGTTTTATCATTAAAATAATCATTTATTAGTTATTTTTTACCAGCGATTTGTTGAAAATAAGAGTGTTTAATTAAAATATCTTCAATTCACTTGATATTGCGATAAAAACTAGATTCACTAATATCAAAACTTTTAGAAATATGAAAATAGGCCCGATATTCTCGTCAATACGATAAGGTCGTCAGTAGCCGATTTTCTAGTGATAATTTATTATTTTTGCCATCTTTTTTAAATTTTTCTATTTCAGCTACTTGTAAAATATTTAACATTTTATTAAAAGTAGCTTTTTTTGCTCCGGTTAATCGCAATAATTCTTTATCATTAATAAAATTAAATTTATCAAATTTCATAATTTTAATCTCCTATAATTTCTATTTTAATTTAAAAATATTTTATAGGAATTTTCAAATAATTAAATTAGGTTATGCAAGAAGTCTAGTTATCTTAATAAGATAGTAATTAGTTTATTAAATAATACTGAATATATTGCTGATGAGATTAATTTAGCAGGTAGTCGTAAAGCAGGTAAAACATATTATATTGATGAATTAATAGCATTATTAAGTTGTGTTGTATTAGCAAATAAAGATAAAAAAATAGCAATATATGGTTTTAGATTAAATAGTGCAGATACCGCTGAAATGCAACAAGATATTCAAGATGCATTAGATAAAGTTGGCTTAATCCTTAATCCTACTAAAAAATGAAAAGGTGGTCATTATCAATATAATGCTAGGTTTAATAAACCTAATTGAACATTTCCTAATGGTAGTTTTATTAAATTACAAGGTGCTAGAAAAAGTAATAGTAGTCAAGTATTAGGCAAAGGTACAGCAAGAGCAAATGGTGCTGATTTATGTATTATTTGATTAGAAGAAGCGAATGAATTTAGTAAATCAGAAAAAGAAGCAATTATGCAAGCAGTTCGTGATTATAAAAAATTAATATTAATTACAAGTACTAACCCTGATAGTATTTATCAAGATCATATAGATTATTTAAACAAATTATTACCTTTTAATCGTAAAGAATTAGAAAGTAAAGGAGAACAAATATCTAAATTAATAGTTCCAGTATTAGATCCTAAAACAGGACAAAAAGCATATGATAAAAAAGTTATTAATCATTATACTAATTATTTAATTAATAAAGATAATTTAAACTATGATGAATTAATGAAATTATATGAATTAAAAGCAGAATGACCTAAAAAATATGAGGTTTGAGGAATTGGAATGCCAGGTGCATTAGATGGTAGTATTTTTGCCAATTATTTATTTAGTAAATTATACGATTTTGAACCAGTTAATTTTAAAGCAGGATTAGATTTAGGTTATGCAGATAGTCCATTAGGACATGCTACTCATGCTATTTTAATGGGATTAGATAGAGAATATAAAAAAATGACACCATTAATGGAATATAAACATAGCAACGCTGAAATGATACATAAAGATACAACTAAGATTTTATTTGAAATAGTACACTTTTTTATAACTGCTTCTATACAATGAGATTATTTACAAGATGGTTTAGATGTAAATGTTGACTATGGAAATGGTGGTTTAGTTTCTATTGATACATTAAATAATATTAGACGACAATATTATCCCGATGCTAATTGATTAAGATTTAAACCAGTAGTAAAAGATGTTTGATATAGAACTGATAGAATTGATGCTATAATCATCCTGCTAAATAAGAATTATTTACAAATTAGTCAACGATTAACACCAGAGTTATTTAAGGATATGTTAAAAATGGAATGAAGAAAACCACCTGCAAATAAATCTACTTATAAATTAGAAGATAATAAATTATTTGATGATGGTTTTGATGCTATGACTTATGCTGTTATGGATATAATGGAATATTTTATAAAAACATTAGATAATCCATTTTTAATAAGTAAACAATTCGGAAAGCGAGGTTAAAATTATGGCATTTTGAAATAAAAATAACTATGTAATTGATTTAGATAAAAAGAATTATAAAGAATATATATTAGACTTCTTGCGATACCTGGTTTTATTATTAAAATATTATTATAAAATATAATTTATGAGGATATTAAATTATGAAATTTGATGAATTTAAAAATATTAATGATAAAGAATGATTAAGATTAACAGGAATAAAACAAGATATTTTTAATAAAATGTTAGATATTTTACAAGTAGCTGAAATAGAAAAATTTAAAAAAGGTGGCAAAGCTAATAAATTATCACTATAAAATCGATTATTGATGACTTTATCGTATTGACGAGAATATCGAACTTATTTTCATCTTGGAAAAAATTTCGGAATTAGTGAAGCTAATTGTTATTGCAATATCAAGTGAATTGAAGATATTTTAATTAAACACCCTGATTTTCAGCAAGTTGCTGGTAAAAAAGCACTAATAAATGATTATTTTAATTATAAAACTATTATTATTGATGCCACCGAAACCCCAATCCAACGCCCAAAAAAAGACAAAAACAATCTTATTCTGGCAAAAAGAAAAAACACACTATTAAAACACAAGTAATTATCGAACAAGAAACCAAAAAAATTATTTCAACAAGTTTTTCACTTGGTAAAAAACACGATTATGCTTTATTTAAAGAATCAAAAATCGCAATTTTAAAAAATACCAAATTAATAGTTGATAGTGGTTATCAAGGAATACAAAAAATTCACAATAATGTTATAATGCCCACAAAGAAAACTAAGAAAAAACATTTAAATAAAGAACAAAAACAACATAATAGACTAGTTTCAAAAATAAGAATTATTATTGAAAATATTTTTGCTATTCTTAAAAAATTTAAAATTATTACAGAAAAATATAGAAATCGTAGAAAACAATTTAGTTTAAGATTTAATTTAATTGCTTCAATTTATAATTTACAATAGACTTCTTGCGATACCTGGTTTTATTATTAAAATATTATTATAAAATATAATTTATGAGGATATTAAATTATGAAATTTGATGAATTTAAAAATATTAATGATAAAGAATGATTAAGATTAACAGGAATAAAACAAGATATTTTTAATAAAATGTTAGATATTTTACAAGTAGCTGAAATAGAAAAATTTAAAAAAGGTGGCAAAGCTAATAAATTATCACTAGAAAATCGATTATTGATGACTTTATCGTATTGACGAGAATATCGAACTTATTTTCATCTTGGAAAAAATTTCGGAATTAGTGAAGCTAATTGTTATCGCAATATCAAGTGAATTGAAGATATTTTAATTAAACACCCTGATTTTCAGCAAGTTGCTGGTAAAAAAGCACTAATAAATGATTATTTTAATGATAAAACTATTATTATTGATGTTACCGAGACCCCAATCCAACGCCCAAAAAAAGACAAAAACAATCTTATTCTGGTAAAAAGAAAAAACACACTATTAAAACACAAGTAATTATCGAACAAGAAACAAAAAAAATTATTGCAACAAGTTTTTCACTTGGTAAAAAACACGATTATGCTTTATTTAAAGAATCAAAAATCGCAATTTTAAAAAATACCAAATTAATAGTTGATAGTGGTTATCAAGGAATACAAAAAATTCACAATAATGTTATAATGCCCACAAAGAAAACTAAGAAAAAACATTTAAATAAAGAACAAAAACAACATAATAGACTAGTTTCAAAAATAAGAATTATTATTGAAAATATTTTTGCTATTCTTAAAAAATTTAAAATTATTACAGAAAAATATAGAAATCGTAGAAAACGATTTAGTTTAAGATTTAATTTAATTGCTTCAATTTATAATTTACAATTATTATAGTTATCATAAAAGATTTATTTAAAATTAACGAATTTGAATAATAAAATAATTTTTCGTTGTGGCAAAATATTAAATTTTTAAATAAAAGACATAATTAATTAAAATTATAATTTTATATTAACCCCTTTTTACAAATATTTGAAATTATTTTAATGGGTTATGCAAGAAGTCTAATTATTATAGTTATCATAAAAGATTTATTTAAAATTAACGAATTTGAATAATAAAATAATTTTTCGTTGTGGCAAAATATTAAATTTTTAAATAAAAGACATAATTAATTAAAATTATAATTTTATATTACCCCCTTTTTACAAATATTTGAAATTATTTTAATGGGTTATGCAAGAAGTATATTATATAAAGAAGATTTTATTATAGGATGTTTATATTGTATACAACAAGACAAACACGATAAATTTTTGCCAGTTCGTTATTTTTTGAAAAAATACAGTGAGCAAAAATATGAAAAATTATCTAGTAAGGAGTATAAATAATGATTAATTATTATGAAAAATAAATGTAATTTAATGACAGAAAATTATGATTAAAAAAACAAAATTAAACATAGAACAATTAAGCTTTAATTTTGATAATAAAATAACTAATGACAGAGAAAATTGAAATTGTTATTTTTGTAAAAAAAATAATGTTTAATTCATCAGAAGTATATTATTTTAATTCAAATAAAGATATTTATAATTTTACAAATAGAAAACAATGCTGTTTAGAATGTTTTAATGAAAAAAATAAAAATAATGAAAGGAATAAATATGTGAACTTAAATGAAAATACAAAATAAATTTGCTGAATTAATTCAACAAAAAAGAAAAACAATAGAAATTAGAAAAGAAGATAGTTTTGATAAAATTATTTCTAAAAATGTTTGTAATAAAACAGATGGAATTAATTATTATGAAACTACTATTTTTAAAAATGGTCAATTAAGTATTAATATGGAAATTGTTGATTGTAATTGTGAAAAAGAAAAAGAAGAATATTCACGATTAAATATTGAAATTAATTCAATTAGAGAATGACACAAAAATAATTGTAATTTTAAATTAGTTTTTGATGGATATCAAAGAATAAAAGTAAGTGATTTAATTTCTTTTATAAAAGAACATTGTGGAGATAAAATTGAATGTTTTTGTGATAGTTATTATAAATGTGACAGTTATTATAAATATATTTGGTTTTGACAAAATAACTATGATTGATTAACTGATAATATAGATTTGATTGAAGATTATTTAAAAGATGAAGAATATTGCATTATTTATAATATTAATTTAGAAGAAACATTTAAAGCAAATAAACAAATTACTTATTCTAGTAAAAGTAGAGAATATATTCAACAACAATTATATAAAGAAGATTTAAAAGTAATTAGTCAAACAAGAACAAATATTTTAGTACAAATGAATTTAGATAAATATAATCAATTAAATAAAAAAATAACCAATTAAGGTTATTTTTTTATTTAATTCTAACTTACTTTTTTTCTTTCAACATGTAATGCCATTAATTTATTATTTCCAGAAATTAGGTAGTATACATTATTTTGAGGTTTTTAATAAAATTAAGTAATTAGAAACAAATTAAGTTTCGCTTATAATTAAATGATAACAAAATTTATAAAAAAATTCAACTTTTTAAAAACATAATTTTTATTTGAATAAATAATTTATGAATTTTGACACACTAAAAAATACTTTTTAAAGTTATTACTAATTTTAAAAGGTTTTTTTATTTTTTATAAAGATAAAAATTGATTTTTAGATTGATTTAAATTAAATATATTAAATTCAATTTTTTCTTTATTTTTATTAGTTTTATTAATTTTTTCTTCATTTGTTTTACTATTAAGTCTTAACATTGAAGCAATTAACATATTGATAAATGTTTCTTTACAATATATTTTCGTGCCACGCCCCTTAACTGCCTTAATGTAGTGTGATATATCACCTTCCATGTGACAACCAATATTATATTCTAATGCTTGATTTTCAATTCCTTCTTTATTATTTTTAATTAATTCAATAGTTTCTAATAAAAATTTCTTTTTATTATCAATAACATAGGGTAAATGACACATTAAAAAATCTAATAATGCTTCATAATTTCCAGTAAAAAAATATATTTTTGATAATTTATATTTTAATCTATGAATTCGGTTTTTCTTACGATTTGGGAATAATTCTTTAAATCTTTTTACTAAATGAAATTTATCTAAACTATATGATACAGTATTATTTTTATATTTTGATTTTACTGCTTTGTAAATCTTTTTAATTTGTTTTTCACCATCACTTAATATTAATATTTTAGTATCTTCATTAATATCATAAGTATCCATTGATTTAAAAATTTTATCAATAAAATTATCAATATTATATTTATCATTTTTATTCTTATGATTTTTATTCATCATTTGAAAAACGCCTTTTTTCTTTTTCATTTTTATTCTGGTTTTTTTTGACTTTTCTTCATCAACACCAACATGCATAGTAGCAAGAAATATTTTATTTTCAACTCTTTTTTTATTTTCTCTCATAGGTTCAAAAGCACCATCAATTTGAATATATAAAACATTATTTGGGATTTTAATTTTATTGTTATTTTTATTACTGATGTAATCGGTTTCTTCTAAATCGGCATTTTTAAAAATATTAGATATTGTTCTTTCACTAATGTTAGCATTTTCTGTTGTATGCAAAATATCTTTATATCTTTTCCCATCGCCCATAAAAGACATATATTTATCTTTTAAATTTTTTTCAATTCTTTCGTATTTTTTTAACCCTAATTTTTCATCTAAAGGATAACGATTTATATATTTTTTATTTTCTTCATCATATTTAACATATCTTCGTCTTTTTACAGTGTTATCCCCATATTCTGTTTTAAATGTTTTTGGTATTTTTGATACAACCTTATATCCTTGTAATATTCTTCCTTGTTGATATAATTTAAATATCTCATTATCTCTTTTAATTAATAAATTATTAATTTCATTTTTTGTTTGTATTTTTTTATTTTCTTTATAATTTCCTAATAAATTTTGTTTTAATTCCATTTTATTTCCTTTCGTAATTAAACAATTTTTTAAATTATTATATTTAATACTTCAAATAATTTTATCAAAAAAAGGAGGCTAATTAAAAATGCAAGATTTTACAAAAATTAATAACAAAAAACGAATTACTAGTTATGAATATTTAAATAAAAAATATGATTTAAATTTTAGTGACTTTAATTTTGGCTTTGATTGAGAAGTATTTAAAGACTTTGTTGGTGATAGTTATGCCCGATATTTTACTTCGCCAACTTTTTTTAAGTTTGTTTCAGCAGGGCGTGGTACTAATAAAACATGAAATCATTTAGCCGAAAAATTATTTTTTGTTTGTAACTTTACGGATGCTTCATCTAATATTTTACGAAGATATGCCAACACCCACGAAGATACTACATTTGGCGATACAATTAATGTCTGTAATTATCTATATGATAAATATGGGATTGATATAGGACCCAACAATGAAAATGGTATTGTTTGACCTAAAAATGTTAAAGAAGGTGGAGAGATTGTTTTTCCTAGTGGTGTTCGTATTGCTTTTGCGGGTTATGCTAATGGTAATAAAATTATGGGGAAAGTTGGTAAAGGAAGCGGTATTATATCAGCCTGAACAGATGAAATGATACATGCTGAAGAAAAAGAAATCTTAACTGATAAAGAACTAGATAAAAGATATAATAATTTAAGAGTTTCAATGTTTCGTTCAAAAAGTTTAAAAGTATCTTATGAAAAATATACTGATGATGATGTTAATGAACAATATAATTTAGATAATCCTATTCCAGTAAAAGAATTATCTTGGACATTTCAAGAATGAGACAACATAGCAAAACAATACATAACAGTAACAACATATTTTCATAAAACATATTCTAATCAATTTACTTTTAACCCTTTTGATAAATACCATGTCTTTTATGAAAAATTTGTAACGCCATTTTTACCTTTAAATGAAAGAATTAAAAACATTTTAAAAGAACACAACCAAGTATATTCAGAAAATAAACAAGCATTTAATGGTTTGGGTGTTTTTAATTTACGATTAACAATGGGCGCTGTTTGAAATAAAATACCTGATATTACCAAAAAACTTGTTTTAGCAAATAAAGAAGAGCGAGCTGATTTATTTGAACTTGAATACTATGGTTTTGAATATAATGATAATGACCCTAGTATCTATGTTTTACGAAATTATCGTAAATATATTAAAGAGTATAATCTACAAGATTTTTATAATACCAATACAAAACAATATCAATTTGATAGTTATTCAATTGGTGTCGATTATGCTAATGGTAGTGAAGACCATACAGTATTTTTATTTAGTGGCTATAAAATTAATGAAAATAATGAATATGATAAATATTTAATTGAAGAAAATGTTGTTACACCAAAAAATGCAATGAATTTAAATGAAATAGTTGAGAATTACGGACAATGAATAATCAATACTTTTGATAAATTTGATGGTTTTGAATATGCTACATTTCATTATGATATTAATGCCCACGACTTTATGCAAAAATTACAAGAAGATATTTATCCTTATTTAGGTTATAAAATTAAAATGTTTAAAGCCAAAAAGCATCAGACATCTCTTAATAAAGAAGCGAGTATAATCAATCGCGTAACCTGAATAAGAAAAATGTTTGTTCAGGGCAAAATATATGGCATATTAGATAACTTCCCATTTTTAGATAAGTGCATTAGTGAACTAAGATTTAGTGACACCAAAACAAACACACCTGACAGTAAAATGTACCATGATCCATATGATGCTTTGTTTTATGGTTCTTATCCATATCGTTTTAAAATGGGAATATAAAATATGTTATAATATTTATTGAAATAAGATTAGAGAATATTTAACTTAATTTTTATCTATATTTTTATTAAATCTGTAACAGCAGATTTTTTAGGTTTTGGGCGAGCGGTTGATTTTCTTAAATTTTTGTGATAAAATGACTTACAAGTTAAAAAAAGTTTTGAGGTTCTTTCAAACAAATTTGGTAACCTTTATAAAATTCTTCAGCTTAACGCTTAGAATTTTTCCCAAGTATTTTGAAAAGCGCGGCAAAATTTTTTTTAAACTTTAAGGCATTTTTCGCAAAACTATAGAAAATCACCGCGAGCCCAGATTAGTACAATATAATCACAATAGTAACCATTATAATTCATCTCCTTTCTAAAATATATTTAAAGTGCTTGACTTGCATATATATATATATATATATATATATAATGTCAATAAATCTTGATAAAAAGTTTCAAGATAAGAAAGGAAATTATATAAAATGAAAAAACTTTTAAGTTTATTAAGTGTATTAACAATTAGCGGAAGTACTGTACCAACAACAATTGCTGCTAGTCGTTATGAAAAAGAAAATATCAAAAATATTGATATTAATTATCGGCAAACAAATAATTTAGAAAAATTAAATAGAGTAAAAAGACAACAAAATCAAAGAACAAGTAAAAACATTTTAATATTAACTGAAAAATTAATTATTGATTCAAATAATTCAATAGAATACATAAATAGTTCTCGAAGAGTTGTACAAAATTTAGAAACACAAAGAATTTTAATTCCAGTTATAAATGTTGGTGAAGAAAATCAAGATAGTATAATTTATACTTTAAATAATGAAAATTATGGATATCTTAGAATTCCTGTTGAAATTAGAGGAATTGATGAAGAAAATCAACAAAGTTATCAAAGAAATTTAGAATTAGTTTTAAGAACAGATAATTTATATCTTCAAGGATTTATTGTTAATAATAATTATTATTATTTTAATTTTAATAATGTGGATATGAGAAGACAACCCCAATCTGTTAGAAACGGTTCTGTTCCACTTTTAACACAAATTGAAGGAATGAGAAATTATGAATTAAATAGAATTGGCCCAGATTATAGACATCTTTTGCCTAGATCAAATAATAATATTAATTGAAATAATATTTATAGTTCATTTTTATATTTAACTAATAATATAAATGTAAATGAAAATAATGTGCAATATTTACAACAAAACAACATGCCTTTAGAAGGTCTAGCTACCTCTTTAGGGAGAGTTATTTTTAGTACATCAGAAGCTTTAAGATTTAGAAATATTTATAATATTATGCACAATGATATTATAAATAATAATCGTAGTGTTAGTCTAACATTTTGTGATGATGAAATTTATCAAATTTTAGTAAGTTGGGGAACAGAAAGCAGACAATACAGATCTTTACTTTTTAATGAACAAAATAGATATCAAGGATTTGAATATTGATTTGGTATTGATAGATTTATTCATAATATTATTGGCAATAGTGAATTTACTTTTATTAACGATCTTACTCCAATAGATGTTATTACAGAGTATTTAAGAAATTTTAATACGAGGGTTTTATTGGGTGTAGCTTTTCCACTTACATTTGGTAGAATTACATCAAACTGTAATAATTTTTATGGTAGAAGTAGTGAAACAACAGAATTTAAAAAGCCTTTTTGAAAAGAACAATTTTGTGATTTTAAACCTCAAATTAAAAAAATTGAGGGTGAAGTAAAAATAGTAAAAATTATAAATGAAGATATTAAATCTAAAAATTTAAAATCTGGAGATATTTTTGTTGGAACAACCAAGGGACTTTATTTAATACTTGAAAATGGCACAGCTTTAAAAGCAGAAAATATTAATGCTGAAGTAACAAGTATAAAAGAATTTGGTAACGGAAACTTTTATGTTTCTACAAAAGATAAAAAAGTTTATTTTTTAAATACAAATCTTTTAAATGACGAACATATCACAGCAGAAATAATAGAAAATGCTGAAAGTTCTAATTTAGAAAAAGAATTAAAATTAAACTTATATATAAATAATGTAACATATGGTGATTATTTTTATGCAGAAGAAAAAGGTAGAAAAAAAGTTGTTGATTTAGATATAAATATTACGCAGGCATTAATGCGTCAAGAAATTAAAAGTGAACAAGAGTTTAAACAAAATTTTTCTAGTGTATCTTTAGAAAATTATAAATCAAATTATAAAGCATTTGTTAAAGATGTGTGATTTTATGATTTTAAATTAAATACATCAGAATTTAAAATTAATGATTGAAGTTATAAATTAATTTCAAGCCTTGAAGATAAAGTAGGTTTAGCATATATAAATGGTAAAATTTATTCTAATTATAGACTTTATATGGATAAAAAAAATGAATTACATATGCAAATTGAAATTTGAATGCAAGGTTATGCCAACGGTTTAAATAATAAATGAATGTGGATTTGATTAGACACAGGCTATCATTTAATTTTTAATGGTAGTTATTAAAATTTATTAAAAAAATAAAATATGAAAAAGATATTAAGTCTTTTGGGAATAATCAATTTAGTTGTAACAATTACAACAAGTTTAATTGCTTGTAATACACCACAACAATATACCAAAGAACAATTAAAAGAACTAAAAAATAAAAACAATATAAAAACAAAAGATGGTATTTTAGAATGAATATCGCCACAAGAAGCACCATTTAAGAATATTGATGATGATTATTATTTTGTTGTGTGGCGTGGTAATAAAAATCTTGAGTGAAGAATTGCTAAATTTAAAAATACTAAAAAAATAAGATTAGGGGGCGGCTTTAAATTAGTTCTTGATTATTATGGTAGAGTTGATGACCCTAATAAAATAAATTTAGTTTTTGATGCTAAAATCAATAATTTAATAGCAAATGATAAAATTTGAACAGGCGATAACATTAATTTTAAATCAGTTTATCATTCAAATTTTGATATATCACAACACGATTTAATCATCGATAATTATGATAATATAAAAATTAAATAATAAACAAAAAAACCATTTTAATAAATGGTTTTTTATATTTCTAAATTAACTAATGATAATTTTTCATTATTTTTATTAAATAATTCTAAATTATTAATATTAATTTGTTCTTTTTTTGTAAAAATTGTAATGTCATAATTTCCATAACCCCATATTCCAGATATTTCAATTTGATTTAAAATAAATATTTTTTTATCATAAGTTATTTTAATACTATCTCCAACTAAATTTTTAGTCATAATAATTCAATCTGCTTTAGAATAAAGTAATTTATATTTTTGCGAAAAATATTTTAAATATTGTCCTATTTTTTCATTAGAAATAATTAAATTTGTTAGATATTTTCCATATTCTCCATCAGATAATTTAATTTCAGCAGGAATAAGGGAAGGAATATTATTTGTTTCTAATTCATTTGTTATTGATAATCAATTAAAATAATTTGCTTCTAATTGATAAATATAATTTTCTGAAATGTTATTGTTTTGAACAATTACTTTAATTTCATCATTGTTATTAATATTTTCATTTTCTAAATTTCATTTTATAATTGAACCTGTTTCTGGTTCTATTTCAGGAATTTCTGTTTCATCGTTATTATTTCAATGATAAACTGATTTAAAATTAATGCTATCACCTGTTCAAATTTTGTCATTTGCTATTAAATTATTGATTTTAGCATCAAAAACTAAATTTATTTTATTAGGGTCATCAACTCTACCATAATAATCAAGAACTAATTTAAAGCCGCCCCCTAATCTTATTTTTTTAGTATTTTTAAATTTAGCAATTCTTCACTCAAGATTTTTATTACCACGCCACACAACAAAATAATAATCATCATCAATATTATTAAATGGTTTATTATATGCATAAACTTCTTTTCAATAATTTATTGGCTCTGGAGTAATTGTTTTATTACTAAAATTAAAATATAATGAATTTAATTTAACTTTACAATCTACAAATTTCCAATATCCAATTTCTAGCTCTATTGGATTAGAAATTAATTCAAAATAATAAAGAGAAAATAATTTAATATCGTCATTATAACCCTTATTAATTGCGTATTTACTATATGTATAATTTGATAACATATATATAATTTGTTTAAATCTTTTGACAGCATCTCCATTAATATTTGTTGTATTATCTAATTTTCAGTTTTCAAATAAACCATCAATTACATCTTCTGGTTTTTGTCCTTCAAATTTTTGGCGCAGCTCAGCCGCTTTATTAGTGGGGTTACCTTTTTCATCATATTTTGCTCCTTGAAATTTTCTATCATAGTTATAGCGATAAGTTAAATAATTTAATAAAACAATATTTAATTCTTTAACATCTAATAAACCTAGTATATCTTTACCTTGAATATAGTTTTTGGCAATACTCCATGGTAAAAAACTTTCCGTAAATCAATATTGAAATATTCTTAAATTAGGTTCTGTCTCTACGGGCATTGATAATAAAGGTACTAAAATAGCGTTTTCAATATTTGATGATGGATAAGAATAAACACCATTAACATTGCCTCAACATTTAATATTTCCAAATAACATTGATTTAGGATATTTAATTTTAATCCCAGTAAACACCGTATCCTCTGGCAATGATTTTTGTAAAACCAAATGAATACTATTTTGATTTTTTCATTTAAAATCAGTTATTTTAACTAAATGCGTAGATTTAATAATATTAACACCATCAGGTGTATAAGGGCGTTTGTATTCTTCAATAATATAACATTCATTTTTATTGTTTTCATTGATTGGTTTATTAATAGATACTATTTTTAAGTCTAATGTTTCTAAAAATACTTTGTCTTGTTTTGAAATATTATTAATTAAAATATCTTTTTCATCAATCATTACATAACTTGTGTTATTATCTTTGATTGTAGTGTTTTGTTGAATTTGTAATTTAAAATTAAAATCACTAATTTCATAACCAGTTATTTTAATATATTCATCTTTGTCAATAAAACCTATTTTAACGCTATTTTGAGAGTAGTTTAAGATTGTTTTTTCCTTTGTTTTAACAAGAATTATTAATTTTATAAATATATAAGGTTCTAGCACGGTCTTCTGTAAATAATTGTTCTAACTCGGGGTCACTGTACTGCGATTGATTAGCAAAATCTAATGGAATACTATCAATTGAATAGTCAATTGGTTCATCATTTTCTGCTAATTGTGTTAACATTTTTTCTGATGGTTTTAACATTATTCTTGTTCTCCTTTTTCATTATTAGGCATATTGATAATAGTTTCGTTGTTATTTAGTTGTCTGTTTAAAGTAGCATTTACCGGTAAGCGAACATCAACAATTAACTCATCAATATTTTTAATATTAAATGTTCTACTATTTAAAATAGCATTATCATATTTAATTAACTTAATAATAAATTCAGTTAATTTAATCTCTCTAATATATATCATTTGTTCGTATGATGCGTTTGTTTGAATATTTACACCAGCAACTTCTGCTTGCGTTTGCTGTGCTCCCTTGGCAATTGCCGGAACATGATGGCGATTTATTTTATAGTAATTTGTTAATAATCAATCATATATTTTGGTTAATTGTTCACCCTTAAAATTACCAGCGATATAGTCTACTGGTTGAAAATTACTATCAGGGTCTCCTTCAACTAATAACAAATCATTTTCAATAAATGAAGCCAACATTTTACTAATTTCTTGGTCAACAACACCAGTCACACCATTAGTATTAATAGTAAATTTACCACTATTTAATAATGGATCTAACATTATCTTTTCAGCAATAATATCTAAAATACTAGCAAATTGTTTACCATAACGAGCAGAAGGCTCAAAATTAGGGTTATTAGGAATAATTTGAATTGGAATAAAATTAAGTGGTAATATTTCTTCTCTTTTTAAAGTTGTATAGTTATTTCATTTAGCATCATCAATATATAAGTCGGTAATAGTACTGTATAATCGTGTTTTTAACTTTCTAATAACTTTTACTTGTTTAGTTACATAATCAATTTCTAATTTTTCAGTAATAAAAACACTCTGGTCATTTTTAATATAAGGGTCATAATCAAAAGTACAAGATACTAAATTACCCAATTCATCATACTGGTCATTGTAAAAATCAATGGTAATAAAATTAAGTTTTGAATTATTAGCAAAAATAAAATATGCACCTTTACCATTCTTATTAATTTTATATTCGTTATATCAATTCTTATTAGTAAAGTCCTGCATTTTTAAAAAGTTATTAATTAATTGAGTTTTTATTTGCTGATTAGTAAACGGATTATAAATGTTAATTTCTAATTCACGCGGATTTAAAAAATTAGCATTATCTTCACAAATTCTTTTTTCTAAAATATCATTATGTTTTTGAACAGTAACATTTTTACGATTAGTAATTGTTGATGCTAAATTAAGATAATAACTATCAATATCATAATTCTTTTTTAATTTCTTTTTTGCTGGTAAAAATCCCATTTATAACACCCCTTTATTTTGTGTCTTCTTTTTTAATAATATCTTCAATGCTATCTTGCTTTTTTTCTTGTTTAAAAAAATCAAAAATTTTATCAATTAAATAGACTAAAACACCACCAATAAGTAATGATAATCCAATATAAAAATATTCTGGTCATGAAATTTCAATTACTTTAAATGCTTTGCAAAAAAACAACACAATTGCACTTGTTATTAAAATTGCCCCTAATCCCCAAATAAATATTTTACGAATTAATAACAAAATTTCTGATTTATAATCTTTTAAATTCATTTATAATACCCCCATTTCTTTCTAACTTACTTTTTTTCTTTGAACATATAATGCTTGAATTTTAGCAGGTATTCCTGCTTTATTTTTATATGATATAATTCTTCCTTGTGAAAATGATACATAAAAATATAATCCATCATTTGTTTCAATTGGAACTTTAACAGAAAATGGAAATTTAGGATGTGTTGTAAGCATACTACCATATTCACCAATTGGATTATTTTCATTATTCTGAACAAAAATTTGATAACTATAATTATCTTTATCATAATTTTTAATGTCATAAAAATAATCACTATTTGGTACAAAATTACTAGTATCAACTTCTTCTCAATCTGGTACATCTGGTATAACAATTGATTTTTTTAATTCATCTAAAATTTCTTCTTTTATTTTTGCAAGTTGATCATCTTTAATTTTTTCTATAACAATATTATCTAGTAATGCATCAACCTCTAACTGGGTATAATATGCTTCTAAATCTATCATAGTTAAATCAATACCTTCTTCTTGAAAAGTGCGAAACATTTTCTTTAAAGTTGTTAAATTAGCCAATGATTTTGCATAGGTAGGCAATAAACCTTGTCATGTTGTCATAGGGTCATTTTGTGAAGAATAATTAATATCACCAACACTCATATTTGCCGAAGTAAAAAACTCAATTGGAATACGGTTAAATGTTCAATGTTCAATCGTAATAAATACCATATTAATACAAATTTTCTTTAATAATGGGTCTTTAAATGTTTCAAACTTTAGTTTTGAAAATGGATAGTTTAAGTAAGAATTAATCATATTTTGAGCTCTTAAAGCAAATGTTTTAAATCATAATTCTACATCACCTTTAAAAAATTTATTATAACGAACTGGAACTTGTGTAATTTTACCTGTCATTGGATTAAAATTATTATAATTTTCCAAAGTAACATTTTGTCATAATTCATTTAACATTTAATCATCTCCTTATCATTGTTTTCTTTTTGATTTAATCTTATTTAAGATAAACTTTTTACTACTTAATAGTGTTTTTGTTTTAATTGTTTTGTTTAAATCTTGTTTTGTTCTTAGTTGCTTGTATGTTTGAAATGCTACGCCACCGCCCAGTAAACTAGCAACCGCGCTATCTTTTAGCGTATTTAACAATTTATCTTTATTAAAGTTATTTTTAAATTGTTCTTGCATTTTTAATATCTTAGCAATTGTCCGATATATTTTAAAACTATCTTTTAATACTTGTTGATAAGCAACTGGTGCAAAAGAAACTAAATTAAACAAACTTGTTTTTTTAAATCCCCAACCAATAAATCATTCACTATGCATATAGAATTTAAACGGTTCAGGAGCCAAAACAAACTGTTCTGCTTTGATTAAAGTTGTCATAACGACAATAGGGGCATATTTGGGATTTTTATAATATATTGTTAAAGCAACTTCACCCGCAACTGATAAAGGAACAATTTTAACTGCTAAAAAAACATCAGAACTATAAGAAAAAGGTAATAATTGACCTTTTTTAATAGCCTTAGTTTCAAATTTAGATAATATTTTTTTAGTTTTATCAGTAATTTTATTAATTACTTTTTGTTTAATAGTAATTATTTGTTTTTCAATTGGGGCTAATAATTTTTTAGTTACTTTTTGAATATAAAAATTTGGGTTTAAATGATTTAAAACTTTATTTAATTTAATTGGTGTTTGATGCAAGATATTTAATAATTTGTTATTATTTATTTTACTGCCCCGCATTAAATTAGCATTTAATAGCAGGTTTTTACCAACACCTTTTTTATGAAGATTAGTCATAATGTTATATCACTCATTAGTATTAATTTTGCTTATTTTATTAATATTTAATCCATATTCAGACAATCATTTATTAGCATTTTTTTCATTTACGCGTGGTATTTTTTGAACTAATTTAGAACTTATTTTTTGAATATTTTTCTCAATTTTTAATAAATTATTAATTGTTTCTAAATTAGAAACTTTAAAACCTTTATAAAAATCATTTCGAGCTAATTTTCCAATTGTATATAATAAAGTTTCATTATTAGTCTGCTTTGTAAAATCAAATAGTAATTTATCAGATAAAATCTTTTTACCCGTAACTTGTTTTACAACATCTTCTAAGTTATTAGCAGTTATTACACCTAATTTTTCAAGTAATTTAGTTTCTTTTGCTAATTTTAAAATTCTAGTTGTACTAGCAGCACGCGTTAATTTACCAATTCCACCAATTGCTGGTAACAAATTTAAGGCAGTACTTTTTGCTGTCACTTCTGATGTTAATTTATCGTATATTTGATTTACGGTAAAATCGGTTGCTGTTTCTACTCCAAACGAGATAAATGCTGCAGCAAAATTAGATAATCCTGCACCTAAACCAACAGCAGATGCTATACCACCAGTTAAAACTGATAAACCAAGGGCTAAAATTTGAATTCCTAAAAATTCTAATAATTGTAAACCAAAACTTTTTTCTTGTTGTTGGATTGACAATCTAGTTGGATTTTTTTTAACAGCATAAATAAGAGCTGTTTTAGATGTTCCAATTGGCATATCTATCAAACGAAAAAGTACTATTTTTTAGTACTTAAGAATTTTTAATTTTAGCATCAATCGGATTTGTTTGACCAGTAGCGTTATTTTTACCTTCAATTTGAACTTCAACATTTTTATCATTTGTAATATTAATTGGTCAGTCTTCACCTTTGCTTTCAATAAAGTAATCAAAATCAGTTTCTGTTAAAGAACTATTTACGGATTTTACCGCTTTTAAAACAACATCTTTAAATTGTGGTTTTAACTGTTCTGCTGTTGCTTTATTAGGGTCTGCAACATGAATAGTTGGTTTATCTAATTTATTAATTTTACTAATATCAATTTTTGTAACAATATGTTTAATAATTCCCTTCGGTTCAACTACTGCCCCACCTAAATATAAAACACGCTCCATAATTAAAGTATTACCCATCCCAGTACCTAACGCAGCAGCACCTACCCTTAATGGAGTATGGTCTTTTTTGCGTAAAATAAGAGGGTCATATTTTTTGCTAAATTTAAAGGCAATTGCATTAACACCTTCTTGTAATAAACTAATTGTTCCTTCTGAACCATCTTTATTAATAATTGGTAATTTTTTTGGAACCATATAATATGTTGTTCCTTCAACAGTTTTCATTGCTCCACTTGTTTCAATTACGCTATTTATTTGGTCGTTTGCTCCAAGTTGTAACTGTAATTTATTACGAATTCCACGAATAAAATCAGCCGAACCCAATACAACTGTTTCTGATGGGGTAAAGCCGTTTTCATATATTTTATCCATTATTTCATCGTGGATTTGTAAAGCATTTGTATCATCTGCTTTTTGTCCTTGAATAGTTGTAACTATTCCTTTATTAATAATTTCTAAAATTTTATTGCGTTTATAAGCAACTTCAGTATCCATTGCTTGCTCAATATCAGCCGCCCAAAGATTAGGATTAAAATCACTTTCTACAGGGTCTAATTTACGGGCAAAAGTTAAAATTGTATCTAATTCAACTGTTCCATCTTCAAACTTTACTTAAGTGTAGTTTAAAAGACTATCATCAGTATTAAATACTTTTCCATCTTTTCCTATACCTTCATTATATTTAATATTTTTCTTTCTTTTATATGTTAAACCAAATTTATTTGCTTCTTTTCACGCAAATAAAGCTTCTCAACTAAATTTTTGTTGATAAGTTTGCAAATATCATTGTTCAAATGTTTCTCGGTCTTGTTTTGTTGCTTGATTAGCAATATCTCCGAAAATTCTTTGTGGGTTTTGGGCCATAATTTACTTCCTTCTTTCTATTTATTAAATACATTATCTGTATCTAAAATATTGTTTTCTTTGTTTTCTACTTTTGGTACACCGCCGGTATTAACTGTTTGTACCTTAATTAATTCATCATAAACACTTTGTAAGTGTGTTTTAATGATTTCAATATCATCAGTAATATCATAAGACTTTAATAAAACATTCTTAAATTCTTCGTTATCAGTTAAAGAATTATTAAAATTATTAATTTCAATTTGTTTTAATTGAATTGTTTGTTGTTCAACTTGTGAAGTTAATTCAGTATTTTTTGCTTGTAGTTCGTTGATTTGTTGATTACTATTTTCTAAATTACTTGCATTAAATTCTTCAACTTCAGCAGTATTTTCTAAAATAATTTCAGCAGTTTTAATATCCAAACTACCATCTTCACTTTTAATGGGCTCATTATTTTTATTTATAAGAACATATTTTACATTTTTTAATGCCATTTTTTTTCCTCCTATTTTTTAATATTTGTATTTATTTTTTTTCTAATCGCTTTTTGTATAATTTCAAAACTATCGACTCGAAAAGATAAAAAATAACGTTTAGTTTTTAAATTTAGTTGATTAAATACTGAGCCTTTAATTTTTATTTCATCATCTTTTCTTAATTTTAAAAATTCAGATACAATTTGTGGATTATATATTGATAATGTTGAATAATTTAATCCTTCTCATTGACATTTCGCAGAGCATGCATCAACTTCAACACCACCAGCAACAAGCGCTTTAATTTTAGTTTTAATCGGGTTTTCATATAATCTAACGGTTAATTCTAATTTGTTAACTCTTTTATTTTTTGTTTTTGTCTTATTGGTAGTGGTTGTTATTTTAGATAAATTACTTTTTGTTTGTGGCATTTTTTTTAACTCCTTTTGTTAAAAAATATTGTAAATGTTTTCATGCATCGTGTTCGTGTTCTGTCATTTTAATATTTCCTTTATAGATATAATTTTTCTTAACAAATGGCGATTGTAAAACATATTTTAAATTAAATAGATATTTGCATAAAACTTTTAAACCACCAATAAATTTAGGAGTAGATAATGGATTTTTTATTTTTAAACCTTTGTGAAGTTGATAATCTTCAATTATTACAAGAACTTTATTTAAATAAGAATAAGTTTTATTTTTAAATTCATTTAATATTAAATAGATATTATTTATTGCTTCATCTTCGTTTTTAGAATGAAAGGTAATATTATTAATTATTTTATTTTGTAAAACTTTATAAATAATAATACCGGTTTGTCCAATTCCAGCAGGGTCAATTGCAATAATATATTTTAATTTATTTGTTTTATTTTTTTGTCAATTTGTAATATTTTCCATCCATCTGATGCTAAATCTAAAATATCGTTAATTTTGCAATGTTGCATATATGAATTAATAACATCTCATTTATCTTCAAATAAATTTAAATACATTTTTGCTCATTCTAAACATTGTAAATAATAATGATTTTTATTGTGCGAAATACGACAATCAACGGGCTTACAATTAACTCAATCAAACGAAGTTGTTATTTCACTTCAAGTTTTATTAATATATTTACTTTTATATTCTTGCATAATATTTTATTCCTTTCTTCTTATTTTGTTAAATAAACATAAAATACCTTTGTTGGTTAATATTTTGATATTTAGTAAGTATATTTATATTTTGATTTAATTAGACTTCTTGCGATACCTGGTTTTATTATTAAAATATTATTATAAAATATAATTTATGAGGATATTAAATTATGAAATTTGATGAATTTAAAAATATTAATGATAAAGAATGATTAAGATTAACAGGAATAAAACAAGATATTTTTAATAAAATGTTAGATATTTTACAAGTAGCTGAAATAGAAAAATTTAAAAAAGGTGGCAAAGCTAATAAATTATCACTAGAAAATCGATTATTGATGACTTTATCGTATTGACGAGAATATCGAACTTATTTTCATCTTGGAAAAAATTTCGGAATTAGTGAAGCTAATTGTTATCGCAATATCAAGTGAATTGAAGATATTTTAATTAAACACCCTGATTTTCAGCAAGTTGCTGGTAAAAAAGCACTAATAAATGATTATTTTAATGATAAAACTATTATTATTGATGCTACCGAAACCCCAATCCAACGCCCAAAAAAAGACAAAAACAATCTTATTCTGGTAAAAAGAAAAAACACACTATTAAAACACAAGTAATTATCGAACAAGAAACCAAAAAAATTATTGCAACAAGTTTTTCACTTGGCAAAAAACACGATTATGCTTTATTTAAAGAATCAAAAATCGCAATTTTAAAAAATACCAAATTAATAGTTGATAGTGGTTATCAAGGAATACAAAAAATTCACAATAATGTTATAATGCCCACAAAGAAAACTAAGAAAAAACATTTAAATAAAGAACAAAAACAACATAATAGACTAGTTTCAAAAATAAGAATTATTATTGAAAATATTTTTGCTATTCTTAAAAAATTTAAAATTATTACAGAAAAATATAGAAATCGTAGAAAACGATTTAGTTTAAGATTTAATTTAATTGCTTCAATTTATAATTTACAATTATTATAGTTATCATAAAAGATTTATTTAAAATTAACGAATTTGAATAATAAAATAATTTTTCGTTGTGGCAAAATATTAAATTTTTAAATAAAAGACATAATTAATTAAAATTATAATTTTATATTAACCCCTTTTTACAAATATTTGAAATTATTTTAATGGGTTATGCAAGAAGTCTATTATCTTAATTCGCCACCACTCACCCCCAAAGTGAGGTGTATGGCGATACTAAACTTTATATTTAGACAGAGTTTATCCCCCAACGGAAGTAAAACAAATTTACCCAGTTATTAATTACGCTTCATCCATCCCTAGACAACTTTATATAAAGAAAATAACCTTTTGGAGTTCCAACCCTCTTGTTTTTTTATTGTCCGATATTGTTTTTTTCGGTTTAACAGCACTCTTTTTATGAAAACAAGCAAAAAACACGCGCTCTGACATTTCGCAAGTGATTAATCTTGCCGAGAATTAAAGAAATAAATAGGAATAAATCCAATCGCTTTCACACTTTCTTCAAGACTTCTTGCCATAGATGAGTTATCCATCTTTAAGCATCAAAATATTAAGTTTTAGTATTGCATTATTCATCAGATAGTACCTTTATTAAAAATGATATTATTTAGTTGTTAAACCAAAAAAATATAATAAATCACAGAAAGGAAATTATAAAAATTAACTAATTTGTAGAAAAAAAAATAGGTTAATTTTTAATTTTAAAGATACTATCTGATGAATAATGCAAATAAAAAAATCGCTCTAATAAGCGATTACTTTAATTTGTATTTAATTACTTTATTTATAATTTTTATAAAACCTCAACTTTTTTCCGACTACCAGAAATTATTTCGCCATTTTTATTAATATCTATAGGGAGAAAACCAGCAGTTAAATTAAAATTATAATGATTTTTATATGTTTTAATCATAATATTAATAATTTCTTTATTAGACTTCTTGCGATACCTGGTTTTATTATTAAAATATTATTATAAAATATAATTTATGAGGATATTAAATTATGAAATTTGATGAATTTAAAAATATTAATGATAAAGAATGATTAAGATTAACAGGAATAAAACAAGATATTTTTAATAAAATATTAGATATTTTACAAGTAGCTGAAATAGAAAAATTTAAAAAAGGTGGCAAAGCTAATAAATTATCACTAGAAAATCGATTATTGATGACTTTATCGTATTGACGAGAATATCGAACTTATTTTCATCTTGGAAAAAATTTCGGAATTAGTGAAGCTAATTGTTATCGCAATATCAAGTGAATTGAAGATATTTTAATTAAACACCCTGATTTTCAGCAATTTGCTGGTAAAAAGCACTAATAAATGATTATTTTAATGATAAAACTATTATTATTGATGCTACCGAAACCCCAATCCAACGCCCAAAAAAAGACAAAAACAATCTTATTCTGGTAAAAAGAAAAAACACACTATTAAAACACAAGTAATTATCGAACAAGAAACCAAAAAAATTATTGCAACAAGTTTTTCACTTGGTAAAAAACACGATTATGCTTTATTTAAAGAATCAAAAATCGCAATTTTAAAAAATACCAAATTAATAGTTGATAGTGGTTATCAAGGAATACAAAAAATTCACAATAATGTTATAATGCCCACAAAGAAAACTAAGAAAAAACATTTAAATAAAGAACAAAAACAACATAATAGACTAGTTTCAAAAATAAGAATTATTATTGAAAATATTTTTGCTATTCTTAAAAAATTTAAAATTATTACAGAAAAATATAGAAATCGTAGAAAACGATTTAGTTTAAGATTTAATTTAATTGCTTCAATTTATAATTTACAATTATTATAGTTATCATAAAAGATTTATTTAAAATTAACAAATTTTAATAATAAAATAATTTTTCGTTGTGGCAAAATATTAAATTTTTAAATAAAAGACATAATTAATTAAAATTATAATTTTATATTAACCCCTTTTTACAAATATTTGAAATTATTTTAATGGGTTATGCAAGAAGTCTATTATTTTCATTAATACCAATTCATATTTTGTATATATATTTTGTAGAATCATAATTTCTAATTTGATATTTTTTGTTAGAAAATGATACAAAACAACTTGTATCAACCAATTCTCAATCATTACCACCACTACCTTTTAATTGATAATGTTCATTAATATATTTATTAGTTGGTAATGAATCATCAGTTGTTTTTAATTCTGTTGTTGTACTTGTTTTAATAATTTCAAAATTAGCAGTTATATCATTATTTTTAAATGATGGGTCTCAAATTTCTAATTCACCTGTTTTTTGATTAAATGAAGCATTCGCTTTACCATTTTGAGTAGGAATTAATTTAATTCCAATTTGTCGTGTTCGCATATAATTAACAAACTCACCGCCACTAGTTGGATCATCAATTGCTAATTCATCATTGTAACCGTTTGTTACAGATATTTTACCTTTATTATTACCACCCTCAGTAACAATAAAATCATTAGTATTTAATGTTTTCATTATAGACTCTGGATTAATAATATTACTAGTATTAGATTTTCATACTTTATTAATTTCATCATAATAAATACTATCATTATCAAAAGGAACTGATAACTCATTATTAGAATTATATACCACTGATTTATTATCAACTTTAATATTCTTTATATAATTATCAATATATTTAGTTAATATTTCTTGTGATAATTCAATTTGTCATATTCCACTTTTTTCCGTATCTGCTCACGGAATAATAGATAAAGTAGTAGATCTAAAAATACTATTTTTTCATACATATTTAGCATCTGCTTCACTTAACATAATTGATCTATCTTTATGATTAGTATCAGGGCGACCAAATCAAGTATGATATTAATTTTTAAAAACATAATTATCAGGGTTTATTTTAGTTATAGTTTGTGATTTATAAAACTTTGCTTTTTCTAATAAACTAATAACATCTGGTGAAAATTTTATTTTCATATTAGTAGGATATGTATAACTCGCTACACCATCGCTACTATTTCCACCACCACTATAATATTCAATTCCAGTTCTTATTAAATATTGAGTTTGTAAACAACAAGCAATTTTTACATAATTAATGCGTTTTTTATCAATTTCACTATTTAGATCAATTAATGGAAACTCCGTTTCTAAACGATAACCACAAATACTATCTAATTGTAAACTTGCTCTTGTAATACCTTCAATTAAATAATTTGAAATATTATCATCATAAAGTTTTTTACCATATTGTGCTACTAATTTATCAAAACCCTCTCAATTTTTAAACTCTTCTAATGTTATTAATTTAAAACTTTCTAATTTTGTTATATCTGCCATTATTTCACCTCTTTGCATCACCATTATAAACAAAAAAAGTCTTTTTTAGACTTTAATTGTTTTATTAGATAACTTAATATCTTTTTTAGAAATTGTTGTTTTTGCTCTTTGGACTTTAACAATATGATTAAACTCTTCTTCACTAATAGGTTTATTCATTTCTAAAACATTTGCACATTCTGTATTACTACGACCATTAGTATTTGCATAATCCAATAAGCCTAAATGAATAGACTTCTTGCATAACCCATTAAAATAATTTCAAATATTTGTAAAAAGGGGTTAATATAAAATTATAATTTTAATTAATTATGTTTTTTATTTAAAAATTTAATATTTTGCCACAACGAAAAATTATTTTATTATTCAAATTCGTTAATTTTAAATAAATCTTTTATGATAACTATAATAATTGTAAATTATAAATTGAAGCAATTAAATTAAATCTTAAACTAAATCGTTTCCTTAGATTACGATATTTTTCTGTAATAATTTTAAATTTTTTAAGAATAGCAAAAATATTTTCAATAATAATTCTTATTTTTGAAACTAGTCTATTATGTTGTTTTTGTTCTTTATTTAAATGTTTTTTCTTAGTTTTCTTTGTGGGCATTATAACATTATTGTGAATTTTTTGTATTCCTTGATAACCACTATCAACTATTAATTTGGTATTTTTTAAAATTGCGATTTTTGATTCTTTAAATAAAGCATAATCGTGTTTTTTACCAAGTGAAAAACTTGTTGCAATAATTTTTTTGGTTTCTTGTTCGATAATTACTTGTGTTTTAATAGTGTGTTTTTTCTTTTTACCAGAATAAGATTGTTTTTGTCTTTTTTTGGGCGTTGGATTGGGGTTTCGGTAACATCAATAATAATAGTTTTATCATTAAAATAATCATTTATTAGTGCTTTTTTACCAGCAACTTGCTGAAAATCAGGGTGTTTAATTAAAATATCTTCAATTCACTTGATATTGCGATAACAATTATATTCACTAATTCCGAAATTTTTTCCAAGATGAAAATAAGTTCGATATTCTCGTCAATACGATAAAGTCATCAATAATCGATTTTCTAGTGATAATTTATTAGCTTTGCCACCTTTTTTAAATTTTTCTATTTCAGCTACTTGTAAAATATCTAACATTTTATTAAAAATATCTTGTTTTATTCCTGTTAATCTTAATCATTCTTTATCATTAATATTTTTAAATTCATCAAATTTCATAATTTAATATCCTCATAAATTATATTTTATAATAATATTTTAATAATAAAACCAGGTATCGCAAGAAGTCTAATATTTTATAGGAATTTTAAAATAATTAGATTAGGTTACGCAAGAAGTCTAATAGCTTCTAACGTTTCTTGTCCTACTACTTTATTTGTAAACTCTTTAAGTTTATTTTTAGTTACTTTTTTAATTAAAAGTTCCAAACCTTTATAACCTAAAATACCTACAAAACAAGCACCAACGCCAATACCAACTAAGATTTCATAACTAATATTTTATCTTTCTTTCTTAATTTTACGACACCATCTTAACATCACCATAAAAATAATCAACAATTTAATTAAAAATGGTTTAAATAATATTGTTTATTGATTTTATATAAAAAAATAATATACTTCATTTAAGTAATTTATTTAATTTAATAAATTACTTATCCTTCTTTTAAAATATTTGTAGTAATCTTTTCTATAAATAATTATTTATCAAAATATCAACAAAAGTGCTTATTGTTAGCACTTTTTTATTTTTTCATTAACTAATTTACCCTTGATTATATATATATATATATATATAATGTGACCAGTTAATAAAATAGCAGAAAAAGAGGGTTAATATAAATGAAAAAAATTTTAATTATTTTAGGTAGTTTAGTTATTACGGGAACAAGTACAACAAGTTTAGTTGCTTGTCATGATTCAAAAACATTTACACAAAAAGTAGAAGATGTTGGTAATTGAAAGGGAATATCACTACCATTAAATTATTTTATTAAAAACAAAGATAACAAAAACTATGCTATTAGTTATATAAGATCAGGAGAGCAAAATTGAACTATTAATTTAGTTAAAAATCCAGAAAAATTATCATTAGAACCAAGTTATAAAGTTTGAAAATGAACTCTTGAAACAATACCAACATTACCAAACATTGATAAAGATGGAAATATTATAGAAAGTAATTAATATAAAAAATTAGGAATAATATCCTAATTTTTTATTGCTTTAATAGTAAATGTTTTTGGTAATTTAATAATACATTTTTGTGTTGCTCTATTATCATCACCGTACATTCCTTTTGCACCAATTCAATAATGATAAAACATCAATAACTTTACTCCATTATAATAAAAATATAATTCTAATTTAGTAAAAACACCTGAAACATTTGGGCGGAATGGATAATGAAATTCATAATTTACTCCTAATATATCATTATTAGTACCATCAGTTATATCTTTAATTTGTAAATTAATATTTTTACTAAAATCATTGTTTGAAGAAGTTTTATATAAATAATAATCAGCTTTAATATCAAAATTTATATTAAAATCATTGTATACTCTTTTAACTTGTTTTCAAGTTAATAAACCTTTTTGACCAAAATCATATATTAAAATATTTTGTTTTACAATTTCATCATATTTAGCATCTGACACAGATGGTCCTACAGCATAAACATTTAACTCAGCATTATATTTATCAAAATTACTAATAGTAATATCATCAAAATTAATGCTTGGTGGTGGGTCAGGTAATTTAACAGGTCAATCGTGTACGATATCATCATCTATGTATTGATCTAAATAACTAAGTGAATAAAGAGTTAATCAATCTCGCACTGAATTATTATATAACGATGTAGTTTGTAAACTAACAAAATAACTCATAATTGAATATGGGTCATATAAATCAATATCATCTGAAAACATATAAATACGACATGCAGTTTTACCTAAATTATAAAAACCAACAGCATCAATGATATATCTACCACTACCAACAATATCAGTTAATAAATTATTACTTTCCATTGTTGGTAATGATACACTTTCTTCATTAGACTTCTTGCATAACCCATTAAAATAATTTCAAATATTTGTAAAAAGGGGTTAATATAAAATTATAATTTTAATTAATTATGTCTTTTATTTAAAAATTTAATATTTTGCCACAACGAAAAATTATTTTATTATTTAAATTCGTTAATTTTAAATAAATCTTTTATGATAACTATAATAATTGTAAATTATAAATTGAAGCAATTAAATTAAATCTTAAACTAAATCGTTTTCTACGATTACGATATTTTTCTGTAATAATTTTAAATTTTTTAAGAATAGCAAAAATATTTTCAATAATAATTCTTATTTTTGAAACTAGTCTATTATGTTGTTTTTGTTCTTTATTTAAATGTTTTTTCTTAGTTTTCTTTGTGGGCATTATAACATTATTGTGAATTTTTTGTATTCCTTGATAACCACTATCAACTATTAATTTGGTATTTTTTAAAATTGCGATTTTTGATTCTTTAAATAAAGCATAATCGTGTTTTTTACCAATTGAAAAACTTGTTGCAATAATTTTTTTGGTTTCTTATTCGATAATTACTTGTGTTTTAATAGTGTGTTTTTTCTTTTTACCAGAATAAGATTGTTTTTGTCTTTTTTTGGGCGTTGGATTGGGGTTTCGGTAACATCAATAATAATAGTTTTATCATTAAAATAATCATTTATTAGTGCTTTTTTACCAGCAACTTGCTGAAAATCAGGGTGTTTAATTAAAATATCTTCAATTCACTTGATATTGCGATAACAATTAGCTTCACTAATTCCGAAATTTTTTCCAAGATGAAAATAAGTTCGATATTCTCGTCAATACGATAAAGTCATCAATAATCGATTTTCTAGTGATAATTTATTAGCTTTGCCACCTTTTTTAAATTTTTCTATTTCAGCTACTTGTAAAATATCTAACATTTTATTAAAAATATCTTGTTTTATTCCTGTTAATCTTAATCATTCTTTATCATTAATATTTTTAAATTCATCAAATTTCATAATTTAATATCCTCATAAATTATATTTTATAATAATATTTTAATAATAAAACCAGGTATCGCAAGAAGTCTAATAAAGAAATTATTAATATTATGATTAAAACATATAAAAATCATTATAATTTTAATTTAACTGCTGGTTTTCTCCCTATAGATATTAATAAAAATGGCGAAATAATTTCTGGAAATAATAAATTAATGGCATTACATGTTGAAAGAAAAAAAGTAAGTTAGAATTAAATAAAAAAATAACCTTAATTGGTTATTTTTTTATTTAATTGATTATATTTATCTAAATTCATTTGTACTAAAATATTTGTTCTTGTTTGACTAATTACTTTTAAATCTTCTTTATATAATTGTTGTTGAATATATTCTCTACTTTTACTAGAATAAGTAATTTGTTTATTTGCTTTAAATGTTTCTTCTAAATTAATATTATAAATAATGCAATATTCTTCATCTTTTAAATAATCTTCAATCAAATCTATATTATCAGTTAATCAATCATAGTTATTTTGTCAAAACCAAATATATTTATAATAACTGTCACATATTTATAATAACTATCACAAAAACATTTAATTTTATCTCCACAATGTTCTTTTATAAAAGAAATTAAATCACTTACTTTTATTCTTTGATATCCATCAAAAACTAATTTAAAATTACAATTATTTTTGTGTCATTCTCTAATTGAATTAATTTCAATATTTAATCGTGAATATTCTTCTTTTTCTTTTTCACAATTACAATCAACAAATTCCATATTAATACTTAATTGACCATTTTTAAAAATAGTAGTTTCATAATAATTAATTCCATCTGTTTTATTACAAACATTTTTAGAAATAATTTTATCAAAACTATCTTCTTTTCTAATTTCTATTGTTTTTCTTTTTTGTTGAATTAATTCAGCAAATTTATTTTGTATTTTCATTTAAGTTCACATATTTATTCCTTTCATTATTTTTATTTTTTTCATTAAAACATTCTAAACAGCATTGTTTTCTATTTGTAAAATTATAAATATCTTTATTTGAATTAAAATAATATACTTCTGATGAATTAAACATTATTTTTTTTACAAAAATAACAATTTCAATTTTCTCTGTCATTAGTTATTTTATTATCAAAATTAAAGCTTAATTGTTCTATGTTTAATTTTGTTTTTTTCATCATAATTTTCTGTCATTAAATTACATTTATTTTTCATAATAATTAATCATTATTTATACTCCTTACTAGATAATTTTTCATATTTTTGCTCACTGTATTTTTTCAAAAAATAACGAACTGGCAAAAATTTATCGTGTTTGTCTTGTTGTATACAATATAAACATCCTATAATAAAACCTTCTTTATATAATAGACTTCTTGCATAACCCATTAAAATAATTTCAAATATTTGTAAAAAGGGGTTAATAGAAAAATATAATTTTAATTAATTATGTTTTTATTTAAAAATTTAATATTTTGCCACAACAAAAAATGAATTTATTATTTAAATTCTTTAATTTTAAATAAATCTTCTATGCTAACTGCAAATTATAAATTGAAGCAATTAAATTAAATCTTAAACTAAATCGTTTTCTTCGATTACGATATTTTTCTGTAATAATTTTAAATTTTTTAAGAATAGCAAAAATATTTTCAATAATAATTCTCATTTTTGAAACTATTCTATTACGTTGTTTTTGTACTTTATTTAAAGGGTTTTTCTTTGTTTTTTTTTGTAGGTATTAGAACATTATTGTGAATTTTTTGAATTCCTTGATAACCACTATCAACTATTAATTTGGTATTTTTTAAAATTGAGATTTTTGATTCTTTAAATAAAGCATAATCATGTTTTTTCCAAGCGAAAAACTTGTTGCAATAATTTTTTTGGTTTCTTGTTCGATAATTACTTGTGTTTTAATGGTGTGTTTTTTCTTTTTACCACAATAAGATTGTTTTTGTCTTTTTTTGGGCGTTGGATTGGGGTTTCGTTAACATCAATAATAATAGTTTTATCATTAAAATAATCATTTATTAGCGATTTTTTACCAGCGAGTTGTTGAAAATCAGAGTGTTTAATTAAAATATCTTCAATTCACTTGATATTGCGATAACAACTAGATTCACTAATATCAAAACTTTTAGCAAGATGAAAATAAGTCCGATATTCTCGTCAATACGATAAAGCCATCATTAGCCGATTTTCTAGTGATAATTTATTAGTTTTGCCACCTTTTTTAAATTTTTCTATTTCAGCTACTTGTAAAATATTTAACATTTTATTAAAAGTAGCTTTTTTGCTCCGGTTAATCGCAATAATTCTTTATCATTAATAAAATTAAATTTATCAAATTTCATAATTTTAATCTCCTATAATTTCTATTTTAATTTAAAAATATTTTATAGGAATTTTAAAATAATTAGATTAGGTTATGCAAGAAGTCTATTCATCATGATATAGATAAATATTGTTATGAATTGTTGCTTTTTTTAATAAAGAATGAAAACTTTCAATAACAATATTATTAGCACAATGATAATTTTTATCCATAGAAATTCTAATTTCATTAGATATACATTTATTATTATATATTTTTGATTTGTATTGAAATCCATGATCTGAATGAATTATTATGTTACTGATATATTTTTTTTGTTTAATTTTATTAATTGCAGCGTCTAAATTTTTCACAACAATTTTGTTATCATTATATTTTGATCACTGCACATCAACAATTTCTTTAGTATATCCATCAATTATTGTTGATTGATAATGTTTTTTACCATTTCAAATTAAATAAGTTACATCAGTAAATAAAACTTTAATTTTTTCTTTAATTTTATTAAATTTACGATTTTCTAAATCAGTATATTTAATTATATTTTTATTTTTGGCCTTTTTTATTAATATTTTTTTACGCATCCGTTTTACATATTCAATTTGAATATTATTTTTATTCATAATTCGTAATACTTTTTTAGCATTATAAATAATGCTATAATCTTTTTTTAAATATTTAGTTATCCGATGATATCCAAGTTGTTTTAAATTTTCTTCATAGACTTTTACAATAGACTTCTTGCGATACCTGGTTTTATTATTAAAATATTATTATAAAATATAATTTATGAGGATATTAAATTATGAAATTTGATGAATTTAAAAATATTAATGATAAAGAATGATTAAGATTAACAGGAATAAAACAAGATATTTTTAATAAAATGTTAGATATTTTACAAGTAGCTGAAATAGAAAAATTTAAAAAAGGTGGCAAAGCTAATAAATTATCACTAGAAAATCGATTATTGATGACTTTATCGTATTGACGAGAATATCGAACTTATTTTCATCTTGGAAAAAATTTCGGAATTAGTGAAGCTAATTGTTATCGCAATATCAAGTGAATTGAAGATATTTTAATTAAACACCCTGATTTTCAGCAAGTTGCTGGTAAAAAAGCACTAATAAATGATTATTTTAATGATAAAACTATTATTATTGATGCTACCGAAACCCCAATCCAACGCCCAAAAAAAGACAAAAACAATCTTATTCTGGTAAAAAGAAAAAACACACTATTAAAACACAAGTAATTATCGAACAAGAAACCAAAAAAATTATTGCAACAAGTTTTTCACTTGGTAAAAAACACGATTATGCTTTATTTAAAGAATCAAAAATCGCAATTTTAAAAAATACCAAATTAATAGTTGATAGTGGTTATCAAGGAATACAAAAAATTCACAATAATGTTATAATGCCCACAAATAAAACTAAGAAAAAACATTTAAATAAAGAACAAAAACAACATAATAGACTAGTTTCAAAAATAAGAATTATTATTGAAAATATTTTTGCTATTCTTAAAAAATTTAAAATTATTACAGAAAAATATAGAAATCGTAGAAAACGATTTAGTTTAAGATTTAATTTAATTGCTTCAATTTATAATTTACAATTATTATAGTTATCATAAAAGATTTATTTAAAATTAACGAATTTGAATAATAAAATAATTTTTCGTTGTGGCAAAATATTAAATTTTTAAATAAAAGACATAATTAATTAAAATTATAATTTTATATTAACCCCTTTTTACAAATATTTGAAATTATTTTAATGGGTTATGCAAGAAGTCTATTTAATATTAAATATATAGTATTTATTGCTTCTTCTTCATTTTTAGAATCAAAAGTAATATTATTAATTATTTTATTTTGCAAAACATTATAAATAATAATACCAGTTTGTCCAACTCCAGCAGGGTCAACTGCAATAATATATTTCATGTTCTTTATTATTTATAATGTTTTATTTAAATACAAAATATAAATTTTCTAATTGTTTGATTATTTTTAACATAAAAACCCCACCACTTTCATACATATAATCAACTAAATTATCTTGTAAATAAAAAATAATTTATTAATAAAAAAAATTGTATAAATACAACCTAAATATTAATAAATTTAATATTAAATGCCTTTTTAAATTTGATAAGCAAATTAAATTTAAAAAACAAAAAAATTAAACTTATAATAATTAATAATATTTATTTAGCCGTAAATTGTATTTATAACAATTTAAATATTAAGAATTACAAATAAATTTAATTCCTAATAATTTAATTATAACTAAATTTGAAAAAAATACAATAAAATTTTAATTTTATATAAAATAATTGGTAGTAATAAAAAAGCTTATATTAAAATATAAATAAATTAATTAGATAAAATTTAAAAATCAAGATTTTTAAATGGTTTGGGCACATCCTTGATAATAAAAAATGATTTTTATAAGGGATTCAAAACTTTGCAAAGTTATTAAAAAATTAATAAAATAAAAAAAGACACTAATTTACGGCTAAATAAAATATTAGTGTCTTTTTTTAAAATAGAATAAGTCTTTATTTCTGGACTTACTAATTATTATTTTAACACAAAAAATCATATATATATATATATATATATATATATATATATGATTTTTTTAATTTTTCAAGAAATAACATAAATTTAAAAAATATAATTGACAAAAGACAGAAAATAAATTATCTATTAAAGCCCAGAAATAAATTTATAAATAATTTTCTTTCTAAAATAATTATATCATTTAAAAATAAAATAGCTAAAGTTTTTTTAATTTTGTAAAAAGGTATTAAGAAAAGAGTTTAGGTTTTGGTATAAAAAATTATTCTTTATTTTAAATATATTTCTAAAACACTGATAAATCAACCCTTTAAAAAGTTATCTAATTATTTTATTTATATTTTTTATAAAACCCAATGTTTTATAAAACTATCTAAAAAATATTGGTTTTTTCAATGTTTATATTTAACAAGTGTTTTTAATATAATCAATTAGTTTATAAAAATTAAAAAAATAATTTTTTTTAATTTTTTAATGTTGTATAATAAGAGTAATTAAGATTACTAAAATTAAATTTATTTGTAATTCTTAATATTTAAATTGTTATAAATACAATTTACGGCTAAATAAATATTAGACTTCTTGCATAACCCATTAAAATAATTTCAAATATTTGTAAAAAGGGGTTAATATAAAATTATAATTTTAATTAATTATGTCTTTTATTTAAAAATTTAATATTTTGCCACAACGAAAAATTATTTTATTATTCAAATTAGTTAATTTTAAATAAATCTTTTATGATAACTATAATAATTGTAAATTATAAATTGAAGCAATTAAATTAAATCTTAAACTAAATCGTTTTCTACGATTTCTATATTTTTCTGTAATAATTTTAAATTTTTTAAGAATAGCAAAAATATTTTCAATAATAATTCTTATTTTTGAAACTAGTCTATTATGTTGTTTTTGTTCTTTATTTAAATGTTTTTTCTTAGTTTTCTTTGTGGGCATTATAACATTATTGTGAATTTTTTGTATTCCTTGATAACCACTATCAACTATTAATTTGGTATTTTTTAAAATTGCGATTTTTGATTCTTTAAATAAAGCATAATCGTGTTTTTTACCAAGTGAAAAACTTGTTGCAATAATTTTTTTGGTTTCTTGTTCGATAATTACTTGTGTTTTAATAGTGTGTTTTTTCTTTTTACCAGAATAAGATTGTTTTTGTCTTTTTTTGGGCGTTGGATTGAAGTCTCGGTAACATCAATAATAATAGTTTTATCATTAAAATAATCATTTATTAGTGCTTTTTTACCAGCAACTTGCTGAAAATCAGGGTGTTTAATTAAAATATCTTCAATTCACTTGATATTGCGATAACAATTAGCTTCACTAATTCCGAAATTTTTTCCAAGATGAAAATAAGTTCGATATTCTCGTCAATACGATAAAGTCATCAATAATCGATTTTCTAGTGATAATTTATTAGCTTTGCCACCTTTTTTAAATTTTTCTATTTCAGCTACTTGTAAAATATCTAACATTTTATTAAAAATATCTTGTTTTATTCCTGTTAATCTTAATCATTCTTTATCATTAATATTTTTAAATTCATCAAATTTCATAATTTAATATCCTCATAAATTATATTTTATAATAATATTTTAATAATAAAACCAGGTATCGCAAGAAGTCTAATAATTTTGGTCGTTCGCCACAAAATATTATTACTTCGTATGAATTACAATATAATGTAAAATTTGGTGTATTTTTTAAAACAATGTATAAATATATTAGATTAGGTTATTTTAATTTAAAAAAAGAAATGTTATATTTTAAAAATAAAAAAAGAAAAACAAAAAATGGGGAAAAAAATGATAATCGTGGAAAATTAATTAATATTAGAGATTATAAACAATTTTTAAATGATTATGGAGATGATTTAAGTTTTAGTGGAATTTGAGAAATGGATACTCTTGATTGTGGTAATTTTCATTTGTTAGTTTTAATAAATCGTAAATCAAAGATACTTTTTATCATATTTTTTTTAGTAAAAAGGCAAGTATTGTATTAATAATTTTAATGAAAATGATTAAACAAATTGGTATTAGCAAATTTAGTTGTATTTTAACCGATAGAGGAAAATAATTTTATAGATGAAAAACAATAGAAAAACATTTTAAAATAAGAGTTTATTTTTGTGATGCTGGCAAACCTCGTCAGAAAGCATTGGTAGAAAGAATAAATAGATATATAAGCCGTTGATTAGGTCAAAATGAGTCATTAATTAATATTCGTAGTAGATTAAAATATATTTTAGATATATTAAATACTACAATTAGACCTTGCTTAGGAAATTTTACATCAAGACAATATTTTAAAAAAATTCATTTAAATTAAATTAGTGTTTTTATAAGATAATAAAATTTATTTTTTGTTGTGTTTAATTTTATAATTTTTAAAATAAATATTAAAAATAATATTTTTATTTTAAGTTTACTGCCTTGTTTGATCGAACCTTCTTTAACATTAGAATTAAATAACTTAGCATAAAAATTATCTATTTGATAAGTTACTTCTGCTTCTTCAAGTTCAATTGCTCGACAAGTTTCATCTTGAAGTTTTACTTTTTCTGATAAAACTTGTGAAACTTTTTTTGTTTCCAAATTCTTTTCTTCTTGATGATAATATTTATTGGTTGTTTGTTCCACTCCTAAATTTGGTCGTTTTGTTATATCCCATTTCATCCTATCAATTTCATCATAAAATTGATTTACCTTGTCAGGACGAACAATTAAATCTACTCCTTTTCCTGTTTTTTATTTTCATTTTGTTTATTATCAAATTTTTTATTATAAGCTTCTTCTTCAATATTTTTTTGCTTGGATTGGAGGCATATTATGTGTTATTTTTTGTGAAACATTTATTTTTTGACCTGGTATTTTATTATAACTTTTAGTAAAAAAACATCTTTTTGTTGTGATGATTTTGGTAAAGAAAGTTTAGGAAAATGATTTTTTAGAAATGACTTTGATTTTATATTTTGTTTATTATATTATAAATATTAGTTAATGACTTATTTAATTTTTATTCATCTTTTTGCATTATTTTTTGAGCAACAGCACGAGCTTGTGCTTTAACTTCTGTATGATCAATTTTAACCTCAACAGGTTCATTGTTAAATTGAGTATCATTATTTTTCTTATTAAAATTTAATAAATCAATGTTTTTTGTAATATTAGGTGGCCCACATAAATGTTCTTCATTATCCAATTTAATTTTTTCATCAAAAGTTGATTTAATTTTATTTAATCGGTGATGAAAACTTGTTTTTTCTTGTTGTAACTTTTCAGTTTGATGATGTAAAATTTTTAATGCATTTGTATTATCTAAATTTAAAATCATTTTTCGTGGTTGTACAAATGAATTTAAAGCACTATTTTGATTAACATTTTGGGTTTTAGTAAAAAAATAATTATTTTTAAAAAAATGACTATTTTCTTGTAGAAAAAAAGTTGCATAATTATTTAAAGTAAACTCTTGCTGTTCAATGCTTTGATCATTATGTGCACTTTGCTTAATTGGTTTAATTTTTAAAATTTTAATATCATTACTATTCATTATCAACACCCATTTCAAGAAATTTCAAAACTAATACATATTAATTATATCCCAAAACAGTTAAAAAACAAAAGAAATATTGGGCCTTTTCGTAATAACAAAAAAAAATAAAAAGCAATTAAAATTTTAATTGCACAGTTTCAAATAACTGAGAATTATTTTTTTAATTTAAAATGCTTTTTAATTCAAATTGAATTGGAGGAATTTTTAATTTTAAAACCCTTCTATAATTATTATACTCAACAATATAATTATCTATCATATTTTTTAGCTCATTAAAATTTTTGTATTTTGTTATATTAGACTTCTTGCGATACCTGGTTTTATTATTAAAATATTATTATAAAATATAATTTATGAGGATATTAAATTATGAAATTTGATGAATTTAAAAATATTAATGATAAAGAATGATTAAGATTAACAGGAATAAAACAAGATATTTTTAATAAAATGTTAGATATTTTACAAGTAGCTGAAATAGAAAAATTTAAAAAAGGTGGCAAAGCTAATAAATTATCACTAGAAAATCGATTATTGATGACTTTATCGTATTGACGAGAATATCGAACTTATTTTCATCTTGGAAAAAATTTCGGAATTAGTGAAGCTAATTGTTATCGCAATATCAAGTGAATTGAAGATATTTTAATTAAACACCCTGATTTTCAGCAAGTTGCTGGTAAAAAAGCACTAATAAATGATTATTTTAATGATAAAACTATTATTATTGATGTTACCGAGACCCCAATCCAACGCCCAAAAAAAGACAAAAACAATCTTATTCTGGTAAAAAGAAAAAACACACTATTAAAACACAAGTAATTATCGAACAAGAAACCAAAAAAATTATTGCAACAAGTTTTTCACTTGGTAAAAAACACGATTATGCTTTATTTAAAGAATCAAAAATCGCAATTTTAAAAAATACCAAATTAATAGTTGATAGTGGTTATCAAGGAATACAAAAAATTCACAATAATGTTATAATGCCCACAAAGAAAACTAAGAAAAAACATTTAAATAAAGAACAAAAACAACATAATAGACTAGTTTCAAAAATAAGAATTATTATTGAAAATATTTTTGCTATTCTTAAAAAATTTAAAATTATTACAGAAAAATATAGAAATCGTAGAAAACGATTTAGTTTAAGATTTAATTTAATTGCTTCAATTTATAATTTACAATTATTATAGTTATCATAAAAGATTTATTTAAAATTAACGAATTTGAATAATAAAATAATTTTTCGTTGTGGCAAAATATTAAATTTTTAAATAAAAGACATAATTAATTAAAATTATAATTTTATATTAACCCATTTTTACAAATATTTGAAATTATTTTAATGGGTTATGCAAGAAGTCTATTTTTATTTTCTGTTTTTAAAATTGAAAACCAATTTTCAATAGGTGAATTATCTAAACAATTTCCACGTCGAGACATACTTATAGTTACCCCATAATCTCTTAATAAATCAAAATATGCATGTGAAGTAAAATGAATGCCTTGATCAGAATTAATTATTAGTTGACCAGGTTTAATTTTTCGATTAATTAAGCTTTGTTTTAAACAATTAATTACTCAATTTACTGTTGACCTTACTGTTAGTGAGTATCCAACAATTGCATTACTAAATAAGTCTTTAATAGCAAATAAATATAATGATTCTGAATATATTTTAATTATTGTAATATCAATTGATCATTTTTGATTCATTTGATTAGAATGAAAATTACGTTTAAGTAAATAGGGGTATTTTTTATGTTCATATAAAATATTATTAAAATGTTTAATTCGTTTTTTATGTTTAATTAGACCTCTTGCTTAACCTATTAAAAAATTGCAAATATTTGTAAAAAGAAACTAATAGAAAAATATAATTTTAATTAATTATGTTTTTTATTTAAAAATTTAATATTTTGCAACAACAAAAAATGAATTTATTATTTAAATTCTTTAATTTTAAATAAATCTTCTATGCTAACTGCAAATTATAAATTGAAGCAATTAAATTAAATCTTAAACTAAATCGTTTTCTTCGATTACGATATTTTTCTGTAATAATTTTAAATTTTTTAAGAATAGCAAAAATATTTTCAATAATAATTCTCATTTTTGAAACTATTATATTACGTTGTTTTTGTACTTTATTTAAAGGTTTTTTCTTTGTTTTTTTTGTAGGTATTAGAACATTATTGTGAATTTTTTGAATTCCTTGATAACCACTATCAACTATTAATTTGGTATTTTTTAAAATTGAGATTTTTGATTCTTTAAATAAAGTATAATCATGTTTTTTCCAAGCGAAAAACTTGTTGCAATAATTTTTTTGGTTTCTTGTTCGATAATTATTTGTGTTTTAATGGTGTGTTTTTTCTTTTTACCAGAATAAGATTGTTTTTGTCTTTTTTTGGGCGTTGGATTGGGGTTTCGGTAACATCAATAATAATAGTTTTATTGTAAATTGTAAATGCCAACCGATAAAAAGTTAACTATTAATTTAGTTAACTATTTTAAGTTAATTATAGGAGGTTGAAATTATGCAAACAAAGCAATATTTTATTTTGCGGTCGTTAGTGAAAAAACATGGTAAAGATATTGTTATTAATACTGTCAATAAGATTGCAAAAGATATTGAAATTAAAAAGTAAAATAATAAATTATCCCGCGTAATTTATTAGCGGATAATTTATTCAATAATGTTTTTTAAATGGAGCAAAGCGACAACGAGCTGAGCGAGTTTGCAAATTTCAATTTTTTAATTTATTGAAAGGAGCTATATCATGCCAGTATGATTAACATGAATATTTAGTATTTTGATTTTGTTAGGTATTTTTGCGTGAATTGGTTTATAAATTTATCAAAAAGTTAGACAAATTCAAGGTAAGAAAAAAGAAAAAAAAGAACTTGAAAAAAAGGAGGATAGAAAATAATGAATTTTTTAGCAGATGCAGTTACTTTTGGGACTGGAATGGATTCTATTTGAACTGGGTTAGGTAATGCAATGGGTAAAGTAAAAGATGCTGTATATGGTATTTTACCGCAGTTAATGACCTTTTTAGGTGATGCGTGAATTATTTTAATTCCATTTGGATTATTTATTATTATTAAGATATTAAACTTTTTCCGTCATATGGTTAAAGGATTTTAATAGAATATAACACTATATTTTAAGTTATTTTAAACAAAATTAAGGCACACTAGTTTATTTATTTTTTATTAATTTATTTTATATAACTATTACTTTAAAACTTAATAGTATTTTTCAGTGTGCCATTTTTTACTATTTTATATATTTAACATTGTTAATAACATTGTTTATTAAACATTAAATAAGCAATATATTAGCATTATGTATAACATTGTTAATAATCAATGTTTTTATCAATAAATAAACAATATATAAACATTAAATATAACATTGTTTATTAAACAAACATTTAGTTAGGAGATGATAAGTAATGATTAATTATTTTGAATATAAATGTGAAACTTGTTTTAATGATATGAAAAGATTACGATTTGATGAATTTTATTGTTTAAATTGTTATAAAGGAGTTGAAAAAATTGAGTGGTTTTGTTAATAAAAATCAAAATATAGAAAATTATTTTATTAGCAAGGAACTTATTCCTTTTGAAACAGATAAAGCAAGTTTTATAAATTTACCTAATCATAATCGCCATATTGGTTTTTGATTGAGTAATAAATTTATTTATCCTAGTGAAAAACATTCTGAACAAGTAGCTATTGGTTTGATTTATGATAATTCTTATTCTATTGTGAAATATGATGAAAATTTAAAACGACATGTTTGGAAATATTTAACTGGAACACAAATAATTAATTTGTATAATCAATATAAACAAAATTATTTTATACAAATGAAAAAAGTATTATTCCCTGGTGAACCTCAAAAAGTAAAAACAAATAACAACAATAATTTAATAAATTGAAATGACAAAAAAGTAGAACAATTAATTCGTGATTTGGAGGAATTATAAAATGGAAGTTAAATTAATAGAAGAATTATATAAAGAAAATAGAATAAATTACGAAAAAAATAAAGGTTATAAATTATGTGACAATGGTTATATTTTTCATCATCCAATTAAAAATTATTTAAAAATAGTTGGTTGTTCTAGTAATTTTATAAAATCTAAGTTTTTTTTATATATCTTTTTCTTGCAAAAATAAAATTAAATTCTTATGTAAAAAATGATATAAAAGTTTTAAAAAAGAATCAAATTATGTTTTATCAATTTATGATGAACAATGTTATAAAAAACCTATTCAAATTAATATAAAAGATTTTAATTATGAAATTGAATATCAATGAATATGGTAAATATTTTTTATAGAGGTTTTTATAATTAGTTTATATAATTATTGAGTTCAATTTATTACTTATATTATTGGTTCAAATGCCCCTGAATTTTTATATGTAACATCCTTTGTATTATTTATCGTTTTATTTTTTGGAATGTTTTTTAAACTTATTCAAAAAATGTGGAGTTTTTAAAGATGCAAAATGATTGAGAAAAATTAAAAGAGTTTTTTATTCATGTTTTTTTATTTATAGATAAAACGAATGTTGAAACTATTACAACTTGAAATTTAACTCAAAATGAATATTTAACTCTAATGGTTGGTGTTTGAATTGTAATTTTGTTTTTAACGTGGTTTTTATTGTGAATGGTTTTTAAAATAGTTAGTTATTTTAAATAATTAAATTTTGTTATTATTATGGTTTTCTCTCCCCGCAAAATTTTAAAATCTTTTTTTGAATATAATATATATTTTCATTATGAATGCAGGAATTATTAATATAAATAATGTTGTAAAAAATATTTCTTTTGCATTTATTTGACTAATATTTTTAAATATTCATTCTACAAAATTAATTGTAGTAATTAATTTTCCGATAGGATTAATTAAAAAGTTTATAATTCCAATAATAGGCAATAATATTGAAATTATTTTTAAAATTTTCTTAATTTTTATCATTCTCTTTTTTGATTTGTGGGGAGAGAAAACCATAATAATACTAGTTTAATTGTAAATAACTATTGGAGGTAAAATGAAAAAGTTTGTATTTTTTCTAATAAATTTTTGTTATATTAGTGGTTCAATGGTTTTGTTTAGTTTAATTGATTTATTACTTTGAATAATTTCATTAAATTATACTGGTTTAGTATTCTGACTATTGTTTGCTTTGCAGTGTTTTTATTTTGTTTGGTGAGTTTGAAAAAATATTTTTTATTAGTTAAATGTCTTTCGTTTAGTTTACTTTATTTGAGATAATCCATTATCAGTAATTATTGGTAAATTAGGAACTGGTAAAACATTACTTTTAACTTTTTTATCACAAGTTATGAAACTTTTAACGAAGAAAATTTATAGTAATTATCCAATTGAAGACGATGCAATAAAACTTTTAACTTTTAATAACTTAGATTTTACTGATAGAACTAAATTAGTACCACCTGATGATAGTTTAATTTTGTTTGATGAGAGTTTTTTATATATTGATGGAACTAGTCCCCACGAAGTTAAAAAAGTTCATGGTGGTAAAAGTGTGTGGATTGTTTTAGCAAGACATTTTAAAAATAGAGCGATTTTTACCGTATAGCGTGAGGGTATGATGTGAAATAATATTCGTCATTTAGCAAGTGGTATTATTATTCCGATTTCATTAAAAAAACCTATTAAGTCAAAATTAGGTAATATTTTTAATCGTAGTTTTGTTATGCAAATTGGTATTTTCCAAGATATTACGGATTATTAAATTTGAAAAACAAAATCAGTAGAACGAACAGCATAAGGTAAAAGAGCAAAACATAAATCAGATGTTGGTTTAGGAATTCGGTTTTTTAAGATAATTATTCCGCTTGAATTTGCCAATAAATATGATAGTTATTGATTAAGTTTTGTTTGTGATTTAAAAAATGATGAAGTTATTAATAAAAAAGAATACTTTTGAAAAGATATATCAAAATTAAACAATAAATAACGCTTAGAATTGTTTGATATTGATATTTTGAAAGAAAATTTAAAAGCAAAAAAAAGGGAAAGGAAAAATAAAAAATGAGTAATTTATTAAGTGAAAGCATTAATAACGATAATTGAAATAAGATTTTTAGTTTTATTTTTGATACTTTTTTATTTGTTTTTGATGTGATTTGAAATACAAAATTACCAATGACAAATATAACGATTGCTTATTTTTCAATCTTTTTTATGGTTATTAAGTTATCAATTTATGCTATTCACGGAACATCAACTAATTATAACGATTTAGGTTCAACAGTTAAAAGTGGCGTTATTAATAGTTCTAAACTATATGGTGCTACTGTTCGGGGCGTTTCTAATACTAAACAAGGTTTACAAAAACACATTAAAGAACGAAAACAATTTAAAGTTAGTCGCAATAAACAACAGTTATCAAGTTTAGTAAGACAAGCAAAAACAAGAGAACAAGGATTTAAAAGAATTCATAGCACTAAAAGAATAAAAAAATAAGTAAGGAGTTGATTTTATATGATTAAGTTAGTTTTATTGGTAGCGGCAATCGCTATATTTGGAACTGGTTTTATTACAGTTATTATTAATCAGTTGACATCAGCAAAAAATATTATTATGGATTTATATAATTCTGATACTTGATTATTATCTATTTTTGGTAAAATGGCGATTTTATTTAGTCACCCGTTAATGTTAACAATATTAAGTTTATATATTATTGGTTTTATTATTTCAAAAACATTATATAGTTAGGAGTTGAATTTATGAAAAGTAATGTAGAAAATAAAAAAGAAAAGAAACAAAATGGTTTATTTATTTCTTGGGTTGATTTAATTTTATATCTTATTATAAGTTTTTCGTTAACGCTTGTATATATATTAAATACAGTTTCAACGATTGAAGAATTAAAAGAAAAATATGCTGGTATAAATGGTTATATAATTTATGGTTTATGATTTGATATATTGTGATATATCTTAATAATTCATTATTTTTATGGTTATTTATTTAATGAAATTATCAAATTAATAAAAGAACATCGTAAAAATAAGTTGGTAAAAAATAATGCGTAAGTTTTTAGTATTATTTTCGTTTATACTAATTTTGTTGATTTCTTTTTTCTCGTTAGGGGCGATGACATTACAACAAAACCATCAATCACAACAAACAGAAGAAAAAGCAAGAACAAAGCGAAGTGTAGAAACTGATATTAATGAAACTGATTTTATTAATACGATGTTTTTACGCAGCACTTTTTTTGAAAATTGAAGTAACACCAATTATTTTATTAATCCTACTTTAAAAAAATCAAAATCATTAACTTATAATGATAAATGATACTTAGATTTTTTAAAGGATAGTTATTCGACTGGTGTTTATTATGATAAACCTAGTGATAAATTTATGGATTTATATAAAAATTGAGATAATTATGCTAAACAATATAGTATTGATAAGTTTTATGATGTTGATAGAAAACAATTTTTAAAAGAATTAATTAATTTTATTTACTCTTTTACAAATAAATATAATTTAACTCAAATATTAAATAAATTAAAAACAAATATCAATGATTTACAGGAAGTTAAATTAAATTTTAATTTTGGTAATTGAAAACAACAATGTTCACAAGAGAAACCATTTAATAAAATTGATAATAAATATTATTTTGTGGTGTGACGTGATAGCAAAAATAGTAATTGAAATATTAATAAATTTAATAATAGTAAAGAAATTATTTTAATAACTGGTGATACAAGATTACAAAAAACCAAATTTGGTAGTGGATATGACTTGCTTATAAGAGTTCCAGAAATAAGAAATATTAGTGTTTGAAAAGAAGACGATGGAACTTATTTTAAAACAGTTTATCGTTGGGATGGCGTTGGTGAACCTAATTTACCCGAAATTGATAGCAACAGTAATGTTAAATTTGAAATAGATATTTATAAACAAAAAGTTAAGGATTTTTTAAATAATTATTTAGATGTTATTATTCAAAAAAATATTAGAGTTCAACAAGGGGGTAACCCCGATTATGAGAGTTCTATTGTTGGCACACAACGTATAATCTTTGATTTTGAAATTGTTGATGAAAGTGAAAGATATACTGCTATGTATTTTATTAAAAAATCAATTTATCGGATGATTTTAACAATTGATAAAAATAATAACATTATTGCTGGCGGTTTATAATTAACACACACTAAGACAGCGAGTGATGGTATGACTAATTTTGTTAAAGAAACTAAATTAGGTTTTTTGTTTACTTTTATGAAAGATAAGGATAACATATTTAATTTTGATGGAAATACTAATTTATATTTAGAAAATGGAAATATTAAATATTATGAACAGATGAAAGGTCAAATTGATATTAATAAATTTTTAAAAGCTCTTTTTGCATATGCTTTGGTACCTGTGTTTCAAAATCGTAGTAATTTTATTGAAAGTGGTTATATTGATAATTTACAATATGATACTGTTTTAATTAATTTTTTTGGTTTAAAATTAATTAATTTTAGAGATGTTTTAATTGATGAAAAAAATACTAATAAAAATCAATTTGAAAAATTATTAAATAGTATGTTTACAGTTTTACAAAATTTTTATAAGGATTATTTACGAACAATTTTTGATTTATAAAATAATAGACTTCTTGCTATACCTGGTTTTATTATTAAAATATTATTATAAAATATAATTTATGAGGATATTAAATTATGAAATTTGATGAATTTAAAAATATTAATGATAAAGAATGATTAAGATTAACAGGAATAAAACAAGATATTTTTAATAAAATGTTAAATATTTTACAAGTAGCTGAAATAGAAAAATTTAAAAAAGGCGGCAAAGCTAATAAATTATCACTAGAAAATCGATTATTGATGACTTTATCGTATTGAGGAGAATATCGAACTTATTTTCATCTTGGAAAAAATTTCGGAATTAGTGAATCTATTTGTTATCGCAATATCAAGTTAATTGAAGATATTTTAATTAAACACCCTGATTTTCAGCAAGTTGCTGGTAAAAAAGCACTAATAAATGATTATTTTAATGATAAAACTATTATTATTGATGTTACCGAAACCCCAATCCAACTCCCAAAAAAAGACAAAAACAATCTTATTCTGGTAAAAAGAAAAAACACACTATTAAAACACAAGTAATTATCGAACAAGAAACCAAAAAAATTATTGCAACAAGTTTTTCGTTTGAAAAAAAACATGATTATGCTTTATTTAAAGAATCAAAAATCTTAATTTTAAAAAATACCAAATTAATAGTTGATAGTGGTTATCAAGGAATACAAAAAATTCACAATAATGTTATAATGCCCACAAAGAAAACTAAGAAAAAACATTTAAATAAAGAACAAAAACAACATAATAGACTAGTTTCAAAAATAAGAATTATTATTGAAAATATTTTTGCTATTCTTAAAAAATTTAAAATTATTACAGAAAAATATAGAAATCGTAGAAAACGATTTAGTTTAAGATTTAATTTAATTGCTTCAATTTATAATTTACAATTATTATAGTTATCATAAAAGATTTATTTAAAATTAACAAATTTGAATAATAAAATAATTTTTCGTTGTGGCAAAATATTAAATTTTTAAATAAAAGACATAATTAATTAAAATTATAATTTTATATTAACCCCTTTTTACAAATATTTGAAATTATTTTAATGGGTTATGCAAGAAGTCTATTATATCTTTTTCTTTACGACTTGAATATCATTTATTTCATTTTTTAACATCATTAATATATTCATCATGGTAGTATACATTATTTTGATGTTTTTAATAAAATTAAGTAATTAGAAACAAATTAAGTTTAGCTTATGACTAAATGATAACAAAATTTATAAAAAATTCCTTTAATTTTGTCGAAAACTCTTGATGAAATAAAAAAAATCATCAATATGACAATTTAAAAACTAATTTTGTGTAAGATTATGATTTTGTTTTAAATTTTTTAAACGTTAAAATATAATACCGTTGATTGTTGGTTTGGTGTTAAACCTTTATGTTGGTATTTTCATTTTCAGAGCTTTAAATAATTTTGAATATTAGTGAAACCCAAACCATGATAATGAATTAAGGCTTCTTTAAGACTGGATTGTAATTTATTAATCTTATTTAACTTTCGATAACTAGTATCAGGGTTTGTACTAGTTTTGGTGGAATATAGAGTAGAATTTGTTTGTTTTGCTACTAATAAATATAGTGGTTGCATGTCAGAAATAATCGTTGATTTTTCTTTAATCAATTGCTTATTCATATTTTCAATAATTCATTGTTTTTGTAATCGTTTGGTATTGGTAGATTGAACAAAAATATTATTATTGCTATCAACTGCCATTTGAATACAGCATTTGGTATTGGTTGAAAATGGATCGAGATGAGTTTTTCGTTTATCAAATTTATCTTTAAAATTACCTTTATGGATTTCTTTAATAAATGTTTCATCCATTTGAATTTGACCATTTAATTTTTTAAATTTTAATTGGGTATTTTCTAATTGTTTTGATTGCATTAATTTTTGTCGATTATACCAAGCAGTTTTTGGGGTTGTTTTAATAAAACGAGAAATTATTTTGCTAGATTGTCCTAATAATGCAATTTGAATTAATAAATTTCATTGTTCATAATTTAAATGACTTCAATAAGTAAAATGATGACGAAAAGCATCAAAACTAGCACGACATTTTTTACATAAATATTTTTGTTTTCCTTCAGGATTATGACCATTTTTAACACAATGAAAAGATTTGCAATTAGGACATGTAATGCCTTTATCTCTAAATTTTTGATCAATTTCATTTAAACGTTTTTGTTTTTTGATTACCTTTACTTCTTTTTTTATTTTTTCATAAAATTCTAAAAATTGATCATCTGTAAAACTGTTTTTTAATTCTGTAATTATTTTTTCCATCAATTATTTACCTCTATATATTAAAAATATACCTAAAATTAGGTATATTCTATAAATATCAAGAGTTTTCGACAAAATTAAAGAAAAATTCAACTTTTTTTAAAAACATAATTTTTATTTGAAGAAATAATTTATAAATTTATGAATTTTGATACACTAAAAAAATACTTTTTAAAGTTATTGCTAATTTTAAAAGGTTTTTTATTTTTTATAAAGATAAAAATTGATTTTGAGATTGATTTAAATTTGTAAATTGTACTATGAAGTGTAGCAATTTATTTGTTGTCATTATAACATCAATAAAATAAATGTTCAATAGAATTCTTGCGTAACCTAATCTAATTATTTTAAAATTCCTATAAAATATTTTTAAATTAAAATAGAAATTATAGGAGATTCAAATTATGAAATTTGATAAATTTAATTTTATTAATAATAGACTTCTTGCGTAACCTATTAAAAAATTGCAAATATTTGTAAAAAGACACTAATAGAAAAATGTAATTTTAATTAATTATGTTTTTTATTTAAAAATTTAATATTTTGCCACAACAAAAAATGAATTTATTATTTAAATTCTTTAATTTTAAATAGACTTCTTGCATAACCCATTAAAATAATTTCAAATATTTGTAAAAAGGGGTTAATATAAAATTATAATTTTAATTAATTATGTTTTTTATTTAAAAATTTAATATTTTGCCACAACGAAAAATTATTTTATTATTCAAATTCGTTAATTTTAAATAAATCTTTTATGATAACTATAATAATTGTAAATTATAAATTGAAGCAATTAAATTAAATCTTAAACTAAATCGTTTTCTACGATTTCTATATTTTTCTGTAATAATTTTAAATTTTTTAAGAATAGCAAAAATATTTTCAATAATAATTATTATTTTTGAAACTAGTCTATTATGTTGTTTTTGTACTTTATTTAAAGGGTTTTTCTTTTTTTTGTAGGTATTAGAACATTGTTGTGAATTTTTTGAATTCCTTGATAACCACTATCAACTATTAATTTGGTATTTTTTAAAATTGCGATTTTTGATTCTTTAAATAAAGCATAATAATGTTTTTTTCCAAGCGAAAAAATTGGTGCAATAATTTTTTTGGTTTCTTGTTCGATAATTGCTTGTGTTTTAATGGTGTGTTTTTTCTTTTTAACAGAATAAGATTGTTTTTGTCTTTTTTTGGGCGTTGGATTGGGGTTTTGGTAACATCAATAATAATAGTTTTATCATTAAAATAATCATTTATTAGTGCTTTTTTACCAGCAACTTGCTGAAAATCAGGGTGTTTAATTAAAATATCTTCAATTCACTTGATATTGCGATAACAATTAGCTTCACTAATTCCGAAATTTTTTCCAAGATGAAAATAAGTTCGATATTCTCGTCAATACGATAAAGTCATCAATAATCGATTTTCTAGTGATAATTTATTAGCTTTGCCACCTTTTTTAAATTTTTCTATTTCAGCTGCTTGTAAAATATCTAACATTTTATTAAAAATATCTTGTTTTATTCCTGTTAATCTTAATAATTCTTTATCATTAATATTTTTAAATTCATCAAATTTCATAATTTAATATCCTCATAAATTATATTTTATAATAATATTTTAATAATAAAACCAGGTATCGCAAGAAGTCTATTATTTAAAATATCCGACTATTTTAAAAATCATTCACAATAAGAACCAAGTTAAAAACAAAATTACAATTCAAACACCGACCATCAGATTTAAATATTCATTTTGCGTTAAATTTCAAGTTGTAATAGTTTCAACATTCGTTTTATCTATAAATAAAAAGATATGAATAAAAAACTCTTTTAATTTTTCTCAATCATTTTGCATCTTTAAAAACTTCACATTTTCTGAATAAGTTTAAAAAACATTCCAAAAAATAAAATGATAAATAACACAAACGATATAACATATAAAAATTCAGGGGCATTTGAACTAATAATATAACTAACAAATTGAACTCAATAATTATATAAACTCATTATAAAAACCTCTATAAAAAATATTTACCATATTCATTGATATTCAATTTCATAATTAAAATCTTTTATATTAATTTGAATAGGTTTTTTATAACATTGTTCATCATAAATTGATAAAACACAATTTGACTCTTTTTTAAAACTTTTATAACATTTTTTACATAAAAATTTAATTTTATTTTTGCAAGAAAAAGATATATAAGAAATCTTAGATTTTATAAAATTATTAGAACAACCAACTACTTTTAAATAATTTTTAATTGGATGATGAAAAATATAACCATTATCACATAATTTATAACCTTTATTTTTTTCATATTTTATTCTATTTTCTTTATATAATTCTTCTATTAATTTAACTTCCATTTTATAATTCCTCCAATCACGAATTAATTGTTCTACTTTTTCGTCATTTCAATTTATTAAATTATTGTTATTATTTGTTTTTACTTTTTTAGGTTCATTTTGGAATAATACTTTATGCATAAGAATAAAATAGTTTTGTTTATATTTATTAGACTTCTTGCATAACCCATTAAAATAATTTCAAATATTTGTAAAAAGGGGTTAATATAAAATTATAATTTTAATTAATTATGTCTTTTATTTAAAAATTTAATATTTTGCCACAACGAAAAATTATTTTATTATTCAAATTCGTTAATTTTAAATAAATCTTTTATGATAACTATAATAATTGTAAATTATAAATTGAAGCAATTAAATTAAATCTTAAACTAAATCGTTTCCTTCGATTACGATATTTTTCTGTAATAATTTTAAATTTTTTAAGAATAGCAAAAATATTTTCAATAATAATTCTTATTTTTGAAACTAGTCTATTATGTTGTTTTTGTTCTTTATTTAAATGTTTTTTCTTAGTTTTCTTTGTGGGCATTATAACATTATTGTGAATTTTTTGTATTCCTTGATAACCACTATCAACTATTAATTTGGTATTTTTTAAAATTGCGATTTTTGATTCTTTAAATAAAGCATAATCGTGTTTTTTACCAAGCGAAAAACTTGTTGCAATAATTTTTTTGGTTTCTTGTTCGATAATTACTTGTGTTTTAATAGTGTGTTTTTTCTTTTTACCAGAATAAGATTGTTTTTGTCTTTTTTTGGGCGTTGGATTGGGTTTTCGGTAGCATCAATAATAATAGTTTTATCATTAAAATAATCATTTATTAGCGCTTTTTTACCAGCAACTTGCTGAAAATCAGGGTGTTTAATTAAAATATCTTCAATTCACTTGATATTGCGATAACAATTAGATTCACTAATTCCGAAATTTTTTCCAAGATGAAAATAAGTTCGATATTCTCGTCAATACGATAAAGTCATCAATAATCGATTTTCTAGTGATAATTTATTAGCTTTGCCACCTTTTTTAAATTTTTCTATTTCAGCTACTTGTAAAATATCTAACATTTTATTAAAAATATCTTGTTTTATTCCTGTTAATCTTAATCATTCTTTATCATTAATATTTTTAAATTCATCAAATTTCATAATTTAATATCCTCATAAATTATATTTTATAATAATATTTTAATAATAAAACCAGGTATCGCAAGAAGTCTATTATACAAATCAATTATTTCTGTTCCGGTTAAACATTTTCAATCGTGTTGTTTTAAGTTTTCATCATATTTCACAATACGATAAGAATTATCATAAATTAAACCGATTGCTACTTGTTCTGAATGTTTTTGACTAGGATAAATAAACTTATTACTCATTCAAAAACCAATATGGCGATTATGATTAGGTAAATTTATAAAACTTGCTTTATCTGTTTCAAAAGGTATAAGTTCCTTAGAAATAAAATAATTTGCTATATTCTGATTTTTCTTAACAAAATTACTCAATTTTATCAACTCCTAACTAAATATTTGTTTAATAAACAATGTTATATTTAATGTTTATATATTGCTTATTTATTGATAAAAACACTGATTGTTAACAATGTTATACATAATGCTAATATATTGTTTATTTAATGTTTAATAAACAATGTTATTAACAATGTTAGATATATAAAATAGTAAAAATTGGCCCAATGAAAAATACTATTAAGTTTTAAAGTAATAGTTATATAAAATAAATTAATAAAAAATGAATAAACTAGTGTGCCTTAGTTTTGTTTAAAATAACTTAGAATATAGTATTATATTCTATTAAAATCCTTTAACCATATGACGGAAAAAGTTTAATATCTTAATAATAATAAATAATCCAAATGGAATTAAAATAATTCACGCATCACCTAAAAAGGTCATTAATTGCGGTAAAATACCATATACAGCATCTTTTACTTTACCCATTGCATTACCTAAACCAGTTCAAATGGAATTCATTCCATCACCAAAACCGATTTTTGTAACTGTTTCAGTTAATAAATTCATTATTTTCTATCCTCCTTTTTTTCAAGTTCTTTTTTTTTTCTTACCTTGAATTTGTCGAATTTTTTGATAAATTGATAAACCAATTCACGCAAAAATGCCTAACAAAATCAAAATACTAAATATTCACGTTAATCATACTGGCACGATATAACTCCTTTCGATAAATTAAAAAATTGAAATTTTCAAACTCGCTCCGCTCGTTGTCGCTTTGCTTCACTTAAAAAACATTATTGAATAAATTATCCGCTAATAAATTACGCGGAATAATTTATTCTTTACTTTTTAATTTCAATATCATTTGCAATCTTATTGACAGTGTTAATAAAAATATCTTTGCCATATTTTTGATAGCATTACAAAAGTTGAGGTTTTATAAAAAATATAAATAAAATAATTGGATAAATTTTTAAAAATCCTGATTTATTAGTGTTTTAAATTCATCAATAACATTAAAAAAATACTTTTTATACCAAAACCTCAACCCTTTTCTTACTACCATATTTTTTCACTAACGACCGCAAAATAAAATATTGCTTTGTTTGCATAATTTCAACCTCCTATAATTAACTTAAAAAAGTTAACTAAATTAATAGTTAACTTTTTATGATTTGGCATTTACAATTTACAGTGATGAAATAAATTATGTAAAATAATAAAAAAACATTTAAAAATAAGGGGTTTTATTAATGGAAAGCAAAAAAAACAATAAAAAATTGGTAAAAAATATCTTAAAAATGAATAAAAATAACCCAAAAATGAATAAAAATAAAGCAATTTTAAACGAAAATGAACTAAATTTAAAAGGTGAAAAATAAATAAATAATCTTTTTAAAGATTATAAAAAAATATTAATTAATAATAATGTTGATTTAGATAAATCAAAAATTAATTTCCTTAAAACATTTTGTAAAATTGAATGATTAATTTATGATATCGATAAAAAAATTCGTCAATTAGATAATTATTATATTGATGTTGAAAATATTCGCGGGAATAAAAGACAAGAAAAAAATCCAATTTTGTCAGAATATAATTCAATGTTAAAAAATTATAAAAGTCACTATATAATTATTGAAAAATGAATAAAAGAAGGTAATGAAAAAATTGAAGTATCGCCTATATTACAAACAAACAATAATCTATTAGATGAAATTCTACAATTAGAAGAAAAATAATTTATGTTTGAAAAAACGATAAATAATAAAACTAATTTATAATTATATAATGAGTGAATTAAAAAAAACGAAGATATTGTTTGTTTGAAAATTAAAAAGATAGTATCTAATTTAGTTAATGAATTAAAAAATAGTAAAAGGTTTTATTTTAATAAAAAACAAGCAAGTGGTGCAATAATTTTTATAGAAATATTTTGTCATCTTTCAACTGGTTAATATGCAGGACAAAATTTTAAATTAGAATTATGACAAAAAGCATTTATAGAAGCATTATTTGGTTTTTACGAAAAGGAAACTAATATTCGTATATTTAAAGAAGCATTATTGGTTGTTGGTAGGGGGAATGGTAAATCAACCCTATCATCTGCTATTGCTTTAAAATGTTTGTTATTAGATAACGAAAAAAGAGCAATTATATATACAGTTGCAACAAAAAAAGAGCAAGCAAAAATTATTTTTGATTAAGTTAAAAATATGATTAGACAAGAAGAATGATTAAATAATAAATTAAAAATAACAAGGGATAAAATAGAATTTTTAAGAGATTGATCACATTTTCAGCCATTAGCATCAGAAGATAAAACATTAGATGGTTTAAATCCATATGTAGTAATTTTAGATGAATTGGCAGCTATGAAAAAAAGAGACTTATATGATGTTATTAAATCAGCAACATCAAAAAGAAAAAATACATTAATGCTTTTAATTACAACAATCGGAAGTACTCGTGAGAGTATTTATGATGAGAGATATGAATATGCTGAAAAAGTATTAAATAATATTTATCAAAACGATAATTTTTTACCTTGAATATATGAATTAGATAATTTTAATGAATGAAAAAATTTAAAAATCTATATAAAGCAAATCCAAATCTTGGTATTTCTAAAAATATTGAAAAGTTAAAAGAAGAATGACAAACAGCAATTAACCAACCATTACAACAACCTAGTTTTTTAACTCGTCATTGTAATATTGCTTCTTTGCAAGAAACTTCATTATTTAATTTTGGATCTTTACAAGAAAAAAATAATAAAAATGTTAATTTAGAAGATTAGACTTCTTGCGATACCTGGTTTTATTATTAAAATATTATTATAAAATATAATTTATGAGGATATTAAATTATGAAATTTGATGAATTTAAAAATATTAATGATAAAGAATGATTAAGATTAACAGGAATAAAACAAGATTTTTTTAATAAAATGTTAGATATTTTACAAGTAGATGAAATAGAAAAATTTAAAAAAGGTGGCAAAGCTAATAAATTATCACTAGAAAATCGATTATTGATGAATTTATCGTATTGACGAGAATATCGAACTTATTTTCATCTTGGAAAAAATTTCAGAATTAGTGAAGCTAATTGTTATAGCAATATCAAGTAAATTGAAGATATTTTAATTAAACACCCTGATTTTCAGCAAGTTTCTGGTAAAAAAGCACTAATAAATGATTGTTTTAATGATAAAAATATTATTATTGATGCTACCGAAACCCCAATCCAACGCCCAAAAAAAGACAAAAACAATCTTATTCTGGTAAAAAGAAAAAACACACTATTAAAACACAAGTAATTATCGAACAAGAAACCAAAAAAATTATTGCAACAAGTTTTTCACTTGGTAAAAAACAAGATTATGCTTTATTTAAAGAATCAAAAATCGCAATTTTAAAAAATACCAAATTAATAGTTGATAGTGGTTATCAAGGAATACAAAAAATTCACAATAATGTTATAATGCCCACAAAGAAAACTAAGAAAAAACATTTAAATAAAGAACAAAAACAACATAATAGACTAGTTTCAAAAATAAGAATTATTATTGAAAATATTTTTGCTATTCTTAAAAAATTTAAAATTATTACAGAAAAATATAGAAATCGTAGAAAACGATTTAGTTTAAGATTTAATTTAATTGCTTCAATTTATAATTTACAATTATTATAGTTATCATAAAAGATTTATTTAAAATTAACGAATTTGAATAATAAAATAATTTTTCGTTGTGGCAAAATATTAAATTTTTAAATAAAAAACATAATTAATTAAAATTATAATTTTATATTAACCCCTTTTTACAAATATTTGAAATTATTTTAATGGGTTATGCAAGAAGTCTATTTTATAACCACTAAATAAAAATATCGTATGGTCTTCACTACCATTAGCATAATAAACACCAACTGAATAACTATCAAATTGATAATTTTTTGTATTAGAATTATAAAAATCTTGTAGATTATAATCTTTAATATATTTACAATAATTTCGTAAAACATAAATACTGGATTCATTGTCATTATATTCAAAACCATAATATTCAAGTTCAAATAAATCAGGTCGTTCTTCTTTATTTGTTAAAACAAGTTTTTTAGTAATATCAGGTATTTTATTTCAAACAGCACCCATTGTTAATCTTAAATTAAAAACACCCAAGCCATTAAATGCCTGTGTATTTTCTGAATATACTTGATTGTGTTTTTTTAAAATGTTTTTAATTCTTTCATTTAAAGGTAAAAATGGCGTTACAAATTTTTCATAAAAGACATGGTATTTATCAAAAGGGTTAAAAGTAAATTGATTAGAATATGTTTTATGAAAATATGTTTTTACTGTTATGTATTGTTTTGCTATGTTGTCTCATTCTTGAAATGTCCAAGATAATTCTTTTACTGGAATAGGATTATCTAAATTATATTGTTTATTATCATTTTCATCCGTGTATTTTTTATAAGATACTTTTAAACTTTTAGAACGAAACATTGAAACTCTTAAATTATTATATTTTTTATCTAGTTCTTTGTCCGTTAAAATTTCTTTTTCTTCAGCATGTATCATTTCATCTGTTCACGCCGATATAATACCACTACCTTTACCAACTTTTTCCATAATTTTATTACCATTATCATAACCAGCAAAGGCAATGCGAACACCACTAGGAAAAACAATTTCACCACCTTCTTTAACATTTTTAGGTCAAACAATGCCATTTTCATTGTCGGGTTCTATATCAATCCCATATTTTATAATATAAATAATTACAGACATTAATTGTATCACCAAACGTGGTATCTTCGTGGGTGTTGGCGTATCTTCGTAAAATATCAGATGAAGCATCGGTAAAATTACAAGCAAAAAATAATTTTTCTACTAAATGATTTCATGTTTTATTAGTACCGCGCCCCGCTGAAACAAACTTAAAAAAACTTGGCGAAGTAAAATATCGGGCATAACTATCACCAACAAAGTCTTTAAATACTTCTCAATCAAAACCAAAATTATAGTCACTAAAATTTAAATCATATTTTTTATTTAAATGTTCATAACTAGTAATTCGTTTTTTATTATTAATTTTACTAAATTCTTGCATATTTATTGACCTTTTTATTTTATATACAATACATTATAAGAAAAAATGAAAGAAATTTGTATAAAAATGAGAAAATTTAAACATTTAATATTTGATGAACGAGATTTATTTAAGGATTTATTGTTATCTGATACTTGTAAAAAGAAAAATGGCACAATTAATTTATATGAAATATCACGACAAACGGGTCGTGGAATTAATACTGTTAAAAGAGAAATTAATCGATTTAAAAATATACAAGATTATAATCTATATCAAGCACAAAAATATTATAAACAAAAACGTAAAAAATGTATTAAAAAACTACCTAAATTTACAAAAGAGCAGTTAGATTTTATTAAAATAAGATTTAATAAATACCGCGATATACCCGAACAATTGATTTATCGTTATTTCTTGGAGTTTGGTGTTAAATTTCCTGCTTGTGTTAAAACATTGTATAAATGAATTTGCTTAGGTGAATTTGGATTAAAAAAAGAAAATTTACCCCATCGTGGTAAAAAATATAAAACAAAAGGAAAACCTGATAATCGTGGTAAATTAACTAAATTTAAATCAATTTGAGATATTGAAAATAAAGTTTCTAATGTTGGATGGTTTGAAATGGATACTGTTGTGGGAAAAGACGATCAATCTAGTAATTTAGTTTTAGTAGAACAATCAAGTAAAAATTATTTTGTAATGAAATTAAAAAATAATACTGCTAATGAAGTTTTAGAAAAATTTAAAGAGATTGTTAAAAAAAATAATTTAATTAGGAAAATTAAAGGAATAATAACTGATAGAGGAAAAGAATTTAGTAAATGAAGAGAAATGGAAATATTTACTGAAACACAAGTTTATTTTTGTGACCCCAGTAAACCACAACAAAAACCATTAATTGAGCATATGAACGGCGAATTTAGATATTTACTTTATAAGGGAATTGATTTTAATAATATTAGTCAAAAAATGATAGATTGAGTAGTTAATGTTATAAATGATAAACTCCGACCATGTTTAAATTGATTAAGTGCAAAGACAATGTTTTTACAAAATTTTAAATAAATTTATTAGTTAAAATTTAATAAATTATTTTTAGTGTGATTAAATATGAATAAAATAAGATAAAATTACAAAAATTTAATTTTTTCTGAAAAAGTTGTTGCAATTTATTAAAAATATTTTATTATTAACTTAACAAGATATAAATTTGCCATTTATATCTACACAGCGCCATATTAAAAATAATGAAAAAGGTATTCGTAATCAAATTATTTCTAATAATATTGGTTGTCATATGGAAGGTGATATTTCGAAAGCAAAAATTGTTAAAGGTAGAGGGGGCAAAATTTATAATAAATTAACTTTTAATAATTTATTAACTGTTTCAATGATTAAAACTAATAGTGAAACGAATATGAAAAATAATAAAGAAATGAAAAATATTGTAATTAATAAAAATAATTTAGTTGAAATTCTTAAAGTTCAAAATTTAAGTATTTAGTTTTTAATTTATTATTTTTAAAGATGTTAAATAAATAAAAATTATTTTTTAGTGTGCAAAAATAATAAAAATAAAAAATATAAGAGATAAATATTGACAATAAAATAGTTTAGTTTAAAATAATATTGTAAGTAAAATGCTTAAAGCGTTCTAATTTCTTAAATTATATAAGTTACCCTATAATTTTTTATACGACTGCATCTTCTCGCGATAAGATTAAAGCTGATGGAGCACTTTTTGCTTATAAGCTTGCTTTCAAACAACCAATTGTTTCTTTAATATCCTCTGGACGAAACAAATTTAAATTCGGAAAATTTCGTAGCATTGCTAATTGTTCAACTGGGTGATGTGATTTTCCATCAAAACCAACACCTATTGAATCATGTGAAAAAGCAAAAATTACGGGTAAGTTTTGAATACAAGCCATTCAAATACATGGTTACATATAGTCAGCAAAAATTAAAAATGTTGAATTAAATCCTTTCAAACCTTGGTTTAATTCAACACCAATGCTAATTGTTTCGGCGGCAAATTCACGCACTCAAAAATGAACATTATTATTTTGTGGTTTTGATGTTGTTCATGAACCATTATAACCAATAATTTTGGTTGCAGTTCCCAAATCAGCACTACCTCCAAACATATTATTTAAACACTTTTTTTGATAATATTTAAACACATCACCCATAATAATTCGTGGGTTTCCTACTTTTTTATCTTTATCAGTTGTTAATAAAGCTTCAAAAAATTTTAAATCAACCGATGGAATTACAAATAATTCTTCATATTCCTTTGGGAATGTTGCTTTGTAAGCAGTTATTTTTTTATTTCATTCTTCATATTTTGTTGCTCCTAGTTTAGCAAAAGTATATTGTCAATGTTTTTTAACATCATTATCAACAAAAAATTGAGGATGATTAAAACCATAAAATGCTTTTACTTGTTCCGTTTCGTCGTGAGTAAATGGTGAAGAATGCATAGGTGGGCCTTGTTTTGGATGCCAATAACCAACAATTGTTTTACATTCAATTAATTTTGGTTTATCAGATTTTTGCACTTTTGCAATTGATTTTTGAATTGCTGGTAGATCCTCATCTGCTTTTTCAATCCGAATATAATTTCAATTTTGTGCTTCAAAAAAACGTTGATAATCAATTTTTAAAACAGCATCACATTTTGTATCTAATTGGCAATTATTTGAATCATATAACATAATTAATTTATTTAATTTTAATACCCCAACTAATTGGATTGCTTCAATTGCTCCGTATTCTTGCAAATCATCATCGCTACATAAAAAATAAGTATAATGGTCAATGATTTTATAAACTGGTTTATTAAATTTATCTGCCAAATGTTGTTCAACTAATGCCATTCCAACTCCATAGCCAACTGCTTGCCCTAGGGGACCAGAAGAATTATCCGCTCCAGGAGTAACACCATATTCTGGATGATCTGGCATTTTTTAATTAATATGACAATAATTTTTTAAATCATCAATTAGTTAAATTATAACCAGCTAAATGTAAAATCGCATATTGTAAAGTTGAAGCATGTACCGGAGATAATACAAAACGATCACGATTAATTCAATCATGTGCTGCCGGATTAGCAATTAAATTATTTAAATAAATTGCTTGCATCAGTGGTGTTGAAGTTGATACAATCCCTGGGTGGCCAGTCTTATTATACTTCTTGCGTAACCTATTAAAAAATTGCAAATATTTGTAAAAAGACACTAATAGAAAAATATAATTTTAATTAATTATGTTTTTTATTTAAAAATTTAATATTTTGCCACAACAAAAAATGAATTTATTATTTAAATTCTTTAATTTTAAATAAATCTTCTATACTAACTGCAAATTATAAATTGAAGCAATTAAATTAAATCTTAAACTAAATCGTTTTCTTCGATTACGATATTTTTCTGTAATAATTTTAAATTTTTTAAGAATAGCAAAAATATTTTCAATAATAATTCTCATTTTTGAAAATATTCTATTACGTTGTTTTTGTGCTTTATTTAAAGGGTTTTTCTTTGTTTTTTTGTAGATATTAGAACATTATTGTGAATTTTTTGAATTCCTTGATAACCAATATCAACTATTAATTTGGTATTTTTTAAAATTGAGATTTTTGATTCTTTAAATAAAGCATAATCATTTTTTTTCAAGCGAAAAACTTGTTGCAATAATTTTTTTGGTTTCTTGTTCGATAATTACTTGTGTTTTAATGGTGTGTTTTTTCTTTTTACCAGAATAAGATTGTTTTTGTCTTTTTTTGGGCGTTGGATTGGGGTTTCGGTAACATCAATAATAATAGTTTTATCATTAAAATAATCATTTATTAGTGATTTTTTACCAGCGATTTGTTGAAAATCAGAGTGTTTAATTAAAATATCTTCAATTCACTTGATATTGCGATAACAACTAGATTCACTAATATCAAAACTTTTAGCAAGATGAAAATAGGTCCGATATTCTCGTCAATACGATAAAATCGTCAGTAGCCGATTTTCTGGTGATAATTTATTAGTTTTGCCACCTTTTTTAAATTTTTCTATTTCAGCTACTTGTAAAATATTTAACATTTTATTAAAAGTAACTTTTTTCGCTCCGGTTAATCGCAATAATTCTTTATCATTAATAAAATTAAATTTATCAAATTTCATAATTTTAATCTCCTATAATTTCTATTTTAATTTTAAAATATTTTATAGGAATTTTAAAATAATTAGATTAGGTTATGCAAGAAGTCTAATGAATATGCAAGTATTATGCAATATGCAACCGCAACAGCAGAATAAGTTGCTTTATTACCTAATGCTGGACAAGCATTATATAATTTAACTCATCGTGTGTTATGACAAGATGATTATTCATTACCAAATGGTGGAGCAACTCAAACAATGGGATTAACAAGAATTCCAGTTCCGATTGATAAAAGATTTAATTTAAAATTAATTAATGAGGCTTTTGACTTAGCATTAATAGAACAAAATATTAAAAATGGTGTTATCGCTGATGCTATTTCTAGTGTTGTGCAAAATAAATTTGTTAATTTATAATGTGAATTAATTCAGGCTATTTATGATTATTGTTTAGCAGATGGTCAATATGAAGTAATTCCATTTCGTAGTTATACAGCAGATAATGCTGGCGATGCAAATAGAGCATTCTTTAAATTAAATGAAACTTTGATTGAATTAACAAATCAAATTAGTAATTTATATTTTGGTTTACCAACAGATAAAATGTTTATGGTTTTAGGTTGAAGATCATATTTAGTGTTAACGCCCGCTTATTTAAAAGTAATTGGTTCACAAGCACAATTAAAATCGATGGTTAATGGTGAATTATATGAAAATACAGCAATGGGTGTTCCAGTATCAAAAAGCTTTCATTTAGAAAAAACATATACAAAAGGACAAGTTAACCGTGATAAAGGTTATAATTTTACTAATGTAAATGGTTTAATTATTAATAAACAAGTATGATCATATACAATTAATATGGATACTATTCAACAAGTTTTAGATAATGATACTGCTAACCCTAAATGAATCGGTAAAGTACATTATGTAACACCAACTATTTTATATCCTAAAACATATAAAATTATTTTAAAAAAAGAACCAACAAAAGATGAAATTAATACTGCTAAAAGTAATCTAAATAAAACATTTAGAGTGCCAGTTGACTATGTAATCACTGCACCAACACCAAGTAAAATAGATATTAGTAAAATTAATAAAATAGATAAACCAAATATTCATGTTAGAGGCCCAACAAAAGCAGCACCAGAACAGTTAAAACCACAATTTAAAGATGTTGTTTTAAAAGTAGTTAAAGCCGTAGATAGTTCTTTAACTGAGGGTGGTTTTGATTCCTTTATTGAAAGTGCTGGTGTTGATTGACCAATAAATATTACAAATGATACCAAGGTTTTTGTCCAAATTGAAGGCAAAAACAACGCTACTGGTCAAACAAATCCGATTTATGTAGTAATTAAAAACTCTTAATAAACAATGAACTTACTAATTTTACGAGTTTTAACTTTATTAGTATCTAGTTTAGAAAATAAACCCTTAATAAGTAAATTTGTAAATTTAATTAATAGAGTTAATCAAGTTCACAATAAAGTATTAAAGCCAATTAATTATATTACTGATAAATATAATAAAATTACAAATAAAGTTGAAGATATTTACCATTAATTAAATCCATTTACTTATTTAGATTTAATTAAAAAATGTCATAAAAAAGAAATACAACAAATATTAATTCAATTAGAAAAAGATAATAATATTAAAAATAGAGAACAATTTAAAAATGAAAATTATTTAAATACTAATTGACAACCTTTAAATAGTAGTTGACTTGATGGTGGTGTGTTTAATATAACTAATAAGTTAACTTTAACAGGTAATTTAACTATTTTAATATATAAAAAAACAGCAAAACATCCGAAATTTTATGGTCCATATGTTTATCCTGGTGTTCCAGTTGAAATTTGAAAATTATTAAGTAATGCTGTATCTAATGTAGGAACTTTATTTTGACGTTATTGATTAAGAAAATTATTACCTAGTCATTTAAGAAATTATATTAAAAAACGATTACCGCAAGCATTAAAAGAAAAACACACCAAAAGAACTACTAAATTAACATTACCAACAGTTCAAAAATTAAATCAAATTAAAAAGTTTATTAATAATTTAAAAATTGGACATTTTAATTTTAATTTTGCTGGTGAAATTAATAATAAAAATGGTATCGTGAACGCCGAAGTGATGTTAAAAATATTAAGGATTTATATAAAACACCAGTTAAAAATATGTTTTACAAAAATAATCAAACTATTAAAAAAATTAAAAAAGTACAAAGAAAAATTAATAGTTATAAGCCGAGTAATTTAAAAAATAAATATCGCAATCAATTAAGAGGTGTTTTATATGGAAAATAATTTAAGTAATTTGTTATTTATAAAAGTTGAAGATGTGAAAGAAAGTAAACTTTGACAACCCATTAATGATAGAAAACAATCTTCTTATAATGATAATTTAATTTATAATGCTATTTTAAAAACTATTTTATGAATGGATAGATTATCAGGTGGGACAATTTTAGATAAAATAAATAAAAAATATTTATTTCACTGAGTAAAAAAAGATAATACTGGTTTAATTCAATATGATAAATGATTAAGTTATATTCAATCTGCCTGTTTATTAGCGGTTATAAATTGATATTTACCCAAAGGAGTTAATGATTTAACTGGTAGTGCTTCATTTTTACCAGGGTGGAGTTGCTTATTCTCAAACTAATGACTCTGAAGCAAATCAAAATATTACTCGTGATGTTAAAAATGCTTTAAAATTAGCAGGTGAAATAATTGATATTATATCTAGTAAAACCGTTGATAGACCATATAATTATAGTTTAGATAATTATGCTAATCTTTGAGAATAAGAATATAAGCATATTAGTAAAAAAACTTTTTATCCAACATTATTATTTTGATTAAAATAACGATTATAAACAGATAATTCAATAAATATTACTTATCCAACTGTTAATGATTTTAGTAAAATTTATTATAAAGAATATATTAAAATGATTGTTCCATTTGATAATGATACTATTTATTTTGATAATAATGTTTGAAAAGCAAAACAAGGTGGTGAAATTCCATCAGATGTTATTAAAGATAGTGATTTGAATAAAGATTATATTGATAAAGAAAATGGCAAATATATTGTAAAAACATCAAAAAAATTAGATTTATCTATATCTGGATTTAATTTTGCAATAGAAAATATGAACAGAATAATTAATACTAAACAAGATAAATTAATAAGTGGAACAAATATTAAAACTATTAATAGTAGTTCATTATTAGGCAGTGGCGATATATCTATTAATGCTGGTAATGATTGAGAAATTGTTGATACTAGTGATTTTATAGTTGGTCAAACTGGATATAATATTCCTAATTTTGATAAAGAAAATTATATTTATAGAATTTGAGCATCAAGAGAATATAGCAAAGGATATTTAAAAAGTCAAGGGATGTTGCAAACAAGGCATATTTTTATACAAACAATAGGTGTTATATATGATCAAATAGTTGTTAATAGTGCATGTTTAGCATTATCTATTAATCCTGATGGATTGTGATTAATATTGGAGTTAATGGTCCAGCAAAATTTAGAACTTTGGAATTTATGTTTATTGAAAGAAAAAAAGTAAGTTAGGAAGGAGATTAAATTAATGAAACAAGATAAAACAACTTGATTAAAGGATGCCTTGCCTTGAAATTGATTTAAAAAAGACCCTATTCCAAATTATAATTGAACTCATAAAGATATTAGAGAATGAGAAATAAAATATAAAATTTGTAGTTGAGTGATTATTTTTTATACATTGATATTTTTAGCATTAAATTGTTGATTAGAATATGGTATGATTAATGCAATAAAAGATAATATTAATTGATATAATTGTGGTCAATATTGAGATAATGGAGTTGCTATTTTACTAACACCTTTATTTACACACGGAATTTAAGGTATATTTGTTGCTGCTGGTAAACCAAAAGTTGATATGAAAATTGATATACCAAGATTAAAAATATCTAAAATGGGATTAGTATTTACAATATTACCTTTAATTACTTTAATAATTTCTTTAATCATTATTTGAATTGATAAATCAAAATGAAAAAAGACCATTTAAGACATTAGACTTCTTGCGATACCTGGTTTTATTATTAAAATATTATTATAAAATATAATTTATGAGGATATTAAATTATGAAATTTGATGAATTTAAAAATATTAATGATAAAGAATGATTAAGATTAACAGGAATAAAACAAGATATTTTTAATAAAATGTTAGATATTTTACAAGTAGCTGAAATAGAAAAATTTAAAAAAGGTGGCAAAGCTAATAAATTATCACTAGAAAATCGATTATTGATGACTTTATCGTATTGACGAGAATATCGAACTTATTTTCATCTTGGAAAAAATTTCGGAATTAGTGAAGCTAATTGTTATCGCAATATCAAGTGAATTGAAGATATTTTAATTAAACACCCTGATTTTCAGCAAGTTGCTGGTAAAAAAGCACTAATAAATGATTATTTTAATGATAAAACTATTATTATTGATGTTACCGAGACCCCAATCCAACGCCCAAAAAAAGACAAAAACAATCTTATTCTGGTAAAAAGAAAAAACACACTATTAAAACACAAGTAATTATCGAACAAGAAACCAAAAAAATTATTGCAACAAGTTTTTCACTTGGCAAAAAACACGATTATGCTTTATTTAAAGAATCAAAAATCGCAATTTTAAAAAATACCAAATTAATAGTTGATAGTGGTTATCAAGGAATACAAAAAATTCACAATAATGTTATAATGCCCACAAAGAAAACTAAGAAAAAACATTTAAATAAAGAACAAAAACAACATAATAGACTAGTTTCAAAAATAAGAATTATTATTGAAAATATTTTTGCTATTCTTAAAAAATTTAAAATTATTACAGAAAAATATAGAAATCGTAGAAAACGATTTAGTTTAAGATTTAATTTAATTGCTTCAATTTATAATTTACAATTATTATAGTTATCATAAAAGATTTATTTAAAATTAACGAATTTGAATAATAAAATAATTTTTCGTTGTGGCAAAATATTAAATTTTTAAATAAAAGACATAATTAATTAAAATTATAATTTTATATTAACCCCTTTTTACAAATATTTGAAATTATTTTAATGGGTTATGCAAGAAGTCTATTATAAATAATAGGACCTATTCCTAAAATTCTTAAATTACTTAAACTTTTTGTTTCTATATTATTATTTGTGCTTTTCATTTTAATTTCATCCTTATTAAATTAAAATATTAATAATAATTATTTTTTAAATTAAACAAGGAAATTTATTATCAAGAGGTAATAAATGTTGCATAATAATGCTTATTTTTTTTGAAAAATCATCACTGTCAGCATCAATAACAATAAATTTATAATCATTTTTTAATTCATTATATAAAAATTCATACTGTTCATTTAACTTTTCCCAGTAATAATATGGGGTTTCTAATTCTAATTGACGCCCACGTTGTTTAATTCGTTCAACCGCTTTTTTAGTTGAAACTTTTAAATAAATAATGACATCAAAGCCTAACTTTTTCTTAAAAATTGGAACAATAACATTTTGAAAAAAACGATTATAAACTTTAAAATCAATTTCATTCATAATTTTTAATAAGTGGGAAACTCGCACAAAAACAGGGTCTTCTAAAATTGTGCGGTCAAAAACAGTATCCTCTAAATTATCAATGTTGAAAAATTGCTCAATTCTTGTTGTTAACATATAAATTTGCATTTTAAATGCAAATCCTTCCATATCTTGGTAAAAATCTTTAAAATATGGATTTTCTTCTAATGGTTCTTTAAATAAATTATAGTTTAATTGTTTACATAATTCTTCACTAACTTTTGTTTTTCCTGCCCCAACGGTTCCAAAGACTGCAATTTTCATTTTATCGCTCCTTTCATTTTTAACCCATTAATTGAATAGCAGTATCTAACGCTAATTCAACCATTGTCATAAAATTATTTTGGCGTTCCAATGCTGTATTAACTTCTTTAGTTACAGGATGGTCAGAAATTGTTAATAATGTTGCTGCATGTTTTTTGCGTAACAATTGCATTAGTAAACAAAGCATATGATTCCATTTCAACAACATCTAACTTATGAGTATAAGTAAGGTCTAATGAATTATCATAACAGTAAAAAACATCTGCTGCATGAACAATTCCCGTGTGATTTTTAATTACTTTTGCTTGTGCTGCGGTTTCAATTTCATTAAATAATTTTTCACTTGCAGCAATTAAATTACTATCAATATTAGCTGAAATTTTTGCATAATTACTTTCGCCAAATGCTTCACGAACATTAAAGAAATCATAAACTTTATATTTGGATTATAACTTCCAGCTGAATCAATTATAATAATATAATCAACATCATAAAACTTAAATAATTCCTATTAATAAATTCCAATATTTGAACAACCCATTCCACTTCCGGCAATTGTTACCTCAATGTTTTTATATTTTCACTTATACATTAACATATTTCGAACTTCATTTACTAATTTTAAATTTGTTAAATATTTCTCAGCAACGTTTTTTGCCCGTAATGGGCCTCCCAGCATTAAAACAACTTTTGCAATTTCTTATTTTTTGGCATTAATATGTGGTGTCATTTTTTTAATCCTCTCTTTTTCCGCTTAATTTAATTACAAATAAATACATATCAATGCTATTTTTATTTAAAAAGTAAGGATATTTAAATAACATGAAAAAGAATATTGTTAAATATCCACATAAATGAAGTTTAATTTCTACGATTATTTTAATTAATAGTTTAAGACAATAGCAAAAATAAAACGATTTTAAATCAAATGCTATTAAGCTTAATTATTAATTAATTTTATTATTTATTATCTTTTAAATAATACTTTTTGATAGTATTAATGCTTTAAATTAACAACTAAAAAACGATTTTTGATGTCTTTCAAATTATTATTTAATAGTTTTCACTAATAAATAATTAATCATATAATCCCATAGGTAATAACTATAAGTGCAGAATTGATATTTACCAGCGCTTTTTAGATCGGTCTACTTGCTTAGTTTCGCTTTACTAACTATTCCTTCTCAAGAAATATTTTCTCAATGGAATGATGTTAGCTTTCATACACTTTAAAGTTGCTGGGACAGCCTAGAATTCACACCTAATTCCCGTACCAAAATTGCTTTTTAAAGTTGTTAAAATAATAATATAAAGTTTACTTTTAAAATGCAAGTTAAAATTAATAAATTATTTACCAACTAAAAACAAACTAGGAAAAAGTTGTACAATTTTTCTTTTAACTGAGAATATGAAATAAAAAACCTTTCTAGGTTATTATTAAATATATAAAGTTAGGAGAAACATTTTTTATATGGCAAGGGGTAAAAATAAAGGGGCAAAAGATCATGATATTGAATTTAAAACTAAAATTATTAACGAATATTACGAATATAATAAATCAATATCTTTAATATCTAAAGAATATGAAATAAGTACTGCAACTATTTCTAGGTGAATTAATTTTTTCAATAAAGATAAAAAATTTGATAAACGAACATATATTAAAAAATGCCAATTTTAATAATACGCATGATGAAACTATATATTTATTAACAAAAGAAAATGAACAAATAAAAGCAGAAAATAATATTTTAAAAAAGCTTGAATCTATTCCAAAAACAAAAACAAAGATTAATAGACTTCTTGCGATACCTGGTTTTATTATTAAAATATTATTATAAAATATAATTTATGAGGATATTAAATTATGAAATTTGATGAATTTAAAAATATTAATGATAAAGAATGATTAAGATTAACAGGAATAAAACAAGATATTTTTAATAAAATGTTAGATATTTTACAAGTAGCTGAAATAGAAAAATTTAAAAAAGGTGGCAAAGCTAATAAATTATCACTAGAAAATCGATTATTGATGACTTTATCGTATTGACGAGAATATCGAACTTATTTTCATCTTGGAAAAAATTTCGGAATTAGTGAAGCTAATTGTTATCGCAATATCAAGTGAATTGAAGATATTTTAATTAAACACCCTGATTTTCAGCAAGTTGCTGGTAAAAAAGTACTAATAAATGATTATTTTAATGATAAAACTATTATTATTGATGTTACCAAAACCCCAATCCAACGCCCAAAAAAAGACAAAAACAATCTTATTCTGGTAAAAAGAAAAAACACACTATTAAAACACAAGTAATTATCGAACAAGAAACCAAAAAAATTATTGCAACAAGTTTTTCGCTTGGAAAAAAACATGATTATGCTTTATTTAAAGAATCAAAAATCGCAATTTTAAAAAATACCAAATTAATAGTTGATAGTGGTTATCAAGGAATACAAAAAATTCACAATAATGTTATAATGCCCACAAAGAAAACTAAGAAAAAACATTTAAATAAAGAACAAAAACAACATAATAGACTAGTTTCAAAAATAAGAATTATTATTGAAAATATTTTTGCTATTCTTAAAAAATTTAAAATTATTACAGAAAAATATAGAAATCGTAGAAAACGATTTAGTTTAAGATTTAATTTAATTGCTTCAATTTATAATTTACAATTATTATAGTTATCATAAAAGATTTATTTAAAATTAACAAATTTGAATAATAAAATAATTTTTCGTTGTGACAAAATATTAAATTTTTAAATAAAAGACATAATTAATTAAAATTATAATTTTATATTAACCCCTTTTTACAAATATTTGAAATTATTTTAATGGGTTATGCAAGAAGTCTAATGAATTTAAAAATAAAATTTGTTCTTATTTAAATAAAGTTATTTTAATAATTGAAGATTATCAACTTCACAAAGGTTTAAAAATAAAAAATCCATTATCTACTCCTAAATTTATTGGTGGTTTAAAAGTTTTATGTAAATATCTATTTAATTTAAATTATGTTTTACAATCGCCAGTTATTAAGAAAAATTATTTTTATAAAGGAAATATTAAAATGACAGAGCACGAACACGATGCTTGAAAACATTTACAATATTTTTTAGCAAAAGGAGTTGATAAAATTGACACAACTAAAAAGTAATTTATCCAAAGAACCAATAACTAATAAACCTAAAACAAAAAATAAAAGAGTTAATAAATTAGAATTAACTGTTAGATTACATGAAAATCCGATTAAAACCAAGATTAAGGCACTGGTTGCTGGCGGTGTTGAAGTTGATGCTTGTTCGGCTAAATGTCAGTGAGAAGGATTAAATTACTCAACATTATCAATATATAATCCATCTGTTTTAATTGAGTTTTTGAAATTAAAAAAAGATGATGAGATAAAAATTAAAGGCTCAGTATTTAATCAATTAAATATAAAAACTAAACGATATTTTTTGTCTTTTAGAGTAGATAGTTTTGAAATTATACAAAAAGCGATTAGAAAAAGAACAAATAAATAACTTAAAAAATAGGAGGAAAAACGATGGCAGTAAAAAATGTAAAATATGTTCTTATAGATGAAAATAACGAACCTATTAAAAATGAAGATGGTAGTTTAGATATTAAAACTGCTGAAATTATTTTAGAAAATACTGTTGAAGTTGAAGAATTTAATACAAGTAATTTAGAAAATAGTAATCAGCAAATCAACGAACTACAAACAAAAAATACTGAATTAACTTCACAAATTGAACAACAAACAATTCAACTAAAACAAATTGAAGTAATTGATTTTATTAATTCTTTAACTGATAATGAAGACTTTAAAAATGTTTTATTAAAGTCTTATGATATTACTGATGATATTGAAATCATTAAAACACAATTGCAAAGTGTTTATGATGAATTAATTAAGGTACAAACAGTTAACACTGGCGGCGTACAAAAAGTAGAAAACAAAGAAAACAATATTTTAGATACAGACAATGTATTTAATAAATAGAAAGAAGGAAGTAAATTATGGCACAAAACCCACAAAGAATTTTCGGAGATATTGCTAATCAAGCAACACAAAGAGATCGAGAAACATTTGAACAATGATATTTACAAACTTATCAACAAAAATTTAGTTGAGAAGCTTTATTTGCGTGAAAAGAAGCAAATAAATTTGGTTTAACATATAAAAGAAAGAAAAATATTCAATATAATGAGGGTTTAGGAAAAGATGGAAAAGTATTTAATACCGATGATAGTCTTTTAAACTACACTGAAGTAAAATTTGAAGATGGAACTGTTGAATTAGATACAATTTTAACTTTTGCTCGTAAATTAGACCCTGTAGAAAGTGATTTTAATCCTAATCTTTGGGCGGCCGATATTGAGCAAGCAATGGATACTGAGGTTGCCTATAAACGCAATAAAATTTTAGAAATTATTAATAAAGAAACAGTTACAACTATTCAAGGACAAAAAGTAGATGATACAAATGCTTTACAAATTCATGATGAAATTATGGATAAAATATATGAAAATGGCTTTACTCCATCAGAAACAGTTGTATTGGGTTCGGCTGATTTTATTCGTGGAATTCGTAATAAATTACAGTTACAACTTGGAGCAAATGACCAAATAAATAGTGTAATTGCAACAAGTGGAGCAATGAAAACTGTTGAAGGAACAACATACTATATGGTTCCTAAAAAATTACCAATTATCAATAAAGATGGTTCAGAAGGAACAATTACTCTATTACCAGATGGTGTTAATGCAATTGCCTTTAAATTTAGTAAAAAATATGACCCCCTTATTTTACGCAAAAAAGACCACACCCAATTAAGAGTTGGTGCTGCTGCATTAGGCACTGGTATGGGTAATACTTTGATTATGGAAAGAGTTTTATATTTAGGTGGAGCAGTAGTTGAACCTAAGGGAATTATTAAACATATTGTTACAAAAATTGATATTAGTAAAATTAATAAAATAGATAAACCAACTATACATGTTACAGACCCAACAAAAGCAACACCAGAACAGTTAAAACCACAATTTAAAACTGTTGTTTTAAAAGCAGTAAAAGCAGTAAATAGTTCTTTAACTGAAAGTGATTTTGATTACTTTATTGAAAGTAAAGGTGAAGATTGACCAATTAATATTACAAATGATAAAACTGTTGAAGTTCAAATTGAAGGTAAAAACAACGCTACTGGTCAAACAAATCCGATTGATGTTAAAATTAAAAATTCTTAATAGTACTAAAAAATAGTACTTTTTCGTTTGATAGATATGCCAATTGGAACATCTAAAACAGCCCTTATTTATGCTGTTAAAAAAAATCCAACTAGATTGTCAATCCAACAACAAGAAAAAAGTTTTGTTTTACAGTTATTAGAATTTTTAGGAATTCAATTTTTAGCCCTTGGTTTATCGGTTTTAACTGGTGGGATTGCTTCGGCTGTTGGTTTTGGTGCGGGATTATCTAATTTTGCCGCAGCCTTTATCTCCTTTGGTGTAGAAACAGCAACCGATTTTGCCATAAATCAAATATACGATAAATTAACATCAGAAGTGACAGCAAAAAGTACTGCCTTAAATTTGTTACCAGCAATTGGTGGAATTGGTAAATTAACGCGTGCTGCTCGCACAACTAGAATTTTAAAATTAGCAAAAGAAACTAAACTACTTGAAAAATTAGGTGTAATAACTGCTAATAATTTAGAAGATGTTGTAAGGCAAGTTACAGGTAAAAAGATTTTATATTCTAAATTAATATTTGATTTTACAAAGCAGGCTAATAATGAAACTTTATTATATACAATTGGAAAATTAGCCCGAAATGATTTTTATAAAGGTTTTAAATTTTCTAATTTAGAAACAATTAATAATTTATTAAAAATTGAGAAAAATATTCAAAAAATAAGTCCTAAATTAGTTCAAAAAATACCACGCGTGAATGAAAAAAATGCTAATAAATGATTGTCTGAATATGGATTAAATATTGATAAAATAAGTAAAATTAATACTAATGAGTGATATAACATTATGACTAATCTTCATAAAAAAGGTGTTGGTAAAAATCTACTATTAAATGCTAATTTAATGAGGGGCAGTAAAATATATAATAATAAATTATTAAATATTTTTCATCAAACACCAATTAAATTAAATAAAATTTTAAATCATTTAAACCCAAATTTTTATATTCAAAAAGTAACTAAAAAATTATTAGCCCCAATTGAAAAACAAATAATTACTATTAAACAAAAAGTAATTAGTAAAATTACTGATAAAACTAAAAAAATATTATCTAAATTTGAAACTAAGGCTGTTAAAAAAGGTCAATTATTACCTTTTTCTTATAGTTCTGATGTTTTTTTAGCAGTTAAAATTGTTCCTTTATCGGTTGCGGGTGAGGTTGCTTTAACAATATATTAGACTTCTTGCATAACCCATTAAAATAATTTCAAATATTTGTAAAAAAGGGTTAATATAAAACTATAATTTTAATTAATTATGTCTTTTATTTAAAAATTTAATATTTTGCCACAACGAAAAATTATTTTATTATTCAAATTTGTTAATTTTAAATAAATCTTTTATGATAACTATAATAATTGTAAATTATAAATTGAAGCAATTAAATTAAATCTTAAACTAAATCGTTTTCTTCGATTACGATATTTTTCTGTAATAATTTTAAATTTTTTAAGAATAGCAAAAATATTTTCAATAATAATTCTTATTTTTGAAACTAGTCTATTATGTTGTTTTTGTTCTTTATTTAAATGTTTTTTCTTAGTTTTCTTTGTGGGCATTATAACATTATTGTGAATTTTTTGTATTCCTTGATAACCACTATCAACTATTAATTTGGTATTTTTTAAAATTGCGATTTTTGATTCTTTAAATAAAGCATAATCGTGTTTTTTACCAAGTGAAAAACTTGTTGCAATAATTTTTTTGGTTTCTTGTTCGATAATTACTTGTGTTTTAATAGTGTGTTTTTTCTTTTTACCAGAATAAGATTGTTTTTGTCTTTTTTTGGGCGTTGGATTGGGGTTTCGGTAGCATCAATAATAATAGTTTTATCATTAAAATAATCATTTATTAGTGCTTTTTTACCAGCAACTTGCTGAAAATCAGGGTGTTTAATTAAAATATCTTCAATTCACTTGATATTGCGATAACAATTAGCTTCACTAATTCCGAAATTTTTTCCAAGATGAAAATAAGTTCGATATTCTCGTCAATACGATAAAGTCATCAATAATCGATTTTCTAGTGATAATTTATTAGCTTTGCCACCTTTTTTAAATTTTTCTATTTCAGCTACTTGTAAAATATCTAACATTTTATTAAAAATATCTTGTTTTATTCCTGTTAATCTTAACCATTCTTTATCATTAATATTTTTAAATTCATCAAATTTCATAATTTAATATCCTCATAAATTATATTTTATAATAATATTTTAATAATAAAACCAGGTATCGCAAGAAGTCTAATATATAAAGTTAGGAGAAACATTGTATCGCAATTACTGTATATCGTTATATGAAGATATTACAAATATGTTCTGAAGTTAGAATTAGAAGCATAAACAAACGAATTAAACATTTTAATAAAATGTTATATTAACATAAAAAATACCCCTATTTACTTAAACGTAATTTTCATTCTAATTAAATGAATCAAAAATGATCAATTGATATTACAATAATTAAAATATATTCATAATCAGTATATTTATTTGCTATTAAAGACTTATTTAGTAATGCAATTGTTGGATGCCCACTAACAGTAAGGCCAATAGTAAATTGAGTAATTAATTTTTTAAAACAAAGCTTAATTAATCGAAAAATTAAACCTGGTCAACTAATAATTAATTCTGATAAAGGCATTCATTTTACTTCACGTGCATATTTTGATTTATTAAGAGATTGTGGAGTAACTATAAGTATGTCTCGACGTGGAAATTGTTTATATAATTCACCTATTGAAAATTGGTTTTCAATTTTAAAAACAGAAAATAAAAATATAACAAAATACAAAAATTTTAATGATCTAAAAAATATGATAGATAATTATATTGTTGAGTATAATAATTATAGAAGGGTTTTAAAATTAAAAATGCCTCCAATTCAATTTGAATTAAAAAGCATTTTAAATTAAAAAAATAATTCTCAGTTATTTGAAGCTGTGCGCCAGCCGTGACCAACGGTTGTTGAGAAATATAATCGATATTTAGATCAAACAAGTAAAAATAAAACAGTAACTGATTTAGAACCTTTATTATCTTATTATGATAATCCAATTTCAGAAAAATCAGATTTATATGACAAAAAACGTTTATTATATGTTGACAAACTTCGTAGTGAAAATGTAAAAGATTGATTTAAAGATTCTCATTCATGAACTTTAAATCCTACTAGCACAAATTATAATGAAAACAAAAAATTTGATCAAGGAATTTTTTATTATGTTTTACTTAACACTTACTTGCAAAAAGTGCAGACACATTATAATGTTTAATTAAAAAATATTTGAAAAGAATATAGAAACAAAAACGATAAAGAAAGCATTCAAAATATTATTAGTCATGAATATTGCAGGAATCACTTTAACTTTTACGGTCTGAGATCCTGAAAAATTAACCAAATATTTTGTTGATGGCCACCCTGTTGTTAATAGTAACGAAAATATTTTTGAAAACTTACCAATTTTACCAATTGAACAAAAAATTGGAGTTAAATTAGTTATAGTTTCTAGTTATTTAATCGGAGGTTTTGTAATTTCTAATTTATTAGGAATTGTAAAGTAAAGATGCAAGTAGGATTTTTAACCCTTATTAATCCAATAGTATGTCTTTTATCAAAAATTGCAACTATTTTTTCAAAAAAAAAATAATTTTTTAAAATTGTCTGGTTATTTCAGCACGACGAAAAATGATTTTTGTTAAAAATCTAAAATTAATAATTAAACTATTAAATATTTTTTAAAAATACCTCTTTGGAGGATAATCAACCTAAACTCGGTCGTGGTTTTTCATTAATAATTTTCATAACTTTATTAATTTCTTTTTGAGTAATATTGTTAAAATCTGTTACCTTAATAAGATATTCTCTAATATCTCTATTCATTCTTTCGACTTTGTGTTTTTGTGTCGGAGTTCCAGCATCACAAAAATAAACATTAGATCCAGTAATTTTTTCGATTTCTTTTCATTTACTAAATTCTTTACCTTGATCAGTTATAATTCCTTTTATGTTTTCTTTATAAAGTTTATTTTTAAAAATACTTTTAATTGCTTTGTTAACTTCTTCTGAATTATGATGGTCTAATTTAAAACAAATAGTAGACTTCTTGCATAACCCATTAAAATAATTTCAAACATTTGTAAAAAGGGGTTAATATAAAATTATAATTTTAATTAATTATGTCTTTTATTTAAAAATTTAATATTTTGCCACAACGAAAAATTATTTTATTATTCAAATTCGTTAATTTTAAATAAATCTTTTATGATAACTATAATAATTGTAAATTATAAATTGAAGCAATTAAATTAAATCTTAAACTAAATCGTTTTCTACGATTTCTATATTTTTCTGTAATAATTTTAAATTTTTTAAGAATAGCAAAAATATTTTCAATAATAATTCTTATTTTTGAAACTATTCTATTATGTTGTTTTTGTTCTTTATTTAAATGTTTTTTCTTAGTTTTCTTTGTGGGCATTATAACATTAGACTTCTTGCATAACCCATTAAAATAATTTCAAATATTTGTAAAAAGGGGTTAATATAAAATTATAATTTTAATTAATTATGTCTTTTATTTAAAAATTTAATATTTTGCCACAACGAAAAATTATTTTATTATTCAAATTCGTTAATTTTAAATAAATCTTTTATGATAACTATAATAATTGTAAATTATAAATTGAAGCAATTAAATTAAATCTTAAACTAAATCGTTTTCTACGATTTCTATATTTTTCTGTAATAATTTTAAATTTTTTAAGAATAGCAAAAATATTTTAAATAATAATTCTTATTTTTGAAACTAGTCTATTATGTTGTTTTTGTTCTTTATTTAAATGTTTTTTCTTAGTTTTCTTTGTGGGCATTATAACATTATTGTGAATTTTTTGTATTCCTTGATAACCACTATCAACTATTAATTTGGTATTTTTTAAAATTGCGATTTTTGATTCTTTAAATAAAGCATAATCGTGTTTTTTACCAAGTGAAAAACTTGTTGCAATAATTTTTTTGGTTTCTTGTTCGATAATTACTTGTGTTTTAATAGTGTGTTTTTTCTTTTTACCAGAATAAGATTGTTTTTGTCTTTTTTTGGGCGTTGGATTGGGGTTTCGGTAGCATCAATAATAATAGTTTTATCATTAAAATAATCATTTATTAGTGATTTTTTACCAGCAACTTGCTGAAAATCAGGGTGTTTAATTAAAATATCTTCAATTCACTTGATATTGCGATAACAATTAGCTTCACTAATTCCGAAATTTTTTCCAAGATGAAAATAAGTTCGATATTCTCGTCAATACGATAAAGTCATCAATAATCGATTTTCTAGTGATAATTTATTAGCTTTGCCACCTTTTTTAAATTTTTCTATTTCAGCTACTTGTAAAATATCTAACATTTTATTAAAAATATCTTGTTTTATTCCTGTTAATCTTAATCATTCTTTATCATTAATATTTTTAAATTCATCAAATTTCATAATTTAATATCCTCATAAATTATATTTTATAATAATATTTTAATAATAAAACCAGGTATCGCAAGAAGTCTATTATTGTGAATTTTTTGTATTCCTTGATAACCACTATCAACTATTAATTTGGTATTTTTTAAAATTGCGATTTTTGATTCTTTAAATAAAGCATAATCGTGTTTTTTACCAAGTGAAAAACTTGTTGCAATAATTTTTTTGGTTTCTTGTTCGATAACTACTTGCGTTTTAATAGTGTGTTTTTTCTTTTTACCAGAATAAGATTGTTTTTGTCTTTTTTTGGGCGTTGGATTGGGGTTTCGGTAGCATCAATAATAATAGTTTTATCATTAAAATAATCATTTATTAGTGCTTTTTTACCAGCAACTTGCTGAAAATCAGGGTGTTTAATTAAAATATCTTCAATTCACTTGATATTGCAATAACAATTAGCTTCACTAATTCCGAAATTTTTTCCAAGATGAAAATAAGTTCGATATTCTCGTCAATACGATAAAGTCATCAATAATCGATTTTATAGTGATAATTTATTAGCTTTGCCACCTTTTTTAAATTTTTCTATTTCAGCTACTTGTAAAATATCTAACATTTTATTAAAAATATCTTGTTTTATTCCTGTTAATCTTAATCATTCTTTATCATTAATATTTTTAAATTCATCAAATTTCATAATTTAATATCCTCATAAATTATATTTTATAATAATATTTTAATAATAAAACCAGGTATCGCAAGAAGTCTAGTATATAAACTCTTTTCTTCTGTAAAAGTCAAACAAGCAGATTGATGTTCTTTTCCAATAATACAATCAATTTGAAATCAACCAAAAGTACCTTTTTCATGTTCTGCTTCTTCAATAAATCTAATATTAGTTAATTGACCACGATCATCTTTTCTATTTTTTGTTTTAAATTTTTTACCTTTAAATGGTAATTTTTTCTTAATTTCAGTATTTTCATCATCAAAAACACCATGATCAATAGACTTCTTGCGATACCTGGTTTTATTATTAAAATATTATTATAAAATATAATTTATGAGGATATTAAATTATGAAATTTGATGAATTTAAAAATATTAATGATAAAGAATGATTAAGATTAACAGGAATAAAACAAGATATTTTTAATAAAATGTTAGATATTTTACAAGTAGCTGAAATAGAAAAATTTAAAAAAGGTGGCAAAGCTAATAAATTATCACTAGAAAATCGATTATTGATGACTTTATCGTATTGACGAGAATATCGAACTTATTTTCATCTTGGAAAAAATTTCGGAATTAGTGAAGCTAATTGTTATTGCAATATCAAGTGAATTGAAGATATTTTAATTAAACACCCTGATTTTCAGCAAGTTGCTGGTAAAAAAGCACTAATAAATGATTATTTTAATGATAAAACTATTATTATTGATGCTACCGAAACCCCAATCCAACGCCCAAAAAAAGACAAAAACAATCTTATTCTGGTAAAAAGAAAAAACACACTATTAAAACACAAGTAATTATCGAACAAGAAACCAAAAAAATTATTGCAACAAGTTTTTCACTTGGTAAAAAACACGATTATGCTTTATTTAAAGAATCAAAAATCGCAATTTTAAAAAATACCAAATTAATAGTTGATAGTGGTTATCAAGGAATACAAAAAATTCACAATAATGTTATAATGCCCACAAAGAAAACTAAGAAAAAACATTTAAATAAAGAACAAAAACAACATAATAAACTAGTTTTAAAAATAAGAATTATTATTGAAAATATTTTTGCTATTCTTAAAAAATTTAAAATTATTACAGAAAAATATAGAAATCGTAGAAAACGATTTAGTTTAAGATTTAATTTAATTGCTTCAATTTATAATTTACAATTATTATAGTTATCATAAAAGATTTATTTAAAATTAACGAATTTGAATAATAAAATAATTTTTCGTTGTGGCAAAATATTAAATTTTTAAATAAAAGACATAATTAATTAAAATTATAATTTTATATTAACCCCTTTTTACAAATATTTGAAATTATTTTAATGGGTTATGCAAGAAGTCTAATATATTTGTAAAGTGTCACATGCGAAAATGGAAACTTTTCATTATACTTTTTTTCATATTCATAAATAATTAACATTGGTGAATATATTTTTTTACTTAAAATTTTTATTACAAAATTAAGTATTTTTTTTTGTAATTGTTGTATATTTAATCGATTTTTTTCTTTTCTTTTTATAATCATCATTTGCTTTTTCAGGATCGTATTCTTCTTTAAGTCTATTAACTTCTAATCTGATTGTGTTAGGACTTTTATCCAATGCTTTTGCTATTTTTGATAAATTAGTTGTACCATTCTTTTTCTTAAATGTTTCTGCTACCAAATGTTCTTTTAAATTATATCTTTCATCAAAACCTGTATGTTTATATTTTTTCTTTTCTTTTTTCATAAAATCTAACCCTTTCTTAGAATTATTTTATACACTAAAAATTAAAATTTTATTGACAATTTAATAAAAGATGCTAAGATGATGATGTAATTTATACAAGTAGGATTTTCTAACCCTTAATCTCTTGTTTAAAAATTACTAAAATTAGAGACTTGAAAAAGTCTTTTTTTAATTTATTTTACTTTTTTATATTTTTTTGTAGAATGGTGATGACAAAAAGAGGTAAAAAAGATGGCAAAAGTAGATAAAAAGTGGTGAATAATGGCAAATTTAACAAAAATAAAGCAAAAATTAACAAAATTTGATGAATATTGTAAAGAAAATAATATCAAACTTGCTACAAAAGAAACATTATTAATCTTTTGTAATTTAGAAGAAGATGAATATAATGCCTTAAAAGACATTAATTTATTAGCATTTAATGAACTTAAAATGAAAATACGAATACTAGAAAATAATATAAAATTACATCTCTTAAACGAAACTAAAGGGGGCGTATCAGTATATGCGCAGTATTATGGTCGTGAAAATGAAACTGAAATAAATTATACTCCCCCAGCAATTAACATAACAGATAGGAGAAAAATATAATGGCAATGTTATATGAATATAGTTATCTTAATGAGATAATAACTAGTTTATTAGAAAATACAGAATACATTGCTGATGAGATTAATCTATCAGGTAGTCGTAAAGCAGGTAAAACATATAGTATTGATGAATTAATATCATTATTAAGTTGTGTTGTATTAGCAAATAAAGATAAAAAAATAGCAATATATGGTTTTAGATTAAATAGTGCTGATACTACTGAAATGCAACAAGATATTCAAGATGCATTAGATAAAGTTGGTTTAATCCTTAATTCTACTAAAAAATGAAAAGGTGGTCATTATCAATATAATGCTAGATTTAATAAACCAACTTGAACATTTCCTAATGTTAGTTTTATTAAATTACAAGGAGCAAGAAAAAGCAATTCATCGCAAGTATTAGGTAAAGGAACGGCACGGGCAAATGGTGCTGATTTATGTATTATTTGACTTGAAGAAGCAAATGAATTTAGTAAATCAGAAAAAGAAGCAATTATGCAAGCAGTTCGTGATTATAAAAAATTAATATTAATTACAAGTACTAACCCTGATAGTATTTATCAAGATCATATAGATTATTTAAACAAATTATTACCTTTTAATCGTAAAGAATTAGAAAGTAAAGGAGAACAAATATCTAAATTAATAGTTCCGGTATTAGATCCTAAAACAGGTCAAAAAGCATATGATAAAAAAGTAATTAATCATTATACTAATTATTTAATTAATAAAGATAATTTAAATTATGATGAATTAATGAAATTATATGAATTAAAAGCAGAATGACCTAAAAAATATGAGGTTTGAGGAATTGGAATGCCGATGAGCATTAGATGGCTCTATTTTTGCTAATTATTTATTTAGTAAATTATACGATTTTGAACCAGTTAATTTTGAAGCAGGTTTAGATTTAGGTTATGCTGATTCACCTCTCGGACATGCAAATCATGCTATTTTAATGGGATTAGATAGAGAATATAAAAAAATGACACCATTAATGGAATATAAACATAGCAATGCTGAAATGATACATAAAGATACAACTAAAATTTTACTTGAAATAGTACACTTTTTTATAACTGCTTCTATAAAATGAGATTATTTACAAGATGGTTTAGATGTAAATGTTGACTATGGAAATGGTGGTTTAGTTTCTATTGATACATTAAGTAATATTAGACGACAATATTATCCCGATGCTAATTGATTAAGATTTAAATCAGTAGTCAAAGATGTTTGATATAGAACCGATAGAATTGATGCTATAATCATCTTGCTAAATAAGAATTATTTACAAATTAGTCAACGATTAACACCAGAGTTATTTAAGGATATGTTAAAAATGGAATGAAGAAAACCACCTGCAAATAAATCTACTTATAAATTAGAAGATAATAAATTATTTGATGATGGTTTTGATGCTATGACTTATGCTGTTATGGATATAATGGAATATTTTATAAAAACATTAGATAATCCATTTTTAATAAGTAAACAATTAGGAAAGCGAGGTTAAAATTATGGAAACTAAAATTATTGATAAATTAGAAGAAGCTTTTACGCCTGAACAAATCCCTAAACAAATGGAATTACCCAAAGCGCCTAAATGATATTATTTAAAATATTTTACAAAAGAAGCACAATCATATCGTAAGTCAGTTGATAAATATATATTAGACTTCTTGCGATACCTGGTTTTATTATTAAAATATTATTATAAAATATAATTTATGAGGATATTAAATTATGAAATTTGATGAATTTAAAAATATTAATGATAAAGAATGATTAAGATTAACAGGAATAAAACAAGATATTTTTAATAAAATGTTAGATATTTTACAAGTAGCTGAAATAGAAAAATTTAAAAAAGGTGGAAAAGCTAATAAATTATCACTAGAAAATCGATTATTGATGACTTTATCGTATTGACGAGAATATCGAACTTATTTTCATCTTGGAAAAAATTTCGGAATTAGTGAAGCTAATTGTTATCGCAATATCAAGTGAATTGAAGATATTTTAATTAAACACCCTGATTTTCAGCAAGTTGCTGGTAAAAAAGCACTAATAAATGATTATTTTAATGATAAAACTATTATTATTGATGCTACCGAAACCCCAATCCAACGCCCAAAAAAATACAAAAACAATCTTATTCTGGTAAAAAGAAAAAACACACTATTAAAACACAAGTAATTATCGAACAAGAAACCAAAAAAATTATTGCAACAAGTTTTTCACTTGGTAAAAAAACACGATTATGCTTTATTTAAAGAATCAAAAATCGCAATTTTAAAAAATACCAAATTAATAGTTGATAGTGGTTATCAAGGAATACAAAAAATTCACAATAATGTTATAATGCCCACAAAGAAAACTAAGAAAAAACATTTAAATAAAGAACAAAAACAACATAATAGACTAGTTTCAAAAATAAGAATTATTATTGAAAATATTTTTGCTATTCTTAAAAAATTTAAAATTATTACAGAAAAATATAGAAATCGTAGAAAACGATTTAGTTTAAGATTTAATTTAATTGCTTCAATTTATAATTTACAATTATTATAGTTATCATAAAAGATTTATTTAAAATTAACGAATTTGAATAATAAAATAATTTTTCGTTGTGGAAAAATATTAAATTTTTAAATAAAAGACATAATTAATTAAAATTATAATTTTATATTAACCCCTTTTTACAAATATTTGAAATTATTTTAATGGGTTATGCAAGAAATCTATTATATATATAAGCGCTTTTAAGTATATTTAAGAAAGTAAGTTATTTAAATGATTATTATAATTATATTGTTGCACTAAAATAGGCTCGCGGTGCTTTTCATAATTTTATGAAAAATTACTTAAAGTTTAAAAAAACTTTTTCCGCGCTTTTCAAAATAATTGGGAAAAATTCTAAGCGTTAAGCGAAGAATTTTATAAAGGTTCCTAAATTTGTTTGAAAGAACCTCAAAAATTTTTTTAACTTGTAAATAATTTTATTACAAAAATTTAAGAAAATAAACCGCTCGCCCAAAAGTCCTAAAAAAAATATATAATTAGCTTTGTACATAAAAGAAAGAATTTTTTAGATTGAATAAGGATAAAACAAAGCATCATTTTACTTTTAAAGAAAGAGTAATGTTAAAAAATTTATTACAACTTGATTCTTTAAAAAGAGAAAATGGTCGACTCAATATATATGAAATAGCAAAAATATTGCATAAAAATCGTAATACAATTAGACGATAAATAAAAAGATTAAAAGATAATAAATATGATGCTAAATTAGCACACGAAGATTATTTACAAAAGCGGCAAAAATGTTTTAAAAAATCATCATTATTGTTAAATATTTTATAATGACTAGATGAAAAATATAACAAATTTCATGATTAACCAGAACAAATTTGTAAAAAATATGAAAAATAGTTTGGTATTAAATTTCCGGTATGTTTTAAAACTTTATATAAATATATTCATTTGGGGTTTTTAAATTTCAAGAAAGATAATTTGTATTTTCATGATATAAAATATAAAACAAAAAATATAATTGATAACCGTGAAAAAATAAGAAATTTTAGAACTATTGAATAAGAAAAACATGATAAATATGAATTTGGTTGATTTCAAATGGATACTATGGTTGATAAAAACAATAGTGTTTGTTTAGTTTTAATCGAAGAATTAGCCCAATTTAAAATCATTGAACCATTAAAAGAAAAAACAACAAAATAAGTTACAAACGCAGTAGAACGAATTTTTTCTAACAGATTTTTCAAAGATAGATGCAAAGGAATAATAACAGATCAGTGCAAATAATTTGCTGATTGAGAAAAAATTAAAAAAATAACAAACGCTAAAGTATATTTTTGTGATGCTGTAACTCCAATACAAAAACCCAAATTTGAAAGAGCAATCCGAGATTTTAGAAATTGATTTACCAAATGAATTGATTTAAGTATTTATTCAAGAAATTATTATCAAGAAGTTGCTAATATAATAAACTCTAAACTTAAAAAATCTTTACATTGACTATCTTCAAAATAATTTTTTATACAAATGTTTAATTTTTAATATAATTACTTATAAAAATTTTATCATTTTATTTTTCAGTGTGCCAAAATTCATAAATTTAAAACAAAACTAATAAATTTGATAGCATTACAAAAGTTGAGGTTTTATAAAAAATATAAATAAAATAATTGGATAAATTTTTAAAAATCCTGATTTATTAGTGTTTTAAATTCATCAATAACATTAAAAAAATACTTTTTATACCAAAACCTCAACCCTTTTCTTACTACCATAAATTTTTTTAAAATAAATTATATTGAAAATTTATTTTATTCGTGTTATAATGAAATTCAAATAAAGTGCTACACTTCATGGTACAATTTACAAATACAATTATTTCTTTATAACTTTCTTATTTTAATTTTACCAAGTTTTCGTAAGTGTTGTTTTAACCCATGATGTCATCAAAAATGACAAGCATCAATTATCACAATAATTGTGACAGGAATCATTTCCATTGCTAAACAAGAAGGAATAAAATATCAATTATTTAAATTATAAACTTCTAAATCATTTAAGTTTAATACTTTATTATTAATTCAAGGAATAAACAAAATAACAATATTTAATAAAACTGATCCTATTGCGGCATAAATTAATGGTCGATTAATAATTGGAATAAAACGTTGTTTTATTTTTCAATTTGTTAAATTAACAGTATTAACAAAAATACTTGGTGCACAAGTTAAAGCAATAAAAATTCCTGTTCGGCCAAAATCAGAAATTTGCAATTTAATTTCAATTGTAATATTAGGATCACTACTTCGTAAAAAATCAAAAACTGTTTGGTAACCATAATATTCGTATGCTTGGGTTGGTACAAAACTCATTCCAAAATAATAAGCGCCAACACAAACACTTGTTGTTAAGACCGTAATGCGAATCATCGGTCCTCAAATATTTCGAAATAAAGGATTCTTCCCTTGCGCTGGTTTAATTGTCATTAATGTATCATCATTATCAGACATTCCAATACAAATTGCTAAAATTGATTCAACAACTAAATTCATTCATAAAATATCAGTTGCTTCAACTGGTGAAACATGGTTAATTAAGGATAAAATAAAAATTGATAAAACATTTGCTAAATTAACCCCAATCACAAACGTAATTGCTCGGCGAATTTTTTGATAAACATTACGGCCTTCATTAACCCCTTTAATAATTGTTTCAAAATTATCATCCGTTAAAATAACATCAGCCGCTTGATTTGCAACATCCGTTCCAGTAATTCCCATTGCTACCCCAATATCAGCTTTTACTAAACTTGGAGCATCATTAACCCCATCTCCTGTCATTGACACAAGATAATCTTTCTGCTGTAAAATATTAACAATCCGAACTTTATGTTCAGGATTAACTCGTGCAAATACTTTAATATTGTCAACAATTCGAATTAATTGATTATCTGTCATTGCATTTAACTGCTCTGAAGAAATTACTTCATATTCTGAATAAGCTAAGTCTAATTCTTTTGCAATTGCTAGAGCAGTTGTTGCATGATCGCCAGTAATCATAACAACTTTAATTCCAGCAGCATGTGCTTTTTTTACTGCTTCAATAGCAGATTGACGAACAGGGTCAATCATACCAACAGCTCCTAAAAAAATTAAATTTTTTTCTAACGCCTCGGGGTCTTGTTCATCATCAAAATTAGTATTATAAGCAAAAGATAATACCCGTAATGCTTGCGCTGATAAATCGTCTGCTAACTTTAACAACAATGCTTTATCTTTTTTTGTTAATGTTAAAATTTTATTCTGAATAATAATACGATCACAACGTTCTAATAAACTATCCAATGCACCTTTTGTAAAAGTTGTACTAACGCCTTCAATCACATTTAAAGTTGACATTAATTTCCGTTCAGAATCAAAAGGAACTTCATCAATTCGTTCTCATTTATCACGCGAATCTTGCTCATCATAAGCAAATAATTCAGCATAATCAACTAGTGCTAATTCTGTTGGATCACCAATCCGTTCTTTATCTTCAGTAACGCTATCATTACATAAAACTAATGCTTTTAAAAATAAATCTTGTTGCTGATCCAAACTACTATTAACGTATTCGTCAGCATTAATTACAGCATTATTAATCAATACTTTTTTAACTGTCATTTTATTTTGTGTTAAAGTTCCTGTTTTATCAGTACAAATAACATTGATACTTCCTAATGTTTCCATACTAGCAAGTTTTTTGACAATCACATTTTGTTTTGCCATTCGTTTGGTTGAAAATGATAAAGTAATCGAAACAACTGCTGATAATGATTCTGGAATCACCCCAATTGTTAAAGTAATTGATACCATTAAATAATTAGTTCATCCACTTTTATTACCATTAAAATATAATGCTAAAAAAATAACAATAGCAATAATAAAACTTAAGCCGGCAATTCAATACGAAAACTTTGTTAGTTTTTTTTCTAAATTTGTAGCAGTTTCTTCTGTTTCATTAATTGTTGTTGCAATTTTTCCAATTTCTGTTTGTTGACCAACCTTAATAACTACACCAACTGCTCGCCCCGCTGTAATAAAAGTTGACATGAAAGCAATATTTTTCATTTCTGCCAAAATTGTTGTTGGTTCAATTGGGTGTGCTGTTTTATGAACAGGAACACTTTCTCCTGTTAAAATTGCTTCATCAATAAATACATCAGATTGTTCAATAATGCGTAGTTCCGCTGGAACATATTTTCCTGCTTCTAAAATAACAATATCACCAACCGTTAATTCATTGGCTGGAATTTCTTGCTGAGAATCATTTCGAATTACGACCGCTTTTGGTTTTGATAAAGATTTTAAGGCGGCCATTGATTTCCGTGCTTTTACTGTTTGGATTGTTTCTAAAATTGCATCAAGGATAACAATTGCTGCAATTACTGAAAAATCAATAAAATATTCGCCCTGAATTTGTCAATTATTTCCAATCATTGGCGCAATTACTGAAATTACAGCTGCTGCAATTAAAATTAATTGGATTGGTTCAATTAAGGCTTTGCCAAAAATAACATATCATGGGCTTACTTTACTTTTTGGTAATTCATTTTTTCCATATTGTTTTTGCCGAACAATTACTTCTTCTGAAGTTAAGCCTGTTTCAAAATTAGTTTTTAAATTAGTTTCTAAGTTGCTATTATTGTGGGATATGTATTCTTCCATCACTAATTACCTTTCTATTTTACTGTGTTGTTAATTATTATAACTTAAAAATTTTATTTTAAAAAAGTTATTTTTACTTCTTAATCATGAATTTTTTTGTAAATAAAATTATTTATTTTTATTTAAGATGTAAATAAAAAATTAAAATCATAAATATTATTTCTGATTTTAATTTTACTTAAATTATAAATTTTTAAGGATTTCGTCATTTTACAACACCTTGCCCCATTCGATTGTAATTGTTTGAAGCATTACGTGATAAATTAATCATTTGCTTCGTTAATTCTAATAAATTACCTTGGCTAAAAGAAGGTCGCTTTTGATAAATATTTGTTATCTCTTGTTATTTTTTATTTTTTAATGTTCTTTGCTGAGAATATTTTTTTGAATCTTTTTTAATTTTTCTAAACTAAGTGCTTGTTTACGCTGCTGGGTTTGACCTATTGGATGTGCATTATAATTTGCTTTAATCTTAATATTATATTGTTGACGCATTAAATTTAAAAATTGTTTCTTTTTTAGCAAAAGTTAATTCTGTTTTTGATTTTAAAATTAGCTTAATTGAAAGAAAATTCAATTTTAGTTAATTTAAAAATTTAAAATTTTTTAACACTTTTGGATATAAATTTAATTTGTTCAACATTACTCGTTGTTTATTTTATTTTATATATTATACATTTTTTTCTATTGAATTAAAAATATTTTTTCATAAAATAGGTTAAAACTTCTTGTTGTGAATAAATATGAACATTTTTCTTAATTGCAATATAATGATGCTTTTGAAAAAAAGCAACAGCTAGTAAAAAAGCATCCACAGTAATATCTAAAAAACCGTTTTTTTTATGCTTCTAATTCTAACTGTTTTAGAAATTTTTTGCCAAAATATCGCCCTTGATATTCAGGGTCAACATATAAATCGGTGATTTGATTTTGTTGGGTATGATAATCACCATAACCTAAAATTTTATTTTCAAAACTAATTACATATTAGACTTCTTGCATAACCTAATATAATTATTTTAAAATTCCTATAAAATATTTTTAAATTAAAATAGAAATTATAGGAGATTAAAATTATGAAATTTGATAAATTTAATTTTATTAATGATAAAGAATTATTGCGATTAACCTGAGCAAAAAAGCTACTTTTAATAAAATGTTAAATATTTTACAAGTAGCTGAAATAGAAAAATTTAAAAAAGGTGGCAAAACTAATAAATTATCACTAGAAAATCGGCTACTGATGACTTTATCGTATTGACGAGAATATCGGACTTATTTTCATCTTGCTAAAAGTTTTGATATTAGTGAATCTAGTTGTTATCGCAATATCAAGTGAATTGAAGATATTTTAATTAAACACCCTGATTTTCAACAACTCGCTGGTAAAAAATCACTAATAAATGATTATTTTAATGATAAAACTATTATTATTGATGTTTCCGGAACCCCAATCCAACGCTTAAAAAAAGACAAAAACAATCTTATTCTGGTAAAAAGAAAAAACACACCATTAAAACACAAGTAATTATCGAACAATAAACCAAAAAAATATTGCAACAAGTTTTTCGTTTGGAAAAAAACATGATTATGATTTATTTAAAGAATCAAAAATCTCAATTTTAAAAAATACCAAATTAATAGTTGATAGTGGTTATCAAGGAATTCAAAAAATTCACAATAATGTTCTAATACCTACAAAAAAAACAAAGAAAAACCCTTTAAATAAAGTACAAAAACAACGTAATAGAATAGTTTTAAAAATGAGAATTATTATTGAAAATATTTTTGCTATTCTTAAAAAATTTAAAATTATTACAGAAAAATATCGTAATCGAAGAAAACGATTTAGTTTAAGATTTAATTTAATTGCTTCAATTTATAATTTGCAGCTAGCATAGAAGATTTATTTAAAATTAAAGAATTTAAATAATAAATTCATTTTTTGTTGTGGCAAAATATTAAATTTTTAAATAAAAAACATAATTAATTAAAATTATATTTTTATATTAGTGTCTTTTTACAAATATTTGCAATTTTTTAATAGGTTAAGCAAGAAGTTTATTAGAAAACAAATTGATTTTATTAAAAACGAATTAAATAACAACTCAATCTTACCATTAAGATGATTTTAAAAAATATTATGCATTTCATATAATACATGAAATAAATATAAAAATATTCATGAAAAATATGAATGAAAAGAAGAACAAAAAATAAAAATATCAGCAATTACTGTATATCGTTATATGAAGATATTACAAATATGTTCTGAAGTTAGAATTAAACATAAAAAACGAATTAAACATTTTAATAATATGTTATATGAACATAAAAAATACCTCTATTTACTTAAACGTAATTTTCATTATAATCAAATGAATCAAAAATGATCAATTGATATTACAATAATTAAAATATATTCATAATCAGTATATTTATTTGCTATTAAAGACTTATTTAGTAATGCAATTGTTGGATAATCACTAACAGTAAGTTCAACAGTAAATTGAGTAATTAATTGTTTAAAACAAAGCTTAATTAATCGAAAAATTAAACCTGGTCAATTAATAATTAATTCTGATCAAGGCATTCATTTTACTTCACATGCATATTTTGATTTATTAAGAGATTATGGAGTAACTATAAGTATGTCTCGACGTGGAAATTGTTTAGATAATTCACCTATTGAAAATTGGTTTTCAATTTTAAAAACAGAAAATAAAAATATAACAAAATACAAAAATTTTAATGAGCTAAAAATATGATAGATAATTATATTGTTGAGTATAATAATGGTAGTAAGAAAAAGGTTGAGGTTTTGGTATAAAAAGTATTTTTTTACTATTATTGATGAATTTAAAACACTAATAAATCAGGATTTTTAAAAATTTATCCAATTATTTTATTTATATTTTTTATAAAACCTCAACTTTTGTAATGCTATCATAATAATTATAGAAGGGTTTTAAAATTAAAAGTGCCTCCAATTCAATTTGAATTAAAAAGCATTTTAAATTAAAAAAATAATTCTCAGTTATTTGAAACTGTGCAGTATCATTTTTAATGATGTTTTTATATTTTAAATTATATATTTTATTATTTTTTCTTGTTTTCTTATAATCTTCAAAATGTGTGTGGTATACTACAGAATCGTTCCAAAAAAAACTAAGCAGTTTTTTCATTGAATCATTCCTTTTGATAAACTATCTTTTAATTAGCAATAATACGTTCCTTATGGGTTGATTTTGGAATAACAACAATATTTTGTTGTATTGCTCATTTTAAACAAATTTGGGCATGACTTTTCTGGTGTTTTTCTGCAATTTTAAGAACAGTTGAATTTGTCATACATTGTCCTTGCATTAAAGTTGTTCATGATTCAATAATAATGTTGTTTGCTTGGCAAAATTTAAAAACATCATTATTATTTAAACCAGGATGAACTTTAAATTGATTAACCATTGGTTTGATTTCACTAATTGCGATTAACTCTTGTAAGTGGCTAACTTCAAAATTGCTGACTCCAATTGCACGATTTTTTTGCTTTATACACCGTCTCTAACGCACGAAAAAATTTATTTCGATTGGCAGGCAGCCAATGAACTAAACATAAATCTAAATAATCCGTATCTAACTGTGTTAGTATGTTATCTACTTCCTGTAATGCCACCTCGTACTTATGATTAGCATTTCAAATCTTACTTATTAAAAAGATTTCTTTTCCTGGAACTCCACTATCTTTGATTGCTTTGCCAATTAATTCTTCATTTCCATAGAATTGAGCAGTATCAATATGACGATAATCATTTTGTAATGCGACAATAACAGCTTGATAAAATTCATGCTCATCATTCATTTTATATGTTCCTAGCCCAATTAATGGGATTTCAACGCCATTAAAAAGTTTTAATTTCATTGTTAGTGATTTCATTTTTATTCTTCCTTTCCTTGTGTTTTCCTTTACATAATTATAACTTTAATTAAAATCAATAATAAGGAAAACAATATTGAAGTTCTGTTGAAGATTAATTTCAGAAATTATTTAAAAATATCTTAGAAGTAAGATATTTTTCTTTTATAGTCATTCATTTTAATTTGTTGGTTGTTCTAGCTGTTGCTCATTTAAAATTTTTTGATATTGACTATGAATTTTATTATGTGTAATATTTAATTGTTCAATATTAGTATTAAATTTTGCAAAATTTTTCGTAAACTCTTGTCAACGTTCAACTCAACGATCAAATTCGCCTTTTATTTTTAATAAATTAGTTTTAATAACTTCAATATTTTGATTAAAAGCAACTTCACGCATATTTTTTTCTAAAAAAAATAAAATTGCTGATAATGTTGTTGGTGAAGTAACTCACACACGTTTTTTAAATGCAAAAGTAATAATATCATCTGGAAATTGGCCATAAATAAATGAGAATAAATCTTCGGAAGGAACAAACATAATTGCACTTGAAATTTCATTTTCAAGATTAATATACTTGGCAACTTCATTAATTCGATCTTTTAAATCTTGTTTAAAAAGATTTAAATATTTATTTTTAATTACGGTATCACTTGCTTCTAAGTATTTATTATAATTTGTTAATGGAAATTTTGCATCAATAGCAATGTTTTCTTTTGTTCCACCAGTTTTAACTAATGCATCAACAACAGTTCCTGTCGGCAATTTATATTGGCGGTCTCATCCTTGATGACCTTCACCATAAATATTACTTAAGACTTTTTCTAATAAATATTCACCTAAATTACCTCGTTTTTTATTATTTAAAAAAATATCATTTAAAGTTTTAACTTTTTCTTCAACTTCTTTTAATGTTGTAGTTGATTCTTTTAAAACTTTTAAATTTGATAAAACATCAGTAAATGATTTGGAAATAATTTCACCTTGATGGTTTAAATTATTTTTTAAGTCAGTATCTTGCTTTGACAAGTTATTTTGAAAATTACTTAATCCTTCATTTAAACTTGTTAAGTTTTGATTAAATTTAGTATCATTTTTAACTGAATTTTTTTGAAATTCACTAATTAAAGTTAATAATTCTCTTTTTTGTTCAGAAAGTTGATTTTGTAATCCTAATCCTTGTTTCTCTAATAATTCTTTTGATGCTTGAATATCTTTCTGTAATAATTCTGAATCATTATTTACAAGCGGTTTTTTATGTGTTTTTACTAAATAAATTATTAGAAAAGTAACTAAAATAATTAAAATAATTCCTAATAAAACATATGAAATTTTTGTCATTGTATTCCCCCCTAAATATTTTAATGTTTTATTGTATTCCGCAATAATTTTAATTATAGCCTGTTCAAATAAAAAAATAAACTCATAAGATTAATGAGTTTATTTTTTTTATTCAAATGTAACATTTAATTTATAATCTGGAATTTTTGTCATTAAAGAGGCTAAAGTATCAGAAGCTGCTAAAATTTTTGAGCCTGGTTTAGCCTCAATAGTCGATCCTTTGCCATCCTCATTAAAAGTTGCTCAAATTTCATTACATCAAATCTCCTGATATTGATCAGCGAATTGTTTTCCTAATAGCTTTGTAACAAGATCATAACGAAGTTCGTTTTCAGTTTCTTTTGTATAAATCTTATCTAATTTAACAGGGATTAATTTTTCTGTTGGTTTAACATTATCTTGCGTTAAAAACTTACGTGGTGTTGTCTTGACTGTAAAATTAGCAGTTAGTGTTGAATGATTAATAACACGCTCAACTTCCGTTGTAATTTTTAAAGTCCCTTCCCCACTATCTTGATTAATTGATATTTCAATTCCACCATCTAAAGCTCCCGTCATCGCTTTTATCATTGCATATTTATATAAACTTGCGAAACGATTTCGGTCCCCAACAAACTCCATAATTGATGCTGTCATATTCATTGTTGTGCCCTCGGGGTCTTTTTTATAATCTGCCCAGACTTCATCAGCGATATAAATATAACCAATATTTTTTAATGGAAATGCTTGCAATAATGTAATTGGCTCATTAACAATTTCAACTGCTGAACCAGTAAAATTACCGCCTGGTTTTGGCCTAATTACTCATTGACTAATTTCTTGATCAAGATTTATTTCAATATCAGAAAAAGTAAAATTTGTTCCATTTAAAATATTAACAACAGTTAACACTTCATCGACTGTTAATTTTGTTCCAGAACCATTATCATATGGCAATGATGTAAAAGTAATAATTTTACTAATATCATTTGTTGTTCATTTTAAATCAACTTTTTTTGTTAAAAATGGGCGATTTGGAACATCTGGAATAAAACGAATAATTGCTGTTTTCATTCCTGGCGCTAAATCAACATCTAAGTTATCAAGATCATAGCCTGCTTTTTTTAAATTTGCTTTAATAGCACCAACAGTTGGTATTCCTGTTGTATTAATTTCACCCCCATTTTTATGACTATGACATGCAATTGTTGTCCCAATAATTGGGCTTGATAGTGATACTGATGCTAAAATCATAATTAATTTTTTCATTATTTTATTCTCCTTTGTTTTTCAATAATTTTTATTACATAGTTAATATTAAAATTAGTTTATTAATTTTAAAAATATTATTTTTTTAAAATTTCGGTAATAATACTGCGCTGTTGTGGCGGGGTTTGGTTCCTTTTTAAAAAGAATTAATCGATATGTTTTAATAATATTTGCAATAATAAATGAAATAATAATTAGTTTTTTTAATAAAAAAATAACTGATATATTAATTCGATACCGCATAAAAAGATGCGGTTCCAAAATATTTAAAAATAATGTTAGATTAAGAAACGGATTAAAATAAATTAAATCATTAATTTTATACCAATAAATTAAATAAATCCGTAATATGAATAAAGCAATAAAAAAGGTAATAATAAATAAAGCATAAAAGAAATAAAACGAAATTAAAATTGATTGATAAAGTTGAAAATAAAAATGCGTAAAACGACTAAATAATCCTTTTATCGTAATATTTCAATAAATAGTGTATAATAATCAAAAAATATTTGCTAATCAAAATAAAATTACAATAACATTAGCTTTTAAAATATTATCTCATTGTAAGATAATCCTTTTATAATGTTTAAAATCACTTAAAATTTGTATTAAAACAGCTAAGAAAAATAAAAAATCACCCGTTATTAAAACAATATAAGTTAAATTTAGTGAAATACTAACAAATGTTCAATTTGTATAATGTGGAACAAAATAAAGTAAAAATAACGAAATTCTAAAATATAAAGTAAACAAAATAAAAAATATATTAAAAAATAATTGAAAATATTTTTTGAAATCTGTTCTCATTTTAATCACCCACGCATATTTCCTTTTATTTTAAATTATATCTTTCGTTATAGTTAATTAAAAATCCTATTGTGAACCAATAATTAAAGTAATTATAATTATCATTTTAATTATTAATAACATATTCTATTTAATTATACAGTGAAAAGTTTTAAAATTAAAATTAAAATTTTATTTTTTAACATATAATAGACTTCTTGCATAACCCATTAAAATAATTTCAAATATTTGTAAAAAGGGGTTAATATAAAATTATAATTTTAATTAATTATGTCTTTTATTTAAAAATTTAATATTTTGCCACAACGAAAAATTATTTTATTATTCAAATTCGTTAATTTTAAATAAATCTTTTATGATAACTATAATAATTGTAAATTATAAATTGAAGCAATTAAATTAAATCTTAAACTAAATCGTTTTCTACGATTGCGATATTTTTCTGTAATAATTTTAAATTTTTTAAGAATAGCAAAAATATTTTCAATAATAATTCTTATTTTTGAAACTAGTCTATTATGTTGTTTTTGTTCTTTATTTAAATGTTTTTTCTTAGTTTTCTTTGTGGGAATTATAACATTATTGTGAATTTTTTGTATTCCTTGATAACCACTATCAACTATTAATTTGGTATTTTTTAAAATTGCGATTTTTGATTCTTTAAATAAAGCATAATCGTGTTTTTTACCAAGCGAAAAACTTGTTGCAATAATTTTTTTGGTTTCTTGTTCGATAATTACTTGTGTTTTAATAGTGTGTTTTTTCTTTTTACCAGAATAAGATTGTTTTTGTCTTTTTTTGGGCGTTGGATTGGGGTTTCGGTAACATCAATAATAATAGTTTTATCATTAAAATAATCATTTATTAGTGCTTTTTTACCAGCAACTTGCTGAAAATCAGGGTGTTTAATTAAAATATCTTCAATTCACTTGATATTGCGATAACAATTAGCTTCACTAATTCCAAAATTTTTTCCAAGATGAAAATAAGTTCGATATTCTCGTCAATACGATAAAGTCATCAATAATCGATTTTCTAGTGATAATTTATTAGCTTTGCCACCTTTTTTAAATTTTTCTATTTCAGCTACTTGTAAAATATCTAACATTTTATTAAAAATATCTTGTTTTATTCCTGTTAATCTTAATCATTCTTTATCATTAATATTTTTAAATTCATCAAATTTCATAATTTAATATCCTCATAAATTATATTTTATAATAATATTTTAATAATAAAACCAGGTATCGCAAGAAGTCTAATTAAAAATAAAAGAAAAGCAAGACTGCACACCAAAAAGTAAGTAAAATTAAAAAATTTTACTAAACTTTTAGAGGAGGTACATTTTTATATGGCAAAAAAAGGCCAAAAATTTAAAACATATACTACAGGTTTAAAGAATAATTATTGAGATAAATATAGTAATAGTAAGGATAACGGAACCATTAAAGAATATTGTAAAAGTCTATGAAGAAAATTTAAAACAATTTGGATATCGTCGGATAACTAAATATTTAAAAGAAGATTATGGCATTATTTATAATGCTAAAAAATTATTACGAATTATGAATGAAAATAATATTCAAGCTGAATATGTAAAACAGATGCGTAAAAAAATATTAATAAAAAGGCCAAAAATAAAAATATAATTAAATATCCTGATTTAGGAAATCATAAATTTAATAAAATTAAAGAAAAAATTAAAGCTTTATTTACTGATGTAACTTATTTAATTTGAAATGGTAAAAAACATTATAAATCAACAATAATTGATGGATATACTAAAGAAATTGTTGATGTGCAGTGATCAAAGTATAATGATAACAAAATTGTTATGAACAATTTAGATGCTGCAATTAATAAAATTAAACAAACAAAAAAAAGATCTCAGTAAAATAATAATTCATTCAGATCATGGATTTCAATACACATCAAAAATATATAATAATAAATGTATATATAATAAAATTAAAATTTCTATTGGTAAAAATTATCATTGTGCTGATAATATTGTTATTGAAAGTTTTCATTCTTTATTAAAAAAGCAACAATTCATAACAATATTTATTTATCTCATGATGAATAGACTTCTTGCATAACCTAATCTAATTATTTAAAAATTCCTATAAAATATTTTTAAATTAAAATAGAAATTATAGGAGATTAAAATTATTAAATTTGATAAATTTAATTTTATTAATGATAAAGAATTATTGCGATTAACCGGAGCAAAAAAGCTACTTTTAATAAAATGTTAAATATTTTACAAGTAGCTGAAATAGAAAAATTTAAAAAAAGGTGGCAAAAATAATAAATTATCACTAGAAAATCGGCTACTGATGACTTTATCGTATTGACGAGAATATCGGACTTATTTCCATCTTGCTAAAAGTTTTGATATTAGTGAATCTAGTTGTTATCGCAATATCAAGTGAATTGAAGATATTTTAATTAAACACTCTGATTTTCAACAACCCGCTGGTAAAAAATCAATAACAAATGATTATTTTAATGATAAAACTATTATTATTTATGTTACCGAAACCCCAGTCCAACGCCCAAAAAAAGACAAAAACAATCTTATTCTGGTAAAAATAAAAAACACACCATTAAAACACAAGTAATTATCGAACAAGAAACCAAAAAAATTATTGCAACAAGTTTTTCGCTTGGAAAAACATGATTATGCTTTATTTAAAGAATCAAAAATCTCAATTTTAAAAAATACCAAATTAATAGTTGATAGTGGTTATCAAGGAATTCAAAAAATTCACAGCAATGTTCTAATGCCTACAAAAAAAACAAACAAAAACCCTTTAAATAAAGTGCAAAAACAACGCAATAGAATAGTTTAAAAAATGAGAATTATTATTGAAAATATTTTTGCTATTCTTAAAAAATTTAAAATTATTACAGAAAAATATCGTAATCGAAGAAAACGATTTAGTTTAAGATTTAATTTAATTGCTTCAATTTATAATTTGCAGTTAGCATAGAAGATTTATTTAAAATTAAAGAATTTAAATAATAAATTCATTTTTTGTTGTGGCAAAATATTAAATTTTTAAATAAAAAACATAATTAATTAAAATTACATTTTTCTATTCGTGTCTTTTTACAAATATTTGCAATTTTTTAATAGGTTATGCAAGAAGTCTATTCTTGCCCCCCACTAATAAATTTAATGCGATTAATAATCCCATTAAATTTATTATTATATGTTCCTAACTTAATATTTAATAATAAGATGTTATTATTTTTTAACAAATTAGCATAATCTTTATAAATACCAGCAAAAGCAGTAATGCTAATTTCGCCACTTTCATCATAACAATCTAAGAATGCCATTTTATTGTTGTTGTTATCAGTAATTACTTTTACTCGCTTCAAAATAACTAAAATATTTGTTGATCCTAAACTTAAACGCAAATTACTAATTAATGTTGTTTTATATTGGTACCCTGCTTTTTCACGAATATATTTTAATGGATGATTCGATAAATAAAATCCTAAAAATTCATATTCTTTTTCTAGACATATAACTTCATCGTTTGGTTCAATTGCTAGTTCTGGTTTTTCAGCTAATGAAAAATCAACAACTAAATTTTCATTCTCTTCTTGCGTTTTAATCAACTCAATATAAGTAAAAATCCGATGGTAATTATTAAATAAGGTAATTCGGTTCAACTTAAAAACATCTAATGCTCCAGAAAAACATAATGCCTCATAAGTTTTTCGATTTAAGCCTTTCTTATATAAACGAATAAACAAATCATATAAATTCATAAACATCCCATTAGTTTTATACTCTTGGGCAATTTTATTAAAAAAAGCAAAACCAATTTGTTTAATAATTAATAATGGAACACAAATTTGATTATCAATTGTATGATACTGTCGATATGGAAGATTAATATTTGGTGGCACAATTGTTAAATGATTCTTTTTTGCTAAAGCAATATAATCATTTGTTTTATGTTTATCCCCAATAACATGTGTCAATAAACTAGCTAAAAACTGGGAAGGATAATTTGCTTTTAAATAGGCCATTTGATAACCTAGCAATGAATATGCAACTGCATGGCTCCGATTAAACCCATAGGCAGCAAATTTATAAATTAATTCTCAAATTTCTTGTGCTATTTTTTCAACATAATTATTTTTAACAGCCTCTTCAATAAATTCAGTTTTCATTTGGCTCATAATTGATACATCTTTTTTCCCCATTGCACGACGAAGCACATCCGCTTTAGCTAGTGAAAAATTAGCAACTTTTTGAGCAATTAGTATAACTTGCTCTTGATAAACAATAATGCCATAAGTTGGTTCTAAAATTTCAGCTAGACGTTCATCAATATAGGTAACTTTTGCCAAATTTTTTTTTCGTTTAATAAACAAAGGAATATTATCTTGTGGACCAGGACGATATAACGAAGATGTTGCAACAATATCTTCTAATTGGTCTGGAACCATATTAACTAAAACCTTCGTCATCCCTGGTGATTCTAATTGAAAAATCCCTTTTGTATCCCCTCGCGCTAATAATTGATAAGTTTTTTCGTCATTTAATGGTAAGGTATCAACATCTAATTTTACTTTTGTTTCTTGGTAAATATTATCAATCACATCATGTAAAATTGTTAAATTTCGTAATCCTAATAAATCCATTTTTAGAATTCCCAATTCTTCTAAATAATTCATTGAATATTGTGTTTGATAAATTCCATTATAGCCTTCTTTAATTGGAATAATTGTTTGTAAGCGTTGTTGTGTTAAAACAACACCTGCTGCATGGGTCCCTGTTTGACGTGGTAAACCAATAATTTTTTTTAAATGCAAAAACACTTGGGGATATTTCTTCTGATAAATTTCAAAAAGAGGATTAGTATTAATTGCTTCTTCATAATGATAATTATATTCTAATGGAACTGCTTTGCTCATTTTATCTGCTTCTTCAATTGCGATATCAAAAATTCGACAAATATCTCGAATTGCCATTTTCATCCCAATTTTTTGGAAAGTAATAATATGGGCAACATGTTCAATACCATATTTTCCAAATAAATATTCAACAACCATTTCTCGTTTATCATCTTCAAAATCAATATCAATATCTGGTAAGCTTTTTCGCTCTGGATTTAAAAATCGTTCAAAAAGTAAATTATAAGCAATTGGATCAATTTTTGTAATATTTAATAAATAACTGGCAAGACTACCAGCAGCGCTACCGCGGCCAGGACCAACAACAATATTTTGTTGTTTTGCATAACGAACATAATCTCATACAATTAAAAAATAATCATTAAAACCCATTTTATTAATCACCGTTAATTCATAAGTTAATCGTTGCAGATATGTTGTTTTAGAGCCATTAATTTTTTTTTGTTTTAAAGCTGTTTGACAAATTTCTTGTAAAAACTGTTGTGCGGTTTGCCCTTCTGGGGTTGGATAACGTAATAAATTATCAAAAACAGTCCCTTTATGCAAAGGAAAAAAATCAATTGTCGTAATAAATGTTTTAATATTATCAAAATATTGTTGATAAAGGGGCGGTGGTGAAACTCAACCATATAAATCTTTCATCTTACTTTCTTTAAACAAAGTTTGTGTTTTAATTGTATCAACAACTTTATAAGCAGTAAAATCTTCACTTGTAAAATATTGCACTTTATTATTTCAAATAATTTGTTCATTTGCAACTAATGCTTGCAACGACTCTAACAACGATAAGTTCCCATTATTAATACCTAAATATAAATCCGTTCGAACTTTTAAAATTTTTCTTAGAGTTTGATATAACTCAGTTTGATAATTATCTGTTGTATAATTAATAATAATATTAATATCTGTTGTTAAAAACTTACTAATTTCCTCTAATGTTACATTTTTCTTATGTTCAGCATTAATCATTATTAAAGATGAAATTTCAACTAAATTAAAATAACCATTTTGATTACGGGCAAATAAATTCATATTATAAGGAAAACCATTCAAGAAAATAATAACATTTAAGCCAATAATTGGTTTAATTTTATTTTTTTGACAAAGCTGGTGAAATTCATAAACCCCAAACATATTATTATCACAAATTGCCAATGATGATAAATTAGTTGTCATAGCATAATTAAAATATTTATCAAAAGTAATTAAAGATGATAATAAACTATAACTTGTTCGAACATTTAAATGGGGAATTGTCATCATTGCTACCTCACTCTCCTATCATTGTAGCGAAAAAGAAAATAAAAATCACAATTGTGGCCTAATTTAATAATTTAATTGCAATAATAATGATCATAATTACAATTAAAAGCGCTAAGATACCAAAAACTAAATAACGTGATAAACGGGCTTTTTTCTTTGGAACCATTTCTTTTAATAATTCTTTTTCTAAATCAATTGCATTTTCATTATAAAAAGAATTTTGTTCTTTCTTCATATTTATTATTTTAATATCTTCATCTTTAAAATCATAAATAATTGAAAATTCTTCATCAATTAATATTGTTCCTTCTAATAAGTTTGTTAGTGATTGTTCTGCTTTTTGGAGTTCAGATTCATTAACTAATTGTTTTGCTACTTCTTTCTTTTTTTGAAAAAAAATAGTTTTCTTCTTCATAAATCACATCCTTACCAACCACATATGTTGTTATATTTTTTTTAATTATAACATCAATAATTTCTGCTCACATTAAATTATTTTCTTGAAATTTTGCTTGTTTTAAAAGTGGTTTTGTAACAGGATTCTTTGTAACAAATAAACTACAACAATATTCAAACGGTAAAATTGATGTTTGATAGGTATCAATTTGTTTTGCAATATCAATAATTTCATTTTTATCAAAACACAATACTGTCCGCAAAATTGGCAATGTAGAAACATCATCATTGATTGTATTAATACTTTCAATTTTTTGAGAATAAACTTTTCCTAATGATTCTCCAGTAATAATTGCCTGACATTTTAAATCTTTAGCTAATAAATTAGCAATACGATAAAACATTCTTCGCATAATAATAATTAGATAGCTAGCGTCAGGAATATGCATTAATTCATGTTTTAATATTGAAAAATTAACCACATGCAATAGTTGCTGATTTTGACCCGCCTAATAATTTAATTTTTGAACTAAAGTTTTAGCCTTTTGTAATCCTTCTTCTGTCGTATGTGGCGGTGTGGCAAAATGTAAATATTCAATATTCATTCCCCGTTTCATTGTTAAAAAAGCTGCAAGTGGTGAATCAATTGCTCCTGATAACATTACCAATCCTCGTCCAGATATTCCAAATGGTAAACCACCAATTGTTTTAATCTTATTAACAAAAACATATATAAATGTTCGGCGTACTTCAACATCAATTTGCAAAACTGGTTGATGAGCATCAACTTTAACCTTTTGTTTGTTGTAATATTTTTTGTGCTAATTGTTGCTTAATTTCCGTTGATGTCAGTGGAAAAGTCTTATCATTTCGGCACGCTTCTAATTTAAAAGTTGCTGGTTCATAATAATTTACGATATTAATTGCACAATTAGCAATCTCTGATAAATCACAAGCAACTTTTTTGGCTAATGATAACGATGATGAACCAAAAACATTTTTAACAATGTTAACAATTTCCATACTAACCTTTGCGTCTAATAGTTCAATAAATAAACGATCAAATTCTTTTTTAATTTGATATTGATTTTCATATCCTGTTATTTTTTTTAATATTATTAACTAAAACTCTTGTAAAATAATTACGGTTTTTCCTTTGGTTGTTAATTCTCCATAACCAATTAATATTACATCAAAATTCATTTTCTAGTCTATTTTCTATATTTTTCCTTGTTCTTCATGAATAATTTTTAACGCTAAAAATAATGAGCCATCATAATCACCATCGCGATAAGCGATCTGAGCATTACGTAACTGCTCATCAACATCATCATTTGTTAAAATAAATTTTTGTGCATAAACTAATGTTTCTTGTGATAATAAATCTAATAAAATATTATTTTTAATTTTTTCAAACAATTTTAAAACTTCTGTTTTCAAACGATTTAGTTTACCTGTTACTTCATCAACTTCACTAGGATTATTAACATCAAATGATATTCGTTTAATTTTTTCCAATGATTGTCGATAATAACTAATTACTTTTTCATATTTTGTTAATAATTTTTTATATTGTAATTGATTTAAGCGAACTTCAGCTTGTAATAAAACCACTTCTAACAAATGAATTGTTTTTCAAATTTCAGTTTCTGCAAAATTATGTTTTTCAATAATCTTTACAGCATTTTCTAACGCTTCTTGGGTTACAACAGCATTTTCTAATAAATGTACTAATTCTTGATTAAAATTAACATAATCGTGACCATTACAATTAATTTCTAAGACTAAACGGTTGGTATTATTCCTTAAATTCTTTATTTTTCCCATTGCTTCACGATAAATTCCTTCTTCATGTGCCGTTAATGTTGAAGAACTACCTAATACCTCAATTTGTCGAGAAATAGCATTAAAACTCCGTTCAATTTTATTAATATAATCCATTACAACTTGATAATATTTTTTAAAACATGAAATAATTGCTTTTTGGTGTTCAATACTTTGATCAAAATCACTAATTTGATTAATAATTTCAATTGTTTTCTTTGTTGCTTTTTTATATTGCAAGTTATCAATATATTTAGAAATTAAAATTTTAGTTTCATCAATCTTTTGGGTTAATTCATCAAAACTATACTTTAATAAATCACGACTACTTTCATCTTTATTGAAGAGAACATATTTATCTTTTAATAAAGAAAGTTTATTGGGAACCACTTTTGTTAAAAAGGTTTTAATTTGTGGAATATTGTCTAAAATCTCAACAAAAATAGTTAATGAGGTGGTAATATTAGATAAAATTTGTTCTGTTTTAATAAAACTACCCGCTGTTAAATAATCTTCAAATTCATCAAACATACTTTCAATATTTCGTTCAAAATCATTAATTTTTTTAGAATCTAAAGATAAATTCATTTGCAATTTAACTGCATCTTCTAACAATGAATTAAACATTTTCTTATGTGCCAAAATATAATCTCGTTGTAATAATTCAATTCTTAATTGGCTGTTAATTTCATCCAATAACCGACGAGCTTCTTCTTCCAATAAAGTTAATTCTTTTAACAACAGAATAATTTTTTGTACTGCTACTTTCGGCATTTTCTTGGATGTTGTTTTATTAATTTGATATAATTTACGAAATACTTCTAAACAACTTATTAATTTTTTCTCATAAATAATTTCATACTTTGTTCGTCAGATATTCAGGTCTTTTGCATAGCGATTATTATAACTAGCAATTTCAGAAATCCGAAAAATTTTATGTTTTAACGGTAATCTTTTTAAAATATCAAATTTTTGTAAAACTTTAATTTCAATTGTTTTTAAATAACGCTTTTCTCCTCACAACACTAATGTTATTATTAATAGTAACAAGCAGACAAAAAATAAAATTAATAATGTTAATTTAATTGGATTATTAATAATATTTTCCATTTTGATAGCCCTCCAATCATTACTATATATCAATTGAATTATAGCACTTGCAAAAGATATTACTTTAAAAATTAGAAAAAATATTGAACTATCCTTGATTTTATTATACAATATTTTATGGACAACACAGAGAAGCAGCATAATTGCATAGTAATGTTCTTAGTTTTTTATTAATTAATATTTAATGTTAAAGTAACCCTAGCTGTTAGGGCGAAGCAAAAACTTCCTTTATTAGAGCAATTGAATGAATCTTTTTGTATGTCATAATGATATATAGGAGGTTTTTTTAATGGCACGTTATCGTGGGAGTATATTTAAAAAAGCAAGAAGATATGGTTTTAGTATCTTAGAAAACGACAAAGAATTTTCAAAAGGGAAAAAAAGAACAACACTACCTAATCAACATGGGCAACGTCGTTCAAAATTATCAAACTATGGATTACAATTACATGAAAAACAAAAAGTTTCTTATATGTATGGTTTAACAGAACGTCAATTCCGTAACACTTACAGTAAATCAAAAAAAATGAAAGGGATTGCCGGAACAAACTTCTTAATTATGTTAGAATCACGTTTAGATAACATCGTGCATCGTATGGGACTATCACAAACAAGAGCGGGAGCTCGTCAATTAGTAAATCATGCTCATATTCTTGTTAATGGCAAGAAAGTTGATATTCCATCGTATAATTGTAAGCCTGGCGATGTGATTAGTATAAAAGAAAGTTCACAAAAAAATGTTAAGATTTTCGAAAGTTTAGATAGTCAAGTTAGTACATTAGAATTTGTTAAATTTGATAAAACTAAAATGACAGGAACATATGTTCGTTTCCCTCTTCGTGAAGAAATAAATAGTAATATTAATGAAGCACTAATTGTTGAATGATACAACCGTTTAGTTTAAAAAACATCTCAAAAGAGATATTTTTTAATTTATTAAAGTTTTACATATTAGCTTGTTACTCCTAGTTTTTTCAATCTTTTATATATTTGTTTATTTTTATCATTACTTCACAAACCATATTTGGTATTAAAAGATTTTAGTACAGCATAATCAAAATTAAGATTTACTATTTGTTTGATGCATTTAAAATAATCATTTTTAAGTGGCAAAATAATTTATGTAACTTTTTTTCAAGCTTGTTTATAAAAAAATTCTACTATAAATATCATTTAATTCAGGAACAATATAATTATAGATTCATCCTTATCCCACAGGTTTCGCCCGGATTTTTGGCTAGATTTGGATATTCAACAATTTTAATATGTAAAACTAAATGTTCTAATAAATTGAAATAGAATAAATGATCAGGTTTTTGATAATCAAATGGATTTTTCTTTGCATATGTCGGAGTTTATAACATAATTGCTTTATCTTCATCAATATGATGAATATATAAGCCTTCATTTCCCCGCGTGACTCCAACTTGTCTTTTTAGTACAACCAAAATCAGAAAAGCAATCTTTTACAACTGGCCCATATTTTTTAAATAGACTTCTTGCGTAACCTAATATAATTATTTTAAAATTCCTATAAAATATTTTTAAATTAAAATAGAAATTATAGGAGATTAAAATTATGAAATTTGATAAATTTAATTTTATTAATGATAAAGAATTATTGCGATTAACCGGAGCAAAAAAAGATACTTTTAATAAAATGTTAAATATTTTACAAGTAGCTAAAATAGAAAAATTTAAAAAAGGTGGCAAAACCAATAAATTATCACTAGAAAATCGGCTACTGATGACTTTATCGTATTGACGATAATATCGGGCTTATTTTCATCTTACTAAAAGTTTTGATATTAGTTAATATAGTTGTTATCGCAATATCAAGTGAATTGAAGATATTTTAATTAAACACTCTTATTTTCAACAACTCGCTGGTAAAAAATCACTAATAAATGATTATTTTAATGATAAAACTATTATTATTTATATTACCGAAACCCCAATCCAACGCCCAAAAAAAAAAGACAAAAACAATCTTATTCTGGTAAAAAGAAAAAACACACCATTAAAACACAAGTAATTATCGAACAAGAAACAAAAAAATTATTGCAACAAGTTTTTCGCTTGGAAAAAAACATGATTATGCTTTATTTAAATAATCAAAAATCTCAATTTTAAAAAATACCAAATTAATAGTTGATAGTGGTTATCAAGGAATTCAAAAAATTCACAATAATGTTCTAATACCTACAAAAAAACAAAGAAAAACCCTTTAAATAAAGTAAAAAAACAACGTAATAGAATAGTTTCAAAAATGAGAATTATTAGACTTCTTGCGTAACCTATTAAAAAATTGCAAATATTTGTAAAAAGACACTAATAGAAAAATATAATTTTAATTAATTATGTTTTTTATTTAAAAATTTAATATTTTGCCACAACAAAAAATGAATTTATTATTTAAATTCTTTAATTTTAAATAAATCTTCTATGCTAACTGCAAATTATAAATTGAAGCAATTAAATTAAATCTTAAACTAAATCGTTTTCTTCGATTACGATATTTTTCTGTAATAATTTTAAATTTTTTAAGAATAGCAAAAATATTTTCAATAATAATTCTCATTTTTGAAACTATTCTATTAAGTTGTTTTTTTACTTTATTTAAAAGGTTTTTCTTTGTTTTTTTGTAGGTATTAGAACATTATTGTGAATTTTTTGTATTCCTTGATAACCACTATCAACTATTAATTTGGTATTTTTTAAAATTGAGATTTTTGATTCTTTAAATAAAGCATAATCATTTTTTTCCAAGCGAAAAACTTGTTGCAATATTTTTTTTGTTTCTTGTTCGATAATTACTTGTGTTTTAATAGTGTGTTTTTTCTTTTTACCAGAATAAGATTGTTTTTTTCTTTTTTTTGGCGTTGGATTGGGGTTTCGGTAACATCAATAATAATAGTTTTATCATTAAAATAATCATTTATTAGTGATTTTTTACCAGCGAGTTGTTGAAAATCAGAGTGTTTAATTAAAATATCTTCAATTCACTTGATATTGCGATAACAAATAGATTCACTAATATCAAAACTTTTAGCAAGATGAAAATAAGTCCGATATTATCGTCAATACGATAAAGTCATCAGTAGCCGATTTTCTAGTGATAATTTATTGGTTTTGCCACCTTTTTTAAATTTTTCTATTTCAGCTACTTGTAAAATATTTAACATTTTATTAAAAGTATCTTTTTTTGCTCCGGTTAATCGCAATAATTTTTTATCATTAATAAAATTAAATTTATCAAATTTCATAATTTTAATCTTCTATAATTTCTATTTTAATTTAAAAATATTTTATAGGAATTTTAAAATAATTAGGTAGGTTACGCAAGAAGTCTATTATTGAAAATATTTTTGCTATTCTTAAAAAATTTAAAATTATTACAGAAAAATATCGTAATCGAAGAAAACGATTTAGTTTAAGATTTAATTTAATTGCTTCAATTTATAATTTGCAGTTAGCATAGAAGATTTATTTAAAATTAAAGAATTTAAATAATAAATTCATTTTTTGTTTTGGCAAAATATTAAATTTTTAAATAAAAAACATAATTAATTAAAATTATGTTTTTCTATTAGTGTCTTTTTACAAATATTTGCAATTTTTTAATAGGTTACGCAAGAAGTCTAATAAATAATTAACGCATTCAGCATATGACTGTGATAATAATTGTTCAATTTCAGTCATAGAGCATACCCTAATCTTAAAATTAAGAGCGTGTTTTAATTATTATCTAGTTAGTAAATAGCGCTTAAATTATATCACTCAAAAAAAGTTTTAATAAAAAACTCTTTTAAATAATTACTAGGTTCAATTTTTCTCACTGATATTGTTATACTTCTGCTAAAAAAGTATTTCTTTGAAAAAAAATGTTTTTGTTAAAATTATTAAATTTTCTTTTAATTCATTCTTAACTAAGATTAATTCCTCGTGTTTGTAATAATCCAGCTGCTGCTTTATCGACTACAACAGTAACATCTTGATGCATTTGCAAAGCTGTACAAGGTAATAAGTTACTAATTCCAACTTCAACTATTTGCTTAACCGCGTGTGCTTTATTTGTACAATTGGCAATTAAAATAATTTTATTTGCATTTAAAATTGATTTAATGCCCATTGACACTGCTTGGGGGAAACATCACCTAGTGAAGCAAAAAAACGAGCATTAGCTTCAATTGTTGAAGGAACTAAATCAACAACACCTGTTAAAGAATTAAAATATGCTGGTGGTTCATTAAAACCAACATGACCATTAGTACCAAGACCTAATAATTGTAAGTAAATTCCCCCCTGCTTTTGCAATTAAATTATCATATTCTTTCGCATAAGCAATATAATCACCTGTCCCTAATGGTAAATAATTAGACTGCACCCCAAAAAGTAAATAAAATTAAAAAAGAACTTTTGGATTTTGTTGCACATAATTTACAAAAATTTGTCCAACAACCTTCCCAATTGCATTTTTATCTTCAACAATAATTAATTTCATTTTTTATTCATCCCTATTAAAAAAATTTTTATTTTTGTGTTAAATGATGTTGTGAATAAGAAATTTGGCCTTCACATAAGGTCATTAAAACTTTTAAGTCAGTATCTAATCTAAAACCACTAAATCTGCTAATTTACCAACAGCGATTGAACCGGTCGTTGAATAAATTCCTAATTGTTTACCAATATTAGTACTGGTAACTAATGCTAAATCTTGGAATGAACAATTAGTAAACTGCTGAAAATTACGAACAAAATAATCATATGTTACAACTGACCCCGCAATTGTAGTTGTGCCTTTAATGACAACTTGTTATCCAGTTTTAACAACTGACAATGGCACAAATTTATATTCACCATCATGTAATCCTTTTGCAAGCATTTCATCAGTTACTAAGCAAATTCTTTTTGCTCCTTTAATTTTATAAGTTAAATTAATGATGTTTGGATTAATATGAATTTCATCACTAATTAATTCACATAAAATTTCATCAAAATTTAATGCAGCCGAAACAACACAAGGCTGACGATGATCATATTTGCTCATAGCATTATAGAATTATAAGTGTGTTACATGGTGGCTCCCCATGGCTAGTCGTTTTGCGACTAAATCATATGTTGCATTTGAATGTCCAATTGATGGTAAAATTTCATGTTCTAATAAAAACTTTGTAAAAGTACCATTTTCTTCTTCAGGCGCATATGTGAAAATCCGAATGTTATTACTTGAATCTTTTATTCATTTTTCTAAAAAGTGAATGTTTGGTTCTTGTAATAATGTTTCATCATTTGCCCCTTTAAAATTATGGGAAATAAAAGGTCCTTCTAAATGGGCACCAATTTGTCATGCTTACGGGGGCCACCCTTATTATAATTTTTCATATAATCCTGGATATACCGTTAAAATCTTTGTTAAATTATCATCACTGCCAGTAATAATTGCTTGGCAATATTTGGTAATTCCTTATTGTGATACTGCTTGAGCAAATTTTTGAAAAATAGCAATTGTGCCTTTTTCAGTATCTTCACCATATCCACCGTGCACATGACAGTCAATAAAACCAGGCATAATAATTGCTTGTTGTAAATCATAACCTCCTTTGTCAGTATGACCTGATGTAATTTTAACAATTTTATTATCTTTAATTTCAATTCAACCATTTGAAATTAATTCTTCTTCACAAATTATTTTCGCATTTTTTAACATCATTTTGTCTTTCTCATCTTTCTGTCTTAAAACTTAAAATTTAGTGGTATTTTTTTAAGATCAAAGGTAACTTTCTTATGCCCCAAGCAACGATAAAGCAATGCTAAAATTAACATATGATTATTTTCCCGAATCAAATAAGTTTGCTTTCCAACAGTAATTTTAACACCAATATCAATAAATTCAACATTTGAAATATCTGTTAAATTAAACTGAACTACTTTCTTATTATTATTCTTATCTAAACCATCAATAATAAACCGCTTATTAGTAATTAATAGAACACCCTTACAAAAAAAATTAATATCTTTATGGGTTGTAAAAAGATGAATATTAACAGCATTATTTTTAAAATGGCACTTTTCCTTTGGTTGTAAATCAAATGCCACTGGTAAAACTTTTAAGGGACGTCATAATGTAAAATTAACTTCTTCAACATTATAAATAAATTCTTGTTCACGACCAGTTAGCACTAAATCTAATTTCCTTTGATATTTATAAAACCGATGAATAAAATCTTGGGTATAAGCAAAATTTTTTAAAATTCAACGTTTAAAAATTCAATATTTAAAATTACGGAAATTCTCAGTTCTCATCTTTTTCTGATAACGGTCTAAGACAAAGCGTGGTTTATATTTAAAATTGTCTTCATTTAACGTAAACTTTCACTCTTCACGTTTTAAATAAAAGGTTATATCTTTTGTTAATCTTGAAAACATTCCCATCACCTTTATTAATTATATAATAAAAATAAAAAACTCTAAACTAATCTACGATTAGTTTAGAGTTTAGGGTTATTTTTAACTAAATTCAATGGTGGTTCAGGACAGAATTGAACTGCCGACACTTTGAGCTTCAATCAAATGCTCTACCAACTGAGCTACTGAACCACGATTGGCGGTCTTGACGGGACTTGAACCCGCGATCTCCTCTGTGACAGAGAGGCATGATAACCACTTCACTACAAGACCATTGGTTGCGGGGGCAGGACTTGAACCTGCGACCTTTGGGTTATGAGCCCAACGAGCTACCACTGCTCCACCCCACAATTTTAATACTATCATAACTTAACTTTTAATTGCAAGTTTTTTTAAAAAAATGGCGGAAGATGAGGGATTCGAACCCCCGCGCGGCTTTCACCGCCTGTCGGTTTTCAAGACCGATCCCTTTAACCAGACTTGGGTAATCTTCCAAAAAATGGTAGGAAAGCAACTAAATAATAAATGGTGGACCCTACTGGACTTGAACCAGTGACCATCCGGTTATGAGCCGGATGCTCTAACCAACTGAGCTAAGGGTCCGTGGTAGCGAGAAAGAGACTTGAACTCTTGACCTCCCGGGTATGAGCCGAGCGCTCTAACCAGCTGAGCTATCCCGCCATATCAATTTTAATTGCTTTACTAAAGTTAATGGTGGACCCGAACGGGATCGAACCGTTGACCCCCTACGTGCAAGGCAGGCGCTCTCCCAACTGAGCTACGGGCCCAAAATAGTATAAAAAATGGTCGGAAAGACAGGATTCGAACCTGCGACCCCTCGGTCCCAAACCGAGTGCTCTACCAAGCTAAGCTACTTTCCGAAAAAAAATAACATTTAAATAAATGGCGCGCCCAGAAGGATTCGAACCCTCAACCTTTTGATCCGTAGTCAAACGATCTATCCAATTGATCTATGGGCGCATAAGAATAAAGCAGTATTTAAATGTTGAACAGATTTAAATGGAGGCACTAGTCGGATTCGAACCGACGATCGGGGAGTTGCAGTCCCATGCCTTATCCGCCTTGGCTATAGTGCCATAAAATATAATCCCCCCATTATATTATCATATTCATAATTGATTTCAAGATAAATAAATAAAAAACTTAAATTCATTCTATTATTTTTATTTATTCTACAGCAATTAAAAACGGGTATAATGTTTGATCACCATCAATAAATTCATATTCAACATCAAAACTTTCATCTAAATATTTTCGAATTGCATTAATATCGCGTGTTTCTGCTTCTTCACCAGCAAAAATTGTAACAATTTCTGTTGATTTTATAATTGCTCGGTCAAACAAGTATTTCATTGTTCGTGATAAGGTTGGAAATGAGCAAATAATTTTTTTATTCATAATTCCCATATATTCTCCTTTGTTAATTTTAACACCATCAATTGAAGTTGTTTTTGCTGAAACAGTAATTGACAAGCTTGTCACATTTTTAAGACTTGCTTTTAATGCTGAATAAATCTTTTTCGGTTTTTCTCCCGGTTCAAATGACAAAGCCGCTACCATTCCTTCTTGAATTGATGTTGTTGGCACAACATAGACATTGGACTTACGTTCAACTTTTGCTGCTTGTTGCGCTGCTAAAATTGCGTTACTATTGTTTGGTAAAATAAATACATCAACCGCATCAACTGCTTCAATTGCACTTAAATAATCATCGGTTGATGGATTCATTGATGCCCCACCATTAACTGTAAATTGAATATTTAAATCAGTTTTGAAAAAATTAGCAATGCCGTTTGATGGTGTGACGGCAATAATAGCGGCCGGATTTTTCAATTGCCGATCAATTTTAATTTTTTTAACATGTTTGGCTGCTTGTAAATTCATATTTTCAATTTTAATATTTTTAAAATCACCATGTTGTTGTAAAAAAGTTAAAATATAACCAGGAAGTAAAGTATGGACATGAACTTTTAAAATATCATTATCAACAACTGCAACAATTGATTTTCCACCTTGATCTTCTAATGTTTGGCGAATTTGCATTACATTAATTTTATTAATATGGTTATGATCTAAAATTACAATTGCTTCAGTACAATAACCAAATTCTTTATTTTGTAAATCCATAACAACATTTTCACCATTATTTTCACCCTGTTTTTTTCATTGTGGCACAATTTTTCCTGTTTTTCAATATTCTGTAATGCCTTCAAATATTTTTACTAAACCAAAACCACCTGAATCAACAACACCAACTTCTTTTAAAACTGGCAGTAACTCCGGAGTGTGATTCAATGACTCAGTTGCAAAATCAACAATTTTTTGGAATAACTCTGGAACAGGAATTTCTTTTTCTAATGTTGAAACATGTTCGGCAGTTTCGCGAATTACAGTTAAAATTGTTCCTTCAACCGGCTTCATTACTGCTTTATAGGCAAACTCATTTGCTTGTGAAATTCCTGCTTTAACTGAATCAAAATTTAATTCATCAAATTCTTTTAAACCATCGGCAAAACCACGAAAGATCTGTGATAAAATAACACCTGAATTACCACGAGCTCCCATAATTAAGCCACGGGCAAAAACATCAGCAATCTTACTAATTGACTCCGAATTGAGTTCATTAATTTCCTTAACAGCATTAGTCATCGTTAAATTCATATTTGTTCCCGTATCGCCATCAGGAACTGGAAAAACATTTAATTTATCAATTTCTCGATAAAAATTATATAAATTATTATAACCGCTGATCATTGAATCTTTAAAAGATTTTGCATTAAATTCCATTTCTATCACCTTTACATTTTTCATCAATTAATTTCCCTTTTTTAGTTCTCTTAAGTGATATAACTGTAAATCTTGCATCATTCAAATATCTCATTTTAATAAATTTCATACCTAAATTAATAAGTCTTGAATATTTACATTCACATAAATCATAATATTGTTCGAATAAATGTCCAGTTTTTCTAATTCATATTTAATCCTAATTTGTATTTCTCGGGCAATATCTTTAATGTTTACTCCTTCTAGAAAAATAATAAAGATATATATATATATATATATATAAATTAAGACCATCTTGTCTCAATTTAATTGACTGTGAATAATTTTTAAGTAGCATTGTCACATTATCTTCATTATTTTCAGTATCATCAACCTTTGCGAATCAAGCGATCCCAGGAATTGTAATTACTGCTGCATGAATTAAATCTGCAATTTTAGCTACATTAATTTTTTTAATCATAAAAATCACCACTAAACTAAATTAACATTATTAATTATAACTATAAAATATAATAAAGCAATAAATTTATTATATTTTCTTAATTAAATTGTTAAATTTTCGTTGTCTTTCCCATTTAAAATTATTTAAAAAAATCATCAATATTTATTAACATATGACTAGGACTAACAAGTTTCTCTAATAGACTTCTATTCCACTAATATTAATTCTTGATATTTTAAAACAAAGTCTTTTGTAATAATTTCTTTTTTTCTGAAAAATTTTTAATTTTAATACATTCATTAATATCCTCTCAAGAAAATCCATGTTGCACTCTTAAAGAAACTATTGTATGAACAATACTGTGGTTTAATGATTCTTGATTACGTTTTCCTCTAATTGTATTATCAAATGATAAAGTTTGAGTAAGAGAATAATGATTATTCCCTTGTTCACTTGTTTTTTGTACTGTCATTTCAATCATAAAATTTTTCCTCCTAGATGTAATCTTACTATAAATTAAAGTTAATTACCACATTTTAAAATTCAATCATTAAGTAAATTATTTACTAAATACTAAGTAACTAAACAATTTTCAATTATAAAATAACTTACGATATTATAAAAAATATCTTTAATTTTGTCGAAAACTCTTGATATTTATAGAATATACCTAATTTTAGGTATATTTTTAATATATAGAGGTAAATAATTGATGGAAAAAATAATTACAGAATTAAAAAACAGTTTTACAGATGATCAATTTTTAGAATTTTATGAAAAAATAAAAAAAGAAGTAAAGGTAATCAAAAAACAAAAACGTTTAAATGAAATTGATCAAAAATTTAGAGATAAAGGCATTACATGTCCTAATTGCAAATCTTTTCATTGTGTTAAAAATGGTCATAATCCTGAAGGAAAACAAAAATATTTATGTAAAAAATGTCGTGCTAGTTTTGATGCTTTTCGTCATCATTTTACTTATTGAAGTCATTTAAATTATGAACAATGAAATTTATTAATTCAAATTGCATTATTAGGACAATCTAGCAAAATAATTTCTCGTTTTATTAAAACAACCCCAAAAACTGCTTGGTATAATCGACAAAAATTAATGCAATCAAAACAATTAGAAAATACCCAATTAAAATTTAAAAAATTAAATGGTCAAATTCAAATGGATGAAACATTTATTAAAGAAATCCATAAAGGTAATTTTAAAGATAAATTTGATAAACGAAAAACTCATCTCGATCCATTTTCAACCAATACCAAATGCTGTATTCAAATGGCAGTTGATAGCAATAATAATATTTTTGTTCAATCTACCAATACCAAACGATTACAAAAACAATGAATTATTGAAAATATGAATAAGCAATTGATTAAAGAAAAATCAACGATTATTTCTGACATGCAACCACTATATTTATTAGTAGCAAAACAAACAAATTCTACTCTATATTCCACCAAAACTAGTACAAACCCTGATACTAGTTATCGAAAGTTAAATAAGATTAATAAATTACAATCCAGTCTTAAAGAAGCCTTAATTCATTATCATGGTTTGGGTTTCACTAATATTCAAAATTATTTAAAGCTCTGAAAATGAAAATACCAACATAAAGGTTTAACACCAAACCAACAATCAACGGTATTATATTTTAACGTTTAAAAAATTTAAAACAAAATCATAATCTTACACAAAATTAGTTTTTAAATTGTCATATTGATGATTTTTTTTATTTCATCAAGAGTTTTCGACAAAATTAAAGAAAAATATTATTTTTTAATAAAATGAGTTATTATATAAATAGTGTATGACTATTTTAATTAGTAAATAACGTTACTGTACAATAGACTTCTTGCGATACCTGTTTTTATTATTAAAATATTAGACTTCTTGCGTAACCTATTAAAAAATTGCAAATATTTGTAAAAAAGACACTAATAGAAAAATATAATTTTAATTAATTATGTTTTTTATTTAAAAATTTAATATTTTGCCAAAACAAAAAATTAATTTATTAGACTTCTTGCATAACCCATTAAAATAATTTCAAATATTTGTAAAAAGGGGTTAATATAAAATTATAATTTTAATTAATTATGTCTTTTATTTAAAAATTTAATATTTTGCCACAACGAAAAATTATTTTATTATTCAAATTCGTTAATTTTAAATAAATCTTTTATGATAACTATAATAATTGTAAATTATAAATTGAAGCAATTAAATTAAATCTTAAACTAAATCGTTTTCTACGATTTCTATATTTTTCTGTAATAATTTTAAATTTTTTAAGAATAGCAAAAATATTTTCAATAATAATTCTTATTTTTGAAACTAGTATATTATGTTGTTTTTGTTCTTTATTTAAATGTTTTTTCTTAGTTTTCTTTGTGGGCATTATAACATTATTGTGAATTTTTTGTATTCCTTGATAACCACTATCAACTATTAATTTGGTATTTTTTAAAATTGCGATTTTTGATTCTTTAAATAAAGCATAATCGTGTTTTTTACCAAGTGAAAAACTTGTTGCAATAATTTTTTTGGTTTCTTGTTCGATAATTACTTGTGTTTTAATGGCGTGTTTTTTCTTTTTACCAGAATAAGATTGTTTTTGTCTTTTTTGGGCGTTGGATTAGGGTTTCGGCAACATCAATAATAATAGTTTTATCATTAAAATAATCATTTATTAGTGATTTTTTACCAGCGAGTTATTGAAAATCAGAGTGTTTAATTAAAATATCTTCAATTCACTTGATATTGCGATAACAACTAGATTCACTAATATCAAAACTTTTAGCAAGATGAAAATAAGTCCGATATTCTCGTCAATACGATAAAGTCATCAGTAGCCGATTTTCTAGTGATAATTTATTATTTTTGCCACCTTTTTTAAATTTTTCTATTTCAGCTACTTGTAAAATATTTAACATTTTATTAAAAGTAGCTTTTTTTGCTCCGGTTAATCGCAATAATTCTTTATCATTAATAAAATTAAATTTATCAAATTTCATAATTTTAATCTCCTATAATTTCTATTTTAATTTAAAAATATTTTATAGGAATTTTAAAATAATTAGATTAGGTTATGCAAGAAGTCTATTTAATAAAAAATGCAAATTAATAAAAAATGCAAATTATGCATATTTTTAGCAAAATTATTCTATAATATAATTATAAATTAATGAAAATTTATATAAAAATCCAAATGTAAAGCAGTTATTTTAATAGAAAGAGTAAAAAAAGACAATGATGTTAAGTTTATCGCCACAACATATTACCTATTTATCAATTTTAATTTTTGGAATTATTATGGGGACAATATTGTTAATTATTTGAATTTTCAATATTTTGGTCAGTAGTAATTTGATAAATTTTATCATGATGTAATTTATATAACCGTGAATCACCAATATTAATAAAATATACTTTTCAATTAGCAATTAAAGCAGCACCAACTGTTGTTACCATATCACTTGTATCAGGATAAATTTGAGCATAAGTAAGCATTTCATGTTTAATTGCTAAAATTGTTTGACGAAATCATTTATTAATTTCTTCATCGGACAAATGATTAAACTTTGCCAGTTTAAAATGTTCCACCAAACTATCAACAGCCATTTTACTGGCAACTTCGCCATGCTGATGACCACCCATCCCATCACAAACAATGGCAATATAATTGTTAAAAATATTATTGGCAAAATGAAAGCAATCTTGATTACTAGTACGATAAGCACCAATATCAGTTTTGAATCCAAACCGCATATGCGTGAATTATTAGCTGAAAGGCGCAATAATAAAGAGACAGCCAATTTAAATTCAAAACAGGGTTAAAATTAAATAAATATCAAAAAAAATTAATTAAAAAATTAATATTTTTTTTGCCTATTTTAACAAATGCTATTTTGTGATAAAATTATAATATGTAAAAATGGAGCGAAAAATAATGACATCAATTTTTGGATATCCAAAAGAGGAATTACAATTAGATTTAGTTGCGCATGGTTTTAAAAAGTATTTAGCAGAGCAAATCTTTGATTGAATATATGTCAAAAAAATATATTCTTTTGATGAAATGACAAATATTTCTAAAACTGATCGTAATAAATTACAAGAATACTATACGATTGAGCCATTAAAAATTGTTATTCAACAACAGTCAAAAGATGGAACAGTAAAGTTTTTGTTTCAGTTAACAGATGGTTATAAAATTGAAACAGTTTTAATGCCTCAAAGTTATGGTAATTCTGTTTGTGTTATAACACAAGTTGGTTGTAATATGGCTCGCACTTTTTGTGCCTCAGGACTATTAAAAAAAACCCTGAATTTATCAACTGCCGAAATTGTTCAACAAGTTATGATGGTTAATCGTTATTTAGCAACAACAAATGAACGTGTAAGCCATGTTGTTGTAATGGGAATTGGTGAACCATTTGATAATTTTGATAATACGCTTAAGTTTGTCAACATTATTAATGACTCAAAAGGCTATCACATTGGTGCGCGCCATATTACAATTTCTACTTGTGGGTTAGTTCCAAAAATTAAACAATTTGCAGAATTAAAGACCCAAGTTAATTTAGCAATTTCATTACATGCTCCAAATAATACGATTCGTAATCAATTAATGCCAATTAATAAAGCTTATCCAGTAGAAAAATTAATAGATGCAGTTCGTTATTATATTGAGTTAACTAATCGGCGTGTTACTTTTGAGTATATTTTAATTGAGAATGTTAATGATAGTCGTGAAGCAGCATTAGAATTAGCAAAGTTAATTCGAGGATTAAATGCTTATGTTAGTTTAATTCCTTATAATACAGTTGCAGAAAATGGGTATCAACGCAGTACAAAAATTAATCAATTTTTTGAAACTTTACAACAGCAAAAAATTAATTGTATTGTTCGTCGTGAATTTGGGCACGATATTGATGTTGCTTTTGGTAAATTACGAGCTAAAAATGAAGGGATTATTATAAAATAATTATGCAAATACGGTTTGGATACAAAACTGATATTGGTGCTTATCGTACTAGTAATCAAGATTACTTTGATTTTGCCAATAATAGTTTTAACAATTATATTGCCATTGTTTGTGATGGGATGGGTGGTCATCAGCATGGCGAAGTTGCCAGTAAAATGGCTGTTGATAGTTTGGTGGAACATTTTAAACGGACAAATTTTAATCATTTGTCCGATGAAGAAATTAATAAATGATTTCGTCAAACAATTTTAGCAATTCAACAGGGAATGGTTACTTATGCTCAAATTTATCCTGATACAAGTGATATGGGAACAACAGTTGTTGCTGCTTTAATTGCTAATGGAAAAGTATATGTTATTAATATTGGTGATTCACGGTTATATAAATTACATCATGATAAAATTTATCAAATTACTACTGACCAAAATATGGAAAATTCAACAGAATATCTAGAAAAACAAGAATTAGAATTTAAAGGTCAATATAAAAAACAATATAATATCCATACTTTTTGAAAAGTATTAACAAGTGCTTTAGGGCCAACAAAGAATTTAAAAATTGATACTTATGTTATTGAAGATATTAAAGGACAGTATTTATTAACCACCGATGGAATTTATGATTATGTTGATGAAATTGATTTAATTGAAACATTAAAATCAGCAAATAAATTAAACGATAAGGTTAAAATTTTAATTGATCGGGCATTAGAAAATCTATCAACTGATAATTTAACTGGAATTGTTTTTGAAATAATAGACTAAAGCACTGTTATTTTTATTTGTTATTTTTTTCTTCTTAGTTTTTTTGTGTTATGATGTTTACAAGTTAAAATAATAAGGTAAAAGGGCGCAGAAAATGGAACAAATCACAATTGGAACAGTGTTACACAATCGTTATCAGGTTTTAGCTAAAATTGCAGATGGTGGTATGGCCGAAGTTTTTGAAGGATATGATATGTTATTAAAGCGGCATGTTGCAATTAAAATTATGACACTAATATTATCAAAAAATAAAGAAGCAGTAGAACGTTTTAATAAAGAATATAATTCAATTGCGCATTTTTCCCATAATAATGTGGTTAAAGTTTATGGTTCATTTCAGGCGTATGATCGTCATTGTTTAGTTTTGGAATTAGTTAAAGGTTATACCTTGAAAGATCGTTTACTAACATTAGGTCCTTGCACTGTTAAAGAATTATTATATTTTTTTGATGAAATTAATTTAGCTATTACGGAAGCTCATCATAATGATATTATTCATTGTGATATTAAACCAGAAAATATTTTGATTTCATATGATGGTAAAATCAAGGTTGCTGATTTTGGGGTTGCAATTTTAGAAAATAGTGAAGATTTAGAATGTGGAAAAATCATTGGAACATCAAAATATATGGCACCAGAAATTGTTCAATCAAAACCAGCAACAAAACGGAGTGATATTTATGCTTTAGGCATTATGTTATATGAGTTAGCGGTTGGGATGGCTCCTTTTGTTGGAAAAAATCCAACTTTTGTTGCAGTTAAACATGTTAAAGAATTGCCACTACGACCACGTTTAGTAAACCCTTTAATCCCACAAAGTTTAGAAAATGTTATTTTAAAAGCAATTGCGAAAGATCCTAGTGAGCGGTTTCAAACAGTAGTAAATTTTAATACTAGTTTACAAGCAATTGAAACATCAGAACATCGCCCGGAAAAACCTTTAAAGTTATCAAATATGTTTGAAGTAAAAGGTAAGCGGTGTAAGCTTTATGATCGGCATTATTCTTATCCATGATTTTTAAGAATTAAGGTTGCTTGATGATTTAGTTTCTTACTAGTTTGTTTGATTATTGCCTTAGTTTGTCTTTGCTTGTTTTTGCCAGGGTAGAATAATATGCATCAAACAGGAATGATTATTCGCATTGTTAGCGATTTTTGTTATGTTAAAAATGATATTGACCATCAAATTTATGCTTGCAAAGCAAAAGGGTTATTTCGTCATCAAGAAATTAAACCAGTTGTTGGTGATTATGTTCAATTTGAAATTCAAAATGACAAGCAAGGAATTATTTATCAAATTGAGCCGCGTAAAAATAAATTATACCGGCCACGAATTGCTAATGTTGATCAAGTTATTATTATTACAGCAATGGTAGAACCGGCTTTTAATTCATATTTATTAAATAAATATTTAGCATTTATTGAATACAAAAGCTTAAAACCAGTTATTGTTTTTACTAAAAAAGATTTAGTTAAAACAGATGAACTTTATCAAAAATATTTTAACTGATATCCAAAGTTAGGTTATGAAGTTTATTTTATTAGTAATAAAAAAGATGATAAAAAGGTATGACAACAATTTGAACAACTTTTTCAGAATAAAATCACAGTGTTAACTGGACAAACTGGTAGTGGGAAATCATCAACTATAAATACGATATTACAAGCAGAGATAATTAAAACGCAAGAAATTTCTAAAGCATTAGGCCGCGGAAAACATACAACGACAGCTAGTGCATTATATGAGTTATTAGATGGAATGATTGCTGATACACCAGGTTTTTCAACATTTGATTTAAGAGATTATGAAAAAGGAGAATTGCCCCGCGCTTATCATTTATTTAATCAATATGCTAATGAATGTAAGTTTCGAACTTGCTTGCATTTGCATGAGCCACATTGCAAAATAAAAGCGTTAGTTCAAGCAGATGTTATTCCACAATTTTTTTATAATGATTATTTTCGCATTATGCAAGAACAATAGAAAGAGGTAATGATGAAAAAATATTTTGTTGCACCAAGTGTTTTAAGTGCAAATTATTTAATCCTACAAGAAGATTTGGCAGCAATTAAGAAAGCAGGTGCTCAATGAATTCATTTTGACGTAATGGATGGTGATTTTGTACCAAATTTAACTTTTGGTCCAAAGATTTTAGCTGATATTACTAGTTATAGCGATTTATATCTTGATTGTCACTTAATGGTTAAAATTAAAAATAGTAGTGTTGAAAATTACTTGCTGCCCTTTATTAAAGCAGGTGCATCAGCAATTACTTTGCATTATGAAGCATTAACTGATCCACAATTAACTGAATTTTTAAGTTTACGAACAAAATTAAACATAAAAATTGGGTTAGCAATTAAACCATCAACTCCAGTTGAAATTATTTACTTGTATTTAAATCGTCTTGACCTAGTCTTAGTAATGACAGTAGAACCTGGTTTTGGTGGTCAAGCTTTTATTCCAGCAGCAGCAGCAAAGATTAAAATTTTACGACATTATCTTGATCAAAATAATGGCAAAACACTAATTGAAGTTGATGGGGGAATTAACGCTGAAACTGCAAACCTTTGTAAACAATATGGGGTTGATGTGTTAGTGGTGGGTAGTTATTTATTTGGACATGTTGATTTAGCAGCAAGGTTGAAAGGATTATTAGCAGATGAAAGCAAATAAAGTTTTAATTGTTTGTTCAGAAACAAATTTAGATTTACAGCAGTATCAAGATTATTATAAAATTGGTGTGGAACGAGGCGCCTTAGATTTAATTAAAAATTTTGATACTTTTGATCTTTTTTGTTGTGACCAAGATAGTTTAACAACAACAGAAGCAAAACTAATTACTAGTAAAGCAAAAGATTTATTAATAGTTTCCCAAATTAAAGATTATATTGATGGTGAATTAGCCTTACAAGAAGCGTTAAAATTAAAACCACAAGAAATTATTTTTATTGCACAAGGTAATCGCTTTGATATGGAGTTGAGTTGTTTTAACTTTATTTATTGTTATAATATTATTTTTATGAATGATAATTCTTACGCTTATTTATTAAAACCAGGAATGAATGAAGTTTATCAAAAGACAGGCTATATTTATTTTTCATTATTTAGTTTGCAAGCAGCAACTGTGACAATTAGTAATTTAAAATATAATGCTAACCAATTAAAATTGTCAGAATTATCGCCTAATGCAGTTAGTAATGAATTTCTTACGTCAGTTGGGAATATTGATGTTTTAACAGGACAAGTTGTTGCAATTTATAGCAAATAAAAATCGGTTTTAAAAACCGATTTTTATTTGCTTTAAAATTTGGTACCCATGATCGGGGTCGAACCGATACGAATTTCTTCGGTAGATTTTGATTCTACTGCGTCTGCCAATTCCGCCACATGGGCATTTGTACCTTTTTAATTTTATCGTATTTTATAGAAAAAGTAAGCATAAATTTTAAAATTTATAGACTGCGCCCAGTTTAGTAAATATTAATAAAAAAGAGTTATAAAATTTTATTAATTAGACTTCTTGCATAACATAATCTAATTATTTTAAAATTCCTATAAAATATTAAATTTTTAAATAAAAAACATAATTAATTAAAATTATATTTTTCTATTAGTGTTTTTTTACAAATATTTGCAATTTTTTAATAGGTTACGCAAGAAGTCTATTATATATTTTTATTTCCGACTTGAATATCATTTATTTCATTTTTTAACATCATTAATATATTCATCATGAGATAAATAAATATTGTTATGAATTGTTGCTTTTTTAATAAAGAATGAAAACTTTCGATAACAATATTATCAGCACAATGATAATTTTTACCCATAGAAATTCTAATTTCATTAGATATACATTTATTATTATATATTAGACTTCTTGCATAACCCATTAAAATAATTTCAAATATTTGTAAAAAGGGGTTAATATAAAATTATAATTTTAATTAATTATGTCTTTTATTTAAAAATTTAATATTTTGCCACAACGAAAAATTATTTTATTATTCAAATTCGTTAATTTTAAATAAATCTTTTATGATAACTATAATAATTGTAAATTATAAATTGAAGCAATTAAATTAAATCTTAAACTAAATCGTTTTCTACGATTTCTATATTTTTCTGTAATAATTTTAAATTTTTTAAGAATAGCAAAAATATTTTCAATAATAATTCTTATTTTTGAAACTAGTCTATTATGTTGTTTTTGTTCTTTATTTAAATGTTTTTTCTTAGTTTTCTTTGTGGGCATTATAACATTATTGTGAATTTTTTGTATTCCTTGATAACCACTATCAACTATTAATTTGGTATTTTTTAAAATTGCGATTTTTGATTCTTTAAATAAAGCATAATCGTGTTTTTTACCAAGTGAAAAACTTGTTGCAATAATTTTTTTGGTTTCTTGTTCGATAATTACTTGTGTTTTAATAGTGTGTTTTTTCTTTTTACCAGAATAAGATTTTTTTGTCTTTTTTTGGGCGTTGGATTGGGGTTTCGGTAGCATCAATAATAATAGTTTTATAATTAAAATAATCATTTATTAGTTCTTTTTTACCAGGCAACTTGCTGAAAATCAGGGTGTTTAATTAAAATATATCTTCAATTCACTTGATATTGCGATAACAATTAGCTTCACTAATTCCAAAATTTTTTCCAAGATGAAAATAAGTTCGATATTCTCGTCAATACGATAAAGTCATCAATAATCGATTTTCTAGTGATAATTTATTATCTTTGCCACTTTTTTTAAATTTTTCTATTTCAGCTACTTGTAAAATATCTAACATTTTATTAAAAATATCTTGTTTTATTCCTGTTAATCTTAATCATTCTTTATCATTAATATTTTTAAATTCATCAAATTTCATAATTTAATATCCTCATAAATTATATTTTATAATAATATTTTAATAATAAACCAGGTATCGCAAGAAGTCTATTATTATCTTTTTCTAATTGACTTAATATTTGTTGTATTTCTTTTTTATGACCTTTTTAATTAAATCTAAATAAGTAAAAGGATTTAACCATTGATAAATATCTTCAACTTTATTTGTAATTTTATTATATTTATCAGTAATATAATTAATTGGTTTTAATACTTTATTTTGAATTTTATTAACTCTATTAATTAAATTTACAAATTTACTTATTAAAGGTTTATTTTCTAAATTAGATACCAATAAAGTTAAAACTCTTAATATTAATAAATTCATTGTTTATTAAGAATTTTTAATTTTAACATCAATCGGGTTTGTTTGACCAGTAGCGTTATTTTTACCTTCAATTTGAACTTCAACAGTTTTATCATTTGTAATATTAATTGGTCAATCTTCACCTTTACTTTCAATAAAGTAATCAAAATCACTTTCAGTTAAAGAACTATTTACTGCTTTTACTGCTTTTAAAACAACATCTTTAAATTGTGGTTTTAATTCTTCTGGTGTTGTACTTGCTGCGTTTGTAACATGAATGATTGGTTTCTCTATTTTATTAATTTTACTAATATCTATTTTACTTGGTGTTGGTGCAGTGATTACATAATCAACTGGTACTCTAAATGTTTTATTAAGATTATTTTTAGCAGTATTAATTTCATCTTGTGTTGGTTGTTTTTCTAAAATAATTTTACATGTTTTTGGATATAAAATAGTTGGTGTTGCATATTGAACTTTACCAATTCATTTAGGGTTAGCAGTATCATTATCTAAAACTTGTTGAATAGTATCCATATTAATTGGACATGCTCAAACCTGTTTATTAATAATCAAACCATTTACATTAGTAAAATTATAACCTTTATCACGATTAACTTGTCCTTTTGTATATGTTTTTTCTAAATGAAAGCTTTTTGATACTGGAATGCCCATTACTGTATTTTCATATAATTCACCATTAACCATTGCTTTTAATTGGGTTTGTGAACCAATTACTTTTAAATAAGCAGGTGTTAATCCTAAATAGGCTCTTCGACCTAAAACCATAAACATTTTATCGGTTGGCAAACCAAAATATAAATTACTAATTTGATTTGTTAATTCAATCAAAGTTTCATTCAATATAAAGAATGCTTTATTTGCATCATCAGCATTTTCAGCTGTATAACTACGAAATGGAACTACTTCATACTGACCATCTGCTAAACAATAATCATAAATCCCCTGAATTAATTCACATTCTAAATTAACAAATTTATTATGTACAACACCAGAAATAGCATCGGCAATAACACCATTTTTAATATTTTGTTCTATTAATGCTAAATCAAAAGCCTCATTCATTAATTTTAAATTAAATCTTTTATCAATAGGAACTGGAATTCTTGTTAATCCCATTGTTTGAGTTGTTCCACCATTTGGTAATGAATAATCATTTTGTCATACTACACGATGAGTTAAATTATATAGTGCTTGTCCTGCATTAGGTAATCAAGCAACTTGTTCTGCGGTTGCAGTAGCATACTGAATAATACTTGCATATTCATTATATAAAGGTCCACGCAATAAAGCATTAACCATATCAACATACGCTTTTTGCCCTGTTGTATTACCTTGTAATATAAAAGGTACTTGTGGCAAATTAATTGTTGCCATAATTTTCACTCCTTATTATCTAAGGTTTTTAAGTGTATAATCAGTTAATTTTTTAATTTCCTCAGGAGTATATGCTCCTTTTTCTTTAATAGTTGCAATTTCATCATTTTTATTTTCAACCGATTTTTCAATCATATCTTTAATAAAATTAGTTGGTGAAACTGATGGTTGCTCTTCAACAAACAAATCAGGTTTTAATTCTTTTAAAGTTTGCATTTTTTCAGATAAAGAACTACCACTAACTTTATTTAAATTAGTTTTAATATCTTAAATTTTAGTCGATGGAACATCTTTAAATGATTTTAATTCATCTAATTAATTATATAATTTAATAAATTCTTCTTTTGATATAACATCTTCGCGTTTTTTCACACTTTCTCTAATTTGCTTTGCTTCATTATTAAACTGATTTAAGATATTTTCAGCAATCTCTTCACTTAAACCTTGTTCTATTAATTGTTCTTTTGTAAGTGCCATTTTATAAACCTCTCTTTTTTTATCCTTGTCCGACTAACAAGTCAGCATAACTCTTTTTTACGGAAAAATATTAAACCTATAACTTAATTATAGACTATTATTTTATCAATACAATACTTTTTATATACAAATACTAAACAAATAAAATAAAAAAATGCTTAAGGTTAATCGCATTTACAATGCGATTAGGTCATCCGGATACCCGAAACCGTAATTACTTAAGACTTACTTTTTTTATATTAAACTTAATATATTTAATTGCTAATTTAGGCTTTAAAACGCGTAATAAAAGGTATTTAACAAGATAAAATGTTTAAAATAATCCATAGTTTTGCTTGCATATATATATATATATATATATAATGGGGTTAAATATTGATAAAAATTCTCAAGATTAAGAAAAGGAGAAAAACAAGTATGAAAAAATTACTTAGTTTATTAAGTGTATTAACTATTAGTGTAACTGCTGTACCAACAACAATTGCCGCTAGTTATTATCAAAAAGAAGAAAATATTAATAGCGATATTAGTTATCAACAAACAAATAATTTAAAAACTTTAATTAGAGATAAAAGAAACAATAATGAAGTTGCTATACCAATTGAAAATCATGATAGTTTAATTTTTAACTGAGCCTCTAATAGTGTTAGTTGAGTTAAAATTTGAGGATTAAATTGAATTTTAAAAATAAATGCAAATAATATTCAATTAATTATAAATTGAATAAAAAATAATCCCAATACAAATCAAAAAATTTTAAGAGGTTTGGTTGGTGCATCTTTTGGTATGTTTGCTGCCTATTTAACAGATGCTCTTTCTCGTTTAGGGTATGAATGACCAACAACAGCGGTAAAAGTTATAGAAGTTGGTGTTGGCGGAACAGCAGGTGCTATTGCAGGTTATTTTTCTCCAAAATTAACATTATTAAATAATATTTTAAATCTTATAACAAATCCTCATTTTGTAAATAATGGTATTTGAATTGCATTTAATACATTAAGTCCAAAAGAAGATATAGGAACATTAAATAAAAATGGAGACATAGAAATTTTTTCAGATACAAGCTCATATTATTCGGCAAATAGTTATATACATGATGAAAATAGAAGAAAAAAAAGAAGTGCTATTGAAATATGAGATACATTTATACCATCATATAAAATTAAAATTGCTTTAGATTACAGCACTTTATCAGATATTAATTTTAATTACGATATTAAAAATTTAAATGATTTTAAATTTTATTTATATAATATTTTTTTAAAAATGAAAAAAACAGGTAATTGTAATGAAAACTGCTCACCATTTTTTAATAAAAATATAAAAAATATTCAGGATATTAATATTGGATCTATGGATATAATTAATTATATTTTTGATAATTGACATAGTTTACATTTTAAGTCTCAAGAAATAAAAAAAAATCAAGAATTAGTTTTAGTTTTTAGTGAAAAAAGATTTAAAGAAATATATATTAAATAAAAATGAAAAAAATATTAAGTATTTTAGGAACAATTAATTTAATCGGAACAATTACAACAAATTTAGTTGCTTGTAATACAGCACAAGAATATACAAAAGAAGAATTAGCAAAATTAAAAGAAAAAAACAATATAAATACAAAATATGGTATTTTAGAATGAATAGAACCACAAGAAAAAACATTTAATAATGTAGATAATAAATATTATTATGTAGTATGGCGCGGTGATAAAAAATTAGATTGAAGAATTATTAAATTTAAAAATAGTGAAAAAATAGAAAGATTTCACCCAAAAAATCTTGATAAACAAAATGAAATTAATTTAAATTTAAATAATTATTCACAAATACCAATTGATATTGATTTGGCTATTAATGCAAATTCTGTTTTGTGTTGAAAAAATGATGATGGTAATTATTTTAAATCAGTTTATCGTTGAAATTTAGATACACAAGAACCAAATTCAACTATTGATGATAATGGTAATGTAAAATTTAATGAAGAATAAAAAAAGAGATAATTAAATCTCTTTTTTTATTTTTATCTTGGCTTTATTGTTATTTTAAATGGGTTATCACTCTTATTTATAATTCCTAAAACATTTGAGTTATAAATATTTATTTTTATATCTTTATCATTACCAAAATAAATCATAAGTAAATTATTGCTGCCTAAAAATAATTGAGAAAATAATATTTTTGAAAATCTAATTTTTAATTTTAAATCATTAGTATAATATGCTTGTAAATAAGTTTCTGTTATTTTTCCATTATCATTATTAGATAATTTTGTTATTTGTAATAAAAATTTTACACTATCACTACTTTTAGTTTTATATATATTTTGATAATTATCACTTGATAAACCATTAGTATAAGCAGTCACAAATGTTTGAATATCATTTTTTATATTATCAGTATATAAAGTTATTATATTATCAAAATTAACTTTATCAGTTTGTGAAAGACCACTTTGCTGTAAAGTTAAATCCGATAATAAACCAGAAATAAAATTACAACTAGTATTTCCAATCGTTAAATCAACATTTATATTAGGAATAAAATTTTCTATTTCTGGTGGTCCACATTCAACTTGTAAATTATCTAAATTACTTATTTCAATTGTTTTATAAGCATCTTGAAATTTACTGATACTTTGAATTGTTGGGTCAATTTGTTTTAAATCAATTTCTACCTCATAATAACCATAATTAAATTCATCAGAAAATAAATTAATATAATTTCCAGAAGAACCTTTTTTACATTGTGCTGGTGCTGTAATTTTAGTTAATAATGGTAGTACTACATCAGAAGGCATAATATCTTTGGTATAAGGTTGATAATTATATGGAACTGGCGGGAGAACATACTGTGGGTAATTAAATGTTGGTATTTAATAATCGTGTGGTAGTAAGAAACTAGTTTTATAATTAGTTGTCATATAGCGTAAATAATTATTTAATGTACTTTTTGTTTTACCTCTGAAACTTCATACTGATAATTTTAAATAATCTTCTTCATTATTGGTATATGGGTTATCAGCATAAAAGATAATTTCAAAATTACCTTTATATAAGGCTTGAATTGAAAACATATCAATTATATAACTACAATTTGTTCCATCTGGTGTTTGTAATAATTCACAATCATTATCTTTTTCACTATAAATAACTGATGTTTGTGCATATACTGCCTTGGTTTGTTCATTAGACTTCTTGCGATACCTGGTTTTATTATTAAAATATTATTATAAAATATAATTTATGAGGATATTAAATTATGAAATTTGATGAATTTAAAAATATTAATGATAAAGAATGATTAAGATTAACAGGAATAAAACAAGATATTTTTAATAAAATGTTAGATATTTTACAAGTAGCTGAAATAGAAAAATTTAAAAAAGGTGGCAAAGCTAATAAATTATCACTAGAAAATCGATTATTGATGACTTTATCATATTGACGAGAATATCGAACTTATTTTCATCTTGGAAAAAATTTCGGAATTAGTGAAGCTAATTGTTATCGCAATATCAAGTGAATTGAAGATATTTTAATTAAACACCCTGATTTTCAGCAAGTTGCTGGTAAAAAAGCACTAATAAATGATTATTTTAATTATAAAACTATTATTATTGATGCTACCGAAACCCCAATCCAACGCCCAAAAAAAGACAAAAACAATCTTATTCTGGTAAAAAGAAAAAACACACTATTAAAACACAAGTAATTATCGAACAAGAAACCAAAAAAATTATTGCAACAAGTTTTTCGCTTGGTAAAAAACACGATTATGCTTTATTTAAAGAATAGACTTCTTGCGATACCTGGTTTTATTATTAAAATATTATTATAAAATATAATTTATGAGGATATTAAATTATGAAATTTGATGAATTTAAAAATATTAATGATAAAGAATGATTAAGATTAACAGGAATAAAACAAGATATTTTTAATAAAATGTTAGATATTTTACAAGTAGCTGAAATAGAAAAATTTAAAAAAGGTGGCAAAGCTAATAAATTATCACTAGAAAATCGATTATTGATGACTTTATCGTATTGACGAGAATATCGAACTTATTTTCATCTTGGAAAAAATTTCGGAATTAGTGAAGCTAATTGTTATCGCAATATCAAGTGAATTGAAGATATTTTAATTAAACACCCTGATTTTCAGCAAGTTGCTGGTAAAAAAGCACTAATAAATGATTATTTTAATGATAAAACTATTATTATTGATGTTACCGAAACCCCAATCCAACGCCCAAAAAAAGACAAAAACAATCTTATTCTGGTAAAAAGAAAAAACACACTATTAAAACACAAGTAATTATCGAACAAGAAACCAAAAAAATTATTGCAACAAGTTTTTCACTTGGTAAAAAACACGATTATGCTTTATTTAAAGAATCAAAAATCGCAATTTTAAAAAATACCAAATTAATAGTTGATAGTGGTTATCAAGGAATACAAAAAATTCACAATAATGTTATAATGCACACAAAGAAAACTAAGAAAAAACATTTAAATAAAGAACAAAAACAACATAATAGACTATTTTCAAAAATAAGAATTATTATTGAAAATATTTTTGCTATTCTTAAAAAATTTAAAATTATTACAGAAAAATATAGAAATCGTAAAAAACGATTTAGTTTAAGATTTAGTTTAATTGCTTCAATTTATAATTTACAATTATTATAGTTATCATAAAAGATTTATTTAAAATTAACGAATTTGAATAATAAAATAATTTTTCGTTGTGGCAAAATATTAAATTTTTAAATAAAAGACATAATTAATTAAAATTATAATTTTATATTAACCCCTTTTTACAAATATTTGAAATTATTTTAATGGGTTATGCAAGAAGTCTATTAATTAAATAAACTCGGTTAGTTTTTTCATTTAATTGTTTTAAATTATAAGTTGAATAAACTATCTCGTGTGTTGGTAAACCGTTATTAGTAAAGACAGTACCTTTTAATTTATCTGTTAATAAAGTTGTAAAACCTAAACTAGTAGCATTTGATCCAAAAATAGCGCCAACTTTATCATTTCCTTGTTCTCTAAATATTTCAAATGGTAAATAACCTTTACCTTTTGAGTTGTCAGACCAAAAAGCATTATTATAAAAACTATAAACATTAGCACTAATAAAGCCATTAAGTCATTGAAAATTAGGTCATGATCTTTCATCTTGATTAATTACTCATCCTCATGGAATACCAAACGAAATAAAGTTTAAGAATTTACCAACACCGCCCGGAATAGTAAAAGGATTAAATATTAATTTTTAAGTATAGTTTAAAGGTAATACAGTTATTTGACGGTTAATAAAATTATTCATATTTAAAATATCTCAAACATTACATGCACCCATTTTATTATATTCAATTTGAACACTACCAACAGTATTGCCAAATTCATCTTTTCTTCTAAAATATGAGGTAGTAAGAAAAGGGTTGAGGTTTTGGTATAAAAAGTATTTTTTTAATGTTATTGATGAATTTAAAACACTAATAAATCAGGATTTTTAAAAATTTATCCAATTATTTTATTTATATTTTTTATAAAACCTCAACTTTTGTAATGCTATCAAATATGATGATGCTTGCGTACTAATAATATTATCAACTGTGCCACCATTTGTTTTTATTTTACTTGGTGGTGTTATTTTTCAATCTTTAGACCAGTAAAATTTAGAATCTTTATCTTCTTTATAAACATATCTACCAACAGTAGAATTGGATAATGATGTAGTAGTGGGGTCGGTTATAACAATACCTTCACTATTTTTCTGTTTTCAAAAGTCATATCTGCTTTCCATATCTTTTTTTCAATCTTCATAACCTGTTATCATAGTTGGTTGTACCCCTTGAATGTTATATCAACTTACTTCGGGTGATGCATAAGTATTTATTTTATCAGGTGGCGCAGGAAACATGTTATACATTAATAAGTCTCTTGAATTCATTACTTTTTTATTAAATTGACCTTTAATAATTGGTCGCCCAATTACCGGCATATCAAAAAAGATTGGATTACCATAAAATTTAACTGCCATTGCACGAACACCGGGGTCTTTTAATAAAATCTCATCTAATTCAACAATACCTTTATTTAGTTTTTCATCATAAGTTATTTTAGGAAAACAATAACCTTCACCAGGAGCGCTGGTCTGAATAAATTGTCTTACTGATAAACCACTGTGACTAATTTTGTCATTAATACTTGAAAAGGTAATTTCTTGTCATAAAAAACTACCATCATAAGGTGAATAATAATTAATAACATTTGAAGGATATAATCATTGTCTATCTTGGGGTGCAGAATTAATATCACCACCACCAATATTTAATCCACGGTCATTAAATACAGTATAAAAATTATAATAATCATTTATATTTAATTTATCGGCATCTTCATCTAAAATTAATAAAGTATATTGTCGTTCAGTTGATTGTTGAGTAAATACTTGTTCGAATTTAGCTTCACCGAATTGGATTGAACTTCTATCATCAATCATATAAGCATCTCAATATTTACCAACTTTAACCTCTTTTGTATAAAAGTTATCAGCTTTATTATCATTATTAATAAAATAACTTAATTTATATTGGTTTAAGTATTCCAACATTCTATTAATATCATAAATATTTTCACCATCAATCAATTTTCAATAAACATTATTATTTTCATCTTTTAATTTTATCGCGAAAGGCGTTTCATTATTTGCTCATATTGTTGAGTTAATTGGTTGATTTTTAAAATCATCAATCGTTAAGATTTTAATTTCTTCACCTTTATATTTTTGTACTATTTTTAAACTACTTTGTCATTGTGCAATCGTACTTTCCATATTATCAAATATTCGTGAATAACTACCATAATCACTTGGTTTAGCATTATTAGGTTTTCAACCTGTTTCAGCATCAGGAATATATGAACTATAAACATTAAAAGGAAAAACCATTCAATGTCTATTATTTCGTATGTTTTCTCTGATATCTATTAAAGTATCATGGGCTTGTCTTCTTAATTCTTCCATAACACCCGGGTTAATTATACTCATTTTTTAATTCTCCTTAATTTCTGTTCTACCTTGTAAAGCATTTTGATTATTACCAGTTTCATCATATTCTAGTAATTTGTTATTATGTTCTATTTCTTTGGCTTGCATTTTATCTTGTCATTTTTCTACTTTTTAAAAATATTTTGTTGCTTCTAATTCATCAATATTATCATATTCAGTAATTGCTCGTATTGGTTCCATTGTATCATTATCTAATCTAGCAGTAATTAATTCATTTTGTCGCATTTAATCTACTAAACTAGCACTAACAAAATCAAAACCATAAGGGCGTTCACTAGTGCCATCTCATAAACCATAATATTTTAAAACAGTATCAAACATTTTAGTATAATACTGTTTACGATATGCTTGTAAATATGCTTGTTTTTCTAAGTCTTTTGTTTTAGTTATAATGACTGTGTTTTATTTTGGTCATTATCTGATTTATCACCAAAAGGACTATAAAAATGACATGCTAAATATACTTGCTCAATGATTGATTTTTGGTCTTCAGTATATGTTTCTAAGGTTGGTGTTCCTTGTACTACTTGTAAAGATTGGGATAATTGATCATCTACGGCTGATTGGCCTGATTGAATAAAAATATCATCAAAAGCGTCTTCTAATACTTTTTTATTACCTTTGTTATAAGCAGTCATTAAATCATCACTTAGTATTCCATATCAGTGCGTACGATTTGCATATCTTTCTTTTGATTTAATAGACTTCTTGCATAACATAATCTAATTATTTTATAGGAATTTTAAAATAATTAGATTATGTTATGCAAGAAGTCTAATGAATATGATTAAATAAAAGAGTAAATAAATATCTGATAAATATATAAAAGAACTCTCACAAGTTCTTTTTATTATATATATTTTACACCAAAATAAAAAAAGTAAAATTAATTACTTTATTTTTTTATAAAAAGCTTTAAGAGAAAGAATTTACTTATTACTTATTAATTAAATTATATACCTATAAAAATAATTGTCAATAATTTTTAATTTAATGTTATAAATATTTTAAAAATAATTGAAGACATAAAAATGCAAAAATATACACATGTAAAATATGATGAACTAAATTTATTTAATGATTTATTTTTATCTGATAGTTGTAAAAAGAAAAATCGCACACTTAATTTATCTGAAATAGCAAGACAAACGGGTCGTGCATTTAATACTGTTAAAAGATAAATAAATCGATTTAAAAAGGTAGAAGATTATATGTTAGTTGAAGCACAAAAAAATTATAAACAAAAACGTAAAAAATGCATTAAAAAAATACCTAAATTTACAAAAGAGCAGTTAGATTTTATTAAAATAAGATTTAATAAATACCACGATACACCTGAACAATTAATTTATCTTTATTTCTTGGAAGTTTGGTGTTAAATTTCCTGCTTGTGTTAAAACATTGTATAAATGAATTTGCTTAGGTCTTTTGGGTTTGTTAAAGAAAAATTTATTAAAAATGTTGGCAGAAGAAATAGAACAAAGAAAAGACCTGATAATCGCGGAAAATTAGATGAAAGATTTAAGTCAATTTGAGATATTGAAAATAAACAATATAATGTTGGTTGATTTGAAATGGATACGGTAGTTGGTAAAGACCCTCAATCTAGTTGTTTAGTATTCGTTGAAAAATCAAGCAAAAAATACTTTGCTATGAAATTGAAAAATCATACTGCTAATGAAGTTTTAGAAAAACTTGAACATATAGTTAGAATTAATGTTTTAGTTGGAAAAATTAAAGGAATAATAACAGATAGAGGAAAAGAAGTTAGTAAATTTGAAGAAATGGAAAAGATTGCTGGAGCTAATGTTTATTATTGTGACCCAGGTTCGCCTAAACAAAAACCTTCAATTGAAAGAATGAACCGTGAATTTAGGAAAAGATATCATAAGGTAACAGATTTTAACCTTGTTACTCAACAAAAAATAGATTGAATAGTTGATGTTATAAATGAAAAATTAAGGCTTTGTTTAAATTGAAGAACATCTAAAGAAGTATTTTTAGAGAATTCTAAATAAATTTATTTGAAGTAAAATTTAATAAATTTTTTTCAGTGTGCTTAAATATGTTTAAAATAGGCTAAACTTACAAATATTTTATTTTTTTTAAAAAAATAGTTGCATTTATTTTAAATGATGTTATTATCATACTAACAAAAAAAAGAATTTGCTGCTTAAATTTACATAATACATCATTAAAATTTTTTTATTTTGTTATATTTTTATTTTATGTTTTTAAAATTGAAAACCAATTTTCAATAGGTCAATTATCTAAACAATTTCCACGTCGAGACATACTTATAGTTACTCCATAAATCTCTTAATAAATCAAAATATGCATGTGAAGTAAAACGAATGCCTTGATCAGAATTAATTATTAATTGACCAGGTTTAATTTTTCGATTAATTAAGCTTTGTTTTAAACAATTAATTACTCAATTTACTGTTGGCCTTACTGTTAGTGAGTATCCAACAATTGAATTAATAAATAAGTCTTTAATAGCAAATAAATATACTGATTCTGAATATATTTTAATTATTGTAATATCACTTGATCATTTTTGATTCATTTGATTAGAATGAAAATTACGTTTAAGTAAATAGTGGTATTTTTTATGTTCATATAACATATTATTAAAATGTTTAATTCGTTTTTTATGTTTAATTCTAACTTTATAAAATATTTGTAATATATTCATATAAATATATACAGTACTTGATTATATTTTTATTTTTTGTTCTTCCAAATCAAGTTTTATTTTTCGATTACCCCTTATTTTTATTGTTTTTTCAAATTATTTTAATTATTTCTAATATATTGTAATTAATTTTTCGTTCATATTTTTCATGAATATTTTTATATTTATTTCATGTATCATATGAAATGCATAATATTATACTTCTTGAGTAACCTAATCTAATTATTTTAAAATTCATATAAAATATTTTTAAATTAAAATAGAAATTATAGGAGATTAAAATTATGAAATTTGATGAATTTAAAAATATTAATGATAAAGAATGATTAAGATTAACAGGAATAAAACAAGATACTTTTAATAAAATGTTAAATATTTTACAAGTAGCTGAAATAGAAAAATTTAAAAAAGGTGGCAAAACTAATAAATTATCACTAGAAAATCGGCTACTGATGACTTTATCGTATTGACGAGAATATCGGACTTATTTTCATCTTGCTAAAAGTTTTGATATTAGTGAATCTAGTTGTTATCGCAATATCAAGTGAATTGAAAATATTTTAATTAAACACTCTGATTTTCAACAACTCGCTGGTAAAAAATCACTAATAAATGATTATTTTAATGATAAAAATATTATTATTGATGTTACCGAAACCCCAATCCAACGCCAAAAAAAGACAAAAAAAATCTTATTCTGGTAAAAAGAAAAAACACACCATTAAAACACAAGTAATTATCGAAAAAAACCAAAAAAATTATTGCAACAAGTTTTTCGCTTGGAAAAAAATATGATTATGTTTTATTTAAAGAATCAAAAATCTCAATTTTAAAAAATACCAAATTAATAGTTGATAGTGGTTATCAAGGAATTCAAAAAATTCACAATAATGTTCTAATACCTACAAAAAAACAAAGAAAAACCCTTTAAATAAAGCACAAAAACAACGTAATAGAATAGTTTCAAAAATGAGAATTATTATTGAAAATATTTTTGCTATTCTTAAAAAATTTAAAATTATTACAGAAAAATATCGTAATCGAAGAAAACGATTTAGTTTAAGATTTAATTTAATTGCTTAAATTTATAATTTGCAGTTAGCATAGAAGATTTATTTAAAATTAAAGAATTTAAATAATAAATTTATTTTTTGTTGTGGCAAAATATTAAATTTTTAAATAAAAAACATAATTAATTAAAACTATATTTTTCTATTAGTGTCTTTTTACAAATATTTGCAATTTTTTAATAGGTTACGCAAGAAGCCTAATAAAGCATAATCGTGTTTTTTACCAAGTGAAAAACTTGTTGCAATAATTTTTTTGGTTTCTTGTTCGATAATTACTTGTGTTTTAATAGTGTGTTTTTTATTTTTACCAGAATGAGATTGTTTTTGTCTTTTTTTGGGCGTTGGATTGGGGTTTCGGTAGCATCAATAATAATAGTTTTATCATTAAAATAATCATTTATTAGTGCTTTTTTACCAGCAACTTGCTGAAAATCAGGGTGTTTAATTAAAATATCTTCAATTCACTTGATATTGCGATAACAATTAGCTTCACTAATATCAAAACTTTTAGCAAGATGAAAATAAGTTCGATATTCTCGTCAATACGATAAAGTCATCAATAATCGATTTTCTAGTGATAATTTATTAGCTTTGCCACCTTTTTTAAATTTTTCTATTTCATCTACTTGTAAAATATCTAACATTTTATTAAAAATATCTTGTTTTATTCCTGTTAATCTTAATCATTCTTTATCATTAATATTTTTAAATTCATCAAATTTCATAATTTAACATCCTCATAAATTATATTTTATAATAATATTTTAATAATAAAACCAGGTATCGCAAGAAGTCTAATGTTTTATTACATGTCATTTTTCAATTTCCCCTATTTTTTTTAATTCGCTGGTACTAACTTCCAAGTCAAAGTGCCAAAGCGAGAATTAGTTATATTAGTATTTATTTACTAAGCCGCTCGCCTCGCCGGGGGTAAGCGGTGGCGGTATGTTAATTTTTTGAATGTTCAATAATCCACAATTGTTTTTTGTTTTTTACGCCAGAGGGTCTTCTCTCTCTTCATCTGCACCATTTCATGTCAAAGCGTTCATTTTTTAAAATAAATTCACTTGCACCTTGAAGATCCTAATTCTATGCGCTAATTTATTTATAAAGTGACCATCTCAATATTTATTGTCGTTCGATGTTGACCTCGCACTTATCACGACTATCTCTTGTTAAAGCGTCTATTATTTCCGGACTGATTACCGCCGGGCTAGACCGCCTCATGTGGAATAAAAACAGTTAGTTATTTAAAATAACCGTCTCACTATGCATTAAGTTGTTTTATAAAATCAAATTTTTAAAGAAACAGTTTCATAATCAAAGATAATTTTTGAATTTTCTGAGCGTTTTTATAAACGCTTTTGTTTTTTATCTTTTGTATGATTTAATAAATCTTTATGTTTTTCACAAGTTCATAAAAATTTATTTGATAAAAATTCTTTGGTAATGAATGATATTGCTTTATAGAAATCATTAACATCACATATTTTTTTGTTGCTTATTAATTTTCATTACCCATTCCTTTCTTTGATATTATTTTTTTATTTATTAGCCAAATTAATTAACCGAAACAGAGGAAAGACAACACCTTAAATTGGAAGAAAAACAAAAGTTGTAATAAAAAGTTTCTATTTTAATAATTTAAGATACTGCCCTTTCTATGAATCAATTAATAATTATGGGTTTACAAATAAAAAAAACAACCCTTTTTATTTAGCAAGAGTTGTTTTTGCTGGTTCATCGTACATTATACATTAGCTAAAAAATATGATAGATAATTATATTTTTGAGTATAATAATTATAGAAGGTTTTTAAAATTAAAAATGCCTCCAATTCAATTTGAATTAAAAAGCATTTTAAACTAAAAAAATAATTCTCGGTTATTTGAAATCGTGCAGATATTATTAAATATCATTTTTTTATTTAAAAGTACTAATTTTGATTTGTTGTTTTAAACTTTCCACTAATAATTTGTCAGCAATCCCTTGAGTAAATGCTGTTGCTGATCCAGCACAAATACCAGTTAACATTGCTTCTTGATAATTATCTGTTGCTAAATATGCTCCAACAAATCCAGCAACCATTGAATCACCAGCGCCAACTGAATTAATTAATTGTCCTGTTGCAGCATTACCAACATAAACATTTGTTGGAGTAATTAAGATGCTCCCATCCTTGCCGCTACTAATTAAAACATTCTGTGCCCCTTGTTCTTGCAATGTTTTTCCTAAGGCAACAATTTCTGCTTTTTTATTAAATTGGTAATTTGTTTCAAATAGTTCATTTAATTCCACTAAATTTGGTTTAATTAAGAATGGTTTATCTGATAAAGTTGATAATAAAACATTCTTTGTTGCATCAACAACAAATAAGATTTCATTTTCATCACAGTAAGTACTAATTGTTTGATATAAATCAGATGGACAATTGCGTGGTAATGAACCAGAAATAATTAAACAATCATTTTTGGTTAATTCTGTTTTAAGAACTGTTAACAGTGACATAACATCAGCAGCACTAACAGAAAAAGCAATACCATTTAATTCTGTTTCTTGTTTTATTTCTAAACTTTTAATTTTTATATTAGTTCGGTTTTTACCATTAACTTTATGAAAACAAGCACCAACTTTTTGCTCTATCAAATAATGTTCAAACATTTCCTTATTATCACACCCCAAAAAGCCTAATGCTGTAGTTGAATATCCTAAATGTTGCAACATTACAGCAACATTAATTCCTTTGCCACCAATTAACTCATACTCACTAATCGCTTTATTAGTTTCTCCTACCTGGAAATTAGGGACTTCAATGACTTTGTCAATTGCGGGATTTAATGTTAATGTATAAATCATTTTTTTGTACTCCTTACCTTTTTATTTTAGTGTTATAAAAACCCAATGAGTTGGGTTTTTACTTTTTAAATTAAATTGCTAAAATAATTTTATTTTTTTTAACATCATGCATTCTTCAAAATCCAAGAATCAAGGCGCTAATAAAGCTTCCAATAATTAGTGCAATAACCGAAATTAAGACCGCTACTCCAATTGAAGCACCGTGATTAGCAATACTAAATCAATTTTTACCATTATCTTGAATTTGTAATAGCGGGAAGACAAGCACCCCCCCGTGCGGTGCGGCTAAGGTTATACCAAAACCACTAACAATTGCGCCAGTAATAGCACTTCCAGCCATAATTGATGGAATTGTTCGTTTTGGGTCAGCAGCGGCAAATGGAATTGCCCCTTCGGTAATAAAACATGCGGCTAAGAAATAGTTAGTATTTCCTTGCTCAACATCTTTTTTTGCTCAATATTTTTTAAACATTCTTGTACATAGGGCTAATGCTAATGGTGGTACCATTCCTGCTAACATTGCACAAGCCATAAAGATTGTTCCCCCATTCGTTGAGCGAATTCCTTCATAAGCTGTTTGTGTGGCATCAATTGTTAGGGTTCCAAAGACATAGGCAGCTTTATTAATTGGTCCGCCCATATCAGCAGCCATCATTAAACCAATAATAATTCCAATTAAAGCATTTAAATTATAATTAGCAATTGCTTTTAAACCTAAACTTAAACCGTAGTTTAAATATCCTAGTGGGATATTTAATCCAAACATTAAGACTCCTGCTGCTAAAGCTGTTAGAACAGGGATTAATACAATATCACGAACTCCTCGTAGTGATGGGTGGAACCGAGCAAATCCTTTTTGGCATCCATATACAGCAAAGGCAACAAGATAACCACCAATTAAGGCTCCAAAAAATCCTGAGTTAAAGTTTGAAATTGAATCAGGGAATAATCGCCCTCATGTATTTGCTCATCCCGTTTTATTTTCTGCATCATATAACATTCCAGGAGCATTGGCAATTAATCCTGCTGTCACCCCGGGTAATAATCCTTGTGGTCCAACAATAGAGTAACATACATAAGCACCTAAAATTGGAACCATCATACCAAAGATTACTTTTCCTAATCCTGAAAATCATGCAGCAACATCACGAGTTACGCCAAAATTTTTTCCTGTTTTACCTGAATCTAATAAGAAACCAATTCCTAAAATAATTCCTCCAGCAACCACAAATGGTAACATTCGTGAAACTCCTCCTAATAGGTTTTTTGTTACATCTTTAAAGTTTTTTAAACTTAATTCACCAACTTCATCGTTACCACCTTTGCTACCTTTGCCAATTATTAAACGCTTACCATTCAAAGAATCTTGAATAACCTTAGGACCATGGTAAATAACATCTTTTGTACTTGTTTCTAAATATGAAACACCCTTAAAACGATCCATTCCCGCAATTTTTTTATCAATCCCAAGAATAATTGCTTTTGCATTAGCAATGTCGGCTGCTGTTAAGACGTTTTCGTTACCGCTACGCCCCTGCGTTTCAACTTTAATTGTTAAGCCCATTGCCTTTGCTGCTTCTTCCATTTTTTCTTTTGCCATATAAGTATGGGCAATTCCAGTTGGACAAGCTGTAATACCAATAACATCATAGTGACCATCGGTTTTAATTTTATCGTGGTCAGTAACTGGTTCAATAAATGCTTTAAGAATATCAGCAAAAGTTTTTGCCGCACGAATTTGGGTTACAACTTCACTTTTTCCTAAAAAACCAGCTAATTTTGATAATGCTTGTAAATGTTGCTCTCCTCCTTGTTCTGGCGTAGTAATAATAAAAATGATATCAACTGGTTTGTTATCTAAACTTTGTCAATCAACTGCCTTTTCTAATGTCACAATTGCAATTGATGGTTTGATAACACTACTGCTTGAACAGTGGGGGATTGCTAAACCGTCACCAACCCCCGTTGGTCCTTCTTTTTCGCGTTTTTCTAAAGCTTTAATTAGCTTTGCTGAATCAGTAACTTTTTCATTTTTAACTAATGCTGTTGCTATTGTTGCAAAGACTTCGGCTTTATCTGTCGCAGAATTTTTTAAAAAGGTTGTTTCTTCAGTAAAATAATCAATTATTTTCATAATTTTTTATATTTTGATCCTTTCTATGAACTTGTAATAATTTTAACTTCCTAACGGGGAGCGAATTTTAATAATGATTTAATGTTAAATTTTGATGAATCAGAAATAATATAGCTTTTTGTTGCTCGTTTAATAAATTCTGCTTTAATCATTGTTTCATCTGGGTCGGTCATATATAAATCATGACCATTAATCTCATTCACTCCTAAAAAAGCACAATCAATTTGATATTTTTGTAAATTTGTAATAGCTTCTCAATCAATTAATGCTCCTGTTTGGTGTTTATATTTTTTTCCCAAGAAATAAAACATTATTAAATCCTCCTAAAGCTAATAGTTCTATACGGAAGATTGAATTAGTAATTATTACTAATTCAATCTACTAGTTGTAATAACTTAATTAATGCTAAGGTTGGTGAACCAGCATCCAAATAAAGACATATTTTTGGTTTAATTTTTTTAACCGCGTGGCTAGCAATTAAATATTTTTCTTCCACATGCTGTTGGATTTTTTCATTTAATTTTTCTTCTATCCGAACCCCATAACTCTTTTTTAATTTAGCGCCACCTTGTACTCGTTTTAATAACCCTCATTGCTCCATTTTCGTTAAATAACGGCGTAAATAATGTTGTTGGTGATAACTGCAATTGTTTAATTAAATCTTTAACTAATACTAATTGTTGATCATCTAAAGAAGCTAAAATTTTTTTTCATCGTAATTTTTTTAACATTTTATCACCGATTTTAATTATATCTTATTTTTAACCAAAAACAAGCAAAAAAAACAATTACTTTGTAGCGGCTTTCTCGGTATAAACTTCAATAACATCTTGTTCTTTTAAATCATTATAGTTTTTAATTGTTAGTCCACATTCGGCCCCTGTTTTGGCTTCTTTAATATCATCTTTGACGTGTTTTAATGATGATAATTCACCACTATAGACAATAACTCCATCACGTAAAATTCTAACTCGTGATTTTCGTGGAATAATACCATCAGTAACATAACAACCAGCAATAGTTCCAATATCAGAATGACGGAAAATTTGACGTACTTCCGCTTGTCCTAACACTTCTTCAACCATTTCTGGATCTAACATTCCTTCCGCTGCGGCAACTATTTCTTCAGTTAATTTATAAATAATTGTATGCAAACGAATTGTAACACCTTCGTCTTCGGCTTTTTTCCGAACATGAGATGTTGGGCGAACATTAAAACCGGCAATAAATGCTTGACTAGCTAAACCTAATGTTATATCACTTTCAGAAATTGCCCCAACAGTTGCTCGTAAAACATTAATTCTTACACCTGGAATATTAATTTTTAATAGACTTGCTTTTACCGCTTCAACTGTTCCTTGAGTATCAGCTTTTAAAATAATATTAATTTGTTTTAATTGTCCATCTTTAATTTGGGCCGATAAACTTTCTAACGAGAAATTTTGATTTTTATAACGTTTATTCATTGTATCAATTGTTTTTCGTTTTAAAGCAATTTCACGCGCTAATTTTTCATCTCGAAAAACCATAAAACGGTCTCCAGCATTTGGTACTTCATTTAAACCATGAATCATAACTGAAGTTGACGGTCCTGCTGATTTAATTTTTTTACCACTCTCATCAGATAAATCACGAACATAACCAAATGTATAGCCAACAACTAAGGCATCTTTAATATTCAATGTTCCTGATTGCACCAATAGTGTTGCAACTGGTCCTAAACCACGATTTAAGTGTGATTCAAGCACTGTTCCTAACGCAAAACGATTTGGATTTGCTTTTAATTCCATTAAATCAGCCATTAATAAAATTGTATCTAATAATTCATCAATTCCTTGTTTATCTTTAGCACTTCCTTTAACATAAGGAGTTGTTCCTCCTCACTCTTCTGGGGTTAATTCTTCTTGTGATAGTTGCATTAAAATATTATCTAAGTTTACTCCAACTTTATCCATTTTATTAACAAAAACAATAATTGGTACTCCGGCTGCTTTGGCATGATCAATGGCTTCTTTAGTTTGCAACATTACACCATCATCAGCGGCAACAACTAGTACAACAATATCTGTTACTGCACTCCCTCGTGCGCGCATTTGTGTAAAAGCTTCATGTCCAGGAGTATCAACAAAGGTAATCTTTTCGCCATGTTTCGTTTTAATTTGATAAGCGCCGATATGTTGTGTAATTCCACCCTGTTCTGTACTTACCACATTAGTATTACGAATGGTATCTAATAGGGTTGTTTTTCCATGATCAACATGGCCCATAATTGTGACAATTGGTGGTCGTTTTTCTAACGAAGCAGGGTCATCATTAACTTCAAAACTTTCAATTAAGTTTTCATGTGTTACTGATTTTTCACGTTTAAAATCTAACCCGAATTCTAAACATAACTCTCCCAATTGATCTTCAGTTAAAAAAGTATTTTGATTTAACATTATCCCCTTACTAAAAAAGTATTTAATAATTTCACTAACGGGTTTATTAATTTTTTGGGCAAACTCAGCAATAGTTAATGCCTCATCATAAACAAAAACTCCTTCGGTAACATGTGCTTCAACCGTTTTTAATTGTGATTGAATCCGATTTCGTTGTTTTTTAGCTAATGTTTTTTTATTTTGTTTGTTATTTTGACTAATCATATGTCCCTACTCCTTTTTGAATTTTAAGAATTATTTAATAATGTCAGCAACCGTTGGGCAAGATGTTGGTCACTAATACCAATCATTTTAACATTATTTGTTCCTAAAGCTTGTTGGGTTAAATTGAAATCAAGGCAACTAAAATAAGGGATCTTATAATAAAAACATTTTTGTTGATATTTTTTTGCTTGTGTGGCACCAACATCACTGCTTGTTAATACTAAATAAACAGTTTTTTGTTGAATGGCAGTTAACAAACAAACCCCTGTGATTAGTTTACCCCCTCGTTTGGCTAGACCAAGATAACTATATCCTTTTTGATCTAGCATTGTTAATCTCAGCCTTCGCTAATTTCACAATATAACATTTCGTAAAATTGATCGGTTAACTTTGTTTTTAAAGCACGTTCTAGCGAGTGACTCTTTTTTTCTTTTTCATAAATCTCTAATGTTGGTCGTAAATAAGCACCGCGCCCATTGGCCTTTCCGGTTGGATCAATAATAATTTCCCCGTTTGGCGTCTTAACAATTCGTACCAATTCTTTTTTTGGTAACATTTGTTGTGAAACAACACATTTTCGTAAGGGAATTTTTTTATGATTTGTCATCGATATCCCTCCTAGTTAATTACTTATCTTGATCATAATAATCATCATAGTCTTCATAATTAATTTCATCGTCATCATCATCTTGATTTTCAAATTGTTCACTCTCAAAATAAGAAAGATTGTCTTCAATTTCTTTAATTTCATTTTCTAATACTTTAGGAGTTGATTCTGTTAAATCATCAACATGATAATTTTCTTCATCTAAAATAATTGTTTCTTCCACCTTTTGTTCTTCAATAATTTCAAATTTTTCAACTAGTAAACCGGCTGTTATATCAACAGTATTTTTTTCAACAGTGACTTTTGGTTTAATTTTATCTTTTAATTTAACTTGTAATGCACTAAGTTCATCAGTGGTTAAATTTCCATTTCATAAAATTTCAATTTGTTTGGTTAACGCTTCACTATAACTCATAATGTTTAGTTTTCATTTTGTTAGCTTTGCAACTAATTTTGCGGCACTTCCACCTTTTCCAATTGCTAATGATAATTGCTCATCAGGAACAACAACATCAGCTTCTTTTCCTTCGTCATTAGTTGTAATTGAAATTACTTTTACGGGTGATAATGAGTTAATAACAAATTGTTGACTATTATCATAAATACAAATATCAATTTTTTCATCTTGTAATTCAGCTGTTACTTTATTAATCCGACTGCCCTTGCTACCAACACAAGCACCAATTGGATCAATATTTTTATTTGTACTATAAACAGCAATCTTACTACGACGCCCAGGATCACGAGCAATTGCTTTTACTTCAATTACTTGCTCAAAAATTTCTGGAATCTCACGTTCTAATAAACGATATAAAAAATCATTGCTTGTTCGTGAACCAGTAATTTGTCCTGCATTTTTTGATTTAACAACATCTTCTGCTAAAAAAGTAATTGGTTGGCCAACTTCAAAATGGTCAGAAAAGATCAAATTTTTTCGAGGAATATAAGCAAATGTTCGTTCGACTTCAACTAATAAGTATTTTTCTTCAGCAGCAATAACAACACCTGTCATTAAGTGCCCTTTTTGGATAATATATTCATCAAAAATTGAATCCTTTTCTGCTTCTTTAATTTGTTGTTTAATAATTTGCCCAACCTGGAAAATTGATAATCGTGAAAATTCTTCTGAATTAACTGGTTCATAAACTTTATCATCAATTGTAATTTGCTCACCATATTTTTCTTTGGCTTCATTTAAACCAATTTCTAATAAATCATCTTCTACTTTTTTAACAACAATTAATTCTTTTTCAACTTTAATTTGTCCTGTTTTTTGATCAATCTCAACAATAATTGTTGCTTCTGGATCAAAATTTTTTTCATAAGCCTTCCTAATTCCTTCTTTAATTGAATCTAAAATTAAATCACGGCTAATTTGTTTTTCACTAACAATTTCATCAATTGTTGCCAATAATTTTGCACCATCAATCATGCTATATAACATTCCTTTCTTAAAATTTAACCGCACAACGCGCAAATTTAATATTTTGATAATTTGTTTGTAAGGTTTTTCGAGCACCTTTAACAAAATAAGCAATAGTAAGATTTTGTTGCTAATCAACCATTGATAATTCACCAGTAACTTCAGCTAAATTATTGACTTTTTCGTTAAATTATAAATAAACACGCTCCTTAAAATGTTGTTGTAGTTTATTTCAATTTCGTAATGGTCGCTCAGCACCTGGTGTTAAAAGCTATAACAAGTATTCTTCTGAAAATAAATCAAGACTATAGACCCAATTCATTAATTTCTTCACTAATAACTGTTAGATGCTCTAAATTAAGCACAGTTGTTTTATCTTCAATTAACACTTGTACAACATTTATGTCAAACTCTTGTAAATAATTAATTGCAGATAAAGTTAAATTTGCTTTGCTAAATAATTTTCCAAAGATACTTTTAATTTTGTTTCTTGTTGTATAAAATGTTACATTCAACGCCATCCTTTCTTAATAAAACATAACTAAATTTATGGCATTAAAGAAAGAGCACAACCGCGCTCTTTCTTTAACCTGTTTTAATTACTTTATTATTATAATACCTTATTAATAAAAATGCAAAAAAATTAAGAAAATAACTAGAATAAAGTTTTAGGTACCGGTTATTACGAAAAAACTATGGTTTTTTGAAAAACTCTTTATATTATTTAGTTAAACGTCTACAAAATTAAGTTTCTTTAATTTTATGATTTAATTTAACCTTAAAATAACTTTTTTTGCAATCTAAAAAGCCATTATATTAAAAATAATTTTTATGAAAACTAATATGTTATTAAAGTCTTTACCACTCTAGCCAATCAATGGTTGCCCGAATATATAATTGGCGTCTTCCTTCATTAATTTTATATTTATTAGACTTCTTGCGATACCTGGTTTTATTATTAAAATATTATTATAAAATATAATTTATGAGGATATTAAATTATGAAATTTGATGAATTTAAAAATATTAATGATAAAGAATGATTAAGATTAACAGGAATAAAACAAGATATTTTTAATAAAATGTTAGATATTTTACAAGTAGCTGAAATAGAAAAATTTAAAAAAGGTGGCAAAGCTAATAAATTATCACTAGAAAATCGATTATTGATGACTTTATCGTATTGACGAGAATATCGAACTTATTTTCATCTTGGAAAAAATTTCGAAATTAGTGAAGCTAATTGTTATCGCAATATCAAGTGAATTGAAGATATTTTAATTAAACACCCTGATTTTCAGCAAGTTGCTGGTAAAAAAGCACTAATAAATGATTATTTTAATTATAAAACTATTATTATTGATGCTACCGAAACCCCAATCCAACGCCCAAAAAAAGACAAAAACAATCTTATTCTGGTAAAAAGAAAAAACACACTATTAAAACACAAGTAATTATCGAACAAGAAACCAAAAAAATTATTGCAACAAGTTTTTCACTTGGTAAAAAACACGATTATGCTTTATTTAAAGAATCAAAAATCGCAATTTTAAAAAATACCAAATTAATAGTTGATAGTGGTTATCAAGGAATACAAAAAATTTACAATAATGTTATAATGCCCACAAAGAAAACTAAGAAAAAACATTTAAATAAAGAACAAAAACAACATAATAGACTAGTTTCAAAAATAAGAATTATTATTGAAAATATTTTTGCTATTCTTAAAAAATTTAAAATTATTACAGAAAAATATAGAAATCGTAGAAAACTATTTAGTTTAAGATTTAATTTAATTGCTTCAATAGACTTCTTGCATAACCAATTAAAATAATTTCAAATATTTGTAAAAAGGGGTTAATATAAAATTATAATTTTAATTAATTATGTCTTTTATTTAAAAATTTAATATTTTGCCACAACGAAAAATTATTTTATTATTCAAATTCGTTAATTTTAAATAAATCTTTTATGATAACTATAATAATTGTAAATTATAAATTAGACTTCTTGCATAACCTAATCTAATTATTTTAAAATTCCTATAAAATATTTTTAAATTAAAATAGAAATTATATGAGATTAAAATTATGAAATTTGATAAATTTAATTTTATTAATGGCATCGTGTAGATACAAGTTCCAAATTTGTATCTCTTGTTAGATTGATAATAACACTCTTTAAAATAAATGCAACTATTTTTTCAAAAAAAAATATTTATAATTTTAGTCTATTTTAAGCATATTTATGCATACTGAAAAATAGTTTATTAAATTTTGTAAATAAACCTATCTAAAATTATCTAAAAACACTTCCCTGGATGTTCTTCAATTTAAACAGGGCCGTAGTTTTTGATTTATAACATCATTAGACTTCTTGCGATACCTGGTTTTATTATTAAAATATTATTATAAAATATAATTTATGAGGATATTAAATTATTAAATTTGATGAATTTAAAAATATTAATGATAAAGAATGATTAAGATTAACAGGAATAAAACAATATATTTTTAATAAAATGTTAGATATTTTACAAGTAGCTGAAATAGAAAAATTTAAAAAAGGTGGCAAAGCTAATAAATTATCACTAGAAAATAGATTATTGATGACTTTATCGTATTGACGATAATATAGGACTTATTTTCATCTTGCTAAAAGTTTTGATATTAGTGAATCTAGTTGTTATCGCAATATCAAGTGAATTGAAGATATTTTAATTAAACACCCTGATTTTCAACAACTAGCTGGTAAAAAATCACTAATAAATGATTATTTTAATGATAAAACTATTATTATTGATGCCACCGAAACCCCAATCCAACGCCCAAAAAAAGACAAAAACAATCTTATTCTGGTAAAAAGAAAAAACACACTATTAAAACACAAGTAATTATCGAACAAGAAACCAAAAAAAATTATTGCAACAAGTTTTTCACTTGGTAAAAAACACGATTATGCTTTATTTAAAGAATCAAAAATCGCAATTTTAAAAAATACCAAATTAATAGTTGATAGTGGTTATCAAGGAATACAAAAAATTCACAATAATGTTATAATGCCCACAAAGAAAACTAAGAAAAAACATTTAAATAAAGAACAAAAACAACATAATAGACTAGTTTCAAAAATAAGAATTATTGTTGAAAATATTTTTGCTATTCTTAAAAAATTTAAAATTATTACAGAAAAATATAGAAATCGTAGAAAACGATTTAGTTTAAGATTTAATTTAATTGATTAAATTTATAATTTACAATTATTATAGTTATCATAAAAGATTTATTTAAAATTAACGAATTTGAATAATAAAATAATTTTTCGTTGTGGCAAAATATTAAATTTTTAAATAAAAGACATAATTAATTAAAATTATAATTTTATATTAACCCCTTTTTACAAATATTTGAAATTATTTTAATGGGTTATGCAAGAAGTCTATTATAAAAATTAATAAGATGCCGTCCTTTCTCTATTTCAATTAAATTAATCTATAATTATGGTTTTATAAAAAACCATTTTAGTAAATGGTTTAATTTATTGTTTTTATTTAATTTCTTTGTATTTGTTAAGACCCTTCTTTTTTACATGCGACCAATCTATTCGGAAGAAAATAAAACCGAATTATTTTAAATCAGGTCCTATAAGATTACCAAATATCTTAAAACAAGATTTTGTTACATCTGAACCAAACAAAAAATTAGTGACAGATATAACATATTTGCCTATTAATAATGTTGTGGTATATTTAATGGCGTGGTATATTTATCAATTATCCGCGACTTATTTAATGGTTAAATAATAGATTGAAAATTATCAAATCATGCTAATGCTAATTTGAGTTTTAAGAATTTAGTATCAGCTTGAAATTATGCGGGGCGTCCCAAAAAATTAATTATTTATTCAGATCAAGGCTATGCATATACATCACCGCAATGAAAAGAATTGTGTGAAAAAATGGGAATTATTATTTCGATGTCTTGTTGCGGTAATTCGCCAGATAATGGCGCTTGTGAAACTTGATTCAGTTCATTTAAAAATGAATGTTTTTTTTATATAAACAAAACAGTCTTAATTTTAGTAATATTATGAACATTGTTTCAAATTATGTTTATTTCTATAATTTTGTCAGATCTAGAGTTAAACAAATAAAAAATCCATTTGAAAAATGAATGGAGTTTCAAAATAAAAATGTCTATTTTTTCTGTCAATTTTAATTGACATTGTCAATATTATTGTTTTCTATTATTTTATAAAAAAATAATACTTTTCATTAAAGCCTATTAAATGTTTCGGGATAAATATTGTCATAAATATTAAGACTCTGTAAGATTTGAATTGTTTTTTTAGTTATTCTAATCTTTTCACTCTGCTTGTTTTCTTGTATATGACGTAATAGTTCTGCTTTAGCAATTGTTTGAATACTAAAATATTGTATTCAAGCTAAAAATAATTTAGTAACAGTACAATTACATTTTTTAGCTTCGGCAACTATAATTTGATTTTCTATTGTATTAGCAATTGGTGAATATGCTTGTATCAAAATTTTTTTATTTTGACAATATTGCACACGACATAATCTTTGGTTAAAAGGGTTAAGTTCAATTTGGTTTAAATTTGAATAAATACGCGTTTCTTCAAACAAAATTTCAATCATATCCTTATCAAAATTACTTACACCAACAACATTAATTAACCATTTTGCTTTGCATTGTAGTAATTCAATATAGGCTTTGATAGTTTTGTAAAAATTTAAATTTGGGCGATGAAATTAAAACAATATCTAAATAAGTAACATTTAATTGTTTTAATGATTCTAGTACAGCATTGGTAGTATTCTCTGCCTCAATATCATCACATCAAATTTTTGTTTCAATAGTAATATATTCTCGCCTTTGGTTATTAGAATTTAAATATTTTTTAATTGCTCGCACAACAATTTATTCATTTTGATAAACTTTAGCGGTATCAATAATTTTATAACCATTTTGTAAAGCATTAATAATAGCCTCTTCTTTTTTTTAAAAATAAAGTTCCAAATGCAATTTTCTCTAAGCGAAATGGCGTCGTTCTAACCTCCTCTAAAATTATTTACTATATTGTTTTAATAACTCTTCAACACTATCTGTTATTGGATATTTTGATATAATTTGATGATAAATATTGTTATAACCAATAAAAGAATGGACAACATATTCTTTCTTAATAATTTGTAATGGTTTTAAAAATGTTCCACCTGTTAAACTAGCGGCAAAAAACATTGCTTGTTTGTCAGCAACTAAATCTTGTTCAGAAAAAATTGTGTTGTAACTAATTTTTTTCTGTTCTAAACCTTGCTGTTCAATTTTCATTCGTAATGCTGTTTCTTTTTCATTTGGTCAAATTTGCTCATACCGAATTAAACGTGCAAACATTTTATAATTAGTTGTAATTGCTAGTGCGCTCATTAGAACTCCTTCAGGTGCACCACCAATTCCATACAAAAAGTCAGCCTTTTTTAAAACAACATCAATTGCTCCCAATACATCTCCTTCATTAATTGATTCAACCTTAATGCCTAATTGACGCATTGTTTTTATTATTTTTTGATGACGCGGTTTATTTAAAATAATACATGATAAATTTTGCTTATTCTTTAATAAAGTCAATAAAATTGTTTCAATTGGTTGATTAAAATCAACTATTACAGCTAAGTTATGTGATAAAAACAATTTTTCCATATACATTTCTGGGATTTGTAACATTGTATTATTTTTAGCAACAGCAATACATGAAATTGAACCTGGTTCATTTTTACTAGCTGGTATTGTCCCTTCAATTGGGTCAATTGCAATATCAATCGTAATTGCTTGTTGATGAGAAAAAGTTTGCCCTTGATATAACATTGGTGCTGTATCAAGTTCGCCCTCGCCAATTGCAATTTTTGCTTTAACATCATTACTTGTTAATAATTTATTAATAATATAAACTGCTTTTTGGTCTAACATATTTTTATCATTTTTACCAACCAATTCATATGAAGCAATCACAGCTAACTGGACCGCACGTAAAAATAAAAGACTATTTGTTTCCATTGTTCATTCCTTTGCTTGCTATTAATATTTAATCATATAATTTCCAAAATAAAAATGTAAAATACCTTACATTTTTATTTTTTATTAACCTTATTTTCTATTTTGTTTTGGAATCTTACCAAATAATTCATGAAAGGCCCGCTTTCACCCAACTTTACTAGCATGAACTAAAAATTCATTGCTAGAAATAATAAAAGTACAAAAGACAATTGGAATAACATACACTCAATAATATCATGTTGGTTCTGAAATTTTATTTGGAACATTTACTGCAATAAAAATATATTGAAAAATTGGGGTTCAAAAAAACATTAATAATTGGGTTGAAGTTGTATAGGTTGGACCAGACATTGCTAAACATGAATAATATAGCATTCGAGAAATACCCATAATAATTCCTCCAGCAAGAACAATTAATGCATAATCATAATATTGAAAATTAGCAAAAATTTTATAACCATCTAAGAAACTTTGATGGGAAAAAAATGAAGCAATTGGCGTTCCTAATAATAACATTAATATCGCTGAAGAACTTGTTTTAATTGATACTGTTTCATGATTTGTAAATTTAATTTTTGAAAAACTCATTAAATGGGACATTCCTACTGCTTCCATTGCATAAAAGCCAGCGGTCACTAAAGCTAAACACATTCCTCCAATCGATGATAAAGCTAATCCTTCTTCAATTGCAAAATGAATTGACATTACTAAAATTAAACATTTAGAAATCGCTAAAGCAGTTCAAGTATATTTACTTTGACGAGGACGAAAGAAAATAGCGCTTCCAATTGCAGCTAAAATAACATTTAAATTTAACAATAATCCTGGAACAGTTCCATCTGTACCGCCTTGATGATTAATTGTTAATAAAACTGATAACTGAAAAAATACCATTGCAAGCGGACCACCTAAAAAACCATATAATACAATTAGTCAAGTTTCTTTGTGACGAAGTAATTTTAAAAAATTAATAAAATTTTTGGGTTTATAAAAAATAAACATTACAAAAGTTGCCATTTTTTCTTGAGCTGTCACATAAAAAGCGACATTAATTGGCGTTGCTAAATTACCATATGGTCCTCCTTGTTTTGGAATAATATATAGCATTAATGGGACAATAGAATACCCAACTGCAGAAATTAATCCATACATAATTCCCAAAATAATACGACGTTTTGTACGAATAGTATCTAATTCATTTTTTACATTTTTTTCTTTTCCTAATAACTGTTGATCTGTGGTAACCTGATCTGCCATATTTATACTTCCCTAATCCATTCTTTTTTAATATAATATTTTTTTATTTAAAAAATATTAACTATATCTTACACTAAACATAAAAAAAGCTAAACTTTTTCTTTAATTTTGTCGAAAACTCTTGATGAAATAAAAAAAATCATCAATATGACAATTTAAAAACTAATTTTGTGTAAGATTATGATTTTGTTTTAAATTTTTTAAACGTTAAAATATAATACCGTTGATTGTTGGTTTGGTGTTAAACCTTTATGTTGGTATTTTCATTTTCAGAGCTTTAAATAATTTTGAATATTAGTGAAACCCAAACCATGATAATGAATTAAGGCTTCTTTAAGACTGGATTGTAATTTATTAATCTTATTTAACTTTCGATAACTAGTATCAGGGTTTGTACTAGTTTTGGTGGAATATAGAGTAGAATTTGTTTGTTTTGCTACTAATAAATATAGTGGTTGCATGTCAGAAATAATCGTTGATTTTTCTTTAATCAATTGCTTATTCATATTTTCAATAATTCATTGTTTTTGTAATCGTTTGGTATTGGTAGATTGAACAAAAATATTATTATTGCTATCAACTGCCATTTGAATACAGCATTTGGTATTGGTTGAAAATGGATCGAGATGAGTTTTTCGTTTATCAAATTTATCTTTAAAATTACCTTTATGGATTTCTTTAATAAATGTTTCATCCATTTGAATTTGACCATTTAATTTTTTAAATTTTAATTGGGTATTTTCTAATTGTTTTGATTGCATTAATTTTTGTCGATTATACCAAGCAGTTTTTGGGGTTGTTTTAATAAAACGAGAAATTATTTTGCTAGATTGTCCTAATAATGCAATTTGAATTAATAAATTTCATTGTTCATAATTTAAATGACTTCAATAAGTAAAATGATGACGAAAAGCATCAAAACTAGCACGACATTTTTTACATAAATATTTTTGTTTTCCTTCAGGATTATGACCATTTTTAACACAATGAAAAGATTTGCAATTAGGACATGTAATGCCTTTATCTCTAAATTTTTGATCAATTTCATTTAAACGTTTTTGTTTTTTGATTACCTTTACTTCTTTTTTTATTTTTTCATAAAATTCTAAAAATTGATCATCTGTAAAACTGTTTTTTAATTCTGTAATTATTTTTTCCATCAATTATTTACCTCTATATATTAAAAATATACCTAAAATTAGGTATATTCTATAAATATCAAGAGTTTTCGACAAAATTAAAGAACTTTTTTAACTTTTTTTATATAAATTTAATAAGTAACATTAATATAATCAAATTATTATTGTAATTAATTTTTCCCATATAAAAATGAATCTCTTTTAAAAAGTTCGTAAAATTTTTTAAGGATACTGACTTTTTTAGATGCATATTTTAATAATTATTTTAAATTATTTTTTAAATCAAATTTAAATCTTTTAATACTCTGGCACCTAATATATCACCAATGATAGCTAATATTATAAATTTTAAAATAAAATTATTTCTTACTGGTAACAATGGCGTTATGTCATCTTCAATTTAAATCTCTTCATGTTGAGGAAAATATTCTTGACTGCAACTAATTGATTCATATTCTTGATTTGTTATTGAAATTAACTCTTTTATAGTTTTAAATGGTTTTTTCATATTTTTATACATTTTTTTTCAAATAATTTTACTTTGGATTTCCTTATCACTAAAATATTGATTAATTTTATCTCGTAGTGAAGTTGAAACAATCCCTCTATTGCGAAAGTAATTATTAATTTCATTTTTTAAGCCTGCCTCAATCCTTTCTCTTCTATCAAAATTTTTATTAATTTCATTTTTTAATAATACCCACTCACCCTCAGAACTTTCAAAATATTTATCATTTTCACTTATTATTAAAGGAAATATAGAATCTTCTAATTCATTTGAGTCTTTATCCTCTTGCGTTTCTGTCTCATTTAAATAATTATCAATTTTATTTAAAATTGAAGAAGTTCCACTTGTTGAAGGTCTTTACTCTTCACCTAATGACTTATTTATTGTCATTGTTAACAGCTTTTGTTAAATTTTCATCTAAGCCTGGCTGTGTAATCAAATTAGTTGAAGGAGTAGTCATATCAAGGGCTCTGTTGTTTGTCTTTTTTTCCGAGAAATTCATTAGACTTCTTGCGATACCTGGTTTTATTATTAAAATATTATTATAAAATATAATTTATGAGGATATTAAATTATGAAATTTGATGAATTTAAAAATATTAATGATAAAGAATGATTAAGATTAACAGGAATAAAACAAGATATTTTTAATAAAATGTTAGATATTTTACAAGTAGCTTTTTTTGCTCCGGTTAATCGCAATAATTCTTTATCATTAATAAAATTAAATTTATCAAATTTCATAATTTTAATCTCCTATAATTTCTATTTTAATTTAAAAATATTTTATAGGAATTTTAAAATAATTATATTAGGTTATGCAAGAAGTCTATTCATCATGAGATAAATAAATATTGTTATGAATTGTTGCTTTTTTAATAAAGAATGAAAACTTTCAATAACAATGTTATTAGCACGATGATAATTTTTACCCATAGAAATTCTAATTTCATTAGATATACATTTATTATTATATATTTTTGATGTGTATCGAAATCCATGATCCTAATGAATTATTATGTTACTGAGATCTTTTTTTTGTTTAATTTTATTAATTGCAGTATATAAATTTTTAATAACAATTTTGTTGTCATTATATTTTGATCACTGCGCATCAACAATTTATTTAGTATATCCATCAATTATTGTTGATTGATAATGTTTTTTGCCATTTCAAATTAAATAAGTTACATCATTAAATAAAAATTTAAATTTTTGTTTAATTTTATTAAATTTACGATTTCCTAAATCAGAATATTTAATTATATTTTTATTTTGGGCTTTTTTTATTAATATTTTTTTTACGCATCCGTTTTAAATGTTCAGCTTGAATATTATTTTCATTCATAATTCGTAATAATTTTTTAGCATTATAAATAATGCCATAATCTTCTTTTAAATATTTAGTTATCCGCCGATATTCAAATTGTTTTAAATTTTTTTCATAGACTTTTACAATATTCTTTAATGGTTCGTTATCCTTACCATTACTTAAATAATTTTTGTATTTATCTCAATAACTACGCTTTAAACCTGTTATATCAAGCAATAATTTTAATGAATATTTATCACGATTTTCTTTTATAAAAGATACTATTTTTTGTTTATTTAATTGTAAAAGTCATCGAGCTTTTTTAATAATTCATACCTAACTTTGTGATAGTTTAAATATTTTTTCCCAAATGGTTCTTTGGGGCTTTTTGGTGTATTTAAAATTCCTTTTTTAAAATTTATTTGTTATGAATTAAGTGTTTTTATATTTACTTTATATTTTTTTAAATATAAGTAAGCGATGTTTATTCAATTTATTTTATTGGATTTTTTCTAAATTCTACAGTATATGTTTTAAATTTTTGTCCTTTTTTTTGTCATATAAAAATCCACCTCCTCTAAAAGTTTAGTAAAGTTCTTTTTTAATTTTAGTTACTTTTTGGGGTGCATTATTCAAAAGTTTCAAAGTAGGATATTTAATCTTTAATGGATAATGTTTATTTTAATGAAGATATAGTAATGAACTTTTTAAATCAAAAATTTATTAAATTATTAATTATAACCATAATTTATCTAAGGATTTTTATAAAATTAAAAAATATTTTACAATAAAAAAACAGTTTATAAAAAAATAGTAATAATTTAAAATAATAAATTAAGAAATAAAAAAGTAGTTTTTATTTTATCCTAAAATAGAAAACACAACAGCAGAAATTAAAGCAAAACTAAAGTTAATTCCAAGCGTAGCAAGCAGAATAAAACCTTTTTTCTTTAAATATCAGACATAACCATTATATTCCGTTTTTAAATGTGAATATTTTGTAATAATATAAAAACCAAGGTCTGCCTGTCAGGGCGCTAATTCTTTTGTTGTATTTAGTTTTCGGAGTGGATTTTTAACTAGAATTCAGTTAGTGATAAACATTACTAAAATAATAATAATTAGAATACCAAAGAAAATTTGCGATAAGTCGCTATTACTTAACTGTAACTGTTTTTGACATAATATTATTGGCGTCATGATGCTAACTTGGATTAATAAAAAAATAATATTAGTAATTAAAATAATAATTCAAAAATTTTTAAGAGATGTTTTCATTAGTTAATTAAATTTTTTAGGAAAATTTTTATTAAGTAAGTTAAAAAATGCTAACAAATTCATCCTCAGCAATTCTTAAGCGAGGGAAACTTGTTCCTTTAACATTGTCGTCATAATATCAAAATAGCATTCCTAACGATAAATGTCATTTTGTTGGGTCCACAATATTATGTTCTGTAAAAAATGAGGTTGATTTCAGTGGCATAATTCAGCCCATAATACTTGATCCAATTTTTAATTCAGCAGCTTGTAATGCCATAAAACTAGCGACAAGGTGTATTTGTTCGTCCGAAAAAATATCTGGAATTGGATAACTTTTTAAGTAATTACTCATTCCTCGCACATTTATTTTTAATGTTTCACCACTAAAAATTCGTTCTAAGCGATTGTTTAAAAATTCTTCAGATCTTAAATAATCACCATTTGCTCCTAATAGTAATGTTAAAACTGGGGCAATCCTTTAGTTTTTGCTGATTGCCAGGCACAAAACAGTTTAATGCTGCTTGTTCTTTTAATTTCTGATCTTTGATAATAATAACTTTTACTGGTTCTAAGACATTAGAACTAGGTGCTAGGGCTCCAATTGTTAAAATTATTTTTAAATCACTTTCACTAACTGCTTTTGTTTTATCATAAATTTTAATTGCTTTTCGAAACTTTGCTGCTTCTTGTACGCTCATAATTTTCTCCCATTCTGTAATTTATTTATAAATTTATTATACTCTAATAAAAATGTAATTAAAAGTGTTTAAATTACTAACAAATTTTGGAACAATGTTATAATTAAAAAGATAAAAATTTAGAAAGGGTAATAAAGATGGAATTTTCGCATAAAGCAATTGAACAAAAATGACAACAATATTGAGAAGAACATCAAACTTTTAAAACAACAAATAATTCAGAGCAGAAAGCTTATATTTTAGATATGTTTCCATACCCATCAGGATCAGGTTTACATGTTGGACATCCAAAAGGATATGTTGCAACCGATGTAATTAGTCGTATGCGAAAATTGCAAGGTTATGATGTTTTGCATCCAATTGGTTGAGATGCATTTGGTTTACCAGCTGAACAATATGCTTTAAAAACAGGGAATGATCCAACAGAATTTACTTTGAAAAACATTGCTAATTTTGGTAAACAATTAAAAGCACTTGGCTTTAGTTATGACTATGAAAAAGAAGTTAATACTTCTTCACCAGAGTTTTTTAAAACAACACAATTAATTTTTGAATTATTATATCAAAATGGATTAGCTGAGGTGGGTGATTTTGATGTTAATTGATGTCCTGAATTAGGGACAGTCTTAGCTAATGAAGAAGTCTTAAATATTAATGGAAAAATGGTTTCTGAACGTGGGCATTTTTCAGTTTTTAAAAAACCAATGCGACAATGGGTTTTAAAAATTACTGCATATGCAGAAAAATTATTAGCAGGGTTAGATGAAGTTGATTGACCAGAATCAGTTAAAGAGTTACAACGAAATTGAATTGGAAAATCAGTTGGTGCTGAAATTAAGTTTGCGGTCCAAAATAATCCAGAAATTATTAATGTTTTTACCACTCGTGCTGATACAATTTTTGGTGTTGAGTATCTTGTTTTAGCACCTGAGCATCCATTAGTCTCAAAATTAACAACACCCGAATATGAAACTGATGTTACAAAATTTTTAGCAGCAACAAAAGCAAAAACTGACTTAGATCGGCAAGATATTAGTAAAGAAAAAAATGGAATGTTTATTGGTAGTTATGCTATTAACCCAATTAATGAAAAAATTATTCCAATTTGAATTGCTGATTATGTGTTACCATTTTATGCAACTGGTGCTGTGATGGCTGTGCCGGGTCATGATAAACGGGATTATTTATTTGCTTTAAAATATCATTTACCAATTAGTTATGTCATTGAAGGAGAACATCATAATAAATTAAATAATAAAGATGGTAAACATATTAATTCTGATTTTTTGAATGGTTTAATGACAGAAGAAGCAACAAAAAAAGCAATTGATTTTTTAACAGCAGGTGGAAAAGCGAAAGTTAAAACTACTTATAAACTTCGTGATTGGTTATTTTCTCGTCAACGATATTGAGGGGAGCCTTTTCCAATTATTCATTGAGAAGACGGTTCAATTAGTTTAGTTGATGCAACAGAATTACCGTTAGAATTACCAAAAATGACAAATATTAAACCATCACAAACGGGAGAATCACCATTATCTAATGCCACAGAATGATTAACTGTTATTGATAGTACTGGAAAAAAAGGACGTCGAGAAACTAATACGATGCCACAATGAGCGGGTAGTTGTTGATATTATTTAGCTTATATTTTAATGGAAGATAAGCAACTGTTAGACTTACGTAGTGCTAAAGCACAAGCTTTGTTAAAAAAATGATTACCAGTTGATTTATATGTTGGTGGCCAAGAACATGCTGTTTTGCATTTATTATATTCGCGTTTTTGACATAAATTTTTATATGACCAAAAATTAGTTCCGACTTCTGAACCATTTTATAAATTAGTTAATCAAGGAATGATTTTAGGGACAGATGGCTCAAAAATGAGTAAATCAAAAGGAAATGTGATTAATCCTGATGATATTATTAAATCACATGGTGCGGATACATTACGTTTATATGAAATGTTTATGGGACCAATTGAAGTATCGTTGCCTTGAAATCCAAATGGGTTAGATTCAGCACGAAAATGATTAGATCGCGTTTATCGTCTTATTAAAAATAATATTTTTTTGCAAGATAATAATCATGAGTTAGATTTTGTTTATCATAGAATGGTTAAAAACAGCACAGAAATGTTAGAAAAATTAAGTTTTAATACAGCAATTTCACAACTAATGGTTTTTATTAATGCTTGTTATAAAATAAAAGGTCCAATTTATCAACCTTATTTTGAGGGGTTTACTAAAATTTTAAGTTTGTTTGCCCCACATTTAGCAGAAGAAATTTGAACAAAATTAAATCAACCATCATCAGTTGCATTGTCAACATGGCCAACATATGATGAAACATATTTACAAAAAAATGAGGTTATAATTGCAGTTCAAGTTAATGGTAAATTACGTGCTAAATTAGAAGTACCACTTGATACATCAGAAGAAGAATTATCAGCTTTGGCTAAAGCTAATAGTAATGTTCAATCCTTTTTAGATAAGCATGAAATTATTAAAGAAATTTTTATTAAAAATAAAATTGTTAATTTTGTTATAAAATAAAAAGAAAAGATATTAATTATTTAATCAAAGGAGAAAAGTAATGCAATTTGTTCGTTCTAGCAATGGACCATGAGGTTTTTTTGATCCAGCAGGTTCATATCTGCCCGGGGCTGATTGAACTGACCAGTGATTTTTTAAAGGTCATAATTATGCCTTTCAATTAGTTGGCATTAGTATTTTTGTTTTAATTATTGGTTCATTATTTGTTTGCAGAAAGTATTATGCAAAAACTGTTAATTGACAATGGTTTCGGATTTCAATCGGGATTTATCAAATTATAACTTATTTCTTAACATATGCGATTTGAGTAACTTATTTAGCAGTTGTTTTAAAAACACAGTGAATTTGAGGACCGGTGGGGCCTTCGCAAATTCGTGGTCTAAGTGAAGTTATACCATTACACTTATGTAGTTTACACCAGCTATTATCGGGCTTTGTTTTATTTTTTCCTAGTCGAAAATTTTTTGAAATTGTTGCTCCTTCAGCAATTGTTTTACCAATTTTAGCAATTATAACGCCGGTTAATGGTTATTGAAGTTTAAATAATTTCTTTTACTATAACTACTTTATTCTTCATACATTAATTATCTTTGCTTATTTATATGTTTATAAATATGGTTTAGTGGGGAAACCTTATAGTGGTTTATTATTTAAATGACAGCTATTATGATTAACATTATTTTCTATTATTGCAGTAATTTGAGACTGAATTTTTAAAACAAACCAATTATTTGTGGGGCCAAGTAGCGGTGAACCATGAAACAATGGTGGTTTTAATGTTGGTGGTTGAAATACAAACTTTATTGGTGCAAAATATATGTGGCCATTTGCTTGATTACCAATTTTTTTCTTAGGGATTGTAATTATTTCATTAACCCATATTTTATTTTTTTATCTACCACAAAGTTTTTTATATGATAAAAAAACAAAAAAATTAGAATTTGTTCCTCGCGGCGTATGTAATAAATTTCATACTAAAGAAGGATTAACTTACATTATTTTTACTTTTAAATATATTTTTTTATCAGATAATAAAATTCATTATCATCTTAATCAAACTAATTTATTAAAATTTACTGATATTGAATTATTAATAATTCGCAATAAGAATAATAGTTAGCAAAGCTAACTATTATTTATTTAATTAAGTTTTCAATTTAAAATAAAGGTATAATATAACTAAGTGAAAGAAAAGGTGGAAAGAACAATGGTTAAATATGCAATTATTGCAAATGATTATCAAGAATCAACACATTTAGTTAATAAAATTAGTAAACTTTTACAAGAAAATCAATTAAAAGAAGATCTTAGTAGCCCACAGTATGTTTTTATCATTGGTGGGGACGGAACTTTATTAAGAGCAGTTAATAAATTTCAAGATATAATTGATAAAGTTTTTTTTATTGTAATTAAATCTGGTTCATTAGGATTTTATGCCAACTATGATGAAAATACTTATCCTAAAGCAATAATTAAAGCAATTATTAACAATAAAGTTCATATTCGCCAAATGCCATTATTAGAAATTAAATATAATGGTAATCTTATTCGCTATGCATTAAATGAAGCAAAAGTTGTTGACCATGTTAAAACAATTTGTACTGACATTTATGTTAATAATGATTTATTGGAGCATTTCCGGGGAAGCGGCCTTGTTTTTGCAACTAAAACTGGTTCAACAGGTTATATGCGAGCAATTAATGGCTCCATTATTGCATCTAATATTCCCGCTCTATGGCAATTAAAAGAAATTGCTCCGGTGGCAAATTCAACTTTTTCCACAATTAACGCTTCAATTATTTTGGACCAAGATCAAATAATAAGGTTAAATGGTGAGTTGAAAGGAAAAAGTTTAGTGATTGATACTTATGAATCAGAAATTTTAAATTCCTATGTAGAATTAAAGATTAGTCAAAAAACATTGAAATTATGCTATGATAAAGAAAATGATTTGAGTTTAATTGCGAAGATGAAGTTATTATTTGCTCATTGCAATGATAACAGGGGAGATGATTAATAATGCGAACTGAATATATTATTATCATTGTTGTGGCAATGATTTTAATGCTCTTGTTTATTTTAATGATGATTTTTCGGAAAAAGATTTTTAATTTTCAAAAAATTCTTGTTCCAAAACAAGCGCTTTCTTTTTCTATTAATGATTTAATTAGTATTTTAGGAACAAAAACAAATATTAAAATGGTTAAAGCAACCTTAACTCGGCTGCGAGTAACAGTAAAAGATTTAGAAAAAGTTGATTTGATTTTGTTAAAAACTAAATTTAAATTAAAAAATATTGATATTGTTGCCCAAACTGTTATTTTACCATTTGGCAATATCAGTTTAGCAATAAAAGATGAAATGAATAAAATTATTGGTACATAATTATTATAATTTTTTATTATTGCTTATTTTTATCTGTAAATAATTTGTTACTTTAGACTGCACCCATTTTAATAAGTATTAATAAAAAAGAGTTATAAACTTTTATTTAATAGAATTCTTGCGTAACCTAATCTAATTATTTTAAAATTCCTATAAAATATTTTTAAATTAAAATAGAAATTATATTAGATTAAAATTATGAAATTTGATAAATTTAATTTTATTAATGATAAAGAATTATTGCGATTAACCGGAGCAAAAAAGCTACTTTTAATAAAATGTTAAATATTTTACAAGTAGCTGAAATAGAAAAATTTAAAAAAGGTGGCAAAATTAATAAATTATCACTAGAAAATCGATTATTGATGACTTTATCGTATTTACGAGAATATCGAACTTATTTTCATCTTGGAAAAAATTTCGGAATTAGTGAAGCTAATTGTTATCGCAATATCAAGTGAATTGAAGATATTTTAATTAAACACCCTGATTTTCAGCAAGTTGCTGGTAAAAAAGCGCTAATAAATGATTATTTTAATGATAAAACTATTATTATTGATGCTACCGAAACCCCAATCCAACGCCCAAAAAAAGACAAAAACAATCTTATTCTGGTAAAAAGAAAAAAACACACCATTAAAACACAAGTAATTATCGAACAAGAAACCAAAAAAATTATTGCAACAAGTTTTTCGCTTGGAAAAAAACATGATTGTGCTTTATTTAAAGAATCAAAAATCTCAATTTTAAAAAATACCAAATTAATAGTTGATAGTGGTTATCAAGGAATTCAAAAAATTCACAATAATATTCTAATACCTACAAAAAAAACAAAGAAAAACCCTTTAAATAAAGTGCAAAAACAACTTAATAGAATAGTTTCAAAAATGAGAATTATTATTGAAAATATTTTTGCTATTCTTAAAAAATTTAAAATTATTACAGAAAAATATCGTAATCGAAGAAAACGATTTAGTTTAAGATTTAATTTAATTGCTTCAATTTATAATTTGCAGTTAGCATAGAAGATTTATTTAAAATTAAAGAATTTAAATAATAAATTCATTTTTTGTTGTGGCAAAACATTAATTTTTTAAATAAAAAACATAATTAATTAAAATTATATTTTTCTATTAGTGTCTTTTTACAAATATTTGCAATTTTTTAATAGGTTACGCAAGAAGTCTATTAATGGTTCAATAGTTTTGTTTAGTTTAATTGATTTATTACTTTGAATAATTTCATTAAATTATAGTGGTTTAGTATTTTGACTATTATTTGTTTTACAATGTTTATATTTTGTTTGGTGAGTTTGAAAAAATGTTTTTTATCAGTTAAATGTTTTTCGTTTAGTTTACTTTATTTGGGGTAATCCTTTATCAGTAATTATTGGTAAATTAGGAACTGGTAAAACATTGTTTTTAACTTTTCTATCACAAGTTATGAAACTTTTAACAAAGAAAATTTATAGTAATTGTCCAATTGAAGATGATGTAATAAAACTTTTAACTTTTAATAACTTAGATTTTACTTATAGAACTAAATTAGTGCCACCTGATGATAGTTTAATTTTATTTGATGAAAGTTTTTTATATATTGATGGAACTAGTCATCACGAAGTTAAAAAAGTTCATGGTGGTAAAAGTGTGTGGATTGTTTTAGCAGGACATTTTAAAAATAGAGCGATTTTTACCGTACAGCGTGAGGTTATGATTTGAAATAATATTTGTCATTTAGCAAGTGGTATTATTATTCCGATTTCATTGAAAAAACCTGTTAAATCTAAATTAGGTAATATTTTTAATCGTAGTTTTGTTATGCGAATTGGTATTTTTAAAGATATTACAGATTATGAAATTTTAAAAACAAAATCAGTAGAACGACCAGCAGAAGGTAAAAGAGCAAAACATAAGTCAGATGTTGGTTTGGGAATTCGGTTTTTTAAGATAATTATTCCCCTTGAATTTGCAAATAAATACGATAGTTATTGATTAAGTTTTGTCCGTGATTTAAAAAACGATGAGGTTATTAATAAAAAAGAATACTTTTGAAAAGATATATCAAAATTAAACAATAAACAACACTTAGAATTGTTTGATGTTGATATTTTGAAAGAAAATTTAAAAGCAAAAAGGGGGAAGGAAAAATAAAAAATGAGTAATTTATTAAGTGAAAGCGTTAATAACGATAATTGAAATAATATTTTTAGTTTTATTTTTGATACTTTTTTATTTGTTTTTGATGTGACTTGAAATACTAAATTGCCAATGACAAATATAACGATTGCTTATTTTTTAATCTTTTTTATGGTTATTAAATTATCAATTTATGCAATTCACAGAACATCAACTAATTATAACGAGTTAGGTTCAATAGTTAAAAGCGGTGTTATTAATAGTTCTAAACTATACGGCGCTACTGTTCGGGGTGTTTCTAGTACTAAACAAGGTTTACAAAAACATATTAAAGAACAAAAACAATTTAAAGTTAGTCGCAATAAACAACAGTTATCAAGTTTAGCAAAACAAGCAAAAACAAGAGAACAAGGGTTTAAAAGAATTCATAGCACTAAAAGAATAAAAAAATAAGTAAGGAGTTGATTTTATATGATTAAGTTAGTTTTATTGGTAGTGGCAATCGCTATATTTGGAACTGGATTTATTACAGTTATTATTGATCAGTTGACATCAGCAAAAAACGTTATTATGGATTTATATAATTATGATACTTGATTGTTATCTATTTTTGGTAAAATAGCGATTTTATTTAGTCATCCGTTAGTGTTAACAATATCAAGTTTATATATTATTGGTTTTATTATTTCAAAAACATTATATAGTTAGGGGTTAAATTTATGAAAAGTAATGTAGAAAATAAAAAAGAAAAGAAAAAAAATGTACAATAGACTTCTTGCGATACCTGGTTTTATTATTAAAATATTATTATAAAATATAATTTATGAGGATATTAAATTATGAAATTTGATGAATTTAAAAATATTAATGATAAAGAATGATTAAGATTAACAGGAATAAAACAAGATATTTTTAATAAAATGTTAGATATTTTACAAGTAGCTGAAATAGAAAAATTTAAAAAAGGTGGCAAAGCTAATAAATTATCACTAGAAAATAGATTATTGATGACTTTATCGTATTGACGATAATATCGAACTTATTTTCATCTTGCTAAAAGTTTTTATATTAGTGAATCTAGTTGTTATCGCAATATCAAGTGAATTGAAGATATTTTAATTAAACACCCTGATTTTCAGCAAGTTGCTGGTAAAAAAGCACTAATAAATGATTATTTTAATTATAAAACTATTATTATTGATGCTACCGAAACCCCAATCCAACGCCCAAAAAAAGACAAAAACAATCTTATTCTGGTAAAAAGAAAAAACACACTATTAAAACACAAGTAATTATCGAACAAGAAACCAAAAAAATTATTGCAACAAGTTTTTCACTTGGTAAAAAACACGATTATGCTTTATTTAAAGAATCAAAAATCTCAATTTTAAAAAACACCAAATTAATAGTTGATAGTGGTTATCAAGGAATTCAAAAAATTCACAATAATGTTCTAATACCTACAAAAAAAACAAAGAAAAACCCTTTAAATAAAGTACAAAAACAACATAATAGACTAGTTTCAAAAATGAGAATTATTATTGAAAATATTTTTGCTATTCTTAAAAAATTTAAAATTATTACAGAAAAATATCGTAATCGAAGAAAACGATTTAGTTTAAGATTTAATTTGATTGCTTCAGTTTATAATTTGCAGTTAGCATAGAAGATTTATTTAAAATTAAAGAATTTAAATAATAAATTCATTTTTTGTTGTGGCAAAATATTAAATTTTTAAATAAAAAACATAATTAATTAAAATTATAATTTTATATTAACCCTTTTTTACAAATATTTGAAATTATTTTAATGGGTTATGCAAGAAGTCTAATGTTTATTTTAACTGAGAATATGAAATAAAAAACCTTTCTAGGTTATTATTAAATATATAAAGTTAGGAGAAGCATTGTATACAAAATTTTAATGAGCTAAAAAATATCATAGATAATTATATTGTTGATTATAATAATTATAGAAGGGTTTTAAAATTAAAAATGCCTCCAATTCAATTTGAATTAAAAAGCATTTTAAATTAAAAAAATAATTCTCAGTTATTTGAAACTGTGCAGAGATTTAATTATCTCTTTTTTTATTCACCGTTAACTTTTATATTACCATTTTCATCAATATCTAATAAATCAGACATATTAGTATCTAAATTTCAACGATAAACTGATTTAAAATAGTCATTATTAATATTTGATATTCATTTTTTAGAAATATCATATCCTACTTGTAAATGTTTACCATAATCCATATTATAAAGTAATTTTAACTCACCAATATTTAATTTTTTAATAACTTTAAATTTATTATCATTAAAATTATTTTTAAATTTAGCAATTTCTCAATTATTATTTTTATCACCACGACATACTACAAAATATCATTTATTATCAACAATATTAAATGATTTTTCTTGTGGTGCTATTCATTCTAAAATACCATGTTTTGTTTTAATTTCTTTTTCTTTTTTTACTTTTGCTAATTCTTCTTTTGTATATTCTTGTGGTTTATTACAAGCAACTAAACTTGTTATGCTTGTTAATACTAATGATGTTGCACCAATAATACTTAATAATTTTTTCATTCCAATTAACCCTCTTTTCTGATATTTATTAACTTGCACAGTTTCAAATAACTGAGAATTATTTTTTTAATTTAAAATGCTTTTTAATTCAAATTGAATTGGAGGCATTTTTAATTTTAAAACCCTTCTATAATTGTTATACTCAACAATATAATTATCTATCATATTTTTTAGATCATTAAAATTTTTGTATTTTGTTATATTTTTATTTTCTGTTTTTAAAATTAAAAACCAATTTTGAATAGGTGAATTATCTAAACAATTTCCACGTCGAGACATACTTATAGTTACTCCATAATCTATTAATAAATCAAAATATGCATATGAAGTAAAATGAATGCCTTGATCAGAATTAATTATTAATTGACCAGGTTTAATTTTTCCATTAATTAAGCTTTGTTTTAAACAATTAATTACTCAATTTACTGTTGGCCTTACTGTTAGTGAGTATCCAACAATTGCATTACTAAATAAGTCTTTAATAGCAAATAAATATAATGATTCTGAATATATTTTAATTATTGTAATATCAATTGATCGTTTTTTATTCATTTGATTAGAATGAAAATTACATTTAAGTAAATAGGGGTGTTTTTTATGTTCATGTAACATATTGTTAAAATGTTTAATTCGTTTTTTATGTTTAATTCTAACTTCAGAACATATTTGTAATATCTTCACATAACGATATACAGTGTCTGCTGATATTTTTATTTTTTGTTCTTCCAAATCAAGTTTTATTTGTCGATGACCTTTATTTTTATTGTTTTTTTAAATTATTTTAATTATTTCTAATAGACTTCTTGCATAACCCATTAAAATAATTTCAAATATTTGTAAAAAGGGGTTAATATAAAATTATAATTTTAATTAATTATGTCTTTTATTTAAAAATTTAATATTTTGCCACAACAAAAAATTATTTTATTATTCAAATTCGTTAATTTTAAATAAATCTTTTATGATAACTATAATAATTATAAATTATAAATTGAAGCAATTAAATTAAATCTTAAACTAAATCGTTTTCTGCGATTTCTATATTTTTCTGTAATAATTTTAAATTTTTTAAGAATAGCAAAAATATTTTCAATAATAATTCTTATTTTTGAAACTAGTCTATTATGTTGTTTTTGTTCTTTATTTAAATGTCTTTTCTTAGTTTTCTTTGTGGGCATTATAACATTATTGTGAATTTTTTGTATTCCTTGATAACCACTATCAACTATTAATTTGGTATTTTTTAAAATTGCGATTTTTGATTCTTTAAATAAAGCATAATCGTGTTTTTTACCAAGTGAAAAACTTGTTGCAATAATTTTTTTGGTTTCTTGTTCGATAATTACTTGTGTTTTAATAGTGTGTTTTTTCTTTTTACCAGAATAAGATTGTTTTTGTCTTTTTTTGGGCGTTGGATTGGGGTTTCGGTGGCATCAATAATAATAGTTTTATCATTAAAATAATCATTTATTAGTGCTTTTTTACCAGCAACTTGCTGAAAATCAAGGTGTTTAATTAAAATATCTTCAATTCACTTGATATTGCGATAACAATTAGCTTCACTAATTCCGAAATTTTTTCCAAGATGAAAATAAGTTCGATATTCTCGTCAATACGATAAAATCATCAATAATCGATTTTCTAGTGATAATTTATTAGCTTTGCCACCTTTTTTAAATTTTTCTATTTCAGCTACTTGTAAAATATCTAACATTTTATTAAAAATATCTTGTTTTATTCCTGTTAATCTTAATCATTCTTTATCATTAATATTTTTAAATTCATCAAATTTCAGATAGCATTACAAAATTTGAGGTTTTATAAAAAATATAAATAAAATAATTGGATAAATTTTTAAAAATCCTGATTTATTATTGTTTTAAATTCATCAATAATAGTAAAAAAAATAATTTTTATACCAAAACCTCAACCTTTTTCTTACTACCAAATTTCATAATTTAATATCATCATAAATTATATTTTATAATAATATTTTAATAATAAAACCAGGTATCGCAAGAAGTCTAATATATTGTAATCAATTTTTCATTCATATTTTTCATGAATATTTTTATATTTATTTCATGTATCATATGAAATGCATAATATTTTTAAAAATAATCTTAATGGTAAGATTGAGTTGTTATTTAATTCGTTTTTAATAAAATAAATTTGTTTTCTAATATTCATCTTTGTTTTTGTTTTTGGAAGATATTCAAGCTTTTTTAAAATATTATTTTCTGCTTTTATTTGTTAATTTTCTTTTGTTAATAAATATATATTTTCATCATGCGGATTATTAAAAATTGGCATTTTTTTAATATATGTTCGTTTATCAAATTTTTTATCTTTATTGAAAACATTAATTCACCTATAAATAGTTGCAGTACTTATTTCATGTTCTTTAGATATTAAAGATGTTGATTTATTATATTCGTAATATTCGTTAATAATTTTAGTTTTAAATTCAATATCATGGTCTTTTAACCCTTTAGTTTTACCCTTTGCTATATAAAAAATGTTTCTCCTAACTTTATATATTTAATAATAACCTAGAGAGGTTTTTTATTTCATATTCTCAGTTAAAAGAAACATTGTACTGAAGTGCTAATTTGTTTTTTAATTATGGTCCGGGTGAAGGGACTTGAACCCCCACGAGTTACCCCGCCAGATCCTAAGTCTGGTGCGTCTGCCAATTCCGCCACACCCGGTTAATCTGTTTTAAAAATGGTCTCCTGTAAAGGACTTGAACCTTTGACCCACTGGTTAAAAGCCAGTTGCTCTACCGACTGAGCTAACAGGAGACAATGGCTGGGCTGGCTGGGGTTGAGCTGCCAACCTACTGATTACAAGTCATTTGCTCTGCCCATTGAGCTAAGACAGCTTATTAATATAAAAAAATGGTCGGGTGTAACGGACTTGAACCGCTGACCACCTGCTTGTAAGGCAGGCGCTCTCCCAACTGAGCTAACACCCGAAAATGGTGACCTGTACGGGGTTTGAACCCGTGAATGCATGCGTGAAAGGCATGTGTGTTAACCGCTTCACCAACAGGCCGGTAAATATCAATAAAAATTTTCAAAAAAAATAATGGCGCCTAGTGCAGGACTCGAACCTGCGACCGATCGGTTAACAGCCGAGTGCTCTACCGACTGAGCTAACTAGGCATGGCATATCTTTTTAGCCTTACTTATTATATACTAAAAATGAAAAAACAAGCAACTATTTTTAGGATTTTTTTATTTTTTATGAGTTATATCTTCAAAAAGATATCATTTAAAAGAATAAAACATATTATTTTTTGTTAAGATATAGTTATATACTTGATAAATAATGAAAGAAAGAAACAAGATACTTATACAAAAAAATGAAAAATGAACAGCAAAAATAATTTATTATTACAAAACCAATTAACTTTTTAGGAATCAAAACAATTGGTAAAGATATTAAAGAGTTACCAAAAAATTTTAAAATTCTTTTAATTTGCATTGGGATTATTGCTCCCTTTTTATCTTTTTTTGATTTTAATCATTTTATTGATGCTAACCATAATAGACTGCCCTAGTTTAGTAATTATTAATAAAAAAGAGTTATAAACTTTTATTTATTAGACTTCTTGCATAACCTATTAAAAAATTGCAAATATTTTTAAAAAGACACTAATAGAAAAATATAATTTTAATTAATTATGTTTTTTATTTAAAAATTTAATATTTTGCCACAACAAAAAATGAATTTATTATTTAAATTCTTTAATTTTAAATAAATCTTCTATGCTAACTGCAAATTATAAACTGAAGCAATCAAATTAAATCTTAAACTAAATCGTTTTCTTCGATTACGATATTTTTCTGTAATAATTTTAAATTTTTTAAGAATAGCAAAAATATTTTCAATAATAATTCTCATTTTTGAAACTAGTCTATTATGTTGTTTTTGTACTTTATTTAAAGGGTTTTTCTTTGTTTTTTTTGTAGGTATTAGAACATTATTGTGAATTTTTTGAATTCCTTGATAACCACTATCAACTATTAATTTGGTGTTTTTTAAAATTGAGATTTTTGATTCTTTAAATAAAGCATAATCATGTTTTTTTCCAAGCGAAAAACTTGTTGCAATAATTTTTTTGGTTTCTTGTTCGATAATTACTTGTGTTTTAATAGTGTGTTTTTTCTTTTTAACAGAATAAGATTGTTTTTGTATTTTTTTTGGGCGTTGGATTGGGGCTTCGGTAACATCAATAATAATAGTTTTATCATTAAAATAATCATTTATTAGTGATTTTTTACCAGCGAGTTGTTGAAAATTAGAGTGTTTAATTAAAATATCTTCAATTAAATTGATATTGCGATAACAACTAGATTCACTAGTATCAAAACTTTTAGTAAGATGAAAATAAGTCTGATATTCTCGCCAATACGATAAAGTAATCAGTAGCCGATTTTATAGTGATAATTTATGAGTTTTGCCACCTTTTTTAAATTTTTCTATTTTATCTACTTGTAAAATATTTAACATTTTATTAAAAATATCTTTTTTTGCTCGGGTTAATCGCAATAATTCTTTATCATTAGTAAAATTAAATTTATCAAATTTCATAATTTTAATCTCCTATAATTTCTATTTTAATTTAAAAATATTTTATAGGAATTTTAAAATAATTAGATTAGGTTATGCAAGAAGTCTATTTTATTATTTCCTTTCTTTATTAAATTAAAATTATTAGTTAATATATTTCATAAATTTACACCTACTTTAAAAAATGTATAGTATAATTATATTAATTATAACATTTCACAGAAAGGAATAAATATATGAAAAAGTTATTAAGTATTTTAGGGACAATCGGATTAACAGCAACAAGTACAACAACATTAATTAGTTGTGAAAAACCAAACAACAATAAAACCGGTGGGGGCAATAAACCAGAACCCACGCCAGAACCACAACAACCACCAAAAAATAGTAAATGAAAATTAATGTCACAAGCAACAACTAATAAATTATCACATCCTAATTATTTAAATATTGCAGATAATAAAAATTATATTTTTATTTATAATAATAATATTCCTAAAAATTATAAAATCATAAAAATAATTAATGATGGTTTTGATTATCCTTCTAATATTTTTAAATTTGTTCGTGACAATATTACAGCATATAGTACTTATTGAAATGCTATTATGAAAACGTCGTATTGTTGAAATGGCGTTGGCGAGCCAACAACACCAACAATAGATAAAGACACTGGCGAAATTACAGATTGAAAAAAATAAAAGGACGAGCAAAGTCCTTTTTTATATTAATCGCACAAACTTCATAAAAATAATAGACTTCTTGCATAACCCATTAAAATAATTTCAAATATTTGTAAAAAGGGGTTAATATAAAATTATAATTTTAATTAATTATGTCTTTTATTTAAAAATTTAATATTTTGCCACAACGAAAAATTATTTTATTATTCAAATTCGTTAATTTTAAATAAATCTTTTATGATAACTATAATAATTGTAAATTATAAATTGAAGCAATTAAATTAAATCTTAAACTAAATCGTTTCCTTCGATTACGATATTTTTCTGTAATAATTTTAAATTTTTTAAGAATAGCAAAAATATTTTCAATAATAATTCTTATTTTTGAAACTAGTCTATTATGTTGTTTTTGTTCTTTATTTAAATGTTTTTTCTTAGTTTTCTTTGTGGGCATTATAACATTATTGTGAATTTTTTGTATTCCTTGATAACCACTATCAACTATTAATTTGGTATTTTTTAAAATTGCGATTTTTGATTCTTTAAATAAAGCATAATCGTGTTTTTTACCAAGCGAAAAACTTGTTGCAATAATTTTTTTGGTTTCTTGTTCGATAATTACTTGTGTTTTAATAGTGTGTTTTTTCTTTTTACCAGAATAAGATTGTTTTTGTCTTTTTTTGGGCGTTGGATTAGGGTTTCGGTAACATCAATAATAATAGTTTTATCATTAAAATAATCATTTATTAGTGCTTTTTTACCAGCAACTTGCTGAAAATCAGGGTGTTTAATTAAAATATCTTCAATTCACTTGATATTGCGATAACAATTAGCTTCACTAATTCCGAAATTTTTTCCAAGATGAAAATAAGTTCGATATTCTCGTCAATACGATAAAGTCATCAATAATCGATTTTCTAGTGATAATTTATTAGCTTTGCCACCTTTTTTAAATTTTTCTATTTCAGCTACTTGTAAAATATCTAACATTTTATTAAAAATATCTTGTTTTATTCCTGTTAATCTTAATCATTCTTTATCATTAATATTTTTAAATTCATCAAATTTCATAATTTAATATCCTCATAAATTATATTTTATAATAATATTTTAATAATAAAACCAGGTATCGCAAGAAGTCTATTAAAATAATCATTTATTAGTGCTTTTTTACCAGCAACTTGCTGAAAATCAGGGTGTTTAATTAAAATATCTTCAATTCACTTGATATTGCGATAACAATTAGCTTCACTAATTCCGAAATTTTTTCCAAGATGAAAATAAGTTCGATATTCTCGTCAATACGATAAAGTCATCAATAATCGATTTTCTAGTGATAATTTATTAGCTTTGCCACCTTTTTTAAATTTTTCTATTTCAGCTACTTGTAAAATATCTAACATTTTATTAAAAATATCTTGTTTTATTCCTGTTAATCTTAATCATTCTTTATCATTAATATTTTTAAATTCATCAAATTTCATAATTTAATATCCTCATAAATTATATTTTATAATAATATTTTAATAATAAAACCAGGTATCGCAAGAAGTCTAATATATAAAAATTGAAATAACAGTCCAACTATAATTCCAGTCATAAGAAAAAATAGATGATAAAACCATGGGATTTTCTTAAAAATTTTTTGTCAGAGGCCTTTTTCTTTTGTCAATGAAAAAATATTCATGTTAACCACTCCTTATGTGTCATAATTATATGCTAATTTAATAAAAATAGTTTTAATAAGTTTATTAATTTAAAATATTTTAACTATTCGTTAAAATTTAATAATTTTGCAAATAATGCTCAACATTCATCACGGGCAATTTTAGATCGACTTGATGTTTTAATAAAATAATCACTATCAGCAAAATTTAATTTATCTTTAATAAGCTTTTCATGCTTTTGAATATCATTCTTTTTGACCTTATCAAGTTTTGTTCCAATTAAAACTGTCATAATGTTAAAATGTTTTAAATATTGATACATTTCATAATCGTCTTGAGTTGGTGGATGACGCAAATCTACTAACAAACAGACAAATTTTAAATTTTGGCGTTGAGTTAAATATTCTTCCATCATTTTTGCAAAATCCATCTTATATTGGTTGCCAACTTTTGCAAACCCATATCCGGGTGCATCAACAATTCGAAATTGATTATTATTAATTGCAAAAAAATTTAACATACGGGTTTTCCCGGGAATTTGTGAAACTTTTGCTAATTTGCGCTGATTTGTTAACATATTTAAAAAACTTGATTTACCAACATTACTTTTCCCTAAAAAAACAATTTCCAATAAATCATCTTTAATTCAACCTGCTTTATTAACAACTGATGTAACATAAATTGCATTTTTAAACTTAAACATTATTTTTCCTCCATCTGACGATTAATTTCATACATTAAAATTGTTCCTGCCTGAGCAACATTTAATGAATCAAATTGTGAATTAATTTTAATTTGGACATTATAATCACTAATTTCTTGCAATGTGTTGGAAAGGCCATGTCCCTCATTACCTAGTGCTAAAATATACCGGTCATTTTGTTTAAACTGACAATCTTGTAAATAAACACTTTTTTGTTTTAAACCTGTTGTAATAATTTTATATTGGTTTAATTGGAAGTTTTTAATTTCATTTAAACCAATCTCTTTAATTGCAACTTTAAAAACCGCCCCTTGACTAGCACGTAAGACTTTGTCATTAAAAAGATCAACAGTATGATTATACAAAATAATATTTGTAAAACAAAAACCAAGGCCAGTTCTAATTAATGTTCCGACATTGCCTGGATCTTGAATGTTTTCTAATAAAAGAATGTTTTGATTAAATTGAAAATTATTTTGTTCCTTAACCTTCGTTAAATCAATCACACCGACAATATTTTGACTATTTTTACTTTGACTCAACTTAGTTAAAATTAATTCCGGAACTATTGTTAATAAAATATTATTAAAATTCTTTAATTTTGGTTGATTTTTTTTTGTTGTTAAAATTTCAACAACAATATTTTGTTGTAATGCTTCATCAATAGTGTTTAATCCTTCAATTAAGGCTAAATTAAATTCTTTTCGATATTTTTTTTCTTTTAATTTTGCCAATAATTTAATATGTTCATTTTGCGTTGAATTAATTTCTCGATAATTCATAATATGGTGCTCTTTCTTAATTGACATACATAAAACCAACAAGGTATTTTTTGGTTTTTGGGTCATCTCATTTTTCTTTTGTCTTTGCTGTCTCGCGCATTACAACAGACATTGCTAGGGGGCGTTTTGGTGGGTCTTGCATTTTCCCTAATAAAACCGATAATCCAGGCCTATTATTTTTATCATTAATTTCTTTATTATAATCTTCGGCATCCTTAACCCCAATTTGTTTTGCCATAATTTTAACCTTGTTTTTTTCATATCAACGCTGAAATTTTTGATATTTTTCAAAAGACCATTCTTTTTCTTTTCAACCTAAGAAAATTCGGTCTTTATCTTCATCTCAACTAGTTAAATAATCACGAAAATTTTTTTGTGCATTTGGTCCTTGTTCCATCATTTTAAAAGTTTGATTAATTGTTTCTTCTAATGTATCATACCCATAACCAACAAAAACATTACCAATTCAATGATGTTTATAAATTGGTTTTAATAGATTAAGAGGTTCAGTAAATGTAAGAGCATATGCTCAATATTTGTCGTATGCTTTACTACGAAAGGGTTCATATCCAAATTTTTGATGCTTAATAAAAACAGCATCTTTTTTAATTTTACAAACTAAATGCTTAAAAGCTGTTACAATAGCATTAATTTCCCCATCAGTTAATGGTTCTTTTAATTTTGGCTGTTTTAATTTTAAAATATGTTCTGTATAATATGATGACATTTTCTCAACTTTCTTTTTAGTTAAAATTAACTACTAATTATGATTTTATCTTGGATATTTTGTTAAGTAAAGTAATAATTTTAAATTAACAAACAATCCATTATAATCATAATTTCATAATAGACTTCTTGCATAACCTAATCTAATTATTTTAAAATTCCTATAAAATATTTTTAAATTAAAATAGAAATTATAGGAGGTTAAAATTATGAAATTTGATAAATTTAATTTTATTAATGATAAAGAATTATTGCGATTAACCGGAGCAAAAAAAGCTACTTTTAATAAAATGTTAAATATTTTACAAGTAGCTGAAATAGAAAAATTTAAAAAAAAGGCAGCAAAACTAATAAATTATCACTAGAAAATCGGCTACTAATGACTTTATCGTATTGACGAGAATATCAGACTTATTTTCATCTTGCTAAAAGTTTTGATATTAGTGAATCTAGTTGTTATTGCAATATCAAGTGAATTGAAGATATTTTAATTAAACACTCTGATTTTCAACAACTCGCTGGTAAAAAATCACTAATAAATGATTATTTTAATGATAAAAATATTATTATTGATGTTAGAAAAACCCCAATCCAACGCCTAAAAAAAGACAAAAACAATCTTATTCTGGTAAAAAGAAAAAACACACCATTAAAACACAAGTAATTATCGAACAAGAAACCAAAAAAATTATTGCAACAATTTTTTCGATTGGGAAAAAAACATGATTATGCTTTATTTAAATAATCAAAAATCTCAATTTTAAAAAATACCAAATTAATAGTTGATAGTGGTTATCAAGGAATTCAAAAAATTCACAATAATGTTCTAATACCTATAAAAAAAATAAAGAAAGACCATTTAAATAAAGCACAAAAACAACGTAACAGAATAGTTTCAAAAATGAGAATTATTATTGAAAATATTTTTGCTATTCTTAAAAAATTTAAAATTATTACAGAAAAATATCGTAATCGAAGAAAACGATTTATTTTAAGATTTAATTTAATTGCTTCAATTTATAATTTGCGGTTAGCATAGAAGATTTATTTAAAATTAAAGAATTTAAATAATAAATTCATTTTTTGTTGTGGCAAAATATTAAATTTTTAAATAAAAAACATAATTAACTAAAATTATATTTTTCTATTAGTGTCTTTTTACAAATATTTGCAATTTTTTAATAGGTTACGCAAGAAGTCTAATAATTAAAAAAGGAAATTATTATACTGCGCCCAGTTTAGTAAATATTAATAAAGTGTTGTGTAGATACAAACGGCAAATTTATATCTTGTTAAGTTAATAATAAAATATTTTTAATAAATTGCAACAACTTTTTCAGAAAAAATTAAATTTTTGTAATTTTATCTTATTTTATTCATATTTAAGCACACTAAAAATAATTTATTAAATTTTAACTAATAAATTTATTTAATATTTTGTAAAAACACCGATTTTGCAATTATTCAATTAAAACACAGTCGAAGTTTATCATTTATAACATTAACTATTAAATCTATCATTTTTTGACTAACATTATTAAAATCAGTTCCCTTAGAAAGTAAATATCTAAATTCGCCGTTCATATGCTCAATTAATGGTTTTTGTTGTGGTTTACCGGGGTCACAAAAATAAACTTGTGTTTCAGCAAATATTTACATTTCTCTTCATTTACTAAATTCTTTTCCTCTATCAGTTATTATTCCTTTAATTTTTCCAATTAAATTATTATTTATAACAATATCTTTAAATTTTCTAAAACCTCATTAGCGGTATTATTTTTTAATTTCATTGCAAAATAATTTTTATTATTTTGTTCAAATAACACCAAACAACGGGATTTATGGTGTTTTCCCACAACAGTATCTATTTAGAATCAAACAACATTAAAAACTTTATTTTTAATATCTCAAATTGATTTAAAATTAATTAATTTTCCACGATTATCTTGTTTTTTGTTTTGTTTTATATTTTTTACCACGATGGGGCAAATTTTCTTTTCTGCACAGTTTCAAATAACTGAGAATTATTTTTTTAATTTAAAATGCCTCCAATTTAATTTGAATTAAAAAGCATTTTAAATTAAAAAAATAATTCTCAGTTATTTGAAACTGTGCAGATGTGGCCAAATCTAAAATATCGTTAATTTTATAATAGACTTCTTGCATAACCCATTAAAATAATTTCAAATATTTGTAAAAAGGGGTTAATATAAAATTATAATTTTAATTAATTATGTTTTTTATTTAAAAATTTAATATTTTGCCACAACGAAAAATTATTTTATTATTCAAATTCGTTAATTTTAAATAAATTTTTTATGATAACTATAATAATTGTAAATTATAAATTGAAGCAATTAAATTAAATCTTAAACTAAATCGTTTTCTACGATTTCTATATTTTTCTGTAATAATTTTAAATTTTTTAAGAATAGCAAAAATATTTTCAATAATAATTCTTATTTTTGAAACTAGTCTATTATGTTGTTTTTGTTCTTTATTTAAATGTTTTTTCTTAGTTTTCTTTGTGGGCATTATAACGTTATTGTGAATTTTTTGTATTCCTTGATAACCACTATCAACTATTAATTTGGTATTTTTTAAAATTGCGATTTTTGATTCTTTAAATAAAGCATAATCGTGTTTTTTACCAAGTGAAAACCTGTTGCAATAATTTTTTTGGTTTCTTGTTCGATAATTACTTGTGTTTTAATAGTGTGTTTTTTCTTTTTACCAGAATAAGATTGTTTTTGTCTTTTTTTGGGCGTTGGATTGGGGTTTCGGTAGCATCAATAATAATAGTTTTATAATTAAAATAATCATTTATTAGTGCTTTTTTACCAGCAACTTGCTGAAAATCAGGGTGTTTAATTAAAATATCTTCAATTCACTTGGTATTGCGATAACAATTAGCTTCACTAATTCCGAAATTTTTTCCAAGATGAAAATAAGTTCGATATTCTCGTCAATACGATAAAGTCATCAATAATCGATTTTCTAGTGATAATTTATTAGCTTTGCCACCTTTTTTAAATTTTTCTATTTCAGCTACTTGTAAAATATCTAACATTTTATTAAAAATATCTTGTTTTATTCCTGTTAATCTTAATCATTCTTTATCATTAATATTTTTAAATTCATCAAATTTCATAATTTAATATCCTCATAAATTATATTTTATAATAATATTTTAATAATAAAACCAGGTATCGCAAGAAGTCTAATATTGCATATAAGAAGTAATAACATCTCATTTATCTGCAAATAAATTTAAATACATTTTTGCTCATTCTAAACATTGTGAATCATAATGATTTTTATGGTGCGAAATACGACAATCAACGGGCTTACAATTAACTCAATCAAATGATGTTGTTATTTAATTTCAAGTTTTATTGATATATTTACTTTTATATTCTTGCATAATATTTTATTCCTTTCTTTTTATTTTTTTAAATAAATAGAAAGTCCTTTTGTTGGTTAATATTTTGATATTTAGTAATAATATTTGTATTTTGATTTAATTAGCTTAGTTCGCCATCCACCTCAATTTGGGGGCGAGTGGTGGCGATACTAAAATTATATATTTAACATAGTTTATCCCCCCGACGGAAGTAAAACAAATTTACCCAATTATTAATTACGCTTCATCCATCCCTAGACAACTTTATATAAAGAAAATAACCTTTTGGAGTTCCAACCCTCTTTTTTTAGTGTCTGATATTGTTTTTTCGGTTTAACATCGCTCTTTTTATGAAAACAAGCAAAAAACATGTGCTCTGACATTTAACAAGTGATTAATCTTGTGGAGAATTAAAGAAATAAATAGGACTAGTAAATCAAATCGCTTTCACACTTTATTTAAGGCTTCGTGCCATAGATGAGTTATCCATCTTTAAGCATCAAAATATTAAGTTTTAGATTGCATTATTCATCAGATAGTACCTTTATTAAAAAGGAAATTTATAAAAATATCGTTTATTTTGTGTAGGGAAAACAGAATAATATCTGTTTTTATGATAAAAATTCTAAATTTAAAGATACTGTCTGATGAATAATGCAAATAAATTTATGTTTTTTAATATAAAAATAAAAAAAATCTCACAAGAATTGTTTTTGACGGTTCATCGTACAGAACGCCTATTTTAAAGCATACAAATTAATAATTGTCGAACCTTTGTCATCAATTGCTCGTCGACCAAACAATTTATTATCTTTAATTTGTGGCTTAAATGGTCCAAACTCTCACTTGTTAAGATCAACTGGAGGAACAACATCTAAATGTCCTAAAATCGCAAAAATTTCTGAACCAGAACCATATTTAACATAACCATAACGATTTTCTGAATCTTGATATGTTTTGAAACATAATTCTGTTCCTAACTTAATGGCATATTATAAGGCTTTTTTGTTCCTTCGCCAAATGGAGAGCCTGGTTTTGCTTCACTACGAACTGAGGGAATTCGAATAATATCTTGAATTTTTTGCAAAGCTTCATCAAAATATTCTGTTCGTAATTTATTAACATTAATTTACATAATATTTCTACCTTTCTTATGGTTTTAATTTTTTATATTTTTTTAATTATCAATTATAATTATTCATAGTTCTTCTTTATTTACATTATAGCATAAGTCTTAATCCATAATATTAACTAAAATATCATTTAAAATATTTAAACCTTTGCTTGTACAACGTAAATGATTATTATCAAAAACTAAATTATTTTTTTGTACTTCTACATCAATTTTATTTTTATAGTAATCTACTGCTGATTTTGCATCTTTAACCTTTGTTAAATCAATACCATTTAAAACACGTAATCCCATCATTAAAATTTGAAAATAATAATCCTTTACCGACAATTCTGTTTTAGTTTGTGTTCAGTTAGCATATTTTCGCGAATTCTGTAACAAATAGTAACGATCGTTATTAATAAAACCAACTGCGCTAGGGCCAAGCAATCAAAAAGACTTATTAGTTCAATATGCTAAATTATGTTGTGATTTTTTGTTGTTATTAGTATAATTTGAAATTTCGTATCTTTCATAACCTATTTTAGTTAATGCAGTATTAATAATTTCATCAAATGCAATATCATACTCTGGTAATTTAAGTTTTGTTTTACCCCAATATGAATTTTCTTTTAAAATTAATGAATATCAACTAATATGATCAGGTTGTAATTTTTTAATCATTAACAAATCTGCCTCAATATCAGCTTGTGTTTGATCAAATAAATTATAAATTAAGTCAAACGAAATATTATCAAAACCTTCTTGACGAGCTAAGTAATAACTATTAACAACATCAGCACTATTATGATAACGATTAACTTTTTTTAATAACTGATCATTAAAAATTTCAACACCAATTGAAAGACGGTTAATATGATATTTCTTTAAAAGTTGTAATTGACTTTTTGTAATTTTTTCTGGATTTAACTCAATTGTATATTCCATTATTGGGTCTTGCATAACTTTTTGTAAAAGTTGCAATAGTTGTTCTAATTGATTATCATCTAAACTATTTGGTGTTCCTCCTCCCAAATAAATTGTTTTTAAAGCAAGATCAGGATGAGGATGAGCAATTTCATGTGCTAATGAACTTAAATATTCTTCAATCATTATTGGGCGTGATTTTTTAATTTTAAAAAAATCACAATAAAAACAAATATGGTCACAAAAAGGAATATGTACATATAAATGTTCAATCATTGTTAATCCTCACTTCTTTTATATTTTAATAATATAGATTTATAATTTTAAGTGCAACAGTTATATGTTTTTTAATAATTAAATTAAAAGATGCACAGTTTCAGGTAACTGAGAATTATTTTTTTAATAGACTTCTTGCATAACCTAATCTAATTATTTTAAAATTCCTATAAAATATTTTTAAATTAAAATAGAAATTATAGGAGACTAAAATTATGAAATTTGATAAATTTAATTTTATTAATGATAAAGAATTATTGCGATTAACCGGAGCAAAAAAAGCTACTTTTAATAAAATGTTAAATATTTTACAAGTAGCTGAAATAGAAAAATTTAAAAAAGGTGGCAAAACTAATAAATTATCACTAGAAAATCGGCCACTGATGACTTTATCGTGTTGACGAGAATATCGGACTTATTTTCATCTTGCTAAAAGTTTTGATATTAGTGAATCTAGTTGTTATCGCAATATCAAGTGAATTGAAGATATTTTAATTAAACACTCTGATTTTCAACAAATCGCCGGTAAAAAATCGCTAATAAATGATTATTTTAATGATAAAACTATTATTATTGATGTTACCGAAACCCCAATCCAACGCCCAAAAAAAAGACAAAAACAATCTTATTCTGGTAAAAAGAAAAAACACACCATTAAAACACAAGTAATTATCGAACAAGAAATCAAAAAAATTATTGCAACAAGTTTTTCGCTTGGAAAAAACATGATTGTGCTTTATTTAAAGAATCAAAAATCTCAATTTTAAAAAATACCAAATTAATAGTTGATATTGGTTATCAAGGAATTCAAAAAAATTCACAATAATGTTCTAATACCTACAAAAAAACAAAGAAAAACCCTTTAAATAAAGTACAAAAACAACGTAATAGAATAGTTTCAAAAATGAGAATTATTATTGAAAATATTTTTGCTATTCTTAAAAAATTTAAAATTATTACAGAAAAATATCGTAATCGAAGAAAACGACTTAGTTTAAGATTTAATTTAATTGCTTCAATTTATAATTTGCAGTTAGCATAGAAGATTTATTTAAAATTAAAGAATTTAAATAATAGACTTCTTGCGATACATGGTTTTATTATTAAAATATTATTATAAAATATAATTTATGAGGATATTAAATTATGAAATTTGATGAATTTAAAAATATTAATGATAAAGAATGATTAAGATTAACAGGAATAAAACAAGATATTTTTAATAAAATGTTAGATATTTTACAAGCAGCTGAAATAGAAAAATTTAAAAAAGGTGGCAAAGCTAATAAACTATCACTAGAAAATCGATTATTGATGACTTTATCGTATTGACGAGAATATCGAACTTATTTTCATCTTGGAAAAAATTTCGGAATTAGTGAAGCTAATTGTTATCGCAATATCAAGTGAATTGAAGATATTTTAATTAAACACCCTGATTTTCAGCAAGTTGCTGGTAAAAAAGCACTAATAAATGATTATTTTAATTATAAAACTATTATTATTGATGCTACCGAAACCCCAATCCAACGCCCAAAAAAAGACAAAAACAATCTTATTCTGGTAAAAAGAAAAAACACACTATTAAAACACAAGTAATTATCGAACAAGAAACCAAAAAAATTATTGCAACAAGTTTTTCACTTGGTAAAAAACACGATTATGCTTTATTTAAAGAATCAAAAATCGCAATTTTAAAAAATACCAAATTAATAGTTGATAGTGGTTATCAAGGAATACAAAAAATTCACAATAATGTTATAATGCCCACAAAGAAAACTAAGAAAAAAAATTTAAATAAAGAACAAAAACAACATAATAGACTAGTTTCAAAAATAAGAATTATTATTGAAAATATTTTTGCTATTCTTAAAAAATTTAAAATTATTACAGAAAAATATAGAAATCGTAGAAAACGATTTAGTTTAAGATTTAATTTAATTGCTTCAATTTATAATTTACAATTATTATAGTTATCATAAAAGATTTATTTAAAATTAACGAATTTGAATAATAAAATAATTTTTCGTTGTGGCAAAATATTAATTTTTTAAATAAAAGACATAATTAATTAAAATTATAATTTTATATTAACCCCTTTTTACAAATATTTGAAATTATTTTAATGGGTTATGCAAGAAGTCTAATTTAAAATGCTTTTTAATTCAAATTGAATTGGGGGCATTTTTAATTTTAAAACCCTTCTATAATTATTATACTAAACAATATAATTATTTATCATATTTTTTAGCTCATTAAAATTTTTGTATTTTGTTATATTTTTATTTTCTGTTTTTAAAATTGAAAACCAATTTTCAATAGGTGAGTTATCTAAACAATTTCCACGTCGAGACATACTTATGGTTACTCCATAATCTCTTAATAAATCAAAATATGCATGTGAAGTAAAATGAATGCCTTGATCAGAATTAATTATTAATTGACAAGGTTTAATTTTTCGATTAATTAAGCTTTGTCTTAAACAATTAATTACTCAATTTACTGTTGGCCTTACTGTTGATCAGTATCCAACAATTGCATTACTAAATAAGTCTTTAATAGCAAATAAATATACTGATTCTGAATATATTTTAATTATTGTAATATCAATTGATCATTTTTGATTCATTTGATTAGAATGAAAATTACGTTTAAGTAAATAGGGGTATTTTTTATGTTCATATAACATATTATTAAAATTTTTAATTCGTTTTTTATGTTTAATTCTAACTTCAGAACATATTTGTAATATCTTCATATAACAATATACAGTGCTTGCTGATATTTTTATTTTTTGTTCTTCCAGATCAAGTTTTATTTGTCGATGACCTTTATTTTTATTGTTTTTTCAAATTATTTTAATTATTTCTAATATATTGTAATCAATTTTTCGTTCATATTTTTCATTAATATTTTTATATTTATTTCATGCATCATATGAAATGCATAATATTTTTAAAAATCATCTTAATGGTAAGATTGAGTTGTTATTTAATTCGTTTTTAATAAAATCAATTTGTTTTCTAATATTCATCTTTGTTTTTGTTTTTGGAAGAGATTCAAGCTTTTTTAAAATATTATTTTCTGCTTTTATTTGTTCATTTTCTTTTGTTAATAAATATATAGTTTCATCATGCGTATTATTAAAATTGGCATTTTTTTAATAGACTTCTTGCGATACCTGGTTTTATTATTAAAATATTATTATAAAATATAATTTATGAGGATATTAAATTATGAAATTTGATGAATTTAAAAATATTAATGATAAAGAATGATTAAGATTAACAGGAATAAAACAAGATATTTTTAATAAAATGTTAGATATTTTACAAGTAGCTGAAATAGAAAAATTTAAAAAAGGTGGCAAAGCTAATAAATTATCACTAGAAAATCGATTATTGATGACTTTGTCGTATTGACGAGAATATCGAACTTATTTTCATCTTGGAAAAAATTTCGGAATTAGTGAAGCTAATTGTTATCGCAATATCAAGTGAATTGAAGATATTTTAATTAAACACCCTGATTTTCAGCAAGTTGCTGGTAAAAAAGCACTAATAAATGATTATTTTAATGATAAAACTATTATTATTGATGTTACCGAAACCCCAATCCAACGCCCAAAAAAAGACAAAAACAATCTTATTCTGGTAAAAAGAAAAAACACACTATTAAAACACAAGTAATTATCGAACAAGAAACCAAAAAAATTATTGCAACAAGTTTTTCGCTTGGTAAAAAACACGATTATGCTTTATTTAAAGAATCAAAAATCGCAATTTTAAAAAATACCAAATTAATAGTTGATAGTGGTTATCAAGGAATACAAAAAATTCACAATAATGTTATAATGCCCACAAAGAAAACTAAGAAAAAACATTTAAATAAAGAACAAAAACAACATAATAGACTAGTTTCAAAAATAAGAATTATTATTGAAAATATTTTTGCTATTCTTAAAAAATTTAAAATTATTACAGAAAAATATAGAAATCGTAGAAAACGATTTAGTTTAAGATTTAATTTAATTGCTTCAATTTATAATTTACAATTATTATAGTTATCATAAAAGATTTATTTAAAATTAACGAATTTGAATAATAAAATAATTTTTCGTTGTGGCAAAATATTAAATTTTTAAATAAAAGACATAATTAATTAAAATTATAATTTTATATTAACCCCTTTTTACAAATATTTGAAATTATTTTAATGGGTTATGCAAGAAGTCTATTATTATTCATTATTGAAAATAAATTTAACATATCTTTAAAAGTTCCTTTTGGATGTTGAGATGGATTAATATTAACAATTCCAGTTTTTTTATTATATCTGTAAATTGTAAATGCAAATGTAGCACTTTATTGAAAAAGAATAAAGTGCTTTTTATTTTGTAAAAAATACTTATATTTATTGGATTAATCGTTAGATAGTGTCTTTTACACTTAATAAAATATTTTTTTTCAGAAAAAGCCATCCTTTCTTTTCTTAAAAAATTTTGAATAATTGTTTTATTTAGTTGTTAGTTAATCGTTAAATATAATTACTAAAAAATATATTTAATAAACAAAGAATTAAAAAAGATAATGAGATAAAAAAATAAAGATACTATCTAACGATTAATCCAAAATTCAATCTTTAAAACTTAATATTTTTTGACGCTTAAAGATGGATAACTCATCTATGGCACGAAGCCTTAAAAAAAGTGTGGAAGTGATTGGATTTACTCCTATTTATTTCTTTAATTATCGGCAAGATTAATCACTTGCGAAATGTCAGAGCATGTTTTTTTGGCTTGTTTTCATAAAAAGAGTTTTGTTAAACCGAAAAAAACAATATCGGATACTAAAAAACAGGAGGCTTGGAACTCCAAAAAGTTATTTTTTTTATATAAAAGTTGTCTAGGGATTGATTAAATGTAATTAATAACTGGGTAAACTATTTTTTTTGTTTATTTCCGTATGGGTGTAAACTCTATCAAAATATCCTATCCGCCCCACTCACCTTCAAAGTGGAGCGGGCGGCGAAGTAATTAAATATTAAAATAAATTATTTACTAAATATCAAAATATTAACCAATAAAGGAATATTATGTTTTTTACAGAAAGGAAAATATTTGATGAAAAAATGAAATAAAAAAATTGAAAGTAAATTACAAGAATTAATGCTACGTGCTTATCTGGTAACAGTAAATGATATTAATGATTAAATTTGAGCAACAAATAAAAAGAATTAAAGAGTATAGATAAAGATAGCATTACAAAAGTTGAGGTTTTATAAAAAATATAAATAAAATAATTGGATAAATTTTTAAAAATCCTGATTTATTAGTGTTTTAAATTCATCAATAACATTAAAAAAATACTTTTTATACCAAAACCTCAACCCTTTTCTTACTACCTAGATAAATGACAGAATAGACTTATTGCATAACCTATTAAAAAATTGCAAATATTTGTAAAAAGACACTAATAGAAAAATATAGTTTTATATTAACCCCTTTTTACAAATATTTGCAATTTTTTAATAGGTTATGCAAGAAGTCTATTGTTAATAATGATAATAATAGAGATGTTAAATGAAATAAAGATAATGAAAAATATTTTAAATCATTTTATCGTTAAAATGGTGAAGAACAAAAATTACCTAATTTAGATATTGATACAAATAGTAATCTAAAAGTTAAGTAAAAATAGAAAAAGATATGCAGGTCTCTTTTTCTATTTTTTATCTTGGTTTAAATGTAATTTTAACCGGATTGTTGCTTTTATTAGTAAAATTTAATTTATCAGAATTATTTGAAAAAGTGAAATTATTAAAATTTCCAAATTTTTTATATTCAGGGTAATAAGTGCTAATAATTTTTGGTCATATTACTTTTGAAAATCTAATTTTTAATTTCATATCATTTGTATAATATACTTGTAAATATAAATTTTTAACATTATTATTATTTTATATATTTTTAATTGATGATATCTGCATCAAAAATATTAATGATAATTGACTTCTGCCTTCAATTTTATATTAGACTTCTTGCATAACATAATCTAATTATTTTAAAATTCCTATAAAATATTTTTAAATTAAAATAGAAATTATAGGAGATTAAAATTATGAAATTTGATAAATTTAATTTTATTAATGATAAAGAATTATTGCGATTAACCGGAGCAAAAAAGCTACTTTTAATAAAATGTTAAATATTTTACAAGTAGCTGAAATAGAAAAATTTAAAAAAGGTGGCAAAAATAATAAATTATCACTAGAAAATCGGCTACTGATGACTTTATCGTATTGACGAGAATATCGGACTTATTTTCATCTTGCTAAAAGTTTTGATATTATTGAATCTAGTTGTTATCGCAATATCAAGTGAATTGAAGATATTTTAATTAAACATTCTGATTTTCAACAACTCGCTGGTAAAAAATCACTAATAAATGATTATTTTAATGATAAAACTATTATTATTGATGTTACCGAAACCCCAATCCAACGCCCAAAAAAAGACAAAAACAATCTTATTCTGTTAAAAAGAAAAAACACACCATTAAAACACAAGTAATTATATAACAAGAAACCAAAAAAATTATTGCAACAAGTTTTTCGCTTGAAAAAAAATGATTATGCTTTATTTAAAGAATCAAAAATCTCAATTTTAAAAAATACCAAATTAATAGTTGATAGTGGTTATCAAGGAATACAAAAAATTCACAATAATGTTATAATACCTACAAAAAAACAAAGAAAAACCCTTTAAATAAAGTAAAAAAACAACGTAATAGAATGGTTTCAAAAATGAGAATTATTATTGAAAATATTTTTGCTATTCTTAAAAAATTTAAAATTATTACAGAAAAATATCGTAATCGAAGAAAACGATTTAGTTTAAGATTTAATTTAATTGCTTCAATTTATAATTTGCAGTTAGCATAGAAGATTTATTTAAAATTAAATAATTTAAATAATAAATTCATTTTTTGTTGTGGAAAAATATTAAATTTTTAAATAAAAAACATAATTAATTAAAATTATATTTTTATATTAGTGTCTTTTTACAAATATTTGCAATTTTTTAATATGTTATGCAAGAAGTCTAATAAATAAAAGTTTATAACTCTTTTTTGTTAATACTTACTAAACTGGGTGTAGTCTAAATATCTATTTTTATTTGTATGAACTCATTCTTATATTTTAGAAATTAAACTTGATCTAATATTGAATTAATGTAACTAAAATCAGTATCTTCGCTATATAATTTTAAAATTTCTAAGCTTTCATTAATGACAATTGCCTTTGCTAATTGTTGATAACAAATTTCATAAACTCCATATACTAAAACAGCCTTATGATAATTACTTAAACGAGCAAAATTTCATCCTGGTTTTAAATGTTGATTAATTTTCGCAATAATATCTGATAGATTTGATAATATTTTCTCAACTTGAATTGTTCCCATAGAAGTTGTTACCATTTGTGAGAAATCATATGCTTCTTGTTTTGTTGTTAAAACATTATGTTGTAAAACAAAGTGACGATATAACAAATTAATAATATTAATGCGTTCTTGGCGTTTTGACACGTAACATACTCCTTTAAATATAATGATATAAACAAAATAAACTACTTTTTTGTAACCGATAATTATGGCGATGACTGTGCTCGCTTAACAAATTATGTAACATTAAAATTGTTTCATCGGCAAAAAGATCAATCGTTAAATCATCTTTTTTTTCAATATTTTTTATTATATCACTTCAATGCATTTCTTGCTGATTAATTATTTGAATATTATTATAAGGCACCAAGTCACTAACAATAAATGGTTCTTTACTATTAATCACAACCAAATTAATTATAGCAGTACGTAAAAATTGTTTTGTATCAAGTAATTTAACCATCCGATTAATCATAAATTGTTGTGTTACAATTGGCGAAGTAATTAAACCTTTCCTTTGTTCTCACATTGGAGTTGTTAATGTTGTTGTTACTGGTTCAGATAATGTTTTGATTTTTAAAAAATAAATATTTTTTCTCGTTAAAATTAAGCGTGGAAAATAATATGTAATACGGCTAAAATAATCATAAAAAGTAACATTTTTAAAATATCACATATAATTAACAGTCCAAACATATCGTTCAATAATCTTATCAAAGCCATAATATTGCTCAGAATATAACTCTTGTTTTCAATTCAACGGCGGTAAACCAAGATCCTGTCGAATTTTAACTAAATAACGTCGTTTTTTAAATGTTAACATCTTATTCTCCCTTCTTTAAATTAAGTAAAAAAGAAACCTATGATTTCTTACGATGTCAAAAATGATTAGTTCGTTTTTGATGTGCATATCGATATTGAATTTTATCTTCTTCTGTTAATTTTTCAACTAATTCTTCATTATATCTACGTGCTAAAGCTTCTTGATAATCAAATATTTTTTCTTGTACCCGAACATGAACCCCGTCTACTAGTAATGGAGCTTTAATTTCTGCCAACTTTAAAAATATAATTTCTTTTGAATGTAAATACAGTAATTTATCATCTAATTTAGCATTTCTTAATAAAATATATTCCTTTTTATTACATGCTTCTGTAACATTATCTTCAATATAAACATTATAAATAAGAAAATTATTTTTATCTTGTGCATTACCTGCAAAAAACATTTCATTGGGGTCCATCCGATCAATGCAAATGATTTTTCCATTGCGTAAAAAGTAAAGATGCCCTGTTTTTATATATATTATCATTTCTCGTTACCTCCTATCTCCTTAAGGTTTATAAATATTTGATTAATACTTAACGAGGTGATAATTAATAATTAATACACTATTTTCTACTACGTGCGTCTTGCATTAGTTTTGCTTGCACTCGTAATGATTCAATTAAAAGTTGTCGATTTTCTTTAACTTCATCACGAATTCTTAATAACCGTCGTAATTCCTTTTGACGTTTAATAAACTCTTCAGGGTTTCCTTTTGTATCTTTATATTTAAGTACTTTTTTATTTAGCAATTTAATTTCAACATATTGCTTTTGGTTTAATAGCATAACATGATTGCTTAATAGGTAAATTGATTCACTACGGTTTTTTTAAATTGCATCGTTTAATTCTTCATCATTATTTTTAATTGCTCGTGATAAGTTAATAGCTCGATTAAAATAAGCTAATTCTTGATAAATTTGACGATTATATCCTTGTTCATATTGACGTCGAACTTCAAATAAATATTCCATCATTTTTTGATCATAAACTAATCTTTCTTCAATATTTGGCCGTTTTGTTTCATCATAACGATGATTATAATTTTTTTTTGTAAATATTTTCATCAAACAATAATTCTTGTTCATCAGTTATTAGTTTGTTTGTTTGATTATTAATCGCTTTCTTTGCCTTTGCAGTTTCTCGATCTTTTTTGTTTGTTTATAATTTAGTTTTGCAGCAAAAGTTGCTTTTAATTGTTCTAATTGCTTTTGCTCTGCATCAGCCAATTTCTGAAAACAACTTTTATTTTCTAATCGTAAAATTAATCGTTCTTCAATTGATAATGGGTCTTCTGCTGTCCGAATTATTTTAACTGGCTTTGGTTTTGGCGGAGTAATATCTTTTTCAGTAAATTCATTTAAAATAATTTAAACTGGTGATTGTTTAATTAAACGAACAAGAATTTCTTCATCTCCTTTTTCAATTTCAATTTTATCATTTGGATCAACAACAAAATCAACAATTGATAAACCATTCTGTTTAATTTGAGAAATTTTTTGTGCCAAGATTGGTCGTAAATCACGACGAATTGTTATTACTTCTTCTGTTTCTTTTCGACGAATAATTGTTTTAGGTCCGTCTTCAAACGAGTTTGATAATTCTAATTTATTTTTAACCTGATTAGCATCAAAATGATTTCAGGTTGAGAAAGTAGAAAACTGGTCATTAGTGTGCTCGCTATCTTTTGATGACGGTTTCATTAAATTTTCTGTTTTAGAATTGGCATTTTTAACAGACATTTTCTTCGGCATACTCGTTTGCTAGGTAGTAGTTGTTATTTCTTATGATAATGACATTACTGGTGAAAATTGTGGTAAGAAAGCCTTTGATTTTGACCCTGCTTTCTTACTAACTCATTGTTTTGCTTTGTGATTCTTTAATCTTTGCAAAACAGGAATTTCTTTTTCAACCCGATAACTATAATCAATAAATTTAATTTTAGCTCTTTGCTCTTCTAAAATATTTCTTTTTTTATCCTTTAAACGAATAACACCTGTTTTTTTAGTTCCAAAAACTTTGTTAACATATTTTTGTTTTAACGCTTGGTATTCGGCACTATTTTCATCTAATTGTCCCAATAAAACCTTGATTGTTGCTGGCGTTAATTTTTTATCCATTAGTTATGTTGTATCTCAATCAGAATCAATAATGTTTTCATAATTGACACGATAAGTTACGACAGATTCTGAGTCTTTTTCTTTTGCCATTTTCTATTCCTCTTTTGTCTATTTTTTTGTTTTTCGATATTTACATATATTATATAAAATTTTTGCACTTTTTTAAATTTTTTTTAATAAAAACTTTGCTTTTTTTAATAAATTATTTAAAATATTATATCTTTTTTAACTTAAAGATTATCAGCGTTATTTTGGACTTTTTTTGCGAAGATAACGATGCCTCTTACTTTTTATTGATTTTTCAGTTGATAGCAGCAAAGATTCTTGTTCTTGTGGTTGATGATACATATTATATTCATCTAACAATGCACGACCAATTTCTCGCATAAAAATAGTGCCATAATTATCTTCTGCTGTTGAAATTTTATTAATGTCATTTCTATTTTTAAATAATGGCTTTGCTTGCAATTCTAATCCATTAACTTCACTATTTAATATTTTTTTATTTATCTTTGGTAATTTAACTGGCTTTGATAATGTAGCCAAATATTCTTCTCGTTTTTTTAATTCATTTAATCTAATTTCTTGTAAATCACGAAGCGCTAACTCTTGTTGACGTTGTACTTGTTGTATTTGAATTTTATTATTATTTGCTAATGCTTGTAATAATTGTTTTTGAACAATAGCATCTGCCTCTTGTGCTCACAATTCTTTCTCTCGCGCTCATTGTAAGGCCACATCAGGTCTTTTCTGAGGATCAATGCCGCTCGATGTCACAACTTCATCAAAATATTTACGAATTAATTCGGCTGTTGAAATTTTTTTATTTTCCATTGTTAATTCTCTGCCACTTTATTGTTACTACTTATTGTTTCATTCTTTTCATTATTATAGTCTTCAACTAAAAAACCATCAATAACTTTTTTTCCTTCAGCACGATATTTTTCAATTAAAATTTGTGGTAATGGTTTAGGCTTTTCTTTTTTATTATTAAGTTTTTTTTGATAACGCCGTTCTTTACGTATATTTTTTTTAATTAATTTTTCTTTTAATAAACGTTGATGAAGTTGTTCTAACTGACGACGATGAATTTCACGAATTTCACGAGGATGATATCCTGCATAAGTGTATTCATTTTCCGTTAAATCAACTGTTAAATTAGGTTTTTTTGTCGAATCAGCATAATCAATTTGATAATCTTTTAATTCTTTCCGTGTATATAAAATCAAATCCGCGTCTTTTCTTTTAGTAGGAATAAATGTTTGATTATTTACTTCTGCTATCAAATTAGATTGTTTTTTTGTTATTTTTAAATTAGAAACTTTATTATTATTTTTTTCATAATCATTACCATATTTTAACTTTTTTAAATTAGGGCGTTTTTTAGGATCAATAGTTGAAATGTAATCATTTTTATTTTTTTGTGTTTGTTCAATTAATGTTTTATTATTGCTAGCCCTTATTGTTTTAGTAGGTACACTATTTTGACTAGTTCCATTCAAAAATGGTTGCTTTTGCTTACTACTAATTGCATTTGTGAAAGTTAAATTTGGCCCAATTGTTTCATTTTTTTCTACTGATAATTTTGAATTAATCTTCTTTAATGGTTTTATCATTAATGGATTAATTTGTCTAGTAATATCAGGTTCTAAATAAAGATCAGTTTTAAAAATTGGTTTTTGTTTTGGTTCTCCTTTTATAAAATTACGAATATATTTACCACCAATTTGTTTCTTAGTTTTTCCTAAACTACGGGATAATGATTCTTTGACCATTTGATCACGTTTTTTAATAACATGTTCCGGATTGATCACAATTGGTGTCTCATTTTTATCTTTTTTATGTGTGATTTGCTGCATATGTTGTTTTCACTCTGAAGGATGTGAATTCCGACGTGACAACAATTCTAATTGATTTTTACTTAAATTCATTTGATCTTTAATTTCATCTAATGACCGCGGTTTAAGACCCCGATTTGATAAAGAATAATCTTCTTCTGGATGATAACCTTCTCGCGCTCAATTTGAATATGGATTAAAATCATGTTTAGTATTATCTCGTCGTGATAACAATTCTAATTGATTTTGATTTAATCCTCAATTATTTGCATGTTCTTTCACTTGTTCGTTAAATCCTTTTAATGATTCAATTGTTTTCTCGTTTTGACTGTCATTTTTTGAACCTTGTGTTTGACTTTTAAATAGTCAATAACTTTCATTGCATTGTCGGATTAATCATTGCTGATTTGGATTTAACTTACTAATAATATTTTCAGTTTCTTCTGATGAAGGAAATACTTTATCAGACTTTATATTATCATCTAAGGTTAGGTCATTCTTAACAACTTGTTCGGTTGGCAAACTTGCTAAAACAGATTCATTATTATTTAAAAAAGCTTGACGTGGTTGTTTTATCTCTGATTCAATTGCTTCTTGTGATGCTTGATAACCACGAACAACTCGCGATGGAAATAAGTCTTCAACTCGCGATAATTTTCGTTTTGACAATAATCTTAACTGGCTAGGATTTAGTCCCATTGTTTTATTGCTACTCGTTGCATTTTTTGCCAATTCTTTTTTAAATAATGATGATTTTTTACTTGAGGTTTTTTTAAATTGTGCATTTTCTCCTAATAATAATTTAACAAATTTTTCATATTCTTTTTCATAACGTTGATTTCAATCAATTGCACTATTTGAATTCAAATTTTGATATTCTTCCATTAGCTTTAAATATGGTTCTGAATTTTTCCAAGACTTAGTTAGCATTTTAATAAGCATTCTTTCATTAAAATTTATTATTAAATTATTATTAACTTCTTGTAATTGTTTTGTTTCATTTAATTTCTTACTAGCCATCATTTTACCTCAAATTTTTAAATTATAACCGTCAATAAATTTTTTCTTTAAAATTATATCATTTTTTTCTTGCTTTTGATATGAATACTTGTATAATTAAATATTAAAAAAAATAAAAGAGGATAGACTGCGCCAAGTTTAGTAAGTATTAATAAAAAAGAACTATAAGCTTTTATTTATTAGACTTCTTGCATAACATAATCTAATTATTTTAAAATTCCTATAAAATATTTTTAAATTAAAATAGAAATTATAGAAGATTAAAATTATGAAATTTGATAAATTTAATTTTATTAATGATAAAGAATTATTGCGATTAACCGGAGCTAAAAAAGCTACTTTTAATAAAAGGCGTCCTGTACGATGAACCGGCAAAAAACAAATCTTGTGAGATTGTTTTTTTTATTTTTATATTAAACAACATAAATTTATTTGCATTATTCATCGGATAGTATCTTTAAATTTAGAATTTTTATCATAAAAACAGATATTATTCTGTTTTCCCTACACAAAATAAACGATATTTTTATAAATTTCCTTTTAAATAAAGGTATTATCCGATGAATAATGCAACCCATAAAACTTAATATTTTTTTATGCTTAAAGATGGATAACTCATCTATGGCACGAAGCCTTAAAGAAAGTGTGAAAGCGATTGGATTTATTCCTATTTATTTCTTTAATTCTCGGCAAGATTAATCACTTGCGAAATGTCAGAGCGCGTGTTTTTTGCTTGTTTTCATAAAAAGAGTGCTGTTAAACCGAAAAAACAATATCGGACACTAAAAAAACAAGAGGGCTGGAACTCCAAAAGGTTATTTTCTTTATATAAAGTTGTCTAGGGATGGATGAAGCGTAATTAATAACTTTGTAAACTGCTTTTTGTTTATTTCCGTATGGGGGGTAAACTCTGTTTAAATATAGAATTTTAGTATCGCCACCACCCCTCAAAAAAAAGTGAGGTGGATGGCGAATTAAGCTAATTAAATCAAAATACAAATATTATTACTAAATATCAAAATATTAACCAACAAAGTGATTTTCTGTTTATTTAAAAAAATAAAAAGAAAGGAATAAAATATTATGAAAGAATATAAAAGTAAATATATTAATAAAACTTGGAATGAAATAACAACATTATTTGATTGAGTTAATTGTCAGCCTATTAATTGTCGTATTTCACATCATAAAAATCATTATGATTTGCAGTGTTTAGAATGAGCCAAAATGTACTTAAATTTATTTAAAGACGAGTGAGATGTTATTGCTTCTTATATGCAACATTACAAAATTAACGATATTTTAGATTTAGCTTCGGATGGATGAAAAATATTACAAATTGACAAAAAAATAAAACAAATAAATTAAAATATATTATTGCAATTGACCCTGCTGGAATTGGACAAACTGGTATTATTATTTATAATGTTTTGCAAAAGAAAATAATTAATAATATTACTTTTAATTCCAAAAATGAAGAAGAAGCAATAAATAATAGACTTCTTGCATAACCCATTAAAATAATTTCAAATATTTGTAAAAAGGGGTTAATATAAAATTATAATTTTAATTAATTATGTCTTTTATTTAAAAATTTAATATTTTGCCACAACGAAAAATTATTTTATTATTCAAATTCGTTAATTTTAAATAAATCTTTTATGATAACTATAATAATTGTAAATTATAAATTGAAGCAATTAAATTAAATCTTAAACTAAATCGTTTTCTACGATTTCTATATTTTTCTGTAATAATTTTAAATTTTTTAAGAATAGCAAAAATATTTTCAATAATAATTCTTATTTTTGAAACTAGTCTATTATGTTGTTTTTGTTCTTTATTTAAATGTTTTTTCTTAGTTTTCTTTGTGGACATTATAACATTATTGTGAATTTTTTGTATTCCTTGATAACCACTATCAACTATTAATTTGGTATTTTTTAAAATTGCGATTTTTGATTCTTTAAATAAAGCATAATCGTGTTTTTTACCAAGCGAAAAACTTGTTGCAATAATTTTTTTGGTTTCTTGTTCGATAATTACTTGTGTTTTAATAGTGTGTTTTTTCTTTTTACCATAATAAGATTGTTTTTGTCTTTTTTTGGGCGTTGGATTGGGGTTTCGGTGGTATCAATAATAATAGTTTTATCATTAAAATAATCATTTATTAGTGCTTTTTTACCAGCAACTTGCTGAAAATCAGGGTGTTTAATTAAAATATCTTCAATTCACTTGATATTGCGATAACAATTAGCTTCACTAATTCCGAAATTTTTTCCAAGATGAAAATAAGTTCGATATTCTCGTCAATACGATAAAGTCATCAATAATCGATTTTCTAGTGATAATTTATTAGCTTTGCCACCTTTTTTAAATTTTTCTATTTCAGCTACTTGTAAAATATCTAACATTTTATTAAAAATATCTTGTTTTATTCCTGTTAATCTTAATCATTCTTTATCATTAATATTTTTAAATTCATCAAATTTCATAATTTAATATCCTCATAAATTATATTTTATAATAATATTTTAATAATAAAACCAGGTATCGCAAGAAGTCTAATATGTATTTAATATTAAATGAGTTTAAAAATAAAGTTTGTTCTTATTTAAATAAAGTTATTAGACTTCTTGCATAACCCATTAAAATAATTTCAAATATTTGTAAAAAGGGGTTAATATAAAATTATAATTTTAATTAATTATGTCTTTTATTTAAAAAATTAATATTTTGCCACAACGAAAAATTATTTTATTATTCAAATTCGTTAATTTTAAATAAATCTTTTATGATAACTATAATAATTGTAAATTATAAATTGAAGCAATTAAATTAAATCTTAAACTAAATCGTTTTCTACGATTTCTATATTTTTCTGTAATAATTTTAAATTTTTTAAGAATAGCAAAAATATTTTCAATAATAATTCTTATTTTTGAAACTAGTCTATTATGTTGTTTTTGTTCTTTATTTAAATTTTTTTTCTTAGTTTTCTTTGTGGGCATTATAACATTATTGTGAATTTTTTGTATTCCTTGATAACCACTATCAACTATTAATTTGGTATTTTTTAAAATTGCGATTTTTGATTCTTTAAATAAAGCATAATCGTGTTTTTTACCAAGTGAAAAACTTGTTGCAATAATTTTTTTGGTTTCTTGTTCGATAATTACTTGTGTTTTAATAGTGTGTTTTTTCTTTTTACCAGAATAAGATTGTTTTTGTCTTTTTTTGGGCGTTGGATTGGGGTTTCGGTAGCATCAATAATAATAGTTTTATAATTAAAATAATCATTTATTAGTGCTTTTTTACCAGCAACTTGCTGAAAATCAGGGTGTTTAATTAAAATATCTTCAATTCACTTGATATTGCGATAACAATTAGCTTCACTAATTCCGAAATTTTTTCCAAGATGAAAATAAGTTCGATATTCTCGTCAATACGATAAAGTCATCAATAATCGATTTTCTAGTGATAATTTATTAGCTTTGCCACCTTTTTTAAATTTTTCTATTTCAGCTACTTGTAAAATATCTAACATTTTATTAAAAATATCTTGTTTTATTCCTGTTAATCTTAATCATTCTTTATCATTAATATTTTTAAATTCATCAAATTTCATAATTTAATATCCTCATAAATTATATTTTATAATAATATTTTAATAATAAAACCAGGTATCGCAAGAAGTCTATTAAAGAAAATTTGTATTAATATGGTGTTTATTACGATTGAACATTGAACATTTAACCGCATTCCAATTGAGTTTTTTACTTCAGCAAATATGAGTGTTGATAATATTAATTATTCTTCACAAAATGACCACATGGCAACATGACAAGGTTTATTGCCTACCTATGCAAAATCACTGGCTAATTTAACAACTTTAAAGAAAATGTTTCGTACTTTTCAAGAAGAAGGTATTGATTTAACAATGATTGATTTAGAAGCATATTATACTCAATTAGAAGTTGACGCTTTATTAGATAAACTTGTTATAGAAAAAATTAAAGATGAAAAACTTGCAAAAATTAAAGATGAAGAAATTACAAAAATAAAAGAAGAAATTACAAAAATAAAAGAAGAAATTTTAGATGAATTAAAAAAATCAATTGTTATATCAAATGTTCCAGATTGAGAAATTGTTGATACTAGTGATTTTATAGTTGGTTAAACTGGATATAATATTCCTAATTTTGATAAAGAAAGTTATATTTATAGAATTTGAGCCTCAGGAGAAGACAGCAAAGGAGATTTAAAAAGTCAAGGGATGTTGCAAACAAGGCATAGTTTTAGACAAACAATAGGTGCTATATATGATCAAATAGGGATTAATAGTGCATGCTTAGCATTATCTATTGATCCTGATGGATTGATTGATTAATATTGGAGTTAATGGTCCAGCAACATTTAGAACTTTGGGATTTGTGTTTATTGAAAGAAAAAAAGTAATTTAGAAAGGAGATGGTTTTATGCCAAAAGTAACTATTAAAGATTTAATTATGTTTTTGAAAATATTTGGAGTTTCATCATTGTTTTTTATAGCAGGAATCATTATTTGTTTTATAGGAGAAAAAACATTAGGTATTTCTTGGCCAGCATATGTTATTGTTTCATCAATGCTTATTTGTGCTGGAATTATAGTTTTAATTATTGAAACAATTAGATTTATCAAAACTCATAACAAACAACAAAGACAAGATAGCATTGAAGATGTTATTAAAAAAGAAGAAACAAAATAAAGAGGTGTTATAAATGGGATTGTTACCAGACAAAAAGAAGTTAAAAAAAGAATATGATATTGATAGTTACTGTCTTAATTTAGCATCAACGATTACTAATCGTAAAAATGTTACTGTTCAAAAACATAATGAGATTTTAGAAAAAAGAATTTGTGAAGATAATGCTAATTTTTTAAATCCACGAGATTTAGAAATTAGCATTTATAATCCACTTACTAATCAAGAATTAGATACTAAATTAATTAATAACTTTTTAAAAATGCAAGACTTTATCAATAAGAATTGATATAACGAATATAAAATTAATAAAAATGGCAAAGGTGCATACTTTATTTTTTCTAATAATTCAAAACTTAATTTTATTACTATTGATTTTTACAATGACCAGTATAATGAATTGGGTAATTTAGTATCTTGCACTTTTGATTATGACCCTTATATTACAAATGACCAGAGTGTTTTTATTACTGAAAAATTAGAAATTGATGCTGTAACTAAACAAGTAAAAGTTATTAGAAAGTTAAAAACACAATTATATAGTACTATTACCGATTTATATATTGATGATTCTAAATGAAATAACTATACAACATTGCAAAGAGAAGAAATATTATCAATTGATTTTATTCCCATTGAAATTATTCCTAATAACCCTAATTTTGAACCGTCTGCTCGTTATGGTAAACAATTTGCTAGTATTTTAGATATTATTGCTGAAAAGATAATGTTAGATCCATTATTAAATAGTGGTAAATTTACCATTAATACTAATGGAGTTACTGGTGTTGTTGACCAAGAAATTAGTAAAATGTTGGCTTCATTTATTGAAAATGACTTATTATTGGTTGAAGGAGACCCCGATAGTAATTTTCAACCAGTAGACTATATAGCTGGTAATTTTAAAGGTGAGCAATTAAACAAAATATATGATTGATTATTAACTAATTACTATAAAATAAATCGCCATCATGTTCTCGCAATTGCTAAGGGAGCACAACAAACTCAAGCGGAAGTTGCTGGTGTAAATATTCAAACAAACGCCTCTTATGAACAAATGATATATATTAGAGAAATTAAATTAACTGAATTTATTATTAAGTTAATTAAATATGATAATGCGATTTTAAACAGTAGAACATTCAATATTAAAAATATTGATGAGTTAATTGTTGATGTTCGCTTACCAGTAAATGCTACTTTAAACAGACAATTAAAAAACAACGAAACCATTACCAATATGCCTAATCAAGAAGGAGAACAAGAATAATGTTAAAACCATCAGAAAAAATGTTAGCACAATTAGCAGAAAATGATGAACCAATTGATTATTCAATTGATAGTATTCCGTTAGATTTTGCTAATCAATCGCAGTACAGCGACCCTGATTTAGAACAATTATTTAGTGAAGCCCGTGCCAGAACCTTATATATTTATAAAATTAATAATCTTGTTAAGACAAAGCAAAAACCAATCTTAAACTACTCTCAAAATAACGTTAAAATAGGTTTTATTGATAAAGATGAATATATTAAAATAACAGGTTATGAAATTAGTGATTTTAACTTTAAGTTACAAATTCAACAAAACACCACAGTACAAGATAATAGCACAAGTTATGTAATGATTAATGAAAAAGATATTTTAATCAATGATATTTCGAAACAAAACAAAGAATTTTTAGAAACATTAGAATTAAAAATAGTATCTATTAATGAACCAATTACAGAAGACAATAAAAATGAATGCTACATCATTGAAGAATATAAAAGACCTTATTCACCTGATGGTGTAAATATCATTAAATCTATGCACTTAGTTAAAATAACTGACTTTAAATGAAAAAATCAAAATAGTATTCATTTAGTTTTACAAAAATCATTACCCGAAGATACAGTATTTACTGGGATTGAAATTAAATATCCCAAATCAATGTTATTTGGAAATATTAAATGTTGAGGCCATATCAATGATGTTTATTCTTATCCATCATCAATCGTTGAAAATGCTAGTTTAGTACCTTTGTTATCAATGCCCATCGAAACAAATCCTAACGTACGAATATTTCAGTATTTATTTACTGAAAGTTTTTTACCATGAAGTATAGCCAAAAACTATATTCAAGGAAAAGATATTTTAGATTTGGTAAATAAAAATGGTTTAGACAAAGTTTTATTAAATTATTTAACATATCGTTATAATTATGACCGTAAATTTCAAGGTGCAAAATATGATGAAAAAGGTAATCCCGCCAATAAAGCGGCAGAATTACGCCAAAAATTTGAAGGACAAAAACCCGAAGATGTAATTGATGGTTTATTTGAAAATTGAAAACTAGATACTCCTACATCTATTAATGACGGTGCTGTTAAAATATTTAAACAAATTATCTATATGTTATCAAATTATACATATAGTAAATATGCTGTTAACAAAGGTTATAATGATGATATTAAATTAATTGCTCTTTATTATTTTAAACTAATTTCAAAACCAAATAGATTAGAAGAAGGATATTTTTATTTTTCAGATTGTCAAGTACAAATATATTCATTATATTTTGATTTTATTGGTTCTAATCCACCGATTCCAGTAAATTATTGAAAAGAAATTAAAGCACAAGAAAAACCATTTAATCAAGTGGATAATAAATGATATTTTGCTATATGGAAACCTAATAATTCTATTTATTGAAAAATATCAAAATTTAAACACGATACAAATAAAGGAAAAAAATTGAGGCTTGAGATCCATTAAAACCATATTATATTGATCTCTTTTTATGGGTTTTTGAAACAAAAGAACAAGATTTATTAATAGATGATCAATCAGAAGGTAAAATAGAACGAATTTTTTGAAATGAAGATAAGGGACGAAATTTTAAAGCAGTTTATCGTTGAAATGGTGGTGGTGAACCTCTTAAACCTTTAATTGATTCAAGTACTGGAAAAATTATTGATTGAAATTTAAAACAACAAACAAATGTTAATAATAACAAAGATAATGAAATTAGAGTAAGTGTTAAAAACAAAGATATTTCAGAAAATCATATTTATCGATTAGAAACAAATTTTTTTAATTGATTATCAATAACAAATGAATTAGAAACAAATAACATTACTTCTCTTATTCCATCAGAAATTAAATTATCTGATGGTGAATATGGTAAATATTTAACTAATTTAATTGTTTCTAATGACAAAATAGAAAACTATTTAAATTATTTTTCTGAATGATATAAATTACTTTATTCTAAAATAGATTGAATTAGTACAATCGAAGATTTAATTGATTATAGTATTAAAATAACTTTTGATAAAAAACTATTTAATTTAAATCAAATTGAAATATCAGGTATATGAGGTTATGGTAATTATTAAATTACAATTTTTACCGAAAAAGAACAAATTAATATTAATAATTTACAACTATTTAATAAAAATAATGAAAAATTATCATTAATTATATTAGAAATATAAAAAGTCATTTATTAAAATGACTTTTTATTATTCATTAACTTTTACATTACCGGTTTTATCAATAATTAAATTAGGTACATTAGTATCTTCTAAATTTTAACGATAAACTGCTTTAAAATTTCGTCCCTTATCTTCATTTCAAAAAATTCGTTCTATTTTACCTTCTGATTGATCATCTATTAATAAATCTTGTTCTTTTGTTTCAAAAACCCATAAAAAGAGATCAATATAATATGGTTTTAATGGATCTCAAGCCTCAATTTTTTTCCTTTATTTGTATCGTGTTTAAATTTTGATATTTTTCAATAAATAGAATTATTAGGTTTCCATATAGCAAAATATCATTTATTATCCACTTGATTAAATGGTTTTTCTTGTGGTGATATTCATTCTAAAATACCATCTTTTGTATTTATTTTGTTTTCTGCTTTTTCTTTTGCTAATCGTTCTTTTGTATATTCGTGTATTTTATTTTTATTATTACAAGCAACTAAATTTGTTGTACTTGTTCCGATTAAAGTGATTATTCATAAAGCACATAATATTTTTTTCATAATTAATCATTAGACTTCTTGCATAACCTATTAAAAATTGGTTTTCAATTTTAAAAACAGAAAATAAAAATATAACAAAATACAAAAATTTTAATGAGCTAAAAATATGATAGATAATTATATTGTTGAGTATAATAATTATAGAGGGGTTTTAAAATTGAAAATTCCTCCAATTCAATTTGAATTAAAAAGCATTTTAAATTAAAAAAACAATTCTCAGTTATTTGAAACTGTGCAAAAGTTTAGTAAAGTTCTTTTTTAATTTTACTTACTTTTTGGGGTGCAGTCTAAGAATGACTCTTTTATTTCTGTTGTAAATATGTTTCTAAAATTAATTGCGCTGCTAAACTATCTTTTTTTTGTTTTCGTTTTTCACGCGAAAGATTTGCTTCTAACATTATTTGATGAGCTTGACGTGTTGTTAACCGTTCGTCAACTAAGTGAATTGTTGTGGTTGCTTCTAATAATTGTTTTAAAATATTAGCAAAATCATTAACCATTAAAGCACGATGTCCAATTGTATTATTCATATTTTTTGGATAGCCAATAATAATATCACTAAATTGGTTAGTTGTAATTAACTCCGCTAAATATTGTGCTGCTTGTGCAAAATCATTTTCTGGAAAACTATAAACACCATACCCAGTCGCAATCAATCCCCAACTTGTTGCTAACCCTAGTGTTTTACTACCAACATCAACTCCTAAATAATACTTAGCCATGATGTTTTAAAAATTCTAGAGGGTCAGAAAATAATTTAACAAGTAAGGTTTTGTCTTTATTGTTAAAACCACTTTGAGCAACACTATTATTTCCGCCACCTTTACCACCTAATAATGGAATCAATTGTTGAATAATTTTTCCGGCTTGATAGCGATCTTGTAAATCATAACTAACACCAACAATTAATGTGGCTTGTTTTTCATCACTAACATCAACTAAGAAAATTAGTAAGTTTTGATATCGAACTTTATAATCATCAATTAACACTTTTAAAGCATTAATATCAACTTTTGTTGTAAATTGATGAGTTAAAACATTAATTCCATTTTTAGTTTGTGGTAACAAGGTATTATATTGTTTGACAAATTGTTGAATTAAAATATTATCATATTTTTTTTGTCAATGTTTAAAATATTCTTTAAATTGTACTAATAACTCTTTTAACTGTTTCCAGTTTGTTTTTGAAACAGTTAAATTACTAATTTGTTCTGAAGTTTGTTCTAAACGTTGGTCAGGTAATTCTTTCTTGCCTTGATTATACTTATCAAAATAATTAATTGCTTCATTTTTTTCTTTTAAAAATTGTTCATTTAGATAACTAGCAATTGTTTTATTTGAGGTAATAGAATGAATTCGAAATGTTCCAACTCCTTTTGATTCCAAACCAGTTACTAGTAAATCTTCAACATCTTGTGAATTAGTCACATGGGTTCCTCCACAAAGTTCACAAGAATAAGTACCAAATTTAACAATTCGAACCTCATCATCATATTTTTCTGTAAAAAAAGCTAAAGCATTGTGCACATCTAATGCTGTTTGCATATCAGTATAAATAACTTCACAAGGAATTGCGGCCTTAATTGCTTTTGTAACAGAAGCTTCTACATCTGTAATTTCTGCTGGTGTAATTGCTTTATTATGTGTAATATCAATTCGTAAACGTTCATCATCGTTATAAGAACCAGTTTGCATAACATGGTTTCCTAACACTTCTCGTAAAGCGGCATGAATCAAATGTGTCCCTGAATGATTTTTCCGCGTATAAAAACGACGATCACTGTCAATTGACGCATTGACCAAATCTCCAATCTTAAGTGTCCCTTCAACTTTAACAAAATGTAAATTCTGTTTATTTGGCCCTTTTTGTACATCGAGAACATAGGCTTTCGTATTTTCTTTTAAAATCAATCCGCGATCAGCAGCTTGCCCCCCTTTTTCAGCATAAAATGGTGTCTCTTTTAAAATGATATATCCTGTTGTATTAGTTAATTCTATGACTGGTTTATCATCAGCAAACATAAAGACAATTTCTGTATTATTAACTTGTTCATGTTCATAACCAACAAATTGACTAGCAACATCTAACTTGGTAAAAAGTTCGCTTTGTAAATGAATTGCTTTAATCTCTTTTCTATTAGTACGTGAAATTGTTTTTGCATTTTCTAATAATTCATCAAAACCAACACGATCAACACTAATTCCTGCTTCGCGTGCTTCTTCTTCAATTAATTCAATTGCAAAACCATAACTTTCAAATAAACGAAAGGCATGTTCTTTTGAAATAGTGCCATATTTTGTTTTAACTTCATTAAAAAGTTTGTTTCCTTGTTCTAATGTTCTCAAAAATTTATTTTCTTCATCTAACACAGCTTGTTCAACAATTGGTTGTTTTTCAACTAGATAAGAATAATATTCTTGCATAATGTTAACTACTGTTCCCACTAATTTAAATAAAAATGGTTCTGTTAAATCAATTTTTTTCCCATATAAACTAGCACGACGAATTAACCGCCGAATAACATAACCGCGATCTTTATTCCCCGGAAAAGCACCATCAGCAATTGCAAAAGTAACTGCACGAATATGATCAGCAATTACTTTAAATGCAGTATTAATTTTTAATTGTTCTGAATTATTGTTAAACAATGCTGTTTCATCATAATGAAACTTTCCATTTACTAATTTTTCAACCGCTTTAATAATTGGCATAAACAAATCAGTTTCAAAATTAGTTGGTGTTTCTTGAATAATTGAAGTAATTCGTTCTAATCCAGCACCTGTATCAATATTTTTCCGCGGTAAGTCAGTATATGTCCCGCCACCATTATTATTATATTGTGAAAAAACAATATTTCAAACTTCCAAATAGCGATCATTTTCTAAATCATCTTGCAATAACTTTAATCCTAATTGCTCAGGATCATATTTTTCCCCACGGTCATAAAAAATTTCGGTATTAGGTCCACATGGTCCGGCCCCAATTTCTCAAAAATTAGTATCCTTATCACCTTTAAAAATTCGTTCATCACTTAAACCAATTACATTTCGTCAAATTTCATAAGCTTCTTCATCATCTTTATAAATTGTGACATATAATTTGGCGGGATCAAACCCAATTCATTTTTTATCAGTTAAAAATTCTCAAGCATACATAATTGCTTCTTTTTTAAAATAATCACCAATTGAAAAATTACCAAGCATTTCAAACAAAGTATGATGACGTGCTGTATAACCAACATTTTCAATATCATTAGTTCGAATTGATTTTTGTGAATTTGTCAAGCGTGGTGATGATGGTGTTTTTTGCCCATCAAAATATGGCTTTAATGTCGCCACACCAGAGTTAATTCATAATAATGACGGATCATCAACAGGAATCAATGATAATGAAGGTAATTCATAATGATCCTTACTGCGAAAAAAATCTAACCACATTCTTCGAATTGCATTTGCTGTAAATTTTGTCATTTTAATATTCTCTTCTCTTTCATAATTAATTAATAGGATTATAACATACCAAACGAAAAAAATTTTTTATTTCAAAGAAGTTATTGCTAAAAGCCTATTTTCGATACCCTAGAACCAATAAATAAAACGAAACTAATAAAATATTAACAAAGAAGAAAGTCGTAATTACTGGCACAATGACTGGATATTGAAAATATTGGCGAAATATTGTTCACATTAAGGTTTGTCAAAGTAAACCAATTACTAATCATGTTAGCATTTGAACAAAAATTAATAAATTATATGAAAATTCTTGTAAACGTGCTAAACAAAACAACATAAAATAAAGGGGAATAAAACTAATGATCATTAATCCTGTCGCAACTACTAAAAGAATTCAATTAGTTCTAACATACCCCGTTGTTGATGTGAAAGCAGGGAAAATTATAATTACAATAAAACCAATCATTAATAAAATCATTCCAGTGTTGCTTCCTAAGCGTTGGCGAAGTTCACGACGAGAAGAAATATTAATGTATAATAATCATCGCATAAAATTAGTTACAAATCCACCGCGGTGTCCTGATGATGATGGTAATAATAATTCAATTGAAGTGCGAATTGATAATCCAATCACAACATTAGCAACAGCAGGGGGAATCACGAAAATAATTAATACTACTCCTGCTTGCATAATTGTTGGTGCTTGTGCAAAAAGCTTTCCTAAGCCGTCTTGATTAATTATTAAACCTAATATTGAAAACACATTTGGTTGATATTGTACATTGTTTATTCAATTTGCCAATCCTTGACTATTAGTTAAATTATATCAATAAAGTTTTTCACACAGTACAAAAGAAAAACCATCAGCAATAGCAATGAAAAATAATCCTAAAAAGAAGGATAGATATAGAGTAAGGCCACCAATTCTTGTCATTCATTTACCAACTAATAAGCTAACATTTCATTTTCAATGTGCTGCTGTTATATTTGTTAATAAATGAATAACAAAAATTGCTGTTCCAACTGCAATTAATGTAAAAATAGGAACAAAAATATATAAATCAATTACTCAAAATTTAAAAAGAACAAATCCATTTAAACTAAAAACTGATTGAAAATAACCATATGATAATAAAAAATTTAAAATATTATAAGCACTATCTCCCTGTAAAGTTTCTAACGGATTAGGGTTTAGTCCTTTAACGCTTAATGAATTAATAATTTCTCGTTTTAAGGCTATTACTTGTTGATTTAATGTTGGAACAACTGATCCAGCTATAATAATTACAATTCCTGCTAAAAATCATATAGTACTAAATTTTAGTCAAGACTTTAATACCATAGTCTCCTCCATGTTTCTAAATAATTATAAATATATTATACCAAGAAAACAAGGAATATGATATTTTTTATTTATTCTGAAGTGATTAACAAATTACATCATAACTCGTTCTACTACTTTAATATCTGGAATGGCTAATAATGATGACCGAATTTGTTGCAATCGGTCAGCATTACTAACCTTAATAATTGTTTTAATTGTTAAATTGATTAAATCACCAGAAACATTAGCACTCATCATTTGAACCGATGCATTTAAATGACTTAATACTTTTGTAACATCAACTAGTAAGGCTGGTCGATCAATTGCTTCAATCCGAATTGCACAATCATATTGTTTATTTTTACAAACTGCTTCATTTCAACTAACTTCAACTTGGCGATCTTGCTTATCACCGCTTTGAATATTACGACAAGTTTTTAAATGAACTTTAATACCTTCAACTTTAGAAACATAACCAGTGATGTCTTCATATGGAATTGGCAAACAACATTGTGAAATAACAAGTTTAATGCTTGAAATACCTTGGACAATGATATCATCTTTTAATTGCGCTTTTTTATATTGTTTATCTTGTAATTTTTTTAAAATTTTTTCATTTTGACTTGTTTCGTGATCTAAATAAACTAAATTAATTGCTTCTTCTAAAGAATATTCATCATTAGCAACATCTAACAAAAAATCTTCAATATTATTAAAATTAATTGCATGTAATCGTTCTAATTGTATTTCTGAATGAACTAATTTTCATTTTAAATCTTTTTTTGCAATATATTCTTCAATTTGTGCCTTTGTTTGTTTAATTTTCTCTAAATTAACTGATTTTGCATCACTAGTGACTTCAACTAATTCTTTTTTCAAATACTTCTTAATTTTTTGTAACGCCGATGATGTTTTGGCTACAACTAATCATGAATGATTTGGTTTTTGGGTTACTACCGTTTTAATATCAACCACATCCCCTGATTTTAAAACAGTTGAAATTGGTGAAAATAAACCATTAATTTTTGCTCCAATTGTTTTTTCTCCAATTTCAGAATGAATTTTATAAGCAAAGTCCAGAACAGTTGAACCAAATGGTAATGTTACAACCTTCCCATTTGGTGTTAAAACATAAATTAACGAAGAAAAAATATCATTTTGAATAATTTGTTCCATTAAATGATCTCGTTTATAAACTTCTTGTTGAATTTCATCTCGTTCTTGTATTGAAATATTTTCTAAATCTAAAATCCGTTTAAAAATATCTAATCGTTCATCAATATCTTTTTGTTTTTTTGCAATATCATAATTTTCCCCTTCTTTATAACGTCAATGCGCTGCTACCCCTTGTTCTGCTAATTCATCCATTTCTTCAGTTCGAATTTGAATTTCAAAAATAATACCGTCATCAGCCGCAATTGTGGTATGCAAGGATTGATATAAATTATGTTTTGGCGTAGCAATATAATCTTTAAATCGATTATTTAATGGCGTATAATGCTGATGAGCAAAACCTAACACCTTATAACAATCATCAACACTATTTGTAATAATACGAACAGCTAAAATATCATGAATATCATCAAAATTTTTACCAAACTGATTCATTTTACGATAAATTGAATAAATTGATTTACTACGTCCATATACTTTTACAGACATCTTTTTCTCAGTAATTAAAATTTGTTTTAATTCTTCAATTTTTTGATTAATAGTATTTTCTCGCTCTTTGTTACTTGATTCTAATAATAAAACAATTTTATTGTATTGCACAGGGTTAACAATTTTAAAACTAATATCTTCAATTTCTTGTTTAACAGCTTTCATTCCTAAGCGATGAGCAATTGCTGAATAAATTTCTAAACTTTCTCGTGCAATAATTTGTTGACGTTCTGGTTTTAAATAACCAATTGTTTTTAAATTATGTAAACGATCGGCTAACTTGACAATAATTACGCGAATATCTTTCGCCATTGATAAATATAACTTTCGTAAATATTGTGCTTTGATTTGTGTCCGATTTTCTTTTGCAAAATAACTAACTTTGGTTACCCCTTCAACTAAATTAGCGATTTCAATCCCAAATAATTCTTGTAATTCTTCAAAGGTAGCGGGGGTGTCCTCTAAAACATCATGTAATAACCCAGCAATTAAAGTTTTTGGTCCCATTCGCCATTGTGCCAAAAAAAAGGTTGTTCATAGTGGATGCATAATATACGTTGCTCCGCTATTGCGAACTTGCCCATAGTGTTTTTCTTCAGCATACTCATATGCTTTATGAATTTCCTTTAATGTTGCTTCATCTTTAATATAAAACTTAATTTGAGCTAAGACTTTTTCGTATTTAATATCTCGATCCATTATAAACAACCCCTTTTTCTTATAATAATTATAATTATATCGCGTTTAGCATTAATATTCAATCAGGGTTTTAATTGGATATGAACCTAAATCTTTTTTACCATTCAAATATGTTAAATCAATCACAAAAGCTAAACCAGCAATTGTTGCTTGTTCTTGCTTAACTAATTGACACATTGCGCGCGCTGTTCCTCCAGATGCTAAAACATCATCAACAATCAACACACGATCATTTGGTTGTAAATCTCCTGCATGAATTTCTAATTGATTTGTCGCATATTCGTAGCTATATTTTACATCAATAACTGCGCGGGGTAATTTTCCCGCTTTTCGCACAGGAATAAACCGTAAATTGGTAGCATAACTAACAGCTGGGCCAAACAAAAAACCACGTGCTTCAGGAGCAATAATTACTGTTGCTTTTTGAGCAACAACATACGCTGCTAATTGCTTAATTACTGTTTTAAAAGCCAAAGCGTTATTTAATAACGGAGTAATATCACGAAAAATAACCCCCGGTTCTGGAAAATTAGGAATATTAACAATAAACTTTTTTAGATCCATTTTTAAAAATTCCTTTCTTGGTTAATTAATCATTAATTCCAACAACAATTTGTTCGTCAACTTCAACACGTTGTGAATCTAAGTAATTTTTAACACGGATTTTATTTAACACACGATATTTTTCTAATGCTACTCAAATTGGGATTGCGACAAATAATGTCGCAAACATCCCAATAATTAAACCAATTAAAATAACAACATTAAAACCAAATCATGTTCCTGAAAAAGCCGCTAAAGTAATTAATAAAATTGCAAATATAATTCCTAATGTTAAACAGTGCTGTAACATTTGTTTAATTGTAATATTAGCAACTTTTTGTAAAAAGCTATGTTCATAATTATAGATCCGAAACTCTTTTTGAATTTCTCGGATGATTTTATGGTTTTTACTTTTAATATCTTTTGCCACCAATTCTACCCGGTGCAATTGGTCGCGATATTGTTTTTTCAATTCTTTTAATTTTAAATCTGGATTTTTAACTGCTAGTTTTTTTAATTCCTCTTGATAATAAACATTATGAGCACGACGTAAACGTTTAATTTGAGCACGATGTTCTGACATATAGGCAAAGAATGTTTCATACTCACTAATATTAATTGCTTTTTTATTTTGTTTTGCACACACCATTAGCATTGTTCCAAAAGCAATTGCAAACCCAAAAATTGTTAAGAACGCAATTGACATTTCAAAGGTAATTAACAACTGCGTAATAATCGCAATTGCAATAGTAACAATTAACGTAAAGATTGCGGATAACACCATTACAACAAATTGTACTCAATCCAGGCGGAATAATGTATAAACAAAAATACATGCTAAACCAATTGCCAGGCTAATTGCCGCAATTTTTAAGATATAACCTTCCATAACTGGGTCAGTTTGTTGTAACGCTAATGATGTATCACTCGGGCTAGCACCATAAAATGAAGCAATGCTTGATAACAATTCAAGTTCAAAAGTACCCTTCGTAATATTTGTACTAACAACTAAAATACGGTTACTATTAACACTATCTTGTCGTTTAATCACATAAATATTAAAACTAAAATTATGACGTGTTGTTTGTCGATACTCTTCAATTTGCGCATTTAACTTGGCAATTGCAACTTCATTTGGAAGTTGTTTAGACCCATCTATTCCTCACAAGTCTTCATTAACTGTAATATTAATTCCTGGTTTGATTGTATTAGCAACATTTGCTTTTCCAGCAAAACCAATTGCTAAGGCAATTATTAATAAAATGATTACAACAATTGGGTTTAATTTTGTAATATTACAAAAGGTTCATTTGCCATGTTTTAATTTTTTACGATTTTTATTTTCTACAGGTGCTGAATAAGATAATTCTGTTTCAGCATTAGCAGGCAGGTTTACTTCAACATCAGATGGAAGCTCGGTTGTTGAATAATCCACTATTTTAACATCCGTAGCTAGTTTTCTTGATTGTTTCTTAAACAATCAAGTTCATAATGAAAATCGTGAAACATCTAACCAACGATATTTTTCTTGTCAATGTAACTTAATGACAATTCAATACATTAACCGCGCTACGGCAAAAATCATAATAATTGAAATAATTAAACCAACTAATAAAATTGTGGTAAATGATTTAATATTATTAGTTCCTATTCAAAATAGCGACAGTCCTAAAATTACTAAAACAACTAAAGCATCGATAAAAACAGCAATTGTTTGTTTATTGGCAATTTTCATTGCTGGTTCAAATGGGATGTTATTTTGATGCCGCTCACGTTTATACCGTGAAAAGAACAACAAGTTTCCTTCTAATGATAATCCAAAAACAATAATTAAGGCGGCAATACTTTCTGGTGAAATTTCAACCTTTAATAAAGATGAGAAATATAAGGTTGAAATAATTGTAAACAATAAAGTTAAGATGGCAATTAATCCAAATAAACGATAATAAACTAATAATACAATAAAAATGGCTAAAACTAGAACACCTAAAATAATCATTGAAATTTTAAACACATTTGCTGAAACAACCGGTGGGATTTCACGATAACCGCGAATAGTAAATTCTAGTCCACTTAGCCCCCCATTAATCAAGTTACTAATTTGACGAGCTTCTGTCTCGGTTGATGTTGTAATTTGATTTGAATTTTCGGCTGCACCAGTTCCAATTTTAATTGAATTTCAATTAATAATATATTTTTTATATGCTTCGGTCAAAACACTATTATATTCAATAATTGTTTTTAAATATGGACGCAATGGATCAATATATGCATTTGTTGTAGTACTTTTATCATTTGGATCAATTAATAAAAGATTTTTCGGTACTGTTGTAAAACGAAAAATACTATCTTCCATTCATGTTCTAATTTGCGAAATTGGATAAAGTAATGCTAAATCTAACAAATTTCCATGCTGACTTCGAGCAGTCCCTGTATCATAATATTCTAAATCAAAAATATGATAAATATTTGTTCAATCTGTTGAAGAAACCTTACTACGAATATCAATACTAAACAAAGTTGCAATTGCTTGTATATTATCAATATCATGACGTAAATCATCAATCATTTGACCAATATCAGTTCAAATATATAATGGCTGTGCTTGTCCGCCTCCTTCTGCTGGTTTTAAACTATTAATAATGCTATCTCATTTTTGTTGATTTTTAATTTGTAAGGTAATAATTGGTCGACGTGCTTGGTCAACTCCTGTTGTTGAACCAGAGATAACATCACTTAATGGTGTTCGTTCTTTTGTTCCTTTATTATCACTAATTAATAAATCTTTTCCCTTATTATCAGTTAAATAAATTGCTCCTAATCGTTGAATTATTTTACTTAAGTCATTATAAGATTTAAACCTATCTTTTCCACCAATAAATTCAACCGAATTACGTCCTAATGTTTGTAAATATAAATTTTGGTTTGATAAAGGGTCTAATTTATTTCGTAATAATTCTAAACCTTTTTTGCTATATCCATTTGGAGTATCCGGTGAATAATTAGGGTCTCTTTTGTCAAAAACATCAATTTGAACTTGATATGCTCCTGAATAAGCAATTCCTGTTTGATATGAATAACGAAAAATATCCGCTGAAAAAAGCGCACCAACAATCATAGCAATAACTAAAACAATTAACGTTCCGATTCCGATAATTAATCGACTTATTGCTTTTTTATCTTTTGTCTCTTTAATTATTTTAACTTTTTCTTTCTTTCCCACGCTTGACACCACTATTCTACTTTTTAACTTTTCTTTATATATTGTACAATATTTCTTATTTAATCCTATGATTTAATAAACATATCTTTAAAATCATCTAACGATAGATCTGGATCAGTAATTTTTTGATTATTCATAAATTCAATTATCCGGTTAAGTTTAATATTAAAAATATAATAAGCCGCGTCACTAACATCAATAATTTTTTTATCAACTAAAATTATTTTTAATAAATAATTAATAACATCCTGTTCAGTAGTATTTTGATTTAATAACTTTAAATCTACTGTTTTTAAACTAATCATTTTTAAAACATAGTTAGCAATTTGTTGTGGTTCTTTTTGATGATTTTGCATTATATTTACACCTTACTTTAGTTCCAATTATTATTATAACTGAGTTATTTAAAAAATTAAGCAATTTATGTTAATTTTTTTAAAAATTCAATTGCTTTTAATGTTAATACCCCGGGTGCGGGTTTTTAACAAATGACCCTTTTTAATAAAAATGGTTCTAAATTATTGGTAATTGTTAAAAGAGGTTCATTTAAAATTTGACCTAATGTTGCTAAACCATCTGGTTTTTGTTGGAAAAGGTGATAAATATGTTTTAAATAATTAACTTCATTTCATTCTAACCCATCTTGAAATACTTTTAAATTATTTAAAATTTATGTTAAAAAGTCAAGATCAATTGAACGATAATTAACAACCAAATAGTCATATACTCGATAAAATAACCGAAAAGTGGTGCGGGGATTATTACGAGTATAACTTGTTAATAATTGTAATTAATTAGCTGGCAAAACTAATCCAACTTGTAAAAATAAATTATTTAAAATTTGTTGAATTTCAAAATTACTATATTCTTCAAAATAAAAAACAGTTGTAAAACGATTCAATAATAGTTGTGGAATTTGATATAACAAAGTTGTTGCTGCTAAAAATATAAACGGCGGCAATGATAATGCTACATTTTTAGTATTATAATCTTTTCCTAAAATTAAGTTTAAGTAATTGTCTTCTAGAGCAGGATATAATGTTTCACTTACTTCTTGACTAATAGTATGAATTTTATCAATAAAAACTAAATCAAAAGATTTAATTTGCATTAAACAAGTAATAAGGTTACTTGGTTTTTTTAAATTTGGTCTATGTAAAAGATGTAATTTTTGTTTTAATAAATTGGCAATTAAATATCCTAAACTTGTTTTCCCATACCACTACCGCCAATAAAAAGAATATTTTTTAAAGGCAACTTTTGTTTTTGACTAGCTGCTATCATAATTTTTAAATTTGTTTTAATACTTTCTTGACCAATATATGTTTCAAAATTATCAGGAAGAAAATTAAATAACTGCATTTTTTGTGATTGCTGTTAAAACTATTTTTAAATATTAGTCAAGTTGCTTTGGTGGTTGTTTAATTGCATTAATTGTTTGATAAATAGTTGTTAAATAATAACCTAATGTTTTTAAACAATTAATAACTTTATTTTGTAAATTATTAGACTTCTTGCATAACCCATTAAAATAATTTCAAATATTTGTAAAAAGGGGTTAATATAAAATTATAATTTTAATTAATTATGTCTTTTATTTAAAAATTTAATATTTTGCCACAACGAAAAAATATTTTATTATTCAAATTTGTTAATTTTAAATAAATCTTTTATGATAACTATAATAGACTTCTTGCGATACCTGGTTTTATTATTAAAATATTATTATAAAATATAATTTATGAGGATATTAAATTATATTTTATAATAATATTTTAATAATAAAACCAGGTATCGCAAGAAGTCTATTTTTATATTTATTTCATGTATCATATGAAATGCATAATATTTTTAAAAATCATCTTAATGGCAAGATTGAGTTGTTATTTAATTCGTTTTTAATAAAATCAATTTTTTTCTAATATTAATCTTTGTTTTTGTTTTTGGAAGAGATTCAAGCTTTTTTAAAATATTATTTTCTGCTTTTATTTGTTCATTTTCTTTTGTTAATAAATATATAGTTTCATCATGCGGATTATTAAAAATCGGCATTTTTTTAATATATGTTCGTTTATCAAATTTTTTATCTTTATTGAAAACATTAATTCACCTAGAAATAGTTGCAGTACTTATTTCATATTCTTTAGATATTAAAGATATTGATTTATTATATTCGTAATATTCGTTAATAATTTTATTTTTAAATTAAATATCATAGTCTTTTGACCCTTTAGTTTTACCCCTTTCCATATAAAAAATGTTTCTCCTAACTTTATATATTTTAATAATAACCTAGAAAGGTTTTTTATTTCATATTTTCAGTTAAAAGAAACATTGTATAAAACTTTAATTTTTTCTTTAATTTTATTAAATTTACGATTTACTAAATCATGATATTTAATGACAATGTCAATTAAAATTGACAGAAAAAAGAGACATTTTTATTTTGAAACTCCATTCGTTGTTCAAATGGAGTTTTTCTTTGTTTAACTCTAGGTCTGACAAAATTATAGAAATCAACATAATTTGAAACAATGTTCATAATATTACTAAAATTAAGACTTTTTCGTTTATATAAGAAAAAACATTCATTTTTAAATGAACTGAATCAAGTTTCACAAGCACAATTATCTGGTGAATTAACACGTCGAGACATCGAAATAATAATTACCATTTTTTCACAAAATTCTTTTCATTGTGGCAATTCATATGCATAGCCTTGATCTGAATGAATAATTAATTTTTTGGGACGTCCTGCATAATTTCAAGCCGATAATAAATTCTTAAAACTCAAATTAGCATCATCATGATTTGATAATTTTCAATCTATTATTTCACCATTGAATAAATCACGGATAATTGATAAATATACCACGCCATTATTAATAGGTAAATATGTTATATCTATCAATCATTTTTTGTTTGGTTCAGATGTAACAAAATCTCTTTTTAAGATATTTGGGAATCTTAGAGGGCCTGATTTAAAATAATTCGGTTTTATTTTCTTTCGAATAGACTTAATTTTTAATATTTTAATATAGCGATAGACTACTCATTTGTTAAATTTGATATTTTTATATTTTTCTAACAAAATCGTAATCATTGGGTACCCATAAACACCTTTAAATTTATTAAATATTTCAAGTATTATTTCTGCTAAAACAAAATTATATTTTTTATACATAGGTTTCCCTTCTTTAATCCATAAGTAATAACCTTTTCTAGTAATACCTAATTTGGTAGTAAGAAAAGGGTTGAGGTTTTGGTATAAAAAGTATTTTTTTAATGTTATTGATGAATTTAAAACACTAATAAATCAGGATTTTTAAAAATTTATCCAATTATTTTATTTATATTTTTTATAAAACCTCAACTTTTGTAATGCTATCCCTAATTTTCCAGATAGAAAATCAACAAAATAATCTGCTGATAATTTATTTACTGCGAAGAACTTTTCTTTAATAGTCTTCGCCTCATGCTTTTTAATGAAAAATATAATTTATCAATCTCTTCTAATTCAGAACGTGACATTTTTTTAACATCATTTGAGTCAATTGTTGAAATACTAATTCTTCTTTTTGTATTTTGTTTACTTTGAGATCAACTACCTCATTCTAGGTTATCAAAATTGTTTTGTGCGTCTACAAGTCATCTATGTATGGTAGATTTGGCTATGTTATATTTTTGAACTGTTAGTTTAATGCCATTTAACTCAGCAAATGTTAAAATTTCTAGTTTTTCATTTTTATTTCATTGTTTTGCCATAAGAAACGAACATCCTTTCAATAAAATTATATAACAGAAAATGTTTGTCTCTTTTTTATGTCAATTTTATTTTAGATATTCATTAATTATATTTTTATTTTTGGCCTTTTTTAGTAATATTTTTTTACGCATCCTTTTTACATATTCAGCTTGAATATTATTTTCATTCATAATTCGTAATACTTTTTTAGCATTATAAATAATGCCATAATCTTCTTTTAAATATTTAGTTATCCGACGATATCCAAATTGTTTTAAATTTTCTTCATAGAATTTTACAATATTCTTTAATGTTTCGTTATCCTTGCCATTACTTAAATAATTTTTATATTTATCTCAATAACTACGCTTTAAACATGTTATATCAGGCAATAATTTTAATGAATATTTAGCACGATTTTTTTATAGGTTGTATGTATTATTTAAGGGTTTTAATTAATATCTTAGAAATTGTGGAATAATATGAAATTTACTTAATTAAATTGTATTACTTTTAATTTTATTGTCAATATATTTTTTCATTATTTTTAAATTTTTCCACGACAAAAATACATGTTTATTAAAGTTATTTAATTTATTTAGATAAAATTAATAAAAATATAAGTTTGATTGTAAACTATTATTTACAAAATTATTAACTGAATAATTAATTCTATTTTCTTCTAATGATTCATTAGTATTAAATAAATTAATTTTATTTTTAAAATTCATCATACTAGTATTTAATTTATTTTTAATAGTTTTTTCATGATAAGTTGCTTTTTTAACCAAAACACCCTTACAGTAATGTGATATATCACCCTCAATATGACAACCAATATTATTTCATAATGTTTGATTTCTGACACTTTCTTCATTATTTTTAATTAATTTAATTGTCTCTTTTAAGAATTTCATTTTTGATTCTTTTATAAAAGAAGCACTGTTTTCTACGCGTTCTAATAATTCTTCATATTTACCATTAAAAAAATAATCGACTGCTTTATGGTATGTTTCTGTGTTTTCTTTGTTTTTACTTTGATGAGGATATAATTTTTTAAATCTACTTGTAAGGTGAAATTTATCTATCGTGTAATGTACTTTATTTTTAGGAAAATATTCTTGAATAAATTTTACCATATTTTTAATTCAAAGTGCACCATCTCCTAATACCATAAATTCAATATTGTCATTAATGTCATAATAACTGGTAATTAATGTAAGTAATTTACTAACAAAATTAATTAATTTACTATTTTTTTTAATATATTCTGGAATATTATCTAGTTCTATAACACCTAATTTATTTGCAATTACAGGCCTTTTTTTTAGTTGATTTTGTTTTATTAAAACCAGTATGAACAGTTGAAAATATACTATGTTTTTTTATTTTTTCTTTCCCCTTTTTATTTTCATTTCACATTTTTAAATAAGTTCCATCAATTTGAATAGACTTCTTGCATAACCCATTAAAATAATTTCAAATATTTGTAAAAAGGGGTTAATAGACTTCTTGCATAACCCATTAAAATAATTTCAAATATTTGTAAAAAAGGGTTAATATAAAATTATAATTTTAATTAATTATGTCTTTTATTTAAAAATTTAATATTTTGCCACAACGAAAAATTATTTTATTATTCAAATTCGTTAATTTTAAATAAATCTTTTATGATAACTATAATAATTGTAAATTATAAATTGAAGCAATTAAATTAAATCTTAAACTAAATCGTTTTCTACGATTTCTATATTTTTCTGTAATAATTTTAAATTTTTTAAGAATAGCAAAAATATTTTCAATAATAATTCTTATTTTTGAAACTAGTCTATTATGTTGTTTTTGTTCTTTATTTAAATGTTTTTTCTTAGTTTTCTTTGTGGGCATTATAACATTATTGTGAATTTTTTGTATTCCTTGATAACCACTATCAACTATTAATTTGGTATTTTTTAAAATTGCGATTTTTGATTCTTTAAATAAAGCATAATCGTGTTTTTTACCAAGTGAAAAACTTGTTGCAATAATTTTTTTGGTTTCTTGTTCGATAATTACTTGTGTTTTAATAGTGTGTTTTTTCTTTTTACCAGAATAAGATTGTTTTTGTCTTTTTTTGTGCGTTGGATTGGGGTTTCGTTAGCATCAATAATAATAGTTTTATAATTAAAATAATCATTTATTAGTAATTTTTTACCAGCTAATTGTTGAAAATCAGGGTGTTTAATTAAAATATCTTCAATTCACTTGATATTGCGATAACAATTAGCTTCACTAATTCCGAAATTTTTTCCAAGATGAAAATAAGTTCGATATTCTCGTCAATACGATAAAGTCATCAATAATCGATTTTCTAGTGATAATTTATTAGCTTTGCCACCTTTTTTAAATTTTTCTATTTCAGCTACTTGTAAAATATCTAACATTTTATTAAAAATATCTTGTTTTATTCCTGTTAATCTTAATCATTCTTTATCATTAATATTTTTAAATTCATCAAATTTCATAATTTAATATCCTCATAAATTATATTTTATAATAATATTTTAATAATAAAACCAGGTATCGCAAGAAGTCTAATATTCATGAAAAATATGAATGAAAAATTGATTACAATATATTAGAAATAATTAAAATAATTTGAAAAAACAATAAAAATAAAGGTCATCGACAAATAAAACTTGATTTGGAAGAACAAAAAATAAAAATATCAGCAAGCACTGTATATCGTTATATGAAGATATTACAAATATGTTCTGAAGTTAGAATTAAACATAAAAAATGAATTAAACATTTTAATAATATGTTATATGAACATAAAAAATACACCTATTTACTTAAACGTAATTTTCATTCTAATCAAATCAATCAAAAATGATCAATTGATATTACAATAATTAAAATATATTCAGAATCAGTATATTTATTTGCTATTAAAGACTTATTTAGCAATGCAATTGTTTGATACTCACTAACAGTAAGGCCAGCAGTAAATTGAGTAATTAATTGTTTAAAACAAAGCTTAATTAATCGAAAAATTAAACCTGGTCAATTAATAATTAATTCTGATCAGGGCGTTCATTTTACTTCACGTGCATATTTTGATTTATTAAGAGATTATGGAGTCACTATAAGTATGTATCGACGTGGAAATTGTTTAGATAATTCACCTATTGAAAATTGGTTTTCAATTTTAAAAACAGAAAATAAAAATATAACAAAATACAAAAATTTAATGAGCTAAAAAATATGATAGATAATTATATTGTTGATTATAATAATTATAGAAGGATTTTAAAATTAAAAATTCCTCCAATTCAATTTGAATTAAAAAGCATTTTAATTGTAAATTGTAAATGCAAATGTAGCACTTTATGAAATATAAAATCAATCTTTTTAAATTTTTAAAGATCTGTTATAAAAATTAAAGCAAAAATATCTTTTATTTTATGGCTTATTTTCGTTAATTAATTACTAAAATTAAATATTAAGCTTAAAACTAAGATTTGAATTTAGATAAAAAGTGCTAATATTTGAAACTGTGCAAATTTAAAGTTTTATTTACTGATGCAACTTATTTAATTTGAAATGGTAAAAAACATTATCAATCAACAATAATTGATGGATATGCTAAAGAAATTGTTGATATGCAGTCATCAAAATATAATGATAACAAAATTGTTATGAACAATTTAGATGCTGCAATTAATAAAATTAAACAAACAAAAAAAGATCTCAGTAGCATAATAATTCATTCAGATCATGGACTTCAATACACATCAAAAATATATAATAATAAATGTATATCTAATAAAATTAGAATTTCTATGGATAAAAATTATCATTGTGCTTATAATATTGTTATTGAAAGTTTTCATTATTTATTAAAAAAAGCAACAATTCATAAAAATATTTATTTATCTCATGATGAATATATTAATGATTGTAAATTGTACTATGAAGTGTAGCAATTTTTATATGAATGAAAATCTTAGTTTTAAGCTTAATATTTAATTTTAGTAATTAATTAACGAAAATAAGCCATAAAATAAAAGATATTTTTGCTTTAATTTTTATAACAGATCTTTAAAAATTTAAAAATCTTTATTTTATAGTTCATAAAGTGCTAAATTTGCATTTACAATTTACAGATGTTAAAAAATGAAATAAATGATATTCAATTCGGAAAGAAAAATATATAATAGACTTCTTGCGATACCTGGTTTTATTATTAAAATATTATTATAAAATATAATTTATGAGGATATTAAATTATGAAATTTGATGAATTTAAAAATATTAATGATAAAGAATGATTAAGATTAACAGGAATAAAACAAGATATTTTTAATAAAATGTTAGATATTTTACAAGTAGCTGAAATAGAAAAATTTAAAAAAGGTGGCAAAGCTAATAAATTATCACTAGAAAATCGATTATTGATGACTTTATCGTATTGACGAGAATATCGAACTTATTTTCATCTTGGAAAAAATTTCGGAATTAGTGAAGCTAATTGTTATCGCAATATCAAGTGAATTGAAGATATTTTAATTAAACACCCTGATTTTCAGCAAGTTGCTGGTAAAAAAGCACTAATAAATGATTATTTTAATGATAAAACTATTATTATTGATGCTACCGAAACCCCAATCCAACGCCCAAAAAAAGACAAAAACAATCTTATTCTGGTAAAAAGAAAAAACACACTATTAAAACACAAGTAATTATCGAACAAGAAACCAAAAAAATTATTGCAACAAGTTTTTCACTTGGCAAAAAACACGATTATGCTTTATTTAAAGAATCAAAAATCGCAATTTTAAAAAATACCAAATTAATAGTTGATAGTGGTTATCAAGGAATACAAAAAATTCACAATAATGTTATAATGCCCACAAAGAAAACTAAGAAAAAACATTTAAATAAAGAACAAAAACAACATAATAGACTAGTTTCAAAAATAAGAATTATTATTGAAAATATTTTTGCTATTCTTAAAAAATTTAAAATTATTACAGAAAAATATAGAAATCGTAGAAAACGATTTAGTTTAAGATTTAATTTAATTGCTTCAATTTATAATTTACAATTATTATAGTTATCATAAAAGATTTATTTAAAATTAACGAATTTGAATAATAAAATAATTTTTCGTTGTGGCAAAATATTAAATTTTTAAATAAAAGACATAATTAATTAAAATTATAATTTTATATTAACCCCTTTTTACAAATATTTGAAATTATTTTAATGGGTTATGCAAGAAGTCTAATAAATAAAAGTTTATAACTTTTTTTATTAATACTTACTAAACTGGGTGCAATCTATAATTAATCTGTATTGTTTTCTTAAACTTAAATAATTTATTTGTAACTAAATTAATTTCATAACAATAATTATTATGTTCTAAATAAATTAAATTTGCATTAATATCTTGAACTGTTCAATAAATTGAAGCATACATCTCTCCTATCTTCCTTCTATATTAGATTAACTTGTAAATTACAAGAAATCCTTTTTAAAAATAAAAAAAATCATAGATAATAATAAGTTTAAAAATTAATTGTTATAATTTTCATTTTACTTTCAAGAAAAATGAAGCTGTTCCTTTATAAAGATTTGATTTATCCGCTAAAATAACTAATTGCACATCAGATGTTGCGTCAGGTTTTTTATTAACACTACCATCAATTCTTAGAAATAAATTTTCATCTTTTTGCGCCGTTTTTAAAAACGCTAATGATTCTGGTAATAGCTCATTTGAAATTTCTGAATTTTCTATCATAGCTGATAAAATATCTTTAGGTATGTCACTTGAAATATCAACAGGAGTATCTGCTAAATTTGTGCCCAAATTAATAATATTAATTCGTTTTGACTTAGCTTGGATTGCAATATTAGTAATACCATAAAAATTAGTTGAATTATCTGTATCAATAATAATTGTAGCTGCATAGGCTGTTTTATCTTCGTGAAAACGTTCACTACTAAAAGTTAAAGTAGTGGCTGGATCTTTAATTGCTTCTAACAGTTGTGGCTGTAATTTCCCATCATTTTTGGAACCAATTTCTAAGGTTAATAAAGCACCGTATAAATCCATCCAATTATTTGAATCTTCAATTTCAATAACTTGTTTACTTAAGTCGCCACCTAATAAAGTAATATTAGTTCGTTCACTAACGCCTCCACCACTATTTTCATTATTTGCAGTGTTTGCAAAGTGTTTTCATAATTGTCATCCACCAATGCCAAAACCAACAAGTGATATTGCTAAAATAACAACTAAACTTCAAATTTTGAATTGTATTTTTCGGTTAATAGTATGTAAAATTTTACGCATTGATGTCATAGAATCGGGTTCCATTTTTTTTGCCAAAGCAATAGCTTCACCGTCAATTGAAGGTGATGGTATCACTAATTCAGTTGGCAAATCAATAGGTTTTTCTTTAATATCATTATTATCCTTATTTTTATCATTATCTGGCATTTCAATTTTACTTGCCACCTCTAATTCTAATTTATTTTTTACTTCAGGAATTGGTTTTAATGTTTCAAATTTCTTTTCTTGAACTACAGGAACTTTTTCAATCGGTGGTTTAGACTTAATTGGCAACGAATGACGATGAGTTGGAATTTTGTCAATTGTTTCTTTTGATAATTGAATTGTTTGGTTAACAACAGGAACTTTTGGATTGCCTGAGACATCTAAAAAATTATTTTTTCAAAAAAAAGTATACTTATTGTCCTTACAATTAATTAATGCAATTGGCATTATTCCTGCATCTTCTTTAAGAGTAAATGTTGTATTAATTTTACAAACAAAAAGAAGTAAATTATTAACATCTTTTGTTTGGTCACTACGAATTGCTAAAATAATTTTTTTAAAGGTTTTTTTACAGGTATCACACATTTTATCATATATAGCGCGCATATCATTTTTCATTGTTTATACTTCCTTTAGTCCAATCATATCCTATTATGTTGTAAATCATTTATTATTATATCACATTTTCAAATATTATTTATTTGTTATCTTAGAAAAAACAAAGAATAGGATAACGTCCTTTTTGTAAATTGCCATTATTGGTAGTCGGAAAAAAACTTAGGTTTTACAAAAATATAAATAAAGCAATTAAATATAAATTAAAGTAACTGCTTATTAGGGCGATTTTTTTATTTGCATTATTCATCAGATAGTATCTTTAAAATTAAAAATTAAACTATTTTTCATTACAAATTATTTAATTTTTATAATTTCTTTTCTTTGATTTATTATATTAGACTTCTTGCATAAACTAATCTAATTATTTTAAAATTCCTATAAAATATTTTTAAATTAAAATAGAAATTATAGGAGATTAAAATTATGAAATTTGATAAATTTAATTTTATTAATGATAAAGAATTGTTGCTATTAACCGGAGCAAAAAAGCTACTTTTAATAAAATGTTAAATATTTTACAAGTAGCTGAAATATAAAAATTTAAAAAAGGTGGCAAAACTAATAAATTATCACTAGAAAATCGGCTACTGATGACTTTATCGTATTGACGAGAATATCGGACTTATTTTCATCTTGCTAAAAGTTTTGATATTAGTGAATCTAGTTGTTATCGCAATATCAAGTGAATTGAAGATATTTTAATTAAACACCCTGATTTTCAGCAAGTTGCTGGTAAAAAAGCACTAATAAATGATTATTTTAATGATAAAACTATTATTATTGATTTTACCAAGACCCCAATCCAACGCCCAAAAAAAGACAAAAACAATCTTATTCTGGTAAAAAGAAAAAACACACTATTAAAACACAAGTAATTATCGAACAAGAAACCAAAAAAATTATTGCAACAAGTTTTTCGATTGGAAAAAAACATGATTATGATTTATTTAAAGAATCAAAAATCTCAATTTTAAAAAATACCAAATTAATAGTTGATATTGGTTATCAAGGAATTCAAAAAATTCACAATAATGTTCTAATACCCACAAAAAAACAAAGAAAAACCCTTTAAATAAAGTACAAAAACAACGTAATAGAATAGTTTCAAAAATGAGAATTATTATTGAAAATATTTTTGCTATTCTTAAAAAATTTAAAATTATTACAGAAAAATATCGTAATCGAAGAAAACGATTTAGTTTAATATTTAATTTAATTGCTTCAATTTATAATTTGTAGTTAGCATAGAAGATTTATTTAAAATTAAAGAATTTCTTTAATTTTGTCGAAAACTCTTGATATTTATAGAATATACCTAATTTTAGGTATATTTTTAATATATAGAGGTAAATAATTGATGGAAAAAATAATTACAGAATTAAAAAACAGTTTTACAGATGATCAATTTTTAGAATTTTATGAAAAAATAAAAAAAGAAGTAAAGGTAATCAAAAAACAAAAACGTTTAAATGAAATTGATCAAAAATTTAGAGATAAAGGCATTACATGTCCTAATTGCAAATCTTTTCATTGTGTTAAAAATGGTCATAATCCTGAAGGAAAACAAAAATATTTATGTAAAAAATGTCGTGCTAGTTTTGATGCTTTTCGTCATCATTTTACTTATTGAAGTCATTTAAATTATGAACAATGAAATTTATTAATTCAAATTGCATTATTAGAACAATCTAGCAAAATAATTTCTCGTTTTATTAAAACAACCCCAAAAACTGCTTGGTATAATCGACAAAAATTAATGCAATCAAAACAATTAGAAAATACCCAATTAAAATTTAAAAAATTAAATGGTCAAATTCAAATGGATGAAACATTTATTAAAGAAATCCATAAAGGTAATTTTAAAGATAAATTTGATAAACGAAAAACTCATCTCGATCCATTTTCAACCAATACCAAATGCTGTATTCAAATGGCAGTTGATAGCAATAATAATATTTTTGTTCAATCTACCAATACCAAACGATTACAAAAACAATGAATTATTGAAAATATGAATAAGCAATTGATTAAAGAAAAATCAACGATTATTTCTGACATGCAACCACTATATTTATTAGTAGCAAAACAAACAAATTCTACTCTATATTCCACCAAAACTAGTACAAACCCTGATACTAGTTATCGAAAGTTAAATAAGATTAATAAATTACAATCCAGTCTTAAAGAAGCCTTAATTCATTATCATGGTTTGGGTTTCACTAATATTCAAAATTATTTAAAGCTCTGAAAATGAAAATACCAACATAAAGGTTTAACACCAAACCAACAATCAACGGTATTATATTTTAACGTTTAAAAAATTTAAAACAAAATCATAATCTTACACAAAATTAGTTTTTAAATTGTCATATTGATGATTTTTTTTATTTCATCAAGAGTTTTCGACAAAATTAAAGAAGAATTTAAATAATAAATTCATTTTTTTGTGGCAAAATATTAAATTTTTAAATAAAAAACATAATTAATTAAAATCATATTTTTCTATTAGTGTCTTTTTACAAATATTTACAATTTTTTAATAGGTTACGCAATAAGTATATTATTCTAAATTAATTATAAACAAAAAAAGAATTAAAAAATTTTTCAATTAAAAATTGAAAACTTTTTCATTATATATATTATTCATAATTATCTGATAATCACAAATCAAAATGAGATTGACCACTAGTTTCATAAGTAATTTTTTCATTAGTTTTTGTTGTAACTTTAAATTTAATATTTGTAAAACTTAATTTAAAGTCAACAGCATTTATAATTTGTTTTAAGTTAGGAGTATTATTCTCATAAATAATTGCCCTAAAATTTTCTCACTTACCATCTTGCCCAGGGGTTTTAAATTGTAATTTAACTGTTCCGGCACTCATTGTAACATCATTACTTTTTAACTCAGTATTACTTATTCCAAAATCACGTAAAATATTAGAACCAGCATAATTCATTAATTGTGGACCTAAGAAAAACTCAATTTTAGTAAGAAAAATAGTGACAATTACACCAATCCATTGTCATGTCTTTGGCTGAATAAGATTTGTGTTAACAGCATCAATTCCTTTTTCACCTTTTGCAGCAAAAATATCTAAAATACTTTCAATTAATAAAGTTGGTTTTAAACTAAGAAAATTTTTTACTTTACTTTGGTTAATTTCACTAACAATAAATAATATATATAATGATAATCGATATTTACTATCCGTTTCTTTGTAATCGCTTCGATAACCAGTTAAAGTATGAAATATTAAACTGTCTAAATTTGTATTAGTATTTTGATAAAAATACCCTGTTTCAGCAAAAGCAACTTTAATATTTTCTTTTAAATTGCTATTAACTGGTGAGAATAAATATTGGATTAATGGCAGAACTGTATTATGTGTTGATTCAATTTTTTCTTTTCCTTCTTTAACAAATCATTGTAATAAAGCAATTAAATCAGGCGCTATATTATGTAAAAGGTCCTTAACTGTCCCTTTTCCAACAAGAATTTGATTAAAATAAATATATTTATTAAGATAACCACTAATATCAAATTGTAAAGTCTTAAGATTTTCAGCAATAATATTTAATAGTGTGTCAAATTTTTCAAGAAAATCTGGTTCATTAATTTTAGTTAAATCAATCTCCATAATTTCTTTCTCTGGTAAAGGCAATAAGCCAATAAAAGTATATAAATCAGCAAAAGTTATATTTGCTCCTTTTACTAATGGCGGCAATGGTAAATTAATATTTTGTAATTTACTACTCATATTGTCAATTTTATTGACAGTATTTTTTAAAAGAATTAACTCATTTGTAACTCATTGAATTTTAATATTGAATTCTTCTTTATCTTTTTTTAAAATACTAACACTAGCAGTTCCATTAACAACATCTAAACCTTTTTTAGAGTCTTGTTGTTGTAAAATAGTTGACATATTAGCTTGTGCTATTTTTTCATCTGAATGATTATTATCAATAATCTTTGGTTGCACAAATGTTGCATCATTTTTAACAGCTAATTTATAGCTGCCTAAATTAAGACGACTGCTTAACATTGTTGTGAACTTCTCACTTGTTTCATTTGATGATGAAGAAAAAAATGGTGTTTCAACATATTGTGACAATTCGAGCTTAAGATTTTCAAGATTTGTATCTTCTTTTTTAATATTACATGCTGTCATTAAAGCGGCATTTGACCCTACTAATGAAATAGCTCCTAAAAGGGCTAGTAAATTTTTCATTTTCTTTCCTCCTTATTGTAGTTCAGTTTTAAACAAAAAAAAATATAAACTAATATTTATTTAAATTATAGTTAAAAAACATTATTGTTATTTAAATATAACAAATTAACATCCCTACCTCAACTAAAATTTTAAAATATTTTTTAGATAGTATTACAAAATCTTAGGTTTTATAAAAAATATAAATAAAATAATTAGATAAATTTTTAAAAGGTTTATTTATCAGTGTTTTAGAAATATATTTAAAATAAAGAATAATTTTTATACCAAAACCTAAACTTTTTTCTTACTACCCTTTTTTATCTGAACAAAGTATTAAGAAAATTTATCAGAATGACTTTTAAGATTTTCTAAAAAATTTATACAAAATTAATGTGATTATTTGAGATATTTTAATTATACTCTTTTGCAATTTATTATGCAAACATTTAATATAACTAAATTAATCACGAATTACTAATTCATTTTGAAGTTTAATTACTTTTTCTGCTCTTAAAACTCGGTCGGCAATTGCTAAAGCAAAATTCATTGTTGAACCAACTGAAGCCCCAGTAATAATATGACCATCAGTAATAGCAGCCATTTCATCATTATAAATTACCTTTTCCATCCCTTCGATACATCCCGGATAACTGGTGGCTTCTTTATTGTCTAAAATTCCTAAATGTCCTAAAATTTGGGGCGCCGCACAAACTGCAGCAATTGTTTTTTGATCATTATTGGCTTTTAATAACCAATCTTTTAACATCTCATTTTTTGCAAGATTATCAACGCCAATGCGACCACCTGGTAAAATGAAACCATCATAATCTTCATATTTAATATCTTCAATTAATTTATCAGCCTTAATCGTAACATCGTGGGATGAAACAACTTCTAATGCTTTAGTAATACTAATTAATTCTAGCTTAATGCCTCCTCGTCGTAACACGTCAGTTGTAATAATTGCTTCGCCTTCTTCAAAACCTTTTGCTAAAAACAATGCAAATTTCATAAATAACACCTCTTTTCTCTTGGTAATTATAATATAATTTTATATAATTGTTAAGAAAAAAGAAAAAAGGTGTTATGCATGGGATTTTTATCAAAAGTAGTTTATAAATTTAATCGGACAAAACATAAACGAAATAAAAAATATTATTTATTAAAAAATCGTAAAGCATTAACTGTTAATAGTATTTCACAAGACATTAATATTCATGTGATTAAAACTTTTCGGGAAAAATTCACGAGTTTAATTCAACCAAATGATATCACAATAAAAGATGGATATTTATTACGTAAAGTACGTGGTTTTAATAGTTTTGGAATTTTTTATCAACTTGATGTTATTTTTTGCAATAAAAATTTTGAAGTTATTCAAACAATTCAAAATTTTGGACCACAAAAAATGAGTCATTATTTTCCACAATGTTATTTTGTCTATTGTCTTGCTCCTGGAATGATTAATTTTTTAAATATTAAACCAAACGATATTTTAAGAATTATTTAATTTATAATTAATATTTTTAAAACTAAGTTATAATATAAATAATGTTATGGTTAAGGAGAAAAAACAATGGCAAAAATGAAATATGAAATGATTAAAATTAATGTGACGTTCCAAAAAGTAATGATTTGAATTTCTGGGTTATGATTATTTATCTTATCAATCTTAAATTCTTTTCCAAACGTTAATGTTAACACAAAACTTTTTGTTCACAATAATACTGGTGATAATGGTACAATTATTTTGATTACAGCTTTCTTATTTATCTGTGTTGCAACCTTTATTCGTCGTAAAATTGCTAAATTAGTTGCTGGAATTATTTTTATTACTATTGTAATTATTGGAATTATTGGTGCAATTATTACTTCAACAAAAGAATTTTCAGCATGAGTAATTATTGTTGGTGAATTAATTGCTCTAATTGGTGCTTTAATGTGATTATTAGAAGGAATTGGAGCAATTCGTGTTAATAAAACAAACACAGCAAGTACACCAAGTAATAACAAGTAATTATTAGACTTCTTGCGATACCTGGTTTTATTATTAAAATATTATTATAAAATATAATTTATGAGGATATTAAATTATGAAATTTGATGAATTTAAAAATATTAATGATAAAGAATGATTAAGATTAACAGGAATAAAACAAGATATTTTTAATAAAATGTTAGATATTTTACAAGTAGCTGAAATAGAAAAATTTAAAAAAGGTGGCAAAGCTAATAAATTATCACTAGAAAATCGATTATTGATGACTTTATCGTATTGACGAGAATATCGAACTTATTTTCATCTTGGAAAAAATTTCGGAATTAGTGAAGCTAATTGTTATCGCAATATCAAGTGAATTGAAGATATTTTAATTAAACACCCTGATTTTCAGCAAGTTGCTGGTAAAAAAGCACTAATAAATGATTATTTTAATTATAAAACTATTATTATTGATGCTACCGAAGCCCCAATCCAACGCCCAAAAAAAGACAAAAACAATCTTATTCTGGTAAAAAGAAAAAACACACTATTAAAACACAAGTAATTATCGAACAAGAAACCAAAAAAATTATTGCAACAAGTTTTTCACTTGGTAAAAAACACGATTATGCTTTATTTAAAGAATAAAAAATCGCAATTTTAAAAAATACCAAATTAATAGTTGATAGTGGTTATCAAGGAATACAAAAAATTCACAATAATGTTATAATGCCCACAAAGAAAAATAAGAAAAAACATTTAAATAAAGAACAAAAACAACATAATAGACTAGTTTCAAAAATAAGAATTATTATTGAAAATATTTTTGCTATTCTTAAAAAATTTAAAATTATTACAGAAAAATATAGAAATCGTAGAAAACGATTTAGTTTAAGATTTAATTTAATTGCTTCAATTTATAATTTACAATTATTATAGTTATCATAAAAGATTTATTTAAAATTAACGAATTTGAATAATAAAATAATTTTTCGTTGTGGCAAAATATTAAATTTTTAAATAAAAGACATAATTAATTAAAATTATAATTTTATATTAACCCCTTTTTACAAATATTTGCAATTATTTTAATGGGTTATGCAAGAAGTCTATTATAAAAAATGTTTAAATAAATTTAGTTAAACATTTTTTATTTATGAAAATTATTCAAGATCAGGTTCTTCTTCTTCTGCGGCAATCACTTCACTATAAAATTTTCCTAATGATTCATTTTTATTATTACGGTCTTCTTGTTTGCCTTTAATTTTTTTTAATTGTTCTTCAACTTTATATAAACTTTGATCAACTGCCTTATAAAAATCGCTATTGCGAACTTCTGCTTTTAAAAAATTATTTCGCCCTCTAATATCAATTGCAGTGTGAATTACAATATTGTTTTCTTTCGTAAATTCAATGTCAACATGAACAAGATCATTTTTATTAACTTGTTGATATTTTAATAATTTATTAAAAGTATCAACTAAATATTGGTTCATTGCATCGGTAATAATAATATTTTTACTACGAATTTTGTATTCCATAAATATTTACCTCACTTCTATATCATCATTATAACAAAACATAACATAATTTTATATTAAAACAAAAAAATAAAAAAGATAAAATTAATAAAATTTTTAACCTTTATTATCTAATAAGAAAAAATCAATATACTCATTCGTTGCTTCTTCTAATGTTATTTTTTCAATTAAAACTTTGCTAGCATTAATTTGTATACTGTAAAACTAAACGATAAAAAGTTAATAAAATTATAACAAATTAAAAATAAAAATCAATAATTACAAAAAATAACAAAATAAAAATATTATTTTTAATAGACTTCTTGCGATACCTGGTTTTATTATTAAAATATTATTATAAAATATAATTTATGAGGATATTAAATTATGAAATTTGATGAATTTAAAAATATTAATGATAAAGAATGATTAAGATTAACAGGAATAAAACAAGATATTTTTAATAAAATGTTAGATATTTTACAAGTAGCTGAAATAGAAAAATTTAAAAAAGGTGGCAAAGCTAATAAATTATCACTAGAAAATCGATTATTGATGACTTTATCGTATTGACGAGAATATCGAACTTATTTTCATCTTGGAAAAAATTTCGGAATTAGTGAAGCTAATTGTTATCGCAATATCAAGTGAATTGAAGATATTTTAATTAAACACTATGATTTTCAACAACTAGCTGGTAAAAAATCGCTAATAAATGATTATTTTAATGATAAAATTATTATTATTGATGTTACCGAAACCCCAATCAAACGCTTAAAAAAAGACAAAAACAATCTTATTCTGGTAAAAAGAAAAAACACACCATTAAAACACAAGTAATTATCGAACAAGAAACTAAAAAAATGATTGCAACAAGTTTTTCGCTTGGAAAAACATGATTATGCTTTATTTAAAGAATCAAAAATCTCAATTTTAAAAAATACCAAATTAATAGTTGATAGTGGTTATCAAGGAATACAAAAAATTCACAATAATGTTATAATGCCCACAAAGAAAAATAAGAAAAAACATTTAAATAAAGAACAAAAACAACATAATAGACTAGTTTCAAAAATAAGAATTATTATTGAAAATATTTTTGCTATTCTTAAAAAATTTAAAATTATTACAGAAAAATATAGAAATCGTAGAAAAAGATTTAGTTTAAGATTTAATTTAATTGCTTCAATTTATAATTTACAATTATTATAGTTATCATAAAAGATTTATTTAAAATTAACGAATTTGAATAATAAAATAATTTTTCGTTGTGGCAAAATATTAAATTTTTAAATAAAAGACATAATTAATTAAAATTATAATTTTATATTAACCCCTTTTTACAAATATTTGAAATTATTTTAATGGGTTATGCAAGAAGTCTATTATATTGAATAATATATATAAAAAGGCACCGTCGTGCCTTTAACAAATTATTTGCAAGATAAAAGTTATCTTGCAAATAAAAAAAATTAAGAAATCATATTTTAAAATCTAATGATATTTTCATATAAAAAATTTTTTTACTAACATTAGAATGTAATAATAAACAATAACAATTATTATTTATCTTTTGGTTAAGAAAAACATTATCAATTATTTTTAAAACAATATTTAATTTCGGTTAAACCAACGACCAAGTAATGCGTCGCCGTTTCGTTTACGACGACGAGCAATTAATCATGGAATTGAAATTACTATTGTTAAAATAATTAAGAAAATAATAAAAATTACTAAACAAATCCGGTTTGTTTTTTTCTTTAAAGCTGCTAATTCTTCTGGATGAACAATTTCATATCCATAATAACCAATAATATTTGCTTTTCTTTTTTTTGTTAAAATAATATTCGCAATATGAACGCTTAATGTTGCGATTAAAATAATGATTGTAATTGTAATGGCCGCTGTTAAATCATCAACAATGCCTCAATTTCAAAAACCAAACCGGAACTCTTCACCTGAGTATTGTTGAAAACCATATAAAATTCCTAAAATAATTCCTCCAAAGAAATAAGTCGAAAATGCTAATCAATTTAAAATAATACTACGAACAGTCATTTTTTTATAATTATCAATTAAGAAATGCGGAATAGTATGATTCCCCCGTGTTAAATTAGAAAGATAACTATTTGTTTCAATTCTAACTCGTGATAAATCAAAAATACCAGCAAACAATAATCCTAGAGAAATTAACAAAAAAGTAATTGTTAAAAATGAATGAGGAATATATTTCGCTTTAATTCCCATAATTGCTTCTAATTCTTGTTTATGAGAAATAAAATATAAGGCAATAAATAAACTTGTCATCATTATGCCAATAAAACCAATAATAATCATAATTAAGGTACGAACTTTCTCTGAACGAATCTCACTAGCAATTTCTAATGGAATTAAACGGTTAGCATATTCCTTATTAAAACGACGACGACGTTGTTTTTCTGATAACTGTGGTTGATAAGCATAACGATTATTTTCCCTACTGTTTGTTAAAGATGGTGGGTCAAATTGAGCTGATGGAGTAAAATGACCATTTTGATAATAGGATGGTGGCGCTGGCATTGAATTTGTCATCATTTGATTATCATCAAAATATTGTGCTGAATTTGCAACACGATAGGGTTCTTTGCTATCATAAGATAATGCTAAACGATTAAATTGTTCATTAACTTGTGATTGATGATACGGTGATGCAACACGCGATTGATAAGGAGGGCGATATTGATTTGCATACATATTTTCATCGTTAACATAACGATCGCCGTGGTTATGATCTCCCATAAATTCAGCATTGTCATATTGCCCTTGATTTTTTTGTCCTGACCAATATTTATCATAATTAGAACTTGTTATATGCTGCTGAATTCGGCGTGGCAAAATTTGTTGATGAACTGTACGCAAATAATTTTGCGCCGCATCGTGATTATAATATGGTTCAACATAACCAGGTGGCATTTGTGAAGCATTTACATTCATTATATTAGGGTCTTCTTCAAGATACTGGCGGTCATGATTATTAGCATAATAATTATATTGGTTACTTAAGTTCATTCACGCTGGACGAATTGTATTATTATTTTGATATAACATTTCCATATTATTTAATTGGTTTTGTTTATATGCTTCATTTGGACGAAAGTATTGATTTGACGAAAGATAATTTTGAGGCATTCCATTTGGATAATGTTGATTCTGGTTAAAATCAACATTATTTTGGTTTCTTAATTCAAGATTAAAATTATCACCAAAACGATTTGCTGATTGTATTGGTGGTTGCTCATGTTTTTTATCTTTTACCATAAACGATTTAACCGTATTAAAAAAACCCACGCTTTGTTTCACCTGCCCTAAATGTGAATAACATTGTATTAAAAAGTAAACTGCTAGTTTTTATCACCCATTTTTTTAGCTAGCATAATTTCTTGTTCAAAATACTCAATTTTTTCCTTAAAACTAGTTTCTTGTTTTAATTTTACAATATTTGTTCAATTACTCCTGCTTTTTTTAATTCGAAATAAAGAAAAAGTAATAATAAAATAAACAAACAATAATAGCGGTGCAAATCCTAGTAGAAAACCAATTAACCCTATTACTGGAATGTCTAAATCTAAGATTGTTATGCTTGTTGTAAAGAAGCCTTTCATATAAACGCCACACTATCTATGACTATTATACTATACTTTTTAAAATTTATGCAAAAAATATATTATTTTTATAGTAAGCCTTTTTCTAACGTTTTTAATAATTCAGTTTTTACTTTATTTTTTGTTTGATAAGTTAATTTTAATGTATCAGTAAAATGCTCTTGTTTAATTTGATCATAAATCATCCCAATTGTTGTTGTTAATTTAGTAATCTTTGCATCGTTATTAATATAATTAATAATACTATCATCAATCCATTTTGTTTTTTCAATCCCTAATCAATTTGAATTTGTTTTTGAAGATTGGTCAGTATTAATTCAACAAGAATCAAATTGCTTATTATCTCATTTTTTAGTTACATTATTATAACTACAAGTTGGTGAATAGATATTAGATAAAGCGTCTTCTGTTGCTTGTGCAATATTTAATAACCCACTAGTAATAATATATTCATCACCATATATTTGCGATTGTGCTGTATCAACTCCAACAACTTTTGTTTTAGTTTTATTATATTTAATTCGGTCAATTGTATCTTGGGTTTGTGGTCCTGCAACAGGAAAAATAATACTTGCTTTTTTATTAATTAAATAATCAGAAATTACTTTTCCTTCTCCTTGGTTAAATGATTGTGAAAACCATGATTCATTATCATTTAATACTTCTTGAACTTTTCTTATTGGTAATAAATTATTAATTTTGGGGTTTATGTTTTTAATTATTGCTAAAATATATGTCATCAATTGATGTAAATTAGGATATCTAATATCGGTTTTAATAATTTCATTAAATACATCCGCTGATAATAAAAATCCTCATAAATAATTTGAAACACCAACTGGATTGTCCATTCCTCCATAAGTTGCAATATTTAACTGTTGTTGAAATTCTGTTTGATGCAAATTAAGTCATATTGCTGTAACAAGACCCGCTAAAAAACCAGCAATTTCTTTTTGAAATAAAATTCCGACAATATTATCAACTAACGGACCATGTGGGTCCATATTTTTATGGACATTCTGACCACTACCATCAATAAAAATAACATTATCCACTAAGTTTGCTGCTCAACCAATGGTATTGGCATGACTAAAACCAGGTAAAATTAGCGTCTTTGCCCCAGCAATACTAGCTGTAATATAAGATGCTTTAAATTCACCTGGTGTAATACCATTTGGTTCAAAATAGCTAGCTCGCAATGGACTATTTTGTCATTGTGTCATTGATGAGCCTTGGGTAAATTGTGACACAATATGTTTGCTTGCTCCTTCTCACGCTGATTGAATATAAGATTTA